>CP053680.1:0-1200000 GCA_019623805.1 Gammaproteobacteria bacterium (ex Lamellibrachia satsuma)
CTGTCTATTCCGCTGGTTTGTATTCAAAAATCGACGCATGCAGAGGCCAGCCGGACTGATCCACAACCACAACCGTCCATTTACCCAGCATGTTGGGATTCAGGGTCTTCTGTGAAAAAACCCGCCAGCGGGGTCCACCCACTTCAAAGGGGATCTCAGATATCACCTGGCCATCAAACTCCCACCGGTGCGTAACCTTGCGCCCCTGCAAATTCCTCAGGTCGGTGAAAAAGTAAATGCTGGTGGCAGAGTTTTCCAGTACCACCATCCGGTCTAATGGTTCACGAGCTTCAATTCCGGAGGTAAATACTGCACGAGCCACTCGTGCCTCAGGTATGGGTGATGAGTCGGGTGGCTCAGCGAACGCTGGAAGGCTCACCACGACAAGTAGATAAATCCTTGCAAGGAAACATCGCCATTGCTCTATACCGCACATGAATATTGGTCTTCCCAAAAACTTTTTCTCGCAATTCAGGATATCGAGAAAGTATAAACGCGAATTCTTTTGTAATAATGATCACGACCACAAAATCATTATATTCTTGGTTTTTTTACAGGTGGTGTCAATGGACTAAATACCCTGCCATCCGCACGCAGAAACCGTATGAAGAATTCGAACAAAATCAGGCGTGTTGTTTGCACAAAAACCAACAGTGCCTCGATCCCAATAACCAATAGGTGGCCCATGACAAGAACCAGATAATGCCCCGTTGAGCTTTCAATCAAATTTGCCATCGAAAATACAGCAGAAGACATTGCCATATGGGCCAGCTCAAAGGCACCCACCCGGATAAAAGAGAGGCTATTGATAACCAACTCATAACTGCTGTGCAGAATACGCCCAATAATCCCAGGCAGCGCCGCAATACCCTCATCCCGATGAATAACAAGACTACCAATCATGTACCACACGACAGCCACAATTATCAGCGGGAATGCTTGAGGGAAAAACAGCGTGACAAGCGCGCAGATATAGAGGAATAAAACTGCGCCATCAACCATAAACCACTTTAACAGCCGCTTCTGCCAAGCCGCCTCAATCGCAGCAAAAACCAAGCCCATCAGTATCAGTCCGCTACCAAGCACCAATGATATGACGATCACCCTGACCGGCTCATGGAGCGGTCTGAACCATATCACCGGAATTACATCTTCGAGACCGAACACCTCACCAAAAGCGATACCGAAGAGCATGGCAGCAATCCCGCATGGCACGAAAAAACGTAACTGCGGCCAGCGAAAGGAGAGCACAAACCCCAGCAAAACCAAAACAAACCCATGTCCAAGATCAGGGAACATGAAACCAAATATCAACGGCACAACAAAGGGCAGAACCACATAGGGATTGATCTCTCCTTTCCCAGGCAGTCCAGGCATAGTGGCAAATATCTGAAAGGGTTTGCCCCACCAGGACTGCAGCACGGTAACCGGCGCCGTTGCAGTAACGGATGGGGTCGGATACCTTGTAAGCGCATGGATACCCGCTTTTTCCAGAGTTTTGCGGATAACAGAGGGACCGGATGCAGTCGTCCAACCAGTGACGTGACAGACCTTTTGGCGAGCAGTCAATTGAGACGAATAATCAACGAACCAGCGAAGTACAGCGATATTAGCAAGTGCCTCCTTTAATTCTGCATCACGCCAGTACGCCTTCAGCGTAGCAATATGTCCTGCAATCTCCTTGTCCAGATCTTCCATTCGGAGATCAATAGCGGCCCTCTGCTCATCACACTCTCCCGGCAACCACTCTGGTACATCGAGTTGAATACAATCCGAAGACTCAACTACATGATCGACCAGCAGTTTCCGGTCAGGCAAACCAGCCAGAAAAAAGAAGTCATGGGTTTCGCCGGAAACTTTCTCGGAAAATATCTCTTTAAGTGAAACGTTCAGCGGATGGTGCTGAGGGCATGCATAGACACCTTTGAAGAGAAAATCCGTATCGTGGGAAAAAGACTCGATACCGGAGGCGTTGGATTCAAGCGCCGTCAGGCAAGCATCAAGGAGGGATAGATCGGCCTTTTCCCCCTGGAGCAATTTGAGTACATCCTGGATCGCGAACAACCGGGCAGCCCATCTCCTGAAATATTCCACCGACGACTTAGCCACTTCCTCAGGCTCACCCACCAAGTGCGCAGGAATTGCATTATTCGACGGCAACGAGAGATTATGTGAACCGCAGAAACTGTCGAATTCCCTGATCAGGGATTTAATGCCTTTGACATTGAGGTGGGTGGTCTGCCTGGGATCCAGTTCGAGTTGAACATCCCCTGTCTCCGCCAGCACCTCTATCGCATGGACAGTCTGATCTCGCGGTACATAGACCTCAAACCAATGAGCCTGACTGGACCGAAATAGACTCAATCCCATCAGCAGCACTCCGCCATCAAACCCTCCAAAAAACCATGAAGAACCCCAGATCCAATAGTGCAACAGGTGGATTGACTTAGCGAGAAAAATCCATTTTTCACGGAAGCCAATTTGAAAAAGTAACTATCAGGAGGGGCGTATAAACAAAGAGCCTAGCAATTTCTCGCTAAGCTCTTGATTTGTATGGATCTCAGAACACGCCTTACTGGGAACAAAAACGCTTATAGTTTCACTTCCTAATAAGTTTTACCGAATGCATCGAGCAAGTGTGACGTGACGCTAAGGATGCGAAACGGACACCCCAGTCCTATTTCACAACCCCGGCCATACGCCCGCACCTACGCCTATCTGGGACTACGCGCCTTCGCTTCGTTCTCTATTGCGCGCAGCGAATACAAATACAAGACCCAGCAAGCCAAACAACAGTTCGAGTGGACCCGTGCTTCCAAAACCACCATCATCCTCACCCGCGACCACACCGGTACCAGACAGATTAACTGTCACCGAACCTTCATCCGGACCATCCGATGGGATGTCAAGGCTGTCATTGAATATCCCTATGACAGTCGGCGCAAAACTGACCGCCAATGTACAACTTGCCGCCGGGGTCAAAGTCTGGCCCGAACAGGTGTCATTCAGAATGCTGAAAGGTGCTGCCAATGGATTGACCAATGTGACGTCACAGTCGCTTGTTATTAACCCGGCATGTTAATAGATCATGATATACTGCCGTCATGAACAAAGAAGATGCCAGAAGCCTTCCTGCACTAGGAGTCTGTCGGGTTTGATCCATTGAGCCAGGGATATTTTCCGGCCCACCGTGTTTTTCCCATAATCGCTGCCTCTGTAGGAATATAAGCCCTATGTAGGGCAGTGAATTATGAAAGACTGACCTATCCTTGTCGATATCTCAGCCTGCCAGCGCATGCATCCGCTTCAGGTTCCATGCCGTACATACCAGATTCCATTCACCTTGCGCTGAATCACTCCCTCGAAGGTGAAATTGCCGAAATCCCATTACTTCTTTGATAATGCCGAAGACGGTCTCAACTGTCGATTTCCGTGTGGCATACACGGCCTTGCCTTCCGGTGTACTGAGTCGATGCCTCATTCGGGTTAACATATCGGCATCTTCCGGGCAGGGCGGCACCTGTTTCAGCCGCTCTTCCAGCGGCAGGTTGTGCTGTTCGCGGCTATCGGAGAGGTAGGGGGTGATCTCCTGTGCTTCACAACGATTGACATTCTCTTCACTGAAGTAACCCGTATCCGCCAACAGACCTTGTGGTTTTCCCAGCTGCTCTTCTGCTGCCTTCAGTTGTGCAAGTGCAGGTTCTATTTCCTGTTTGTCATTGGGTTGCTGGGTAATATGGTTCTCCACGATCAGGTGGGTACCGGTATCAACTGCCGCTTGGGCGTTATAGGCCTGAACAAACCCTTCCGATGAGGGCATGATGCGTGACTCCTCATCCGTGAAATTGACTTGGTCTTTTTCCTGTGGACCTTCTTCTGGCGGCTTTGGCACTCTACCTCTGGCCTTCTTCCCTGTCTTTTCCTCTCGTTCCTTACGCCGCTTCACCTTCTCTTCGTATTCCGCCCGTTCTTTTTCAAAGCGCTCACGCGCTCTTCGTTCGATCTCTTTCTTAGCCTTGGCTATCGCAGCAAGCCGGTCCTCACGACGTTTGAGTTCCTCTGGAATATCCAGTTCCGGCTCTTCTTCTGCATCGGCCTGTTCGGCCTTTTTCAGCAACAGCTCGACTTCACGATGAAGCTGCTCTTCAAGCTTGTTGGCATACCCCCAACTCATCGCCTTGTGTTTGCTGGCATTGGCCTTGACCTTTGTCCCATCCAAACTCACATTGCCTATCTTCAAAAGACTCATCGCCTTGGCTATCACTAATATCTGGACAAAGAATCCCTTCAACTCCTTGAGAAAGCGTTTGCGAAAGGTGGCGATGGTGTCATGGTCTGGATGGCTGTCTGCCGTAATGAACCGGAAGGCCACGGAGTCGTAGGTGGCTTGCTCCAACTTTCGGCTGGAGAATACGCCGGTTGCGTAACCGTAGAACAGCAGTGAAAGCAAAATGGCTGGATGGTAGGGTGCTTTTCCTCCGCCACCGTATTGAGATTCCAGCTCTTTCAGATCCAGCTGTTCTACGATGTCCACGATAAATCGCGCCAAATGGTTCTCTGGTAGCCAGTCCTGTAATGAGGGCGGCAACAGATAGGGGGTGTCTCGATTAATCGTGCGGAATTTATCTGACATACTGACTTCGGTTCGTTATTCTTTGGCTTACAGTATTTTATCAAATGGGACTGGTTAAATCCGACAGGTTCCTAGTGCTGCGAACGCCAGCAGCCATAACAGGCGTCGTTGTTTCGGTTCAAGCACCGCCTACCAATCGATCCGCTGATCACGAGTCGCCCATTCGCTGAAGGTGATCGCAATGACCAACCAACCTGCGCCTACCAGGTAGCCTGCCCAGACATCACTCAGGTAGTGTACACCGAGCATGATTCGGCTTAAACCAATCGCCAGGATAACCAGTAGAATCACCAGCAAGCGATTGATGCGTGACCGGAGGTCCTGCGTGGCACGTACCAGCACATACCGAGGTATCCGTAAAAGCCTACAGCAATTGATGCATGACCGCTGGGAAAAGAAAAGGAGTGCTCCAGTAAAATGGCTTCGACAGGTCTTGGGCGATGAAAGGCCAGCTTGCTCAATAGCGTGAAGACGGTTGTTCCGGCAGCTGATACCAACAGGGAAATCGCTAACCATCTTCCTTTCGCAAACCAGGCACCAACCAGGGCAAACAGGATCAATGGAGCTGCCGCCTTCGTAATGCCAAGAGCGGCGATCCAGGTGAATGCCAGGATCAGTTCGGGCGGGCGGAAGCGTGCCACCAGTTGGGCCATTGTATGATCCACCGCCACGATGGGGTCGGAGGTCAGGAAGTCCTCAACGATACCGCCAAAGAGCATGGCGATGTACAGCAGGGACATCGAAAGCAGGGTCAACGGTAATCCCGAAAAACGGTTGCGATCGAGTCGCTGATCGATAAACCCCATCAGGCGGGGGTGGCTGCGATTGAATTGTTTCAGATAAAGATTAGCTGCCAGTGCCCTGGCAACCGAACGGTACAGGGACTTCAGCAGCAGCCAGATCTGCGGTCCCTGGCGGACCAGGATATGCTCCACATACCAAAGCAGCAGCCACAGCAACAGGATCGCAAGGAACAGCAAACCGATTCGCGACATCCAAGCATGGGCCAGCGCGAGTGACTGGCCAAACAGGTACCCCCCACCAATCCATTGTATTCCCCAACCAATTCCCCCAAGCAGGTTCCATAAGAGAAAAATCCGCTGGCGCATACCGACAGAGCCGGCGACAAAGGGGGCAATCTCCTTGATGCTAGGGATGAATCGGCCTAGGAAAACACTCTTGGCACCATTGCGGTCGAAGAACTCGTGTCCCTGTTCGAAATGCTCGGGTTTTAGGAACCAGATGCCATTCTTGAGCCAGTGTTGCCCGTAGCGCTTACCCAGCCAGTAATTGAGATTATCCCCAAGTACCGCTCCGGTGACGCCGAACCAGAACACCCCGGCAAAATCGATATGCCCCGTGGCGGTCAGTGCACCCAGAAGAAGCAGCAACGTGGAACCTGGCACCAGCAGACCAACCACCAACGCGGTCTCGGCAAAGGCCACCACAAAGGCCATCCAATAGGCCAGTGAATGAAAGTGTTCGATACTGGGGAGCAACGATTGAAAGAGCTGCTCGATCACCGGGACTGTTTCATTCATTTACTCTCCCCTGCTATCTCTTGATAGTCCCATTGCCCCAAGGGGTATTGCCCGTCCCAACCATCGCCCTGGGTTGGCGGGTACTGATAAACACCTGGGAATCGGGTCGTGCAGGCAACACTTGTCCACCGGCAACATCAATCGAGGCGTTTGCTGAACCGCCATGTTGCCAGGATCAGTGTCACCAGGGTGATCAGGCTCAGGGCGACAAGTTCGACATACAGCTCGGACAGGCTTGCTCCCCGCAACATCACGCCCCGGATCAGGCGCACGAAATGCGTCAGCGGAAGTACCTCGGCAATCCACTGCGCGAGCTTAGGCATGCCATCGAATGGGAACATAAAGCCGGAGAGCAGGATGGAGGGCAACATCACGAAGAATGCCATTTGCACGGCCTGAAACTGACTCCTGGCCAGGGTCGAGAACAGTAATCCCAGAGTGAGGTTGGCGGCCACCAGCATCAGCGACACAACATAGACATGCCACAGGCTGCCGCGTAAGGGTACGTCGAAAAGCCACATACCAAGTACCAGCACTAGGGTAACCTGCACCAGACCGATGACGATATACGGCAGCACCTTACCCACCATCAGCTCGAAGGTGGAAATCGGCGTGTTGATCAGCAGTTCCAGGTTGCCACGCTCTCGCTCGCGCACAATCGCGACAGCCGTGAACATCATCATGGTCATGGTCAGGATCACGCCGATGAGGCCGGGAACCACGTTCACTGCCGAACGGTGCTCAGGATTGTAATAATTACGTAGCTCGAAGAGAGGGCCGGTCACCGGGAGCCCGGCCTGCGTATCCTGCTTCAACCGCATCGCCGTCAGCTGCTGCGCCACTCCGAGAATGATCGGGTCGCTCCCGTCAACCAGCAATTGCACCCCCGGGCGGGAGTCATCCTGAATACGCCGTTCAAAATCAGCAGGAACAAAAATACCAAGACTGATTTTACCGGAGCGCATCAGGTCTTCGAGTTCGCTGGCCTGTGCCACCTGGTAGCGCACTTGGGTCACCTGGCTGGCGCGGATATCAGCAATAAAGGAACGCGACAACTGTGTATTGGCCTGATCGACCACCGCGGTATTGATATGCCTGACATCGGTGTTGATCGCGTAACCGAACATCAGTATCTGCATGGCGGGTATGCCTAAAATCATGGCAAAGGTCAGGCGGTCGCGCTTTAACTGCCAGATTTCCTTGCGTATTACCGCCAACAGCCGGCGCCAGCTCATGCCACTGCCTCACGCCCCTGGCGGGTTGACATGACGAACACATCCTCGAGGTTGGCCGCAACGGCATTGACCTGATTATGCTCGACCATTGGACCCAGGCGCTGGCATGCCAGTTCGACCGCATTCGACGCGTCGCGTGACATCAGAACTCGCAGCTGCTCACCCAACTGGGTCACACTGTAGACATCGGGCCATCCCAGTATTTCCCGCCGGAACTTAATGACATCAGGTGCCCGAATGCTGATCACTGTGGCTTCCAGATCAGCCATCAACGCAGTCGGCGCCCCATCAGCGACTTTAACCCCGTGATCCAGAATCGCCAAGCGGTGGCAACGCTCAGCCTCGTCCATGTAGTGAGTCGATACCAGGATCGTCACTCCCTGCCTCGCCAGTTCAAAGAGCACATCCCAAAAATCGCGCCGGCTTTGCGGGTCCACAGCACTGGTCGGCTCGTCGAGCAGCAACAGTTCCGGTTTGTGCAGCGTCGCGGCGGCCAACGCCAGTCGTTGACGCTGGCCGCCACTCATGGTGCCCGCAAACTGATCGCGTTGCGCTCGTAAACTGTACATTGCCAGCGCATCATCAATTCGGGTTCTCACCCTGGCACTGGGGATACGGTACACATCCGCCATGAAGCGCAGATTTTCCAACACGGTCAGATCGTTATAGAGAGAAAACTCCTGGGTCATATAGCCAATATGAGGTTTGAGTTTCTCGGCCTGTTGCGGCACCCGGTAGCCGAGCACCTCGGCCTCCCCGGAGCTGGGCAGAATGAGTCCGCAAAGCATGCGAATGGTGGTGGTCTTACCCGACCCGTTTGGGCCGAGAAAGCCGTAAATAGTCGATCTGGGCACGACCAGATCGAGGCTATCGACTGCTACCAGATCACCAAAGCGCCGGCTCAGGCCATGACTGCTGATGACCGGCCCGGTGCTCATTGGTCCTGTCCATTCCCTGTTTCCGGGACGAAACTCAACTCCAGGGGCGCACCGGCACTCAGCGTTTCAGCATCTGCATCGAGCAAATCGACTTTGGCCAGGTACACCAGCCGGGAACGATCGTTGGCGGTCAACGAATAGTAAGGGGTAAAACTGGGGTCTCGGCTGATCGTGCGCACACGCCCCGCATACACTGACTCTATGCCGTCGATCCTGACTTCCACAAGGCTGCCGGGACGAATGCCTGCCCGCATCTGTTCCGGAACATAAACCCGTGCGTATGGAGTTTCACCGACCAATAGTACCGCCACCACGCTACCCTGTGGCGGATGCTCACCGACAATGAAGGGCAAGCTGTCAATTCTGCCGTCCTGCGGCGCGGTTATCGCGAGGCGCTGCAAATTGATTTTGGCATGGCGCACTCTGGCAATGGCACCGGCCACTGCGGCACGCGCCTGGGCAATCTGCTCGGCACGAGTACCATGCAACAGTTTGTCGAGCCTGGCCTGATTAAGGGCCAACGAGGCCTGTGCGGAAAGTTCGCCGCTTTCGGCTTTGTCCAGCGCTTCTGTACTGGCCAGTTCCTTTTGATGGAGCTTCTTGACCCTCGTGTATTCAGCCTTTGCCAACCGCAGGGTAACGCTGGCCGACTCGCGCGCCGCTCTCGCCTCTGCAAGCTCTTCAGGCCGGGGGCCTGCCAAAAATTCATCCATCTTCGCTTGCGCCTGGTCCTGAACCGCAAGGGCGGCATCCAGGTCGCTTTGGGCTCGTGTGGCATCCTGCCGCAACAAAACCTGGCCGGCGTTGACCTGTTCGCCTTCCTGGATTTCTATCCGGGCAACAGGCTCATTGCTTTCAGCAATCAGCTCCAATCTTTCCCATTCGAGGATGCCGACAACCGGTATGCGATCTCCTGGTGGACTACAACCGCTTATGGAGGCAAGAAGCAGAAGAGGTACAAAGAAGTGCAGTATCTTCAATTCAAGCTCCGTGTAATAGATAGGTCATGGTCTTTTAGGTGTCGCTGACGAGTATGACCAGACCACCGGAGCAGATCGAACGGATCGACGCAGTGGAATGAAATCTTCATGGTGCATCTTCTCCATTGAGTGCTGTGCTGCCGGTCCTGTGGTGCCACTGACGGATACCTTCCCAGATCTCTGTGGCGGTCTCCGCATACCACAACAGCTTGCGGTCCTCGAGGTCGATCACGCCCTCCTCGACCAGAAAGTCGACGTCCACCGCGCGCCGCCAATAGTCCTCCCCGACCAGCACCACCGGGATGGGTACGATCTTGCGGGTCTGGATCAGGAGCAGAGCCTCGAACAGCTCGTCCAGGGTGCCGTAGCCGCCCGGGAAGGCCGCCAGAGCACGGGCGCGAAGCAGGAAATGCAGCTTACGAATCGCAAAATAGTGCGTCTGAAAGCACAGCTCTGGGGTGATATAGAGGTTCGGGTATTGTTCGTGCGGCAGCGTAATGTTCAGGCCGATACTCTTGGCACCGGCATCAAAGGCGCCGCGATTGGCCGCCTCCATCATGCCCGGCCTGCCGCCAGTCATCAGGGTCACGCGGCAATCCCGGGGTCCCTTGCCGGATTGGCAGATCAGACGGCCCAGTTCGCGCGCGACCTCGTAGTTACGACTCTTCGCCAGCAGGCGCTCGGCCACGTGCCCCCGCCGTTGCAAGTACGGGTCGTCCGGCTCGTCCATTACCGCGTCTTGTGCGCAGGTCAGCTGGCGCTGCGCGCGCGCCGGCTCGGTGATCCGGGTGCTGCCGAAGACCACGATGGTGTGTTCCACGCCGTGTTGTTGCAGCAGGGCCTCCGGCTTGAGGTAATCTAGCCCCAGGCGCATCGGGCGCGCCACGTTTCCATCGAGGAAATCCGGGTCGTCGTCGGCCTGGCGATAGCCGGGACTGTCCATAATGCGGCACACGCGCTCCCTGACCTGCGGGTCGTCTTCGGCGTCCTTCGGTTTCTGCCAGGGTAGGGGGTCTGCGCGGTGTTCCCCGGCGGGAAAGGGTGGGACATTGTCTTGGCTTTCAGATGTCATTGGATCTCCTGGAATTTAATGACGACCCGGCACATCGAGACCCTGCTCACGCGGATATTCAGAGGATACGGCTCGGCCATGACCGTTTTGGCGAATCATTCGGCTGGCCGTCACCTTCACCAGGTCGTTGATCAGGAACCACACCATCGCATAGCCCCAGATCATCAGGGCATAGGTCCAGCCGATCGGTGTCATGAGCCAGCCCTCGGCAGCGAAGATCGTGCCGATCACCTCAGTGCAAAAGGTGGCCCAGAACAACACCGGTGCTGGCCAGGGCCTTTGCCAGAACCAGCCGCGCGCACGGGTGATGTACAGGGTGCTGTGGCCGGCCACAATGAGCTTCAGGAATAGGAAGGTGCGGATCTCATCGTGGGAGAACTGCCACTCCTGCAACAGATAGAACAAGACAAACGAGGAGATCACCCCGGCCACGCCCAGCACGCTGGCCAGTGTCGTCAACTCGCGCATGTCCCAGCGCACCGGACGGCGTTCCACCCGGGTGCGGTCATAGGCGATGGCCAGGATCGGGATGTCGTTGAGCAGCGCCAGCAGAATGATCATCAGCGCGGTGATCGGGTAGAAGTTAAACACCACGATCGACAGTGTCATGAACAACACGATGCGGATGGTCTCGGCGATACGGAAGATCGCGTAGCTCTGCATGCGCTCAAAGGTGATGCGCGCCTGCTCGATGGCGTGGTTGATCACAGACAGACCGGGTGCGGTCAACACGATATCGGCGGCGGCGCGGGCCGCGTCGGTGGCATTGTCTACAGCGAAGCCGCAGTCGGACTTTTTTAGCGCCGGAGCGTCGTTGACACCGTCGCCGGTCATGCCGACGATATGCCCCCCCTTCTGCAGCGTGTCGACAATGCGGTATTTGTCCTCTGGCACCACCTCGGCAAAGATGTCCACCGATTCGATCATCTCGACGATGGCCGATTCGTGGGTGTGGATGAACTCCCGTTCCAGCAGCCGAGAGTCGTACAACTCCTTGAGGCTTGCCATCACCTCAGCGGCGAAGCGTTCGGCCTCACGCAGCGAGACATCGCCTTTCAGGCGCCGGTAGATTGCACCGGTCAGCGCCTCGGCCAGGGCCAGCAGTTCCTGGCTGCCCGAGCCCTTGAGCTGGTACGAGCGGATGGCTTCCTGCTCCAGTCCCAGCAGCCGGCCGACCTCGCGCGCGATGGCCACGTGATCGCCGGTAATCATCTTTACCCGAACACCATAGTCGCGCATCTGCCGCACCACCTCTGCGGAGTCCTCCCGCGGCGGGTCATAGAGTGGGATCAGGCCGATCAGTTGCAGCGGCTGATTGCCAGACTTACGCCCGACAGCCAGGGTGCGGTAGCCGCGCTTCGCGAGTTGATCCACCTGTTCAACCACGGCCGTGCCCTGCTCGTCCGGCAGTTCCGCCATGCTGAGCAACACCTGGGCCGCGCCCTTGACGGCGGTGAAAATCTCCTCTGGGCCCTCGATGGTGGCGGCAGTGTGTTTGCCGACCGGATCGAAGGGTACAAAATGGGTCTGCCGGTAGTCCGACAGGGCAACCTGCGGAAACTGCTTCTCAAGATGGTTGAAGACCGGCAGTTCCATCGGGTCATTGTTCTCCCGCTTGGAGGCCAGCGCCGCGACCCGGAACAGCTCTTCGGCATCGAAGCCGCCCAGCAACACCGGCTCGGCCACCTGCATCCGGTTTTGGGTCAGGGTGCCGGTCTTGTCGGAACAGAACACGTCCACCCCGGCCAGCTCCTCAATCGCCGACAGGCGCGAGACGATGGCTTGGCGCCGCGCCAGGTTGACCGCGCCCACCGCCATGGTGACCGACAGCACCGCCGGCAGGGCTACCGGGATCGCGGCAACGGTCAGCACCAGTGAGAAGCGCAGGATCTCCAACAGACTCTCGTGGCGGAACAGCGCCACCAGGATTATCAGCACCACCAGCGCCAGTGTAATCAGGATCAGGAAATTGCCGATCTGGATTACCATCTTCTGGAAGTGGCTGCGCTCCTCCAGGCTGGCCTTGGCCACCAGCGATACCACGCTTGCGAATGCGGTGTGCGCACCGGTGTTAACGACCACCGCCAGCATCTCGCCCTGCTTGACGATGGTGTTGGCATAGGCCACCTCGCCGGCCTCCTTCGACACCGGCAGTGACTCGCCGGTCAGGGCAGCCTGATCGATCGACAGATAATCGCCGTCCATGAGCTTGACGTCGGCGGGCACGATGTCGCCGATTTTCAGCTTGATGATGTCGCCGGACACCAGCTCACGTGTGGGGATCGTTGCGAATACGCCATCGCGCAGCGCGATCACCTCGTTGACCAAGCGGGCCTTGAGTGCCGTCAGGGCGTTCAGCGCACGGTGTTCCTGGAAGAAATCCAGCCCGGCGTTTACCAGCAGCATGATCAGGATGATCGCAAAGTCTTCCCACTTCTGCACCAGCGCCGACATCATCGCGGCGGCCTCGATCATCCAGGGTATCGGCCCCCAGAAACGCCGAAACACACGGTGCCACAGCGGCTCCTCCCGCTCCTCAATCTCGTTCGGGCCATACTCCGCCAGGCGCCGGCGAGCCTCAGCGCCACCCAGACCGTGGTGCCTGTCGGACTGCAGTGTCTTGAGAACGTTCTCAATCTCCTGGTCGCGGTATTTGTCGGTTTTCTGATGCTTCATAAAACACATCCCACATAGGAGTCAGTTCAGCGGAATATTCTCTGCCGACACTTCCATTAAAAAAACAGGTAGCGGCTCATCGTCGACGTCAACATCCAGGGCCGGATAGACCCAGTGCATACCCAATCACACCGTGTGCTGATTTCCTTTCGTGCGACTATGTCCTTTAGGCAGCCTCCGAGCGAATCCTGGACGGGTACTTCCGGACAGGACCGGCCATTCCCTGCGAAATACGCCTTGATTCGCGCCCGCTCATCGGCTCTGAGACATACCGAATTATCCGCATGGCCCACTAGTGCGGTGGTCAGATTTGACTACAACTACCTCAACCATTCTCCAGAAAAGAATTGAGGATTCTGTATTGAGCGTCGATTTCCTTGTTCAACGACTCCTCCGCATCTGACAAACCGGGATTGTCTGCGTCATGTTGGATGTTGGAACACATGCGCGCCATGCGGCAATAACCGGCTACCTTATCGGCCAAATGGAGGGTGCTGTAGTCGCCATGGGTCGGCGCTAAACAGACCATGCACGCTTCCGAAACAAAATGCGCAGCCTGCTTTCGGTAATCCATCTCTGCAAAACCTGAAAGAGGATTTGTAGCAACGTAAACGGAGTGCACTGCACGATACGCATTTTCCACCTCCTCCGGCGTGACATCACTCTTCTCAGCAATATTTTGGGCATGTTGGGTGCAGCTACCGTCCGTCAGGTCCAAAACGTTCGCAATGAATTTGGCGCCAATTTTCCTCTGCTGAGCCAAGGAAAGTGAGGACAATGCCTTTTTGAAGGCTCCCATACTTGAAATTTTATCCACAGCCCACCTCCAGATATCTGCCTAAAAACACTCAGGATTACTACTATGATAGCCCCCCCCGGAAGCCTGACCAAACACTCTGTAAAACGCACTGCAATCCACAGCCAGCACTTCCATTTGAAATTCAGCCAGGGGATCCCTGCCTTGTGAGCCATGCCTTGAGCAGGTGCTACGCATTACCGATTCACCGACGTCGAGCACTGCAAATCAAGATAGTACTCCTCCGTGGAATCCGGGCCACTCATTTCAGAGCGCTCATCCCGTATCCTGCTATCATCGCCCATCCTGACATCTCACCCGACAGGACGTGCAAAAAGAACCACCGCCAGCAACAACAGCGATATGACACCAAATAGCAACTGACAGGCGCCACGCCAGTGGCAACCATTCGGAATCACCTGCCACGCCACTAACGCCTGAGCGAAGTAGTAGATGGCAAACGCACGCGAGGCCAAAGTTACGATTTCGAATACATCTGCGATCCAGACCAGAGCAACGGCCAGAGCCACGATCAACGGGTAGGCACCCCGCGCGCTCAGACGATGCCTCGATTCTTCCTCGATCAACCCGCCTGCACCGACGGTATCCGCGACTGCAGCGGAGAACTGGCTCATCACTGCGGCAACCACCAACATCGGTGACAGCACCCAGGCCGCCTGCCCCGCCAGTGAGATGATCGCGGTCTCATCCGGCTTTTGCATGCCCAGGCCGGGCAGCAGGGGCAGGAACAGGGCCACAAAGACGAGATAGATCAGCCCGGACAACCACTGTGCTTGCCGCATGCTGCTTACGCGCAGTGCGGCGCCATATTCTCCCCCCAGGTAACGGGATGTCTCGAACCCCTGCACCACCAGCAGCATCCCGGCCAGCATACGCAGGCGCTCGGTGTTGCTTACCGGCTCGGCGTGGATGGCGTCAAGTTGCCAGGCGTGTCCTGCGTCGTAAAGCGCCAGTCCGAGTAAAAGCGCGACAATGATGGCGAGCTTCACACTGACCGAATATTGCTCCAGCCGCTCCAGGCTCCGCAGCCCCCGGCGCCAACCCACCAGGCCGATGAAAAGCAACACGACCGTGGTCAGGATCTTGGCCGCGAATTCATCGTGCATCCCAATGCCATCAAGGATGAACGATGCCATCAGGCGCAGGTAGAAGGTCACCGAGATGACGTAGGCCACAGACAGGGCAAAGTTGCCGGCCCGCTCCGTGTACAACAGCAGGGGGCGTTCACCACGCGCCAGTTCCGGCTCGGCATAGCGGATGTTGAACCGAATGACCTCGCCGATGCCATAAGCCGCCAGTACGACCAGGGCCATGCCCCACAAGGCATACTCACCCGCAATAGCGCCAAGCAAGGGGGCGACAATCAAAAACCCGCTACCGATGATCGAGGCGAGCGGCGTCACCATGGCCCGCCATGCACACCGTTCCTGCAAGGCCGGGTGCAACAGTATGACGACGACTATTCCGGCGATCAGAGGCAACAGCAGAGACATCGGAACACGTATCCTTCAATTGGGGTGCGTAGTTCCCTGTACGGGAATTTAGACAAGAGGAACAGTCAGCACTTCACAGGAGGCGCTATTGACCAAACTGCTGGCCGTGGAACCAGGAAGACGGGAAATTCCACCATGACCATGGCGACCGACCACGATCAGGTCGACATCCTGCGCCACAGAGTAACTCAGAATCGCGTGACGAGGCATACCGAACTGCACCTCGGACCGCACCTTTGTGCCGGCGGCAATCTCTTGCAGCAGCTTAGCCATGCGCTGTTTGGCAATGTCCTGCATTTGCTCGTCGAGTTCCAAACGATCGGGAATGATGGGGTCATAGGCCTCGTCGTAGAAAACGAGATCTTCCACCACCTGCAGAAAGGTCAACCTGGCGGAATAACAGCCGGCCAGTTCCATGGCCCGCCGTGCAGCGCGCTCTGCGCCTACGGAAAAATCGGTGGCCATCAGTATATGGTGGAACGGACCAGGGTCCGGGAGTGTTTCGGATTGCGTGGCATCACCCGGTTCTTGCAGCCAGTCCCAGGCTGCCTGTATATCATTACGCTCGAAATAGCGCACCTCGCCATCGACGAAGGGCTTGGCCATTGCTGCCATCCACCGTTGCCAGCGATTTTCACCCACCATGGCGAAGCGCTCGAAAGCGTCCCGGTGCGCCATGCCGAACTCGAAATCATCCCTCATGGCCTCCAGATCCCAGCCACGGAAACCGTCGAACTCGATCAGTAGCGATATTCGGCCCTGCTGTTCGATCAGCCCCTCCAGCGTTGGCAGAAAGGCTTGATAGTCGGCGTGGGTGAGCTTTCCTGTTACCCGGAAAGCGAAAATGTTCTCTTCATTGACGGGAATTTCCTGGAACATTGATATCTCCTTCAGGGCGGATTCTGTAAACGCTTAGCAGTGGGTTCAATTGTTCTGATGAGGGTGAAGCCCCGCTGTTCCAAGCCCATGGTAGAAATTCGTGACCTTATCTTGACCAGCATCAATCCAACATGGGATCAAACCACCTTCAGCGCCATGTCTTCGAGTGTATTGGCCGTGACATGAATGCGTTTGGCAATCTCTTTGAGCTGCTGGAACATCACCTGGTGCCGGATCACGCGCAACAGATCCGGTCCGCGCATCAATGAAGCCGTGGCGCGGGCGCAATCACCGACCACCTGGTCGTAGTGAACATGAATCTGTTCATTGGCGTCGGCCACCGCCGCGATATCCCGGCTATCCAATGCACCGAGCGCAGCCTGCAGGGCGGCAATCATGGTCTTCAGATTGGCAAGAATCGGCTCATACTCACGCAATGAATGGATATCGTAGACCTCGGCCTCCAGCCGGAAGTGGTTCACGCTGAGCGCGACCCAGTCCAGTTGCACCACCATGCGGTAGATCGATTCCTTGTCGTAGGGGGTGATGAAAACATCCAGCAGCTCTGCCATGTTGCGGCTCTTGGTCTCGCGGGACTGCGCCGACAGCGATTCGATCGCTTGCAAAGCCGGGTTGCCGGGGATGGGCACCTGGTTGCTCGCAGCACAGGCATCATAGAGATGATTCACCATATCCGCAGCAATGTCGGCCTGGTGGCGCAGCGCGGCGTTGAAGTCGACCTCTTTAGGAAGAAGTAGTCCGTGAATGAAGCCCATATTCAATTCCTCCAAAGGCTTAGCAAAAACAACGTATAGACTACGCCGAGCAGAATCGAAATTGGCAGGTTGAGCCACCAGCCGGCGACAATGCCTGCAGCAGTACGCCAGCGCACATGGCCGGGCTTGTCAGCAGCGCCATTGCCAAGCAGGGTGGCGGTCACCACCTGGGTGGTCGAGGTGGGTGCTCCGATCGAGGTAGCCAGGCTGTTGACTGCTGCGGCGCTCAGCTGGTTGGCGACCGCATGCACAGTGCGCAGCCGGTACAGGCCAAACCCCAGGGTCTTGATGATTCGCCAACCGCCAAACATCGTGCCGAGAGTGATGGCGCAGGCACACAGTACGATGGCCCAATCCGGGACAGAGAAATCACTCGTCGAGCCCGTCGCCAGCAGCATCATGCCGATAATGGCCATGCCTTTCTGGGCATCATTGGCGCCGTGGGAAAAGCCCAGCCAGGCAACACTGAAGTACTGCGAGGCGTTGAACAGAACCTTGGCCCGCATCGTGAAACGCCGGAACAGTCGCCGGAACATCCGCATGATCGCAAAACCGAAGACGAGACCGATCAACGGGGAAAACAGCAGACCGGCAATCACCTTCATAACGCCGTCCAGGCTCATATCGCCCAGTGAATCCAGCCCCCAGTTGATGCTGTCTGCTCCCGCCGCATAGAGCCCCGCCCCGACCAGACCGCCGGCCAGCGAGTTGGATGAGGAGGACGGATAGCCCAGCAACCAGGTAGCCAGATTGTAGGTAACGGCGGCCAACAGCGCGGCAATGATCACAATCTGTCCAGTCCGCGCATCCACACCACTGATATCGACGAAGGTACCGATAGTATCCGCGACGGCCAATCCGACAGTAAAGGGTGCAATGAAAGTAAAGCCCGTCACCAGTGCGATAGCAACTGCCGGGCGCATCGCACGTGAGGCGATCGCAGTGGCAACCATATCAGCGGCGTCATGAAAACCATTGGTGAAATCGAATACCGCGACGGCGACGACCACCGCAATCAACATCAAGTCAATATTCGCCATGAGCATCACCAATCAGGCCGACCGATCGGGCGTGCGGGTTTGTACGCGGCGGCCGGTCAGTCGATGCAGCAAGGCTTCGGCCAGGAATGCGGTGGCGAGGCTGGCGGCGACCAACCACAAAATATGCGGTGAACTCTCCAATGCGTAGGCGGAAGCAAACCCGATCGCCCCAAGGATCAGCACGATGGCCAACACGATCATAACCAGCGGTGCGCCGGTCTCGTCGCGCAATCGCAGGTGACCCGCATGCACCATAAGGTGCACGATCAGGATGGTGATCGAGCCGACTGCGGCGATCTCGGACAGATCGAATGCATGGCCAAGCAGGATGATAAATGCGGCGCTGATGATCAGTCCTTCGCGGGATTTTCCGAAAGGCTTGCCAAACGCCGAGGGCAGTTCACCCTCTTTCGCCAATTGGTAGGTGACATTAGTCACCGCGTACAGGTTGGCGTTGATGGACGAGGCGGTCGATACAAGCGCGGCAATGGCGACGATACTGAACCCGGCCGCGCCGAACACCGGCTTTGCCGCCTCGGCCAGGGCGTAGTCCTTGGCATCGACGACCTGTTGCGCATCGAGATTACCGAACACCGCGAGAGCCACGGCAATGTAGATGACCAGCACGCCGCCAATGGCCAGAAACATCGCCCGCGGCAAGGTCCTCGCCGGGTCAGGCATGTCTTCGGCGGCGTTGGTAATGACCCGGAAACCCTCGAAGGCGAAAAAAGTAATCGCCAGACTGTAGAGCACTTGCGTAGCGGGCGGATAACGGGTCGGTGATAACAGTGCAGGCTCGAAGACGCTTAAACCTGCCACGGCAAAGCCGACCAGGATGAGCAACTTGAGGCCGACAACCAGTTTCTCCAGGCGCGCAACGTTTTTTGCGCCTTCCAGGTTGATCAACACGAAGCCAATGATGACAAAGTCAGCAAGTCCGTTGCCCCAGCGGCTGCCATCCTCAATCTGCAGCAGCGCCAGCGCATAGCTGCCGAAGGTCTTGGCCACCAGCGCCAATGCCACCATGGCCGAGATATAGAGAAGGATGCTCAAAGCCCCGGAAACCAGACCCACCCCGTAGGCCTGCGCCAGGTATTCAATCGGGATAGGAGTCTGTCGGGTTTGATCCATTGAGCCAGGGATATTTTCCGGCCCACCGTGTTTTTCCCATAATCGCTGCCTCTGTAGGAATATAAGCTCTATGTAGGGCAGTGAATTATGAAAGACTGACCTATCCTTGTCGATATCTCAGCCTGCCAGCGCATGCATCCGCTTCAGGTTCCATGCCGTACATACCAGATTCCATTCACCTTGCGCTGAATCACTCCCTCGAAGGTGAAATTGCCGAAATCCCATTACTTCTTTGATAATGCCGAAGACGGTCTCAACTGTCGATTTCCGTGTGGCATACACGGCCTTGCCTTCCGGTGTACTGAGTCGATGCCTCATTCGGGTTAACATATCGGCATCTTCCGGGCAGGGCGGCACCTGTTTCAGCCGCTCTTCCAGCGGCAGGTTGTGCCGTTCGCGGCTATCGGAGAGGTAGGGGGTGATCTCCTGTGCTTCACAACGATTGACATTCTCTTCACTGAAGTAACCCGTATCCGCCAACAGACCTTGTGGTTTTCCCAGCTGCTCTTCTGCTGCCTTCAGTTGTGCAAGTGCAGGTTCTATTTCCTGTTTGTCATTGGGTTGCTGGGTAATATGGTTCTCCACGATCAGGTGGGTACCGGTATCAACTGCCGCTTGGGCGTTATAGGCCTGAACAAACCCTTCCGATGAGGGCATGATGCGTGACTCCTCATCCGTGAAATTGACTTGGTCTTTTTCCTGTGGACCTTCTTCTGGCGGCTTTGGCACTCTACCTCTGGCCTTCTTCCCTGTCTTTTCCTCTCGTTCCTTACGCCGCTTCACCTTCTCTTCGTATTCCGCCCGTTCTTTTTCAAAGCGCTCACGCGCTCTTCGTTCGATCTCTTTCTTAGCCTTGGCTATCGCAGCAAGCCGGTCCTCACGACGTTTGAGTTCCTCTGGAATATCCAGTTCCGGCTCTTCTTCTGCATCGGCCTGTTCGGCCTTTTTCAGCAACAGCTCGACTTCACGATGAAGCTGCTCTTCAAGCTTGTTGGCATACCCCCAACTCATCGCCTTGTGTTTGCTGGCATTGGCCTTGACCTTTGTCCCATCCAAACTCACATTGCCTATCTTCAAAAGACTCATCGCCTTGGCTATCACTAATATCTGGACAAAGAATCCCTTCAACTCCTTGAGAAAGCGTTTGCGAAAGGTGGCGATGGTGTCATGGTCTGGATGGCTGTCTGCCGTAATGAACCGGAAGGCCACGGAGTCGTAGGTGGCTTGCTCCAACTTTCGGCTGGAGAATACGCCGGTTGCGTAACCGTAGAACAGCAGTGAAAGCAAAATGGCTGGATGGTAGGGCGCTTTTCCTCCGCCACCGTATTGAGATTCCAGCTCTTTCAGATCCAGCTGTTCTACGATGTCCACGATAAATCGCGCCAAATGGTTCTCTGGTAGCCAGTCCTGTAATGAGGGCGGCAACAGATAGGGGGTGTCTCGATTAATCGTGCGGAATTTATCTGACATACTGACTTCGGTTCGTTATTCTTTGGCTTACAGTATTTTATCAAATGGGACTGGTTAAATCCGACAGGCTCCTAGTGAGGATCAATGCTTGTACTGCAAAAAGCCCCCTGCCACATATCTGGCAGGGGTTGGGGAGGATCCGCCTGATTAGGCGGCTTTTGCAGTGTGCCATCCCGAGGCATCTGCTTTGTAGGCTGTTATTCTTTCTTCCGCATCATTGATTTGGCGATCAAGTTCATTGATGCGCTCGATCATCTTTTCAAACTCTACGTTGCCTTCCATACGGCTTTTATAAATCCCACGGATGATGTTGCTGGCTTCTTCAGGTACTGGCTGCTTGTCTTTTTCCCAAAGAGCGACAGTCTGGGCGTCACGTGACACAAACGCACCAAGGGTCTGCTGGGTGAAGCCCAGCTCCTTACGGATAAAACGTAGCTCTGCCCCGGTCCAGTTAGGTCTGTCATCGACTAAATCGGCAGCAATAGCACGGTGCAACCCATCGAGATTGCGAATGGTGACACCTTCGCCAAACGGAGTCTCTTTTATGTCATAACCGTTGGTCAGATAGATATAATCCAACCCACAACCGGTGTATTGATACAATTCTTCTTTCATTTCACACCCCCCGTCATGTAGTCACTGACTACTGACAGACGTTAATTACGTATAAGTGTTGTTCTTTTTCTACAGCTATTTCTAAAACGATGTCCTGACCAGCGTGAAAACGGCCCATGTTCCCTATGTGGGTCTGGCTTTCCTCATCCCATCGAGGATCTGAGAGGACACTGCCCTTTTGTAAACAAACCAGCATTTGCCGGTGGTTGACCGCACGTTCCCAATCTCCATCGGTGCAGTTATTTATGAACGTGATATTCGACGAATCAGTCGCCAACCTTTTAACCAGCGTCTCAAAGCGCTCACGCGTCATTTTAAAAGCTTTTATCTCGCCCATTAGCGAATACCAATAAACGTCAGTAACATAAACAATCAAATCCACCTATAATTATTATAGATTTTGAGTTTAAGTCAAATTAAATTATTAGATACTGATCAATATTCCCATTTCGCAGTGATAGGCACTTGGTGCTGGGTGGCACCAGCGCCTCACCCAAAGTCTCCATTGATGTGCCGGGCGATGTCGAGATAATGCAAAATAATTTTGATCGAGATAGCAAAGGTTAGTGTTATGAAACCTTGAGAAACGCTACCCCAGTTGCTACCCCAAAAACAAAGGGCCTAGCGATTTCTCGCTAAGCCCTTGATTTATTTGGCTCCCCGGGACAGGCTCGAACTGCCGACCTAGTGATTAACAGTCACCCGCTCTACCGACTGAGCTACCGGGGAATTGTGTTGCAGCGCGCATATTAATGACACAGGTCCCGAGCGTCAATAGGGAAGTGCAGAAATAGTCAATTGCAGCTCAATTCACCACCACTGGGTCGGGTTTTGGATATTCTGGGGCGGCCGGCATTCGATACCACAACTGCCCTGGGATCAATGTTTTCTGTTACATCACAAAAGGTTAAGGTGAGGTTGCTGCCGGGAGAGGTACCGTCAGGCCGGTAGATGATGCGGCGCCTGCCCTGAGTCGAACGCATGCTGATGAGGGAGTGCCTCGTCGCATTCTGATAGCGAATCCGTTTTTCGGCATCGTCGGGTTGCCGGTTACCGTTTGTGTCTGCATAGAGCAGGAAACCTTCATGCCAGAGTGGCTCGTCGAGACAGGTTTGTGCATCGGAACTGGGGCAGAGGATAGCCAGACCACCGGTCATGATGGCTGTACTGCGCGTCAGTTGCAGGTGGCTGATGAAACTGTTGATTTCACCACTCATCTGGCTGTTTGCCGCCAGTGTGCGATATGCGGGTACCCCCGCGCTGAGCAAAATCAGTGCAACACTCAGGGTGGTAAGCAGTTCGGGAAGCGTGAAACCGGCCGTGCAGGCTGGTGTTTGTCTATTCAGGACGACATCCATGTCTGTCCCTCCAGTAGAGGTGTGTGGCCGGTCCGTTCAGTTCACTCCTTGAACCTGAGCGCCAGCGCCGGGAACTATTTTCTCATCAGGACCCAGTCTACACGCAAAGATTTATCCGACAAGCACTTTTTCGATCCTGTCCAGGGCATTCCGCAGGTTCTCCATGCTGGTGGCGATGGAAATCCTTACATGACCACCCAGACCAAACGCAGTGCCGGGTACCAGTGCCACTCCAGCCTTTTGTATGAGGTATTCGGTGAGTTCCATATCGTTATCAACCCCTTCGATATTTTCCAGCGCACCCTCGATGTTGGGAAAACAGTAGAAGGTGCCGTCTGAAGGCAGGCACTCGACGCCAGGCATCATGGTCAGTCGATCGACCACATAGTCGTGACGTTCCTTGAAGAATTTGAGCATATCGCTAATGCAGTCCTGAGAACCTTCCAGCGCTGCCTGTGCCGCCACCTGGGAGATTGAGGTGGGGTTGGAGGTACTCTGGGACTGGATCTTCTTCATCGCCTTGATGATCTCCGCCGGGCCGCCGGCGTAACCAATGCGCCAACCGGTCATGGAGTAGGCTTTCGAGACACCATTGAGCACCAGGGTACGATCCACCAGTTCCGGACAGGCATTGAGGATGTTGACGAAAGGAGCCTCGGTCCAGAGAATATGCTCGTACATATCATCAGTGGCGATGATAATCCTGGGGTGTTCCTTCAGCACCTCACCCAAAGCAGTCAACTCCTCTTTGGTATAGGCCATACCAGTGGGATTTGAGGGGCTGTTGATGACAAACAGCCGGGTTTTATCGGTAATCGCCGCAGCCAATTGCGCGGCGGTGATCTTAAATTTTTGCGAAGCGCCCGCCTGGACCAACACGGGTACGCCGCCGGCAAGGATGGCCATATCGGGGTAGGAGACCCAGTAAGGCGCAGGGATGATGACCTCATCACCCGGATCCAGGGTTGCCTGAGCAAGATTGTAGAAGCTCTGCTTGCCGCCACAGGAGACCAGAATCTGCTCCGGCTTATACTCAAACCCGTTGTCTTTCCGGAACTTTTCGATAATCGCTTTCTTCAGGCCCGGCGTGCCGTCCACAGCAGTGTATTTCGTGAAACCGCTATTAATCGCTTCGATGGCAGCCTGCTTGATATGCTCCGGCGTATCAAAATCCGGCTCTCCAGCGCCCAACCCGATGACATCCTTGCCGGCAGCGCGCATCTCAGCGGCGCGAGCGGTGATCGCCAAGGTGGGAGAGGGTTTGACGGCCTGTACCCTTACAGAGAGTTTTGTGTTCATTTGTAGTTTCCGTGGCAAAAGAGACGAATCTGGAGTGCCTCTCTCGAGAGGCGACAACGTGCAATAATATCCAATTATCCCGAGATGCAGAATCCCTGATGGCGAAAGATTTTCAATTAGTGTCCAAATTTGACCCGGCAGGCGACCAGCCAGCCGCGATCAAAAGGCTGCTGGAGGGCCTCCACGATGGCGAGGCAGGTATGACACTGCTGGGGGTGACCGGTTCCGGTAAAACCTTCACCATCGCCAATGTGATTCAGGAAACTCAGCGGCCAACGCTGGTTCTTGCCCCCAATAAGACGCTTGCAGCCCAATTGTACGGTGAATTCAAGGAGTTTTTTCCCCAGAACTCAGTGGAGTATTTCGTCTCATATTACGACTATTACCAGCCCGAAGCCTACGTGCCGGCCTCCGATACTTTCATAGAGAAGGATGCCTCCATCAACGAACATATCGAGCAGATGCGGCTTTCAGCCACCAAGGCGCTCCTGGAACGCAGGGATACGATCATCGTCGCAACCGTTTCGTCGATCTACGGTTTGGGTGATCCTCGTTCCTATCTGGGCATGATGTTGCATCTCTCCAGGGGCGATATCATCAACCAACGCGACATCCTGCACCGACTTGCAGAGTTGCAGTACAAACGAAATGACGTGGAACTTCATCGCGCCACCTTCCGCGTACGGGGTGAGGTGATCGATATCTATCCGGCGGAATCCGATGCTGAAGCACTGAGAGTAGAACTCTTCGACGACGAGATTGAGCAACTCTCCATTTTTGACCCGTTGACCGGCGAAGTGCTGCGCAAGGTGCCCCGCTACTCCGTCTACCCGAAAAGCCACTATGTCACTCCCAGGGAGAAGTTGCTCGGGGCCGTGGATCACATCAAAGTGGAACTCAAAGAACGACTGGAGCAGTTGGAGTCAGCCCACAAACTGCTGGAGCGGCAACGGCTGGATCAGCGCACCCGCTTCGACATCGAGATGATTCTGGAGTTGGGTTACTGCTCCGGCATCGAGAACTACTCCCGCTATCTCTCCGGACGCGCATCAGGGGAAGCCCCGCCGACGCTGTTCGACTATCTGCCGGAAGAGTCGCTGCTGGTGGTGGATGAGAGTCATGTCACCATCCCCCAGATCGGTGGCATGTTCCGGGGGGATCGTTCGCGCAAGGAGACCCTGGTCGAGTATGGTTTTCGACTGCCATCGGCGCTCGATAACCGTCCGCTCAAATTCGAGGAGTATGAGGCCCGCTCACCTCAGACCATCTACGTCACCGCCACGCCCCGTGACTATGAAATGGGACACTCGGGCGCGATCGTTGAACAGGTGGTGCGGCCGACAGGCTTGATAGACCCTGCCGTTGAAGTCAGACCAGCAACCAGCCAGGTCGATGACCTGCTCTCCGAGATCCGTCTACGGGCTGACAAGGCCGAGCGGGTACTTGTGACCACACTGACAAAACGCATGGCGGAAGATCTCACTGACTACCTGGGCGATCACGACGTGCGGGTGCGCTACCTCCACTCCGATATCGAGACTGTAGAGCGGGTAGAGATCATCCGCGACCTGCGGCTCGGAAAATTCGACGTATTGATCGGCATCAACCTCCTGCGCGAGGGGCTGGATATGCCGGAGGTATCACTGGTTGCCATTCTCGATGCGGACAAGGAGGGTTTTCTGCGTTCAGAAGGTTCTCTGATACAGACCATTGGCCGGGCGGCCCGTAACGCCAACGGCAAGGCCATTCTCTACGGTGATCAGATTACCGGATCCATGCGCCGCGCAATAGATGAAACTGATCGCCGACGCGAGAAGCAGATCGCTCACAATGAAAAACATGGCATCACCCCGCAGACCATCCGCAAATCCATCGCCGATATCATGGAAGGTGCTTATCCCGGCGCTCCCGTATCTCCCGGCGCATATGCCAGGGTGGCGGAAGAGGCGGCTGAGTATGCCAGTCTCACTCCCCAACAGATGTCCAAACGCATCAAGGAGTTGGAGGATGAGATGTACCGCCACGCCCGGGATCTTGAGTTCGAGGAAGCTGCACAGGTAAGGGATCAGATAAAAACGCTGCAGGACAAAGGGTTGGTTGCGTGAGTGCTGGCTATTTTTTCAGAGGCGTTTTTCTTAATTCCACATCGAATGAATCACTATGTCGTAGTTGATGCGGAATACAGTTCCATCTTCACAAATATCTGGGGTAGAACAATCGGCCAGACTAAATACCAAGGTGCAACTTGCGAGAAACCTCTACTTTTCAGGGCAACCTTTTTTCGGGAGGATGACCGCCCTGACCATGGGCGAACATATTTCATCTTTCATGGTGAAATCAATTTCTGAAAATTGACAAATAACCATGCAACACTTTCTCAAATCGTCCACAATTGGCGAGTGAGTCGGGTGCTTTTTCAAGTAGAGGGCAATGCATAACATCAAAGAAATGCTGCAGGATATTGTCGATGAGGCCCGCTATGCCAGTCGAATGATTGGTCGTTCAGAGCTGAGTCCCAATGTGCTGGATGCCATAGCAAAGGTACCCCGTGAGCGTTTTGTCGACGTGAATATGCGCCGCCACGCCTTCGACAACAGCCCGCTACCGATCGGTCGCGGGCAGACGATCTCTCAACCCTTTATCGTCGCCTTGATGACTGACCTGGCTAATCCCTCGCCGGGGGATCGTGTGCTGGAGGTCGGTACAGGCTCTGGCTATCAGACAGCGGTGATGTCGCTCCTTGTACGGAAGCTATACAGCATTGAGATCATCCCTGAATTGGCGGATGAGGCAAAGTTACGGTTCGATGAGTTGAATTACCCGAACATCATCAGCCGGATCGGCGATGGTTACTTCGGCTGGCCGGAGGAGGCTCCTTTCGATGTCATTCTGGTAACAGCCGCAGCCACAGAAGTCCCCCCTCACCTGCCGGATCAGTTGGCACCTGGAGGACGCCTGGTGTTACCCGTTGGCGGACGTTTCTACGGGCAGGATCTTCTTCTGCTTGAGAAGGACGAATCCGGAAATGTGACCGAGAAGAGTCTGCTGCCTGTGGCCTTCGTCCCAATGACCGGCGAGCACTAACCAAAGAGAAAAGTCGACGACCCTTTCTGCAGCCTGTAGGCACAGAAACAGCCTGCTCCGGGAAGCGGGCAAAAAATCTGTTCCGGCACTTGCAATGCGTATATATCCACCTGTATTATTCGCGCTCTTAGCAGGCGCGTAGCTCAGTTGGTTAGAGCACCACCTTGACATGGTGGGGGTCGGTGGTTCGAATCCACTCGCGCCTACCAATTAAATCAGTCACTTACGAGAAATCGGGGTGGCTTTTTTATTGCCTGGAGTAACGGCTGGAGTAACGCCGGAATGGCCAGTTACTCTGCCCACCCTGCCCTTTCCATGTAGGTCGCCACATAAGAAAGTCAGCAGTTCCCCAACGCGCGCGGAGAACGTTTTACCAAGTTCTTGGTAAATCAGCAGGAGAAAGGAAGGCGAAAGAGATTCGCATTCGTGCCGAGCGCAAAGCCACCGAGATAAGAATCAGAGCCGAGCGCAAAGCTGGGCAGATGATGTCTGGGATGGGGCGCTCAACTCATGGTCCAGGGAGAGGAAAAAAGACGGGCCACGGTGAACCGCCTTTTATTGAGAAGTCGGAATTTGCCGAAGCCAAAAAAATCCGCCAGCATCTCAGACACCCAAGCAAACTTTGGCAGAAACTAGCCGCCCGGGACTTGGACAGGAAAGATGCCGCGTGTCACCCACTGCTAGCAGGCATCGGGAGCGGCATCCCGGAACAGAATCACCTCAGTGATAGACCAATCTGCTCCGGCCCGGCGGGGATTAGCCGCTTAAACTGCCGCCTCGTGTATTTCAGAGAAACTTCCGGCATGTCTCACGGCAAAGTCTATGTCCATCAAGGCCCGTACACTGACCGTACCGGCTGCAAACCCTGCGCCATAAGGATCGGCCAGGATCTCCAACGATCCCCAAGTACCGACGACCAGATCAGACCAATTGCCAAACAACGCATAACCGGCAGGCACGTTTCCGCTGTAGAGAGACGGAAAACCGTTCATTGAGCCGGTTCCGCGCTCATTGCCAGCAGTCCAGATAAACTGCCCGGTATCAGTCCCCACGTCGGTAGTTTTCAGGGTGGTGGCAATGGCAGGCGCAGCCAGATAGGCAAGATTGCCCATATCGGCGTTAGCGGCTGCCAGATCACCCTCCAGACCCACGATATCGGCAAAACTCGGGGAGCCGCCGTTAGTGTAGGTGGCGGAGCCAATGCCGGTGGTATTGAGTACGCCGGTGGGCTGGTTCGATGCGCCGGAACCATTAATCGCCTTGGCGTCGATCTCTACAGCCAGCATGTCGGCCAAATCCTGACGAACAATGTTCTCGATATCCGGTGAACTCTGGACAAGCATCTTGTGGGAGAAATCAACCAGACCGCCAACAGTTTTTGGACTTAACGAAACCGCATCAAAAGCAGGGGTGGACTCTGTGAGTGAGTCAGAGCCATCGCCAGCAATCCAGTAACCGGTAGAACTGCCGGTTTTACGTGGAATGGATACATCGCCCACCAAACCTTCCAGCATGGTTACGCCCAAACTCAGTACATGTGAACGGTTGCGCAGCACATCGATAAAGGCGCTTTCGAGGTGATCGGTGCCGATCAAGTTGCTGCCGGTGCCGCCTGCGGTGATGTCGCGTTTCATAATGGCGGACAGTGGCACCAAAATGCCATTGGTGCGCTTGCCCTGCCGACGCTGTTCTTCCTGCGACAGTTCCAGCTCAAAGCCGATATCCTCTCTGGACTTGGGATCTGCCATCGCAGCGATCACACGTGAAAGGCTATATTCTCGGCCTCGCATAAAATGAGCATAGCCAACTTCGGGATCTTCAGCGCGGGTAATGCCGCCCTTGGTCTCGATAGCGTCCAAAACAGCAAGGCGGAATTCTTCCAGGCTCCTGCCATTGTCCACAAAATGCCGGGCGAGCGCTTCCTGACCATGAACGGCGGCGAGATTGGTGATCTGAGAGATCCTTGTGCGCTCTGCTTCTACGGTTTGCGCACGAGAACGTCGCTCTGAACGGGAAAGTTTTTCGGTTTTGTCTTCGGTATTCATTTTAGATACTCCAAAATTCTCTGATCGGTACAGCCCCGAATTAGGGTCTGCCGGGGCAGCTACCAAACTTGTTTCGTAGGGAAGCCATCGCGTAACACGGATGGTATCGCCGTCTTCGACGTAGTCCTTCCACTGATAGCCAATTGATAAATTGCGAACGACCCCGGCTTTGATGTCGCTCCATACTTCCTTTGCTCTGGCTGAATTGCCTAAACGGACAGTTCCACGCAGCGCGTGATTTTCAACGCGGATGTTTTCAACCACGCCAACATTCAGCTTGCTGTTATCGTGAGATTCAATCAGGGGAAGCGGTGCGCGTGACAGGTCTACGCTATTTGAAGAACTCAAGTCGAGTACTTCCATATAGCTGCCACGGTCAACCGGGTATTCAGTCGTTAAAACAGCAGGCGCTGAACGGTCTTCATCTTGCGCGCGCTGCCACTCGATATCGAGATTGCGTGAGTGCATTTATGCCCTCCTGTTTAGGTCCAGGCACAAAAGCAAAAGCTGGAGCCTGGACATACGTTTTCACACCATCTTTGATGGCGCAGTTTCAACGTCATTCCAGAAGACTCCGGCCTTATGGCTCCATCTTCCGCCGCCACTGTTGAGACGCCTACTTTCAACAACGCAACAGGCAAGCGCGTAGCAATTGAACCCGGTGTTAAAAGTGTCTATACAGTCGGTAGACAAAATTTGTTGATATTTAGAATACAGCATTGATCATTCAAGACTGGGTAAAAATGAAAATTAAAACGCTTATTTCAAACGCTGCGCGCCATGGAGAGCGAAGCGAGGGCGCGTAGTCCCCGGAAGGCGTAGGCGCGGGCGTATGGCCGGAGTGGCGGAAGAACGAAGTTCTGCAGCCAGCGGAGGCCATATGCAAGCGCATCCGACACGCCGTCTAGCCATTTGAGGTAGTGCTGCGTAGCCAGCGCCGAGCGAAGCAATGGTGTGGCGAAGCGGCACGGACGCAGGGCGGCCGGGGCACAATAGGCTGTCGTGACAAGCGAGGGCGAAAGGGGGACTGGGATGTCCCGTTTCGCATCCTGAGCGTCGCGACACACTTGCGCCTTTCCACATCCGATGATAGTCCACTTCCTGCCAGCTCGGTGAGTGCCTCATATACAGCTTTTCGGATAATTAATTCGACATGCGTTACTCGATCTTCCGCAACAACCAACGGCGCGACTTTACTGGGAAGTGATAAAAGTTGTGCGCGGACAGACGTAACCAAGGCATGCCATCGCTGCAAGACGGAATCAGATGAGATTAGCTCACCACTCGACTGATCCACCTTCAATTGCGCACAATTCGCCCGATGAAAAGTTAACCGCGCTCTTTGCTCTATGAGGTCATATGATTCATTAACTGAACGCAGCTTTTCAAGCTCATAAAGGATGGGGAAGGCAGCAGTCGTTTCGAATTGATAACCGCTCCCTTTTCTGCCTTTTGACGCCAGGCCAGCCTCGGAAAGCCGCTTTGAAACAGTGCGGCGTGAAAAGCCCGTTAATAACGATAATTCATTAATTGACGCATATGGCATGAAACGGAAACTCCATAAAAAAACCTATACCTAGTCATATTTTGCAATGCGAAGTTACCCTCAGACAAGGGTCACCACAGTACCTTAACGCGCCGCAAGAGTTGAACGCCTTACCTACTATTAGAAACTGAATATCTCTGCTCTAGGAGTCTATTCTTCCACCTTGCGCAGCATTCAATTAACACTCACGCCCTTGAAGTCACGCTCGGTTTTTCTGAACTGTGCCTCAATCATGTGTCGTGGGAATACTTGGTGTGCGAGAGGTGCCACAAGGTTAAACCCGGCAATAATCCGCTCAAACGGCAAACCGTCTACCAGATAAGCCTGAATGGCAGCCTGGGCAAGCGTGAACGCCTCAATGATTGCAGCCGCTTCCTGCTCGGTGAATTTGTCTGGGTCAACTTCTGCTTTGGCAAACAGGTAGCCAGCTAAGTCGAGTGGTTTAACTGTGAGTAGTTTGTCTGATGTTTCTTTATCCATTTTGTTTCCTCTGAGTTTCGTTTCATTGCACCCGAACGAGGAAGCACAAGAAGGGGACAATGATCTTTTAATGATTGTGTTCATTTGGTGACACTTTTTGTTCTGGGGTGAACATCAAAGGCTGTTTGTTGTTCACGCGGTAAACATCAAGGCTTCTTGATTTTTGCAATATATCCGTAACTCCACTTCTGTTTGCCTGTTGAATGCTTGGGTTTTGGTCTGCGATATCGTTCAAGCCATCCGCATTCGATTGCCGCCTCCAGCGCATTGCTTAATGCTGTTCGGCTTACGTGAAGATCAATCGCAAGCGTCTCCATTGCCGGGTAGCAGTTCCGGCCGTTTTCATCCATGTAGTCGATCGATAAGGCAAGGATAATGAATCGCCGATACGCGCTTAACGTGGCGTCACGTGTTATTGCTTTTTGCCAGCGTGTCTTAAATGACAGATTTGATTCGTAAGCTGATATCTTTGCAGCAATGGCGTGGATTTCTTCGTCAGGTAATGGCGGGACACACCGGATCAGGTTTTCTTCCAGCAGTGCAGTTTCTATCTGCCTTGCAGACTTGCTTCCCTTTAACGCCGCCCCGATCTTGAATAGTGTCTCGTTGCGCTCTCCTTCAGGGATGTTTTCTACTGTTTCCCGCTTTATAGCTACCTGGGTTAACAGGTCAAGCATCCATGAAGGCATGTCCGCAATATCAGAATCATTTCGCCACTCGTAGTGCTTCTTCGTCTCTGGATGCACAGATGGTGGTGCGGCAACAAAACCGCCGTCCGACTTCACATCAATACCAGCACCCAGTTTGCCTTTGAGTTTCCCCCCTGGGTATTTGAAGAATAAGTGATAGCCTCCACCGCCTGTAATTGATTGCAAGGTGTCAGGCAGTGATCCATATTTGGCAATCAGGTCTGAAAAGGTCGCGTCTCCGCCATTGCGCGGATCTATGTCGATAACGACAATACCAGACTGCTTGCCGGTTTGTATCCCGATATTCGGCCGTCTTAATTCTACTTTGTCAGATTAGATCTATAAGTAACTCACTGAATAATATAAAATATATGCTGTGAATTTCTTGGCAATCATCGTAAGGAAGAGCATCAAATGACAAGCACCAAGGTCATTTGAATTACCTGATACGCGCATAAGTAGAATCGATCGCATAGCGGAGCGATTCCAACGTTTCCAGTACCGCTTTGAATCCCATTTTCGAAGCAAGACGAGGTCGGTGTTTCAACCGGTCACACACTATCTCAAAGGCCTGATGCAAGCGCAGAGAAAGAACATGGAACGCATGGAAGAGGTGGTTGCAGGCGCAGATGATCAGCGTCTCCAGCATATGCTCACCGAGTCCCCGTGGGATCATCGTGCGGTGTTAGACCAAGTGGCGCTGGAAGCCGATCAATGGCTGGGTGGAACCGCGGATACCTGTCTGTTGCTCGATGAGAGTGGCCTTGCCAAGAAGGGTAAACATTCAGTGGGGGTTAAACGCCAATGGAATGGCCGCCAGGGCAAGGTGGATAACTGCCAGGTTGGTGTATTCGCAGCACTGGGTAAAGGGCACTTGTCCACGCTGATAGATGAACGTCTCTATCTACCCAAAGAGTGGGTATCGAACCCGGCTCGCTGTCGCAAGGCGGGTATCCCGGAAGTTGAACGGAAACATCAAAGCAAGTCAGAGTTGGCGCTGGAGATGGTGCGTCATCAGAGGACGCTTGGCCTGCGTTTTGCCTGGGTGGGTGCAGATGGGGGATACGGGAAGGATCCGGCTTTTCTGAGGGGTTTGGAGGCGATGGGTGAAACCTTTGTGGTGGACATCCACAAAGACCAACAGGTCTACCTGGAAGATCCACAGCCGTTCATACCGGAGAGCACGACAACGCGCGGTCGTCGTCGAAGTCGTCTGCAAGCCCAGGCAGCCCGTCTGCGCGTTGACCAGTGGCTCAATGAGCAACGGGACAGCGAGTGGCAGCAAGTGGTATTACGGGATAGCAGCAAGGGCAAACTGCGCGTCGAGATCCTGCATCATCGGGTTTGGCTTTGGGATGGAAAAGAAGCCCAGGCACATCAATGGCACCTGATTGTACGACGAGAGGTCAATTCACCGGAGACGATTAAATACACCTTGTCGAATGCACCGGAAGAAACGCCATCCCATTGTCTTGCAAAGATGCAGGCGCAGCGGTTCTGGGTTGAGCGTTCGTTCCAGGATGGTAAGAGTGAATCAGGTCTTGCTGATTATCAGGCCCGTAAATGGAAATCCTGGCATCACCATATGGCCTTGGTCATGATGGCGATGTTATTCATGCTCGAAGAGCGAATTGTGCAAAAAGATGATCACCCCTTACTCAGTTGTTCAGACATCGAATCGCTATTGCGTGCCTTCCTGCCACGGCGAGATATTGAACGCGATGAAATACTACGGCAAATGACGAAACGGCATCGTAAACGACAAGCGGCTATCGACTCCCAATATCGAAAACAGACGCTGGAACAGTCGGTTGCCGGGTGATGGAATCTGACAAAGTAGAACTAGAAGGCTGCGGATTCTCGTGTATGCCTTCAGCAGTGGTATTGAGTCCATTTTTTCGAAGTATTTCTCGGGCAGCGAGAGTAAAACGAGCAATATGATAACCGGGGCCATGGGAGAAACTCTTCTTCCAGAACTCAAACAGATCCTTCTTTTCCTGGGTGTCTAGCGCAAGCATTATTAAATCCCCCTAGAAACCTCATCAGACCATTTTTGTAAGGCTTCCCGCCTCTCGTCCAGATAGGTGCTGGTGGCATAGGTCTGGACGATCTTGCCCAGCGAATGATTGAGACAGGACTCACTGATGTGCAAAGGCACTTCCAGCCTATCGAGATGGGAGCGTAGGGTTCGCCGTAGGTCATGTGGAGAGAACTTCTCAATCGGAAGGATGGGAGAGCCGTCAGATGCTTTCAGTTCAAACAAACGCCGGACGGCCCGGCCGATTGCTTTATCGGTGAGCGGCCCATCCTTCTTTCCAGGCATCACATACTGATTGATTGAGTAATACTCCAACTTCCTGAACTGCTCAATGGCCAATGGAGAGAGAGGCACCTGCCAAGGCTTGGCGCTGGTCATCTGTTTTGGATTCACTTTTTGATTTGAAACGGGAATCGTCCAAACACTTTTTTTCAGGTCAACGTCTGGCCACTTGGCAAGCCGCAACTCCTGCGACCGTACGCCGGTCAGCAGCAATACCTTCACGCCATATCGTATTGCGGGAGAAAGTTTGGGAGCGGCATCGAGAGCAACCCAAAGAGCCGGTATCTCCACCATCTTGGCCAATGGGTTGCCGTGGGGATCTGTGTCCAGTGCCCGGCTTTTCTGCCCGGATCTGATAGCGTAATCGTCAGCACTCATCGCATAGGCTGGACTTCTCTCAATGAAGCCCCTGCCCTCCCCCCATCTGAACATCTGCTTGAGGACGGCCAGCACCTTGCCAGCGTGGGTGTTGGCCCCTCTGGCAACTACGGTATCGATAACGCCGCCGAGCATCTGCAAGGTGACAGAGCGCAGCCGCTTTGAGCCGACAACAGGATAGATATCGTGGTCGAGTATCTGCCGGACAGCATCGGGCCGTTTGCGAACCGCGACTATGCGCTTTTCATAGAATACCTCGCCCAACTCTCTAACCGTTTTAGGGGCATCCCCGTCGATGGCCTGAAGAGGTTGCACCCCATCCATCAATTTCACTTTGCGCTCTCGAACTTCCTTCCGGGCATTGGCCAGGCTGACACTTGGATATTGGCCGATGGTGTGGCATTTGGTGGTGTTGCCACTTCTGTAGTACCAAACAAAGGTTCTGGTGCCAGATGGGGAGACCCGGAGACGCAAGCCCCGTTGGTCTTTGTCGGCCAATTCATACCGCTTATCGGTAGATTTTAGTTTTACTCGTTGCAAAAAGGCATCGGTGAAACCGTTACTGGGTGTCTTTGGTATACTGTTGGTAGCCATATCAGCACCTCGTTTGCCGGTCTGGTTAGAAACCCCAAGGCCGGTGGGCGGCACTTGGGGTTTTGTCGTTCTGGAGTAACAAATATCAATTTCTGGAGTAACAGACACCCCGTATCGGTATGTTATGGCATGTTATAGAGTAACGCAAGTGATGGGGGTCGTTATTGCGTTTAGGCCATGAAAACAAAGGGATTCATGTTGTTATTTGTTATGGAATGGAGAGGTGTATGTGTAGGTTGACATGGTGGGGGTCGGTGGTTCGAATCCACTCGCGCCTACCAAATAAAATCAAGGGGTTACCGAAATCGGTAGCCCCTTTTTTTATCCCTGCAATCCGCTGCACTCCGCATTCAGCCAGATCCCCGTGAAGCCCCACAAATAAAACCACAATGCCAGGATTTTCGGGCACCGGCCCGGAAACTCATGATTATTTCTCAAGTTACTGACCAACAGGCCGACACCGACCATAAGCATTCATTTCCTGGAGGATGAATAATGTTCAGTGTGGCGCTCAATCAACTTGATCAATTCAGGCATTTCCAGCCAAATTTCGGTGATTTCAGTCTGGCACCAAAAACACCACCCCAAGTCGATGTGGTGAAAGGCAATTCTGACCCATCCGATGCATTCACCCGGGTGCAGCAGGTGCTCGATCAAAGACTCTCGGGAATACTTGGCTCTCCAAGTCAGGTCGTGCCGGTTGATCGTTCCAATAATACATTCGATGCAGAAACTGTTGCCAACAATGTACTGGGATTTGTACAAAACCGATTAAAACAGGCTGAAGCCGAAGGCGCTAGTCCGGATCAGTTGGAATCCCTGCTAAAGCAGGCAAAATCCGGTATCAAGCAAGGTCTGGAGGATGCAAGGGATGCCCTGGATGGAATGGGACTGCTCAATGATTCCGTGAAATCAGGAATCAAAACGGTCAAGAAACTGATTATGCAAGGTCTGGAGCAGGATATAAAAGCACCAACGTCAACAGATGGCATTCAAACGATTGAAGCATCGATGGGTTTTCGACAAGTCGAGAAATCTGCATTTGAGTTACAAATCCAAACCCAGGATGGCGATGTAGTGACTTTGAAGTTTCGGCAGAGTCAACGAGAACAGAGTGCTGTTTCCTTCCATCAGTCGGATGAAAACACAGCCATCAGCGCAAGTTATTCATCGAGCTTTAACAGTCGCCTCTCTTTTTCTGTTGAAGGCGATCTGGACAATGATGAGTTAACAGCCATCACGGATCTCACCAATGCACTTCAGGGGGTGAGCGAGTCATTTTTTGATGGTGATATCCAGGCCGCTTTCGAACAGGGTATGAACCTGGGATACAACACAGATGAAATTGTCGGTTTTTCAATGGAAATGAGTCATAGTCTCACCAGCGTGGCAACCACAAAGTACCATGAAGTCAGCAAGCTGGATAACTCAGAGCACCCTCAACTATCCGGGTTGGATCGTATAGATAATCTGCTGGATCAACTGTCAGGTGTCTTGGGACAGGCCAAAGAAATAATGGAGGATGCTGATCGTTCGACGAAAGATCTGTTGCAGGGGTTATTGTCCCATCATCCCGACTCGGAGGGTTTTACTGAGCTCCTGAATAAGAATGGAGATGAAGAACTGGAAGATGTAGCAGTGACTCTGGTGGAAAATGCAGGACTACGGGAGGAGGATTGATGATTGAAATGTTATTGCCTCGCTGTACCTTCGAAAGTTTGGTCTGACCATTTAATAACTTGGTTTGAGATCCCTCCCAGCGGTCGAGATGACAGTGACTCATATTAATTGATGTATCACCATATTCGGAATCGATCTAGCGTGAATGTTCTTTTTGAGTTAGATTTTCAGTGAGGCCACACAAAATGCAGCATCAGTGGCAGGAAGAAATCAAACAATGAGGGAACCTGATGCCGCTACCGCTGGACACACTGCTTTTCTGGGCCGGTCTGGGCCTGTTGATCGTTGGCCTGTTCATCTTCGTCACAGGAAAAACCGCCTCTGAGGACGAAAAGAGCCAGAGCAACCGCTTTGAGGCCTTCGGCATCAAGATTGATGTCAATAACCCCTCTCTGATTCTGATCATCCTGGGGGTGGTGATGATGCTGGCACCCAGGATACTGCCGCAACAAACAGCGGACCTGGCCCCACCTGGAACTACAGCCAGTTCAATCCCGCCACCCTCCTCCACGCAGGTTTTACCTAAACAGGAGAGTTTCCCTGCCAAACCCGAAATCACCCAGCAGGAGAGCGCCATTCCGCCCGTTCAGCCAATAAAGAAAAATTCTCCAAAACTGAAGCCTGAGCCTGTAGCCACCCCGACTGCCTCAGCCACACAACCCATAGCTCCCCCGGTGCCGCAGGCGACAACCCAACAGATATCCAAGCCACCGGCAAAAGTCATCGAGAAGCAGATATCCAAACCCCCGGTAAAAATCACCAAGAAACAGATCCTTAAACCTGCACCTGTGCTCACTCAACCGCAACCACCGGAACCACTCGCCAAGACTGCCGAGACACTGGTTTTGGCCCCGAGCACAGTCAGTAAACCCATCCAAGCACCGGCCAAACCCAGCCTGACAGTACTGGTGCAGGCCGATGCCGACAGGCGGGTGGGCATAGATAAATCAGCCATTGATTTCGGCAGGCAGGTCTCGGCAGAATTGATCAACATTGCCGAGGATATTTTTGGCAATGAAGCAGAGATCAAGCAGCAAGAGGTAAAAACGCTCCGCCAAATACTGAAAAAAACGGATCAACCCTACCTGGCACTCTGTCGACAGGTTGGAGCCGAACGGCTCCTGCTGGCAGACCTGGAGATCCCATTCGCCTTGTCCGATATTGATTCAGCCTACTGGCCGGATCTTCGGCTCAATCTGGTTGACTGCGACACAGGCCGTAAGAAAAAGAAAATCAAAAACCACCTCAACCCGACTGTTCGGGATCGCTTTCCCTTCCAACAGGCCATCAAGGAAGTCGCTGCAAACTTCCTTGATGATTATCGTCATCTGGTCGTGAAGTAATGTATTAAAAACCAACCGCCGGAATCGTCCATTCCCTGGAAGTCATAGAAAGATAGTCGGACATTATGCAAAAAAAGCAAAACCAAGGATAACCAGCCCCATAAAAAGCAGCATCCCGGAAGACTGTTTCCAGAGCGCATAATTCAAGTTTTGAGCATTTGTATTGGCCATGAGAAAAGAGAGCAGACTGGTAAAAAGCAACACACCACCAGAGACATAGCCAATAATCACCATATATTCGGCCTTGATCCGAGATGAGCCGGCTACACCACTACCGATGGTCTCAAACTTATTGGCAAACGCAGGCTCAAACAGCAGAAAAGCCGCCAACATCAGTAGAATAAGCTGGGTGGATCGAAAAAAGCTGGGGTTCATCATTTATCCTGCATAATCTGGCATAAGCGCCTGCTCTAATGAATATAGCGACCGCTACCCTCCATTTCTGAAGCCGATAATTGCAATGGGATCAGCACCATTCCTGCACCATGCCCGGTTACCGTAAACACCCGCTATTCGATCAAATCGACTGCCGAGTCCGTCAGAAACCGAGATGATGATTTCCAATGGCTGCCTCGGGTATAATTCTGCCCCTCGTGACCATTGCGCCAGGCTAACCATGAACTTCATCGAAACACGCGGCAACGACGGCCAACACCCGGCAGAGGTGAGCTTTTCTGCTGCCATCCTCAGCCCCATGTCCTCTTTTGGCGGGATCTACGTCCCGGAGACGTTACCTCAACTGAGCATTCCATTTCTGGAAAAACACCTCGATGCCGACTATAAGACTTTGGCTCGGGCTGTTTTGGGGGCCTTTGAGATCGATATCGATCCGGCGGTCATCGACAAGGCGCTAGCGACCTATGACGATTTTGACGATAGTAATAACCCCGTTCCGGTAATCAAGGTCGGGGATAGACTCTTCGTCAGCGAGCTTTACCACGGGCCGACCCGCGCTTTTAAAGATATGGCGCTACAACCCTTCGGCGTAGTGCTTTCCGATCTGGCGCAGAAGCGCGGAGAGCACTATCTGATCCTGGCGGCCACCAGTGGCGACACAGGTCCCGCCGCCCTGGAGACCTTCAAGAACAAGCCCAACGTCAAGGTTGCCTGCCTCTATCCCGACGGCGGCACCTCAGATGTCCAGCGACTGCAGATGGTCACCGAGAATGCGCCCAATCTTAAGGTCATCGGCATCAAGGGAGATTTCGACGATGCCCAGAATGCGCTGAAACTACTGCTTGGTTCGACCAGCTTCAGGGACAAGTTGCAGGAGAAAAATACCCTGCTCTCGGCCGCCAACTCGGTGAATTTCGGCCGTATCATCTTCCAGGTGATCTACCACATCCACAGCTACCTGGAACTGGTCAGGCAGGACGCCGTTGCGCTGGGAGACAAAGTCTATCTTGACGTGCCCAGCGGCAATTTCGGCAATGCGTTGGGGGGCTACTACGCCATGAAGATGGGGCTGCCGGTGGAGAAGATCCTCATCGCCTCAAACAGCAACAATGTCCTGACCCAGCTCATCAATAACGGCAAATACGATCTGCGGGATCGTTCAGTGGTCGCCACCACCTCCCCGGCAATGGATATTCTGAAGTCCTCTAACATCGAGCGGATACTTTTTGATCTCTTCGGAGCGGAACGCACCAAAGCCCTGATGCAGCAACTGGACAACGAGAAACACTACGAACTCACTACGGAAGAACTCGCCCGCCTGCAGGAAATCTTCGCGGCGGATCATTGCGACGATACCGAGGGAAAAAATTACATCCAGGCTGCTTTCCAGGATGGCTACCTGATGGATCCGCACACGGCAACCTGTTTCAAGACCCATGAGACCAGCGAGACAGAGCCGCTGGCAACCATCGTCTACTCAACTGCGGAGTGGACCAAGTTCTCCCCCACCATCGCCAATGCCCTGACAGGTGAAGTCGACGCCCACGACCTCGATGCACTCAAATCCATTGCCAAGGAGGCCAACACGGCGATTCCGGCACCCATCGAAGCGCTTTTCGGCAAAGAAATCACACAGAAGACTGTGATTGAAAAAGAGGATATCGAGCAGGAAGTGCTTTCGTTCCTTTAAAAAATTGTAGGAGCGGCGCCCCGCCGCGATTTATCCATCTACGGAGTCATCGCGGCGAGGCGCCGCTCCTGCAACATCTAGGCCTCAGTGGGTTCGGGGTGCGCCAGGTCGCCGGTGGAGGCCTCCACCGAACCTGCATCAGGATCATTGTAAACCGCAAAATCCAGTGCCCCTTCGCCCTTGGCGATGATGCATGAAACAGTACAGTCACCGGTCACATTGACCGCGGTACGCATCATATCCAGTAGCCTGTCGATCCCGATGATCAGGGCGATGCCCTCCACCGGCAAACCCACCTGATTGAGCACCATGGTCAGCATGACGAGTCCCACGCCGGGTACCGCTGCCGTACCAATTGAGGCAAGGGTCGCGGTCATCACCACCATCAGATAGTCACCAATACCCAGATCGATACCATACACGTTGGCGATAAATACTGTCGCCACCCCCTGCATCATCGCAGTACCATCCATGTTAATTGTAGCGCCCAGTGGGACAGTGAAAGAGGCTACAGAATTGTCGACCCCCATGCGCTTCTCCACGGTACGCATGGTCACTGGAATCGTTGCACCGGAAGAGGCGGTGGAAAAGGCAAACGTGGCGGGATCACGCATCTTGCGCAACAGGTGCAGCGGGTTGAGCCCGGAGAAGGTGCGCAGCAGCACCGGGTAGGTGCCCAGCGCATGGATCGAAAGCGCTGCGGTCAACGTCAGAAAATAGGCCCCCAGCGGCAGAATCAGATCAATACCCTGGGTCGCAAAGGTACGGGCAAGCAAGGCAAACACACCATAGGGTGCCAGCTTCATGATGACCTCTACCATCTTCATGATAACGACATCCAGGTCATTGAAGAGGCGCAATACGTGTTTTCCCCGCTCGCCGGCCAGGGTAATGGCGATACCGAACAGGATGGCAAAGACGATGATCTGCAGCATGTTGCCCGTCGCCATCGCCTCAATGGGGTTGGAGGGCACCAGATTGATGAACACATCCGTCAGAGGGGGAGCCTCTTTGCCGGTAAACTCAACCGCCTTGTCGGCCACATCAAAACCCTCCCCCGGGCCAACAGCCACTGCCAGCGAAAGGGCGATGGTGATCGCCGCCGCCGTGGTAAAGAGATAGAACGCAATCGCCTTGACGCTCATACGTCCCAAGGTCGACATATCGCTCAGAGATGTCACGCCCCCAACCAGCGATACAAACACCAGCGGCACCACCATCATCTTGAGGGAAGCCACGAAGATTTTACCCACCACAAGCAAAAAACCATCTATCAGATAGGTCTGCAGCAGCCCCTCCTCACTGACAAACAGGTTCAACAAGACGCCTAAGACAGCACCTCCCAGCATGGCTATCAAAATCTTCATGGTCAGGGAGGTTTGATTTGTTTCGCTCATGGTTTCTTATATTTCAATCAGTCGTTTTAGATGGAAAGAGAAAACAGCGGCAGTCCCGCATGTCGGATATTTAGGGAACCTCTGATCAATTGCCATTTCGAACGTAGTGAGAAATCTCATACCTCGAAACCTATTATGCACCCTGTAGTTTGAGATCTCTCCCTACGGTCGAGATGACAATGATCCAGTTAATCAGAGGCTCCTCAGCCAATAGATTCCAAGCGTGTACTCATTGCCTCAAAAGTGACGGGGGAATCACAATATAGGATTACCGATCTTTCATCCAATAAGTCACATAGACGATGAGCAGCATGAATATCAAAACAAGAAAAAAATCGAGCATGTCCAGGCCCTCTCTTCCGGATGAGGCTATTCTAGCCCACATCACCGTCTTGTGCCGAACCATGAACAACGACAGGACTTCAGGATGAACAGCTAAGTGCGGTAATTGTCACAACCCCCTATTATTGAGACTATTAAGCCTTGAGACTTGAATTCTTCCAAGGTGTGTCACTATGCAGTACGGCCCCAGAGAGATCGTAACCCCCTTCAGACCTATTCCCCTGGACGTTCCCGAGGGGATGAAACCCAACGAATTTTTCAACAGCACGGAAAATCTCAACGATCTGATGCACAATAATGGTCTGTTGATGAATCCGGAGAACCTGCTGCTCTACCGCAAGGCACTGGGGCACAGCAACGAGTTCGATACATCGATCATCTACAACACCTCCAAATGCATTCTCAATCCGCTAGGGCGCCCGGTACGCCGCACCCAGGTGCCAGATGACGTGAAGCATGTCTGGAACCGGATGAACCAGATCATCATTGAATATATGCTGGAGCAGTACCCCGACCCGGAGGATGCACTGATCCTGGCGGGAGAGGCGAGTCTCGATGCCACCTGGCCCCTCACCTCCCCCGGCGTCCCCAGCATCCGCATGCTGCACAATCACTTCATCGTCTTCGACAAGACCCAGCTGCGAAACGCTGAGCTGGCCGACCCCAACAACCCGAATCTCACAGATGGCGGTCAGCACAGTCTCTTCGAGTCCTATATGCACGACGTCTACCGGGAGTTCTTCAAAAATCTCGACATGAAGATCCTGAAGCTCGTCGATGACGACTCATCCCGGATAGAATTGACCGGCTATCCTCAAGGACTTCCGAGTTGGAAAATCGATGGGGGTGCCGCAGCACTGGGTGATGTACGGTTCTGGCGCGAATACGATGTTATCCTCAAAGGCTTTATCGACTTCTATCGCACCTTTTTTACCCAGGTGTCCACTCGCAATGCACCGATACCGAAGGATGCCCATTTCCCGGATCAGATAGAACACACACTGCTCTTCAACAATGATTTTCTGGCCACTGCAAAGAAAGTCAGGGATCACTGCATCACCGATGCGAAATATGCCAATGCCATTCGCTGGCAGCCAGCATTCAAACAGTTGATCTACCGAAACGATGCCGGACAACTGATCGTCACCATCAGTCAGAACTCGATCGGCAATGCCATCACTGAATTGCTGGGGGTGGTCGTCAAACGTGCACCGGATGCTGCAGTCTATGAGGAGAAAGAGCCAAAACTGATAGAGAGGTTACTCGAAGTACGCCGGCGCCTCATCGAGGCCGATCTGGGAGACGGTATCGAAACAAAATACTGGCCTAAAGAATGACACTATTTAAGCGACTGCAACATCTACTGAAAGAGCGCCAATCCAACCGAATCAGGGAAAGAGCCGATGCAGAACGAGTCGCCAGGGCAATAGAGTCCGTCGTTGAGGGAACCAACCCAAAGTTGCGCGGTGTAAGCAGCTATCTGAAGCAGCTGCAAAATCCCGTCCATGACCTGCTCGGCAGGATAGACGATCTGGTATCGCCCCTGCCCCAAGCTATCACTGTCAACCAGCGCAGTTTTAACGAAAACGACCTGATCAACGCCCTGTTCTCAAACAGTGAGCAGGTCCAGCAACTCTTCAGCCAAAACCGTGCCCTGCACCATTATTTCAATGCAAAGGATAACCTTGGCCGCACCGATGCTTTCACCCTGGTTTTTGTGGCCTGCAAAGAGAAAACCATCCTTGGAACAGAGAGACGGGGGGAGATGCTACTGAGAGATGTACAGCAAACTGCCGTGGTCTTTTCCGATCATCAGCTTTTGGCGCCTGAGCCGACCGAAGAGGCTGTTCGCACCACATTGAAGTGGACACTGCTCGAAAACATCACAAAGTACGTCAAAGAGCAGATATCCCACCTGAAGCATGCTTTAAGTGAAGAGGAGAAGCAGGCCGCCGCACTGAACCCGGAACAGAATCCAAATAATCCGGAAGTCTATCTCAAGGCCCTGATCGAACAGTTGCAGCACCCTGATGAACTCATACGGATGCACACCACATCCCTACGCATCAGCCGAATGGGCATAAAACTGCCCCTCGACTCAACCTCAGAAGCAAACCAGGTCACGCTGTTCGAGACCGCGATTGGCTCAGGCCAACCCAAAGCTGTTGTTATCGTCCATTTTATACGTGATGAAATGGGGTAAACCGGGCACACTACCCTGCCGGATAGACCTGCTCCAACCGCTGATAGAGCGCTTCGCTGAATGAGGCACTGTCCGGATCCAGCTCTGAGAGGATTTCGGCAAGATATTCGTTATCCTCCCGCCCATTCCAGATTTTTATGTAACTACCCTCTTTATAACCGTGATCCTGACGAAAAAAATTGAGCACATTCTTGCCCACGTAGGTCTTGAATAGATGATCGAAATTCATCTCCCCTAATCCCATCATGGCCGCGAACAGGGTGATGTCAGCAGACTGGGTACGGATCGTCTCCTGTGCCATCTGTTCAATCGATTCACGAAAATCATCGCCCCCTGCCGGTCGGGAAAGCCCAGCGAGTGCTGCCTCCATCGCATCCTCCATCGAATCATGCCGTATCAGCAGATCGCTCAAGGCAAAGTGCCAGATATCCACAATCTCCAGATGCACCTGCTCCATATCCGGCTTCTGATGCTTCCACCACTTCCAGCCATAATGGTCCAACATCTCAGCACATTCGGTCCAGATCGCTCGATACCAGGGATAACCCGCCGATCGCCAATCGCTGTTGACCTTGGTATTCATGGCATCCTGCAGTTCAAGCATGGTGAGAATTTTCTGTTTCATCGTGTGGTAATTTTCCTGGTAGTACGGGCAGATGAGTATTGTTCACGAAATCAATAGCTGATTCCCGGCACTATCATAAGTTTTCATTTGGGGAAATTGAACCCGATAGAGAGGGTTTCCTCCCAAAAGAGGCTTGATACTCGGCAGTATGACTGCACAGGACCTGCAATTCGAACCTGTCCCGAAGAACCCCGCAAAAACGCAGTCTAGCAAGAAACTGACAGACCCTTGTTTGTTGAAGGGTTTCTTTTCTGCGCATGGTATATGCTGAGATAACATGTAGGATGTGGTGACGACTGCATGGATGCAAGAGGTAGAGCAACGCATGGAGCAGTTGCCGAGTAAAACGAACCGCATCAATCGTGAAAGATGCGTAGTGCTACGCTCAGCACATCCTGCAATTCCATGTTTTCCGCACTTTCGTGGGGTAGCTGAATAGTTACGTTAAAGGTTAAGAATAATGAAACTAAACCTGCTGTCTTCCAATCTGAAGCCAATGCTGTTCTACATGTTAGCCTTGATGTGCAGTGCATTCCCGGCCTACTCAGCAGCCGATGGCACGCCTCCTTCAGTCAAGGAAATCCTGGACTCACAGGCAGAAGCGGAAACATCCGGCAAGCAGGCGAATTCACCGGATATCCCTCATGATAAGTTCAACCGAGGCTCGCCACAGGGCACCGTCAAAGGCATAGCCGCGGCCTTCGACAACTATAACTTTGAGTTGGCCACTCAATTTATGGATTTTCGCAACCTCCCTGCGGGCATTGTGGACGACCATCAGGAGCTGGCGCGGAAGCTGCAAATCATTGCCAACCGAACCATCTGGGTGGATATGGAACGGATCAGTAATAATCCCAAGGGGGATCTAGACGACGAGCTGCCAAAATACCGCGAGTATATTGCCACGCTGGACACCCCCGATGGACAGATCCCCATCCTGTTGCAAAAGATACCACGTGAAAAAGGGGTCTATGTCTGGAAAGTCTCCAACAAGACCGTTGCCCAAATACCGAGGCTCTACAAATACTACGGGCATGGAAAGGTTGGAGACTGGTTTTCCAGGCAACTTCCCTCTTTCCATTTTCTCAACATGCATCTTTGGCAATGGGTCATGTTGTTGATCATCGTCACCATCGCCTACTTCACCGCCTGGGGGATAACTGCCGGACTGAATCTCGTATTTTGGCGCACGGACTCCCCTATCCATACAAGGCGAAGACATTTTGTTGCGCGGCCTGGTCGTTTCCTCCTGATGGTCCTGATTGTTCGCTCACTTTTTGATTACATCCATCCATCGCTGCAGGCACGGGCAATCTATGATGCCGGCACTCTTATGATTATTGCAGTCGCCTGGATCACAGCAGGCGTGATTGGTCTGGCTTTTGGGCACCTCGGCGATCGTATGCAGGCAAGCGGCAGTAACAACGCCTCTTTATTGCTGCGGCCTGCCACAACTGCTGTCAAGGTCACTGTCTTTCTCTTTGCTGTAATCATCTGGCTCGACAATATGGGTTTCGAGGTCACTACCCTGGTAGCCGGATTGGGTGTCGGCAGTATCGCCGTCGCACTGGCCTCCAAACGCTCGCTCGAAAACCTGATCGGTGCTATCACCCTTTATACCGCACAACCGGTAAAAGTCGGCAACTTCTGTAAATTTGGGACCACTGTGGGCACCATCGAAGAAGTCGGACTGCGATCCACCAAGATACGTACCTTGACGTGGTCCAATGGACAGGTACACCCCAGTTAAGCATCATTGACTTAACTGAGGTAGAAAAATGAAAGAACGAAAGAAATATTCGAAGGAATTCAAGCTAGACGCGGTCAGTCTGGTTCTTGAGCAGGAATATACTCGAAGGGAAGCAGCAAACAGTCTGGGCATCAATGCCCAAATGCTGGGGCGCTGGGTGAAAGAACATCAGGCAGAAGATGGGCAGGCATTTCGAGGCAATGGCAAGTTGAGTTCTGAACAGGAAGAAATCAGGAAGCTCAAGGCTCAGGTTAAACGCCTTGAGATGGAGAAAGAAATCTTAAAAAAAGCAACGGTATTCTTTGCAGCAGAAACGAAGTGAAATATTCGTTCATCACCCAGCATAAGAATGCCTATCCAATCAGCTTGCAATGTCAGGTTTTGGGTGTGAGTCGTAATGGTTACTACCAGTATCAAAGGGGCTTGGGTAACAGGCCAGACCGAATACATCAGGAGATGCTGGAGTGGGTTGAGGATATCGCCAAGAGTTCAGACTACACTTATGGCAGTCGCAGAATGAAAAAAGCCTTGAATGTCCTGGGCTATCCGGTGAGTCGGAATAAGGCAAGGAAGTTAATGCGTGAAGCCAATGTACAGGCGCGTCAGCGCAGGAAATATAAGGTTACGACAAACAGTAACCACCAGCAGTCGGTTTTTAACAACCTGCTCAAGCGAGAGTTTGCTGTGGCCCAGCCCGATCATGTCTATGCGGCGGACGTGACTTATGTATGGACCCAGGAAGGCTGGTTATACCTGGCGGTAGTGATAGACCTGTATTCACGTAAAGTGGTCGGCTGGAGCATGAGTTCCCGGATGAAGGCAAAGCTGGTCTGTGATGCATTGCAAATGGCGATCTGGCGACGTCGACCGAAGGGCGGATTGATTCACCACTCAGATCGTGGTTCTCAATATGCCAGCAAGGCTTTTCGGCGGTTACTCAAAGCCCATGATATCAATGGCAGTATGAGCAGGAAGGGTGACTGCTGGGATAATGCTGTAGTGGAAAGCTTCTTTGGCAGCCTCAAGCAGGAACGGGTGCATTGGAGAAGCTACCAGACACGTTACGAAGCCCAGCAGGACATATTGGAATATATTTCCATGTTTTATAATAGTACGCGGCTGCATTCATACCTGGATTATATGAGTCCGAATGATTTTGAGCAGCAAATGATGGCGCAGAAAAAAGCGGCTTAACTGGGTGTAACAAAATCCTTGACCACGTCACCTTAACCCGCACGATCGTCACCATACCTAATGCGATTTTTGTTGATATGGAGCTGGAAAATTTCAGTGAAATTGACCAACGCCCCTTCCACCGTAGAATCCACCTGCGCCTCGATACCACACCGGATCAGTTGCGATATATCCTGATAGAACTGCAGCAGATGCTCTATTCCCATCAGGGGCTTGATGCCGAATCAGCTTCCGCCCGTCTAATGGAGATTGGGGAGTACGCCATCGACATTGAGGTACGCGTCAATACCATTGCAACGGAACGTGCAGAGTTCCTGAAGATCGCTGAAGATATCCAACTACGGATGCTTGATATCGTCAAGCAAGCGGGGGCTGATCTGACCACACCCAACCAGTCCCTGCTCGTAGAGACAGAACCGGATTCCAGTTCACAACGGCAAACAGAGGCAGAAAAAACAGTTTCTCGTTGGCGGGATGCCAATGAACTCAATCTGCCCGAATTTCCCGATGAAGTTCGCGAAAAACTGCGGGATAGCCTGGACTATCCACCAAAAGAATCAGCAGTTTTCAAGGAATCCAGGAAAGGTGCCTGATATGAGAAAACCGAGCCCGTCATTATTTAAAACACGATAATGGGATAGGGAGCTCTCTATCTAAAACTATTGCTTTAAGCATATTGAACACGTCTGTAATCCGTCGCCTGATGGTGAGGAATTTTTGGATCCCATATACGGGAACTCTAAAGTCAAAATGCTACTCGCTCTGCATATAGCATTTTGGATATCCCGGCCTTAGTTACAAACTAACGTATATAGTCCGCCTGTTGTGGACGACCGCGTTTGTCATGGAAATACTTCCACCGCACTGCAGTCTCCAGCCCATGACAGTCGACACAGAAAGTGCCCTTGGGACCGACTCTGCGCAGAAAGCTGTTTAATACGGTGCCTTTTTTGTTCTCGGCCTGTACTGGAGAGAGCCCCTTTTTTTCTGCTTCTGCGGGAGACCAACGATGGGGATCATGGCAGGTAATACAACCAATCCTGCCAAACGCCGCATTGGACTCTTTTCCATCCAGCAGTGGCAATACTTTGGGGTCCGATCGCAAAACCAGATCCCGGAAAGGATGGTCGTAATGATCGACGATCACCTTCTCAGCCACGGACTTCTCTTGATGACAGGAGAGGCAGATACGGTCACGCTTCGAGGACGGCTCTTTACTATCGGCAGGCGGCGTGGCGCCGATATAGAGTGGTGAGCCTCTGTCTTTTCCCCGATGCAAACTGTGGCAGCTGCCGCAAAGCCCGGCATGGGCAGGCTGCTCTTCAAGCAGGTTCTGGCTTTTTGGGGCAGTGATGCGCAAATCATGGTCCGTATCCCGTACTTTAACCTGGGCTTCATGACACTTCGCACAAAGTTCGCCCGCTTGGTACTGCATCACCAGTGACGGCGTGTGGGGTTTGCCGCCATGCACCGAATGGCAGGTCAGACAATCCACCTGTTTGATCTGCCGTTCCCCGATCTGGACGGCTTCATCCAGGGTCATATTCACAGGATGCACGCCCTTTTTCCGTGCATCTTCCTTATCTTCTGCATGTTGACGCGGATGGCAGACGGCACAGAGTTCACCCGCTTTATTCTCCATCACCAGTGAGGGGGTGTCAGGCCGGCCCTCGTGCACACTGTGGCAGCTCTCACAGCCAATTTCGCTGATCTCCCGGTTGTTGATCCGAACTGGTTTTTCCAGCTTAACGTTCATCGGATGGATGCCCTTTTCACGCGCCTCCTCACGTCCATTTGCATGCTGCTTTTCATGGCATGCCTGGCATAACTGTTCCGTTTTGTTCACATTCAACAATGAGGTATCAGCCAGGGCACCATGTGGATAGTGGCAGCTTCCACACTCCACCGAGGTGACCTTCCGGCCATCGATGGTGATTGGCTGCTCCAGCTTTTCATGCACCGGATGTATGCCCTTGTGACGGGCGGCCTCTTTGTCTGCCGTCTCCTGCCTGGGATGGCATTCGGCGCAGAGTTCAATCCTCTTCAATAACAGAAGCGGCTCCCCCTCCGCACCGTGGAGTCGATGACAGCTTTCACACATCATCTCTGAGTTCTCTGCAATCCGGCCACCATGTTGTTTAAGATTGTCAGGTAAACCCTTATGCAAAACCCTCTCTTTAGCATAACCCTTCGCCCCTTCCACTGGTGGTTGCTGCAGCCGAATACCCAATGGATGATTGGCTTTCTGCGGCAGTGCATTTCCCACCGCCTCACTATTCTGATGCGCCTCGTGGCACAAAACACAGAGATCCCCATCCTTATTGGACTGGCGCATCCAGGCATTATTGTGACCAGGATGAATGCCGGTGTCCTCCTCATTTTTTGCGTGAGGCGTGTGACAGCTGCCGCAGTAGGGAGTATTGCCATCTATCAGAGGCATAACCTCGGCAAATGACTCCTTACGCTCTGCGACAGACTTCAGGGGTTGCTCGGCATCGAGATGGTGTAGATCGGGGTGTTGGTGTCCCCGCTTCAACGCAGCACGGGAATCGATCACCGCACCGTGGTGGCAACTGAGGCACATGCGTTCATCCGCAACCGGTGGGATGAGGGGATGTTCGACCTTATCTGGCGCATAATCCGGCGCCCAGGATAGATGGCAGGTGACGCAGTTTTTTCGGCTTGGCTCCGCTATCTGTTGCTCTGTAATTTGCGCGGATGCATCCTCCCAAAGCTGATTTAACCGAAAGACCCGAACCCGGTTTTTTCCCATCTCAACCACGTAGAGCCGATCCTGCCAGCGGGCCAAACCCACTGGTTGGTCAAACCGTATCGATTGCCCCACCTCATCCGCCAATCGGCCGACAAAGCGCCGATGCCTGAACAACGAGATATGACCCAGGTAGTTGTCGGAAACAAATAGCTGACCCTGATCATCCATCGTGATGCCATTGGGTCTGAGCAGGGTTCCCGGCATGGTGCCGAAGCGGGAGATGGCACCAAACGCTCGCCCCCGACTATTGAAGAGTTGAATCCGCCCGTTCAGCACATCCACCACGTGCAGATACTCATCTGCATCAGCGGTGATCATGAATGGGAAACGAAAGCTATCCTCACCCTCTCCATACTTGCCCCAACACTGCAGGGTCTCTCCCGTTTTGATACGGGTACGGCAAATGCGATGGTTGCCCCGATCGCTCCAGTAGACATCACTCCCCAACACAATCAGCCCGGTGGGTTCCGCAGGTCTCTTATCGGAGGGGAGCGGCACTGAGCCAAGATGATCACCATTTAGACCAAACAGCACCAGGCGATGGTTGCCGCTATCGGCAACGACGATTTGCTGATTGGCGATAGCCAGATCCATCGGCAGTTTGAGCGGTTTATCTTTTGTCTTACCAAAAGAGTTCTGCGGGGAACCATCATTGGCAAACAAAACAATCCGGCCATTCAGTCCATCCAGGACCAGTGCACGTCCATCAGGTAAAATCGACACCGCGCTGGGTTGATTCAGACCACCACTCAGATCGAAGAGAAAAGTTGCCGACCCGCTGACTTTGAATGGGAGCAAAAACAGTAGAGAAAGCCAAACCATCACCTTCAGATGATGCTTGGCACAACGCAGGCTCATTGCAGCAGATCCCGCAGTTGCAGCTGCTGTCCCTCCGGACTCTTCTGACCCAAAAAACGCGCGATGCGATTTGTCCGGATCGAACGGATCTCTTCCGGTTTCAACCCCAACGCCTCGAGATCGAGAAAACGTTGATCCTGATGGTGGCAATCGGTACAGCCAGGCCCATCCTTCTCTAGCGGACCATGTATGCGTCGGTGCAGCCGTGCCTTTACCGTTAAGGCAGCAAGGTGCCACTGCCGTTGCAACTCGATAGCAAAGGGATCAACAGCGGGTACCGCAACCAGCTCTCCTTGATGGAATGGGGTAATGCGCCCTGATTCGTCCTTATCCGGGTCATCCCCGGTGGGATACCAGGCATAGTCCAGAGTGATGCCCTCGGGACGATAGTGGCAGGTGGTGCAGGCCACTTTGCGGCTGTGCATATTGAGAAAGCTGCGTTGGCGTTCATCTTTGCTATGGGGTAATGGCCCATGACAATCACTGCAGAACGTCTCTTCCACTACAGGCTTCACTGGCTGCCGTTTATGAAAAGGCGCCACGGCCAAAGGCTCTCTCAGCTCCCGGATTTTCGACTGTTGCAGTTTTTCCAGGGTTTCGGCCAACATCTTTTCCGTGATCTCCACCGTCTTAGTCTGCTGCAGGTAGAGGCTTTCTGCCTGTGAGACTCCTGCCCACAGAGACAGACTCAGGAGTAGAAACCGAATCAGGTAACTGAAAAAACAAGACATGCTCATGAATCTTTGCCCGGTGAAGCATCGCTGGAGATTTCATCCCCCTCTCCGTTGGCCGATTCCGTTTTCGAATCTTGCCGGGAAGCTTGTTTCAGTCTCTCCTGCTCCTGTTTGAAATAGGCCCGTTTTTTCGATCGTCTCATGCGTTTAAACCACGTCTTGTCTCTAACAGGCCGATTGCCCCCCGATACCGACAATTTTTTCTTCCCGGCCTTTTTCTTTTTCGGCTTCTTTTTCAGCATATGTCTTTCGAACAGCGTCCCGCCGAGAATCGGCCTGGCATCCCGTTTTTTCCAGTCAAACAGCGACCACAACATACCGGCGACAAAAAATAACGCCACCGGGGGGGTCAGGATGGCCAGTGTGCGGGTCCAGTTGGAGTCGAATCTACCAGGTTTCAACGGATTCAGGTCGGAATAGGCAGGCACTATGTCCAAGTCATGCATGTCCGTGTGCAGGAAACCGCTATTGAGAGGGTGGGCAGCATAACCATGACATCCTGCAGCCGTACAGGTCTGTTTCAGATTGTCAGCATGAACAGCGGACGCCTTGTTCTCAGCAGGTAAAATACCGTGACGGCTTCCGGATGGAGCATGGCATTCGCTGCAGGTGGTGCCATCTTCACTGTTCGCAGCTACCAGTCGACCGTGAAGCCCCATCTCATAACTGTCTGACGCAAGTACGAAGTGTGCGTCAGCCGCTTTCTTTTTTCCGTCGGAGGTGGATTGACGTTCCACCCGTTTCATCGCCTCCCTGTCCTGGTGACAGCCATTGCAGACCTTCACCTCCTCCTGTTTGGTCCAGCGCTCACCCACCAGACGACGCAGAATATGCCCCCCCATCTGGCCGCGCCATACCTTGCCCTGATGACAGTTTCCACAGGCCTGCTCCTCGTGGTTGAACGCCTCCTGAAACAGCGCCATCTTCTCTTCAGGAATGTAGAGGGTGTTGGCGTGACAGCGACGGCAGGAGGGAGGGGCATAGTTAAGGTCTTCGTCGATTCGATTGGCCCCGGTAAAACCTTTGGTTTGCCCCTGACCATGAATCGAAGCAAGAAACTCCTCGGCTATGGGCTTGTGAGTATAGGCCTCACCCTTTGACGGTTCCTCCAGATGGCAGGCGGCGGCACAGTCCACTTCGCCATTCTCCGGGCGGTGGGGAAACGCTTTGATTTTTCGATGACAGTCGGTACAGGGCACACTGCCGTGTATGGAAGCGGCATAGTGGTCTGATGAGAGGGTGGAGTCGCGTATTACTCCATCTTTATCAGCGTAGGCCAGTCCCGGTAAGGCGTGGCAGGCGAGACAACCATCTGGGTCTGACTGTCGTTGTGCGCCAATGACGTCGGTGACGATTGCCATCATCAAACCAAAGCCGAACAGCACAGCAACAAGGATTAGGGACCAGCGTAACTTTCGTCTCTCTTTCCCCTCTCCTTTTGGAGCCACCGCACTCCAGACCGGGGGAGGAGCGACCTCAATTCCTTTCTTCAATCGGGCGGGCATCTTCTGCGGCGGCAGGGTGACCCAATCAATGGCTCCCCACTCGCAGGCAATCACACACTCCCGGCAGACCAGGCAGGAGAGCTGGTCAACCTCCGCAATGCGATCCTCCATGCGGATTGCGCCGGAGATGCAGACCTCGGCACAATCCCGGCAACCTGTGCACCTGCTGCGTTCGACACGGATTCGCTGCACGAAGGAGAGCTTTGCACCGATGCGGTTGATTATGCCGTCGATGGCCCCCACCGGGCAGAGAAACTGGCAGTAACCACGACCCAATTTGGCAAAGAAACCGAGCAGGATCACCAGCGCCAGGTTCACCGCACCGACGGTGGAGATTAGATAGACAATGCCGCGGGCATCGCCGACAAAAGCCTCGAACATGCGCGGAATAGTTATGAAGTTACACAGGGTACAGGCACTGAAGCCCAACGCCGGCATCACCACCAGATAGGTGATGAAATAGCCGTAACGGATCGGCACTTGGGGCAGAACACGGTAGTCGATCTTCCATCGGTCATGAAAGAGTCGGCTGACCAGTTCTGGAAAACCGCCCATGGGACAAAGATAACCACACCAGAGCCTGCCGAAGAAAAATGTGACCGTGAGAATCATGGCCAGGGCGCCCACACCAATGGCCGCCACCTTGACCTGACTGACAAAGTCGTCCCAGCCCATGCCGGGGAAGATGAGGTAGAAACGACGGATGCAGAGACCGCCACAGAGATCGTCGTTGCCCGCCAGTTGCGGCAGAAACAGGAAGGGGGACAGCAACATCAGGCAGGAGATCACGATGATGTTGTAGCGCAACCATCGCCCGCGAAAAAACCGACTGATCCACCTACTCTCCGCCATCGCTGCGGCTACTCCTGAAATTGGTGGCAGGCCTGACAGAGGCTGCCGTCTTTAGCCGGTAATCGGAGCAGAATCTCCTTCTCGATCCTGCGGTAGGCCGGTAACTCGATCGTCTTGTCCAGCGTCTGTTGCAGCTCGGCCAGCCGGACTTTCTTGTCTTCAAGATAGACCCCGCTCCAGGGGTCATTGCGATATCCGATACCCTCGTTCACCGGATGGTCCGCAACCTGTTTCCCACCCGCCCGATCACTGTCGATCACTCCCTGTTCATGAGGGGTATGGCAGGTGACACAGGTGACCCGTTTCCTGCTGTCGAGAGGCAGGATGATCTGGTGTTTCTCTTCCGCTTTTATCATCGCCTCGCGGATCTCTTCGCTCGGCTCCACCTGATGGGCCAGGGTATTGAGGTGAGGGGTCTTCAGGTGGCAGCCAAGGCAGAGGTTCTCCAGAGGCAGCCGAAATTTCAATTGACTGCGGTCGGTGACCTGCTCCGGTTCCGGGCTCTCCTGATGACAATAGAGACAGCGTTGCTCATCCAATCTTCCCCCTTGATCGAACATCAGGTGCACATTGAAACGCTCCATGCCCTGCTTCTCATGACAGAGATAGCAGAAGGTTGTCAACGAATCGTAGGGGCCCTGCAGCAGGAAGTCCTCCACACTGCTGTCCACCTCTTCCAGCGGGATCTTTTCCAGGTCGCTAACGCCGTGGCAGGTATCGCAAATCAGCTCGCTCTGCCGACCCAGGAGAAAGGCTTCCGGCGGTTCCATCCCTTGAGCAAGCTTCACCCCCACCGGGTGGTGTAGAGGTGGAAGCTTTATCTCTGCCGCCACCACTCCGATGGAGATAAATATCAGGATGAAAAAAAACAGGTTTCTCACAGTCCCACCTGCACCGCTTCACCGTGGGTGTGGCAGGGTCGGCAATCCTCACCCACCATATGCACACCATCGAGTCCGTTGCCGCTATCGACGGCGGCATCATCCAGCGGTATATCCATATCGTGACAGAGCACGCAGAGCTGAGAGTAGTCACCATTGGCACCCACGGTCACCGGAAAGGCCGAGAGACGAATCGCATTACCCAGCCGTTGAACTCCCTTGATCGACGAATCGATGATCAGCTTGTCGTTGATGGTGCCGTGCATCGCATGACAGTCACTGCAGTTGACCAGATCAGGGTAGAGATAACCGTCGCGCAGACCGGCATAGGTACCCTGTCCGCTACCATCCCGCCAGCCGTGATAATCGAATACCTGATAGTCGTCTTCCAGAGCAATCAGGGGATCATCGAAGCTACTGCCGACAATCTCAAACCCCGGCTGCTGATGGTCCCGGTTGTGACAGCGCAGACAGAAATCGGTCTCAGTGGTGTAGGGAGCAAGAAAACCCGCAGCATCAGCAAACAGGGTCAAGTCGCTGTTGGAGTCAAAAAACCCATCCATATCAGAACCAAAGTGGCAGGTGAGGCACTCAGCATCGGTCAAGGCACCGGGGGTGCCACCAGAAAAATGGTGAGCCTGGCCGCCATCCTGATGAGGATCAGCAGGCAGATCCTGCGTGTTATGGCAGACCAAACAGGGCCGAGTCAGGCTTGTGCCGTTATCTCCGTGACAACCGGTACAGGTGGAGTAGCCTTTCTGTTGCACAAGCTGTTGAGTGGACGCCGGGGCGTCACTGTGGATTACCGCCAGAGCATGACAGCTATCGCAGGCCTCCAGGCCCCAAGCGGTACCACCATCGCCGTGAGAACTGTCCAACAACAGCCGTCCGGAAACCGCTGCTGATATCGCGTCGGCATCGTCATCGCTGTCTCCGCCGCCACAGCCACTCAATAAAAGAGAGATCATTATCATCCAGAGCCATCTCATGGATTGCCTCCTCTATGGCACTCCCGGCAGTAACCGGCATTGTGACAACTTCCGCAGGTCGCAGGGTCCATCCTCGCTTCAAGCCCGTGGCGATCCCGGTAACCCAGCGGGTGATTGACACGATGCGGACTGTTGCGCCGAAAGTGGCAATCAGTACAAAAACTCAGATCCAGATGACAGAGACGGCAGGCCACCTGATCCTGGATTGCCGCTTCGCCGTGGATCGTCTTGTAGTCAAAAGCGTGATCCTCGGGTCGGATGGTGCTGGTATCGGGATGGCAGTATTCGCAGGCAATGGGAGCGGAACGCTCCGCCACATGACACTCGTGGCAAATCGCCTCCAAGGGTTCGTTGGAGAGAGTCTCCAACTTGCTGAGCATTTTCAGATCTGTCAGTTTTGTCCCACTGAAAGGGTGGCACGCCATGCAGACATCACCACGGTTTTTCATAATCTCCTGATGTGCATTATGGGGAAAAAAGATATCGGCCCGCTGGCGGCGCTTCTCCCACCATTTCGGTTCATCCCCTTGTTTGACAACCTCGGCGGAAACCGCAATCAGGGTAAAAAACATCAGACAGAGAGAGAAAGTCAGCCGGATCTTCACAGCACACCCGCCTGTGGCATCTTGAAGAAGTCGTAACGCAGACTCAGTCCCAGCCGATATTCATTATCACGATCGCTTTGGTCGATATACTCACCGAACAGATCAATAAAGAGGTCTTTTCTCAACCTGCGCTTGAGGCGAAAGGCACTGCCAATGGCCTGGTTGCTTCCAGAGAGTTGGGTCTCTTTGCGTTGCAAAACAGCTTCAAGCTCCAACTCGACAAACGCCGTCAGCGCCTTTCTCACCCGACCATAAAGACTGATCGATTCGTCCCCGTTCAAGGTCAGGTAGTCCAGCCGGGACTCCAGTCTCCATCCATCGACATCACGGTAGTTCAACTCGGCCGCCATGCCTGAACCACTGCTACCTATTTCGCGCCATCGCCGGCTCACCTCCAACAAACCTGTCAGGCGACGGGTCAGCGGTCGGTGCCAGCTACCCTTTGCCACGCTCTGCCTTCCCCTTGCGTAATCGTGATAGAAACGGTCGCGGAAGCTGGCCGGTGTTTTACCTGGTTGGTAGAAGTCATAGAGCAGGTGCATACGACCATATGTCTGCAGGTCGATGTCTGCACTGCCCGAAAGTGCGTCCATCTCCTGTTGATCAAGGCGAAAACTGCCGGAAACATTGAAGCGTTTCAGCCCAATTGCCTTCGGATCACCGCCACCAGAGCCGCCCATGCCCCAAGTCATCCGTAAGGCGTTTTCATCATGCCACTGGTGCTGAAGTCCCAACCGGGTATTCACTGTTTTCAGACCACTGTATCCTGACCCGGTTTCAGCCTGATAACGGCCTTCGGCCCCGAGCAGAAAACCACCGCTCAGACCGTCATAGTCATCGATTCGCTTGGATGATCCTGCAAAGAGATTCCATCTGACGGGCCTCTCGGCGCTCTGCAGGGAGATGCCGTCAAGGGTGTAGAATCCACCGCCGTCAGCATGGTCAAATCGGCCGATGGTCACTTCACTTCCGTAACGTTCAATTTGAGTGCGGAAATAGAGCTGATGGAGTGCATGGTCAATCTCTCCCTCATCTCCACCTCGCAGTCCAAACTGCAGTACAGCCTGTTGCCCCTTTATCCTGTCTGTGTAGATGACTTCGCCCCACTGCTCCAGATAACTCCGATTGTTATTGAACAGGAAGTTATCCATCTGCAGTGTGGTCTCCATAAAACCGGAGTAACCGGCCCACGCCGGAGAAAGTGTACAGAGAAGGAACCCTCCACTCATGATTCCGATGGCTCGAAAGCAGGACATCAGGTACGGCGGGGTGTCTTTGTCTCTGCCCCTTTATCCTTGAGCGCGGCCCAACCCACCAATGAGGCGAGGGCTATGACACATCCGGCACAACCGGTGCACTGTCCCAACAGCACCAGAGTGCAGCGACTGGATAGGGTCATATGACCCATGGCGAAACCTGCACCGGCACCCCAGGGCAGCAGCACCTTGACGACACTCTTTTTGATAGGAAACGGCATCTTCACCTCCCAGGAAAAACGCCATCACCGAGACCAGAGGCAATCAGCCCCTGTCACGGTGATGGCTTTGGACGATCAGATCCGTGCTGTTTTTCTTCGCTGGAGAAGGCGTCCACTTAACAGGAGCAGCAACACCATCGGTAGATAAATGACGGAGCCACCTCCGCTGGATGAGATGGATGTACTGTCAACCGTGTCACGGGCTACCGCATCGGTTACTGCGTAGTAACTGAAATGGTCAGTGCGCATAACCACGTAGCCATCCTCGGCCGCTGTCTGAGGGCGAACCAGCACAATACTGGCAGGATCAACCTGACCCCAGGCGACTCCATCCGACGAGGTAACGATGCTGACTTGATCCACATCGGTGCCACTCCAGGGCAACTTCACATAGAGCGGTGTACCCGGAAATTGGGTGACCGGGTTGCCACTGCTGTCTGTGGCTTCGAGTCGATAGACCATATAGGTCTGACGATTGGTAGCCTGGGTTGCCGCAGTGGCCAGTTCGTCACTCCCCATTCCGACCAGGAAACGATAGGTGGGTAACACCACACCTGCCTGCACACTGTCCTCCGACATGATAGCGACCTGACGCACCGCAGGCTCACCGTTGCTGGGTTGAAACAGATAGATCTCCCCAGTGGGCATTAACAGCTGCAGCGGAGCAATATCCCCTTCAGCAAGACCGATACCTGCCATAGCAGTGTCGCTGACTATCTTCTGAACCATACCGCTGATCACAGGAGCAATAGAGGAATTCAGACGGGAAAGGGAGGGATTGATTCCACTGGAGTAGAGAATGTCGGAAACATTTTCGGTCACCACGCCGTTGGCATCCACTTTCATGGAGGGGAAATCAAAAACGATTACCCCTTCATCCACCAGACGTTTGTCCACCACGGTAGTGACAGTCTTGATATTTGCCTCACTCAGAATACCATCGTTTGAGATCAGCGAACTAAAGGCGCCCCGTGCCGTTTGTGTATGGCAATCTTCACACTGTGCTGCCTCTACAGCAGGCCGGGTATTGTGGGACATCACATAGAAGTTGGATGCACTCCAGACCAGAACCGCATCGGGATTTTCCAACCCCTTGCCTAGCAGCACGGCGTCATAGGCACCTTTCAGCGCCATCATGGTGTCATAATCGGCAGGGTCACCAAAACGCCAGGAGCCGTGTGAAAAACGCACCGTCACCTGTCCCAACTCAGCACCGGAAACCGGATCGATTACCGCACCGTACTGGTCACCATTGGCATCGGTCTCCATACGAAATGCGCTGTTACGTTCTGTCTGGCTGAAGACATAACCGCTGGTTTTATCCTTCCAGTAGTAACGGTATCTTGCGTTGTAGGGGCGAAGACGCACTTTTCCGTCCTCACTGGCCGCATAGCGGTACATGATCTGCAATGATGTGCCACGACTCGCCTTATCAGTGATATGACACGCCTCACAGGTAACTACATCAAGATGGGTCTGGGTGATACTGGTGAGTGAATTTTCCGTGTAACCCGCCATATCTCCAGCAAGTTTCCAGCGTTCCCTGTGTGCGCTCAGCATGTCGGGATGACCGGATGGGATCGCAGGTGTCTCTGCATCATCGTGACAATAGACGCAGGATTTGGCCGAGGGTGTGTAATCGCGCTCGTTGGCCACATCCATGTCGGAGTTGCCCTTGAGGAAGCTGTGGTCGGCATCCAGATCCACATTGGAATGGGATGGATTGTAGTAATTGCGCGTGTGGCAGGCATTACAGTTCTGGATCTCCCGGGTTTCACCATTGGCCTCGGTCCAGTCCAGTCCCTTATGCACATCATCCTGATAGTCCCGCACCAGCAGGTCATTCTCTTCATAGACCAGCGTGGCGTTATCACCGAAACCGTAAAAACCTCGCCGTGAATTGGCGGTACGATGGCACTGCATGCAGGCGTCGTTGGCAGGATATCGAACCATGGGAATCACAGCCTTTCTGTCGCCGTCGAAGGCAGCCGCATTCCAGGTGATGACAGGCTCACCATTCGCATCCACTGGAATTGCCTCCACTGCAACCGCCCCATCGGCATCATCATCGACGCGGGCAAACTGCATCAACGCCTTGTCGTTCGCAGGGTTGCCATCCATATTGATATTCAGAAACTCAAGGATCGCACTATCGGCATAACGGAAATGATCATTGTCTATCAACGCATGACGGCGTACATCCTTGAACATGTCCAGCGGCGCATCACCGGCGGGCAATCTGGCATCAAAACTTTTCAGATCGACATATCTGGCATGGCACATCAGGCAGTCGTTCTCCACCACCCCACTCTTCTGCCAGTCCCACTGGGTTATTACCGGGTTACCATCAGCATCAGTACTACGATTGAAGTAGTCACCATCCAGTGCCGTTACGGTGGTTGGATCCACCTCATCGTAGCGTCGACCGTTACGGTCCTTCTCCATCCAACCGCCACCGGAATGACAGCTGACGCAGCGTTTGACCAGTCCGGCAGAGCCATGATCGGCAAAATCGGATTCTGTGGCATTCTCCTTTTTCGCCAGGATATCGGGGTTATTGCTGCCCATGCAGTTATATCCACCGTAATACCCGGGAGAGACCAATTGCGGCAGACCACGCTCGGCACCAAAGTCATCTCTTGCTTCGTCACGCCCCTGTTCAAAATGGAAGGCGTGGGTAATCGCATCGTAGTCGTGACAGCCACCTGTGCCGCAACTCATGCGCGGACTGTAAGGCTTACCGCTATCCAACACATGGCTGCCACTCTCATCCAGCAACGGAATGGCGGGATGGGCCTTCGGCTCATCCAGTACACCGGCCCAGGAACTATTGATGCCCGCAAACGTAAATACCAGAAACCCGGCCTTTAACAAAAGGCCGGCCTTACGGGATTTTCCCAACATGATCTCTCCCCTTTTTAATTATTTAGGTACTACTGCCGACCAACGTGCGGAAGGCATGCAAGTTTTTAGCACTTGTTCGTAAAACCCAAAAGCAGGAGTCATGCCAAAATTTAATTTTCTTTGGAATCAGCAAGATAGGAAAAATTTAGTTTAGGACTTTATTTGAATTGTGGGATATCCCACCATAAATTATGGGATATCACTCTATCTACAGCGTTAGACTAAAATGACGTTAATGAGATGAGCGTATCGACTGGAATTAATCGGAGGAACGGGATGCAACTGGGAATGATCGGTTTGGGGCGCATGGGCGCCAACATGGTGCGGCGATTGATGAAAGACGGTCACGAGTGTATTGCCTACGACCTGAACCGGGAGGCAGTCACTCAAATGGAACAGGAGGGTGCCACCGGCGCCACGGATTGGCAGGATCTGGTGCAGAAACTGGAAGCTCCCCGCGCAGTCTGGATCATGGTGCCGGCGGGTGTGGTGGACAACACCATTACGGCGATTTCCGCCTACCTGGACGAGGGTGACACCATCATCGATGGCGGCAACTCCTACTACAAGGATGACATTACCCGTTATAAACACCTCCATGAGAGAGGCATCCACTATCTCGATGTCGGCACCAGCGGCGGAGTCCTGGGACTTGAACGGGGTTACTGTCTGATGATCGGCGGCGAACAGGAAACTGTCTCTCGGCTTCAACCTGTTTTCACCTCACTGGCTCCCGGGGTTGGCAAAATTCCCCGCACCCGCAGTCGTTCCGGCAATCCAGGACCGGCAGAACAGGGGTGGCTCCACTGCGGACCTGCAGGGGCAGGACACTTTGTCAAAATGGTGCACAACGGCATCGAGTATGGCTTGATGGCTGCCTATGCCGAAGGGTTCAATATCCTCCGCCACGCCAACGTTGGGCAGCTGGCCGCCGAGTCCGATGCGGAGACCACCCCACTGAGGGATCCCGAGACATTCCAATACGATATAGACGTTGCGCAGGTGGCCGAACTCTGGCGCCGGGGCAGTGTTGTCTCCTCCTGGCTACTCGACCTCACCGCCGCCGCACTGGGCGACAACCCCAATCTCACCGATTTTTCCGGCAGAGTCTCCGACTCCGGCGAAGGGCGTTGGACCAGCATAGCTGCCATCGAATCGGGGGCTCCTGCCCATGTACTCACCGCTGCCCTATTCAACCGTTTCTCCTCCCGTGGAGAGGCTGATTATGGAGACAGGCTACTGTCCGCCATGCGCTACGAATTCGGTGGACATAAAGAGAAGAGCGACTAACCCCTGCAATAAGCACTAAGAAAAATCCTACAGAATCTTAAGACATCTACCAATGACTTTAATTCCTCCTCGGGCCAGAATTGCTAAGCCCCTCGGGGTGAGGGTGTGGGATATTGAAGTGTAACTTCCCATATTTAAAGACAACCTGGTCAAGTTTTTCTAAGGAGATAGGCAATGAAAGGATTCATTCATAACATTACACTGATATTGATGCTTTTGGCTCTACCGGTTACTGCCAGTGCAGAAGTGGTTAATATCAACAAGGCTGACGCACAGACCCTGGCATCCGAGCTCAAGGGTATTGGTGCTTCCAAAGCGGAAGCCATCATCAAATTTCGGCAGGAACACGGCAGTTTTACCTCTGTGGATCAGCTGACTCTGGTGCCCGGTGTGGGGGACAAACTGTTATCAACTTTGCGACCTATGCTGTCACTGGATTCAGATTAACAAACCCATGACAGAAGGGCGGAGTCTGGAAAACAGGCTCCGCCTATCGCAAGCCACTTCATTAACCCTGGCGAAGACGAGGCAATCAATCCACTGGAAAAACTGATGCAGAATCAGTATCTTTAGCTGAATCCTGTTTTTCACAATCGATCTTGGTCCGTAGCAATCATGCTCTCCATGTACAAAAATACAGTCTGCATTTTACTTCCTCTTCTTTTGCCCACTGTGGTTTCTGCTGAAACCCCCATCCAGCAATGTGAACGACTCTTCGCTGCTGCCGAATATGAAGCTGCCATCGTCCCCTGTACCGAAGCCGCCAAGATGGGAGATCCGGTCTCACAAACCTATTTGGGAGAAGTTTATGATTACGGCCCTGAAAATGTGCAGGATGCTGAAAAAACGGCTCACTGGTGGCGTGTGGCAGCAGATTCAGACTACCTGCCTGCACAAAACCTGCTGGCGCTGAAAAACTATTACGGTGGCACCGTAATGGGTCCCGAGCCTGGTTGGAAACAAGACTATAAAGAGGCCATGCGCTGGTGGCGGATAAGTGCCGAAAAGGGTGTCCCTACATCACAATTCATGCTTGGGGATATGTACCGACACGGCCAAGGCGTCCAAACAGACCTCGTCGAGGCGTATGCCTGGTACAAGCTGGCAAGCCGTTCAGGTTACAAGTTGGCAACAGATATTATCATTGAAACTTCGCGAATGATGACCCCACAACAGAAGAAAGCCGGTATTGATTTATTTGACAAGTACAGGAACCAGTACGTCAATAATGCTGGGGATATCTAGGACACTTCTAATTCTACTTTGTCAGATTCCATCACCCGGCAACCGACTGTTCCAGCGTCTGTTTTCGATATTGGGAGTCGATAGCCGCTTGTCGTTTACGATGCCGTTTCGTCATTTGCCGTAGTATTTCATCGCGTTCAATATCTCGCCGTGGCAGGAAGGCACGCAATAGCGATTCGATGTCTGAACAACTGAGTAAGGGGTGATCATCTTTTTGCACAATTCGCTCTTCGAGCATGAATAACATCGCCATCATGACCAAGGCCATATGGTGATGCCAGGATTTCCATTTACGGGCCTGATAATCAGCAAGACCTGATTCACTCTTACCATCCTGGAACGAACGCTCAACCCAGAACCGCTGCGCCTGCATCTTTGCAAGACAATGGGATGGCGTTTCTTCCGGTGCATTCGACAAGGTGTATTTAATCGTCTCCGGTGAATTGACCTCTCGTCGTACAATCAGGTGCCATTGATGTGCCTGGGCTTCTTTTCCATCCCAAAGCCAAACCCGATGATGCAGGATCTCGACGCGCAGTTTGCCCTTGCTGCTATCCCGTAATACCACTTGCTGCCACTCGCTGTCCCGTTGCTCATTGAGCCACTGGTCAACGCGCAGACGGGCTGCCTGGGCTTGCAGACGACTTCGACGACGACCGCGCGTTGTCGTGCTCTCCGGTATGAACGGCTGTGGATCTTCCAGGTAGACCTGTTGGTCTTTGTGGATGTCCACCACAAAGGTTTCACCCATCGCCTCCAAACCCCTCAGAAAAGCCGGATCCTTCCCGTATCCCCCATCTGCACCCACCCAGGCAAAACGCAGGCCAAGCGTCCTCTGATGACGCACCATCTCCAGCGCCAACTCTGACTTGCTTTGATGTTTCCGTTCAACTTCCGGGATACCCGCCTTGCGACAGCGAGCCGGGTTCGATACCCACTCTTTGGGTAGATAGAGACGTTCATCTATCAGCGTGGACAAGTGCCCTTTACCCAGTGCTGCGAATACACCAACCTGGCAGTTATCCACCTTGCCCTGGCGGCCATTCCATTGGCGTTTAACCCCCACTGAATGTTTACCCTTCTTGGCAAGGCCACTCTCATCGAGCAACAGACAGGTATCCGCGGTTCCACCCAGCCATTGATCGGCTTCCAGCGCCACTTGGTCTAACACCGCACGATGATCCCACGGGGACTCGGTGAGCATATGCTGGAGACGCTGATCATCTGCGCCTGCAACCACCTCTTCCATGCGTTCCATGTTCTTTCTCTGCGCTTGCATCAGGCCTTTGAGATAGTGTGTGACCGGTTGAAACACCGACCTCGTCTTGCTTCGAAAATGGGATTCAAAGCGGTACTGGAAACGTTGGAATCGCTCCGCTATGCGATCGATTCTACTTATGCGCGTATCAGGTAATTCAAATGACCTTGGTGCTTGTCATTTGATGCTCTTCCTTACGATGATTGCCAAGAAATTCACAGCATATATTTTATATTATTCAGTGAGTTACTTATAGATCTAATCTGACAAAGTAGAACTAAGGAATCTCTGATTAATCCGGTCTCTGTCATCTCGACCGCAGGGAGAGATCTCAAACTACGGAGTTATCAAAGGCTTACGTAGGTTGAGATTTCTCGCGATGCTCGAAATGACAATTATTCAGGGGTTCCCTAAGTTAATTGTCATTTCTGTCCTTTGGTTTGAGATATCTTCCTAGAAAAACAGATTGAATAATCATGGGCAGATACCGTCCCCCCGCTCCACCAAAGTCCCCTTATATCACCGCGCATGGCTACAGACGCCTCGAAGAGGAAGAGCGCGCCCTGTGGCTACGCCGTAGAGATGTCACAAAAGCGCTGAGTGCTGCCGCTGCTGAAGGTGACCGCTCAGAAAATGCGGAATACATCTACCGCAAAAAAGAGCTGCGCGGGATAGACTGGCGAATCCGCTATCTGCAAAAAAGACTGCCTTCGCTAAAGATTGTCGATCAGGGACCAACCAACCCGCAGCAGGTCTTTTTTGCCGCCTGGGTGACCCTGGAGGACTCAACGAGAGAGACGTCGCGATACCGTATCGTCGGGCCAGACGAGATCGATTTTGAAGCGGGTTATATAAGCATGGACTCCCCTCTCGCCCGCGCCCTGATGAAAAAGAACCTGGATGATGAGGTAGAGGTGAATACCCCTGGCGGGAAGGATATCTACTGGATCACAGAGATAGAATATTTGTAGACGACCCGCCGGTCAGTCCCAGATCAGTGGCGGCTCATCCAATAAAGCCGCCTGTTCCCGCAACATCAGGATATGCTCTTCCCAATAGCGGTCGGTATCGAACCAGGGAAAAGCCGCAGGAAAGGCAGGGTCGTCCCAGCGAGAGGCGATCCAGGCGGCATAGTGAATCAAACGCATTGTCCTGAGACCTTCAATCAAATGCAGCTCGGCAGGGTTGAAATCGAAGAACTGAGTATAGCCCTCCAGAAGATCCGCCAGCCTGGCAGTCATATAGGCCCGGTCACCGGAGAGAAACATCCAAAGATCCTGTATCGCCGGTCCTGTGCGGGCATCATCAAAATCCACAATATGGGCGCTTCCTTCATTCCAGAGGATGTTACCGGGATGGCAATCTCCATGTAGTCTCAAGGTCCTGATTTCACCTGCCCGTTCAAAACTCCCCCCGATCTGTTTGACCAGATCTGCAGTGAGGGTCTGATAGGCGGCCGTCAGATGCGCCGGAATAAACCCCTTCTCCAGGAGAAACGCCCGCGGCTTGACGGCATAACTCTCGATATCAATTTTCGGCCGGTGAGAAAATGAACCTGTAGCGCCAAAAGCGTGAATTCGGCCGACGAAACGCCCCAACTGCTCCAGATGATCAGGGTTGTCGAGTTCAGGTGCATGCCCACCCCGGGAAGGGTAGAGGGCGAATCGATAGGAACCCTGCCGATGCAGACTTTCACCATTGCAATCCACGATAGGGGCAATGACCGGGATCTCCTGATCTGCCAGCAACTGAGTAAACTGATGCTCCTCCAGAATCGCCTCGTCCGACCAGCGATTAGGCCGGTAGAACTTGGCAACAATCGGAACACTGTCCTCAACGCCGACCTGGTAGACGCGGTTTTCGTAGCTGTTCAGCGCCAGAAACCTGCCGTCGCAGTCGACGCCAGTTGCCTCGATCGCATCCAGCATCCTGTCAGGCGTCAGCGCGGCATATACTTGTATATCAGCAGAGGGGTCGTTCACATTCCCGGTCATCCAATCTTATAAAAACGCGTGCAGTTTAGCAGAACAGGGCGGCACGGCACTTTACAGTGGTAGAATGATCAATGAATCGAAGCGATCTATTTCTGGCATTGCACTGAGTTTCTTGATTTAGACCACATTTTCATCCGAGACCTTTCATGTTGAAAATCTCCCACCAAGTCAGCATCCCCGATGACGAGATCGAATTTGTGGCGATACGCGCGCAAGGTGCCGGCGGACAGAATGTCAACAAGGTATCCAGCGCCATCCATCTGCGTTTCGACATCCAGGCCTCTTCCCTGCCCGATTTCTATAAACATCGTTTGCTCTTGCTCTCAGATCACCGCATCAACAAAGAGGGCATCATCGTCATCAAGGCCCAACAGTTCAGGAGCCAGGAAAAAAACCGGACAGCCGCTCTGGAGCGTCTGCAGGAACTGCTCAAGAGCGTCACCGTCACCCGCAAGAAACGCGTCAAAACCAAGCCTAGTCGAAGCTCGCAACGAAAAAGACTGGATCGGAAAAACAAACACGGCCAGAAAAAGGCCCTGCGGGGAAAAGTACACGATGGCTCTTAAAGCGACTATCTTCAAGGCCACGCTGCAGATTGCGGATATGGACAGAAACTACTATCAGGAACACCTACTCACCGTTGCCCGCCACCCGTCAGAAACAGACGAGCGCATGATGGTGCGGCTGCTGGCCTTTGCCATGAACGCAGATGAACGGCTCATCTTCACCAAAGGGATCAGTACCGATGATGAACCCGATATCTGGAATAAGAGTCTGAGCGGCGAGATCGACTGCTGGATAGAACTCGGACAGCCCGACGAAAAAAGGTTACGCAAGGCCTCTGGCCGCGCCAAGAACGTAATCGTATACCTCTATTCCGGCCGTGGGGCCGATATCTGGTGGGAACAGAACCGGGACAATCTGCAACGCCTCTCCAACCTCTCGGTAATCAACCTATCAGACGACTCCAGTCAGGCACTGGCGAACCTGGCACAGCGCAACATGCAGCTACAGTGCACCATTCAGGATGGACAAGTCTGGTTCGGCAGCGACAGCGAGACCATCGAGATCAATCCGGCAATCTGGAAACACGCAGAGAACGTTTGAGAGAAACTTTGAACCTCGCCACTTTGAATTCGCAGGCATGACCAAGCACAGCGGATCAAGCAACAGACTCAGCACGACAAGCGGCTTTTGCCAGTTTCGCAAATTTGAACGGGTCTACAATCGCTCATTTGCAGCTTCGAAGCTGGAGATCTCTCCCTGCGGTCGAGATGACAAAAAAATTTTTTGATCAGCGCCATCCTAACTGACATGTCGAAACCTCTAAACCACTTGCGGCAAAGTTCCGGTCTCCTGACAATCCTGCTCATCTGGAGTCAGATATCCCTCTCTGACACCGGCCTGGAATATCTCAATCAACTGCGCACCCAGGCTGGGATGGTAGAATTCAGGCACAATATTCAATTGGCCACTGCAGCAGGCAGTCACGCCTACTATCTTGACATCAACCGTAATGCCAAGCCCCCCTATCTATCCATCTCCGCCCACACCGAGATCAAAGGCAATCCTGGCTTCAGTGGCATCGATCCCGGCAAACGGGCGCAAAATGCAGGCTATGCCCATGAGTTAGTCAAGGAAAATGCCACTATCGGAAAGCACGACGTTCACAGTGCCATCGACAATCTGATGAGCGCCATCTACCACCGTTTCACCTTCCTCGATTTTGCCGCTGATGAGATTGGCATGTCACTCGAAGGCATATCTCAGGTTTTCAAACTCGGACGCAGCGACCTTCAGCAACTCTGTACCCAACCCCCTGCGGTCGCCGTCTCCAGTGCCCCGGTAAACTGTTTGGGTACACAATTGACTCAGGACTATTTCACGCAGCTCTGCAATGAGATCCCACCACACGCCCACTTCCGCAAGCCATGGCCGGAAGCCTGCCCCGGAGGCATGTTGCTTAATAGCGACTATATGGAGCAGTTTTGCCGACAAACTCCCCCACAAGCGATATTTTCCGGAACCGGTAGATACTACACAATCTGCCATGGCAACAAACAGATTGATGCTGAGTGGCTCGAGGCTTTTTGCAGCACACCCCCTGCAGGGGCCAACTACGATCAGAGCGGCAAGTACTACGAAATATGCGAACCCCCTGTGAGGGTAACAGCAGAGTGGTTCCGGGAAAACTGCAGATCAACGCCGGATTGGGGACGCTACACTGCCTCCTGCAGCTATCTGCAATTTTGTGCAAACCCGGTGAAATTGCGTGAGGAATACGTCGAACAGCTCACCCGGTTGCGTCACGAGGAGAATCCGGAGGTTGTCCTCTGGCCACCTAAGGATGCCGTAAATATCCCTCCCGCATTCTATGCAGAGGAACCCGACCCGCTGCCGGACTATGAGGTCTCTGGTTATCCGATCTCAATCCAGGTCAATCCAGCACTGACAGGGACCCTATCTCTTGGTGCCTTCACCCTTCACAAAATCACTGACCAAGGGCTTGAGCAAGTAGAACAGGTTCGACTGATAAACTCAGAAAATGACCCCAACCATCGATTTACCCGTCGGCAGTTTGCGCTCTTCCCGCTTCAGCGGCTCGACTGGAACCAGTCATACCTGGCCATTGCAAAACTCAATGCGAATGGTGCTCAACAAACATTGAATTGGACCTTCACCACTCAGGACCCTGGTGGAGCTCTGATCCACCTGGATCAGTCCCCGAATATCATCAGGATAACCCCTGGAGTGAACTACGCACTCTATTGGCCACCCACGGTTGACTTTCCCACCCTTCCGGCTCAGGTCAAAGCAACGCACCACCCAAAAATACGTGTCGACCTGAATAGTATCGATCTCAATACCCTGCGTGTCCGTATTCAAGGTGAAACCTGTGCCCCTGTTACGCTGCAGTTTTCCAGCATCTACAACATCGAACTTCTGCCGACTGGCTGCTGATCATCACGATTCACTCGATACGCTCTCCCAGCAAACCCCGTAAGCTATTCCGATCACCACTTCGTCCCATAAGATATTTTTAAGGGCGATAAAAAACCTGTTGACATATTAGTTTTTGCTTATATACTTATCCCCATCGAGTCACAACGACCGAAAACAAAATCAAACAACTTATTACCGATACAGGAATACAATCATGAAAAAAATCATCGCAATTGCCGCACTGATCGCCTCCACCCAGGCCAACGCTTTCTGGGGTTTCAACGACAACGGCTACAACGACGGCATGTTCGACGGTTTTGGTGACGGCGACATGGCTTTCAACATGAACTTCTCAGGCAAAGCCCGTTCAAGCGCCCATACCACCGCTCGTGGTTACGGCTATGATGCACCCTACTACTACGGTTATGCACCTTACGGCGCTCCCTACGCACCTGTTGCCCCGGTTACCCCCGCTGCACCGGAAGCCGCAAAGTAATTCAGGCCACGCCTGATCAGGAAAAAGCCAGCCTTCGGGCTGGCTTTTTTTGTTTTCAGGGTCTGTAAAGCCGATCCATCTCCACAATACCCCCAGCCTGTAAAACACCTGATGAAATACCATGCCCGCTGGTTAATAACTAATAAAACAATAACTTATTTACGTCATTACTCATATTAATAAATTTCAGGGAAATTAGTTTAGAACTATTCCAAAATAATAGTTGACAGTTTTAGTTGGTCTTTGCTCTAATCCCTACCAGATCACTTGGTTATTAATACACGCACGTAATGCTCATTTTCAGGAGGCTTAAAATGGCAAAGATTCGCAGAGCAATCAAAGTTTGGGGCGCGCAGATGGATGACGGCTCCATGGTTACCAACGACGATCCACAAATCGTCTCAGTTACCATCCATCCCGATGGGTCAGTGCACACCCTTGATCCAGCAGGCAAAGAGGCTGTTGCAGAAGGCACATGGGTGACTTACAACCCACGCTTTAACTGATGCAGGGTAGTTATCCGTAGAGAATCGGGTAACATGAGAGAACAATATAATTTATATGAAGATATAGACTCAACTTCATGTTTTTATAATAAATAATAATACTAGCACTAAAACGACCTCCACTAGTCGCCTCTCAAATAGAGAGGCGGCTTTTTTTTCGCGGAAAAGTAACCCATTCAGTGATTGCCTGATCCGCTGCGCTTGATCTGGCCTACGGTGTGGCTCTTTTCGCGATTAACAGCAACTGCCTCCCGCTGATTCCTCTTCACCCTGCCCTGCCTGCCTGAAGGGCAAACTACTGCCACAATCATCGAAGATACCGTAGTGAGTATCCCAATTCCCATAGAATTCAAAGTATTCACTGAAGCGGGTTTCATTCAGCATCCGGTAGGTATTGCCGCAGACCAGAAACATTCTGCCCTTCTCAATGATATGGTGGTCATCCAGGGCGAAAGTCTGCTCGCTCTCCGGGATACCCCCTTTATAGACCACTGCCTGTCCGTAGTCCTCGCAGGCCGGTTCCAACCCGTCCAGCTTGAACAGCCGATAGGTCGCTGAGTAGAAACCGATGTGGCCTATCTTCTCTTCGATCTCCGGATTATCAATGGTAATCGGGCGATCCTCCACCAAGCGGGGATCAGCAAATCCCGCTTTTTTCGCCAGATTCTGAAAATCGTTCCAGTAGAGTGCGCCACTCAGACATTCGCCGTAGAGCACAGGGTCGGCAATCAGATGCTCAGGCACCCGCCGGTCAGAGTAAACATCGGAAAAATAGAGCTCACCACCTGGCTTGAGCAGGCGATAGGCCTCCCGCAACACGGCCTCCTTGTCGGGAGAGAGGTTGATGACACAGTTGGAGACAATGATGTCGAAACTGCTCTCCTCAAGACCCAACTCATCCAATTTCTCGATGTAGCCCTTGCGGAATTCCACATTGCTCTTGGCATAACCAAAACGGTCACGATGCCATTCGATATGGCGGTCTGCGACTTCAAGTTGTTCATCGGTCATATCCACGCCAAGCACATACCCCGACTCACCGACCATCTGCCCCAGCGCGTAGCAATCCCGTCCGGAGCCACTTCCCAGATCGAGAATTCTTGTTCCTTCAAGCAGTTGAGGGCTCACCAGGCCGCAGCCATAGTAGCGGGCCATAACTTCGTCGTGAATATTGGACAGTGCATCGCGCAGATAGCCAGGCATCTCAGCATCAGTGCAGCAGGCATTGGTCTGGAGGTCTCCAGAGTGCTGCAGCACCTTGCCGTAATACTCTTTAACCGTATCTTTCATCTCTCTCAGATCTCTTTTGCTGGTGTGACAGCCCGCTGGAAAAGCGGTTTGGCAACACACACTATTATGAAATTAATCCTAAGTCGACAGAAGTTACCGCGTAATTCTCATGATTATGTTTCACGAGGCCCTTACTGGTTTCTGGCTAAACGCTGGAAGGTCAGCGGTGCTTCATCTGGCGTTGATAACTCGAATTTCGGGGTTCAGGGTGGAGGTTGGCTTCTCTAAATGTGCCGAACGTAGGGTGCGCCGTACGCACCACGATTACCCATTCTGGCGCGCACGGCTCACCCTTCCAGAGAATTAAACGCCACCAGCTTGTACCCATGATTGACAGAAAGTTACCGGTCATCTATCTTGAATAAGATTAATGAACGTTAATTAATATATGCCGGGAAAAACAGACGTGAGCAATACAAGAACAGCCATCCTCAAGGCGGCAATCCTGCTTTTTTCCCAGCGAGGGTATGAAGGGGTATCCATGCGCAATATCGCGTGTGCAGTTGACATCAGCACTCCTGCTTTATACAACCATTTCAAGGATAAACAGTCGCTCTATATTGCAGTCATCACCGATACTTTCGAGAATAAATCAGAACTGCTACTGCAAGCACTGACTGGGCAGGATAAGCCAATACTACGCCTGCAGAACTTCATCACCCGATTAAGCGAAGTGTTGCATGATGACCCCGATTTTCATCGCCTGATGCAGCGCGAATTATTAGATGGCGATGAAAAGCGACTACGCTATCTGGCGCAGGAAGTTTTTGGTCATTCATTCCAGCACCTGATGAATCTGTTGATTGAATTAAAGCCCGATTGTGACGCACATAGTCTCTCAGTCATCATTATTGGCATGGTGCAAAAGCCTTATGAGCTGAATCCTTTGGATCGTTTCTTCCCTGGCAGTCAACCGGCGCACAACACACCTGCTTACATTACCCAACAGGTAATGGCCGTGGTATCCGCATATTTGGGAGATAGGACATGAATCATTTTTTTCTGGGTTCGGCATGGCTACTGCTTACTCTCAGCACCTTGGTATCTGCAGCACCTCCTAAAGATATAGCACCACCCCAGGCCACTCCGGTCACCATGACCAGAGCCGTTCAGACAACCATGATTTCCACAACCATGGTTCGAGGAGAGGTTGAAAGCCCCAGTACGCCCCATATCGCAGCCAAGGTTTCTGCGGAAGTTGACAGTATCAAAGTGGATGAAGGTATGCAGGTGCAGTCGGGCCAACTGCTGGCAGCGCTTGACGATGAGACATTTAAGATTTCCGCAGAGATCGCCAGCGCTGAAATCCAACGTCTACAGATCCTGATTGATAATCAACAACGAATTCTGACGCGCAACAAAGAGCTGTTCAGTAAAAATCTGGCTTCACAATCAGTTCTGGATGATGCGCTAACAGCCCTGAAACAGTCCCAGGCAGAATTGATAGGCACCAGAGCTAAACTCAAAGAGGTTCGTTATCAACTCTCCCATACCAGAGTAACCAGTCCTGTCGATGGCATCATTCAACAACGGACGGTCTCCAGGGGTGATTACGTCAAACCTGGTACCCTGCTGTTTCAGATAGCATCGACGGACAGCTTGCGCGCTCGTCTCTATTTCCCGGAGACGTTGGCCACATCGGTCTATTTGGGCATGAAGGTAGAGTTAACCCAAGGTGAGCAAACCGTAATCAGCGAAGTAACTCACATACGCCCCATGCTGGAAGAAAGCAATCGAGCGTTACATGCACTGGTTGATTTCCAGAACGAGGGCCAATGGAAACCCGGCTCCAGTATTATTGCCCGGGTGATACTTGAAAAACATACGCAAGCGGTGGCCGTGCCGGAAAAAACACTGGTGCGCCGGCCTGCCGGTATGGTGCTGTATCGGATAAAAGGCAACGCAGTGACGGAGCAGGTCGTCACGACAGGTTTGAAACAAGGAGATCTGATTGAAGTGACGTCGGGTATTAGCGCAGGGGAATCTATCGTGCTGGATGGCGCCGCCTGGCTGACTGATGGTGCAAGAGTGGAAATTCAGGAAAGCGCACAATGAACCTGCCGGCTTTCTCCATAAAGAACCATGTGCTGACCTATATGCTCAGCCTGGTGCTGATCCTCTTTGGCGTGATCAGTTATAACCGTATAGGCGTTGACCAACTGCCAGAAATAGAATTTCCCATGCTATCTGTATCTACGGTATTGCCAGGCGGAGATCCCTCCATTATCGATGCATCTGTGACCAATATCATCGAATCCGCAGTAAACAGCATTTCAGGTATCGAAACCATTCAATCCTCATCATTGGCAGGGGTATCGGTAGTAGTTGTTCAGTTTGATCTGTCAAAAGACATTGATACAGCATTTAACGAGATGCAGGCAAAAATCAATGAGGTAATACGCCTGTTGCCCAATGATACTGAAACACCCATCGTCAAAAAGGTGGAGGTTGGTGGAACCCCTGTCATGTGGCTGTCATTGCAGGGAGATCGCACCCTGCAGCAGTTGAATCTCTATGCCAAAAACATCATCAAGAAGCGGGTTGAAACGGTGAGTGGCGTAGGTAATGTGTTGATCGCGGGAGAGCGTGAACGCACCGTGCGGATCAATCTGGATATCCATCGCATGGCCGGACTTGGTATCGCAGTAGATGATGTGATTGGCGCATTTCAACGTGAGCACATCAAGTTGCCTGGCGGCTTCGTGGTCAGCTCGGATCGTGAACAACAACTCAAGCTGGACCTTGAGTACCATGACCTGCATGCGCTGAAAAATCTCATCGTCAGTTATCGTGATCATTTGCCGGTTTATCTGCATGAGGTTGCTGATATCGAAGATGGGCTGGAGGATTTCAGACGATTTGCCAGCTATAACGGTACGCCTACTGTTGGACTGGGACTGATCAAAATATCCGGCGCCAATACGGTAGCCCTTATCGAAGAAGTTAAACACAGGCTTGACGGCGATATCCTGCCGCAGCTTCCGCCTGGCATGAAACTGGAAATAGTCGTGGATGATGCTGACCTGATAACGGCTATCGTTGAAGGGTTAAAGACGCATCTTTTCGAAGGTACTCTGCTGGCGGCACTGGTGGTCTGGTTATTTCTAAAGAGTATGCGCTCCACCCTGATCGTAGCCACGGCTATTCCTGTCTCGCTACTGGGTGCCGTTGCAGCCATTTACTTCGCAGGCTACACCTTCAATACCATGACCATGTTGGGACTGCTCCTGCTCATCGGGGTAGTGGTTGATGATGCCATTGTAGTTTTGGAAAACATCTTCCGGCATATGACGAAAGATCCTGACACCGCACCAGAGGTACATGCGATTCAAGGCGCCAGTCAGGTCATGTTTGCCATACTGGCCTCCACCTTTACCCTGGTTTCTCTATTCGGTGCGGTGGTATTCATGGAAGGAATCATTGGTCGATTTATCGGTTCCTTTGCGGTTGTGGTGGTTTTTGGAGTCATGGTTTCTCTGTTTGTATCGGTTACGCTCACGCCCATGCTGTGCGCTAAATACCTGCGCGTCAAAACGAACCATGGTTTGATCTACCGCGTACTGGAATCCATATTTCAAGGCATGGAGCGCCTATACAAAGCAGTACTCGGTTTTGCAGTCCACCAACGCCTGCTGGTTATAGTACTGGCGGCCTCGACCGTTTATGCAAGCGGATGGTTCATGGGACAGTTAGGCAAGGGGTTTATGCCGGAAGAAGATCAGGCTCGCTTTATCGTCTCTTTAAAGACGCCCCTGGGATCCAGTATTGAATATACCCGTGATCGACTTCACCGTGTCGAGAACATCCTGAAACAATATGATGAAATTTACGGCCTGTTCAGCACCATTGGAACCGGTGACAGAGGCCAGGTAAATCAGGGTGAAATCTATGTCAGCCTGATACCCAGGGAACAGAGGAAATTACATCAGACCAAAATCATTGAAAAGGTTCGGGTAGACCTTGCCAAAATACCGGGCGTTAAAGCCTTTGCTGCTCCAGTCCCTATAGTTGGAGGGCAACGCGGCGAGCCACTCCAGTTTGTACTCAAGGGGCCAAACCTGGAAAAGGTAGCTGCGCTATCAACAAAATTAGCCAACAGGTTACAACAAATCCCGGTCATTGGACCGCTGGACACGGATCTGCAACTGGAGATGCCCGAACTCAAACTCGTTCCTGATCGTGAACAAACCAGAGATGCTGGACTGGACGCCTTGACCGTCGGCAATGCGCTACGGGTACTGGTCGGTGGCCTGGATGTAGCCAAATATAATGACGAGCCAGGTGATGGCGAACGCTATGATATACGCCTAAAGACAGCACCTGGCACCATGACCTATGAAGGTGAGTTGCAACAGGCCTATCTGCGCAATCAATCCGGCCAACTGGTCAGACTGGATAGCGTGGCACAATTTGAATCTGGACTGGGTCCTGCCACCATAGGTCGATACAATCTGCAATATGCGGCTACTTTCTTCGCCACACCCACGATACCGGAGGGGGATGCTTCAATCATTGTATTGGATGAAGCGAAAAAATTACTCCCCACAGGCTATCAGGTAGAACTTATTGGCCGCGCCAAGGAGTTCAGTAAAACGGTGGGCTATATCATGTTTGCTTTTGCCACAGGATTGATCCTGCTTTACATGACACTGGCCAGTCAGTTTAACTCATTCATACAGCCTCTGATTGTCATGGTTGCTCAACCTCTTGCCATTATTGGTGGCATCTTTGGACTCTGGTTAGCCGGGCATTCACTGAACATCTATTCCATGATCGGATTGGTATTACTGGTTGGTCTGGTGGCAAAAAACTCTATACTGCTCATCGACCTGACTAATCAGATGCGGGCACAGGGCAAGCCAATCAACGAGGCCTTACTGGAAGCCTGCCCCATAAGACTGAGACCGGTATTGATGACATCGCTGACAGTTATTCTTTCCATGATCCCGGCAGCTATGGGCATAGGTGCCGGCGCAGATACCAATGCACCACTTGCTGTGGCTGTAATTGGCGGCATGGTCAGTTCAACACTGTTGACCCTGATCGTCGTGCCTGCAGTTTATTCACTGGTGGAAAATGGTTTAGAACGGATACGGAATCAGATGCATAAAAAACCACAACCGGAGTAATCATGGTGCGCACAGCGCACCCTACATCCTGGCTGAATCCGTGATTATCACGTTGAAGGGGCGCTAATCGCAACGACTGAACAGATCGGTATTTCCCAGTGCTTCCCGGCATTGCGCACCGGTTTGGGTGAAGATATCTGGAGACAACACCTGTTCATCCATCTCCATCAGCAACAATTGATCGGCAAGGTCACAGGCCTGAGTACCGGCACACTGTAGTCGCCTTCCGCACACCTTTTGGCGCAGCACTTCGCAAGATGTGCTCGGTGTACCTGTGGGACGCTTGGTGCAGGTCTGAAAATAGTCGTTTTGTGTCAGCGCGTCGAGACAAAGACGTGAACTTTCACGGGCGCGCCCGTCCCATTGCTGTTGCGCCTCCTCCTGCTCCAGCGCCAACAACTGCCGGGCAGGATTACAGGCAGGATGGCCACGACACTCATCATGCTGACCGCAGACCTTTCGGACCAACAGGCTACACGCCTCCCTCTCCTCCTCCATCTGCTGCTGCTGTTGGGACTCCAGCAGTATCGCATCCCTCACCACAACACCATCCCTCACGATAATCACCGCGCCGTTGTCGAGCCGATGCACGCCATCCCACAGCTGGGAACTCACCCCCTCGGATGAGCGGGTAGCCTTGTTGGTAATTGGATCGATAGTAATGCGACTGCCGTCAACCATACTGCCTTCCCATGCCGCCCCGGCAGCGTTGAGTAAAAATGGCAGAAAAAGCAATAAAAAGAAAAGGGGCCGATATGACAGCATGAAAATCACCCTGAATAAGCACTTGAAATGTTTCGGGTCGTGTTCATGAAGAATAACATAGATTACTAATACTGGAAGCGGCGGTGCGTCACCTGTAGCCGGTTTCCGATACCCGTGACGGGCAGCCTGTCTAGGAGGCTGTCGGGTTTATCCGTTTGAAGCGAAAATCACTGGGGGCGAATCAAATCAGTTTATCGAATGAGGCGAATAGCGGGCCTATTTAACGAGTTCGATAAGCTGAGTTGATCGCCATCCAGGGATTTGCAGCCAAACCGCGTTAAACTCAACAGCCTCCTAGGCAAAATCCGGGGTAGGCAAACTCTCTGCTCAACCGCTATTCGCCGGCATCGCCGATGATGAGTACCGCATCCTCGTAGTGTTTCAGGTTGTCCCGGCGTTTTTCAGCAGCTGCCAACACTTCTCCGAGAATGATTCTGGAGACATCCAGCGCCGCTTGGGTGCGGTTGCTGACAGCTTCGGTATGTGCGGGCTCAGCGGCAATCAGATCAATCGCCCCAACTTTGGCATAGAGGGCATTGTGCATGCGCCTGAGTTGCTTGAGCGCTACGACAATCCCCTTTTCTCTCTGTGCATCAGTGACTTGTTTATCCTTTTCAGCACTCTCGCTGCCATCATCCGAGAGATGGAGAGCTTGGCGCGCATTGATAAGGAAGCTATTGGAAGCAGCCAGTTTCTCGTTGAGTTTCTTCACAAAATCGGCCTTCCGGGAACCATCGACATCCCCAGAAAAGGAGATTTCAGCCTCCCAGGCTGCCGAGAGTGCCTTATCGAGCGAACCGGCACCCTGCCCGACTTTCGACCGCAGATCGTTAAACTCCTCTTGAGTTGCCGCAACATAGACCTCCCTGTTGCGCTCAAACACCCGTTGAAGCGCAGGGCTGCCGCCTGCAGGCTCCTCCGCCTCCAACTGCCTCTGCATTTCCAGATCGTCGGTAACATCCTGTCCGTTCGCCAGTTTGTTATCAATCTGTTTCTGCAAAGCCTGTTGACGATCGAGCCGACTCAGCAGATTGACTGAATCACCGCCAGCTGCAAACAGGGCCATGCGCTGGGCGCCCCGGATAATGGGTGTCGGGTCAGCGGAGAAGGATTTGACATACCAGTTACCGATGTCGTCCTTTGCAATGGCGTAGTTGGTATCGCCGCCGCCACTGACCCGGACACTGTTGATATTCTGCCAGTACTGTTTGTCGATGCTTTCGAGGATCGGAATTCTGTATTTATCGTCTTTGTTGACCAGTTTTTCACCACCACCAAAGGGGAGAGAAGCTTTAAAACCTCTCTCGTCGAGCATGTTTTTCCAGCGGATACGTGATTCGTCCTGCAGACCGGTGGCGGCAAAACTGGAACGCAGATAGGCTGATGGGGGTCGAATATGGATCATGGAGGCCCGATGCTCCAGCGACAACTTGAGCGCCTTTTCGATCTGCCCTGCGCGACCGGTATCACCACCTTTACGGGTAGCAAGCACCAGATCGTAGCGCAGGAAGGCAATCAGATCGTCCAGGACCTCGCGCTGGTTCTTCTCACCCCTGGGAGGGACGGCATAATCAGTATTGACCTTTGCCGCCTGTTCCAGTGCCTGGTATTCAGACTCCTGCTGATGTTCAAGTCGGCGTTGGTGGGCTTTAGAATGAGTGAGCTCATCAGCCTGATTAAGAATGGAGTTGCCGATGGCCTGTAGCACCAATGTGTAGCGATCCAGGCCATCATCGATTGCGGTTTCCGACCTCTCGAAAAGCTCCCGGTGGTTGGCAATGAACAGTATCTTTTCAGCAAATCTTATCAGTGCATCCCGCAGCCGTCGCCGTTGCAATTTTTCTTCACAGACCACACCGATGCAATCTTCCCCGTCTCTTGAGTCGATATAATTTTCAACCAGGGTTTCCAGACCATCATCGAGTCGGCCTTTTTCAAAATCGAGGCCTGAGACGGTCGTGGCGAGCTGCACCAAACGCCGTTTCATCATCGGGATCAAGGGGCGTCCATCTGGTTTCATCAGAACCAGGTCTTCAATTTTCACCCTGTGTTGTACGTCACGGACCATCTTCACTGTCTCGAAGGGCTTCTCCTCAAGCCATACGCGCAATACCTCTTTTTTACTGAAAAACTCCGGTGCGCTCGCAAGCTGGGCAGTAAGGGCGAATAGTTGCTTTTGATGACCAGGTCTCCTATTCGCGGCTTTCAACGCCTTTTCAAACTTCCCTACCTTGATGATTGAGACAACCACATCTGTCGCAAGTCTGGTGACTTCCTGCTGATCTACCAATGTTTTGAACCTGGGCTGGTTGACCTCGACGATCACCTTCAGTGCCAGTGAGAGCATTTCTGACATCAGCCTTCTATATGCTTGCGGGTCATTAACAGAATCAGTCTTTTCAAGCCGCTCCAGAAGCCGCTCAGCCTGGGAAAGATATCTATCCATCAGGGATTCAGCCCGGTTTTCATAGAGACAGAGGATCGCATTGACTCTTCGCGCTTTTGCATTTTTCTTTAGTTCGACCCAGTTACTGCTGTCCGGCCGCACACACCCCTCATCGACAACAAGAAACTCATCACGCAGCTGCAACAGCACCGGCTTGGCCCCAATCGCCATCACTGCCATCTGTTCGATCTGTACATCCTCGTGGTTGGACATGGGACCTTTGTAGACATCCACATCCACGCGCATGGTGGCGCAACCGGCAGTCAGCAGGAGGATAAGCAGCAGGATTGCAAGAATACCTTTGCGACCGTTCATTTGGCGGCCTCCGGCATGTCCTGCTTGGCATCGGCGATCAGATCATCCACCTGTTCACGCTGACTGCGCGTGGTGATCAACGCCTCGAAGAGCAGATTACTCAACTCATTGCTGCCTTGGCTCTGGGTGACCTGGGCCAGTACGCCGAGGGATTCATTCATGGCGTTGAAAAATGCCTCAGGTGAAGAACCCATGGCAATTACCAGCCGGTGGCTGGCCGGGGCTTCGCGGAATCCCTCGGGGCCGAAGAGCATCAGCCGTCTGCCGGTTTCAAAACTACTGAAGGTTTCGTCCGATTTTTCGATAGTGACCTTGTCGCTTCCTTTCTGGAATGCTGTGGTGCTGCCCAGGGCATCCATCACCTGTGCCGGCACCCAACCCGAGGCGAATTTTACCCCGCTGAGAGCGCTGGCCTGACCATGCACCCTTACCCGGTAGACGGTGGGTGGAATCTGGTCCTGCGGATCGAAGACACCGAGATAGTAGGTCTGCTCAATCTCGTTACTCGGTGTCCGCCCAGCATAAGCGGTCACCACCGCCGCACCCAATGCAATGCTTTGTGCGTCTGTCGCGCAGCCGCTCATTTGCGACAGGAACACGATGGCGCCGAGCACAGCGGCAAATCCACGCAGTGAATATTGAGTGCCTTTTTTCATGAATCTTCTCCCAGAGGGGCAGGAACGTGAGACGAGGCAGGAGGGCAGTCACTGGGGACTGCATCTGGCGTGGAAATAGAACCGAGGATGGTGTTCGGCAGAAGGGTCAACATGAAATTTCCTTTTCTTTTTCTTCTTCTGTTGCCTGCTTGTATTTGTGACTTCTTATTGATTAACCACTTTAGTTCCATTCAATGAGAATGCAAGAAAAAAGGGGGGGCGGAGGCGTCACCCCCCACTCTGCCATTTTACCGGCTCACCGCCGCCAGGCGTGAAATCGTTCGACCCAGTTCAGCAATTTTTCCGGTTTGTGATTCCTCTTCCAGACCCCTGCAGCGTACTTGTTGGCCTCAAACAGGGTCGGGTAGATATGGATGGTCCCAAGAATCTTGTTGAGCCCAAACCCATGGCGCATGGCGGCGGTAAATTCGCCGATCAACTCCCCCGCATTTTCGCCGACGATGGTGGCGCCGAGAATCTTATCCTTGCCCGGCACTGTGAGTACTTTCACCATGCCATGAGCCTCACCCTCGGCGATCGCCCGATCAAGTTCAGAGAGGTCGAAGCGGGTGACTTCATAGTCGATGCCCTGCTGTTTGGCCTCCTGCTCATTCAGACCGACCCTTCCCACCTCGGGATCGGTAAAAGTGGCAAAGGGAATCACTGAATAGTCGACCTTGAACTTTTTGAAGCTGCCGAAGAGGGAATTGACTGCAACATACCAGGCCTGGTGACCAGCGGTGTGAGTAAACTGGTAGGGACCAGCCACATCGCCGCAGGCATAGATGGTGGGGATACGGGTCTCCAGATACTCGTTCGTCTCGATGGTACCGTTCGGATTCAGGGGAATATCCAACGCTTCCAGACCAAAGCCCTGGGTATTGGGGCGACGTCCCACCGCGACCAATACCTGATCGAAAACGACTTCGACGGTTTCTCCATCGTAGTCGCAAAGCAGTCGTTTCTCGCCATCCACCACCTTGAACCCGGTGGCACGATGACCGACCAGTACATTGATCCCCTCCGCAAGAAAGCGTTCGGTGACCAGCGCAGCCACATCCTCATCCTCGCGAATCATCAGTCGCGGCGCCATCTCTACCATGGTGACCTGACTGCTGAAGCGGGCAAAGGCCTGGGAGAGTTCGCAACCGATGGGACCACCACCAAGCACCAGCAACCGCTGTGGGAGTTCTCTCAGCTGCCACAAGTTGTCCGAAGTCAGATAATCGATCTGATCGAGACCCGGAATCGGCGGCACAAAGGGTCGCGCGCCGGTGGCAACAACGATGCCCCGGGTGGTGATCTCACGGCCATCCACCTCCACCACATAGGGCGAGGTGATCTTCGCCTCACCCTGGATTACATCGACACCCAGTTCCGAATAGCGTTCAACAGAATCGTGAGGCTCAACCTCACCAACCACTTTTTGTACCCGCTCCATGATTTGGGCAAAGTCATATTTCACATCGATAGCATCGAACCCCCACTCCTGGGCACGTCGGGACTGGGCCAGAATCCGTGACGAACGGATCAGCGCCTTGGAGGGAACACAACCGGTATTCAGGCAGTCTCCCCCCATCCTATGCTTTTCGATCAGGCTCACTTTCGACTTTACTGCAGCAGCAATATAGGCGGAGACGAGACCCGCTGAACCACCACCGATCACCACAAGATTTCGATCAAACTTTGCCGGACGTTTCCATCCGGCCATGGCGCGGCGCGCCTTGACCAGTGCGACAAACTTTTTCGCCAACAGTGGAAAAAAACCGAGCAGCACAAAGGAGCCAATCAGGCCTGGTGACAGAATCCCGGACAATGAGTCGAGTCCTGCCAGTTGGGTACCCGCATTGACGTAGACAATCGTGCCCGCAAGCATGCCGACCTGACTTACCCAGTAGAAGGTTATGGTTTTGATCGGCGTCAACCCCATCACCAGGTTGATGACAAAGAAGGGAAAGAGCGGAACCAGACGCAGGGTGAACAGATAGAAGGCACCATCCTTCTCTATACCTGCATTGATCGATTTCAAACGGTCTCCGAAGCGTGACTGAACCGTATCACGCAACAGAAATCGTGCGATGACAAAGGCCAGCGTGGCCCCTATGGTAGAGGCAAAGGAGACCAGCAGCAGCCCCCAAAGCAGGCCGAAAACCGCCCCAATCGCCAGGGTCATCACTGTTGCCCCCGGCAGTGACAATGCGGTTACCAACACATAGACAACAAAAAACAGCGCCGCCGCAAACAGAGGCTCAGACCGTCGCCACTCGATCAATGCATCCCGCTGTGTCTGCAGGTACTCCAGGGTAAGGTATTGGGTCAGGTCGAAGTAAAAAAACGCACCGACCAAGCCGATAATCACCAGCAGTAAAAGCCCTTTTTGTCTATTCATCAGTCCTGCAATCTCTCAATGATAGTATTTGTCAGACTCTACTACGCGAGAGAATCTCTCGCGGATTCATCCGCCACAGTCCCACAATAGGCCATACAGGGAAGAAACGTAATGCCCGGCCAGCATGAAATCTCCTTTCCTATTTCTGAATCAGGTAACATTAAGTCTATGTTTGACCGTCAGGCGCTTATCGAGCGCGTCCAGAAAAAATTAAAAAAGGTGCTGCAAGACCATGCAGCCACCTCAGATCAGGTCATCACCCTGACGCTGCCTCTGCCGGAGGTCCACCTGCACAATCTGTCGGCCATGGCTGATGACAACTGGTTTTTCTGGGCCAAACCCGAACAGGATGAATATGTCATCGGCATCGGAGATGCGCTGACTATCACCACCTCCGGAAACGACCGGTTGAAACGCCTGGCAGCCGCATTCAAGCAGCTGCTAAGCCGTTGGATACGGCTCGATCCTGAACAGACCACCTGTCACCCCATCACTTTCATCGGCTTTGCCTTTGCACCCGACGACCCAATGGATGCTGCATGGAAAGGTATGCCCAACACCGGACTCTTTCTCCCGCAACTGCTGCTGCAACAGCGTGATAACAGTTGCGTACTCTCATGCAGTTGGGACTGCAGCGTCGATAACGACAAAGGCGTCATCCTGGGGCAGTTGATCGGACGTCTCGAAGAACTGATTACCACGCTGTCACATAAACCGGGACCATCGGGACAACGCACAACCTTGACCCGGATTGAATCGACCCCAACACCGGATAAGTGGCTGAGGCTTGTTGAGCAACTCCAGTCCGGGATAAAGCGCGACGAGTTGGAAAAAACCGTGCTGGCTCGACATATCCGAGTGCAGGCCCAGCACACACTGAATCCTGTACGACTCTCTGCAACCCTAAACTGCCTCTATCCCCGCAGTCTCCATTTCGCCACCTGTTTCAATGGGGTAACGCTGACTGCCGCCACACCGGAACGACTGCTCTCTTGCCGGGGCTCAGAGATCATCTGCGATGCGGTCGGCGGCACAACACAGCGAAGCGCCGAAGAGAACAAGGATCTGGCGCTCGGCGAGGCACTGCTGTCTGATCCCAAGACGGCACATGAACATCGCGTCGTGGTTGATACCATCAAGCAGGCTCTGGAACCACTCTGTACTCATCTACGACATCCTCAAAAACCACAACTGATGCCGCTTCGAAACCTGCAACACCTCTGGACTGAAATTCGGGGAGAGATGAATCCCGGTATCAGTCTGCTGGATGTCGCCACCAAACTACACCCCACAGGTGCCGTAAATGGGGCACCGTCAGACAAGGCCTTTACCTGGCTGCGGAGAAATGAACCATTCAACCGTGGCTGGTATACAGGCGCGGCAGGATGGCTGAGCGCATCTGGAGACGGAGAGTTGGCCGTACTCCTGCGCTGCGCCCTGCTCGATGGAGACTGCGCAGAGCTCTATGCAGGCGCCGGAATTACCGCCGGTTCCGACTCTACTGCCGAGTTTAAGGAGACGGAGCTGAAATTTTTTGCAATGCTGGAAGCATTGGAAAATGCCTGAGCATACGAAAGGCGTAAATGAAGACACCGCCGCCCTCAATCTGCGCTGGGCAGATGCACTGATCGATGGGATAGTGGCGACCGACGTCCATCATGCCGTAATCTCTCCCGGCTCCCGCTCCACGCCGCTGGTGCTTGCGATCGAGCGGCGACGCGACATTACCAGCTGGCACCATCCCGATGAACGCAGTGCGGCTTTCTTTGCGCTAGGTCTCGCCAGCCACGACCGCAAACCGGTAATCGTGATCGCCACCTCAGGCAGCGCCCCCGCACACTGGTATCCCGCCGTCATCGAGGCAAACCGCGGGAACATCCCTCTGCTACTGCTCAGCGCAGACAGGCCGCCGGAACTGCAAAATTGTGGTGCCAACCAGTCTGTCGATCAAAACCGGCTGTTCGGCTCCCACGTGCGTGGTTTTCACGATCCGGGACCCGCTGCGCCCGAGGCGTTTGACTATATCCGCGCTCTGGGGGTTCGCGCCGGTCACCAAGCCTGCTGGCCCAATCCCGGGCCGGTGCATCTCAACCTTCCCTTCAGGGAACCACTGGTCCCAAAGCAGTTTCCCGAATTACCCAAAGCCACCGCCAAACAAATACCACCAACACCATCAATCCTGCCGGATAAGAATCAGATAGAGAGCGTCCAGACCTGCATATCGGGACTGCCCGGCCTTATCGTCTGTGGACCCAATGCCCATCACCCCGGATTCCCGGATGCCGTGACAAAATTGGCCAAAGCGCTGGACACACCGATTCTGGCCGACCCCCTCAGCCAGCTGCGTTTCGGCAATCATGACCTGTCGCACATCATCAGCCGCTACGACGGTTTTCTGCGCAACCCGAATTTCCGACAACGGCATCAACCCGCATGGGTATTGCGATTCGGCGCAGCGCCCGTTTCAAAAATCCTGCACAACTATCTGGAAGGGAGTGATGTCCCTACCCTGCTCTGCGACCCTTTCGGCAACTGGCCCGACCCACTGCACCAAGTGACGGAGATGATACGCGCCACACCGACGCTGTTGTGCCAAAAATTGCTGGAGATGAATCCTGTCTCTACCGGGGATAACTGGTTCAATGACTTTGCCGCCCAGGAGCGGGCCTTAAACAACCGGCAACCGGCTCCTGAACCTCTCCCCTTTGAAGACAAAATCATCGCTGAGATTTTTAATTGCATCCCATCCGGCGCTACACTATTCAGTGGAAATTCCCTGCCCATACGCCAACTCGATTCCTGGAGCGGCACCTCCGGCAAGACGATCCGTTTCCTCGCCAACCGGGGTGCCAGCGGTATCGACGGAAACATCTCCACCCTGCTCGGCATTGCAGCCACCAACAACGAACCTGTTATTGGATTGCTGGGTGACCTGACCTTCTTCCACGACATGAATGGCCTGCTGGCCATGCGGGATTCAGACGCAACCATTATCCTGCTCAACAACGGCGGCGGAGCCATCTTCGGCCAACTGCCACAGGCCGAACTGGAAGGCTTTGAAAAACACTGGCTGATGCCCACGGGCCTGGATTTCTCTCACGCGGCGCAGCTGTTCGTGATCGATTATCGCCGTATTACAAAACAGGCCGAATTCAGACCCGCCCTGAGTGAAGCCATCACGGAAAAACACGGCACGATCATCGAAGTGATGATCGACCGGAAACAGAGCCTGCAACGCCAGGCTGACTATTGGATAGATTTCAATAATTAGATGTTAGGAGCGGCGCCCCACCAAAAAGAACTATCTGCCTTGCGCGCCGCCTTGAAGTCCCGCATCACGCCGGGTAAGGCCGAGATACTGCAACGTTTTTTTAAGACAGGCCCAGGCGAGTACGGAGAGGGAGACCGGTTTCATGGCGTGGTGGTGCCGGATCAACGCAAGGTTGCCAGGCAGTTCAAGTCCCTTGCCCTTCCAGCCGTAGAGCAGCTTATGCAGTCGGTCTTTCATGAAGAGCGCCTCACCGCCCTCTTCATCCTCATCCACCAGTTTGAGATGGGTAAGCTTGCTGTTAAGGAAAGGATCTTTCAGACCTATGTCCGCAACATGGAGTACATCAATAGCTGGGATCTGGTTGACAGTTCCGCACCCCATATCATCGGTGCCTGGCTGGAACAGCACGATAGATCTCAGCTCTACGAATGGGCTGATTCAGACGACCTTTGGCAAAGACGCATCGCCATGCTCGCTACCTTCCGTTACATCAAAAATGGGGAATTCGAGGATGCGCTCAAAATCGCCGACAAACTGGTCGGCGACCCCCAGGATCTAATCCACAAGGCCGTAGGCTGGATGCTCAGGGAGATCGGCAAACGGGATCTTGCCAGAGAGAGACAATTTCTCGATCGCCACGCTGCCACCATGCCACGCACCATGCTGCGATATGCCATAGAGAAACTACCGAAATCCCAAAGACAGGCCTATCTGAAACTGAAACCCTAAGCCTGTTAGAATTGATTTTTGTTAAGCACTCAGAGCAATCCATGCAGACCTCCATTAGTTGGCAGACACCGCCGAATCTGGCATTCGAAGATATCCTCTACCATCAGGCGGAGGGCATCGCCAAGATCACCATCAACCGGCCCCATGTCCGCAACGCCTTTCGGCCGGAAACGGTGGAGGAACTGAGCCAAGCGTTCCGCCATGCCCATCTCGATCCTAAAATCGGCGTCATCATTCTCACCGGCGCGGGCGACCTCGCTTTCTGCTCCGGCGGGGATCAGAAGATTCGCGGTGACGGCGGTTATCGAGACAACAAGGGTGTGGAACATCTCAATGTACTGGAACTACAACGCCAGATCCGCACACTGCCGAAGCCCGTGGTGGCGATGGTCGCAGGTTATGCGATTGGCGGTGGTCATGTGCTTCACCTGATCTGTGACCTCACCCTCGCCGCAGACAATGCCCGCTTCGGCCAGACTGGGCCGCGGGTGGGCAGTTTCGACGGTGGACTGGGCGCGGGGCTCCTGGCCCGCACCGTGGGGCTGAAAAAAGCCAAGGAGATCTGGTTTCTCTGCCGCCAATACGATGCAGAGCAGGCACTGGATATGGGGCTGGTTAACAAGGTCGTACCCTTAGCTGAGTTGGAACAGGAGACAGTGTCGTGGTGCCGTGAGATGCTCACCCTCTCCCCCACGGCCCTGCGCGTACTCAAGGCCTCATTTAATGCCGAAACCGATGGCCTCTCCGGCATCCAGGAGTTGGCCGGCAACGCCACCGCCCTCTTCTATCTCACCGATGAAGCTCAGGAAGGGCGGGATGCCTTCGTGGAAAAACGTCCGGCTGACTTCGACAAATTCCCCCGCCGCCCATGAATCAGTGGCTGCTCGCGATACGCCCCAAAACGTTGGGTATCTCACTGGTACCGGTGTTGGTGGGCAGTAGTCTCGCCTGGATAGAGACTTCGCAATTCAGCTGGGTAACTGCTATAGCGGCTCTTCTCGGCGCTCTGCTGATTCAGATCGGCACCAATCTGCACAACGACGCGGCAGATTTTGAACGGGGCGCCGATACAGAAGCCCGTATGGGTCCCGCCCGCGCCACGGCAGAGGGCTGGTTCACTGCCACAGAGGTCAAGCAGGCAGCCTACCTCAGCTTCGGCACCGCTTTTCTTATCGGCATCTATCTGGCCTGGATTGGGGGCTGGCCAATCATCGCCTTGGGACTCATCTCCCTCACTGCGGGTTATGCCTATACCGGTGGTCCCAAACCCATCGCCTATAGCGCCTCTGGTGAACTGTTCGTCTTTCTCTTCTTCGGACTCGCCGCCGTGATGGGCAGCTACTATATCCAGACCCTGACACTCTCCCTCAATGCTTTTGCCGCAGCCTGCGCGGTGGGTTTTTTGGCAGCAGCGGTGCTGCTGGTCAACAACTACCGTGACCTGGATACCGACCGGATCGCCCGCAAGCTGACTCTGGTCTTCCATCTGGGTCGGAAGCGCGCCCGGATACTCTACGGCTTCCTGCTGCTGACACCGTTTCTGCTGCCTCTCATAATGAACAAAGAAGCCCCCAGCATCTGGCTACCGCTCGTTGTCCTGCCCTGGGCTGTTATGCTTTTGCAGCGTTTCATCTCGACTCCCGCCGGCCCCGAATTCAATCAGTTGCTGGCGCACACCGCGAAGTTACAACTTATGTTTGGCCTGCTGCTCAGCCTGGGCCTGCTAATCTGAGATGCACATTCGATCAGCCCGCTTGATCTCCTATTCACTACCGCTCAGACAGCAGTGGCAGAGCAGTATGGGGGGATTTTGCGAACGAAAGGGCTGGCTGATAGAACTCTCCTGTAACAATGGCGCCAAAGGATATGGGGATTGTGCCCCACTGCAGGCGGCCGGGACCGAGTCACCAGAGATTGCAAAGCAGTGGTTGAAAGAACAGCTATCGGCCACGGAGGGCAAATCACTCTCTGAACTCCTACGAAGATGCACTGCGGGAACCTCACAAACCCCTGCAGCCCGTTTCGCCCTGGAGACCGCACTACTCGATCTTTTTGCTCAGTCTGAACAGGTCACGCTGCGCTACTGGATCAACGCAAAAGCCACTGACCATGTTTTGGTAAACGCAGTGATCGGTACTCTGAACGATTCAGTAGAAAAACGGGCGTTCCGTAAAATTGAGCAGGGTTTTACGACCTTGAAATTAAAAGTCGGTGTAAGGAGTCCGCAGGATGAACTGGCACAACTGCATGGACTGGCACAACAACTACCGGAAAAGATCAGACTCAGACTGGATGCCAACCAGGCATGGAGTTCCAGGGATGCGGAGTACTTTATTGACGGCATTCGAGGACTGCCCATCGACTCCCTTGAAGAACCATTGCGTGAACCTGACCTGAAACTTCTGGCAAGATTACAGAATCTGGCCGACTGCTCTCTGGCCCTTGATGAATCGCTTACACAACTTCATATCGACAAGCTCCTGGTAGATCCTCCGGTAAAACGATTCATCCTCAAACCCATGGTAATCGGCAGCCTGCTATCTACGAAAAAACTTGCCGAATCGGCTGCAAATGCCTGTGTGGAGTGCGTTGTCACAACAACCGTAGACAGCGCGGTGGGAGTGCTGGCAACTGCCCAGTTGGCGGCGGCCATTCCCTCCTCCCGACATCTGGCACAGGGTTTGGCCACCAGTGAATGGCTGGAAGAGGACATCGCAGAACCCCTTGCCATCACTAATGGTCAGATGATATTACCTGATACACATGGACTTGGAATCGGCCCAATCACCACAGCCTAACGTTATGTCTACCTACGAATATCAATTTACCGTTCCGCTACATGACATCGACGCGGCCGGAGTCATGTTTTTTACGCACATCCTGCGCCATGCACACAATGCCTACGAGGCATTTATGGCGGAGATCGGCTTCGAACTGAAATGCCTGATCGAAGAGAACCAGCATCTGCCTTTGATTCATACCGAGGCCACATTTCTACGGCCTATCAGACACGGCGACAGTGTTACCGTACGGCTGCAAGTGGCAACGGTTGGAGATACCTCCTTCACTGTCAGCTACAGCTTCAATAATCAGGATGATAATGAACTGGCGAAGGTGGAGACAAGCCACGTCCTGATCTCCCCTTACAAGGGAGAACGTCGAACTCTGCCAGACGACCTGCGGGAGGCGTTGTCTAACTATCTGGACTAAGCGCCTTCCGATCCAGCTTTCCCAAACGTGTTATGGGCAACGACTTCACCTGGCAGAACGCCCTGGGACGCAGTTTGTCCGGCATATTGGCACGCGCCCAGGTCTCGACCGCCTCAGCTGAAATAGTGCCGACATAGAATGCAATGAGCCGATGACCCCACACCGGATCCTCTTTTCCTGTTACACCAACCTGTTCCAGGCCCTGACACTTGATGAGTAACGACTCCACCAACGCAGGATGAATATTGTTGCCGCCGGAAACAAGAACATCATCTGCACGCCCCGCTATCCGCAGGCGGCCCGCCTCATCGAACTCCCCAAGATCCCCCGTTTCGAACCAGCCCTGGCACAAACCCTCACCAGGATTCAGCTGCGGATTAACGTAACCTGCCATCACCGCTGCTCCCCGCACACGAATGCATCCTGCTGGAGAATCACTCAGCGCTACCTCAAAGCCCTCCAGCGGCATACCGGCAACACCATCAGTCAACCCTGCATTGACAGTGTCATCCGCTACACAAAGTGATCCGGTTTCACTCATTCCATAGCTGACAACAATCGGCCACCGGAGACGGTGGGCACGTTCAGCAAGAATAGTGGAAAGCGGGCCGCCACCAATCAGCACAACACGCAGACTTGCTGGACACGGCCTTCCATGGCTTTGGTCAAGCAGGCTCGTCAGCATCGCCGGTACCAAAGATATATGGCTAACGCCTCGATGAAGAATATCGTTCAAAACCCGTGCCGCATCAAACCCCTGATGCAGCAATAGCGTAGCGCCAACCCGCAGACAGCGGACCGCGACAGCTAAGCCTGCAATATGGACCATCGGCATACAATTCAGCCAACTATCACCCAATTGGAGATCAAGGTATTTCGTGGCCGCAGTTGCACTGGCAGCCAGATTGGCACCTGTCAACATTACCCCTTTTGGCTCCCCAGTGGTGCCACTGGTAGTGATAACCAATAACACGGTTGAACCGTCTTGAGCTGAGTTTGGCTCCACTGCCGATTGGTGAGAGAGTGCTGTCTGTTCCAACAAACTGGACACAGGAATGTCATCAACATCTGCGACAAAATCCGCCATACCTTTATCCACAACGGCAAATCGGCAACCGCTCTGCCTGATCAGCGGCAAATACCTTTCTGCCGGGATAGATGGATCAAGAGGCAACAGCGCAAACCCCATCTTCAGGGCCGCATGAAACAGCAACAGTGACATCCAACGACTTTCGATGCAGATAGCCACCACACCGGAAACTCCGGCTTGAGCCAGTCGGATGCAGACAACATCCACCTGCCGTTCCAGGCTGACATAGCTGGTTATCTCACCATCCAGCAAAACTGCCGGGGATTCGGGAAACCCGATAGCTGTTTCCGACAGCCATTGCCCCGGCAATACTGACAACTCAGATGGACTTGATGGTTTGAACTTCATTATCGAAAGTTGATCTACGTTAAAGCAGGGAGGGCCAACACCCTGATCAAATACCTGCCGCAATTCGGATATACTCTGGCAATAACAGACAGATAGCAAACCACAGAAAAGAGAGCAATGAGCCACCTTAACAGACTACATAAAATAACCCTGCTCTTCTGCATGATATTTTCAATGTCGGCTGTGGGCCATGAATACGATCCGGAAAATGGCGAAGAGATCAATGAAGTTTGCGCCGGATGTCACGGTGAATTTGGACAGGGCGGAAAAGAGGGTGAATATCCACGTCTTGCAGGCATGCCGAATGCATTTACCGCAAAACAACTCCACCTGTTTCGAGACCGCAAACGCCCCAACCTGGCAATGGTCGAGTATATCGACGAACGCCAGATGCCGGACAGTGATATCCAGGATATCTCCCTCTATCTGGAGCAGGTCAAATTAAAAACAAGACTCCCGCCCGCCGACAAAAATGCCCCGGATTTCGACGCCTATGCTCGCCTGCTGGAATCAAAAAGGCTGATGCAGGTCCCGCGTGCCAAGGGAGATATCGAGCAGGGCAAAAAGATCTACCGTAAGGAGTGCGGCACCTGCCATGGACGCGACGGCTGGGGCGACCTGAAAAAAGCGGTACCAATGCTGGCCGGGCAGTATACGAACTACCTCTGGCGTCAGGTGGAAAAGTATCGCAAGAGAATCCGCATCCATGACGAGAGCGAGCCCGATGAGGAGTTACTGCTGGATTTCAGCGATGAAGAACTCACTGACATCTTCGCCTATCTATCCATATTGGATGACTGAGATGGCTCCGCTTGGAGCCAAGCATACTTATCCATCCATTTGACCAGAAGAGTTATTAAGGCAAAGACGTACCCGGCTTGACCGTAATAAATCGGTAAGGTGCAGCAACCAGGCCATCTTCCGTTTTGACCAGCACCTTGGCCTCCCACTCCATGGCATCACGCACACAGACAGGCAGCATCCCTTTTCCGGCAAAACGTCCTTCCCCCTGATTTGCCAGTGCCGGTCGATTGAAGCCCATATTCATATCGACCCCAGTGAAATCCACTTCGACCTGCTCCGCCTCCAATCCCTCGATCTCGACCACTATTTGAATAGGTTTCACCAGAGGCAAGGTGCGAGGTTCAATAGAAAACGAGATACTGCTGCCGTCAGGCAGTTGTGATCGGCAGGGACCGGCACGCAGATCGCACTCTGAATCAAGAGAGGCGGAGATCAACACTTCCGGATGCAGCAGAGGCCAGACTTTATAGATGGCAACTGCCGAAAAAGCGGCCAGGAGGCACCCGGCGACCAGCCAAAGGAGGGTATTTTGTTTTTTCATGATTTTTGGCTACAGGCTGCCAAAGCCTAGTTCGGTCCAGAAACGCGTCAACAACCACGCAATCGATCCTTGATCAATCATGTCACCTGGCACCCGTAACCTGTCACCTTTTTCAAGGCAAATCACTCCGTTTAAACAGCAAATAACCCAACCAGGCACAGCCGGTACCCAGCAGAATCGGATAGACGATGGCGTAGGTGATGTAACCCGCCTGGCCAAAATTATCCAGGATCACATAAGCCGTTGGACCGAGCAGCACCAGTTGCGGATCGAACAGCATCATGGTGGCGGTACGAAATACCTGCATCGGGTTGGCCAGTGCGATAGCCACTGCACTCTCCGGCGGCAGGTGTTCGCGTATCATCACACCGAGCAATATCAGGTCGAGAAAGAGCAGCAGACTCAACCAGACGACAAAGGCGGCACCCTGTGCCACATCGGAGGAGCGCGCTATGGTTGAAATCAACATACCAATGCCGAGAAAGCACCAGGCGAGAGACATGAGCAGGCCGGTATAGTAGATCAGCAGCTCCCACGGCACCTCAGCCCCTTTTATCGTTCCCCAGACAACCGCACCCACCATCGCGAGCAACACCGGCAGGAAGACAACGAAAAAACGGCCGAACACCCGCCCCCAAAACCAGGCGCTCAGTGTGATCGGCAAAGAGAGGAGATATTCAAAAACCCCCGCCTCCCGGTCTCCGGCCACCGAGCGTACCGTAGTGATCAATACAAACACCGGCAGTATCGCCATCGATAACTGGATATAGGTAATCAACAGACGGGAGAGGCCCGTAAAGCCCATGATGCGGGACTCGGCCAGACCAAAGGCAAAGAGGATCACCACCAATCCTCCAAACACCATAGAGTAGACCATGAACCAGCGAGCCCGCAGGGATTCTATTATGTCTGTGTAAGCAGTAAGCCAGAGATATTTCATCAGTGTTGATTCTTTGGAATGATTGGAGGTGGAGCCTGCTCCGCCTGTTTGGCTTTGCGCCTGGCATCGCGCCGTTCCGCCTGCTCTTTCAGTCGGTCAAGCAAGTGAACGCCATGAATGCTGAAACGCTTCTCCACTTCGACGACGTGCAGTTTCGCCTGGGAAAAATTGAGTCCTTCAGGCGTCGGATCTGATTGGGCACCCAATCCGTACTCCATCGGCGTAATTTTCTCTTTTACGTAGGTGGCGGTGCGCGCATCGATCCAATCACCGGTACGAAAATCGGTAACCCAGATCTCTGTCTTCGGATCATCCTTCCATGACTGTGTGTCCAACCAGAGCGTTGCACAACCGATATCGTCAAACCCCACCACTTTGGAACGTTTACCTTCTGGAAAATAGCGAATCTGGGCGGAATAGTGCCGGTCGCTGAGAACCATACGGCAACGTTCACAGGTAACCCGATCCCATTTCACCTCTTTGGGACCCGTACCAGGATCACCGGAGCAGGCAGTCAGGAGAAGAATAGCCAGCCCCGCAAGCAGGCTGTAACAGCGCTTAGCTGACATTGGCAGCTGCCACCTGCTCCTCTGCCTCTTCCATCTCCATCCCGGCAAGCAGAGCAGCATAGCGGGAGAGAACACCAAGAAAACGCAGCCGGTCCGGTCCGGCGATATAGCCTTCCCAGGTCACGCCGTCCGCAGCGCCCAGAAAACCCCACTCTCCGATTGTTTTGGCGAACGCCTCTTCGGGCTGGATCAAGCGCAATCGGCAACGCAGCCGAGAGGAGAGTTCCACCAGGTCAGCTACCCGGTCATCGAGGACCACCTTGCCCTGGTCCATCTCAATAACCCGGTTTACAAGTGTAGCAACCTCATCCAGACGATGACTGGAGATCAACATTGCCGAGCGTTCCTGCTTTTCCGCCAGCAGTTGAAAAAAGATGTGCCGGGCATCCGGATCGAGATTGGCTGCGGGCTCATCCATGACCAACAGTTCACTCTCCCGTCCGAGGGCGATGGCAATCAACAGCTTCTGTTTCTGTCCACCTGAGAGTTTCACGAAAGGTTGGTGGCGAAATTGTTCCGCATCGAATCCAAGCTTTTGTGCCACATCGCGCATCCTGGCAGGATCGGATTCACAAAGGCTGGCGGCAAAGCGGATCAACTGTCCCACCGGCATACGCAGAGGTGGTGGCAGTTGCGGCACAAAACCGACCTTGGAGAGCACTTCACGCCGCTGCTTGCGCGGGTCCATGCCGTCCACCAGCACCCGACCGTCACAAGTATACTCACCCAACAGGCAACGTATCAGCGTCGTCTTTCCGGCACCGTTAGAACCCACCAAAGCGACCCTGTGTCCCCGCTCAATCGTCAGGTTCACGCCTTTCAAAACTTCGTTGCGTCGAAATCGTTTTACGATATTTTCAAACTGGATCATGGATCAGAGCAGTTTACTCAAACCTTTAAATTCATAGACTAAGGAGCCAGTGGGACAGACATCCACACACATGCCACAACGGGTACAGTCTGCGCCTACATCCTGGTTCACATCATGGGCTGCCCCACGGACAGTCAGATCAAGCACATGAGGCACCATACAGATCTTGCGGCAGTCGCCTTCGTGGTGGCAAGCTTCGGCATTGTACTTTACCCGCAGCGGAGACAATACACCCACGACGCCGTAGGTGACGCCAATTGGACAAACGTAACGGCACCAGGCGCGACGGGAGTAGAAGACTTCGAACAGCAGCAACGCTCCCACCCAGATCAACGCAACACCGGGTCCATAGATCAGGGCACGGCTCAATATACCAGTAGGCGAGATTGTCTCGAAAACGGTATATCCGGAGATCAGCGCAAGCAAGGCGAAAATCACGTAAAAGACACCACGAACTTTGCGGTTGAATGTGTGATTCTTGATCAGTTTCTTCTTCACCAGCCAGAGGTGGAGATACTCCGCCCACTCAGCCAGCAGATGGTAGGGGCAAACCCAGGAGCAGAAGGTGCGGCCACCGAGCAACAGCCACATAATAAATACAGTGGCTGTTCCGATCACCAGGTTCAGCACGATGTGTTTGTATGCTAAAGCCACCTGCAGCGCTGAGTTGAGATCCGCCATGTGAAAACCCACAAAGCGTGACGCGGTGAGTGCGCCCTCCAGCAGCTGTACGTCAAAATAGTAGGAGACGACAAACAGTACATTCACCAGTATCAGGGTAATCCAACGCCGCCGCTGCCATTTATTGCAACAACCAGTATGGTGCTCATGACGCACTGCTTCGACATCCGCCTTGGAGAGATTGCCTTTTTTACCCTGATAGATCTCTAACAGCTCGGGCGGCTGCTCCGCCTTCGAGGGCCGGCGGGGTTTATTGCCAAATATTTGTGACAGGGAGTCTCTTATGTATCGCATATCAACCTCCCAGCGTATCCGTAGTTTTATCCAGATCAATCACAATCGCAGCTGACTCAACCGGACAGATCATTTCGCAGACGCCGCAACCGACACACCCCTCCTTGACCACGGGTTTCATTCTCGTCTCTCCATTCGGCAGTTCGAAAGGTTCCAGCACAATGGCGTGCTTTGGCGGACATTCATTGCCATGCTGTTCAGCCACCCTGGCGATCTTGCCTGAATCTCCAGAGGCTTCCGCCTGCTTCGCCTTTTCTGCACATTGGGTGATACGGATCTCGATGGGACACTGACGAACGCATAGATCGCACAACTCCAGGTCGTACGGATGATCCGCCACCGAAATAGGATTCCAGCGGTCCACCTCGTCATATCGTAAAAGCCCCTCGTAGTCCGGCCCCCTGGCCTGACCTTTGAAACCTTTACCCTGTACTGCAAGGCAGGCTCTGGGGCGTGCGAGACGAGCAAAGCCCATGCGAGTATCGGCAGGATAGTCGAGATGATGGGTCAGTGCGCCGGTTGGACAAGCCAGCACACACTGCAGACCGTCACAGGAGAAGTCACAGGCTTGGGTCCGTGCATCGATATAGGGAACACCGATGCCGAAACCATCCTCCAGATCCGCCAGTTTAATCGCGTTCACCGGGCAAACCTGCACACACTGGCCGCACTTGATACAGGAGGCAAAAAACTCCTGCTCGTCGAAAGGTGTCTTGATCGCGCCTGGAGGACGCAGCCGGATCGATGTCCCCTGCACCACTGGAATGATCCCAAGCAGAGAAACACCGACAACACCTACGGTCAATACTGAGGAACGCAGAAACTCCCGTCGGCTCTGCTCCTTCCGTTTTGGTGAGAGCGGCCTTTTGGCTTGGGACTTTTTCGTAGTCATATCACTCATCAGAAATCCTGCCTCCAGAAATTTGTGTTGTCGCTACCTATCGATGAGTGGGCCGGTTCGAGCGCAGTGGAACCGGTGATCCCCTGTTTCGATATTGCGTGAATGCCCAATCCGCTACGTTTGATCGGGCCTACAGGAAGCAGTAACCAACAATTATCGGTCCAGCGATTCTCTAAGCGCCTTTAGTGGATCATACGCATCCTGACCTTCCACTTTCCCGTCCCCGGCTGTTTCGCCAGTAACAGCAGACCCGCTCTCCTGCTCCACTTCCGCAACAGCTAATTGAGCCGCCATCATCGGTTTCTTGTCTCTAACCAACATATTTGGATTGGAAAACGGGGCCAGGCGTTCCAAAAAGTCCATCACTTCCAAAACCGGCGCACCTTTGAAAAACCGGGCCGGTGGCACATCCATCCAGATCCTGTCGGCATAACTGTAAAGTTCATAGGGCTTATCACCCACACCGTCCCTGTCCTGATCGAATCCTGCATAGTCATCCCAGTAGTTTCCTAACCAGTCGTTCCGGTTTGCGGTCTTGCCCGCACCGGAAACAGCAACCTGGGTAATGTTACCCTTAAAGCTGTTGCTCTCGAGGATGTTGCCTGTCCAGTCATTCAGGAACAGCATACCAATTCCACTATAGGCGATCAGGTTATTCTTCAGTCGATTGGTTGTCTCAGGATCATAGGGGGAGATGTCCAGATAGATACCGGTGGCGCAATAGAGAATCTGATTGCCGACGACATCCACATCGGACGTCTCTTTAAAGCCAATACCCATCCCGGTTGGCCCAAGTGCATGGGCGATATAGTTATTCTTCACCTGTACGCCGTCGCTGTACATCAGGAAGATACCCACTGAATTTTTTTCGTAGTGGTTCTCTATCACCTCATTGTACTTCGAATACATGAAATGGAGGGAATAACGACCACCACGGGAATCATTTCTGGCAATCAGATTATCTGCCGAATACCAGACGACCATGTCACGGGAATCCCGGATGATATTGTCTGTGATCTTGTTGTTGAAGCTGTACCAGAGCCGGACTGAATCACCCCGCATGCCAAGATCGAAAGGCTTGGAGGAGATGCGATTTCTCTGCACGACGTTGTTCTCAGACTGCTGGAGATCTATGCCAAACAGGGTATTGTCGATGACATTATCCTTGATAACATTGAAATTACCGCGGACCTGAACCCCCGAATCGATATCGTTGTGGGATTCACCTGAGTTGGTCAGATGCAGATTTTTCAGGGTTGCGCCATCAGTATCCAGATAGATGACCGAACCCTTGCCACCGGCATCAATAGTAACCTTCCCCCTGCCATCGATGGTAATGGCGCTCTCGATGGTAACCGGCCCGGCATAGGTGCCGGGCGGTGGAGTCAGCGTGCCTTTGGGGTCAGCAGCATCGACCAGTTCTTGAAACGAGGGATAGGCTGCCTGACTGCTGCCCAGAGGCAACAGCAAAAAGGCAAGACAGACCAGGACATGCGACCAAAGCGATGGCTTCAATCACTCGACTCCTTAAACTGTTTCTTACGAATCAATGCAGCCACAGCCAATACCACCGACGTCAACAGCATCAAAAAGAAGCCTGTGTATGGATAGGAGTGGGTGGTGAACTGCGCTACCTTTCCCTGACCAAATACGGTTGGCATGAAGGGTTTGACCGAAAAAGCGCCCATGTCGTTCAGGGTGTGTCCATACCACCAGAGCCAGGCTGAGTAGTCGATAATAAAGAAGAGTGGCAGGGCCATTGGCACCATTACCAGCAACCAATAGAAAAAACCGTTGTTCTTGCGCGCACCGACCACCACAACCACCATCGCCGCCAGCAGACCAAAGAAAACAACTTTGACCGCAGTTTCCAAGGTGGCGACCATCGGCACGATCTCTTCCTGGTTATTGAAATAGCGTCCCAGGCTCTTGGCATAGTGCCAGGACATGACCTGGAAGGAACTGCCTTTCCACGGCTCCATCGTTTCCGATTTAGCCTGGTCAATATCGTAGGTAATCCTGAGCTGCTCGATCAGGTGTGTCTTGCCGACATCGGTTTCTTCAGCCTTTGCCTTTGCAGCCGCCACCTCAGATGGAAGGATAACCTCGACGCCTGAGTCCTCAAGCGAAGTTTTCAAAACACCGGTAATTCCACCGATGACGATTTCAGGCTCTGAGGATTCGCCGGACGCCTCCTGATCAAGAGAGGTCACCAGTGCAGTGACAAATCCTTCATTCTGCAGATTGAAACCCTCCTCTCCATACAGCGTGAGATACATCCAGAGGGCGATACCTACAAAACCAGCACTCATCAGCGCCATGCGGATTTTCGGCTTCGTACAGATAAATCCCAGCAGCATAACGACCATGAACGCCATCAGGAATTGACCAAAGCCTCGTTCTACCGGACCACCTGCGGCGATGGGATACATGCCGACATAGTGATTGATAGTATCCATCTCATGCACACAATCGAGTGCTTCATCCTCAGTAATTTCAGCTTTATCTTGCTTTTGACAGCCGTTGAAGACGCCATTCATGTGAAAATGAATTCGCACACCATCCGGAAATGACTCTTCAGGGTAGTTGGGCGCGGTGAGGGATACCCACCAGATCGGGCTATAGAAGATGACTGCAAGCAGACCTACAGCAGCCAGAGAGAGTATTGCGACTAGGAGCGTTTGCTTGTTTTGCATAATCACTGACATTTTGTTGATGAGTCCCCCGGTGAGACTCAAGGCGCTTCTGGATGAAGCACCTTAAGCAACTCCCGGGGAATCTAGAGGGAGAGCCTGTACCAAATTTTGCGGACACCCGGCACAGTTGTCATTGATTAATCGTAATCAGGATTCTGCCAATCTTTGGAAGGTGCGAGATCCTTGGCGGGAACTTTCTGACGGGATACGTAGTTGATGACCATCTGCATATCCTTGTCGGAGAAGCCCTTGATCTGTTTCACCATATCGGGGTTAGCATTACGGCGTTTTCCGTCACGAATCCACTCGAACTGGCGCAGCATATAAGAGTAGTGCTGACCATGAATCTTGGGGTAGAACTTGTCTTCCATGCCCTCACCATTTTCACCATGACACTGGGTGCAGTTGTCGGCATAGAGTTTCTTACCCTGCTCAAACTCTGGAAACAGTTCATTCCAGGGACCCTTGCCATTGTCCGGGTTCATGGGCAACTTGGAGATATAGTCGGTGACGTCAGCAACCAGTTGGGCAGGATTAATCTCCCCCGCATGATAACCGGATACCGCCAGAATCTGTTCATCCAGCGCAAAAGGATACATGGTGGGGTTATCGCGATTCTTGGCACGAATGTCGGTCAACTGCTTAACCAGCACACTGCGATGCTGTCCGGCCAACTGTGGAAAGGTACCGTCCTTCAGGCCCCAGCCTTCCAGCAGGTGGCAGGCGGAACAGACTTCGTAGACAACTATGCCACGTGGCTTATCGGGTGTTAGCAACATAGCCTCGGTCTTCTCACCACCCTCTTTATTCCAGTCTTTGACATCCGTTACCTGGACATCAGCCTCTCCAGCAAAGCTGCCGGCGGAAATGGCCAAACCCAAAGCCAGTGAAAGGGTCGTCAATACAGATTTAACACTCATTCCAAGTTTCTCCTCTTCCCCGGTGTCGGGGTACAAACACTTCTAAAATGTACACCAGGCCGCCACTGCGCCCCTGTCTGACCGGAAATTCAACATCCGTTCCAGGGACGGATTCTTTCACGGGGAATATTAGCGTTCTTTGATATGCGTCAAACCCGCACCAAGACCAACCCCAACGACCGGGTTACATCTCAGTGCAGGGTTGTTTGGACTATTGAGTAGCGAGCCAGTCTGCGATCGCTTTCATCTCGTCATCTGAGACCAAACCCATCACACCCTTCATGGCTGCGGTTTGACCGTTATTACGTGCGCCAGACTTGATATCTTTCATCTGGTTAAAGGCGTAGTCAGCATTCTGTCCCGCCAGCTTAGGATACATAGGCATAATTGGAGTCTTGGCATCTTTACCGTGGCAGGACCAGCAGGTCTTTGCCTGGAAGAGCGCAGCACCATCAGCAGCAACTGCATTGCCAATCCCTCCAAGAGAGAGTGTCGCGGCTACTGCGGCAAAAGTGATCAATTTCAACATTCGTATTTCCTCTTTTTTCAGACAATGCGCCCCGTTTTGGGCAACTTATTCCATGGAGTAGGAGTCTCTCACCGGGTAAAGGTTCCCGCATTGAGCGACATCAAATAAAACCCCTCGATTAGTGCGACTTATAGTGGATACCACCTGGCATTGAATAATTATCAGGAGAGTATCTGACTAACCATGCATCTATAATTATCGACCAAATATCTATTTAGAAACAAGAAAGGGGACCATAAGGCCCCCTTTCTCTTTCAGGTTAATTGCTTCTCAGCAATTATTTTTTCGCTTGGACCTTGACGGCACCATGCTCCTCAAGGAAGGTTTTGGCGCGCAAGCCCAGGTCAGCTGTCTTGACTTGATACTGCCAGTGCTGACCAGCCCAGAGAGTAGCATTCTGGAAGTCACCCTTGACGGCATAGCCCTCGGCCTTCTTCTTGGCCTCATCAGCAAAACCGAGCTGGTCGGTAGCATCTTCAACCAGTGCAACAACTTCCGGGAAGTCCTTGTAGTTGTGACTGGTGATGAAGCCCACCACGGAGTTGATTACAGCCTGGGTATCGACATTCGTCTTCACCTGCTTGTCATAATCAGCCTTGGTGTACTTCTGGCCTTCTTCCATCTTCGCGCCGGCTTCGGCCACATAACCTTTCGGCTTGACCAGCAAATAACCCTGCATCTCCAAGTGGAGCGCGGAGCAGAACTCGGTGCAGTAGTAGGGGAAGACACCAGCTTTATCTGCTACGAAGGTAGCCGATACGGTCTTGCCTGGTTCGATAGAGAGGTTGACGTTCTGGCTGTACATGGCGAAACCATGGGTCTCGTCCTCAGCACGTTCCAGGTTGGTCAGATGGATGGAGACAGTCTCACCCTCTTCGACCTCGATGATCTCAGGCGTGATGTGAGAGCGAATCACAGTACCATAGATATGAACCACGCCGTCTTTGCGTACCACTTTCTCGCGGCCGGCACGGGTCTTCCAGGGCGATTTCTTGTCGGAACGACTGTCCCAACCAGACTTATAGCGAACCGCAGGTTTCAGCTTGTCGGCTTTGATTGCCACAACGTAGTGGGGTTCGCCCAAAGGCAGAGGCATATCGTAGAGCAGCTGCATCTTGTCGCCACTGATATCGATCAACTGATGATTCTGCGGATGCAGGGGACCGACAGGATTAAAGCGGTCGATTGCCAGCTTGTTGAGGGAGACCAGATACTTGCCGTCAGGAGAGACGGAGTCGCCTTCCATGGAGACCAGATGGCCGATGTTGTAGTGGATATGGAGTTGATCCAGCACCTTGCCCTTACAGTAGTCCCACTTGGTGACCATGGAGTCTACGTAGATAGAAGTGTAGACCACGCACTCTTTGGAATCATACTGGGTATGCAAAGGGCCAAGGCCTACCTGCACTTGAGTGTGCAGAGTGTCTTTCATGGAGATGATCGGGATACCGTAGGGATCCTTGCCTTCGAACTTCTTGCTGTCGATGGCCTTCTTGATCTTGTCCCAGCTGTAGACCCATGCATGGCTGTCGAGTTTACCGGAAACGATGATATGGGTACCGTCCGGGCTGACATCAACGCCATGAGGACTCTTGGGCTCTGGGATCAGATAGAGCAGACCCTCTTTCACCGCCTGCTTCATGGTGATCTGGTATGCGCCATTGACCTTGTGCACCTTGCCGGCAGCAACCAGTTCGGCTGCTTTTGTCCAGTTGGTTACGTGCAGGAAGTCAGTATCTTTCTGCGAACAACCTGCTTCGAAAGGAGGACGCCCTCGCTCGATACCACCGACATAACGCTCGGAACAGAAGGAGTTGGTGAAACCCCAACCCATGGAAGGCCCCTTACCCGCGTCAGAGAGATCCTGACTGTAGGGCGGCAATTCGAAGGTAAAGGACTGATCTTCTTGAATCCGCCCCTTCTTGTTATCGAACTTCCAATAGGTCAAAGCACCACGATACTTTTCGTTGAACTCTTCCAGCGGCACATAGTCGCCGCTGACCGGCGCTGCATACTGGGAAGCCTCCATCACGTATTCTGTATTAGGGGTAACAAAAGCACCACCGTGATCAGACTTCATGAAGGGGTTGACAACAATCTGCTTGGTTTCGAAGTCGTGCAGATCAATCACCGCGATACGGGGATTGGCCTTGTCGTTGATGAACAGATATCTACCGTTGTATTCGCCTTCTGTCTCGGAGAAAGCTGGATGATGGGTATCACCGTAGTTGATCAGCTTGCCATTGATCTTGCCCTGGGCCAGAACAGCCTTGGACTCGTCATCGAAGCCGTAACCCTGCCAAGGCTCAGGCGTAAACACGCCTATGTATTTCAGGATACGCATAGACGGGATGCCGTATACGATCACATGGCCGCTTTGGCCGCCTGAACTGAAAGCCAGATACTCATCGCGCCCGCCGGTAGGCGTGTAGGTCTTGGCTGCAGCCAGCAGGTCTTTCTGAGTCAGGCCACGCGCCTGCATCACATCTTTGAGAGACTGCTGGGCAAAACTGCTTGAAGCCGCTCCTAGCCCAATACCCAGGCCCACAAGCGCCGTACAAAACTGTTTGGTGCTTTTCTTCATTATTCCCCTTCCCCAAGTTTAGAGACAGATTGTGCTGCGCATATTACGAACACTCACGGAAGGATAATCTAAAAATGCGTCATATGACACATTGATTTTAGTCAAATAACACAGATTAGATTTTTCTATGCCAGCGCAAGGAAGAGGTAGGGTTTTAGGGCAGAACCTCAAGCAACTCCTGAGCCAACTGCTCAGCGGTAATGCCATAGACATATTTCTTTATAAAGCGGCCATTCGGTCCCAATAGATAGAGGCTGGCAGAGTGATCCATCACATAGAGATCGGGATCCGCCAACGCCTCCTCCACCTTTTCATATTTTACTTTGAACTGGGCGGCAACACGCTCAATCATAGGCTTTGAACCTGTCACCCCGATCAACCGGGGATCAAAGTACTCTACATAGTTACGCATCACCTTGACGTTATCCCGCTCCGGATCGATGGTGAAGAAATAGGGCTGTATCAACTTGGCCTTTTCACCCAGTTCGTCCAAGGCCAGTGACAGCACCTGCAGGGTCGTGGGGCAGACATCCGGACAGTAGGTGTAACCGAAATAGAGCAGGTGGTAGCCCCCCCGCATGTCATCTTCGGTGAGCGTTCCACCAAGATGGTCGGTCAGGATGAAACGCCCACCAATACCATCCTGATCGGGAATACCACCACTATCGGCTGAAACACGTGCCTGTTCCGCTGCCCCCATATCCGCATTCAAACACCGCTTGATGGTATCCGTATTATGATCCATCAGTTGGAAATAGAGATCGGGACCCGGCTTTAGATTGATGCCCAGGCTGTCGAGTCTGCCGATATTGACTTCCTGCCCCTGAGTCAAAAGCCCTGCATGCTCCGCAGGCATGCCCACTTCTATCAGCAGGCACACTGCCTCACCGTCCACGATGCGCTGCCGCACCTTGAACAGCGAAGTCGCATCACCCGGTTGTCTGGGAGAGATACCCACATGTTCGAGTACCGTCAGCGCATAAGCCTGTTCAAAATAGTGAAGGGTATCGTAATATTGCACACCCAATCCCGCCTTCAACCCCCGATAACCGTATTCATATTCACGGTCGATGCGGGTAAGCCGCTGCATCATCTTTCGCCTGTTTTGCTGGTAGATGTGGGTTCGGAGCGGGTCTGCCTCCTCCAGCAGATGGGTAAGATCATCCAGCAAAATGATGATATTCCGGTCGTCGAGCCAGAAAAACGGATCACGTTTTGCATCATCGCCCCGCGAGAGGAGAATCTTCATGCTGCTGCTCGACAAAAGCTCAATTACCCTTACCTGGGATTCGAGCGCCGCTATCGATTCCGCCAGATGCTCCTCCAACTCCGGGCCGACCCAGATGACAAGATCAGCAGACTGCATAGCATGCTTCTGCTGGTCGGTTGGCTTGAATTCAAGGGGACTCTGCCCCCCACTCACAAGTAACTGTGGGCCTTTGGTGCCGTCCATAAGGCCAGCCACGATGGAATGGATCGGCTTGATGCTGACAACGACATCAAAACTGTCATCAGCAAGGACAGCTTGTCCGGAGAATATAAGGCCGAGAGGGACACACAGAGGTAATAGGTAACGTTTGAACCACATAATTTAAAATCAGCTTAAGACTTGCTAAAAACAGTTTCCAGTTGCTGCACAGCGGCATCCACCTGCTTTTTGAATGTATGCACATCCGGACAGGTGGCCTGTGCCGCCATAAAATTCATGAAGGAGGTATTGGTTTCAATATCGAACAACTCTCCCAACTGCCTGCGTTTGGGAAGCGTCATCACCAACACTCTTTTCATGTGCTGGGTCTGCTCAAGATATCGGCAATGCAGGGCCACGCCGTTTAACTCTCCCAGACGTTTAATTGCTGCGAACTGCTGATCTGTCGCAGCAACAGCCGTGCCCTGAAATAACAGGGTCAATAACAGAAGAACTGGGATTCGGGTGAATTTCATGCAAACACTCTCAACAGTAAGCGCGGCATTCTAGGGCCGACTGACCTTTCTGTCACTGTTTTAGATCAAATGAATGAGATTAGAAAGTGTTCTGGGAGTAGATCTGATCAAGCAAAGTGGATCACCGGTGGGGGAATTTAACAAGTGTAGGTTGGGTTAGCGTAGCGTAACCCGACCTACACAAAAGTTTGAGCAACACCCCTCCGCGGAGTGGGGGATTCTATTTACGATTCAGCAGACTGGCATGGGCAGCGGCCAGCCTTGCCACCGGCACTCTCGGTGCAGAACAGGAGACATAGTTCAGACCCGCTTTGTGGCAGAAGGCGATGGAGGCCGGATGTCCACCGTGCTCACCGCAGATACCGACACTCAGGTCAGGCTTCTTTTCTCGTCCCCACTTCACTGCCAGATCCATCAGCTTGCCCACACCTTTTTCGTCCAGCACCTCGAAAGGGTTGTCCTGGAGAATACCGATCTGGTTGTACATGGGCAGGAACTTGTTTTCGGCATCCTCGCGGGAGAAGGAGAAGGTGGCCTGGGTCAGATCATTGGTACCGAAAGAGAAGAACTCCACCTCTTCAGCCAAGGTGTCAGCCCGCATGCAGGCACGCACCACCTCGATCATGGTACCGAAGCGAAAATTGAGTTTATGTCCAAACTCAGCCTCAACTTCGATGCGAATCCGGTCGACGGTCTCTTTTACCTTTTTCAGCTCTTCCGAAGTACAGACCTGAGGCACCATGATCTGCGGATGCACTTCCAGGTCCTTGGCGGCACACTCGGCGGCAGCTTCCAGGATTGCCCGAATCTGCATCGAATAGATCTCAGGAAAGGTGATACCCAGCCGTACGCCGCGATGCCCCAGCATCGGGTTGGTTTCTGTCAGAGCCCGTACCTTTTTCAGCATGGTCTCCTTCTTTTTCAGCGTCTTTTCCACCATGTCGATGTCCACGATCTGGCGCATCGAAGCCGCTTCCTGCTTTGCCTGATCAGGATCGTGCAGCAGGATCATGCTGCTTGCCAAAACCTCCATGCCGCGCACCGAATTGCGCAGATGGTGCAACTTTTCCAGATCCGCCAGTAACTGCTGCTCGGATGGCAGAAACTCGTGGATCGGCGGATCGAGCAGGCGAATGGTGACCGGAAACGGCGCCATGACTTCAAATATCGCCTTAAAGTCGGCGCGCTGCATCGGCAGTAGCTTATCCAGAGCCGCCTCACGCTGTTCATCGGTTTCCGCCACGATCATTTCGATCACTACCGGCAGACGGTCGACATCATTGAACATGCGCTCGGTACGACAGAGACCTATACCCTTGGCGCCATACTTGAGCGCCCGCGTGGCATCCGGTCCAGTATCGGCATTGGCCACCACCCGCAGATAAGCCTCATCATCAGCCCAGCGCAGCAACCGGTTCAGCTCCTCGGTGAAGTCCGGCTCCACCATCGATATCTCACCCAAATAGACGTTGCCGCTACTACCGTCGATGGTGACCACATCGCCTTCCCGGATCACCAAACCGCCGATGTGCGCTTCCCGGCGCTGAACATCCACAGAGATACCCTCCGCACCTGCCACACAGGGCTTACCCATGCCACGGGCCACCACCGCGGCGTGAGATGTCTTGCCGCCACGACTGGTGAGGATACCTTCCGAAGCGAAAAAGCCGTGGATATCTTCGGGCTTGGTCTCTTCGCGCATCAGTATCACCTTCTGCCCCTGCTCTTTGCCGAAGATCTCCGCCCGATCCGCATCGAAAACGACCCGGCCGCTGGCCGCGCCCGGCGATGCGGGCAAACCCTGTGCCACCGCATCCGCCTTGGCGTCGGGATCAAGACGAGGGTAGAGCATCTGTTCAAGATGGGCGGGATCAATGCGCAGCAGCGCCTGCTCCCTGTCGATCAGCCCCTCCTCCACCATCTCCACAGAGGTGCGCACCATGGCAACTGCATTCATCTTTCCGTTGCGGGTCTGCAGACAGTAGAGAGTGCCACGCTCAATGGTGAACTCAAAATCCTGTATCTCTTTATAATGGGTCTCCAGTTTTTCACGCAGTTCCGCAAGCTGCCGCGCCATCTCCGGCATCTCTTCCGTAAGATGGTCGATGGGTTTCGGCGTACGGATACCCGCCACCACATCCTCACCCTGAGCATTGACCAGATACTCGCCATACAACTTGTTCTCGCCGGTACCGGGGTTACGGGTGAAGCCAACGCCGGTGGCGGAGTCGTCGCCCCGATTTCCGAAGACCATGGTGCAGACATTGACCGCAGTACCATTGGCCATTTCGGGTGTGATATTGAATTCACGGCGGTAATCCACTGCCCGCTTGCCGCCCCAGGAGCCGAATACCGCTTTGATGGCAATCTCCAGCTGGTCGTATGGGTCTTCCGGAAAAGGTCGTCCGGTATGATTCTCAAAAACGGTCAGAAAACGTTCGCAAATCTCTTTCAGGTCATCTCCGGAGAGCCCCACATCTTCTGAAACATGCGCCTTCTGTTTCACCTGCTCAAACTCAGCATCAAAGAGTTCGTCAGGCACATTGAGAGCGACCTTGCCGAAGAGCTGAATGAAGCGGCGATAGGCGTCATATCCGAAACGGGCGTCACCAGTCTGCTCGATTTCACCCAGCAGGGTCTTGGAGTTAAGCCCCAGGTTGAGAATGGTGTCCATCATTCCCGGCATCGACATTGCGGAGCCGGAACGTACAGAGACCAGCAGCGGGTTCTCTGCATCACCAAAGCCCTTGCCGGTGGCCGCCTCGACCCGTTTCATGTGTTCTCTCACATCGTCCATCAGGCCATCCGGCAACTGCCGGGTTTCGTTGGCAAGATAGTCTAGACAGGCCTCGGTGGAGATGACGAAGCCAGGCGGCACATTGAGACCGAACTGGGTCATCTCGCACAAATTCGCACCTTTGCCGCCCAACAGCTGTTTGTTCTTGCCGTCACCTTCTTCGAAAGAGAAAACCTGTCTTTTTCCACTCATTTACTTCTTTCCTTTGTCGGGAGGCGGAACCTGCTCCACCCCGATTGAATCATCAGAGTATGATAGCCTTTTTTTGTTGCCGAACCATTACCGAATTCACCCGGAACACAGCGGGATGACCCTATTATCGGGTCATGGTCATGGCGATTTGTTCGTAAGAGGGACTGAAGACAGATTCAGCAATGAAGAATAGACTTTTATCCGGATTTTGTAGCGGATTTTCAGCGTTTAAAAGAGCTCAATATCCCCTTCATAATTTTTCTCATCTGCATCACCATCCACTGCCTGGCTCATGGTAAACGCCTCCACGATATGCTCCTGGTTCTGCATAACCCCTTTAATGCTCGCCAGCACATTTGACAGCGTATAGTAAATAGTCTCACCTGAGTCGATGCGTTCCATCGCATCATCAATCGCAGTATCGATTCGCGCCAGTAGATAATCCTCCTGATCTTCCTCCAGACCCATGCTCAACAGATCGTAGTTGATATGCTCCGCCATCTCCCGCAGCAGTCCACCACTCTCTTCCTGCTTGTCCAACATACCCCTGGCAAGATAGTAGAGCTTAGCCCGGATCTGGCCAAAGGCACTCAACAGATCGCGGCTCTGCCCCAGCAGGGCCATTTCGACACTAATAGTGCTGTTTTTGGCATTCGCCGCAGAAAGCATTACCGGCATGAGATCCTTGATTTGCCCATAACGCTCGGGATCATCGAGCGGCATGTTTTTTACCAACAGACTGAGCGTGGGGTAGTTGATGATGGTATTGGCTCCAAAATCAAAAAAACGCATGTCCTTATCTGCCATCTCGATCAGTTCCTTTTCCAACGGACTGATGCTGCCCTCCGATGAGAACCAAAGAGGCGTATTTTCATCCATGATCATCAGGCAAGACTGCAGTTGCAGATGGTGCATGACTCCGAAAAGCTCATCTGCCAGCTCCTCGTAGGTTTTGTGGGCGTAACTCTTCTCCACAAACTGCACAGCCATGCCCAGTTCGCTGGTCCCGGTCATCGCGATAAAGGCGGTTTTCTGCGCCTGCTCGTATTGCGCCTGCAGCACCTGCTGCTCTTCCCTGTATTTGATCAGCACCCTGATGCGGGCGATCAGGTTTTCCGGCTCAAAAGGCTTTACCAGATAGTCGTCCCCCCCCATTTCGTAGCCCAGCATCCTTTCCCGCAGGGAACTATGGGAGGAGAGGAAGACAACCGGAACATCTTTGGTTGCTTCTGTATGGCGCAGACGATCGCAGACCTCATAACCATTGAGGCCGGGCATCTCCACATCGAGAAGGACGATATCGGGAATATGGCGCTGGGCTTCAGCAAGCCCCTCCTCGCCAGTTTCGGCAAATCTCGGCACCATACCTGCCGCCTCAAGGCTGCGGCCAATAATTTTACGGCTTATCTTGTCGTCGTCTATCGCAAGTATGTCTATAGAAGCGTCCATTTCTCAAATACGCATCAGTTAATTCCATTAGTTAGCGCCCATTCCGGCACACCCGCCTCCGAAACAGAGCCGTTCCATACCTGTCTAGCGGCCACGAGCGCTATAACTGGAGGAAGATTCTCTACAGTTGTGCAGAATCAGCGAAAAACCACCCTCCACCTTATCCGGTCCATCCGGTTATACTAGGCGCCTTTTGCGACCAACCATCACGAAACCCATGGACAAGACCTACGATCCCCACTCCATAGAGCAACACTGGTACCAGACTTGGGAGGAGCGCGGTTACTTTGCGCCCAAAGACGAAGGGGACGATGCCTACTGCATCATGATCCCGCCACCCAATGTCACCGGCAGACTGCACATGGGTCACGCCTTTCAGGACACCATCATGGATGCCCTGACCCGTTTCCACCGCATGAAGGGGGAACGCACCCTCTGGCAGGCGGGATCTGATCATGCGGGGATAGCCACACAGATGGTGGTTGAACGACTAATCAACGCCGAAGGGGAGACCCGTCACGACTATGGGCGGGAAAAATTCATCGATCGGATCTGGGATTGGAAAGAGCACTCAGGCAACACAATCACCCTCCAGCTACGGCGCATGGGATCGTCCCTCGACTGGGAGCACGAACGCTTTACCATGGATGAGGGGCTTTCGGATGCGGTAAAGGAGGTCTTTGTCCGCCTCTATGAAGAGGGACTGATCTACCGCGGCAAACGTCTGGTCAACTGGGATCCGGTGTTGCATACCGCCGTCTCCGATCTGGAGGTGCTCTCCGAGGAGGAGAATGGCCACATGTGGCACATGCGCTATCCTCTCTCCAACGGCCAGGGCCATCTGGTCGTCGCCACCACGCGGCCGGAAACCCTGCTCGGCGACTGCGCGGTGGCAGTCAATCCCAGCGACGAGCGCTACAAGCACATGATCGGCGAACTGCTGGAACTGCCTCTCACCGGGCGCATGATTCCAATCATCGCCGACGAAGAGCATGTCGATCCCGAGTTCGGCACCGGCTGCGTAAAGATTACGCCGGCCCACGACTTCAACGACTATGCGGTCTGGCAGCGCCACCGGGATGAGAAGGTCATCACCGAAGAGCCCCACGGCGGCCTGATCAATATCTTTACCATCGATGCCGCTATCCGTGACAACGATGAGGATGAGGACAACCTGATCCCGACAGCCTACATCGGCATGGACCGCTACGCTGCACGCAAGCAGATCGTGACCGACCTGAAGGCCCAGGGACTGCTGGAGAAGATCGACGACCACAAGCTGATGGTGCCACGGGGTGACCGCTCCGACGCGGTTATCGAACCCCTTCTCACCGACCAGTGGTACGTCAAGGTCGGCCCTTTGGCGAAACCGGCTATCGAGGCAGTAGAGAACGGCGACATCAAATTCGTACCCGACAACTGGAAAAACACCTATTTTGAGTGGATGCGCAATATCCAGGACTGGTGCATCAGCCGCCAGATCTGGTGGGGGCACCGCATCCCGGCCTGGTACGACGATGCCGGTAACGTCTATGTCGGCCGCTCCGAAGAAGCTGTCCGTAAGCAGCACAACCTGGCGGACGACTACCCGCTACGTCAGGACGAGGATGTGCTCGACACCTGGTTCAGCTCCGCCCTCTGGCCCTTCTCCACCCTGGGCTGGCCGGCAGAGACCGAGCGGGTAAAGACCTTCTACCCCACCTCGGTGCTGGTCACCGGTTTCGACATCATCTTCTTCTGGGTCGCCCGCATGATCATGATGGGCATCAAGTTCATGGACGATGTGCCTTTCAAAGAGGTCTACGTACACGGCCTGGTACGCGACTCCCACGGCGACAAGATGTCGAAATCGAAGGGCAACGTGCTCGACCCCATCGATCTGATCGACGGCATCGAACTGGAGCCACTGGTGGAGAAACGCATCAGTGGCATGATGCAGCCACAGCTGGCGAAGAAGATCGAACAGGCAACCCGTAAGGACTTCCCCGACGGCATCCCCAGTTTCGGCACCGATGCCATGCGCTTCACCTTTGCCGCACTGGCCTCCAGGGGCCGCGACATCAAGTTCGATCTGGGCCGGGTCGAAGGCTACCGTAACTTCTGCAACAAGCTGTGGAACGCCACCCGCTACGTGTTGATGAACACCGAAGGCGAAGATGCCGGTAAAGGTTCATCAGAGGTCGAACTTTCAGTCGCCGACCGCTGGATCACCACCCAACTCCAGTCCACCATTTCTGCGGTAACCCAATCGATCGACAACTACCGTTTCGACCACGCTGCCCAGGCGATCTACGAGTTCACCTGGAACAACTACTGCGACTGGTACCTGGAACTCTGTAAGCCGGTATTGACGAACGATGCCTCCCCGGACGCCGCTGATGCACAGGGAAGTGCGAGTGTCGCGGAAGACAGGAAGTTGGAAGCGACCAAACGCGGCGCCCGTCGCACCCTGGTTCAGGTTCTGGAGACCCTGCTTCGCCTCACTCATCCGATCATGCCCTTCATCACCGAAGAGATCTGGCAGAGGGTCGCGCCAATGACCGATGCCGAGGGTGACACCATTATGTTGCAGGGCTATCCGGTGGCTGATCAATTACAAATCGACGAGAGTGCTGTCGCCGAAATGGAGTGGACTATGCAGTTCATTCTCGGCATTCGCAAGATCAAGGGGGAGATGAATATCTCGCCCGGCAAGCCGGTTCCGGTGCTGTTGGCCAACGCCACCGAACAGGATCAGACCTGGCTCACCTCCAACCGGCGTTACCTCGATTTCCTTGCCCGCACAGAATCGGTGGAAGTCCTGCCAGCGGGAGAGGCGGGGCCGGAGTCCGCCACCGCGTTGGTAGGCGAGATGAAAGTGTTGATCCCCCTTGCCGGTCTGATCGACAAAGACGCGGAGATCAAACGTCTGGAGAAAGAGATCGGCAAACTACAGGGGGAAGTGGAACGCACCGGAAAAAAACTCTCCAACCCCAACTTTGTAGACAAGGCACCGGCGGCCGTAGTGCAGAAAGAGAAGGACAAGATGGAGGTCGCCCGTAAGGCGCTTGAGGATTTGCAGGCACAGGCAGTAAAGATTCAGGCGTTATGAATCCGTCAGAACACCATGTCGCGGTGCTTGGCGCCAGCTCAAAACCGCACCGTTACGCCAATCAGGCGATTAAACTGCTGAACGAACTCGGCTATGAAGTCACACCTGTACATCCGAAACTGGAGAGCGTCGAAGGCCTGCAGGTATTTTCATCATTAGGGAAGATCTCAAAAACCATCGACACCCTGACCCTCTATGTCGGGCCACAGCGCCTGGCACCCATGTTCGATGAAATCGTCAATGCAGCACCCAGCAGGGTGATCTTCAATCCGGGCACCGAATCCCGAGACCTCACATCACGTCTGGACAAGGCAGGCATCGAGTGGCTGGAGGGCTGCACCCTGGTAATGCTGAAAACCGGTAGTTTTTGACTGCCTAATGGGTACTGCCAAAGGATGGATCGTTTGCATCACCAGGCACCTGTATACCGGCAATATGGCTGGCCTGGTTAACCGGGCCACCGGGAAACAGTTGATAGAGCCATTTTTTCCCACCATCCTCTGCAAACTCTTCCACCAACGCCTTTGTGATCTCCCGCGCCTTGGCTTTCTCCCCTCGTCCGCGATAGTAATCACGTACGAAGAGGACAACATCCCAATGATCATTACTCAATGCGATACCCAGTTCCTGGGCTCTTGCAACCGCCGCATCTTCTGACCAGGGAGCCAATTCCAACAGGTTGCCGTCCGGGTCATTCTGATTCGAGGCAGGGCTACGTATGTGCTGCAGTATATCCGACATGCTCATCTCCTCCTTTGGTGTTATGAAAGGAAGTATAGATCAGCACCTGTCCATGACAGCCAGCAGTTACCCTGCTATAAGCAGGGCAATTATTTCTGCAGCTCAAAATCGATGGCGTGTTGGATTCGTTGGCATGATCAAGCGCAGCGGATCATGTGTAGTGTGCGCCGGTCGCACCATGATTACGGCTTGTTTTGGTGCGCATGGCACACCCTATACACATCCTATTTTTATTTGTTGAAGGCGCACTTGCCACACAAGGACGCATCAAGCATCCTTGGAATAAGGCACCCGGAAGAAAACCGCATACAGAACCGGGACAAAGAGCAGTGTCAGCAGCGTCGCAAAACCCAGTCCCGCCATGATGGTAATCGACATGTTGACGAAGAAGACATCAGAGAGCAGCGGGATCAATCCTAAAATCGTGGTAGTAGCCGCCATCAATACTGGGCGCAACCGACTTACCGTTGCATCCAGAATCGCCGCCAAATGCTCTTTGCCATCATCGATCTGCTGGTCGATCTCATCAATCAGCACAATGGCATTTTTGATCAACAGGCCGATGAGACTCAATGCACCGAGCAGAGACATGAAGTCAAAGGCACCGTCGAAGCCAAGCAGTCCGGCTGTAATGCCGACAATGGCCAGAGGCACGGTCAACCAGATGATCAACGGCTGACGCACCTTGGCAAACAGCAGGATACTGACCAGAATCATCACGATAAAACCTGCCGGCAGCACTTTGGAGAGTCCCGCCTGGGCATTGCTGGAGTCTTCATATTCACCACCCCAGGAGAGTTCGTAACCCGACGGCAATTCAATCGCTTCGATCTTCGTCCGCAGACGGTTGAACAGCGGCGTCGCCAATTCACCCGTTGGATTACAGGCCGCAATGATGGTCTGAATCCGGTTGCGCCCCCGGATTACTGTGTTCTCAAAAACAGTCTCGAATCCATTCACGACCTGTGCCACAGGCACCGCCTTCTGCAACGCTGGACTCCAGACCCGGATGTCCTGAATATTGGCCACATCCGCACGCTCATCAGCCGGTGGTCGAAGCTTGATCGGCAACATCCGGATACCGTCCCGATAGACACCCACACTTTTACCTTCAAACGCAGATTTTAGTGCAATGGCAAGGTCATGGCGGGTGATGCCCAACTGCCGACCCACTTTTTCATTGAAGAGCGGACGGATGAGCTCCACCGGCTGGCGCCAATCGTCGTTGATCTCCTTGGCCTCCGCATCCTGCCGCATGATAGCCTTGGCCTGTTCGGCCAAGTCACGCAGGACTGCCGCATCCGCTCCGTGGAAACGCGCCTCGATTTTGCCGTCCCTGCCAGGGCCGATGCGGAAGGGTTTGATAATGGGATCGAGCTGAGGAAAATTGTCGCGCATATAGGCTGTGACAGCCGGCCAGACTTGGGAGATCTGCTCCAGTTCTTCTGTCTGCACGATGATCTGGGCATAGGCCGGACTTGCCTCTTTGGGCTCGTAGGTCAACGCAAACCGGGCATCGCCCCCACCCACCAGCGTGGTTGTCTTGACGACACCTGCCTGACTGCGAAGAAATTCAGCTATCTTCAGGGCATCATCGCGAGTCTCCCGAATATCGGTTCCCTCAGGTTCCCAGACATCGACAAAAAACATCGGTGTATTGGCACTGGGAAAAAAAGCGTTTTTGATATAGCCGAACCCCAGCACGGCACTCACAAATAGGCCGATCACGACAATAATCGCCAGCCATCGCGCCTTGATGACCGCCTTCAGAAGGTTTCTGAAGAGCTTGAAGAAACCTTTATCATAAGGATTGTCCGCAGCACCATCTCCACCTTTTTTCGGACGCATGAAGAGGGCGCACAAGAGCGGCGTCGTACTGATTGCCGTAACCCAGGAGAGCGTCAGGGAGATCAGAATCACGTAAAAAAGGGAACTGGCAAATTCACCGGTGTTATCGCTGGAGAGGCCTATCGCGGAAAATGCAAGAATACCGATAATGGTGCCGCCCAACAGCGCCCAGATAGTCTTTCCCACCGCTTCTTTAGCCGATTGGGTAGCCGACATACCCGACTGAATGCGAACCAGCATACCCTCCGCCACCACAATAGCATTATCCACCAACATACCCAGCGCGATAACCAGTGCACCCAGTGAGATTCTCTGCAGTTCGATACCGTACAACTCCATCACAAGCAGCGTGCCCGCAACGGTGATCAGAAGTACTGCTCCAATTATCAGCCCCGATGTCAGTCCCATGAAAAGCAGCAGGACTGCAATCACTATGCCGATTGCCTGGCCCACACTGACGATAAAACCGTTGACGGAATTGTTAACTTCGGTGGGCTGATCATAGATAATATTCAGATCCATGCCGACAGGAATAATCGATTGCAGCTCATGGAAGCGTTGCACCAGCGTCTCACCCACCGCAACGACATTTTCGCCACCGCGCATGGAGATACCCATGGTGAGCGCAGGCTTTCCATTGAAATAGATCAGTTTACCGGGGACTTCCTCGTAGGCACGATGTATAGAGGCGATATCCTTCAGATAGATCAGTTTCCTGTTATCCGAGCTGATGAGCAGATCGCCGATCGCCTGCACTGAGTCAAACTCACCCGTCGGATGGATGCGAATATAGTCGGGACCCACCCGCACCTTGCCCGCATCCTCGACCACATTCTGGGACTGCAGGACATTGCCGATCTGTTCCAGGGAGATACCCAATTCACCCATACGGGTGCGGGAGATCTCCACATAGACCACTTCCGGCTGCTCACCGCCGATGACGATCTTTTTGACTCCCTCCACCAGCACAAGCTGTTTCTTGAGATCATCCGCCACGTCCTTGAGGTCGCGATAGGTATAACCCTCTCCCTGCAGGGCAAGGTAGATACCATAGACATCACCGAAATCATCGACGATGATCGGACCCTGGACCCCCGGCGGAAGTTTGTGTTTCATGTCGGCGATCTTGCGCCGCAGCTCATCGTAGATGTCGGGAAAATCCTTCGCCTTATACTCGTCCTTGAACTCGACATTAAGATCGGACATGCCCGGGCGCGCAATAGACATCTTGATGCGCTTCAGCTGCCCCATCAGCTGAAGTGCCTCTTCTATATGGTAGGTCACCTCATCCTGCACCTCCTGGGCGGTGGCGCCAGGGTAGAAGGTGATGATCTTGGCCTGTTTGATGGTGAAGTTGGGATCTTCCAGTTTGCCCATCTTCTCGAAGCCGTAAAAGCCACCCGCCACCATGATGATGACCAGCAGCCAGGAGACGACCTTCTTCTCTATCGAATATTCACCGATGTTCATTGCTGATTCCTGTCAGTCCGTGGGGCCGCTGCTACTGTTTGTCCATGACGGGAATATCCTCCGCCCTGGGCTCAGCCTGCTCGGTCTGTTTCATCAGCGTCACATTCATGTTTTCGGCAAGATAGGCGGAACCGGCTGTGACAATCCGCATCCCCGGTTCTATGCCTTCCGTCACTTCGATCGAGGCACCCTTCATACGTCCCAGCGATACCTTCCGCGCCGCTACCGTCATCGAGGCCTCATCCACAACCCAGACCCTGGAATCGAGCTTGCCATTAGCGGAAACCGCCTTGACGGGCACGAAGTGGACCACTCTCTCTTCCAGTGCCCTGGAAAGATCGGCAGTAACATTGGCCGTCATGCCCGGCAATACCACCAGTCCGGCCGGTGCCGGCATAGTGTAAGTCACCTGAAAAGTCTGGGTTTTTGCATCCGCCTTGGTAGCGATTTCCTTAAATACCAGATCGAAGCGTTTATCCGGCACCGTATCGAAAGCGGCCCAGACAGATACCTTGCCACCCTTCTCTGCATCTGTTTTGGCAGGGGTAAGTCGCAAGATCAGGTTTTCCGGCACGTCGAACTTGACCTCCAGTTGAGTATTATCCATCAGGGAAAAGACTGTCTGTTTGGCCTGCACCTCCTCAAACTGCTGTATATAACGTCTGGCGACGCTGCCATCAAAAGGCGCCTTCAACTGCGTGTAGCGCAGATCAAGTCGGGCTTTTTCCAGAGCAGCCGAGGCGCTTTTGAATGACGCTTCAATCTTATCGTAGTCGCGCCGGGAAATATGTCCCTTGTCCACCAGATCCTTGGCACGATCGAAATCTTTTTTCGTATTGTCATAAGTCGCTTGGCGATCCTTCACGACCACTTGATAGTCCGTGGCATCGAGTTTCGCCAGCAGTTGTCCCTTCTTGACCTGCTCGCCCTCTGTAACCTCCAGCTTGACCACTTTACCGGGCACCCGAAACGAGAGTTCCGCCTTGTGTTCCGCATCGATCCGCCCGGGAAAGTTTCGCACCCCCCCCTGTGCCGGTGCCGCCACTAACATTGACTTGACCGGCCGTGCGGTTACCTCTGCCGGAGGGGGCTCCTTCTCCGCGCAAGCAGATAGAGAGATCAACGTAACCGCAGCAAGCAAGGTTACAGGCAATCGCAGCGTATTTTTTTTCATCTTATTGATGTCCATATTTATTGCGTAATAACTGGCGGTGGGATAATAAATCTTAGCATATACCACAATTCATACCGGTGCAGCGGTAATCCCCCACCCTCTGCTGTTCAGAATGATGCAGACAAATGTCTGTCAGCAACAAAACAGAAACTGGCGTGGAATCGGAAAACCGTTCCCCAGGTTGGGATTTCTATTACTCAGATTAAGGTTTTCTGGGTTAATCCCTGTCATTCAGTGAACTAGATTCCATTTTCGCATGAAGAAATCGCACGACTTTCCGATAATGAGAAACAAGGTCAATTTTGGAGTCAGTAGCGTAATGGGTATTGATAGAATCAGTCGATGTAATGGCACAGGATCCACAATGCTGCTGATGGCAGCTGCAGTATTTCTTTTTTTGTTCGTTGCCGGTGTCCCGGCTTTTAGTCAGCTGAACGAAAATGAAACCACGGCTAAAGAGGCCGGTTCCATGACAGACCACCTTCAGTTCGCACATCAGGAAGCGATTCGCCGTGGGCTTCCTGTCACTGTCTGCGCATCGGGCGACGGGGAAACCTGTAACGATACGGGAAACTGGGAAGAGGGCTGCATCGTCTTCATCGAAGTGGATGGCGCACAAGGCGATCTCGGCAGCAGCGACATTGTGTTGAGCAGGTTCCTCAACAGTGGAGATCATCTGGGCTTGCAGAGCAACCTCGATTACATCCAATATCAGGCCGACGGAAGCATTAATCTCAACTAGCAATTGCCGCAGAATACTACGCCTGTCGGGTTACGCTGCGCTGGCCCGACCTACCCATCTGGCTCAAGAAACATTCTCCAAAAGACGCTAGTCAGAAAGAGCCAATGCAGCTGCCCTATCCATCAACCAGGTAGCTTCGTCGGCCAGGGTAGCCGGTACATCACCAACTTCAAGCGCCCGCCGCACCGCATCAGCTTTACCGTCACCCTCCACCATCATCAAAGTCTGTTTTGCCGACCTGACAACGGCAGGGGAAATGGTCAAGCGTTGCGGTGGCGGTTTACTGCCGACCACCGGAATGATCCGCCGCTGCCACTCTTCCAGCGAATCCGAATCGGGAAACAGAGAGGCCGTATGTCCATCCTCTCCCAAGCCCAACAGCAGGATGTCGATCTGTTCCGGCAGAATCGCCTCGTATGCTTCGGCAGCGGTTTCAGGATCATCCTCGCCATGCATGCGATGTAGTATCAGGTCATCCGGCAGGCCATGGGGAAAGAGTGCCTCAACCGCCATACGATAGTTGCTTGCCTCATGGGTTGGGGGCACACAGCGTTCATCGCCGAAGAAGATCGTTATCTTCTCCCAGGGAATCTCCTGCTGAGAAAGTTTTCGATAAACCGGCAGCGGTGTTCCACCCCCTGCCAGCATCAGATGACAACGTTCGTTATGCTGTAACACGGTTTGAATGGTATCCAGAATCCACTGTGATGCAGTAAGAACAAAACGCGCACCGTCAACAATGATTCTCTCTCCCGCCACCTAAACGATCTCCCGCCATTTTCGTTGGTATCGGTGCATAAGTTTATCGGCCTCTACTGGGCCCGCGCTGCCTTCAGCATAGAAGGCCGGATAGCGATCTGTCGCCCGTTCCCAGGCCTGCAGAATCGGTGTTACGAATCGCCAAGCATGCTCCACCTCGTCACGGCGGGCAAACAGAGTGGCATCGCCGCGCATGGCATCAAGCAGCAAGCGCTCATAGGCATCTTTGATCGGATGGTTATAGGCATCTGAGTAGCTGAAATCCATCTCCACTGTACCCACCTGCAGTGAATCCCCCGGCTGTTTACTTATGATTTTGAGATCGATCCCCTCATCCGGCTGGATACGGATCGTCAACACATTGGAGTCGAGCGTCTGGCAGACATCGTCACGCCCGAAAAGACAGTGTGGCACAGGACGGAAAACGACAGATATCTCAGTCATCCTCGCTTTGAGATGCTTCCCGACCCGTAACATGAAGGGCACCCCCTGCCAGCGCCAATTGTCGATAAAACACTTGAGCGCTACATAGGTGGGGGTGCGGGAATCCTTGTCGACATTATCCTCATCACGGTAACCCCGGTACTGACCAAACACGACATATTTTTCAATATCATCACCGGACATGCGACGCAGGGAACGCAGTACCTCAACCCGTTTATCACGAATATCGTCCGCCGCAAAAGAGATCGGCGTCTCCATGACACAGAGCGACAGCACCTGCAACAGATGGCTCTGTACCATATCTCGAACCACCCCGGTCTGGTCATAGAAGCGTCCCCTTCCCTCGACACCAATCGACTCCGCCGCAGTAATCTGGATATGGTCGATATATTTTCGGTTCCAGAGAGGTTCGAAGATGGTGTTGCCGAAACGGGTCACCAGGATATTCTGCACTGTCTCCTTACCGAGATAATGATCGATACGGTAGACCTGACTCTCATCCAGCACTTCGCCAACAATACGGTTGAGCTCCTGAGCCGAGGTCAAATCCCTGCCGTAGGGCTTCTCCATGATCACCCGTGACCAGGGGGTTTCATCACTACTATCGTAAAGCAGTCCCGTCTCCTGAAGACGATGCAGTATCTGCGGTGCCGCCGCGGGTGGTGTAGCCAGATAGAAGAGCCGGTTGCCACCTGTACCAAAACTCTGCTCCAGAACATCGATTCGTTCCCGCAATGCATTGTAGCCTTCAGGATCCTCAAACGACCCACGCACATATTCTATGCGTTTCTCAAAGCTCTGCCAGACCAGCGGATCGACGGGCTGCGTACGGGAGTATTCCCTGACCGCGCTCTCCAATATTGCCCGAAACTCTTCACTCTTCTGCTCGGTCCGGCTGTAGCCGATGACCGCAAACTGTTCATCAATCACGCGTTCACAAAGGAGATTGTAGAGCGCTGGTATCAGTTTACGGCGAGTCAGATCTCCAGCCGCACCGAAGATGACCAGAAGACAGGGAGTTGATCTATCCGCCTGTAGAAAAGGTTCCCCGGCCTCCGGCCGTATTGCATAGTCAACGGGTAACACCGATATGTTTCCTCTATCTGATTACTCTGTAAAAGCAGACTGTTTTAAGTATGCAGGACCGTTACCGCCAACTCCGAATCGCTGTAAGCAGATCATAATGCGAAGGCAGTTTCTGTTTCAGCTGGCGTTTGACCTCTGCAATATGATTGGAAAAACGCATCCAGTCACTTTTTACAAGGAAACGTTCAGCCGGAAAATGGCGTCCCTCGAAATAACCTTTACCAAGCAGGACATAAATATAGTTCCAGTGGCTGAAAAGAAATTTTCCCTCGACATCATGAGGCGACGGCATAAATGATTGCCACATCTCAAGATTTTCCCGCAGTTTATCTGGCAGATCGATATCCTCACGGGCGGCTACCCAGAAAGGCTCGGTACGGTTGGAAGTGTAGTAGGTCATGACGATGAAAGAGAGGATCTCATTATACATCCGGTTCATGACTTCATTGAAGCGGTCTACTGTCTTCTGCTCGATGCCCTGCTCGGGATAATAGGTCAACAGCATGCGCGCCGTCATCTCGATAGTATAGATCGCGGATGCCTCCAACGGTTCCACAAAACCGGCGGAGAGACCGGTGGCGATACAGTTTTTAACCCAAGTATTGCGTACACGGCCTACCCGCATCTTGATCACAGGTGGTGTTCTTTCCCGCAGAGATTCATCGCCTATGTGTCTGATAAGTTCATCCAATGCCTCATCATCGGAGATGAAACGGCTTGAGTAAACATAACCCGTGCCCATTCTGCTGTAGAGTGGCACATCGAAAGTCCAACCCGCCTTCATCGCCGTTGCGGTGGTGCAGGGAGAAAGTCTCTTAGGATCTTCATGGGGATGCGGGATGGGGATGGCTCTGTCACACAGCAAGTGGTTACCAAATTCGTTATAGGGCTCTTTCAACACCTGTTGCAATATACGCCCACTGAAACCGGTACAATCGATCACCAGTTTTACCGGCACACGCCCCTTCTCTTTCAGGTTAAGTGCCGTGATATAGCCGTTCTCATCCTGTTCCACGTCCACCATCTCGTCCAGGATATGCACAACCCCTCTTTTTTTCGCAATATTTGCGACCTGCCTGGAAAAGTCGTGGGCGTGCAGATGGTAGGTATAGGGTACGGGGCTCTCGTAGTCCTTTGCGCCCATCAATTTTGGACCAAGCAGGTTTTCCACCACCATCTGAGTCGGCATGATGCTATCTACAAAACTGCTCGCACCTGGTGCGTTGCCATATTTTTGGTAGTAATAACCTGTTTCAAAACCACCGACGTATCCACCCACGTTAAAGGGATTATAGAAGGTAGTCGGCTTGCCTTTGGCATCCAGATTCCAGCCTACAAATTTTCCTGCGCATTTGAAGGTGGCATCGGAATTACGCAGGAACTCGCTCTCCTTGATACCCAGTTGCTGGAGCATGCGGGGAAAACCCGTCACCGTCCCTTCGCCAACACCGATGGTAGGAATATTTGGCGACTCAATCAGGGTCACCTTGACCTTGGACTCACCCTTGTTCAGCATCGTGGTCAGAAACAGGCCCATCAACCAGCCTGCCGAACCGCCACCCACGATGGTGATATCATCTATCCTCTCGTTCATCTCTCGGTCCCCGCTTTTCTTTACCATTATGTGCTTTTGATTGATGAGTCTTAGACTCAATCAAACTCAGGTCAATCTGATCCCATGGGTTCGTAACGTCTTACACTGTACATACCATAGTAGAGCAGTGAAAATACCACCAGCATAAGCAAGCTGACCAGTACAACAGACGGTGTCATGGGAATCAGCCAGAGTGAGCTGATAAATTCAATCAGGATCAGTAAAATCAATCCTTTCGCGATAACCTGACGATCCAGCAGACTACAGAGCATCGCTCCCATAGGCGCACCAACCACTACGACAGGTATGGCGGCAAGCCACCACTCTCTGATCTCTGGCGTAAAACCATCGATCACAAAAATATGCAGCAGAAAACCGACAATCGAATTCGATGCCATCAGAATCACTGAGGTGGGTGTTGAAATTTTTTCACTCACCCTGAATAACAGCACCATGACAGAGAAGGTAATGATGTCGATGCCGTTACCCACCAGACCAGACATCACACCGCCAACGAAACCTGCAAGAGCGATAATCCAAGACTCGTACCCACTCTCATCCGGCAGCCGGTCGTGGCAGAGTCGCATGCGGCGGTTCAGCATGAATAGCGTAACCGCAAAACTCGTCACCATGAAAGTAAAGCTCATTTTGATCATTGCCGATGTCAGCAATGGTGCCACCACAATCGCACCTATAATCATCCCGGGAATCCCAGCAATTCCGGCCCAACGGATTACCCGCCACTCAACACGCACGCCCATCGCTATAATCATCAGGGATGCAGCACTCATTCCCACACTTTGAATAGCGAGAGAAAAAATCTTTGCGCTTGCAGGGTCGATCTGCAGCACCTTGGTAAAGATCGGGAAAGCTATCGCACCGCCACCTTCGCTGGTGGCCCCTGCAATAAAAGAACCGAACGCCATAGTCAGGGTCACTTGCCAATGATCCTTCATGGCGGCAACAATCACATCTCCCCCAGCAATCAAATACCATGCAGACCAGATGGCAATCGCCATCACACTATGAAACAAAAGAGCTCGTCTGGAGATCAATGGCCTGGATTATCCTATTAACAATAGGGTTAATAACAACTGGACACGGATATTGTCATTCGAAACCTTTTCGAATTTGAGTTACCCTGCAATTCTATAGTCTCACTTCAAAGCAAGGCCTGTTTAACAATCATTAAATATCGTTATAAAAAGACTGCAAATGGGAACCTAATCCACTGTTAATTAAGTCACGTATTTATATTACCGGATCTACACCATTCATTTTTTATTTAGAGAGCCACATTGAACAACAACCTCAAGATAGGCGTTTTCGTGGACGCCGAAAATATCCGCTACAACGGCGGCTACCAACTTCGATACGATATTCTACGCCGCTTTGCCGCGCGTTTTGGCGGCAATTTATTACGCATGAACACCTATATCGCCTTTGATCAGGAGCGGGCAAAGGATGATTACGAATACGCCAAACGGGCACGTTCGTACCAGCAGATGGTACGGGATTACGGCTGGAAGATCATCGTAAAATATGTGCGCCGCTATACCGATGAAGAGGGCAATGTAACAACCAAAGCCAATGCGGATCTCGATCTTGCAGTTGATGCCATGCTGCAATCGGAAAAACTCGATCTGGTGCTGCTGGTCACCGGAGACGGCGATTTTCTGCAGGTGGTGACAGCCCTGCAGGACCGGGGCTGCCGTGTAGAACTGCTCGGTTTCCGCAACGTCTCCAGGGAACTGCAACGGCAGGTCGACGACTATTTTTCCGGTTTTCTGATTCCCGACCTGTTACCGATCTCCTATGAACCACGTAATGAGTGGGGCTCCCCCGGCTCCTGCGTCCGTGGCATCTGCTCGAAATGGTTTCCCGACAAAGGATATGGCTTTCTGCGCTTCATCAGGCATATCGATCCGAACCTGTGGATTACGGATCCACGTGATCCGGAATCCCCCTATGAGAGCGTATTCTGCCATGCCAATGAGTTGGCCGACGGTGTCACTGACGAACTCCTGTCAAACCGGGAGACTGTGCTCGAATTCTATATCGAGAAGAGTGATAAAGGCGACGGCATGGTTGCCAACAATGTTCGTCTTGTGCCCTCTTACGGAAATCATGGTCTATGACTTACACCTACTGAATCTACAGCAGTTGGGTGTGGTAGCGGCGGGGATTGTCTGGCAGACGGACAATTGTCCCGCTGCGCAATTCGTAGTGGTTACGCCTGGCATCCTCGAAAAAAAGCCGCAGTGTTTCATGGACCACAGGGAAGGCAATCTCATCCCAGGGAATCTCCTGCTCAGCGAACAGCGCGACCTCCAGACTCTCACTGCCCGGTCCAAAGTCAAGATCCATCAGGCGGCTTTTGAACAACAAATAAACCTGGCTGATGTGAGGAAGATTGAAGAGAGTATACAACGCTTCCACCTCCACTCTGGCATTCGCCTCCTCCAGGGTCTCCCTGGCTGCACCCTCCTGGCTGGTCTCGCCATTTTCCATAAAACCCGCAGGCAGCGTCCATAGTCCGTAACGGGGTTCGATCGCACGACGGCAGAGCAGCACTTTGTCCTCCCACATCGGAATACAACCCACCACCATCTTGGGATTCTGATAGTGGACCGTCAGACACTCAGCGCAGATGTGCCTGGGGCGATTGTCTCCATCCGGTACTTTGACTTCCACTTCAGCTCCACACTGGCTGCAATACTTCATCGATCAACTCTCATATTTCTCCTGCTCCAACACACCTTCGGCCAATTTTTCAAACCATTTAGTGCCAATGGCACCTTCTATTATCACCTAATGATCCCAACCACTGCGATTTTCCATACAAATACTAATAGTAAGATATGCAATCCCTAGACTGCATCAGTTTTGCACGAACCGGCAAAAGCAACAATCAGCGGCCACAAACCGATAAAGAAAGCGAAGGTTAGATAATCGCCATAGCTCCCGGTAAAATCATCCGGACTTCACACCGGAGATGGTCAGATCATGCAGGACAATACACCACAAACCACAGACCTCCAGGAGACTGTTGCTGCCATCGATTTGGGCTCCAATAGCTTCCACATGATTGTCGCCCGCGTTACCGACGGCAACCTGCAGGTCATCGACAAATTGCGGGAGATGGTGAGGCTGGGCGAAGGATTGACCAAAACCAAGCAGCTTAAACCCGAGGTGGCAGAAAGGGCCATCACCTGTCTTGAGCGATTCGGTCAGCGATTGGGCTCTATCCCTTCTGCAAATGTTCGCACCGTCGGCACCAACACCCTGCGTCAGGTAAGTTCAGCAGACAATTTTCTGGCGACCGCCCAGCAGGCGCTGGGGCATCCCATCGAGGTCATTGCCGGCCGCGAAGAGGCTCGCCTGGTCTATCTCGGCGTGGCTTACGGCCTTGCCGCAGGAGATGAACGCCGCCTGGTGGTGGATATCGGCGGCGGCAGTACTGAACTCATCATCGGCGAAGGCTTCACCACCTGCCAGCGCGAGAGCCTGCACATGGGCTGCGTGAGCATAAGCAGGGGGTTTTTCAAAGACGGCAATATCACCGCCAAGGCGATGAAAAAGGCGGAGCTTGCCTGTGCCATCCAGATCCGTCCTGTACGCTCCTGGTTTCGCGACGGCAACTGGAGCCTCGCCATCGGCAGTTCCGGCACCATCAAGGCGATCCAAAAAGTGGTTCAGGAAGAGGGTTGGAGTGAACAGGGCATCACTCTAAGATCTCTGGAAAAACTGCAAAAGGCAATGATTGCTGCGGGCAGTGTAGAAGCGCTCAACCTGAAAGGACTGACATCAGAACGGAAACCTGTCTTCTCTGGTGGCGTCGCGGTCCTCCTTGCAGTCTTTCGCCATATCGGCATCGAGCAGATGCAGGTCTCCGACGAGGCGCTGCGAGAAGGATTGATCTACGACATGGTTGGCCGCAGCCGCCACGAGGACACCCGCGATCGCACCATCAAATCTCTATCCAAACGCTACAATATCGACGCCGATCAGGCGGTGCGTGTCGAAGCCACTGCCCTGGCCCTCTTCAACCAAGTCATCAAAGTCTGGAAGATGGGCGACCCCCGCTATTCCAGCATGCTGAGTTGGGCCGCGCTTGTGCATGAGATCGGTCTCACGGTCTCCCACAGCCAGTTCAATAAGCACGGCGCCTATCTGTTGGAAAACTCCGACATGTCGGGATTTACCCGGCAGGATCAGTGCGTGATTGCCGCACTGGTACGGGGACACAGGCGCAAATTCCCCACTTCCACCTTCGAAGCTCTTCCCAGGGGGGTGGTGCTCTGTACAAAACAACTTTGCGTTCTGCTGCGTCTTGCAGTGCTGTTGCATCGCAGCCGCTCAGCAGTAACCAAGCCGCACGCCCTGTTGGAGGTCGAGGGAAACCACCTGCTGTTGGAGTTTCCGAAAGGCTGGCTGGAGTCTCATCCACTCACCCATGCCGAGTTAAAACAGGAAGCGGACTATCTCGAGGCCACTGGTTTCGGACTCTCTTTCGAATAGCAAGCCCAACCCAACAACACATTGGGAGACCTGATCAAGCGTAGCCGGTCAGGCTGCGGCCGTTATTACCAGGACAAACGGTCGCTGGAAATTACTTCACCACAACAACGTCTGACAACAATTTTCTCATCAGGGTCAACATCTCTTCGGGTGGTGTACCATGAGGCATCACTTTCGCCAGCTTCCCCCCCCGGTCGATAAAGTAAGTATCCGCCGAGTGATCCACGACATAGTTGGTCTCAGAGTGCTGCTCTACGATGCTATAGGCTGCGCCATATTTCTCTGCGACCTCCTTCACAGCTTCCGACAAACCCGTGACACCTAAAATGCTTGGATGGAAGTACTCCCCATACACCCTGAGCCGCTCCAGTGAATCGCGATTGGGATCGACGCTGATGAACAGCGGCTGTACCCCGGCAAGCTCATCCTCAGTCAGTTCGTTCAGGGCCATGCTGAGAAAACCCAGACTCGTCGGGCAGATATCCGGGCACCAGGTATAGCCAAAATAGAGGATGACGACCTTACCCTGATAATCGTTCAGCGACACAGGCCCCAGATGCGAGTCAAGCGCAAAATTGCCACCAACGGGTGTTGCGGAGATGGAGAGTTGTTCGTGACTGGGTACGCTGTCTGACTGAGGGGCCCAGAACAGCACCACCCATATCAGTAAACCGCTCAACAACACAATAACGCCCAGTAGGAAGATACGCTGCATGATGACTTCCGATTTTGGTATAGATTAAGTGGCTAATACGAATTAGACACTATTCGCTTCTTTGCCCGATCAGCTTAGAGGCAGTCTGGACAGTTTCGGTAAACAAAGTGAGCATATCCAGAAACTTCTCATTCCTTTCAATGATCACATTCTCCTGCGTGATATCTTCATCCAGCGACTCATCAATCCTGTCAATCACTATTTCCACTTTTTCCAGCTGACGTGTCAGTCCCACAGACTGCCGCTGCAGGTCCACCGCGATAAAATGGCGTTGCGTGGAGGAGACTGTCGGGCGTTGGTGGAGACGAAGCAGACGTTCAATGTCGCTCTGGGCGCGGCTCATATGACGTTCGAATTCAAAAGAATCAAATTGCCTGAGACCTGCCTGATGACGCAGATTTCGTAGCTGAACCCGTATTGACGGGGCCAGTTTCCTCACTTGATCCAGCTGACTCTGCAGCTGGCGCAAATCGGCCGTATCAAGCAACTTTGTTTTCGTTCCACCATTGCTGGAGAAAGGCTCATTGTCTGCCGGCGCGGCAATAACGACCGGCGACATCAGAGCAACTGCCAAGACAATCAGTAAAAGACCCTGTTTATACATATTCAATCCGGGGAGCACCCTCAAACAGTTCAAAATCCAACAAAACCCGAGTCACTCAGACTTCAGCCAAGTCCCCTTTCTCCTGCAACCAGCGCTTACGATCAGGCGCGCGTTTCTTTGCCAGCATCATATCCATGACGCTGTTGGTATTATCCCCTGACTCAATGGTCAGGCGCACGAGACGTCGGGTATCCGGATGAATCGTGGTCTCCCGCAGCTGCAAGGGGTTCATCTCACCTAATCCTTTGAAGCGCTGCACGTTGACCTTGCCGCGTATCTTCTCCGCCTCGATCCTGTCGAGCACGCCCTGCTTCTCGTCATCGTCCAACGCATAATAGACTTTTTTGCCAACATCGATACGATAGAGCGGAGGCATGGCCACGTAGACGTGCCCCTCCTGAACCAGCTTTCTGAAATGACGCAGAAACAGCGCGCACAACAGTGTGGCGATATGCAAACCATCGGAGTCCGCATCCGCAAGAATGCAGACTTTGTCAAAGCGGAGCTTGGAAAGATCCTCGCTACCGGGCTCCACTCCGATCGCCACGGAGATATCGTGTACTTCCTGTGAGGCCAGAACCTCCGCCGGATCAACTTCCCAGGTGTTCAATATCTTTCCGCGTAACGGCATGATCGCCTGGAATTCCCGATCCCTCGCCTGTTTGGCGGAGCCACCAGCTGAATCACCCTCCACCAGAAAGAGTTCACTGCGGGAAGGGTCGACAGTACTGCAATCTGCCAGTTTCCCCGGCAGCGCCGGTCCCTGAGTCACCTTCTTACGGGTCACCTTGCGCCCGGCGCGCATCCGGCTCTGTGCAGAGTTGATCGCAAGTTCAGCGATACTTTCGCCAAGATCGGTATGCTGATTCAGCCAGAGGCTGAAGGCATCCTTCACCACACCGGAAACAAAAGCAGCACACTCCCTGGAGGAGAGACGTTCTTTGGTTTGCCCGGAAAACTGTGGTTCCAGCAGTTTGGCTGACAGCACATAACTGACCCGTGCCCAGACATCATCTGGCGTCAGCTTGACACCTCTTGGCAGCAGATTACGGAACTCGCAGAACTCCCGGACCGCATCCGTCAAACCACTGCGCAGACCGTTCACGTGGGTGCCACCCTGGGCGGTGGGGATCAGATTGACATAACTCTCAGTCACCGCTTCACCGCCTTCCGGCAGCCAGACCACGGCCCATGCAACCGCTTCAGTGTTGGCCTCCATGTTGCCGACAAAGGCCTCGCTGGGAATCAGCGTCTGACCAAGAAGCGCATCCAGCAGGTAATCCCGCAAACCGTCCTCATAGCACCACTCCTCCTGCTCACCACTCTTCTCATCGATGAACCGAACATGGAGACCGGGGCAGAGCACCGCCTTGGCACGCAGCACATGGCGCAGCTGGCGCACAGAAAAGCGTGGACTGTCAAAATACTTGGCATCGGGCCAGAAACGCAAACGGGTACCGGTATTGTTGCGCCCAACCTTACCCACTGGTTCCAAATCAGAGACCTTGGTGCCCCCCGCAAAGGCCATGTTGTACTCCTGGCCATCGCGCTTCACCCAGATCTCAAGGTGTCGGGAGAGTGCGTTCACGACCGACACACCAACTCCATGCAGACCGCCTGAGAACTGGTAGTTTTTATTGGAAAACTTACCGCCCGCGTGCAGCTTGGTCAGGATCACTTCGACACCGGGCAACCCTTGCTGCGGATGTAGATCAACCGGCATGCCACGTCCATCATCCTGCACTTGCAGGGAACCGTCTTTGAACAGCGTGATCTCGATTGACTTGGAAAAACCGGCAATCGCCTCATCGACACTGTTATCGATGACTTCCTGCGCCAGATGATTGGGACGGCTGGTATCGGTATACATTCCCGGGCGCTTGCGCACCGGTTCTAGCCCGCTGAGAACCTCAATATCGGAGGCGTCGTAGCTACCTGTCATAAAATATTTTGGGGCAAATCAAGTTTAAACTTGGAAATATATGAAGCCGGGAAGTTTACACATCCTGGTAGCCCGTGGCGAGGTTTCAATCCCGTATGGGTTGGCTTTATCTCTTTACCGTGTGGTCTAATAGTTGGTATTCAATCCACACAAACATCCGTATATAGAGTCAAACCGTGCCGAGAAAAAAGAAGAGCCCGCCCCTGGAAGAGGCGCTGAGCGAGCTGGAATCCCTGGTCGAGACCCTGGAACAGGGTGACTTATCCCTTGATGAGTCACTGAAATCTTTCGAACGGGGGGTGGAACTGACACGTACCTGCCAGAAGGCGCTGGAGGCGGCGGAACAGAAAGTTCGTCTATTGACCGGCGATTCCAATGACGCTGTATTGGAGCCTTTCCAGCGTGACGAGTGAAACCCATCTTAAGGACTTCATGCAGTTCTGCCAGGCACGGGTGGAGCACGCCCTCGATCGCACTTTGCCGACGACCGGCACCACGCCCACTCTACTGCACGAAGCGATGCGCTATGCCACCCTGGGAGGAGGTAAACGAGTCCGGCCGGTACTCGTCTATGCTGCGGGACAGGCCACCGGCGTCAAGATGGAGCGACTGGATGCCGCTGCCTGTGCGATCGAGATGGTCCACGCATACTCACTTGTGCATGACGATTTGCCGGCAATGGATGACGATGACCTGCGCCGTGGGCGCCCCACCTGCCACAAAGCATTCGACGAGGCCACTGCTATCCTGGTCGGCGACGCACTGCAGACTCTGGCCTTCCAGACCCTTTGCACCGATAACACGCTGGAAGCAAATACCGAAACCCGGCTGAAGATGGTGGAGACACTTGCCCGTGCAAGCGGTTCCAGAGGCATGGCCGGTGGTCAGGCGCTGGACCTGAGTGCGACCGGACACGAGCTGAACCTTACCGAACTGGAAAATCTGCATATCCACAAAACGGGTGCGCTGATCTGCGCCAGCGTCCGCATGGGCACGCTATTGAATCCCAATCTCGATTCTGAAATAGCCCGCAAACTCAGCCACTTTGCAAAATGTATCGGGCTGGCATTTCAGATCCGGGACGATATCCTGGATGTAGAGGGCGACACCGAGACCCTGGGAAAAACCCAAGGCAAGGACCAGGCCCAGAACAAATCCACCTACCCTTCTCTACTCGGCCTCACAGGCGCACGCGAGAAAGCGGAGGAGTTCCGACAGAATGCCTTACAGAGTCTGGAGGGTTTTGGCGAAGAGGCAGCACCGTTACGCTGGATCGCCGATTACATCATCGGCCGAAATCATTAACTTGCACCTCTCCCTTCTGCTTGGGATAATTGTCTGTTTCACGCTGGCCGTCTTCCCAATGGGGAGGATACGGAAAAACCAGAGGTTCTGTCAGTTGTCCCTGAACGGGCGGCAGACTATCCTCCGACTTCCCGACTCAGTATTTGCATGACTTCGCACTAGGTTGGCGAAGCAGGATCCCAGACATGGCAGAAAACACCCCTCACACCGGCACCCAGATTGCGGATGTCCAAAACAGCGAAGATACCCGCAGGATCGCCATCGATAAGGTGGGCATCAAGGATATCCGCCACCCGGTACGCATCAAAGATCGTAGTGAGGGCGAACAGCACACCATTGCCAACTTCAATATGTACGTCAACCTGCCCCACAACTTCAAGGGCACGCACATGTCCCGTTTCGTGGAGATCCTCAACAGCCACGACTACGAGATCACCGTTGAATCCTTCAAGGACATGCTGAAGGAGATGGCGGAGCGTCTGGAAGCCGAGTCGGGCCACATCGAGATGAACTTCCCTTTCTTCATCAATAAGACCGCGCCGGTTTCCAATGTACAGAGCCTTCTTGACTACGATGTCACCCTGATAGGAGAGATCCACAGCGGTGTTCCCAACATCGACATCAAGGTAGTAGTGCCGGTCACCAGCCTCTGTCCCTGCTCGAAAAAGATTTCCGATCGTGGTGCTCACAACCAGCGTTCTCACGTCACGATACAGGCACGTACCAGAGGATTTATCTGGATTGAGGAGATCATCGACATAGTTGAGCAGGAGGCATCATGCGAACTCTTCGGACTGCTCAAGCGACCGGATGAGAAGCATGTCACCGAACGCGCCTACGACAATCCAAAGTTCGTCGAGGACATGGTTAGGGACGTGGCAGTGCGCCTCAACAATGAGGATCGCATCGGTGCCTATGTCGTTGAATCCGAGAACTTCGAATCAATCCACAACCACTCGGCCTATGCACTGATCGAGCGGGATAAAACAGCTGAATAACCACGTAGAGTGCGCTGTGCGCACCATGATTGCTTATTCTGGTGCGCACAGCGCACCCTACAAATTTGAGTTATCAATACTTGCTGTGCAACAGCAGTACCGCCCCCTGATCCTCCATCTTCACTCGACTGAGGAAACTCATACCTAACAATACCCGGCGCGGACTCTCCCCTTCGATAACAAACCCGCGCACCTGGTTCAGCCTGATATCCCCCACCTGCACCCGATCGAGTATCACTTCATAGGCAGGTGTTATGCCGGACGCCGTACTGACCGAAATACGTTTGCCATCCAGCTTATATGAGACCCCCAGGCGCTTGGCAATTCCTGAATTCATGGCCACCGCCGACGCCCCTGTATCGACCAGGACTTGCACATTGCGGCCGTTGATACTACCTACCGTCGAGTAACTGTTGTTCAGATCCCGCTGGATCCTGGCAGTGGTCTTTTCCGGTTTGCTGAATTGGCTGGAAACATGACTGCCGAGTCGGTATATCTGCCGCTCTCCGTCCACCTCTATCACCGCCTCACGGCTGTCCGCATCGATCAGGACCACGCCCTCCGGCGAGGGCTGATCGAGCTTCAGCAGACGACGAACCCCATCAATGGTGACCATTGCCTTATTGGAAAAGAGCGCCTCGATAGTAATCCTGTCAACCGCGATGGCTGCCACAGGAAACAGTATGGCAATCAGCAGGAAGGCCAGCCGTCTCAGCATCAGACAAGCCCTGAAATTCGGATCAACTGCATCACCAACAGCGAGAAGAGACCTGCCACCACATCATCCAGCATGATGCCCAGTCCCCCACCCACCTTGCGGTCGATGGAGTTGATGGGCCAGGGCTTGAAAATATCGAAGAGGCGAAACAGAACAAACCCGAGCAGCAGCCACAACCAGCCTGCGGGCGCCATAATCATGGTAATCAGATATCCGACAATCTCATCCCAGACGATACCGCCATGATCGTGTACACCGAGGTCACGGGAGGTTCGCTCGCAGAGCCAGATCCCCACCACGAACATCAGCGATACAGCGACCAAATAGGCGGTCAGTGCCAGTGGGGCCATCAGCAGATAGATAGGGACCGCGACCAGGGTACCGAAAGTACCTGGCGCAAAGGGCATGGCACCGCTACCAAAACCGAAAGCCAGCAGATGTACCGGGTTACGCAGATTGGGGGCGGGGTTGGTGGTAGAGTCAGACATCAGAAAAATGGTCAAATCCAGCGGATTGTGATTGCCAAAGGGTACCATTCTCCCGCTCACAGCGCAGTCCGGTGCCCGCTTCTATACGGCCGACCACTGCTATCGGCAAATCCAGGCGGCCACTGATCACCTCCACCTCATGCAGCTTCTCGGAAGGCAGGGTGAAGCAGAGTTCATAGTCATCCCCAGCAGTCAGCGGCAGTGACCATCCATCCGTTTCAGCTACAACCTCTGCTACCGGCGGCGACAGAGGGAGCTGCGACAGATTCAATCTGCCACCCACTCCGCTAGCCTGCAGGATATGCCCGAGGTCGGCCAGGAGTCCGTCGGAGATATCGATGGCGGCGGTCGCGAGCCCACGCAGCTCAAGCCCCATCCCAACGCGAGGTTCCGGACGTTCCAGCCGTTGTAAGACATCACGCAAGTCAAAGGTTTTCAGCAACCTGTGTCCCTGCTTTGCGGAGAGTGCGAGTCCGGCATCTCCAAGCTTGCCGGTGACGCAGATCAGGTCATCCGGATGAGCGCCAGATCGGGTCAATGCACTGCCGGAAGGCAAAAAACCCTGGGCCTGAACCGTGATGGAGAGCGGCCCGCGGGTAGTGTCTCCGCCGATAAGTTGCACACCATAGCGTTTCGCCAACGCTGAAAACCCCTTGCTGAATGCCGCCAGCCAGTTGCTGTCTGCTGCGGGCAGAGTCAGGGCCAATGTCACCCAGGCGGGTTGCGCCCCCATCGCCGCCAAATCACTAAGATTGACCGCCAACACCTTATGACCTAACGCTTCCGGATCCACATCGGGGAAAAAATGCACGCCGGACACCAGAGTATCTACAGTGACTGCCAGATCATGACCCGGAGGCAATCGCAACAGGGCACTGTCATCACCGATGCCGAGCACCACGTCATCACGGATGACCGCAGGTTCGGAAAAATAGCGTCGAATCAGATCAAACTCGGATAAGGCCATGATTAATCAATGGTTTATATCGAAAGAAGGCTTGCCTATTGGGATAACTTCAGTGTAGCTTGTGCAGATTACGGTGACAGGTACCAAAGATGAGCGAAAACGAACATTTTAACAAGATAGAGAAGGCGGGAGACCTCATGGTCGAGGTGTTCCACACTGTCGGTCTGTTCGTGATCGGTGCCACTGTGATCTGGTCCAGTGTAACCGTCTATCTGGAGATGATCGCTCACGGCCACGCCACCCTGAAGGATATCCTGCTGCTATTCATCTATCTGGAACTGGGCGCAATGGTCGGCATCTATTTCAAGACCCGCCGCATGCCGGTGCAGTTCCTGATCTATATCGCCGTCACAGCGCTTACGCGCCTGTTGACCATCGACATCAAGGCCATGTCAAACGAGACCATTCTCACCCTGACCGGCGCTATATTGATGCTGACATTTGCCATCCTGGTACTGAGGTATGGCACTTCCAGACTCAGCAGCAAACAGGATGAGTTCTAAGGAACCCTAGGAGTCTGTCGGATTTAACCAGTCCCATTTGATAAAATACTGTAAGCCAAAGAATAACGAACCGAAGTCAGTATGTCAGATAAATTCCGCACGATTAATCGAGACACCCCCTATCTGTTGCCGCCCTCATTACAGGACTGGCTACCAGAGAACCATTTGGCGCGATTTATCGTGGACATCGTAGAACAGCTGGATCTGAAAGAGCTGGAATCTCAATACGGTGGCGGAGGAAAAGCGCCCTACCATCCAGCCATTTTGCTTTCACTGCTGTTCTACGGTTACGCAACCGGCGTATTCTCCAGCCGAAAGTTGGAGCAAGCCACCTACGACTCCGTGGCCTTCCGGTTCATTACGGCAGACAGCCATCCAGACCATGACACCATCGCCACCTTTCGCAAACGCTTTCTCAAGGAGTTGAAGGGATTCTTTGTCCAGATATTAGTGATAGCCAAGGCGATGAGTCTTTTGAAGATAGGCAATGTGAGTTTGGATGGGACAAAGGTCAAGGCCAATGCCAGCAAACACAAGGCGATGAGTTGGGGGTATGCCAACAAGCTTGAAGAGCAGCTTCATCGTGAAGTCGAGCTGTTGCTGAAAAAGGCCGAACAGGCCGATGCAGAAGAAGAGCCGGAACTGGATATTCCAGAGGAACTCAAACGTCGTGAGGACCGGCTTGCTGCGATAGCCAAGGCTAAGAAAGAGATCGAACGAAGAGCGCGTGAGCGCTTTGAAAAAGAACGGGCGGAATACGAAGAGAAGGTGAAGCGGCGTAAGGAACGAGAGGAAAAGACAGGGAAGAAGGCCAGAGGTAGAGTGCCAAAGCCGCCAGAAGAAGGTCCACAGGAAAAAGACCAAGTCAATTTCACGGATGAGGAGTCACGCATCATGCCCTCATCGGAAGGGTTTGTTCAGGCCTATAACGCCCAAGCGGCAGTTGATACCGGTACCCACCTGATCGTGGAGAACCATATTACCCAGCAACCCAATGACAAACAGGAAATAGAACCTGCACTTGCACAACTGAAGGCAGCAGAAGAGCAGCTGGGAAAACCACAAGGTCTGTTGGCGGATACGGGTTACTTCAGTGAAGAGAATGTCAATCGTTGTGAAGCACAGGAGATCACCCCCTACCTCTCCGATAGCCGCGAACAGCACAACCTGCCGCTGGAAGAGCGGCTGAAACAGGTGCCGCCCTGCCCGGAAGATGCCGATATGTTAACCCGAATGAGGCATCGACTCAGTACACCGGAAGGCAAGGCCGTGTATGCCACACGGAAATCGACAGTTGAGACCGTCTTCGGCATTATCAAAGAAGTAATGGGATTTCGGCAATTTCACCTTCGAGGGAGTGATTCAGCGCAAGGTGAATGGAATCTGGTATGTACGGCATGGAACCTGAAGCGGATGCATGCGCTGGCAGGCTGAGATATCGACAAGGATAGGTCAGTCTTTCATAATTCACTGCCCTACATAGGGCTTATATTCCTACAGAGGCAGCGATTATGGGAAAAACACGGTGGGCCGGAAAATATCCCTGGCTCAATGGATCAAACCCGACAGACTCCTAGGCCTTTTTAGCCTTCATCTCCACCTTGCGGATCTCTTTGGCCACTTTATCCAATACACCATTGACGAACCTGTGGCCCTGCTCCGCCCCAAACACCTTGGCCAATTCCACCGATTCATTGATCACCACCCGATAGGGCACCTCCGGGTGAAAATTTAATTCATAGACACCAAGCCGCAGCACCGCCCGCTCCACCGGATCGACGCTTTCGATAGCGCGATCGAGGGCAGGCTTCAGCAGTTCGTCCAGCTCAGTCAGGTGTCTGGGGACACCGTGCAGCAGATCCTGAAAATAGGGCACTTCAAAGCTTTTGATATCCTGCTCCGCCAAAAACTGATCGACGATGGAGCCAATATCCTGACCGGCCATCTGCCACTGGTAGACGGCCTGAACCGCATGCCGGCGTGCCTGACTGCGTTTGCGGCTCATGCCCCGATCTGACGAAACAGATTCACCATCTCGATAGCTGAGAGCGTCGCTTCGGCACCCTTGTTACCGGCCTTGGTTCCGGCTCTCTCGATGGCCTGCTCGATGGTGTCGACCGTCAAAACTCCAAAAGCGATGGGAACGCCGTGTTTCAGGCTGACCTGAGACATCCCTTTCACACACTCTCCGGCCACATAATCAAAATGGGGGGTGCCACCTCGAATCACTGCGCCCAGCGCGATGATGGCATCATATTCGCCCTTTGCGGCGATCTTCTCCAGTAATACCGGCATCTCAAAGGCGCCGGGCAGTCTGACAAGCGTAATATCATCCTCGGACGCGCCGTGGCGTTTCAGGGTGTCAATCGCCCCGTCCACCAGACTCTCCACAACAAAGCTGTTGAAACGTGCAGCCACTACACAGAACCGCGCATTCTCAATCGTCAGTGCGCCTTCAATGGTTTTGATGGTCATGTTCTTTACCCTGAAAAAATAGATCTATTATCAAAAACGCGCGCTCGCGTTCCAGCTATTGGTTATTTACAATCGACGTATTCAACCACTTCCATACCGAAGCCGGAGAGGCCGTGGATACTCTTCGGCGCACTGAGCACGCGCATCTTACGCACGCCCAGATCAGAGAGAATCTGCGCACCGACACCGTAGGTGCGTAGCTCTTTACTATTATCCTGTTTAACGAACGACTCGCCTTCCGGCCTCTGCAGCTGCAGTTCCATCATGCGCTGCACGATCTCCCGGGCGGTATCGTGATTGCGCAGCACCACGATCACGCCCTGCCCCGCTTTACCCACCTGCTTCATGGCATTTTCAAGTGGCCAACCACAATCACCACCGGTTGAACTGAACAAATCACACAAGCTGTTCTGCATGTGAACGCGAACCAGTGTCGCCTTATCCGGCTTCGGATGCCCCATCACCAGCGCCAAATGCAGCTCGTTATCCACCATATCCTGATAGGCAACCAGGCGGAAATTCCCGTGCTTGGTGGGAAATGCACATTCGCTGACCCGCTCCACCGTATGCTCATTTTTCACCCGATACTGGATCAGGTCGGCGATGGTGCCGATTTTCAGATCGTGCTCTTGAGCAAACTTCTCAAGATCCGACCGACGCGCCATGGTCCCGTCGTCGTTGAGAATCTCCACGATGACGGAAGCGGCGCGAAAACCCGCCATGCGGGCCAAATCACACCCCGCTTCGGTATGACCGGCGCGTACCAGCACACCACCGGGCTGCGCCATCAAGGGAAAGATATGTCCCGGTTGCTCAATATCCTGAGGTTGTGCGTCCTCTGCCACAGCAGCCAAAATGGTTGTAGCCCGATCAGCGGCTGAGATACCGGTGGTCACTCCTTCGGCGGCCTCGATAGAGACTGTGAAATTGGTCGCCGCCAGCTCATCGTCAGTGGGCACCATCAGGGGCAGGCGTAACTGGCTGCAGCGCTCTTTGGTGAGCGTAAGACAGATCAGGCCACGGCCGTAACGGGCCATAAAATTGACCGCATCCGGGGTCACAATCTCGGCAGCCATAATGAGATCTCCCTCGTTCTCACGATCCTCATCATCCATGATGACAACCATCTTCCCCTGTTTCAGGTCGGCAATGATTTCTTCTGTAGTATTAAGGGACATATATCCAGTCTTGATTATTGGCAAAGCGAACCGGTAATTGTAACAGAGGCGGGATTAACAAAAAACGTTGCCAGGCCAAGTTTAAGCCTTTAGCGGATAAAACCCCGCTCCAGCAACAACGCTTCGGTAACACCCGATACCGCTGATTCAGACGCCTTCTCCCCGAGCACCAGCCGTTCGAGGTAGCGGGCGATCAGGTCGACCTCCAGGTTCACTTCTTGCCCCACCTGAATCCCTTCGAGGGTTGTCTCCTTCAGGGTATGAGGAACGATATTGAGATCGAAGCGATTTCCGTCGATGCCGTTCACCGTCAAGCTGGCGCCATCAACGCAGATGGAGCCCTTGTGGGCGATATATTTTGCCAGCGCTTTGGGTGCCTCAATGTCAAAACGGATGGATCGGGCATCCTCCCGGCGACCCACCACCCTCCCAACACCATCCACATGTCCGCTCACCAGGTGGCCGCCGAGACGGGAGTTCAGAGTCAAGGCCTTCTCCAGGTTCAACGGGCTGCCCGGCTTGAGATTATGGAGCGTAGTCAAGGAAAGTGTCTCACGGGAAACATCCGCCCGAAAGCCATCCCCAGTCAACTCGACTACTGTCAGACAAACACCGTTGGCGGCGATACTATCGCCAAGGGCAACGTCAGCCAGGTCCAGCCGCCCGGTGCGGATGTATAGACGTACGTCTCCGCCTTTAGTCTCCTGGCCAGCAAGCGTGCCGATCGATTGAATGATGCCTGTAAACATAATGACTTTCCTGGTTAACACCAATACTCAGCCAGAGCGTGGATTAGGTGCACATTACCGCTAGATTTATTATTTCCGCCAAGGCCAAGTGCGCGCCGTAATCCAACATTTTCCGCGTAATTCAAGCTCAGCCGTTGGGTTACGATGTGCTCAAACAGTGTCGATAAGCAGAAAGCATGGTGCTGTTGCGCATCTAACCCAACCTACGTCGTTTTCTACTGATATAACGGCCGGGCAGTGATACGGATCTCTTTGCCCACCTGGCGCAGGTCGGTGATATCGAGTCCTAAACGATCCTCCATCTTCTCCAGTCCCGGCAGATGGAAGAGCCCCCTGGCCCCATCACCCATGATATGGGGCGCCACATAGATCACCAGTTCGTCGATCAGCTGCTGTTCCAGCATTGCTCCGGCCAGCACTGCGCCTGATTCAAGCATCACCTCATGCAGTTCACGCGCTGTGAGCTGCGCCATCACCGCAGTCAGGTCCAACACATCTTCCCTGGGAGGCACCAGCACCACCTCTGCACCAGCAGCCTCCAGGGCAGCTGTCTGCCGGGGATGCTCATCACTACCCAGTACCAGTGTTTTCCCCGGCAGGGCCAGCATCTTGGCATTGGGTGACATCTCCAACTGTGGGTCCAAAACGACCCTCACCGGATGCGGCGTCTGCAGCCCCTCATCCAACCCCAGCTCTTGTGAAGTCAGCCGAACATTCATCGAAGCATCGTCGGCAAGCACCGTGGAGATGCCGGTCAGAATCGCGCTACTGCGGGCGCGCAACAGATGCACATCATGGCGAGCCGCAGACGAGGTGATCCACTTGCTCTCACCACTGGCCATCGCCGTACGCCCATCCAGACTCATGGCCAGCTTACAGCGCACGTAGGGTTTGCCCTGACGCATTCGCTTGATAAAACCCGGATTCAACGCCTCGGCCTGGCGCTGCATCAGCCCCGCCTCAACAGCTATTCCGGCCTGCTGCAACTGCGCAAGCCCCTTCCCGGCCACTTGGGGGTTGGGGTCTTCCATTGCTGCCACAACACGCGTGACATCCGCTGCGATCAGTCCTTCTGTACAGGGTGGGGTACGCCCGTGGTGGCAGCAGGGTTCCAGTGTGACATAAGCCGTCGATCCCTCGGCCCGCGCACCCGCTATGGCGATGGCATTGCGTTCGGCATGGGGTTCTCCGGCGCGGCGATGGTAGCCTTCACCGACAATCTCATCCCCCTTCACCAACACACAGCCAACCCGGGGATTGGGATGGGTGGTATAACGTCCCCGCTCCGCCAGACGAATCGCCCTGGCCATATAGACATGGTCGCCGCCGCTACTCATTTGTCCTTTTTATCGCGACTTAGAAGATCCATCTGCTGTCTGCGCGCCTCGGGACCGGGCTGCCTCTCCAGGCGGTCAATCTCTTCCCGGAAGGCGTTAACATCCTCAAATTTACGGTAGACGGACGCGAAGCGCACATAGGCAACCTGGTCCAGCGTCTTCAGTTCATCCATGACCATCTCCCCAATTTGCAGCGACGCGATCTCTCGATCTCCACTGGCCGTTAACTTGCGGGTGATATGGTTGATTGCCGCCTCCACCTGTTCGGTACTGACCGGGCGCTTCTCCAGCGCCCGCATCATGCCTGAACGCAGTTTACGGCCATCGAAGGGCGTGCGACTGCCGTCGTGCTTGACGACTCTGGGCAGATTCAGCTCAGCGGTTTCATAAGTAGTGAACCGTTCCTGGCAGACTGCACACTGGCGACGACGTCGAATCTGATCGCCCTCTCCCGCAAGGCGGGAGTCGATGACCTTGGTATCCTGTGCTCCGCAAAAAGGACAGCGCATCGGCTAGGGCCGAGGGCCAAGGGCCAAGGGCCGAGGGAATAGATTGCGCAATGTCATCTTCTTCAAACCTTGGCCCCCGGCCCCAAACCCTTGACCCTATTATTCAAGCGTAGACCGGATATTTGGCGCAGATGGCCAGAGCCTTCTCCTTAACCCCATCAATCACCGCCTGATCTCCACGGCTATCGATTACGTCGCACATCCAGCCCGCAAGTTCAGCGGCATCGGCCTCATCGAAACCCCGGGTGGTGATGGCCGGTGTGCCGACCCTGATACCCGAAGTCACGAAGGGGGATTGAGGATCGTTCGGCACTGCATTCTTGTTGACGGTGATATTGGCAGCACCCAGCCAGGCATCCACATCCTTACCGGTCAGACCTGCCTCAATGAAGCTGACCAGAAACAGATGGTCATCGGTACCCTTGGAGACCACGTCGTAGCCGCGATCCATAAAAATCCGGGCCATCGCCTGGGCATTTTTAATCACCAGGCCCTGGTAGGCCTTGAATTCGGGCTCCATCGCTTCCTTGAAGGCTACGGCCTTGGCGGCAATCACATGCATCAGGGGGCCACCCTGAGTGCCGGGAAAGACCAGTGAATTCAGTTTCTTTTCGATCTCTTCGCTGGCCTTCGCCAAAATCAGGCCGCCACGCGGGCCGCGCAGGGTTTTGTGCGTGGTGGTAGTGGTCACATCGGCAATATTTACCGGACTCGGGTAGTGACCAGCTGCAATCAGGCCCGCCACATGCGCCATATCAACGAACAAATAGGCACCCACCTCATCGGAAATATCACGGAAACGCTGCCAATCCACAATACGGGAGTACGCGGAAAAGCCGGCGACGATCATTTTTGGCTTGTGCTCACGGGCAAGGCGCTCGACCTCTTCATAGTCGATTTCACCGGTCTCGGGATTGAGACCATACTGAACGGCATGGTAAAGCTTGCCGGAGAAATTGGGCTTGGCGCCGTGAGTCAGATGGCCACCATGCGCCAGGCTCATGCCAAGTACGGTGTCGCCAGGCTGGCAGAGCGCCATATAAACCGCTGCATTGGCTTGAGAACCTGAGTGAGGCTGGACATTCGCGAAGTCCGCATCAAACAGCGCCTTGGCGCGATCAATGGCCAACTGCTCGGCAACATCGACATTCTCACAGCCGCCATAGTAGCGTTTGTAGGGATAGCCCTCTGCATATTTGTTCGTCAGCACACTGCCCTGAGCCTGCATTACGCGAGGACTGGTATAGTTTTCAGAGGCGATCAGCTCGATATGCTCTTCCTGGCGCGTCTCTTCGGCCTGCATTGCCGACCACAACTCATCGTCATACCCTTGGATTTGCATGTTTTTGTTAAACATCAGGCCATTTCCCCGCCAATAAAAAACGAATTAATATAGCAAAAAAAAGCTAACCGGTCTCTAAACCAGTTCACCTGCTCGAAACACAGAAAAAGATTTTCACTCTCCATGCAAAATCGCTGTTTTTCCCTTTACGGCTGTCGCCCAAGCCGTTATTTTAACGAGGATAATAATTACATTCATCAGCTTGGCACTTTTTGAAGTGAAACTTAAGGGGTATTCTTCATGCGTCGTGTATCGGCAAAGACCATTCTGCTCTTTCTGTTGGCGCTGCTCTTCATCCCGGCTCAGGTGCCCGCCGTCGAATTGAGCATGGGCGAGGCGATCAACAAGGCTGGCCGACAGCGCATGCTGACCCAACGGATCATTAAGACCTATTGTCAGATGGGGCAGGATATCCGATATCGCATCGCCAAAAAACAGCGCAAAGCTTCACTTGATCTCTTTGCTGCGCAACTTGCCGAGTTGAAAAAATTCAAGGTGAACAGCAGCGTCACCCAAGCTTTAACGAAGGTCTCCACACTTTGGACCCCTTTTCGCCAGCTCGCGGCAGGCAAGCCCAATCGCACCTCTGCCGAAGCAATACGCCAGGCCGGGGAGGAGCTGCTAAATGCATCACACCGGGTTGTTGTGTTGCTCGAAACCGCCTCCGGTACGTCCACCGGAAAATTGGTCAATATGGCCGGACGCCAGCGCATGCTATCCCAGCGCATGGCCAACCTATATATGCTGCGCAGCTGGAAATTCCAACAACCCCTCTACGAATCCGATTACAAAAAGGCGGTAGCAGATTTCGACAGCGCACTGCAGCAGTTAAGGACGGCTCCCGAGAACACACCCGAGATAGATCAGGCACTGACGGGGGTAAAGGAGCAATGGGATTTATTCAGCCTTGGCAACAACCTGGAGAACGGCAATTTTGTTCCCTCTCTGGTCACCCGTTCACTGGATAAGATTCTCGTCGCAATGAATAAGATTACCGGCATGTATGCGGCATTGATGTAGGTATAAAACCGGATTGATCTGCCCCGGTGGGTGGGCCAGAGCGCCTCGCTCTACAGAAAATCAAATGTCCCTGAAGAGAGAAGAAAATCTCTCCATCGCTGCATCCAGTTCGTGATTTTCCACGAAATACTGCCGGGAATTCCGGGACATCTGCGTCCACTCATTCTCATTACTGTGCAGATGAGCTGTTTTCTCGGCAAGATCTGAGATATCCGAACCGGCAAAACCCAACTGCTTCCGTTGCACGAGACCATCAGGATCGAAGGTTGTGACGATAGGCAGTCCCTCGCTCCAAGCCTCGATAAAGGTATTGGGAAAACCTTCAAAGGAGGAGGTACAACATAGAATTCTGGCATTCGCGTAGAAATCCCGAATTCTGTCCCGCTCGACCATGCCGCGAATATTGACGTTCTCGGCCTGCTCCGCAGCATCGAGCACGCTACGCGCATATTCGGAGCCTTTGTTGGGTTTTCCCAGAACATCGTAGGTGATTTCCGGAGTCTTGGCTGCCACTTCAAGCAGGAGCTCCAGGCGTTTCTCCTCACTAATCCGGCCAACCCAGATCACCCCTTTGCGTTCATGAAAATCCTTGGGCGCCGATTGTTCCGCCGGCAACAGGTCGGGACAGGGCATAGGCAACACGGTTGACGTCATGCCAAAAGCATCCAACAAGGCCACACCCTGTTTTTCAGTCTGCACAATCAAATGATCCGCCAACTCCAATCCTTTCTTGTAGAGGTACTTCTCTCTGAAGGAATCCAGGCAGGGTAGATTTAGCTGACAATCAGCGTCACTGGCGGAGGAGAAGATGAATTTCTTATGGTTCCGCTTACACCACAAGGCAACCTGGCCAGTTACATACTCGGCGCCATTTTGATAGTAGACATCGGCATCAGCACGTTTGAGTGCAGCATTGAGACTGCTCCAACGCGGGTGGAAAAAACGAAGCCCTGGAAGGCCCTCGTCCTTACGACACAGCTTGATGAGCCTAACACCATCAATGACAAAGTCCTGTTCCTGACCCTCATCCCAAGTAATGATCGAGACGTCGAAACCCTTCTTCTGCAGCCAGAAAGCCATCATGCTGGTCTGACGCTCAACGCCACCCACATGCCCGGCACTCCCGCCTGATATAGCGCCATAGGCATTGTGCGCCACGAGAGAAATTTTTATTGTCATTCTAGTGTTCCTTCAATGTGGTAATTGCGGGCTCAGTGAGCTTGTCTGCGTTCATGGCAAGGCGCGCCTCGCAGGCAATGGCCGCTTCCTTGTCAAGAGGCACAACGCAGTCCATGGACGCAGACAAGCTCACCCGGAGGGCGCTCCCGTGGTGTCCCGCAGCCACGTTTTAGCGTTTGGAAAGGGAATAGCCATTCCCTGCACACTGCGCCTTGCTGCGAAACACCACGGGAGCGCTGAATCCGTAATTATCACGTTGAAGGAGCACAAGGTACTCACACGAACCTCAGGATTCAGACTGATAGGCGAAGTATTTAAGGGGAATTCCCTGGGAAAAACCTTCCTTAACCGCTGTCAACTATTTATGAGGGCAATAATCTCGCCACGCAAACCAATACTATAAATAACCAAGATAGCGCCGAACACAGTCACGAGCATCGCCCCGACCGTCACAAAGGCACTGACTTCAAGCCTGCGCTTCATCGCCACACTACTGGTCCAGACCCTGGACACCTGGCCAAGCACAGGTATTTCCGTCCCTTTCCTGAGCAAAGTCGTATCGTAATAGACTGGTTTGAACTGCGCGATAAGAAATGCCAGTCCCCCACCAGCAATGAGAGCCAACACCAGGATGACCACGCTGAAAATCACCCGCTTGGGGCCAGTAGGAACCAGCGGAATCTTTGGTGGATCAATTACCCGGAACTTTACATTGTCACCCGCCTCGTCTGCCTGTTTCGACATACGGGCAGATTCCAGACGCTGCACCAACTGCCCATAGGTCTCTTGGTTGATGCTGTAATCTCGATTGAGCTTTTTAAGTTCAGCCTCCACCTGTGGCAAGGTATCCAGCTTCTCCCTCAGCACTTCAATTCTCTTTTTATATTCGTTTGTTCTGACGCGAATCCCCGTTAAGCTAACTTCTGATTGGCGGTAAGCCAATTTCAACTCCTCCACCGCGATCGAGGTTACATTAACATCGGAATTGCCAGCAGCTTGGCTCTCCTGGATTTCCCTCTCTTGCTTCTTCAGCTCATCTATCGTCTGCCTTGCCTCCCTAACATCCGGATGGGCTTCAGTGTATCTCAGAAGAAGGTCGTCGAGCCTCTTTTCCATGGCCAGAATACGCTGTTCACCTGGGGTCGCAACCACTGCCAAACGTCCCTCTGCCGCCTGGCGTTGTCTCTCATCCCTCTCGGCGGCCTCGTATTGACGCCTCAACTCGTCACGTCGAATCCCTGCCTCTTTCAGCTCCAAATTGAGATCCTGCAACGTAGCCCGCACCTCTTGCAGTCTCGCAAAAACATCGCCACCCTGGCCAGGCAAGGTATCGATATACTTTCTTTTGAAACCCGTCAGCCGATTCTCAGCCTCAATAAGCCGGGATTCATACTCCCTGATCTGTTGTTCCAGAAACCTTTGTGCCGTATCCGACTCAACCCGCGTATCGCCCAGTGCCGACTCCACAAAGATATTCAGCAGTGTCTCCACCACTTTTTTCGTAACATAGGGGTCCTTCGCAGTGTAGGCTATGGTGTAGAAATTCTGTCGCTTTTGAGTCTCAATCGATATCTCACTTTTAAGCTTTTCAAGCAGGCGCTCTTTCTCTGCCACGGTTGTAGCATCATGATCCATGTCCGTTTCGCGCATCACCTTTTCAAGGTTTTTCCGGCTCAAGAGCGTACGGGTCATCAACTGAAGCCGTTGTGCGAGGTTGGTCTGTACAGCCAACCCTTTCAATAGTGGGCGCAGAACCGTTTCTGTATCCACAAAAACCCTGGCATTCGACTCGAACTTGTCGGGCATGACAAAAACTGCGGCCCAGCCGACAATAGCAATCAACCAGGCTGCGATCATCGCATACCAGCGATAACGCCATGCGGAGCGAATCTGATTCTTGATGATATTGATTAAATCTTTCATGACATGAGTATCTAGAGGTCTCTAATATCCTAATTTTCAGATTCCGTTCATCGGTGCAGGAAAATTTTTCCATGCATGATTTATAGAACGCAACCCGGTTCCATAGGTAATCACGGGGTTGGATGACCAGCCATTATTAGCATTCTGTAACAGCCGGTTTCTTTCGCCAGCTACCGGCACAGCCCTGCCCATCAAGCCGCTATATGATACAGATGCATCGACCCAGTTACCAATGCGCCTGTAAAGAAAGGTGACAGTCAATGCAGAAAGAGCATATCAGCGTATGCTTATGCGTTTTTCTGCTCGATATCATAGAGATACCTTAATCCAAAGGTGGCCAAGTCTTTAGACTTTGACCGACACGGAAACGGTGTAATCGCCACCGACTACCATTTTCATTTGAGCAGGATTTAAATTGTCCGGTTACTCACGCTCAGGGCAGCTGCTTAAGCTTTTCATAATGACATTGAGTACCTTATTGTCTGTGATGGATACCCAAGTCATCGGCAGTAAAAAGGAAATACTTTAGGCATTTGGACAAATACGGCTCCCCCCCCACGTCCATGGGATTAACTCACCGCTTTGTGAGTTTTTCAAAGAGTTTGGAGCGAGATCCAAAGATAGGCAATATTCTAAAGATGTCCAGAAATAACATCCTGAATTTATGAGAGAAAGACATTTTTTCCATGCGTGCTCGGCGGACTTCGCCTAGGCCCGGATAGGCAATTCTCCGTTGGCTCAAAAAGCATAGTAGAAATTGCGGGGGGTCTTGCGCACTCGAACTTCGTGAGGGGGTGAAGGATAGAGATCCTCTCTCGGCAGATTCGCTGCGTCCAACAGATTCACTTCTCGGCGCATTCCATGCAGCGCGTATTCGCCGGGTCAACGGAAAGTCGACGAATGCCTATCTCTTCGCCACACACAAAACAGTATCCGTACTCGCCTGATTTAATGCGACGCAAGGCACCTTCGACCTTCAAGAGCTGAGACTGACGTCGCCTGGATGATTCCAGTGCCATTTGCTGTGCCTGCATGGCATCCATGCGAGAAAGCCTGCCAACTCTCGCCTGATCAAGTTCCAAGGGTTTGTTTGTCTCCTTGAATGTTTCCTCCAGTTCCTGGAGCTCCGATCTCAGAAGAAGAAGTTGTTGTCTGATTTGTGCCATCTCTTCTTCAGTCATTGGTTACCACTACAATTGTTATTGCTGCTGACGCACTGGTCAGGCAAGCCGCAACTGCGCCAAAGAGGCGATCGCATCTCCCCCACTTATGTCCGGAATGATGGTCAGTTCGAGCACAGTAACCGCCGGTAGCTCGACATGATGGTCTTCCGTCTCGCTGGTTGCAGCCTGGGGACTGAAGTTCCACTGTTGCCGTACGATTTCCCGAAACGACTGCCCGCCATCCGGCGACCAACGCAAGACGTACTCTTGCGTTCGCTCACTGCGGGTCTCCACAAAGTGCAACCAAATCTGCCTGAGCCGCTGGGGATTGGCGAAGAGAAGCCGGATCGTCTGCTCTCCTGAATCTGCAGCACGCCATCCAGAATTCCGTCCGGGCAGCAATGCCGACTCAATGGGATGTGAGGCGTCCTCTGAGGTAATCTCCACCTCCGCGAGCCCTTCCAAATCCAACCAATTCTGGTCAGGAGGTAAAGTTCCTTGCTGAACCGGGGTAATAATTCGTTTGCGCATCGTCATGCCTTCTGATCTCGAGCTGCTGCACGCCATAACCGGCTGATCTGTAGATTAAATTCTGCGCCGTTTAAACACCTTTTCCGCTCTATTCCCAAATTGAGAGAGAAGCGGGTACCGCAGAATTACTCGCACTTTTTCTTCAATTCATTACGCCGCTTGGAGCCTTTCTTCAATTGAAGTGTGATGATTTTCAATTCAGTTGATAATCGCTTCTTTTTTGTCGGATTCTTTTCGTTACTCTGTTTTTTCTCTAATTTTTTCTTTTTCTCCTTCAGTTTTTTCAACAGAACGTCTATTTCGTCACACTGGGCGGTTTTCTTCTTTTCCGCCTTCTTCAAGTAGCCATTTAAACTGTCCAGTAGCTTTTCGATACCCATCTCATATCTCCCATTGTTAGATTCTCTATAAAGGCTATATCTTCCACATTCTGCGCAATGATACCCTTGAATTATTACAGTCTGTTTACGCCTCTATCGCTTCAAGTGCAGTTACACTCTTGGCCATCCGTTTGGCGAAATAGTAGATGCGCTTCTGTTTTTCGATGATATCGACTTCAATGGTGTAAGCCGGAATACGATTGGGCTCTTCGGCCACCAGTCGTTCAGCCTGATGAGCGGCCGCTGAGTCAGTCATTTGGTGATCTCCTCTTTCATGGCTGTCACAATCTGTGCGGCTTCCTCACTATTCTGGGAAACTGCCTGTACCGCTGTTTTGAAAGCCTTGGTAACCACTTCATGAAAACCCAAAAGAACCTCGCGGGTCGGTTCACTGATTGAAAATCCAGCATTTATCCGGTCGAAGCCCAAACCCACCAGATTGGTTTCAATCGTATCACCTATGTTTTCTAGATCGCTCACTGCCTCCATGAGCCGGAGAAACTCCTCGGTCTGCTGATCCGATAGTGAACGCTTGCTGATACGCCCCATGTAATCGATGATTTGCTCGTAGAGGATATCCACCTGGTCATCCAGGTCGCGGACAGCGGACAATGATTCCTTGTTGCCAGTGAGGATGGCCGGCATGATGCTGTCCAGCATCTCTTCTACGCGCTCTCCCATGTGCAGCACTTCCAAACGAACCCGGCCCAGGGCGAGTGAAGGCGTTGTCAGCAATTCTTCATCAAGGTATTTGGCGCTGACCAGCAGATCCTCCTCCTCCAGCGTGCTGTCTGGAATCAGCCACTCGACCAGACGGGCAATCTGGGTGGTAAAGCCGATAAAGATCAGTGTATTGGCAATATTAAAAATGGTATGAGCATTGGCGATCTGACGAGGCGTTTCCGCACCGAGACGATCCACACCGGAGAGTTCCGGATGAACCGGCGACAACGCGGTGACCCAATTGGCGAGATGGTCTATAAACAGCACCCATATCAGTACGCCTGCAATATTGAACAGGACATGCACTACGGCTGCACGGACTGCCTCTCTGGGTTTGCCAATGGAGGCCAGCATGGCTGTAATGCAGGTTCCGATATTCGCACCAAACGCTAGGGCGATACCTGCCGGGAGCGTTATAAACCCCTGGCTGGCCATGACGATAACAATACCGGTGGTAGCAGATGAGGACTGTATCAGCCCGGTAAAGGCCGCCGCCACCAAGATACCGACCAGGGGATTTTCCATCTGAATCATCAGATCAAGAAAAGGCTGATAGGTACGCAGTGGCTGCATGGCATTACTCATGACGCTCATGCCAAAAAATACCAGCCCCAATCCCATGAGCATGGTGCCATACTGCTTTATTTTGTCCTGTTTGGAGATGAACAGCATGCTGAATCCGACGCCGACCATCAGCAAAGCGGCCTTGGTCACTTTGAATGCGACAATCTGCGCCGTGATCGTGGTGCCAATATTGGCGCCCATGATCACCCCGACAGATTGCGACATGGACATCAGACCCGCAGTGATAAATCCAACCACCAGGACAGTGGTAACGGAAGAGGATTGAATGATCGCGGTCACGAACGCGCCCGTCGTGGCACCCATGAAGCGATTGGTGGTCAACTTGGCCAAGATCAATTTCATGCGTTCGCCGGCGACTGCCTTGAGGGCCTCCGACATCTGCTCCATGCCAAACAGAAAGAGCGCCAGCCCACCGAACAGCTGCATGCCCATGGTGCCCCATTTCATCTCTGCTGCAGCGCCTGAGGCGGCGAATACCGGGTAAACCATGAATGCAGCCGCCAGCCCTGCGAGCAAAACCAGCGTCCCTCTTGTTAAATAAGCCTCAAACCAGAGTCTGCTTTTTGTATACATGTTGTACACCTCGGTGGGTTATTATTTGACGATGGTTACAGGTACCGGTGACATCCGGACCACCTGCTCTGCTTTTGAACCCAATAGCATGTGATCCAGGCCGGTACGGCCCTGGCTCCCCATCACAACCATTGAGGCATTCAGTTTTTCGCTAACCTGAAGGATTTTCGTCACCGGCAGCCCCACCACGAGCATGGTCTTAGCTTTGCGCAGTGCGCCTGTTTTCGGGTGCCGCTTTTTAACCGCCTTCATGAAGTCTTCAAACATATCCAGTGCCAGGTCTTCTATTCTGACAAGACTGTTTTTCTTATTGATGCCGGCGTAATAACCAGGCATGTCCCCGGGATCATGAACCACGTGGAGGGCAATGATCGGCAATTTCATGCACTGAGCCATTTCACAGGCCTTGATCAAGGCAGCTTCCGAATGATGTGAAAAGTCCACAGGGACAAGAATGGGATGTTTGTGTGATTTGTTAGGCAATTTTCTTCTCCATCATCAATTTTGTAATTATTCGGCATACCGCCAACACCACTCGCCGGCACGCTTTCAGCCACCTCGATCAACCGCACAGACCACGATCTCCGACATCTTTGCCGCAATCCCCTGAATAGTAATGATTCCACGGTACTCCCCTTCGTCCACCACGAAAAGGTAACTGGTATCGTTCTTCTCCATCATCGCCAGAGCCTTGATTGCCGGCGCATCAGAGCGGGTAAAAACGCCTGCCTTGCGCACATAGGAATCCACTTGACTGCACAGCACCTGGTTGATCTTTTCCTCCGCATTGTCCACACAGGAAAGAAAACCACCCAGTAGCGGTGCCAACTCCACCATGTATTCTGGCAGGCAGGAGAATTTCATGATGTTTTTTAGAGTGAGCCGGCCGGTTATCTTCCCTTTCTCGTTGACACAAGGCAGAGCCTGAACATGCGTCCTACCACACTCGGAAAATACCTCGCGAACCAACATACCACTTCGAATGACTCCAGTCTCGATGATGCAGTCTTTAACCAGCATGGTGAATCCTCTGTCGGCTCTGGGCTGCCGTTCACTCAAAGATAGCGCAAATAGACATAAACTGTTGCGATCGCAATGCTCAACAGCATCAACGGGAAGGCTGTCATCATAAAGGAGAGAAAGCCGATGCGGTGGCCTGCGCGCTCGGCGAAGCCTGCCACGATCAAATTGGCACTGGCCCCGATCAGGGAACCATTGCCGCCGAGACAGGCGCCCAACGCCAGCGACCACCAGATCGGCATCAGGTTCTCCGCACCACCAAAGGTAGGGGCCATGGATTCAATCATTGGGATCATAGTGGCGACGAAGGGGATATTATCCACCACCGCCGAGGCAACGGCGGAGACCCAAAGGATGGCGATCGCGGTCACTGCCATATCACCCCCGGTCAGACCTATCACCCAGTCGCCCAGCATCTGCAACAGACCTGCATGCTCGATGCCGCTCACCACGATGAACAGGCCGACAAAAAAGAAGATGGTCACCCATTCCACTTCAGCGAAGGAGTGATGCACGTCTTCGGTCTGATCCTCAGCATTCTCACCAATGTTGTTCAGCAGCAACAGCAGGCCGGCCCCGAACATGGCGATGGTAGCCGGCTCCAGGTGCAGCGGATGGGCAAAAACAAAACCGATGATCACCAGGGACAGTACCAACAGAGACTGCTTGAGCAGCCTCACGTCTGTGATCGCATCCCGTTCCCGAAACTGCATTACCCGCTGCCGGGCCTCATCGCTCGTCTCCAGACTTCTACCCCAAACAAAGTAAATCACCAGCAGCGTCACCAACATGATAAGGGGAGTGATCGGCGCGGTATTGAGCAGAAAATCGTTGAACGACATCCCCACCGCCGAACCGATCATAATATTGGGTGGATCACCGATCAGGGTCGCGGTACCACCGATATTAGAGGCGAAGATCTCGCTGAACAGATAGGGATAGGGATTGACCTTCAGCTCCTCGGTAATGAGCAGAGTCACCGGAGCGATCAGCAAAACAGTGGTTACATTATCCAGCAATGCCGAAAGAACCGCCGTAACCAGAGACAGCATGAGCAGAATACCCCAAGGCCGCGCCTCCACCTTCTTGGCCGACCAGACCGCAACGAACTGAAACACACCACAGCGTCGAGTAATGGCCACGATCACCATCATCCCGGTGAGCAGTCCCAGAGTATTGAAGTCCACTCCGGCGATCGCCTGCTCCTGATTGAGCACACCCAGGGTTATCATCAGTCCCGCCCCGAGACCAGCCACGATAGCGCGGTTGATCTTCTCACTGACAATCACCGCATAGGTGGCGACAAACAGGATAGCGGAGACCAGTAGCGGGTCCCAGCCGAAAATTACGTGAGAGAGGGTTGCTGTCTCGCCATGCATAATCAGGACGCCTTCTCTTCTTCGCTCTCGCCAGGCTCCGGGTCATCAACCCCCACGACAGAAGCGGTTTCCATTTTACACATGTTCACCAGCAGCTTCTCCACCACATCCCAGGCCGAAACCATCCCCACCAGCTTCTTCTTTTTCCCTTTGAGAACAATTACCGGCAGGCTGGTGTCCACGCTCTGATCCAGCAGTTCCAGTACCTCAGGAAAGCCAGTGCTAGGCTTGCAGAACATCAGGCGTTTCTTCTTCTCCAGGAAATCAGCGACCGGGCGCTGACTCACCTCCTTTATCCGTTCCGACATCTCACTCATCTCATCCGGCATGAAACTCAGATCCTGCAATCCAAGATTCATCTGTGCCGCTTTGGGCAGCAGTAACCTGGTCAGGCGACGAATCCCGAACAGCCCCACGAACTGATCGTTTTCATCCACTACCGGCAGGTTACGGATCTGTTGGACATGCATCACCCGTAACGCGTCACACACCCTATCCGTCGGCTTCAACTTCACCAGCCGAAAGCTCATGATAGATTCAGCAGTCATAAGATTCTCCTTAGTTCTACTTTGTCAGATTAGATCTATAAGTAACTCACTGAATAATATAAAATATATGCTGTGAATTTCTTGGCAATCATCGTAAGGAAGAGCATCAAATGACAAGCACCAAGGTCATTTGAATTACCTGATACGCGCATAAGTAGAATCGATCGCATAGCGGAGCGATTCCAACGTTTCCAGTACCGCTTTGAATCCCATTTTCGAAGCAAGACGAGGTCGGTGTTTCAACCGGTCACACACTATCTCAAAGGCCTGATGCAAGCGCAGAGAAAGAACATGGAACGCATGGAAGAGGTGGTTGCAGGCGCAGATGATCAGCGTCTCCAGCATATGCTCACCGAGTCCCCGTGGGATCATCGTGCGGTGTTAGACCAAGTGGCGCTGGAAGCCGATCAATGGCTGGGTGGAACCGCGGATACCTGTCTGTTGCTCGATGAGAGTGGCCTTGCCAAGAAGGGTAAACATTCAGTGGGGGTTAAACGCCAATGGAATGGCCGCCAGGGCAAGGTGGATAACTGCCAGGTTGGTGTATTCGCAGCACTGGGTAAAGGGCACTTGTCCACGCTGATAGATGAACGTCTCTATCTACCCAAAGAGTGGGTATCGAACCCGGCTCGCTGTCGCAAGGCGGGTATCCCGGAAGTTGAACGGAAACATCAAAGCAAGTCAGAGTTGGCGCTGGAGATGGTGCGTCATCAGAGGACGCTTGGCCTGCGTTTTGCCTGGGTGGGTGCAGATGGGGGATACGGGAAGGATCCGGCTTTTCTGAGGGGTTTGGAGGCGATGGGTGAAACCTTTGTGGTGGACATCCACAAAGACCAACAGGTCTACCTGGAAGATCCACAGCCGTTCATACCGGAGAGCACGACAACGCGCGGTCGTCGTCGAAGTCGTCTGCAAGCCCAGGCAGCCCGTCTGCGCGTTGACCAGTGGCTCAATGAGCAACGGGACAGCGAGTGGCAGCAAGTGGTATTACGGGATAGCAGCAAGGGCAAACTGCGCGTCGAGATCCTGCATCATCGGGTTTGGCTTTGGGATGGAAAAGAAGCCCAGGCACATCAATGGCACCTGATTGTACGACGAGAGGTCAATTCACCGGAGACGATTAAATACACCTTGTCGAATGCACCGGAAGAAACGCCATCCCATTGTCTTGCAAAGATGCAGGCGCAGCGGTTCTGGGTTGAGCGTTCGTTCCAGGATGGTAAGAGTGAATCAGGTCTTGCTGATTATCAGGCCCGTAAATGGAAATCCTGGCATCACCATATGGCCTTGGTCATGATGGCGATGTTATTCATGCTCGAAGAGCGAATTGTGCAAAAAGATGATCACCCCTTACTCAGTTGTTCAGACATCGAATCGCTATTGCGTGCCTTCCTGCCACGGCGAGATATTGAACGCGATGAAATACTACGGCAAATGACGAAACGGCATCGTAAACGACAAGCGGCTATCGACTCCCAATATCGAAAACAGACGCTGGAACAGTCGGTTGCCGGGTGATGGAATCTGACAAAGTAGAATTAGCGTATCAAATACCGTGTTAATTCAAGCAGTGCACACTTTTTTCTTCTATCTACAACAGCCGTTCTACCCGTACCTTAATGACCGAGCGCTCATCCGCCTCCAACACGCTCAGGCGATAACCCTGCTCTTCGATGGCGTCACCTGGAGAGGGAATGTGGCGCAGGCGACTGATGATCAATCCCCCGATAGTATGTGCTTCCTCCACAGGAAAGTGTACATACAGGGTATCATTGACCTCGGAGATGGGCATTCTGCCGCTCATCAGGTGGCTATTTTCATCCTCATGTTCGATATAGGCCCGCTTCTTTGGATGATATTCATCAAAGTCATATCCCACATCGATCTCGCCCACGACCTCTTCAAAAACATCTTCCATGGTGAGAATCCCCACCGCAGAGCCAAACTCATCCACCACCACCGCCATGTGATCTTCACGGGCCTGCAACTGGGGAAGCGCTCGATCAATCGTCTGCTTTGGCGAAAGAAACAGCACCGGTTTCATATAGTCAGCGACAGACTTCTCCATGATGTCCGGGTCCATCAAATCCCATGAATTCAGGGTCAGGACTTTCTTGATATTGGTAATATTACCCCTATAGACAGGCAAGCGGTTAAAACCGTATTTCATCACCAGGCGCGTCGTCTCCTTCATGGAACGGGCCTCATTCAAGCCGACCACATCCGCCAAGGGAATCATCGCCTCACCCACCGTGGTATCGCCAAAACGGATGATCCGCCGAATACGCTTGCGATCAATCGTCGATGGGTTGGCAGCAGAGTCCGATACATCCAGCAACACCCGCAGCTCCTCGCGGGTGATGAACATGTTCTGCGGAATGGTCCCATCCCCCACGATGCGGGTGATGAAACGTGCTATCCGACTGAAGATGAAGATCACCGGATAGAAGAGATAGGAGAAAAAACGCAGGGCATAGATAAGCCGACCAGAAATCGTATCCGCCTTTTGCTGAAAGATACTCTTGGGTACAACCTCTCCCATGATCAGCAACACCGGGGTAAGCACGAGAACCGATACCAGATCACCCACCGAGCCAAACAGATCAATAAATATCAGCGCACCTAAGGTGGATACGGTGACAGTTGCCAGGTTGGTCCCCACCAGGGTGGTTCCCAGGATGACGTCTGGGGAGCGAAACATTTTGAGTACCAATGCCGCACCACGATTTCCTATCTTTGCCTGGTGACGCAACTTGACTTTATCCGAATTAACCATGGCAATTTCAGAGCCGGAGAAAAAACCTTTCAGTAACAAAAAGGCGATAATCAGAAAGAGTTCTACAGCCCAGTCCATCACTTCTCTCCCGACGACTGCGTGTCGTCAGACACCTTATCGGATGCTATCTCAGAGGTTTTTCCATCAGATATCATCTCGGGCAATGCCTTTTTATCGTTGCCTTCATTAACCGACTCCGATTCAGTCTCAGTGTCGACAGCAGTATCGTCATCAGCCGTATCAATCTGCTGTACATTAGATGCAGATATTTTCTGAACCTGGAGCTCACTGATCCTCAACCCGCTCCGCTGCTTGACGATAAAGCGAAATCCCTCGTGAGTTACCTGCTCACCCGGTTCGGGCAGCCTGTCAAACAAGCGGAAGGCGACACCACCGATAGTGGACATCACCGCATCTTCAATAGCAAAATTGGTGAGGTTATAAAAATCTGCCAGGCGCATATCGCCGGGTACGACATAGCTGTTCTCATCATCCTCCTTGTAATACTCCTGTCCCTCCATCTTTCCGGAGATTTCACCGAAAATGAAGGTCAGCACATCCTTCATGGTGACAATACCCAACACCTCACCATATTCACCCAGAATGATGGCAACACGAGTATTGTGCATCTGGAAATAATCGAACATCTCATCCACCTTCTTGGTGGGTGGCACATAATGTGCTGGCTTCAGGATCATATCCAGAGTAATCGTAGAGAGATCATCCACGCCTCTGACAAGTTTCAATATATCTTCGGAATGGATGAAACCGATCACATTGTCCCAGTGCCCCTGGTAGACGGGTATGCGGGGATGGCGATAGCGGCGGAACTGCTCGATCAATTCTGGAACAGGAAGGTCCGCATCAAGAAAGCATATGCGGGGGCCCGGTGTCATGATGCGCGAAATATCGGTTTCCGATGCCTCCAATACGTTATCGATCAGCACCCTTTCTGTCGCATCGATAATACCGGTCTGCTCACCCTCCTCCAGAAGGGTTCTGAGTTCATCGGGCTGCAGGATATTTTCCCTGTCAACGGCATCCCCCACCACCAGGGTGGTGATCCAGTCAGCGACCACACGCACAGCCTCACGCAATGGTGTTATGAAAACCATCCAGCGCGGCAGAATCCGTGCGGTGATACGGGTGACAAATTTGATGGGATAACTGACTGCAATAGTCTTTGGGGTCACCTCACCAATCAACAACAGCAGAGGCACCATGATCACTATGTTCATCCAGCCCACATCCTGTTCGCTGTAAAGCAGCAGCAGAATTGCCGTCATATTCACGGCCGAGGCAATGTTGACCAGTTCATTGCCACACAGGATCGAGATGATCAAACGACGCGGCTCATCCAGCATCGCGTGAATACTCTCAGAATCGCTGTGGCGCGATTGCCGAAGCTTTTGCAGATCTATGCGGCTGAGAGAAAATAATGCCGTTTCTGATCCTGAAAACACGGCGGATCCAACCAATAGCACCACCTGAAACAGGATGCGAACAAACAGCTCCCCATTTTCGATATTAAAATTAAGCGCATCAAAAAATGCTTTTATCTCATCCATTTTTTGTTTTCATCGTTATCTTGCCAATCGGAGTAATCTAACTCAATTCATCTCTCACCGCGTTGATCTGAGGACAACAAATGCCAATTAGTATAAAAAAATCCTGCCAAGTCGTTCCCTGCGGTACCAGGCAGTAAACTCATCAGGTCATTGACAACAGCGCTGCCACCAGCAGCTCTGCATCGTAATAGGGTGCGCTACGCTTGCTGACCAGCGGCGTCTGCACAACCTGCACCCCCAGCTCCTTCATCAATCCATTGGACAAAGAAGATGGGTACGCCCCTTTGCGGTCGTCCATCAGCACATAATTCAGCAACCGATTATCGTCAGAAGCATCAGGCGCATCGGCGCGCAACTGTGCCAGCAGAGCCTGCACCATACGATCAGAGGTCATGCCGATCTGCTCAGGATCCTGCCCCAGGTTGGGAATATACACCTTGGGACAGTCAGTTTCGACAATGGCCCGCCCCACACCACGGGGCAGCAGATTGGCCAACAGGCTGGTGTAGAAACTCCCGGGCGGGTAGCAGATCAGCTCCGACCGCTGGATCAACTTGCGATTCTTCTTGCGCAGGATTGCCTCGGCAGGTACCGCCTTGTCCAGCCGAGTGGACAGAAACAACCTTTTTATGGGTGAGGTCAGTGGCGTCACTTCCTTACCGGTCAATCGGTGCTGACCGATAACCTGGCTGCCATCCTCCAACTTCGCCCCCAAATGAAGATGATCGTTGACCACCGCGCGCACCGTACCGCGCACCTCCACCAGCTTTGAGAAGAGGAAAATAATCGGGTCCAGATGCTGATGGTTATTCAGATAGCCGCCGGCCAGGATCAGATTGCCGATACTGGCGCCACGCAAATCAAAACGCTTGGGCATGGCCTCACGAAAATAACCGAGCTGGTGGCGGATCAGGCGCCGCATGGGATTGGAGATAGGTTCTACCATCCGATCCCGACCCAAGATCATATTGTCCAACTGACGCAGCAGATCGCGATTCTTTGCTTCCTGTGGAAAACGATGGGCAAAGAGGCTATATATCTCAGGATTACCGGTCACGCTGTCATCAACCAGGGCGATCAAACGACTTCGCAGGTCACCGATGGATGGCATATCAAAGGCTTTGCGCAGTGTTGCCGAACTACCGCCGGAATCAAATGGAGTAACCAGGTGAGTTGAATTATGGGTATATTGCTTCAATACCTGACTGACCCCGGTCAGGGCAGATCCACCGCTGAAAAACAGTATGCGGGGACCAAGTTCCGGTGCTCGGCTATAGCGGTTTATGCGCACCAGATCGGGAATCTTCGCCGAGCGCGTAACTTTAACAGTCGCCATATCAAATCATACTTCAGGTTGTGGTACTTTCTTCTTGAAACTAGGCTAATATGAAGGGAATTACAAACTGGAAATACTCGCAGTAAACACCATGGGAAATCTGACCCCCGGCATTCGCAACGCGGCCCGCGCGCTGATCGTGCGCGATGGACATCTGTTGTTGCTTCGCAAAGAAGATGATGAACTCGGGGAGCGCTATGCTCTGCCTGGCGGAGCCCAGGAAGCCGGAGAGACCTTACCGGCAGCCCTTAACCGGGAATGCCTCGAGGAGATCAACACCGAGGTTGTGATACGTGACCTGCTGCATGTGGCCGACTGGTTCAAACCGCGCGACACCATTCCACCCAGCACCCGCCAACGGGTGGAATTTCTGTTCGACTGCACCGTACCCGAAAACTACCAGCCACGAAACGGGCACCGGCCCGACAAGCACCAGGTGGATGTTGTGTGGAAGGGACTGGGTGAACTGCAGGATATCCAACTCCTGCCACAGGCACTGACCGGTTACCTGATGGATTACCCGGAGAGCGGAAAACAAGTCTACCTGGGAACGCTGGACTGAGAACTCACTGCATGCGCCTTTCCAAAAACATCCGGGACAACCTGCATTTTCTGATCGCCGAGGTCAGCTCTCAGGTTGGTAACCTGCATGCCTACATAGATACCTCCTCGTCTCCCCAGGCACAGCGCATTGTCGATCGCAGCGGCTATGCCTATAACCTCAAGATGCGCATCCACAACAGCTGTTTGGGACAGATCGTGCGCCACAAAGGCAACGATACCCAAACTCAAACCCTGCGTGCCGCAGAGTCCATCGCCACCGATCTGGAACGTATCGCCGAATTGTGCAGGGACTGCATTCATCACATGGCCTATCTGAAGAAGAAAAGCTGCCTGCGACCAACCGATTACGCACTGCTGCTCGACCAGGTCATCTTCGGTCTGCAGATGGTGCAACCCGCCATCCAGAACAAAGATACCGGCTTGGCCCTGAAGCTTGGGCAGATCGAGCATCAATTGGACCAGGACTACCGCAAACTTCTGAAACACAACACAAAACTACTGAAAAAAAAGCGACATACCGAAGATTTGATTGCCGCCCTGTTTGTAGCCCACAGCATCGAGCAGATGGGCGACGCACTGCTCAATATCAGTGAGGCCATCATCTCCGCCAATCTGGGCCAGCCTATCAACATCGACCGTTACTACCATCTGATGGAATCCATCGGCCGCCTCGAGGCCGAATAAAACCTCAACAGTCTGACCATCAAACCAGTCGCTGAAACCCGCTCTGGAAGCGCTATCTCGGGCATCAGCAATCCAAAGAAAAAGAACGATGGTTATGTGGCCATTTTCAAGGATGGAAAAAAGCGCAAACTGAAAGAAGAGCGGGAAGGGGTAGAGAGCTGGCACGAGATCTACCCCGGACTGGCGCCCAAGATCCTCTCCTACCACAAGCGCGGCCAGTCCGCCTCGCTGCTGATTGAGCACTTGGCCGGCATGACCTTTGAACATGTCCTGCTGCGTGAATCCCAGCCACTGCTCAACAAAACCATGGGACGTCTGTGCGCCACCCTGGAATCGGTATGGCGTGAAACCCGCAGTAAGAAGAAAATCAGCGCCAACTACATGGACCAACTGGCCAGGCGCCTGCCGGATGTCTACGAGATCCACCCCGAGTTTCGCCAGAGTGACAGCCAAGTGTGCGGTCGGGAGTTAGCCAGCTTTGAATCACTGCTCAAGCGTACCCGCGCCTATGAGACCAGGCTCAAGGCACCGTTCTCGGTGTATATCCACGGCGATTTCAACGTCGACAATATCATTTACGACCCACTGGCCAAACGTATCAACTTCATCGACCTGCACCGCTCCCGCTACATGGACTATGTGCAGGACGTTTCGGTGTTCATGGTCTCCAATTACCGCCTACAGGTACTGGATGCACCTTTGCGCCGTCGCATCATGCAAACGGTGCAGAGCTTTTACCGCTTCGCACGCAAGTATGCAAAAAAAGCCGGCGACGAGACCTTCGAGCTGCGCCTGGCCCTGGGACTGGCCCGTTCCTTCGCCACCTCTACCCGTTTCATCCTCGACAAGTCCCTGGCCCGAGCCATGATGCTGCGTGCCCGCTACCTGTTGGAGCGCGTATTGGAGACAGATCCGAAGCAGGCCGCTAATTTCCAACTTCCTATAAAGGAGCTGTTCATTGCTTAAAATTGGCATCATCGGCATCCCCGGCAAGTGGTCCACAGAGACCCTGGCCGATGCCGTAGAATCCCGCACCGGCTACCGCCGGATCATCGACATGGGCGAGGTGGAACTGGACCTCGCCGGCAAACGGCTGCTGCACGGCGACACGGATCTGTGCAGCCTCGACGGCCTGATCATTAAAAAGATCAGCGCCAGCTACAGTCCCAACACCCTGGATCGCCTGGAACTGTTACGGGTGGCGGAACACGCCGGGGTACGTATCTTCAGCCGCCCCCTGAACATCCTGCGCCTGGTCGACCGCCTAAGCTGCACGGTCACCCTGCGCAACACGGATATCCCCATGCCCGAGACCCGAGTCACCGAGAACGTGGCGGCAGCCATGACCACGGTGCGCGAATTCGGCAGCGCTGTGTTCAAACCCCTCTACTCCACCAAGGCGCGCGGCATGTGCGTGATCGACGCAGCGCTGTCCGACAGCGACATGCAGACCCAGATCCAAGCTTTCCAGGCAGAGAACCCCATGATGTATATCCAGAAAAAGGTGGCCCTGCCGGGCAGGGATCTGGGTATGGTATTTCTGGCTGGCAAATACCTGGGCACCTATGCACGGGTCTCCCAAAGCGACACCTGGAACACCACCATCCACAGCGGCGGGCGCTACGAGAATCACCTTCCACCTGACGACATCATCGAACTGGCACGCCGCGCTCAGGCACCGTTCGAGATGGATTTCACCACCGTCGATGTGGCCGAAACCGATGCCGGCCCCATCGTATTCGAGGTCTCCGCCTTTGGCGGCTTCCGCGGTGCCAAGGAAGGAATCGGCATCGATGCCGCCGGGCTCTACAGTGAACACGTCATAAGGGAAATCAGCGCAAAATGAACAATGATAATCTGACCATGGAATCCGCCGCCGCAGCCCTGCAAGATGGTGCCGGCCTGGTCGATGGATCACTAAATCTCACGCTTGGGGAGTGCTCGTTGCGGCTGCGTTCCAACTCCGCCGAGCTGCTGGCAAAGCTTGCCGTCTACTTCACCCATGTGGCAACCGGGCCATCAGATAACGTGGATCTTGAGGTTATCGCCATCGAACGGGATATCCCGGACCTGGGCGTAGCATTCACCGACTGGAAGCGGGAACCCGGCAAGACAGGCCGCAAAGACGCCTATCTGGATCTGCCTGACGCCCGCCTGGTGTTGAAGGTACGCACCGGCATGGTGTTCCTGCAGAGCAGCGGCCCGTGCATCGCAGCCGGCCCCTGCCTGCAATACGACAACCAGGTGATCAATTTCATCAATGCCCAGTACATGAACTGGTTGCAGCATAGAGACTGGTTGATCTGTCACGCCTCGGGGCTGGTATACAAAGGCGGCTGCCTGGGCATCGCCGGCTTCTCCGGCGGCGGCAAGTCCACTCTGATGCTGCACCTGATGGATCACGACGAGGTATCCTACCTGACCAATGACCGCTTGTTCATCCGCAGTCAGAATGGCGGCACAGGTGCCGTGGGGATCCCCAAGCTGCCAAGGGTCAACCCCGGCACCATCGTGCACAATTCACGCCTGCACAGCCTGATTTCCAGCGAACAGCGTGAGTCCTTCCTGGCGCTGCCCCAAGACGAACTCTGGCACCTGGAAGACAAATATGACGTGCTTGTGGAGCAGGTTTACGGACCGGACCGCATCACCCCCGAGGCACCCTTATCCGCCTTTCTGATACTCAACTGGCGACGCGATTCCAACGAGGCAACCACCGTAGAACGCGTGGACCTGGAGCAACGCCGGGACCTGCTGACCGGTGCCATCATGAAATCTCCTGGGCCCTTCTACCAGTATCCCGACGGTAGCTTCTTCAGCGATACTACCGAACTGGATCAGGCACCCTATCCGAAGGTGCTGAAGGATGTGCCCGTATACGAGGCACGGGGCGGCATCGACTTCGAGGCCCTTACTGATATCTGTCTGCAACAGTTGATGGGCTGAAAACGCATTCGAGACATAACTGACCATGACGACTGAACTGCTGATCCTGCGACACGGCAAATCCGACTGGAATCTGGGTGAGGCCGATTTCTCTCGGCCCATCACGGACCGGGGCAAGCGTGGTGCCCAACGCATGGGCGTATGGCTCTGGCAGCAGAATCTGTTACCGGACCACATCATCAGTTCACCGGCGGAGCGGGCTCTGGTCACCACTCAAAAGACCTGCAAGGCCATGGGCATGGATCCCAAGACTATCCATAAGGACCGGCGGATCTACGAGGCAGGCCTCAGCGACCTGTTGAACGTACTGCATGAAAGCCCTGCCCAAGCCAGACGGGTCATGCTGGTAGGTCATAACCCCGGATTGGAAATGCTGCTGCTGCACCTCAGCAACAAACCTATCGATAACCCGGCAGACGGCAAGCTGTTGCCCACCGCCACTCTGGCCCGCCTGACCATACCGGATGACTGGAGCCAGCTACAAAAAGGCTGCGCCGAAGTCATCTCAATCACCCGTCCCGGCAGCCTGCAGGAGAAGTTCCCCTACCCTGCACCCCACGGCGATGAATTGCGCGACCGACCTGCCTACTACTATAGCCAGTCCTCGGTGATTCCCTACCGCATGCATAAAGGTAAACCGCAGATACTGGTTATCCTGTCCAGCAAGAAAAAACACTTTGTAGTACCCAAAGGCATCAAAGAGCCTGGCCTCTCAGCACGTGAATCCGCAGCCCAAGAGGCCTGGGAGGAAGCGGGTGTGGAGGGTGAAGTTGGCGACACCGCCTTGGGCAGCTACCGTTATCAGAAATGGGGTGCGACCTGCACCGTGAAGGTCTACCCCATGCGCGTAACCCGTGAGATCCCGGAGCATGAGTGGGAAGAGAGCCACCGGGGCCGCCAGTGGGTAACACCGAAACAGGCGGCCAAGCGTCTCAAGCAAGCAGCGCTGGCGCCACTGGTGAAGGCACTGGCCAAGCAGCTAGGAGCCTTGTCCGAGACATGAGGCGAATCGCCGCACTCATCCGGCACGGTGATTATCACCAGCGATCGGGAGCCCCCAGCGCCCACCAACCCTATCCGCTGAACACGGCTGGCAGGGAACACGCCCACCAGGCAGCCAAGGAGGTGCAGGCTACGCTGCTGCAACACAACTGGCAGCTGGCACCTGTCATCGACAGTTCCCGAATGCTGCGCGGCTGGCAGACTGCACAGATTATCGCTGAGACGCTGGTCACCCCGGAAGCATCTGTGGATTCCTTCGACGCCTTGGCTGAGCGAGGCATGGGTTGCCTGGCCAACCTCAGCGTGACCGAGATCGAAAAAATCCTGCAGCAGGATCCACGTTACCCAGAGGCGCCATCGGACTGGAAGTCCAACAGCCACTACTGCCTGCCCCTGCAGGGAGCCGAATCGCTCATGCAAGCCGGAGAACGGGTGGCAAATCACCTGCGTGAACGCATGGCTGGATTGCCAGCGAATGTTAGCGTCGACCAGCTCAAACTATTCGTCGGCCACGGTGCTGCATTCCGCCACGCCGCCCATCATCTGGGCGTGCTGGCCTTCGAACAGATCGCTGCACTCAGCATGTATCATGGTCGACCAGTGTTTCTGGAGAACCTGCCGGATGGAAGCTGGCAGCAGATAGCCGGTGATTGGAAAGTACGCGGCGGCGATGCCTATACCGACTAAAAACAACAATAACTAACTCCGGACATGAAACAGCGCACAACTACCAAACACATACCCGATTACCAGGGCCAACGCTGGTTGCAACCAAAGTTACCAGCCCAGGGTGAATCCTGGCTGCTCGGCAAACACCATTCCCTCGCGAAAGAAACCCCCAAACAAGCCGCTCGCATCGAGGTGCTGGGCCAACTGATCGAGCAGGCGCCATGGAAATGGCCAAAACGGCCACTATATTTTATCTGCGATCTGCATGCCGATAGCGATGCATTCCACGCATCACTTGTGGCATCCGGGCTGATTAGGAAAACCGGCACACGAGACAAGGACTACAAACTCACCAAAGCAGCTCGTAAGGGCTGCATCCTGATCGGTGGCGACTGTTTCGACAAAGGTCCCAGCGTGCTACGCCTGCTGCGTAACATCCATAGGCTGAAGAAGCGGGGAGCCAGGGTCTCGGTACTGGCCGGCAACCACGACATCCGGACAATGATCGGCATGCGCGCAGTGGATGGAAGCAACGACCCACGTATCGAACACTTTTTCGTGCGCATGGGTCCCAAGGCCATACCACTGCTTAAGGAGATCGCCGAAGAGTACCTCAAGGGCTCGAACCGGCTACGCGGGATACCCAGAACACGGGAATGCAGGCAACGACTGTTCCCCTCAAAAAAATGGTTCGATGATTTCCCCATGCGGGCCGAATGGATGATGCCGGAGCCTGGCATCGCCAAAGAACTGCACCGCCTGAAAGAGAAGGTACAGCAGTTCACCCAGGGGTGTGAGGAGATCGGCCTGTCACTGCGCACTGCCTATGCAGCGACACTCAAGTTCCAGGAAATTTTTCTGCATCCCAAGGGCGAATTTACCTGGTTCTACCGCAAACTGCGCCTGGCCCATCGCGAAGGTGCTTTCCTCTTCATCCATGCAGGATTGAATGACCGTATCTGCCGCCTGATCGCCAATCACGGCATTGATTACCTGAACCGTCAGTTCTGCCGAGAGGCCTGGAGCGATCCCTTTGCCTTCTACTACGGCTCGCTGGCGAACACCCTGCGCACCAAGTACAGACCGGTGGATATGCCGTTCACGCCCTACGGCGTGGGTCTGATGCACCGCAAGGGTATCCACGCCATCGTACACGGTCACCGCAACCTGCTGCATGGCCAGCGGATTATGCTGCGCAAGGGTATGATCAACTTTGAATGCGACACTTCCCTGGATCGCAACACGCGCAGCAAGGAAGGCCTGACAGGACACGGTGCTTCAGTGACCATCTTCCACCCAGGAGGCCAGGTACTGGGCATCAGCAACGACTACCCAAACATCAAAGTCTTCGAGCCACAGGCCTTGGTGAAAAAAAGACGCAAGGCACGCAAAGCCGCTGGCAAGCGTCACAAGTCTATACGAGGAAATCGAACCGCATGAGAACCGATGGAAAAAGCTTCAGGCACGAATCACTGCAGGACACAAAAGCCATCCGTGACCTGCTCAAGTCCATTAGCCAGGGTCTCAAAGAGGGGCGCCTCAGCTTCAGCGATGCAGATGGCGAGATCGTGATGGAACCGGAGGGTCTGTTGCAGTTCAAACTGACCGCAGCCAAGCGGCAAGGCCGGCACCGGATCAACATGCGTATCAGTTGGCAGGTGGATGAATCATCGGAGAAGAAGGAAAAATCCCTGGCAGTACGTTCACGCCGTTAAGCAGTAGCATCCAGGAATATACGTTTTAGTGAAACCACGTCATCCCGGCGCAGGTTGGGATCCAGAGAATTCAATGACTTGCTGGATTCCTGCGTAACTTCTCAATATTCCCTGCATACCCTTGCACGGAGTCGGCTAATGGGCCACCCATTTTTATGGTTTGCCTTTCTTTATCTTCATGCGCCGGGGAATCACAACCACCCCACCTGGACTGACGGTAAAACGCTTCGCATCTTTCTTATGGTCCAGCCCCACCACCGTTCCGGGTGGAAGGGTAACACCCTTGTCGACAATGGTACGATAGAGTCGACTGCCGGCGCCCACCTTAACCCCATCGAAGAGCACGCACTCCTCCACCCTTGCCTCTTCATTGACCCGGACCTGGGGGGAGAGTATCGATCGGATCACCTGTCCTCCCGCCAGGATAACACCACTGCTTATGAGTGAATCCAGGGCAAGTCCCACCCGGCCACCACGCTCCTCACATTTCATATCCGCAAATACAAACTTGGCCGGGGGTGCCGGTTCAATGTAGGTGTTGATCGGCCACTTTCGGTCGTAGAGATTGAATATGGGATCCACGTCCACCAGATCCATACTCGCCTCCCAATAAGCATCGATGGTTCCAACATCTCTCCAATAGAGCACCTTCTTCCGATTCTCATCCACAAACCGGTAGCTATAGACAGGAACCTTCCGGATCAGATCCGGCAGGATATCCTTGCCAAAATCATGGCTGCTCTTTGAGTTGCGGTTATCCGCCTTCAGCACCTTCTTCAGCAGACGGGTCTCGAACACATAGATACCCATGGACGCAAGGGCAAAACCGGGTTGCCCCGGGAGGGGCTTTGGCTGTTCGGGTTTCTCTTCGAAAGAGACGATACACCCCTTCTTGCTGACCTCCATGACACCAAAGGCACTGGCCTGTTCCAGAGGTACGGCGACCGTTCCCACAGTAACTTCCGCCTTATTCTCAATATGGGCCCTGATCATCCGGCTGTAGTTCATCTTATAGATATGATCCCCGGAGAGGATAAGAACACGATCCGGATCGGACTGGTCTATAGAATAGACGTTCTGGTAAACCGCATCGGCGGTTCCCTGGTACCAGGAACTGTCGACCCGCTGCTGGGGCGACAGGATTTGAATATGCTCCTCCAGGGTATGAGGAAGAAAGGACCAGCCGTAGCGAATGTGCCGCTCCAGCGAGAGAGACTTGTACTGGGTAAGCACACAGACCCGGCGAATATTGGAGTTGAGGCAATTGCTCAGGACAAAGTCTATGAGACGGTAGATACCCCCGAAAGGCACTGCCGGTTTTACCCGGTCCCGAGTCAGTGGATAGAGCCGGGTACCCACACCGCCGGCCAGCACCATGGCCAGTGTGTTGATATGCATTATACTCACTCATGGATCCCGAATTTTCGCTGCACCCGGGATATAGAACAGATCAGAAGCCCTTAAAGTATAGAAGCTTTTCAAAGGAGTTATCCGGACGCTTCTGGCTTCGCAAAAAAGTCCCGTCAAATCGATCGTCCCTCGCCTGGGTGGCCAACATGAACGGAGTATTGAGTAAGCGCCTGCAATGAGCAAAGTCGCGACTGTTATGACACTGCTGGAATGAGCAGGATTCGGATCTGGATCCTGTTCCTCGCTGTCAGCTGCTGCGCCTGTGCAGCGCCGGCCAAGGATGCACCCACGCCGAGTGAAAGCGAGCCGAGCCATACGATTTTTCTGGTGAGCCACGGCTGGCACGCCGGAATTGTGTTGCGGCGCACCGACATCCCCGACAGCGTCTGGCCAGCACCTGAGGATTTTCCCGATGCACAATATCTAGAGGTGGGCTGGGGAGATAAGGATTACTACCAGACACCGGATTCCCACATGGGAATCATCCTCAAGGCGGGCCTGTTGCCTACCGCCAGCGTCCTGCATATTGTTGGTTTCAATGGCACTGTGCCTGCCTATTTCCCTTTTAGCGAGATCATTAAGATCGAGCTATCCTCTGCCGGTTTAGAGCATCTCTCACGCACTATTGCGGAAAGTTTCGCCAGGGACGAGGCAGGTAACGCCGTGTCACTGGGTCCCGGCCTCTACGGAAACAGCCGCTTCTATCTATCCAAAGAGGTTTACCATTTGTTCAACACCTGCAACGTCTGGACCGCCCGGACGCTGCACGCCTCCGGCCTTCCCATCACCCCAGCAAGCACCATTACCGTGGAAAGTCTCATGTCCCAAGCGCGAAAGTTTGGAATGGTAGTGCAAGCGGGGCCGGAACCGTCGGAGTGAAGCCAAAGCCGTGGGTGAGTACCAATTTCACGACTTGATTCGCACCTTTAACTCTACCGCGAATAATTCGCCAGCAAGCCGGCCCTAACATCATTCAAAACGGAAAGAGTCCACCGGTCTCAGGAATCCGGCGAATCCAGGGCTTGTAAGCAGCGAGGTCTGCGGGTAACTGCCTGGTGGCTGCCTTCGCCTGTTCCAGGGTTTCATAGTTTCCATAGAATAAGACGTACCATTTTTGTCCCTGGTGCTCGGTGTGGTAGATAGCGCTGTCGGCCTCGATACCTTGCTGCCTGACGAATCGCGCCAGGGATTCCCGCTTGTGAACCCCAACCACCTGCAGGGTATACTGGCCCAGTTGCTGAGCCTTTATCCACTGTCGGCCCTCCGGCGTCTGGGCAGCGGCAATAACCATCAGGTTTGGGGTGGTCCGTTCCAGGGCCTTTACCTTGCCGGTTATTTTATCTAGCTCTGCCTGCACCTGCTGCTGAGATGTTTTCAGCCTGGCGCTCTCCTGCTGTTTCTGCAGGTTTTCCTGGCTCAGGGTCTCCAGATTATCCGACAGTCGATTAATCTTGCCGGGCAGCTCTGGATCCACGCTGGCCTTGATCTCATCCACCGAATGGGTAACCTGCGCTACGGAATCCCCCAGTTGGGACAGCCCCTGTCGCAACTCGGCCACCTCGTTTTCAAGCTTTGTCGAATCAATGGCAGGTTCACTGATAACGGCCGGTTCAGCCTTATCGACCTGCTGTGGCTCCTCAGGGGTCGTGGAATCCCAGAACAACAGAAACCCGAGGGTAGCGGTGATCAGCAGCAGCAACATCATCAGTAACAGCGATCTCTGCTTCAGGCCTTGGGTCTCATCATTCTGCTGCGCCTGTTGCACCTGCAGGGTTTCAGTCTTCTCCTGCAGTGCCTGATGCACGTTGTCCAGACCATCCAGCCGGTTATTTATATTGTCAGTCGGTTCGCTGTAGAGGACAACGACGTCGTCAAGCTGCTGCTGCAGTTCCAGCAGCCGGGTATCCTGGTCCTGCTGTTGTTCCTGAGTACTTCTGTTTGTCTCCTGAAGCTCAACCTTCAGCTCGTCAAGTCGGCTGCGTAACGCGTCGGTGATTTCCCTTTGGCCGTCAACAACCCCGTCAAGCTGCTGATGTTGTTCCAGCAGCCGGGCGTCGTGGGCATGCAGTTGTTCTTGCATGCTTCTGTTGAGCGCCTGAAACTCACCATCCAGACGGTCAATCTCGTTGTTGAGCCGTTCGCTGCCAGTACCCAGTGTGTTGACCCGTTCTTCTAAAGCTCCGGTATCTGTGACGGCCGAGTTAAGCTGCTCGTTGAGCGACACACCGACTTGCTCAAGCTCGCTGATGCGTCCCCGTTCTCCTTGCAGGGACTGCTCAAGGGAGTTGTTCCGCAGCTCCAGATCGTCGAGCCGACGATCTGTTTTCAAAGCCAGCAGCCCATGCAACTCTTCGGTCAGTGTGGCGAGCCTGTTGGAGAAGGTGTCGGTATGTTCCGTCTGGGTAACCGCGGCCTTCTCCAAGCCGCCGGTGCGGCTGAGAAAATCTTCGAGGAGGGAATGGTTGGCCGACTGTTTGGACTTTAATCCGTTGAGTTGCCGCTCAAGGGAGCGACACAGATCGCCCAGTTCCACCTTGTCCGACTTAGGGCCGTCGGCTCCTCCCACCAGTTCTGATAACTGCCGTTCCATGGCCTGCAGCTGGCTGGATAACTCGACGGCACTGCTTTCCAGTGTCTCGGTGCGTGCCTGGATCTCATCCCCGGCACGTTCCACCCGTGAAGTGGTCTCTTCCAAGTCGTGCAGCCGGGTGTCATTACCATTGGCCGGCAAGTCTTGGGATTGGTTGGAGAGGTGATCCAGTGCCTTCTGAAACCCGGCCATCTTGTCTGATAGCGGACTGAGATGCTGTGACTGCTGCTCTGCTAACGTGCGGAGCTCGTTTTCCAATACCCCGGTACGGTCGGCCAAATCATCGCGAGACTGACCCAGTAGTGTGGTGATGTGGGTCTGTTGCTTCAGGCTGACACCCATGCCATCTGCATTGTCCCACAGAGTATTGAGGTCAGAAGTCAGTTTTTCCAGGTGCTCCTGCAGAGCGGGCAAAACCTCCACATGATCATTCAGACCATGGGCGAGTTCGTCCAGTTCCTGCTGTCGTTTGAGGATCTCGGAGGCACTGCTCTCCAGGGTGTTGACACGCGTCGTCAGCTCATCACCGGCACGCTCCACCAGCGAGGTGCTCACCTCCAGATCCTGTAGTTTGGCGGCCAGGCTTTCGGTGACCTGTACCAGTTCCTGCTGGCGTTGCCCCTGGGATGCCAATTCACCCCCCAGGTCATTATCCCGCTGCAGCACATCCAGTTGTTGTTGAACAGATGAGAGGGTTTTGGCAAGGTCGGTTTGCTGTTGTTCGAGCCGATCATCCGCCTCTTGCAATAGCCGACACTTGTACGGCAATCCTTCATTCGCATCAGCGAGTCCCTGCAATTGAGACTGCAGGCTGGCCCTTACCCCCAACAGATCGCTGGCGTCGCGCCAAAGGTACTTGACCTTGCCCTTGAGTTTACTGTGGGCATAGGACTGCCGGTCGAGACGCATGGTTATCGTCTCGACCTTCTCCTTGAGCTGGTCAAGCCTTGTCTGGAGATCCTTTTTTGATGTTTTCTTCAGGGCCATAAGCTAAATATTAGATGATTTCTTAATAATGACTGCTAACCAATTAGAAATAAAGGGATTAATGAGAATATTTATGGAATATGGGGAATTGGGAAGAATAAACGCCCTTTTTCCTAAAATTCAGAGCTATTGGCCCACAGTTCCATTGCAATCAAGCTCCCCACCACCACGAGGAGTGGTACAGGGATGGACCGTTTAGGGACGTCTCTGGTGAATTCTTACTTCTCGCTTAGAACTTAGTTGACTTTGCGCCTGATAATGGTCTGTCCCCAAGGAACGATGCGCAACTCCAGAAATGCCGCAAGGCTATAGAGCAATACGGCAAGCAGAATCACCCAGGTAAAGCCCAGATGAATCGCCAGCAAGGTTGCCAGAATGGCACTTATTAGAGAAGCGCAGCCATTGACACCCCATGCCCAGGGCAGCAGATGGGGGGCATATCCGGCAACATGAGCCAATCCCAGAGGGAATGGCATCCCCATGCAGAATGCCAAGGGTGCTATCAGTACCAGGGTTATCACCACTTTTGCCACATCCGGCAGGACTGCCAGCCAGATGAACAGGGGTGGCAGCAGCCACAGGTAGCCCAGAGCGATTACCCCAAGAGTCAGGATAACTGGCGGAAGCGGTCTGTTTCTTCCCTGCTTGAGCAGATGTCCCGCATACTGGCTGCCAATGCCTGAAAAGATCAGAAAACCACAAAGAACAACGGCAACAGCGTAAATAGGGTTTGCGAGAAAGAGCATGAATTTCTGAATAAAGGCGATCTCAATAAACAGGAAGGCGAGGCCGATAGCCGTAAAATAGATCACTACCTTCCATGGATAGTTCTTCTCAATTTTTCTCTTCTCTCTCTTCAGAAACCAGAGCGGCAACAGTATCAAAACGAGACTGGCGAAAAGCGCCTGCAACAGAGTAAGAATAAGCACCGGATAGCCAAGATCCAGTAAGGTTACCCCACCTTGTCTGTACAGCGGCAGGATCTCTGAGAGAGTCGACCATTTGAAGAAATGAAAAAAATAGGGCCGATCATCGGTGGCTGGGCGGATGTCAAATTTATAGTCGGAAATAAAACGTGCCGGGTCATCTCCAAGCAGTGCTGTGACGCCTTGATAGTAGTACGGTTCCTGCAAAATATTATATGTGTTGATCTGCTCCGGAGTAATGCCTGGATAGAAAACCAGATCAAATGACCGGGCATCACAAAATGAGATCAACTGGCGAATCTCCTGTTCAGTAAATGGGCCATTTTTGATCACCAGCACCGATGTGTTCCATCCCCTGATCATAACCAGCTGATCACCTGGGTTTGAAACACCGGACAGACGCAGTGCTTCGACAGCTGTGGCAAAGAGTTTCAATCCACCCTTGGGTGGCAATTTGACCCAACGGGTAATCGAAAGCAGGCCACCCTCCCGCAAGTGATCCAGATACGCCTTTATCCCCTCCCGGGTATAGAGATAGTTTTCATTGAGCGCATAGAGACCAGCGGATGAGGCGGCAGCAGAATCCAGAAGTGAGAGTTGAATGAGGTCGTACTTCTCCCGGCTGCCGGCAACGAATCCCCGTGCATCTGAGATATGGATCCGGATTTTCTCCTGCAACAAAGACCATCCGGAGAAGCCGCCATAGGCGTGTTGAAACAAGCTGGCAATTTGTGGATTCACCTCCACGGCATCTATTTGATCAGCGCCAAAGAATTCAGCCTGCAATATGTCACTGCCACCCCCCATACCCACGATCAGAACCTTTTCTATCTCTCTGAGGTGATAAGGCAGGGCCGAACCCAGGTAATCGAGATAAACCAGTGACTCCCTGTTACCGTCGTAGCGGGTGATGGCACCGGGGCCATCACCATCGACAAACAGGCCGAACTGTGGAGGGGGTTCAACGCTGCTGTTCAGACTCATCCCAGGGGCCAGGCGTAGCGGGGTTTCCCGGCTCTCCAACAGCGTCACCAGACCAAGCGGACTGCTGTGTTCCTCCTTCACCATGGTGCCGCTGATTAGCAGTGTCTGTTTGAGAGCTTTGTATTCCGACATATTCGGTACTAGCCACTGCTCCGGCAGAAACAGGAAAGCCAGCAGCAGGACAGCCACCCGCTTGCGCTGCGCTAACCGGCTCTCAAACGCGGCAACGACTGATGCCAACAGACCAGCAACCGCAATCAGTTGCAGAACATCGGACGGTTTCAGCAGATAGAGCGCAATGATCACACCCAACGCACCAAATCCGGCCCCCAACAGGTCAAACGCATAAATCTTAGGAATCTGTTGATTGAACTTGATAAAACTGAGGCAGATTGCATTGGCTGCGAAAAAAAATGGAATGAGCAGTAACAGATAGTTCAATAACAGAAACAGCCACTGGCCAGGGTCCCAGATTATCTCAAGAGTATTAAAGGGGATCAGTTGGGCCAGCAGGTAGCAACCGATGCTGCTGAGTCCAAAAAAGGTGGTATTGGCAACGAATGCGTCCGCGAATCTGGGCATCAACCGCTGACGTGTAAGAAAAAGAAAGGTGCCACTTGCGCCATAACCCAGCAGCGCCATGCTGATCACCATGTAGGCAAAATGATGCCACTGAATAATCGAAAAAAGCCGCATCAGCAGCACTTCATAGGCCAGCGCAGCAGCTGAGATGATGAAGACTGAAAAATAGGGCGGCCTGGGGCGCAACATAGAACCCTGAAAAGTCAGTGATCCCCCGTCAGCGGCACGAAACGCACTGGTAGGATCTGGTGAGTGATTATTTTCCCCTGTTCCGTCTTCTCAATCAGCACCAACTGCTGAACCATAAAATGGCCTCCCACCGGGATCACCATGCGCCCGCCGGATTTCAGCTGCCTGATGAGGGGAGGTGGAATATGACTGGAAGCAGCGGTAACCAGAATGGCATCAAAAGGAGCATGCTCCTCCCATCCATAGTATCCATCTCCCACCCGTGGCGTTATATTGTCATAACCCAGCCGGTGAAAGCGGTCTGCCGCCTGCTCGCCAAGCTCCTCGATGATCTCTATGGTATAGACCTTGTCAATCAATTCGGCGAGTACTGCAGCCTGATAACCGGAACCCGTACCTACCTCAAGTACCTTCTGCTCCGGATCCGGATGCATGAGGTCAGTCATCAAGGCTACGATATAAGGCTGAGAGATCGTCTGTCCCTGCCCGATCGGTAATGGACGGTCTTCATAGGCTGACGATTTTACCGCATCCGGCACAAACTCATGACGCGGGACAGTGCCCATTGCTTCCATCACACGCGGGTCCAACGCCTCTTTATCTATATAATCAGCAGTTCTTAAAGCAGATGCCTCAATAACCTCCACCATAGCCTGTCGCTGGGTGGGATAGTCCTTTTCCCCGGAATCGACAACACCCGAGCAGGTGATTAGCAGGATACTCATCATCCACAAACGGGCAGATCTCTTTCCAGTAAGCATTTCCCACCACGCCTTGGTAGAGAATAGGGCTACACATAAATTATAGTCGTAATCTATTTATCGGGAGTACTTCGTGAAGTAACAATTCGCCATGGACAGGACCAGTCTCTCAACACTGTCATTAGATTAGGTTATTGATAGGTGATAAGTTGAATATTTCAATTTTCGCCCGGCTTGGAAATAGTATTTATCAGATCCACCACAATCCTGGAATAGATTTTTGATAAAACCTCATTCATGGTACGGACCGAGGCGAGCACAGAGGTATTATCAGGCTGGTTTATTTCTGAATAGTCATGGATGAACAGAGGCCGCCTATCACCATCAGAAATTATCTCCATCCGAAGTGTCACGCGTACCTCCACCCCACCATTTTCAAGCAACATACGTTCGAACTTTTTTAATTCAACACGCAAATGGTAGTCACCAAATGTAGACCTCATGTCGGTTGCTACATGCTGGGCGAGATTAACCTTCCTAAGGTAGGTGACAAATTGCTCACGGATCAGAGAAGCCGGCGAGTCCGTCCAGTGATGATAGTGGTGCTGCATCAGGGCTTCTGGAGAGACTTCATAGCTATACAATAATGCCCGCTCACTTAAGATGCCAGATGCCTTAATCCGATCCACAATTAACGAGCCAAATATCTGTAGCTCATCAAATTGATGTTGTGGCTTCGATTCTACAAGACGGTAAAAGTGGTTTTCCGGCACTGGTTTTGTAGAAGCACACCCAGCAGCGATGAGGGCAATGATGCAGCACCCCCAGGTTAGAAGTAACCTATTCATTGCTTGATCCAACCTCACGCGGTGGTTTACTCCCCAGAAGCAGTCCCGGGTTATCTCTTATTTCACGACTGAATTCATTCATGTGACGGGAGGAAGCCTCAAGGTTGTGTAATATCGTTTCGGTATAATCAGCGACAGTTTCCAGCGAAGCTTTAAGAGCAAGCACAGATTTTCGAAGGTCGACTCGGTTTTCAGAAACAGAATCCTGAGACTCTTCCATCAATGAATCCACCGACTTAACTGTTTCACTGGACTGTTCAAGCAAGACATCCACTGCTTTCCTGGTTTGCAACAGTCCTTGGGAAAGTTCCAGAAGATTGGCTGTCATCTCCTCGCCATTCTCAACCGCCCTGGTTACCTTCATCTCTACATTTTCATTCAAAATTCGAGGAATTCGATCGGCCCCTGTCTGAAGTGTCTCAACAAGCCGACTAAGATCATCAAATATCTGCGGAAGATTACTGTCGACCTGATCACCCATTGCAGATACAAGGGAATTAATATTTTCAAGCAGGGGTTTCACACTGCCCGATATCAAGCCACTTGTCTCACTTGCAACACTATTTATGGCCTTGAAGACATCGACCTCCTGGAGCCCCTGTAATTCAGAACCGGTGGCCAGGTATTGGTTGCTATCACCCTCCTCAATATTGATTACGGTTTCTGCCAACAGCCCTTCGGAGTATATTCTGGCGACACTATTTGTCGGAATTTTCCAACCGTCCCGAATCATAATGGTGACGCGATAGTGAGTTTTGCCTTCCTGCTTATAAGGCTCGATTTTAGAAACCGACCCAAGTTTATAGCCTTGGTAAGTGACCGGAGTACCTTCATTCAACCCACTGACGTTAAGATAGTTAGTATAATAATGGTCATTCTCCCCCACGCCTCCCGTCAATCGATAAAGTGCATAGAGCATTAGCGTAAACCCAACCAATACAACTGAGCCCACCATCAGGTAGTTCACGTTATCCCGTTTCATAATCCAGCCAGATCATCCGTTAGTCTTTGTAAATACTCATCCGGGTTGACGATGACATCTTCTGATTTGCGATTCAGCAGATTCTGCACCCGTTGATTATCACTGCTTTTCACCTCATCCACGGTGCCGAGAATGAGTACCTTTCCTTTATCCAATACCAGTATTCTGTCAGCAATACGAAATGCACTGTCCAATTCATGGGTTACGACGACAATAGTAACCTTCATGGCATCACGCAACCGCAGTATCAACTCGTCAAGATCGGCTGAGACCACAGGGTCGAGTCCAGCAGACGGTTCATCGAAAAACAGTAAGCTCGGATCCATAACAATCGCGCGGGCCAGTGCCGCTCGCTTGACCATGCCTCCAGAAAGTTGTGAAGGCATCAATTTTTCAAACCCGGCCAGATTAACCACCTCCAGTTTCATGCGTGCCATTATCCTGATGGTATTCTCATCCAATCGGGTATGTTCACGCAGCGGAAAAGCAACGTTTTCTTCCACGTTCAAAGAGTTAAAAAGTGCACCATTCTGAAACGAAACCCCCATGCGCTGACGTATGGCATGCAGTTGCGGGGCAGAGAGCTTGTTCGGGTCTTTTCCAAACAAACGAATAGCGCCTGCAGCAGGTTTGTTCAATGCCAGCATATGGCGCAGTAGTGTTGATTTTCCTGAGCCGCTTCCCCCCATGATGACCATTATTTCACCGGCCAGAACCTGAAGGTTTACCTGATCAAGTATTTTACGTGTGCCGTAATAGGTCACAAGATCCTGAACATCGATGACCGACTCATCTTTGGTGGATTCAGATTCCACTACCATGTTTTTTACTCATTTCTTTATTCATCTGCTGAGGAAATAGGTAAAGATCATATCTGCCATTACAATCAGTGCAATTGACATCACAACCGACCGCGTCGTAGCTTTTCCCAAACCCTCTGCACCACCGCTGACGGAAAAGCCATTGCTGCATGCCACCAGTGCGATCAACACACCAAATATCAGACTTTTATACAATCCCTGCATCACATCATAGACGACCAAAACATCAAAGCAGCGATCAATAAAAGTCCCTAAACTGAGTTCCAACACGATACCGGTATAGACCCCTCCGCCAATCAGTGCAGCAGAGTCCGCCATAATGGTGAGTATCGGCATCATCACTAGCATGGAAAAAATGATCGGTGCGACCAGATGTCGGACCGGTTCAATTCCCATCACCCGCAGTGCATCAACTTCCTGTGACATCTGCATGGAGCCGATCCTGGCTGCAATGGCAGAACCAGAACGCCCAGCAACCACAATCGCCGTAATCAACACTCCAAATTCCCGCGTTACTGAATATGCAATTCCTGGAACGACTTGAGATTCTGCATCAAACTCCTGCAAAGTTACTATGCCCTGTATCGCCATCATTACCCCATTGGAGAAAGAGAGCAGAATAACCACCGGGATCGCCAGGACACCAATTTTCATCATCTCTGAAAATATATTACGCAACCGCACCGGTTGCTTGACGAAGCGCCCGACAAGCAGCCAATAGAAGCTCTCAACCAGAAGCGAAAAGTGGTAACCAACCTCTTCAATCGCATCAATGGTTTTTTCCCCAATCCTCTCTATAAATTTTCGGGTATTCATTTAAGGATTTTACGATCCATCCTGAAGTAGCGTCTCAATTGAAGTATAGATGGGAAATACCTGATCAAGCCGGGCCAGTTTCAAGACATTCAAAGCATTGTCACTGACGCCCACCAAGGCAAAATTGAGATTTTTGCTACGGGAGACTTGATAGCCCTCCACCAGGCTGGCCACCCCTGAACTGTCAATATAGCTGACCCCAGAGAGGTCAACCAGTAAATGACGTTGCTTTTGCAGGCAATCCAGTATCACTCTTCGTGCTTCTGGTGAGCAGCTAAGGTCAACTTCCCCTTCCAGGCGCACCACCAAATAGTCGTTTTTTTCCTCTATTAGATAAGTCATTCTCTTTACCGCTAGAAATATTTGACCATCTCCAGGGTGTTACCCATGGTTTCAGCTTCGATAAACGCCACTTTATCCATAACCTCCTGAATAAAATGCAGCCCCAATCCGCCTGGTCTGATTTGATCCCACTCTCTGGGCTTGAATTTTGAGGTATCTACCTGATTGGCATCATCGCGCAACTGGAATATCAGAGCCTCATCAGTTTTCAGGATTATAAGATGGATCTCTCTGTCCGATTTAAAATGATAGGCATGTTTAATTATATTTGAACACGCCTCATCCACCGCAAGTACCAGTTCCTGTTGCTCTTTGCTGGAAAACCCGGCAGATGCAACTACCTCCTTTACCCGTTGACGTAACACCTTCAACTGGTTTGGTTCAGAAAGTACCCGGATATCCACCACTGTTTCAGAAGCATCCATTACAGCATTAACCCTTCAGTAGAAGGATAGTCATATCATCGTCCACCCTGCCTCCACTGGAGCGGATATCTGTAACAATATGCAGCAAGCGCATTGCAGGTGGTATATCTGAATAGCGGGAAAATAGCTGAAGTAACCCCTCTCGTTCCAGCCTCTGTTCTCCATTGACCTTCGCCTCCAATAATCCATCTGTATAGAGATAAAGATGCATATTGGAGGTCAAGCGTAACTCATCGAGTGGAAATCTGGTCTCTGGAATGACACCCAGAGGAGGTGCCATCGCGGGGTATTCAGAATCAAACGTACTCCCCCGCATCAGAATTGCAGGGAGATGGCCGGCATTCGCGATTTTTACCACACGTGATACAGGATCAAAAATCCCGGCCAGCATGGTGACAAACATACCGTGAATGGAAGTCTCAAGAATCTCCCTGTTAAGCATGGCCAGTAACTTTGAAGGGTCATGAATACTCTTACCCAGACAGTGAAACAGGCTGCTTGCTTTTGCCATAAGCAGAGCTGCATTCATTCCTTTTCCAGAGACATCAGCTATACAAAAAGCCACCTTTCCATTGCGAAGCTTGTAAAAGTCATAGAAATCTCCTGAAACTACTTTTGCAGAGACATTGAGGCCAGCAACTCCCTCCAACTGATCCGATTCACCTGGCAACAGGCTGCGCTGAACTTCCCTGGCCAAATCGAGTTCCTTGTTCAGTTCAGAAGCAATCTTGTCTCGTTCCTTAAGCGTGTGTTCCAGGTGCCAATTCATCTGTTGGAAACTCAGGTTCTCTTCAACCAAGTGCAAATTTGCTTCCCCGATCAAATCCTCATAATCAACCTGTTCACCTAGATCAAATCTAAAAGCACCGGCAGCTTCATTCATACCCTCAGCTACCTGCGCCATGAGCTCATTGCTCTGTTCTGAAGAGATTCCGTAGTAATCCAACAGGAGTGAACGGCTCTGTTTTACTGCCTCTCTCCTGTTATCAGATGTAAATACAGCAGACATCCAGTCCGCACACCGGGCCAGTTTACAGAGCTCCACCGATGACTTATCAATTTCAGCTGGAGTTCCCCGGTGATGGTAGCCCATTGCAATCGTGAAATCTTCAGGCAATGACCAGGCTTGAGCAAGCTGGAGGCCCACCCGATCATGGGTGGTGTTAAACAGCTGTTGTTCCAGGTCATATCGGGTTTCAGGGGTTAACTCGGACAAACGACTCCATTCATTCGTTAACTTCGGGTTCAGATAGAACATAACCAGCAACCCAAAGTCCTGCAGCAATCCAACGGTAAATCCTGCCTCTTTGTCTTGAGCCGCTTCTGCTGCCAAAATACGGGCGCATACCCCACGCCGCAGAGCCGCCTCCCAGAACTCAGCCACAGGAAATGCAGGTAATTGATCAGGTTTCAGCGTCGCCTTCATGGCAATGCACAGGGCAATATTTCTGAGCACTCTATGCCCAATGAGCGTCACTGCCCTGGCAATAGAGGTCACTTCCCCTGAAAAGCCAAAGTAAGCAGTATTTGAAAGGCGCAGAAGTTCTGCAGAAAGCGATGGAACCTGAGTAACCAGTTCACTAATGCGTGTTGCATCCATCTCGTTCCGGGCACAAGCATGGACGACAGCCAGTACACCCTGAGGCGGCATGGGGAGTTCCGTTATGTCTAAACCATCCAGGGATATCAGATCCAATACAGAGCCCTTTCAATTTGTCAGAACATTAGTTCCCAGGAAACGATCTCAACCTGCACTCGCATATTTAGTTCCAATAGGTCGCAAGTACTTCCAACGAAAAAAAGTCAGTTCCCGCAAGAACAGGCATGTGCGCGCGGATATAGGCGGTCCAATCAGAATCCGGTTTTCGGCAGCAAGACTCTCATTCCGTAAAAGGAGTTCCTGATCCACCGCCCCGGTGATATAAGCCAATATGCACGCGCAACCCATGGTAATCCCCACTGGCAACTAGAATTATTCCAGTCAATTGTATGCCTCATTCGAGGCAATACACAAAGGCATTGTGACGTGTTCAACAGATGTTAGGATGTTGATATCTCAATACGACTGTTTTTTTACCAAACGGGCTTACATGAAAGATAAGGAGACACCCCACCCTGAGGGGGAGATCGACCATAGCGCTCTCCCGACGTGGGAGGACGTCCAGCGCGAAGGCCTGAAAGGCCATGCCGACACGCATATCGAGCTTGTCCGCGATGGCAACTCTGTTCTCCCTGTTGTCTTCCTGCAGCGCCCGCTAGATTTCTCGGCTCCCATCGACGAGTCAACCCCATGCACCGTGATTGTGGACATCGTCTCGGTACTAAACCTGACAGAAATCTTCGGCTGCGTCATCCCCGTGCTCTGGGACGACGAAGAGGCGCGGTGGGAAACGATCTTCCTGAGCCTGTTTCCGATCAACGAACACAAGGCGGTCGATCCGGCATCGCGCGCGCAAGCAGAGCAGTCACGCGAGATCCTATGTAGTTTTGGCGAGAAGAGCCGTACCTGCGGACTCGTCGTATTCGACAGGAATGGGCACGTGGTTCTCGCCCGGCGCGTACCAATAGGGCGGGAGCAGCGCGAACGAATTTCCGAGATCAACGAGGTTGTCTCTTTCCTGAGCGACTACAACCTTACGCACGATGGTCCGAGGCTTCGAGCGGCCGAGGACACCTATCGGGAGATCTTCTGCTACGCGATCAAGTTTCCTATTCCGAGCATCATTCCGTCTAACCGATCGCTGCTGTTCAGCGGGGCAAGTATTCGTGCGCTGTGCGTCGACAACGGCCGCCTGATCGACCGAAAGAGCCCCGCCTCTCTTAAGGAGACCGAGCCTCGTCACGACCTCTTCATATCCTACTGTCATCTCGATGCCGACGCTGCACATCGCATAGCATCCTGGATAAGGCAGACCTGGCCGGACACGAGGCTCTCCATCTCGGATCCGGACGACGTCCAGCACGCGGAGGAGGATGCGAACTACTTCTTCAAGGATGCGCGTCATTCGAAAGCACTGCTCTACATCGCAACACCAAACAGCATCGGCCGACCCGTCGTCAGCCAGGAGATCGGAACCAATGCGCATAAACCCATCGTCACGGTCGCACTCGGCGATCATACGGCGGCACGTCTCGCTGAGTACCTCGACACAAACCCGTCTCTAAGCCTTGATCGCGAATGGACGGTGGAACTTGATAGGGTGGAGAGCTGGCGACAGTGCGCACGACTTCTGGCGCAGGCCATGGAGATGAATCCAACGGCGTGGATCACTCCGCCCAAGATTACTGTGCCGCCCGAGGACATCGAGGGCCGCAAGGCCGCCCAGCAAGCCTACAGTATAGATGACTGGGAGCGCACCAAATCGCGACGGAATGAGCAGACCGAAGAGGAAGCCGAGCACATCGTAGACGACTTCCTGAACTTGCTGCTCGAGCAGGACAGGGTCCTGGCGCCTGCCCTGCAAACACCAAGCCCGCGCTCCAAGCTCATCCTGCTTCTGGAAACCCTGGGCGAACCCCAACTCTGGCTTCAAATCCCAGACCTGGTGCCGGCGCTGGTCGATGACGAACTGATCAGCCACCTTAAGAAGAAACTCGCCCTAAGGCGGCTCAACGAGGAAGAGGAAGCCGCTCTTCTGCTCGAGCAGATTCTGTCCGCTGTTCGTGCACAAATCCAGCTCTGGGATCACCGCTTGAATCGGAGCTTTTAATCCAGGTAGACTCTGGACGGACGTCCAAACTTGAGGGAAGCGTGATGATACAAACCGTGGAAGAGGCGAACCAAATTCTGGACCAGCTCATGGACATCGCGTCTACACCGACGAACTTCGTGGGAACCCACGAGGTTAAAAAAGAGTCGCTTCGCCGCCTCAGTCCGCAATCGAAGCTCATCAATCTGCTCCAGCTGGCCCAGAAAGACAAGTGGATCGACATCATGTCGATGGTGCCGGCAATCGTCGACCAGACGCTTCTTGAGTGGATTGACAAGAACGCGGAACTCGCCCGCGCCAATGACGACGATGCAGCCGTAAAGAGGTTCCAACGCATGAGCCAGCTCGCGAAGGGGATGATGGAGCCCTGAGCGATAGCGGGTGTGGCTCGTGAAAAAGGTCGAGAATTTCAAGCAGTACGAATTACCGGGAAGGACAACTCAGTCTTCAGACTCATCATTGTATTGGTTGTGTTCAGTTGGTGGCCGACTATTGGATATGGCTTCCAAATCTTCGTCGGTCAGCTCTTCGACACGCAACGCACGGCGGCTGTCTCGATGCATCACCTGGAAGATTTCATAGGGGATCATCACAGCGTGCGGTATACCTTGCCGTTTGATCATGATTGGCTCCGCCACCTCATGTTGTGACAGGAAATCCGACACTGAGTTTGCATTGATTTCCATCATCATGCCTTCTAACCTCACACCGATTGCCGGTCCTGATCCTCATCCAGCCTGCGTCAGGCCCCGCCGCTATCCTGTGCCAACCTTTCGATTTCAGCCCCGTCCAGCACCTGTTCATCCGCCAACCTGTCGGCAATCCGTTTGATTAGCGGCTTCGAGCGACCCATTTCATCGAGCAGATCCGAGTAAAGATCCATGACTTTCCTGTCAATGTGCTGCTCGTGTTCCTGCGCAGCTTCCTGTGTAAGATCGAAACGGAATACAATGTCTTTCAGCTCACCCAGTCCGGAGTACTTGCTGATGTAGTGCAGCATGCTTACGGCTTGAGACAGATCACTTTTCGAATCATATTTGCCTGCCATATCCGATACATCGTTTGTGCCGAATATCACCTCCTCTGCGGCTCGTCCCGCAAGCAGGATCCGTATCTCGTGCAGGTAATCTTCACTTGTCATGGACACGCGTTCATCGTCAAATGCCGCAGTATAGCCAATGCGTCCGTCACTTCGAGGTGCGATGGATACATAATTGATTTCTTTACCCTTGTTTTTACCCAGCAGCCGCATAACGACGTGACCGGCTTCGTGTACGGCCAGGCGCTGGATAGTTTTATTGTCAAACGGCTCGGATAACCCTTCGCTACGAGGGCGACGCATGATCTCTGCCAGCAGGTCATCCTGCCGAATAATATCCTTGCGCTTGCGAGCCCGCCGGGCAGCGCCGCGTACGAAAAATTCGACATCGGCACCGGTCAGGCCGAATGATACCCGCGCCAGCGCATCGCAATTGACATCTGTGGCAAGTTTGCCGTCTGTTTTTAGTTCTTTCAGGTGGTAATTATAGATCCCAACCAGTGCCCGCACCGTCGGATAACCGACGTCCACTACCTGGTCGAGCCGCCCGGCCCGTCTGAGTGCCGGGTCAATATTGTCTGCATAATTAGTTGCACCAATGACGATGATATCGCCACGACCCGAAAAACCGTCGAGTTGCTCCAGCAGATAATTGATGACCGTGGCCTGGTAGGTTAAGCCGTGACTGTCCAGATTCTCACGATTGCCGATCGAATCAATCTCATCAATGAACAGGATCGACGGTGCAAAACGTCTGGCCTCTTCAAAGGACTCGCGGATCAGTGCCAAATGCTCACCGAGACCACTGCCTGATTGCCATTTGGATGCACTGGCCGCAATAAATTTTATACCGCAGTCCTTTGCAATCGCCATGGCCAGTGTCGTCTTGCCGGTACCGGGTGGACCTGCCAGCAGTATGCCTCGATCAACATCATTCCAGTCAATGTGATCGTCCAGTGCAAGCTGTATATCCCGTTTCATGTCGAGGGCGATTTCGAGCGCTGCGCCCAGGCCGTGCAGTTCTTCCAGCGAGGGGGCGTCCTCCGCATCCAACCGTGACAGGCGTGTCGTGACCCGTGCGTGAATGTAACCGGCCGCATCACTGGCACTATGCCCCAGGCGCAGTGGTGGTTGCATATCGGTAGGCAACACGAAATTGTGCCAGCGTCCATCATCCGCCGAATCCGATGGAAGTTGTTCTTCGAACAGCTCTTCGAAGGTCTGTTCGAAGTGCTGTGCAGAGGCCACGGGCAGAGACAAAGTAATATCGATCAGACGGTGGAACTCCAATGGCACCTGGCTGAGGCGGTTGCAACCGATCAGCACCGGATTATCTGAGGTTTCGATACCATGCACCAACATCAGACTGTTTTCCACGTTCTGGGATTCATGAAATGAAAGTACCAGTGGGGTACGCGCATCAAATGGCTTGCCGTGGCTGGTCTGCCAATTGCCGGACAACAGCGAGGGCATAAATACCGGTCGATTGAATTTGACATGTTCCCCTATCAATTCAATCAGCAGGTGCTCCGCGTAAGGCAAAGAGGATTCGATTGCGATCACCGGGACAACGCGTTCGATATATTTTGCAAAGTGCTCGATGATGTCCACACCGGGTTTGATCCGCATGCGTTGCTGCCACTCGGTGTTATGGGTGAGCGCGGTACGAAACAGTACCTTGAGCCAGGTCTTGTAGACACGGTGATCGACCTTGGCCAGATTCTTTCCGGCCACCGTCATGCCATTCCCTCCCGCCGTGATGCTTGCACGCCGGGCCTGTTATCAGCCTGTAGTCCGTGCGCCGCAGCCAGTTGTTTCAGCTCTGCTTCAAACAACTCATGCTTGTCCAGCAATTCATCGCGCAGTGTATGCAACATCATCTCGTGGTGAGCCAGCTTCTTCTGGATTTGCAGATAGGTCTGTTCAAGCAGCTCCTGGATTTCTCCGATGCACTTCTCCGACCCAGGGCGCTGTTGCCAGCGTAATTGGCCCGCAGGACCAAAACCAAGCCTGCAGGCCATATTTTCAGTCCAGCGCACGGCGATAGCCAGATCCGAGTGTTCATTTGAACCGCCCGCACCGCCTGAAATTCCCGCTTTGCCATACACCAACTCTTCAGCAGCACGTCCTGCAAGCAACACCTCGAGGTGACGTGGTCAAGGATTTTGTTACACCCAGTTAAGCCGCTTTTTTCTGCGCCATCATTTGCTGCTCAAAATCATTCGGACTCATATAATCCAGGTATGAATGCAGCCGCGTACTATTATAAAACATGGAAATATATTCCAATATGTCCTGCTGGGCTTCGTAACGTGTCTGGTAGCTTCTCCAATGCACCCGTTCCTGCTTGAGGCTGCCAAAGAAGCTTTCCACTACAGCATTATCCCAGCAGTCACCCTTCCTGCTCATACTGCCATTGATATCATGGGCTTTGAGTAACCGCCGAAAAGCCTTGCTGGCATATTGAGAACCACGATCTGAGTGGTGAATCAATCCGCCCTTCGGTCGACGTCGCCAGATCGCCATTTGCAATGCATCACAGACCAGCTTTGCCTTCATCCGGGAACTCATGCTCCAGCCGACCACTTTACGTGAATACAGGTCTATCACTACCGCCAGGTATAACCAGCCTTCCTGGGTCCATACATAAGTCACGTCCGCCGCATAGACATGATCGGGCTGGGCCACAGCAAACTCTCGCTTGAGCAGGTTGTTAAAAACCGACTGCTGGTGGTTACTGTTTGTCGTAACCTTATATTTCCTGCGCTGACGCGCCTGTACATTGGCTTCACGCATTAACTTCCTTGCCTTATTCCGACTCACCGGATAGCCCAGGACATTCAAGGCTTTTTTCATTCTGCGACTGCCATAAGTGTAGTCTGAACTCTTGGCGATATCCTCAACCCACTCCAGCATCTCCTGATGTATTCGGTCTGGCCTGTTACCCAAGCCCCTTTGATACTGGTAGTAACCATTACGACTCACACCCAAAACCTGACATTGCAAGCTGATTGGATAGGCATTCTTATGCTGGGTGATGAACGAATATTTCACTTCGTTTCTGCTGCAAAGAATACCGTTGCTTTTTTTAAGATTTCTTTCTCCATCTCAAGGCGTTTAACCTGAGCCTTGAGCTTCCTGATTTCTTCCTGTTCAGAACTCAACTTGCCATTGCCTCGAAATGCCTGCCCATCTTCTGCCTGATGTTCTTTCACCCAGCGCCCCAGCATTTGGGCATTGATGCCCAGACTGTTTGCTGCTTCCCTTCGAGTATATTCCTGCTCAAGAACCAGACTGACCGCGTCTAGCTTGAATTCCTTCGAATATTTCTTTCGTTCTTTCATTTTTCTACCTCAGTTAAGTCAATGATGCTTAACTGGGGTGTACCTGTCCATTGGACCACGTCAAGGTATTCCAGGCAGGCACTGCGGGTCAGATAATGACGATCCTCCGGCATGGCCCCGGTAAAACCCAGGCTGCCATTACTGCGCGGAATGATCGAGACCATATTGATGCGCACAGGGTAGTGTTTGCACAACAGCATCGCGATGACATGGCCGGCCTCATGTACCGCAGTACGTGCCTGTTCCTGCGGGGAAACGATACAGGTAGTGCCCATGCTGCGTGGTGCGCGGGTAATGGCTGCGGCCAAGTGGCGATGGCTAATGGATGTGCCTTCCTTGCGCGCACGGCGGGCGGCGTCACGTACAAAAAATTCGATATCTGCACCGGTGGCCCCTAATGCCATCCCGGCCAGAGCCTTTTCATCAACATCGCTGTCAAGATTGTTTTCCTCAGCATGTGGCTTGAGGTATAAACGGATAATTTCGGTCAGGGCATGGCGATCAGGACGTGGTACGTACACAATCTGATCGAGACGCCCGGCACGAGTCAGTGCAGGGTCGACATTGCGAACATGGTTAGTCACACCGATGACAAAAACACCCTCACGGTCAACAGCTCCCTGCAGTTCCTGCAACAGTGCGTCCACCACCTGGGTGCAGTAATCACGATTGCGGCCCTCGAATAGCTCACGGTTTCCGATGGAATCGAGTTCGTCGATAAACAGGATACAGGGAGCGTTGCGACGCGCTTCCGCGAAGCTCGCCTGCATAGCGCGCAGATGTCCACTGAGGTCATCCGTGCCGGCGATCCAGCGTGCTGCGCTCGACTGGATAAACCGTACTCCGCAATCACGCGCCAGGGCGCGCGCAAGTAGCGTCTTGCCGGTACCGGGTTCGCCGGTAAGCAGCATACCGCGATCCATATCCGACCAAGCCATCTCGCCGGCTGCTGCGGCGCGAATATCGACAAGCAGATCCTTGAGGATGGCCTTCGCCTCACCCAGACCATGCAATTCATCAAGTCCGAGGCTCTCATCACTATCAACCTCGGACAGTCGTCCGATTACCCGCGCCTCGATTGCCGCCAGCGCATCCGCTACTGACCAGAACGGTCCGGCCTCTTCATGGGTAGCAGTCGTGTTGTAACGCCGTTGCAGCATTTCGCGTACCGGCTGGTAAAAGTCACCGGGTGTTACGTAGTGTTGCCATAATGGATTTTCCTCGGCATCGGCAGGCCATTCGCAATCGAACAGCGTGCAGAACAGTGTCCTGAATTGCCCCGGCTCGATGGCGCCAAGCGTCAGGACCACGTCCGTGACCCGTTGCAGTGCGGTTGGAATGATGGATGTTGCATCGCAGCCGATTAGCAGTCCCGCATCCGTTACTCCAAGCTGATATACCACAGCCTCAGGGCGCACGATAGCCCTGTAGTGATGCATGGATAACACCAGCAGGGAATTGTCGTCCAGATCAGGGATAACGCACTTTAGCTCGTTGCCTGGTGCGGCATCCACTTTCGAACGAAATCGCACACTGCTGGAACGCTTCTCCAGTAAGTCGCCGACGATCCTTTCGATAAAGGGTATCGAGGACTCCAGCACCATGACAGGATACAGGCGGCAAACAAAATCGGTGAATGCCTGCAGCAAGCTCTCATTATCAGCTTCCAGGTCGGCTTCGAATAGAGGCGCCGCCTGCCCGGCCCGCAACACATGCAGCAACTGCAGTCGCACGCATTCACTCAGGATGGATGCTTCGAGTTCGCGCTCGTTAAGATAACCGGGCCACTTGCCCATTTGGCTGGTTTTTCTGATCAACGCAGCCATATCAGCAGGCTTGATGCCACCAGCTCCCGTAACTGGGATCGTGCCGCTTATCTGCTGTATCTCGTTACGTTTTGGGTCGTGCGGTATGTCCGTGACGACAGATACATCGTCGGTCATCTCCAACTCGCCGCTCGGTTTCAGTTTAAAAGTGTTGCGAAACAGGTCACCGCCATACTGATTGAATGCACTAAAATGCCACTGTGGTTTTTCCGGATCACCATACCAGGCGACCGGATACAGCAGACTCTCCATATTGTCATCAACGGAGATCGACACTTCTTTGTCGTCCTGTTGCTCAATGACATTGAGCTCATCCATTCGGTTCACCACACGGAATGGCCCCTGTTCTGCATGTACAAAGGTGCAGAAAAACTGCATATAATCGACCGCGGTACTATTATCAGGCACGAACTGTTCGCGTTCGATAGCTTCGTAAATCGGCGCCGAACGGCCGTTGAGCGGAAACAGTCCCTGTGCAGACCAAAGCGCATACATGCCAAACCCTATTCCGGGTTGTTCTGCAAGAATACGCAACAGGACGGTGTCCTTGATAAAGGATAATTTCTGATATGTCAGTGCATCACCGTATGGTGATGCACTGATGCTGTCGAAGCCATCCAACTGTTTACGAAGCGTTGCATCCATGCTGCCCAATGGTTGCCATCCATCATTGAAGTCGAACGTTGGTTTACCCGGATAATCTGCATTGGTTGGCCGGCCCTCGACCAGGGGAAACATGCCTGCTACAAATTCATCCAGCTCGATATTCACCTGACCTGTCAGTGTCACGCTCACCTTTGACTTAGCGATACTACGCTGGGAGCGAATCATGACCGGAAAATTAAAGGTATCATCCTCCCTTCCCCTGGTCAGCTCCGCAGTGGTCAACGGTATAAAATGTCTGTTCAGCAGTTCAAGCTGTTTGTCGGTGAACCCATTTGGAATATCCGAGGTTTCCAGCAGCAGAAAGCGTCCGTAGCGCCCGGCCTCATGTGCACATCCGGCCACATGTGCACAGAAGAAACGCACGTAATCAAGTACAGTTTCTTCGTTGATGCGGAAGCTGCCAAGCAGACCGATCTTCAAAATCGTGGAATCAGACCAATCAAGCACCTGCATATCATCTGGCCCGACCAGTGCGTAACAGGGCAACACAGGCGTCAGTTCGGGAATGACAAATTCGTAGAGATGGTGACCGGGATAAAAAGGCAGCGGAATCCTGAGCACACGGTAGTCAAGGCTTTCGATCTGCGGTAACGCGTTCCGCTGGAGCTGCGGGATCCTGGACCACACGGCCTGCGCATCCTCATCTGTGACGGTCTCCCACTCTCCCGGCGACTCGAGCAAAAGTGGATTCCGTTTGTAAGTAGTCCAGTAAGCCATGCAAGTATTTGATTTTATTATTTACTCTTTCCGTAAACTGATAGTAGTGAAGTTTTGCATAGGAGGCAAAAATAACTTTCGCGACCAAGCAATCATGGTGCGCACAGCGCACCCTACGTTCTGATGAATAAATCGGCGCTTCCTTAGTTCTACTTTGTCAGATTCCATCACCCGGCAACCGACTGTTCCAGCGTCTGTTTTCGATATTGGGAGTCGATAGCCGCTTGTCGTTTACGATGCCGTTTCGTCATTTGCCGTAGTATTTCATCGCGTTCAATATCTCGCCGTGGCAGGAAGGCACGCAATAGCGATTCGATGTCTGAACAACTGAGTAAGGGGTGATCATCTTTTTGCACAATTCGCTCTTCGAGCATGAATAACATCGCCATCATGACCAAGGCCATATGGTGATGCCAGGATTTCCATTTACGGGCCTGATAATCAGCAAGACCTGATTCACTCTTACCATCCTGGAACGAACGCTCAACCCAGAACCGCTGCGCCTGCATCTTTGCAAGACAATGGGATGGCGTTTCTTCCGGTGCATTCGACAAGGTGTATTTAATCGTCTCCGGTGAATTGACCTCTCGTCGTACAATCAGGTGCCATTGATGTGCCTGGGCTTCTTTTCCATCCCAAAGCCAAACCCGATGATGCAGGATCTCGACGCGCAGTTTGCCCTTGCTGCTATCCCGTAATACCACTTGCTGCCACTCGCTGTCCCGTTGCTCATTGAGCCACTGGTCAACGCGCAGACGGGCTGCCTGGGCTTGCAGACGACTTCGACGACGACCGCGCGTTGTCGTGCTCTCCGGTATGAACGGCTGTGGATCTTCCAGGTAGACCTGTTGGTCTTTGTGGATGTCCACCACAAAGGTTTCACCCATCGCCTCCAAACCCCTCAGAAAAGCCGGATCCTTCCCGTATCCCCCATCTGCACCCACCCAGGCAAAACGCAGGCCAAGCGTCCTCTGATGACGCACCATCTCCAGCGCCAACTCTGACTTGCTTTGATGTTTCCGTTCAACTTCCGGGATACCCACCTTGCGACAGCGAGCCGGGTTCGATACCCACTCTTTGGGTAGATAGAGACGTTCATCTATCAGCGTGGACAAGTGCCCTTTACCCAGTGCTGCGAATACACCAACCTGGCAGTTATCCACCTTGCCCTGGCGGCCATTCCATTGGCGTTTAACCCCCACTGAATGTTTACCCTTCTTGGCAAGGCCACTCTCATCGAGCAACAGACAGGTATCCGCGGTTCCACCCAGCCATTGATCGGCTTCCAGCGCCACTTGGTCTAACACCGCACGATGATCCCACGGGGACTCGGTGAGCATATGCTGGAGACGCTGATCATCTGCGCCTGCAACCACCTCTTCCATGCGTTCCATGTTCTTTCTCTGCGCTTGCATCAGGCCTTTGAGATAGTGTGTGACCGGTTGAAACACCGACCTCGTCTTGCTTCGAAAATGGGATTCAAAGCGGTACTGGAAACGTTGGAATCGCTCCGCTATGCGATCGATTCTACTTATGCGCGTATCAGGTAATTCAAATGACCTTGGTGCTTGTCATTTGATGCTCTTCCTTACGATGATTGCCAAGAAATTCACAGCATATATTTTATATTATTCAGTGAGTTACTTATAGATCTAATCTGACAAAGTAGAATTAGGATGAAAGAAACTGCGATGCCATATGTAATGCATCCTGTTTGTGGCGAATTGTTATCTCGTGCTGATCATAATCATTTATTAACCCACTTTTAATTATGAGCATGAGATATGACACAGAATATGTTGAGACAATCAATACCGTAGTATAATAAAATCCTGTCAAAGCCATATAAGCCACACTCTGATCATGGCTGATGCTTTCATCTCCTACTCCCGTAAGGATGCAGCCAAGGCTGACCTCGTAGTCGAACACTTGCGACTCAACGGACTGACATCCTGGCGGGACACCGATGATCGTATTCCACCCGGCAATCGCTGGAGAGTGGAACTGAAGCGTGCTATTGAAGCAGCAGGCTGCCTAATCGTAATTGTTACTCCAGACGCCTTGGCTTCTTCAGAAGTGGCCCAAGAGGCTCAGCATGGGAATAACTGTGGCAAACCACTGGTTCCCTTAATCCTCTCCCTGCCTGAGAGTGACAAGGCCGATAGTGTTGATCAATCATTAGAAACCGTACTTGCCCCCATCGATTCTGCGCAATTACCGGTGTGGCTGGCCGAACGTCAACTCATTGATGCTCGCAGGAAGGACTCCCTGGCAAAGGCACTTGATCAGGTATTGGGAGCCGTGCGTCAGGATCACAAGTGGCGCCAATACTCAGAAGAGTTATTAAACCGCGCAAGCCACTGGAGTGCCAAAAAAGGAGCATTGCTTTCCGACATGGACCTGGACTCGGCTCTTGATTGGTCGAACAGTATGCCTGCGGGAAGCGCACCACCGAATGAACTGCAACTCGCTTACATCCGTGCCAGCGAAGAAGCCTTGGAGCGAGGCCGGGCTGAACGGGCCGACCGGCTGGCGGATCGGGTTCTGGCAGGCTTCTACAACCCGGACCTCTCAATCCCATTGGCAGCAGCAAACATCACGGCCAACTTTCCCAGTGAACATGCCGTATTGGCTCTGGATCGAACATTACGTGTATCGCGCAGCTTGGGGCCTGTCGGCCCCACCGGAGAGATCGCGTGTCTTCGCTTTCTGGAGCAGGAAGATCAGCTGTTTATTGGCTACCAGGATGGAGATGCCTGGGTTATACACTTGAATGATGGCGAAATCCTTGCTCGATGGTCGCCGGATGGCTCAGGACGTACTATCCGTGCAGTAAGTGACGCTGGGGTAGTAATCCTCGAGGACGGTGGCAAATGCCTGCGAGTAGACCCCTTCACAAAAACGGCGAAACACCTGGATTACTTTCTCCCGTATGATCTGGCGGCAGCGGACTTTGACCACAGCGAGCGTTGGCTGTTGACCGCTGATCACCGCGGCCACAGTTGGCTTTGGGACATGGATAAGCAAAAGCCGGTACAGGAACTCGTGCCCCCCGATGAAAACGGGAGGTGGTCCACAAAGATAAAAAACTTGCGCTCCCCACGTAGCCCGGAGATAGCGAAAGATAAGGGTCTGAGACCTCACGGGCCATCTGGTGCAGAACCCGTAACAGCAGCGCTCAGCAGCGACGGCCAATATGCGGCGGTGGGTCGTTACCTTGATCAGGAATTCAAATATCTGGTTACAGTCCATAATACCCGCACGGGCCGACAGGTTTGGCAACGCCGTTCCGAACAGCATGTAACCTCCCTTCACTTTCGTGGGGACCAACACCAATTATTGTTCATCTGCGAAAATCAGGGCTACCTAAAACCCCTCCCAAAAGGTAAAGCTATAAGTCTGCTGGGAGACCTGAGCGATATACCAGGTGCACTCGTGGCCTCCCCGGACGGCAGTTTGGGGGCAGCTGTTGGGCAAGATGGCTATGTACGCATCTTCGATTTTGATAAAACCTATGACACATTGGCGCTACTCGGCGGCCACGACTTTCTCACCGCAGTAGCACCGTGCTTCTCGGGGAATGAATTGCTGATCACAGGCCTACTCCATGACACGGCTCGTCTATGGGATTTGCGTGGAAATGGTGAGCAGAAAAGCCTGGATATGCACGATTGCGCAGAGGCAGGAGTCGTGGTGTACCGCGACACAGGAGTGCGGCCCCTTGCCCAAATGGACGTTTCCCCCGACGGCAGCCGTCTGTTTGCTACGGCGGATCCTCTACTGGCATGTGTTTGGGCGCTGGATGATCCGCCTAAACACATCGACCTCTATCCTCCCCCTGCCCCCGAAGAGCGACATCTCGCCTGGCTTGCAGATAGTACCCTTGTAGGCATCCCGTTCCATGAACGCCAATCTGTATTCCATTACACGCCTTGTGACGACGGCTATGAATATGAATCACTCCTCAGTCGCAGGGTTGAGCAGGAGAAGGATGATGGCTTTCTCACCCTTGAAGACTTCGGCATTCAAGATACAGAGCGACTCATGGATGAAGGTATCTATACAGGTTTGGCAACATCAGCCGACGGACACCGCATTGCCGTCGACGTTGGCGGGTGGTCAGTTGCGACACAGGTTTGGGCACTCGACCCACTCACTCAACTCCTGGAGATACCTGGAAATGGTCTTTTGGCCCTATCATCAGATGGTAGCCACCTGCTGCGGGCTGATGATGAGAGAGGCTACAGCTTGTGGCATGTGGATACAGGGCAACACATAAAGACCCCTCCCATCGCTGGAAGTAGCTGCCACCTGGGTACCTGGTCACCTCATGATGACCGTTATGCCGTGGCCCACAATGAATCCATCACAGTGATCGACGCAAATGGCACCACGCCTCCCATCGAACTGCTGGGCCATCGTGCAAGAGTGTTCTCAATAGCATTCTGCCCTAAAGGCGAGCGTCTGGTCAGTGGCGCACAGGATGGAGCACTTCGAGTCTGGGATTCACGCAATGGCGCTGAACTGCGACGGCTGGACCTGCCAAGGATTGCGGTCACCGCCGTGTGTTTCACCGGTGATGGTGAATCTGTAGTGAGTGGTACAACAGATGGGCTGATTCGTATCTGGCAACTATGGAAAGTAGATGATCTGTTGGCAATGGCAACCCAGCGGGGGCCTGAACTGAGTGAATCAGAGTTGCGCCGTTATGGTATTACCAAGCTTTAATCCGGGCGGATCCTCCATGGTGCCGGCTGACCTTCCCCAAAACTTATACCAGACCCTGTCACACCGCCAAACGTTCGTAATCAGGAACCTGGTTCACAGATAAATATTACTAAATTATGATAGCTTCCAGAGGTATCTAAAAGGAGGATCCAAGCATGTCAGGTTTACTCAGAATAGCCGCTCTCTGACTGGCTTGACGTGGTCCAATGGACAGGTACACCCCAGTTAAGCATCATTGACTTAACTGAGGTAGAAAAATGAAAGAACGAAAGAAATATTCGAAGGAATTCAAGCTAGACGCGGTCAGTCTGGTTCTTGAGCAGGAATATACTCGAAGGGAAGCAGCAAACAGTCTGGGCATCAATGCCCAAATGCTGGGGCGCTGGGTGAAAGAACATCAGGCAGAAGATGGGCAGGCATTTCGAGGCAATGGCAAGTTGAGTTCTGAACAGGAAGAAATCAGGAAGCTCAAGGCTCAGGTTAAACGCCTTGAGATGGAGAAAGAAATCTTAAAAAAAGCAACGGTATTCTTTGCAGCAGAAACGAAGTGAAATATTCGTTCATCACCCAGCATAAGAATGCCTATCCAATCAGCTTGCAATGTCAGGTTTTGGGTGTGAGTCGTAATGGTTACTACCAGTATCAAAGGGGCTTGGGTAACAGGCCAGACCGAATACATCAGGAGATGCTGGAGTGGGTTGAGGATATCGCCAAGAGTTCAGACTACACTTATGGCAGTCGCAGAATGAAAAAAGCCTTGAATGTCCTGGGCTATCCGGTGAGTCGGAATAAGGCAAGGAAGTTAATGCGTGAAGCCAATGTACAGGCGCGTCAGCGCAGGAAATATAAGGTTACGACAAACAGTAACCACCAGCAGTCGGTTTTTAACAACCTGCTCAAGCGAGAGTTTGCTGTGGCCCAGCCCGATCATGTCTATGCGGCGGACGTGACTTATGTATGGACCCAGGAAGGCTGGTTATACCTGGCGGTAGTGATAGACCTGTATTCACGTAAAGTGGTCGGCTGGAGCATGAGTTCCCGGATGAAGGCAAAGCTGGTCTGTGATGCATTGCAAATGGCGATCTGGCGACGTCGACCGAAGGGCGGATTGATTCACCACTCAGATCGTGGTTCTCAATATGCCAGCAAGGCTTTTCGGCGGTTACTCAAAGCCCATGATATCAATGGCAGTATGAGCAGGAAGGGTGACTGCTGGGATAATGCTGTAGTGGAAAGCTTCTTTGGCAGCCTCAAGCAGGAACGGGTGCATTGGAGAAGCTACCAGACACGTTACGAAGCCCAGCAGGACATATTGGAATATATTTCCATGTTTTATAATAGTACGCGGCTGCATTCATACCTGGATTATATGAGTCCGAATGATTTTGAGCAGCAAATGATGGCGCAGAAAAAAGCGGCTTAACTGGGTGTAACAAAATCCTTGACCACGTCATGTTGCTGTGCCAGATCAAGCCGGGCCTGATGTTGTTTCTGCTTGAGCGAGACCTGTTCCCCTTCCCGCTTTTCACGTCTGCGCGCTTGCATCTGCTTGAGCATGGCCAATTTATCGGCCTGCTGTTCAGCCTTGAACTGGGTTTCCATCGCCTTTCGGTGCTGGGCAACCAGTTCCCGCGCCTCATCCACAGTGGGTAGAGACTCCGGCGGGTAGCCTTTTTCCAGGAATTTCCGAATATCTTTGGTACGCACCGTTTTGTCGGCGATCATTTTCGGCAAGGCATGCATGCCGCCATAGAGATCGACCAGCACATAGGGGCGTTTCCCTGTTGCCAGGAGATAGCCTCGATCTGCCAGTCCATGTACAAACGCCTTGGCAGAGTCACTGGCCCGCCAGACATCGGTGACCTGTTCCTGGTGCTGCGCCTTAGAAAGCCCTGTCGTCTTCTGCTGGTGCATTTCATAAAGAGAGAGCTGTTGGCCTCTCTCTTCCTCTTTACCCTTGAAATACCCCTTGGGCAGTTCCAGATCATGTTCCTTGGCAAACAGACGGGTGACCATCATCAGTTTGTCCCGATCGAAGGACATCGGGATGGCTTTTTCGTTTTCCAGATCAATGCGTGACCAGACCACGTGGCAATGTTCACGATCATGTTTGATATGAAACACCACGGCACGGGGCTGGCCGGACAGCCCCAGCTTTTCTTCCGCTTGGTCGATGTAATCGAGGTACTGATCTCGGCTTAGTTGGCCTTGCTGCGGGTCAGGATTGATAGAAAGAGAGTAGAGATAATTCTCACATTTGGTCAGGGCATGAGCCTGGGCCTCCCATTCAGCAAACGCACCGTGCAGATCATCGGCTACCGCTCCCCGCACATCGGCCACTTCCATGTACTCGTTATCATGTTCATTTAGCAGGTGCATCGCTAGATCCTGACCAAGGGCTCTCTGAGAGGAAAATGGGATCATGGCTTGCGCCCCATCGCTTTGAGCAGTGCAGCCCGGATTTCAGTAAGCTCATCCACCGCCCGATCTATCAACAAGGTAGAACCATTGCTGCCTCCACTGAGCGCAATTTCATGAAGCTCGGACCGGATCTTAGCCGCCTCACCAAGCAACCGTGCAAGGAGCTTTTGCTCCAAAGCCGGACGGCGAGACTGGCGAGGGGGGCGTGCATCAAACACGGCCTTTGTGATAAAGGCAGAAGTAGACAGACCAGACTTTTCCACGCGCAGCTTGAACTCCTCCCGCAACGCCGCTGGGGGGCGATAGGAAATCGGGGCTGAACGTTTGTCTTTCTGTTTCTCCGGCATGATCAATAAAGCGTAATCCCTTTCGCAACGGGCCCGCCTCTCGCTTTCCTCGTCCGAGCAGACATTGGGGGGGCCGGGGTTCTCCCCGGTCGATGGGATATCCAAGGGAGCGCCGAAGGCTCCCTGGATCGAGGGTTGCAAGGGGAGCGAAGTCCCTTTGCTTGTCTCCAGGGGCAAATCCCTGGTCTGGGTTGTCAGGGGTACGAAGACCTCTGACTCGATGGGTCCAGGGAGAGCGAAGTCTCCCTTGGTCGTGATGAAACGGCGAAACGTTCTGGCGAAGTCCGAAGCGCTAAAGAACGCGAAGGACAAGCCAAACTCACTTAGCAAAGACGATCATAAAATCGTGTGCGCTTAGTGAGTTCCTGGGGGGTACGCGGGGGATGGATATCCCCCCGCAAGGTAAGCGCGGTGGAGACCATGAAATGGTACTACGTCACATACCTTGTACAAATCTGTAATCGCAGTTTCGCCACTACTTTCAATTGTATTATGGAAATCGTTAACCAAGCCTTAACGCATTTGTTGTGCTGCGCAGCATGTTTGTAATGAACATGCCATTTATTGATCTCGAACTAAGCAAGAGGAAGACGCGAGGAGCCGTAGTCATTAGCTGTGTCTTAATGAATACACCAATGGGGATGTCATACGCATTTGGAATGTACATCCCAAAACCCAACCGGGCCAAAATTGGAGTGTACATTTCAATGGCAGACCAGCATTCTGAAGTCCCCCTCAAACCGACCAAAGAGACCTACGGGCGGCTCCAGCTCGCCTATGATGTCTTCAACAAACATCTGTTTGGCGACACCCTGCCTGATTGCCTGATCACGCTGCAACGTCGCAAACGTAGCTATGGCTACTTTTGCGGCGATCGGTTTGGTCGGGACGATGGCCGAACCACCGATGAAATCGCCCTCAACCCGGCCCATTTTCGGGATCGACTTCTCAAGGAAATCTTGGCCACCCTTGCCCATGAGATGGTGCATTTGTGGCAACACCATTTCGGTAAACCTGGCCGGGGCCGCTACCACAATCGTGAGTGGGCTGACCAAATGAAAATCATTGGTCTTCAGCCCACCGATACCGGTGAAGAAGGCGGCAAAGAGACCGGGGATAGCGTGCACCACATCGTTGTCCCGAAAGGCCGCTTTGATCGGGTGTCGGAAAAACTGATTGCAGGCGGCTTTTCCATCACCTGGATCGAGCGGCCCCGGCTGACGCCCGCCGCCTCTTCAGATAAGGCAGGCAAGGATGAAACGCCCGCCAAAGAGAGCAAAAGTGGCAAGCGTATCAAATATGTCTGTACCCATGAGGCCTGTGAACTCAAGGCCTGGGCAAAGCATGATGCGCACCTGATGTGCGGCGATCATGTAGTAGCCATGGTGCCCGCACAGTAGCTCCCCCACTCTTCCAACATTCTCAGACCTTTTCCCACTACCCAGGGTGGGAATCAGGGGCGGTGCGCCTGGCGTACCGGGGCTGACTACGATGGTGCGCTCCCCTATATCCATCCCATCGGCAAAAAAAGCGACGCAAACCGTTAGGTTCACGCCGCTTCTGCATTGAGTTTATTCATCTGTTATTTCAGCTTGTGGCAGCTCGTAGAGCGTGAAGGCGCTGACGATCTGCGTACCGTGGAGCTTCACGTAAACCGCCCCCTCTTCATTGACCCAGGCCACACCGATCCTTTCATAGGTCGCGCCTTTGCCGTGTCCGTGGCGAACTTTGGCCACATGGGTGGGTTGATTGCCTTTGGCTTGAGTGTTGTCCGTTGATTGTTGGTTGAATTGAGTGGTCATGATCTTTCTCCTTTGAGTTTTAACCGGCTGGTCTATTCCAGCCTTACCCGCCGTTCAGCCAAACGGACCGGGAACGTGTCATTGTCAACACGGGAGGCCCACCAGGGCCGAATGGAGCGGGCAGACCCTTGACACGCCGCCGAAGGCATTCCCTTGGGCCGTTTGCTACGGCAATCCGGGTATGAGCTGGAATTTGACAGGGCCGGGATCTGCATAAGGAGAGATGACAGCCAGTTGATCTCTAACCATAGGGAAACCGCACGCCAGCCAATCTGGTCTCTTATCCCTACCTGCCAACCACATCGGCAGGGATGACGCCACGAATTGATGATGTTGCCGAGATACAGAGATAAGGGGGGCTGATTACGATGACGAGGAAGGCGAGAGGCTATGGCCTCACCTGTTGAGCGACAATCAGGAGAAATATCTGATTTCAATGCAGGAGCCAGCACCCATGACGACCGACTGGAAGCCAAAAGCACCGCCAGCCCGAAAGGCCTTCAACAAGGCAGAAGCTGATAAAGCCCCTGAAACAAGACAGCGCGATGGGTCGGTAAGCAAGGCCGAACTCAACAGGCTTGAAAACCAGCGTGAAAAACCGAACACAAGCCGTACGCTCGCACCTGGCGGTGCAACGCAGTATGCATCCAGCCACATCAACCGGCATCGGGAAGACCGGATTGAACACGCCCAGCGCCGTCTACGCCGTATGAAAAGTCGGGCACGAAAGGATTTTGACCGCTCACGCTAAAAAATTAGTGTTTTGCTAACGAATTTCATCCTATGTTGAATGCATGACATTTTTCATTACAGAGAAAGAGACTGAAGACTGGCTGGAGCAGGAAGTCAGGGAGATGCTGATGCCGGATGGCACGCGCCGCCCGGCCCGTGAGTTCAAGCTCACATGGTCAGCCAAAGATTTTCTTGACGAATTCACCGACATCACTGAAGCGGAGGTCTCTGAAATCGCCCAAATTTACGTGAAGGAAACCGGCAAGCCGTATGAAGAGGCCTACTTTGACACGATTGGTCACCTGGAACGTGAAATCCGTAAGCGGATGGGTATAGACCGATAATCAGGCCATTCATGGCCAGAGCTTGAGAGGAAACTACGAGGAGACCACTTCCCTCCCCACTTCATACTAACGCCCATGATTTTTCTCTTGAGGAAGACTTATGGCCGCTTTCAATGAAGACTTCATGCACGATGTCCCGCGTGGTGTCTCCACACGCTATCTTAAACAGCAGAGTATTCCTCAAGCTAAGTGGCAAACACCAGAGACCATCCTCAAGAGCAAGGCCTTGGCCTACGATCCCGACAGACCGGGAAAGAAGATACTGGTCGGGGCCATCGGCAAAGCACTGATCGGCATTGCCGATGATCGTCACATCGGGACGATTGCCGGGTCCCGTGCTGGCAAATCGCTAATGCTGATCGCCAATCTCTTTTTCTATCAGGGCAGCGTACTGGCCACTGACCCCAAGGCGGAGCTGGCCAATCTCACGGCGCTGAAGCGCGCGAGGCTCGGCCAGAAGATCTATATCCTTGATCCCTTTGGCTACACAGATGAGAAAGTCGCAGGCTTTCTCGCCTCCTATAACCCGATGGCTGTCCTGAGTCTCGACAGCCCCACAATCATCGAAGACGCCTCACTAATTGCTGAAGCGATGGTCGTACAAGCCATCGGTCAAAAGGACCTGCACTGGGATGAGAGCGCCAAGAATTTCATTGAGGGCATCATCCTGTATGTCGCTTCTGATCCTCAATTTGAAGGGGGGCGCAATCTGGTGACCGTCAGAGAACTGATCAAGCAGGCGATGTTATTGGCTCCCAGCCCGGAAGCGGATGAAGAGCCCTACTACATCCTCGAAGAGGGCATGCTGGATAGTGCCCGGCATCTGCAGAAATTCGAGGGCACGGCTGATCTGGGTGGGACCATTGAAGGATCAGCGCGGGATTTTTACGATAAGAGCGACCGGGAACGGGATAGTGTGCTCTCCACGGTTCGGCGACATACCAAGTTTCTGGACTACACTGCCATGCGAAAAATCCTGAAGGATCATGATTTCGATCTGGCGGATCTGAAGCGTGACCCGAAAGGTGTGACGGTTTATCTCTGCTTTCCGGCCACCCGGAGCGAAATCAGTAACCGTTGGCTACGAATGTTTATCAATCAGCTATTAGATGCCATGGAGCGTGAGAAAACAGTTCCCGCAGCACCGGTATTGGCCTGCTTGGATGAGTTTCCGGTATTGGGCTATATGCGCCAACTGGAAAGCGCCATCGGTCAGATCGCATCCTTCCACGTAAAGCTCTGGTTCATCCTTCAGGATTGGAATCAGGGAAAAGCCCTCTACAAAGAGCGTTGGGAGAGCTTTGTGGGCAATGCCGGTATCATGCAGTTTTTCGGCAATAATGATCTGACCACCACGGAGTATATTTCCAAGAAACTCGGCAAGACGCCGGTGGAAGTCTCCCGGTTGGGTGAAGTTGGAACACAACAGCAGGAGATGGGGATGACGGGGCGTTCAAACACCATTGAGTTGCATGACCTACTAACCCCGGAGGAAATCAGCCACCTGTTTGCTCGCAGTGACCGCCTCAAGCGCCAGCTGGTCTTCTGGGCGGGATATCACCCGATGATCCTGCAGCGGGTGGAGTATTTTGATCAGGAGGACGCGCTATCCCCCTATTTCTGATACTTGTTTAAGTTGATTCACGCATTATCACAACGGAAATTATTTAAGATTCGTGATCAACAAGCTTGAATTTACGGGCTTGTAGGTCCTGTCGTATTTTATCCATCCATAAAATAGCGCCTAAGCGCATCCCAAACGACCTTGTCTTCTGGGTTTTTTACATACTGGCGCATGCCATACAAATCGAATGGGTCAGAGAAATCAAATTCTTGTAGAAGAGTATCACTATGAATTTCACTTGGCCGGTGCTGCATTTCGCTATCTATCTGAAAATGCTTTGTCCACAAACCCCTGTTGTTAAGAAACACAAAAAACTCGCCAGGCATATTATTTATATAGTGAATAAGTGCCATAGATTCACCTGAAACCATAGCAAAAGGTGCAGCTGCTCCTTGTATCAGGCGGTAAACAAACTCGTGCTCGTTTTTATCCTGATTAGCTTCTCCTCTCATTAAAATCTGCATCGTCAACGATAGCATTCCTAACCTTGTTTTTCCCCATGGATGCGCCTCATTAGGAAAAAGCACATCGATAGAAGCATAATCTCTGTTATAGCTATCTAAGCCCATATAGACAGCCGGATCAATTTCCTGCCCCCTTAAGAAGGCGGCACGATCTAGCAAAGCAATAACGGATAAGACAACAACTCCAGCCACGACACCCACATATCTACTTCCTAATATATCGACAGCGGCACTTATTGTGGAGCCAAGAGCGAAGGCATCTGCAGCAATTTCCAAAGAATGCAGTGGCAAATATTTTGTTCGATACTTTTCAATCTGCTCCTCATCAATATCTGTATCAGTAAATGAATATAAATAACCATTCGGATCAAAACACGCTTCATAAATGACGCTTCTTATATCCGAAGAATTTTCTGAAAGATGACCTGCACGCACATGAGCGATCTCATGCGAAACAAGGAAAGTTGTCATTAGCATATGTAGATGAGTGATCTTTTTTAATTCATCTTCTTCAAATTGAAAACTCGTCCCGATACGATACTTCTCTCCTTCTGACAATGATGCCATCAAGTAAGGCAGTTGCATCCGATGCCATGAGCGAGAAAACACATTCTGAAAATGCTCAGTTGATAGATGCTCTATGAAATGTGGTCTGCCAGTTTCTTGTTGACAAGAGCGAATCAGATCACCCAATGTAAAAGCGATCAAAGCCAAATCGAGGAGCAAGTAACGCCCTAATTCAATTAAATAGATATTTGTCCCTACTAGGGATATTTTACCGTGTGGTCTGTAACTGCAATCCGTTGCAAAAAAAAGCATATCTTTTTTAACGCCATCATGCTCAGCCATACCCTCCAAGACCAAGTTAACCGAATGACTTATATAGTAGACAGTATCGGCTGGTTCATATGGCGAGAAAACAAGGCCCCATTTGTCAATTGCCGATCGCGTTTTTTCTATTTCTTCTTCAGACAGGTCGATTGCAAACGTGGTGTATTCATTTTCAGATAGATACTTCTCTATTTCACCAGTGGAAACAGACTTATCTACCAATAACGCGTGAAACCTCTCACGCTGCATCAGTCTTTGCGTTATATCTCGCCCGCCACTGGCACTGCATTCGCTCTCAATTTGACGCCTTTTTATTATTTTTACTACAGCATCTAGCACATAACTATTGTCTGACATATAGGGATATTTTGTATTCAGCAGCGACCATTGACGCCAGACAGTGAAGTCCTTCCTGATTATAGTGCAATGTTGCGCTCCAAAAAGAAGGCATCTCAATAATTACCGCACGCAAGATCACTTATAGACATTCCGTGTTGTTTCGCTTGACCGATAGTTTTATTTAGAAGGAGCCTTTCAACGGAACGATGCCGCCCGAACTCATACGATAGATCAAGTGCCGTACGTCCTTTTTGATCACGAAGGAGATAGTCACACTTTTTCGAATTAACCAATTCTCTTACTACCTCTTTTGCAGAACTTGAGGCAGCATAATGCAATGCGGTCATTCCATGTATGGGGTCCTTGAAATTTACCGGGAAGCCAGTTTTTTCAATTTCTTTAACCTTGTCCGCATTGCCTCTCCTGGCTGCGTCTAAAAATATCATTCCCAACTCAAAGAGCTTATTCTCCATATCTGGATACTTCCCTTTGAAAACTGCCAGTTGTTTTTTTGTTTTTTTGATCCCTTGGCTTTCCATGGCCTTCATTGTTAACCTTTCTAACTCTTGCTCTTCATTCTTAAGTTGCTTAATAACCTCATCAATCACATCGTTCATCAGTGACCCTTTTAACTGTTCACCTGAACTACCTAACAGGCCGAAGCCTTGACCCATATTTCGTGCCATTTTCGAAGATAATGGCTCCACTTCTCCGTCACTGAGCTGTTTCTTGTAAATAGCCCATCGCTTCTGATTTTCTCTAATCGACATTGGTAGCACCTCCATCTGAATCATTGCAAGAAAAATTAACATTTCTATTGAATATCAATATGTTATTTCCCGCTGATTTCAGTTCAGACATGAAATACTCAAAATAATCATCAATTCTAAAAATAGTGCTCAGCTCAATGGGATGTTGGTAATCAAGCAAGATAACGTGCTCTGGGTTCTCCCCTTCATAAATGCCTGGATCAACGGCCAAAGTAAGGTAGATTCTGTTTTCCCCTGTCACAATATCCTTGGCAAGACATATCAAATTATCTTCTGGAGTGATAACTGCCCATCCGGAGAAACGTTGCTCGCTCATTGAAGAAGTACATTTTAGGCCAACAGACAATACGCCTTGCTCTGAGGTTTCACCGAAAGAAAGACAACAGATCCCCTTGCCACTAGCATCTTCATATGTTGCCGCAAACTCCCCACACAAATTGACTGAAGAAAGAAACGGTTTCTCATCAACAGACTTATAAAAATACTCGAATAAACACAGCCCTGCCATTATATCCGGTCTTTTTGCTTCCACATGTAGCTTTGTTGTTGATGAATAAGGATTTTCTGGGTCTACAAGGTAATCCTCGATTGCTTCCCAGAACTCATTTCTCCTTGATGTGGGAAAACTAACTCCTTTCGGTTGTCCCTCCGCATGCCTTCGCAAGGCCTCCCCATCGATATTCAAGTAGGCTTTTCCCAAACGAGTCCTCGTTCCTTCAATGTCCGCAGCAATCATGATCCACGAATAATCATCAGCTTTATCTTTCTGTGCGAACTGATAGAAGCGCTGCAATCCCGTTCTAAGAAGTTCTTTTTGCTCCTTTGAATATTGCTGCCTGGCTTTCGTCATCCACATATCTCCACGTCTAATCCAGAACCATTCCGATCACCCAAATCCAGTTCAAACATCATATCGATAACCAACCAGATGACTACCACATGGAAAAACGAGGAAGGGAAGAGGGAGTCATAGGCAGAAAGTTCGAGATTATAACGATCATGTAATTCTGATGCCTTCCAACGAGGTACAAACATGGCAAAAAAATCAGTTTTCGGCGGATTCCCATCAACTAGGAAAAGCAGCAATGATCACGGCGATCCGATTATTGCCATCATGGCCCGCTGCCCTACGCCGAGGCGGACCAAAGCGGCGGATATTCTATCCCTCACCACCACAATTTCCGTTGCGGCTGGCGCTTTAGTCTACCTCCAGAATCAACCGGGGGCCATCGGCGCGGAAGAAGCCACTCTTGTAGCCGGATCGCTCCTCACTTACCCGCTTTTCAAATCCGGCTGGCGTTTTCTTCTTAAGAAGAAAATCAGGATAACGCTCGACCTCACTACATTTTCCTTCAAAACCTGGCGTGGCTGGAAGCATTTTGACCGCACGTTGCCCCATGGCTACGCCTTACTGCCCCACGACAAGACAAAAGCCGAAGCACGACACAACGAATTCCGCACACGGCTTGCGCAAGCAGAAGGGGAAGTCATCCAGCCACCTGAGTATTTCGGGGAGGCGGTGCACCTGTGTTTCATCCATGCCGGACAGCGGATCGATATCACAGCCATCTACGGAAAGAAGATGGCATTGGCGCTGCAATCCAGGCTGCAGCTCTGTGATGGCGTACTTGATGCCCATGCGGGCATAAACGGTGGCACTCATCTGAGCCCCCAGCAATCTTCCACGCCCCAGCCGGGCGATCTGCCCGATGACTGAAGGAGAATGCTTATGAGCACGTTCGTTTTACGTTTCATTATCGCAGTCCCCTTGGCCCGGCTCCTGTCCGGTTATCTGGTGGATGCCATTTACTGGATCTTCTGGAACCTGATCGGGGTGAACGCGATCCCCTGGGATAAGCGATTCGATACCGCCCTGCACTGGGTCTGCGGTTTCATCGCCCTGGCTCGTCTGATCCGGGAGTTTCCCCGGCTGCCGCGTATCGCACTGGCGGCCCTGATTGCCTACCTCGCCACGCCCCACCTGCTTGATGGGTTGCTCTGGACCTTTGATGCACAGATGCCGCCCCCCGGCCTGTGGCGCACTTATCTGTACGGGTTTTTTGGGCTTTTTACTTATGCCGTAGCCAAGAGCTGGCTGCGTTGGATTCCCCCACTCACTTTCTGAACGCAATGTAAGGAGATTCACCATGCATCACGATGCTCCATTTGATTTTGACCGGCTTCAGGAAGTCATTCAGACCTTCCTCGAATTCATGCAGACCAATGAAGAGGTCATGCTTTTCGCCGTGGCCTTTGCCGCAACGGCCTACGGACTGAAGAAGTGGGGCAAGAAGCTGTTTCACCGCCTACGGCTGTGGGTCACCCAGCACAAGGCGCGGAAAATCAAGCTCCCCAAGCACTTGATACCGGATCAGAACGGCTGGTTTCAAGCTGAGCTGGAATTGTGCGCCAAATACTACCATCGCTACATGCTGGCGCGCACCGACCTGTCGCTCTACGACAAGGCACAGAGTTATCTCAGGAAGTGCCACGAGCTGGGTAGAGCACCTGCCCCGCTTTGGGCCAAGCTCGTAGTTGGCGGCCTGACGCTGGCAGAGTCAGTGGTGTTCGGCATGGTTGTGGCCGAGTTGGGCATGGACAGCATCACGCCTGAGATGCAGCCCACAATTGCCGGACTGATCGGCCTGACTCTGGCCACCGTGTTGATGCTCATGACCCATTTCGCGGGGACTGAGTGGCACAACAACGAGCTCATCGACAAGGTGGGCAAGATGGCTCGCGAACTCCTCCGCAACGGACAGACCACCGGGGCCTCCGATCTGACCCGCAACACCAAGGTCTCACTGGCCAATGACGGGGAAGATGATGGCCTGTCACCCGCCCAGCAACTGCTGAACCGGATCAATGCCAACTACAACTTGACGCCAGATTGGCGTGGAATGCAATTCACGCTCATGTTCATCACTGGCCTGTTGGTATTGGCCTTCCTGGCTCGGCTCAGTGTCACCGATCTGGTGGAAACAGCCTACGCGGCAGAGCCTCTGTTCTCGGCTGAACTTGACGACCTCGGTCTTGCGGGAGAACTCGGCCTGGGCAATGACGATGATTCCGGTGGTGGCTGGCTGGCCACCGGCAAGGTCTCCACCCTAATGATCTTCTCTTTGCTGTTCGCAGGCATCCAGGCTCTGTCGATCTATCTGGGAAAAACCTTCGGCTTTGCTGGAAAGGAGGCCCGCAAGGCCTACCAGATCATCAAATCCTTCGCGACCCGTGAGGCATACCTCAACACCAAGCAGGCCCGGCAGATCGAAATTCAGAACTCTGCACAAACCGAACTCAACCGGTTGCAGCAGGCCATCATCGAAAAATTGTCTGCCGAGGGCGTGGATGCGGAGGCCTTTGCCGCCGCCAAGCGCTCCAGCGAACGTACCTTCCTGGCCTATATCCAGGCCAAAAAACATGAACAGGAGATCCGCAACTATGAAAACCTTTAAAACCACCTTGCTGGCTACGGCCATTGCCCTGGCAGGATTTGCCAACTCTGCAATGGCCCGTGACGATCTGGGCAACTGCTATGGGGCCATAGCCTCCCACGTCGATACGACGGCATTCCAGCGCCCTGACCGCGAGCTGTTCGTGCTGATTGATCAGACCATGAAACCGGACGCTGAACTGAAACGAGAGCTGATCAGGAAAACGCTGGGCTACCTCCGCAAAGGCGACCGAATCTCGGTGGTCTCGTTCTCAGCCTATGCCAAAAAGCACTATACGGAGTTGGTCTTTACGGGAACATTCGAGCGCTCTTTTCCCAAGGCAACCTTCAAAGCCGTGCCAATCCGCAAAACCCGCTCGTTCGAGCACTGCCTAAAAACCCAGTGGGGCAAGCGCACGCTGATTGCCCGCAGGATCATCGAGGCGATCACCTCAGAAGGAGATGCGTATGATTTCTCGCATACGGAGCTGATTGGCACGCTGAACACGCTTGCGAAGGATCTGATCGGCAAATCTGATGCAAAGGAGCGTTCTTTGCTGCTTCTGTCCGATATGTTTGAAAATTCCCATATGACTACCTTCTTCAGGAAAGGTGAAGTGCGTCTGATCAAGCCCAAAGCCGAGATGGCCAAGATCAAGAAAGTTGGAATGATCCCGGACCTTTCCGGCATCAAGGTCTACATCATCGGTGGTGGCTGGCTGGAAGACGGCAGCCTCTATCAGGATGCCCGTAGGCTCAAGGCCATGCGCCGCTTCTGGGAACGGTTCTTCGCCGCCTCTGGTGGCAAACTGGAGGGTTTTGGCGAGCCAATGTTGCTCACCGACATCAGGTAGCTCTCACTTCCTTCCGCATCTGGGGCAATCGAAGGGACGGCGCGAAACCCGAGCACCAAGGGTTAGCGCCGTCCTTTCTTGTGATTTCTAGCGCAAGTTAGATAACATATATATTATTATGTATTCGTTATTAATAACATTTAAGATATTTTAGTGTTGACTTTATATAATCTATTCGTTATTTATTATGTGTACCACGATAACTTATAGGTTATTACCATGCGCTCTCAAGATCGTGCCACAGCCCGCCGCCAGCTAGACAAACGCCTGAGCCTTCTGCCAAGCGCTGATAGCCTTGTACGCCCGCCACGCGGTTGGATTAAAGCCATTCGTGAAGCGTTGGGTATGACAACGGCCCAGCTCGGCAAGCGCCTGGGTGTCAGCCAGCCCCGTGCCGTCGCCATCGAAAAAGCAGAAAGCACAGGATCGATAACGCTCGACTCACTGGAGCGTGCCGCCCAAGCCCTCGACTGTCGCTTGGTCTACTCCCTCGTTCCCAGAAAACCGCTCGAAAAGCTCATTGAAGAGCGCGCCCACCTTCTCGCGAAAAAACGGCTGGAATCAACCGGCCACAGTATGAAACTGGAAGCCCAGGGCGTTGATGCAACGGATGAAAGCGAACAGCTAAAAAACCTGGTCAATAAAATCATTGCACAAGGTGGCTCCAAACTGTGGGAGGACGTATGAGTGAAGATCCTCTAATCGAGCAGGATGATGCATCCACCCCCCTCTCACCTGAAGAGCTGGAGGGCCTCATCCCTTCATACATCACTCTGCGTTCTGAACTCAACGAGGCAGAACAGGCCAATATTCTTGAAGCAGAGGAATGGGCTTTCAATCGAAAGCGTGACGTACTTTCGGAAAAGTTCTTAAACGATCTTCACAAACGCATGTTTGGTCGTGTCTGGAAATGGGCCGGGAAATATCGCAGGACCGGCAAAAACATCGGCGTCGATGCCTACCGCATTCCCTTGGACCTAAGACAACTGCTCGATGATGTCCGTTTCTGGATAGAAAACGGCACCTTTCCGTCTGATGAAATCGCCACGCGTTTCCACCACAAACTCGTCTGGATACACCTGTTTCCCAACGGCAATGGCCGTCATGCCCGCACGGCGACCGACTTGCTGCTCGTTGCCCTCGGACAGCTGCGCTTTACCTGGGGCCGTGAAAATCTGGTCGATGCCAATGAAACCCGCCAGGCCTATGTAGATGCGCTACGCGCTGGCGACCAGCACGACTACGAACCGCTCCTCGCCTTTGTTCGTTCCTAGATCGACCGGAACTCAGAGGGAATGCCCATGCATTACGCCTTGATATCCCCTTTGAGAAAGGCCTTTGCACATCCGTAGTGCCAATTCGTTCTCGTGGTTGTCTCAAACCGTATCAGATTGCACCCCTGAGCCTTCGGCTCAATTATAGAGTTATAAAAGACTATCCTTTTACCTCTATAATCTTTACTCAGATCACTAAATAGCGGCAGATAGTCTTTACCGCCAAAGAAAACCAGCTCTTCGTCACAATCCTTTGGCAACATGCAAAAATCGTTATATTGATCGCGTTTTTTACGGCGCTTGTACAAGTCTGCGCTTGGAGAGAATGTGATGTCATATTTTGGTGTCAGAAATTCCGCACCAATCAGCCCCCATCCGGCTGACAGAATATAGATATTACCCCTGCCATAGGCATTGACCAGCGCTTCATAAGTACCATTCATATAGAGCCGATAGGCCGGAAGTAAATGAAGCGGGTTATTGTCTGGCTGTTGGTTGCATTCTAGAAGCAGCTCTCGCCATGTCTTCTCACCGGCCGCAATACCATCTGGCCGCGCAAATCGGAATTCATCACTGGCTGGAGCATTTTCAGGATCGGCAACAAACACAATGCGCTTTCCATCCTTTGCCATCATATACCCAGCGTCTGGATGTTTTTTAGCGGCACACTGAATGACTATTTTCATTATCTCTCGTCCATTTCAGAGACCAGTCGCTCAAATACTTTCAAGAACACAGGATCATAATCTTCATCCACGTGATTTTGATTCCAAAGACCGGAGCTACGCACTTTCTCCCTATTACACAGGTGGCCCAGCCATTTACCGGAGGGGGAATCTATAGCTGGCTTATTGTGATTGCTGAGTAAGGCAATCACATTACGCTCGATATAGCCCCGCAAAGTATCTGGCCCAGATTCATCGTCTATCTTCAGCCACAAGAAAGGCATATCCCCAATCACCTCACTTACACGTTTTTCGAGGGAGTGCTCCCCTTGCCTTATCTCTCTTGGTGCGGAACTGCCCTTTCCCCAAGTGGGGTAAACAAGACGTTCACGCTCCATTAGAGCTGTGCCAACAATAAGACGGAAGATTGAACCCCTGTGATTGCCACCGCCAGATTTTACAGGGCCTTTATGCTGGGACAGTCGCTTCCAAAGGGTTGTTTTTGATCCCGCCTTCAGTGCGTGGGTGCCCACGCGAACTACTCGCAAGCCTGATCCACTATCACGCCTTTCTTCACCATGCTCCTGAAAAAAATACACGCCACGCCCCGGCCAATCCATACGACCAGAACAAGCGGATAAATGGCGCGGTCCTTTTGTCTTTTTCGAAAGCTTTTCAAGAATTGAATAGAAGCGTATTAGATCGCTGAGCCGTTCTTGATTTGATGCACTCATCATCCACCCATACCGCAGTCCTTTATAGTCAGTCGCAACTTACCATTTTACTGCCAAGGATATTTACAAACCAGCATCGGTCGTTTGAAAAAAGCCCCTGTCCTCGGCTTGAAGGCAGGAGCCTGTGGCGAAGGCCTATGCGGCGACCTCTCCTTTAGATTTCTGCAAGCTGTGCAGGTAATCCACCGCCCGCTGGGCGTGGGCTGCCGCCTGAAAGATCGCCCGCTTGTCTTTTTGTAGGACTTTCAACCAGCTCTCAATATAAGCGCTGTGATCATCCCGCACTTCCGGGGTCAATCCCAGCTCGGCGGCCAAGAAAGCAGATCCCAGCTCGGCAACCAGTTCCTCACGGGCATAGCCTTCATCGCCCCAGCGCTTGCGACCAAAATCGCGATCCAGCCGGGAGGGGTGGCGTGTCCAATGCGTGGTCTCGTGGGCCAGGGTGGCATAGTAGCTCTCGGCATCACGGAAGCTTTCAAAGGGCGGAAGCTGAATACGATCGGCCTGAACCGCGTAGTAGGCCTGATTGCCCCCGTGGCGAATATCAGCACCAGTCGCGCCAAAGAAACTTTCCGCCTGATCAATGCGCTGCACCGGATCAAGAACCGGCTCGGCAAGTTGATAGTAGTGGGATGGAAGCCCTTCTACCTGTTCGACATTAAAGACTGTGTATCCCTTCATAAAGGGGATGGCGTGATCGACCTCCTCACCGTCGGCATTTTCCTCGGTGCGGGTGATGGTATTGGCATATACGACCAGTTCGCCTTTCTCGCCTTTGCGAACGTTGGCACCGAGCGCTTTGGTCTGACGGAAGGTCATCCAGATCGATGCACTGTAGCCTTCTGTTACGGCAGCTGACCAGAGCATCAGGATGTTGATGCCGTTATAGGGTTGGCCGTTATGCCGAAGGGGTTTGGTAATGCGCCCTGCTGCGTGCTCTGCGTTCCAGGGTTTCATCCAGGGGCGGACGCCTTGTTCAAGGTCGGCAATGATCTTGTTAGTGACGCGGGTATAAACATCCTGCCGGGGTGTGCTTTTCTTGGTCATGGTTCGTCTCCTTTGCTTTCGCGGTTTGTCCGATTGACGCGAAACATCGAAGACGGGGGAAAGCCGGACAGGCACCGTCAGGGAAACGGTCCACACGGGAGCAACGCGAACGGAGCGGGCAGACCGTTGCCGGTCCGGCGATCCCGGCTAGAAACGTGTAGCTAATTGAGGAAAACCGCTAACAGGAGACGGAGAAATTAATGACCAAGGAGCAACCTGGCGAGGACGGACTACGCAACACAAAAGGCGAATGACCCTACGAACGGCTGGAATAATGCTGAATTGCGTGCCAAGGTGAGCGCATGAAAATCTACGGCATTGACTTTACGAGCAGGCCCAGACGCAACAAACCCATTACCTGTCTCACCTGTGTATTAGAAGGCAATAGACTGCGCATAGGTGATCTGTCCGAGTGGCAGAATTTCGAAGCATTTGAAGTCGCATTAGAAAGGCCTGGGCCGTGGATTGCCGGAATCGACTTCCCGTTCGGACAATCGCGGACTTTCATTGAGAATATCGGCTGGCCCATGACATGGCAGGGTTACGTCGGCTATGTAAAGACGCTTGATCGCAAAGGCTTCCGTGACGAGCTAGACAACTATCGGGCTAACCGACTCGCAGGCGACAAAGAACACCGCCGAAAAACGGATATCGCAGCAGGCTCCATCAGCCCGCAAAAACTCTATGGGACTCCGGTCGGACTGATGTTCTTCGAAGGTGCACCGCGACTGCTTGATGCCGGTGTGACCATTCCAGGACTACAGCAGGGCGATCCAAACAGAATTGTTGTCGAGGCCTAACCGGGCGTGCTAGCACGTCATCTAATTGGCCGTCGCAGCTACAAGCAGGACACGAAGAGCAAGCAGACACAAGAACAATACGAAGCAAGAAGGGACATACTCCGAAAGATAAATAATGACGGCGTGCTGGCATCCCACGGCATCCGTATCCATGCACCGGAAAAACTCGCCGATGATCCGGGTGCAGATCATCTCGATGCATTGCTTTGTGCCATCCAGGCTGCTTGGGCATGGACACAGCGCGACCGCCAGTTTGGGGTGCCAAACGCGACCGATCCGCTGGAAGGCTGGATCGCCGATCCAACGCTCAGGTAGGGATTCATAAACGGTGCCATAGCACCGGGGCTGACAAGCCGAAAACAGGCTGCCGAACCGGCAACCTGTGCTAACTCTATCAGCAGTCCTGCTAGAACTCCTGGGCGTTTGTGACGATGAGTTCGCGGGAGATTTCAACGATCTCGCCATTGATCTTCATATCGCGCACTATGGCTTTGTAGTCGATGTAGTAGCGAAGGTGCTCGGGCACTTCCGTGGTTTCGTTGATGAGATCGTAGGCGTAATCGCTGGCGCTGCCCTCAAAGAGACAGACATCTTCGTAGCGCCCTAAAACCTCGCTGACTGCGTAGCCGAGATCGAGAAGAAAGCAGATTGGTTGGGTGGCAGTATCATCGAGATCATCAAGCTCTTCAAACCAACTGTAGATATTTACCTGAGAAATATTGGCTGCCTTGGCCAGATCTGCCAGATGATCTTCGCCGTCTATAAACTGGATTTCGACTTCATCACAACCTTGTTTCTTGAGGCACTTCATGCCGGTTTCAAAGGTTTCGATACTATCGAAGTAAAAGCCGGTGTGATCCAGGGAGTAAGGTTGTGCGTAGAATTCAGTCATTGTTCGTCTCCTGCTTGCTGTGAAATCGTGGCTTCACGACAAGCGCGGCAAACAGGAGGAACGGAAAGCCCGAAAACCATCATGATGCGGCCCGCAGCGCACGCGAGGACACGGTGATGGTTGGAGCCGTTAGGGAAGGCTTGAAGTGACGACGACCGCGCTAAGGTTGCCACAATAAATTTCACAAAAGCCGGAGACCACTGACCAAAGACATCGCCAGCCTCTCTCGACATTCCGGATTAATTGTCAGCCTGAAACCCCATATCCGTCGCAGCAGCCCAACAGCATGCTCAAAAGTCGAAATTTTTGGATATTTACGGGTATTTTTCTGGATACTGCCGATTAAACCTTGCCTTTATGGATATTTTTGGATATCTATATGGGTATGAGCATGAATACCGATACCCTGCAGATCTCCCCAGAAATCCTCTCGCTGATTGCCGAGTTGGATGAATTCAAGGGCGCATGGAGGGCTCTGGGCACTCTGGCCCCGGAGCGCCTATCAGCCCTACGCCGGGTAGCAACAATCGAGAGTATTGGCTCATCTACCCGGATTGAGGGTAGCAAGCTGTCAGATCAAGAGGTTAGCCAGCTCCTCGCCAACATCGAAATCAAGAAGTTCGATACGCGCGATAAACAGGAAGTGGCAGGTTACGCAGAAGTGATGGAAACGGTCTTCACCCATGCGGATGCCATCGATCTCACAGAAAACCACATCAAGCAACTGCACCGCGACCTGCTGGTCTACAGCAACAAGGATGAACGTCATCGCGGAAGCTACAAGACCAATCCCAACAATGTAAGCGCCTTCGATGCCGAGGGCCAAGAGATCGGCATCGTCTTTGAAACCGCTACCCCTTTCGATACGCCGCGCCTAATGGCTGAGCTCACAGAATGGGTGCGCGACGCTCTGAACCAAAAGCAGCTTCATCCGCTTTTGATCATCGCCATCTTTACAGTCGTATTTCTTGAGGTCCATCCCTTCCAGGATGGTAACGGTCGCCTATCGCGCGTATTGACTACATTACTGCTTCTGCGTTGCGGATACGCCTATGTTCCATACAGCTCATTGGAAAGTGTGATAGAGCAAACCAAAGAAGGTTATTACCTGGCGCTTCGCAATACCCAAGGCACCATTCGCACCGACTCCCCCGATTGGCAGCCGTGGGTGGTGTATTTTTTGCGGGCACTGCAAAAGCAAAAAGCGCGGCTAGAAACAAAGATTCAACGTGAGAAAATTCTTGTTGAAGCGCTGCCAGAGCTCTCCGTCAAAATCCTTGAACTCGTCAAAGAACATGGACGATTGACGGTCAGCCAGATCGTCCAGATCACAGGAGCCAACCGCAATACAGTAAAGAAACACCTGCAATCACTTGTGTCAACCCAGCACTTGGCTCAACACGGTAAAGGCAAGGGAACGTGGTACGGGCGAGTTTAGCTGCCCGGTGGGATTCAGGGGCAGTGCACAGCACTCAAGCGAGTCTTTGACCTCGTGATAGATTTTGGGACATCCAAGTCCCCAAAATCGACTCGGCCTTCGACAACCTATTGGTGCCCCGGACGTCCTGGTCACTGACCGCTACGTGACAACATCGCAAGCTCGTTACCACTCCACAGTCAGCTCACAATGACTTGACGCCGTGTTCGGATGCCTACTTTGCTTCCCCTCTGGCGCTAACGCACGACGGGTAAGCAGTGCGGCCTCACGGCTACCGGGGACTACCAGCCCTCGCTTCGCTCTCCATGGCTGGCAGCGGGGGCTGACCTTCCTGCGTCCCAAAGAAGCTTTCGGTAAGCTGTCAAATGCTAGCAAACAAAAGCGGCTGCGGTAGTACAATAACGCTGGCAAAGGATATATGGCCTTCGTCTGTATGCCACACCAAAGTAAATTGACATATTTGCAGAAAGATCCGCCATGAACGATGACACGACTAATTCTACTTTGTCAGATTAGATCTATAAGTAACTCACTGAATAATATAAAATATATGCTGTGAATTTCTTGGCAATCATCGTAAGGAAGAGCATCAAATGACAAGCACCAAGGTCATTTGAATTACCTGATACGCGCATAAGTAGAATCGATCGCATAGCGGAGCGATTCCAACGTTTCCAGTACCGCTTTGAATCCCATTTTCGAAGCAAGACGAGGTCGGTGTTTCAACCGGTCACACACTATCTCAAAGGCCTGATGCAAGCGCAGAGAAAGAACATGGAACGCATGGAAGAGGTGGTTGCAGGCGCAGATGATCAGCGTCTCCAGCATATGCTCACCGAGTCCCCGTGGGATCATCGTGCGGTGTTAGACCAAGTGGCGCTGGAAGCCGATCAATGGCTGGGTGGAACCGCGGATACCTGTCTGTTGCTCGATGAGAGTGGCCTTGCCAAGAAGGGTAAACATTCAGTGGGGGTTAAACGCCAATGGAATGGCCGCCAGGGCAAGGTGGATAACTGCCAGGTTGGTGTATTCGCAGCACTGGGTAAAGGGCACTTGTCCACGCTGATAGATGAACGTCTCTATCTACCCAAAGAGTGGGTATCGAACCCGGCTCGCTGTCGCAAGGCGGGTATCCCGGAAGTTGAACGGAAACATCAAAGCAAGTCAGAGTTGGCGCTGGAGATGGTGCGTCATCAGAGGACGCTTGGCCTGCGTTTTGCCTGGGTGGGTGCAGATGGGGGATACGGGAAGGATCCGGCTTTTCTGAGGGGTTTGGAGGCGATGGGTGAAACCTTTGTGGTGGACATCCACAAAGACCAACAGGTCTACCTGGAAGATCCACAGCCGTTCATACCGGAGAGCACGACAACGCGCGGTCGTCGTCGAAGTCGTCTGCAAGCCCAGGCAGCCCGTCTGCGCGTTGACCAGTGGCTCAATGAGCAACGGGACAGCGAGTGGCAGCAAGTGGTATTACGGGATAGCAGCAAGGGCAAACTGCGCGTCGAGATCCTGCATCATCGGGTTTGGCTTTGGGATGGAAAAGAAGCCCAGGCACATCAATGGCACCTGATTGTACGACGAGAGGTCAATTCACCGGAGACGATTAAATACACCTTGTCGAATGCACCGGAAGAAACGCCATCCCATTGTCTTGCAAAGATGCAGGCGCAGCGGTTCTGGGTTGAGCGTTCGTTCCAGGATGGTAAGAGTGAATCAGGTCTTGCTGATTATCAGGCCCGTAAATGGAAATCCTGGCATCACCATATGGCCTTGGTCATGATGGCGATGTTATTCATGCTCGAAGAGCGAATTGTGCAAAAAGATGATCACCCCTTACTCAGTTGTTCAGACATCGAATCGCTATTGCGTGCCTTCCTGCCACGGCGAGATATTGAACGCGATGAAATACTACGGCAAATGACGAAACGGCATCGTAAACGACAAGCGGCTATCGACTCCCAATATCGAAAACAGACGCTGGAACAGTCGGTTGCCGGGTGATGGAATCTGACAAAGTAGAACTAAGAACATTGAAGAATTGCAGGAGCAGCTTCGCCGCCAGGTCACTCCAATTTCCGACGCTTTTAAATCTCTTGAACAAAACTCTGCTTTCGGACAGATACAGAAAATTCTCAAACGTGATCAAGACCTGATGCGAGCTGCAAAGGGGCCTTTAGATGACCTGCAACGATCAGCTCTATTTGACCCGTCCCCTAAGCTTGCAGCTGAGATCGAAGGAATGCAGAAAATCGCCAAGAAGTTAGAACTGCAATTTCGGCTCCCAAAGATTGGCGAAACCACAAAACTTATTGGACATTACCGTAATGATTCAACATCGCTTGCACTAGCACGTTTTGCCGAACCATCTGCGTCACTGCAGAAGGCCATTGAATCCATGCGCAGCCCGTGGCTCGATATCGAGAACAAGCTGGGCTCCATGAAGGGGTTTGCAGAACTTCAGACTATCGGTTTTGCCCTCGACACGGTTCCGACATTTGATGCGCAGCTTACCGAGGCGCTTCGTATTGATCTTGGTGATTGGCGTGAAAAGATTGATTGGCCAGCAAACATTTTCACTGATCCGCTGCTTCGCAGTTCCTTCTACAAAGAACGCGGCCTCGATCCTTCCCTCACCACATTTCCGATCGCTGCTTTCGAGCAAAGCATCGACATCGCCGGACTGCGCGGAACCCCGCCTCCAGTCATTCGAGCGTACACGCCGCAGCCAGAGCGAGAGGAGACTGAAGAGAACGAAGCATTCGAGCGCACGAATACTGCGCATGATCGATTACAACGCTTTGAGATACATATTCGAAAATTTATCGACGAAAAGATGAAGGCCTCATTCGGAGAAAACTGGATCAAGCACCGGGTGCCGGGGAATATCTGGCAGGCATGGCGCGAAAAACAACAGAAAGCCACGGACAATGCCGAACCCGCACATCCGCTGATCGCCTATGCGGATTTCACAGACTATGTCCCGATCATTACACGAAAGGACAATTGGGAAACCTTGTTCAAACCAATTTTTCTGCGCCAAAGTTTTGTGCAGGAATCCTTCCAGCGGCTCTACCCGATCAGGATATGCACAATGCACGCACGGCTTATCACACAGGATGACGAGCTGTATCTTTATGTCGAGACAAAACGTATCTTGTCTGCAATCGGCGTATCAATCTGACGTCCGATAACTCATAGACACTCGCAGTATCACCACCACTGTATCTACCCCATAAATACAGCGATATATAGTTTTTGCTTCTGACTGGAAACAGAAAACGGATCAGCGAGACAGGTCCTACACCTAATTATTATATGACACCGGATTAAAGGGCTAACGACTGGATGTTTTCTGTGCCAAACCAATTCTGCACGGTCTGCAGAGCGTCATCTGAAAGTTGTTGGGTAAAAAGCGCCGCCAATCTTTTTTGCGGGCGAGAGCAAACAACGTAAAAAAGATTCCGGTTATCCTCAAATCTTTTTCTGTCTTTCTCTGCCATTTTAGTTTCGTCGCGAGCATTGGATAGCATCTGATCGAAATTGTACCTGTTCCACCCCCGCCCCATGACTACAAGGACGTTCTCAAATTCCGCACCCTTGACGCCATGTTTTGTCTCAAAAGGGGTGTGGCCTTCAAGATATCTCGATGCCAAGACAATTTCCTGGTATGGAACCTGTTGTAGCGCTGCGAGTTCTTTTAGGGAGCGAGGCGTCTCCTCTTCTCCATCGTGGTCAAATTCTTCTAGCTTTTGCTCCAAACGCTCTACCGCATCGGGCAACTGAGGTAACCGTGTTTCGCGTAGATGGACGATCACATCACGAACCGTACCGCTCTCCCGCAACTCCAAGAGTTTTTCCATCGATTGCGCCCAGCTTGCCTTGTCGGCGAGTTTGAATACGTATTTTTTATTAGCGCCTAGCGCAGTGAACATCTCGCCATAACGTTTATGATGGAATGCTTCACAGGCAGGCTCCAGGTGATTCGCAAAGAACGCAATATGGTCATTTTCTTTCTTGGTCAGTGAATCGTTATAACGAAAGACTTTGAGAAGATTGTCGTAACCTTGCTGTGTTGCTAAGCCTCTGTGCGTAAGCATGAGTATCTTCGTTTTCGATGCATCTAAATCACATCCTGCTCGAGTCAGTTGCTCTTTCACCGATAACAGCGCAGCGCTCGCCACTTCAGGGGGCAGATCGCCTCCATAGTGAGCGCCCTTTTGGCGTTCTCCTTCCCAAGCGTTCGTATGGAACACATGAACTTCTCCTTCGGCTTCCGGATCAACAACGAACTGGGGAAGCGAGGGGCGCATCCGGTTCAAACAGTCGACTATTGCTGGGACGGATCGAAAATTGGCTTCTTTCCCGATTTCCCTCAGGGTAGAGTGTGTTACCTCACCACAACCATTTCCATATATTTTTTGCCAGTGATCACCAAAAAGGCCCAATAACGGCGCGTCGGCTTGTCCAAGAAAATGAGTTTTGATGGTCTCCATCCATTCGGCATCCGTATCCTGATATTCATCAATGAGAACGATTGGATATTGATGGACGAGAATGCGTCGAAATTTTTCAAAGGACATCAGCTTGATCGTCAACACCAAGACATCGTCATGATGGATAGAAATGGCGCTATCTGTGATGCCGCGATGTCCAAGAGTGTACTCGACGCGACGCGAACCCGCACCACCAACCTCTTCAATGCGTTCCCCCCATTTGTCAATTTCGGGCAATGAGGCCCTCAGTTGACTCTGAAAACCAGAAATAAAAGACCAACAAAAAGCGTGGATTGTGTCGCAATGGATGACAGGACTCCTGTCAGTCCGAGATTCAATTTCGTCCTTTGCGACATTGGTAAAGGTAATGCAAGCGATCCGCTGATTGCGTTTTGGAAGTCGCTTGCCCTCCCGCTCAATCAAGTACTGGAGCGCCTTCACTAAAGAGTACGTCTTTCCTGCGCCCGCACCGGCTTCTAGTTTAAAGCTCTGTCCATGCTCAATGCATTCACGCACGTCCGCTAAAGCACGCTCGCTTGCTTCCTCCGCTGGGTTTTGTGAGGGGACAACAACATCATTCATGAGGAACGCCCTCAGCTGCTACAGAATCCTCTGTGGCATCACTATCCGCAGGTGTTCCAGGCAAATCAGGCGGAGAGGCTTGCATTGTTGCGAGCCAATTTAATCCTTCCCGGATATAAGCTGGCGTTACCCAATCTGTTTGATCAATGGCATGTGTCAGGGCAAACTCAGACTTCTTATGCTGCTCGGCTTTTTCTCTCGCATCTCTCTCCTGCTCTTCCTTGGTTTCGCCCGTAACGCTAAATTTTTCTGGATTAGCAAGCATAAACGCGTCTTCAAGAGTGCGACCGCAAGGGTCCCCGTCAGCCTCGGGGCTTTGGTACGCGATTCGAACACGGCCTTTGGTTTTATCGTCTTCGCTTTTCAATATCAGATCATTCGGGATGCATGCTTCACCGTCAAACCAATCTTTGATGCAAGCGTTGCTTGTTGCCTTTGCTTCATGCACCAAGCACTTTTTTCCACCGCTTTTCTCGACGGGGTCCAAGTCCGTGATGACCAGACTTTGAAGTTCCAAAAATTCTAGGAGCCCAAAAAACTTATGGGCATATGCACCACCAACTTCCATGACTGTCATATACTGACTCCGCAATTTATGCTCATCAGTATCTGCCTCGTCTCGCTTGGCAATCATGATGGGCAAAAGCAGTCTTTCGCTGGTACCTTCAATCAAGACAGCCTTATCAGAGAAGAACAGGTCGCATCGGGTCAGGGTAAGGTATTGATGCAGGAACTTTTTGTCCTCATCTGTCGTCTTGACCAATCCCCTCCGCAAGTCCTTGATCGTGGTTTTCCAGACTCCCGCCGACTCATTAACGGCGGTCGGCAGGAAGTACCGAATGGTTTCGAAGTTCGCCTCATTAGCGATGTGCGAAGCGTGCGTGGACACGACGAATTGTACCGGCCATGGGGACTCTTTAGAATGCTGCGCATTGAGTTGCTTAACAATCTCATCTAACTGACGAATAAAGACTTCCTGCATTTGCGGATGAAGGTGCGCCTCTGGTTCCTCGATAAACACTAAATGGACGCCTGGTGCCTCTGGTTGGGCACGAAAATCTCGATAGAAGCGATAAATCTGAAGAAGGATAAATATCAGATTTCGCATCCCTAGCCCGTTGTAGGACTCAGGTAGTAGGACCCCGCTATGACCTTGATATCGAACCTTCGTATGGTTGGTTAATAGCCTTTGAACATTCAGTGTTGTCTCGGTTGTCAGCTCAGGCCCACTCAACCCAGGATATCCAAGGGTGTTTAAGGTCGGGAGAAGCTTCTCCAGCTTGTCCCGAAAATCGCCATCAATATCTTCCTGGATTGATTTTACAGCCGCTTCAAGCTCTGCCGCTATAACTCGTTCTTCATCATTTGCAGTCTCCAAAGATGCGTTGCTGAACAATGCTTCCAGAATCTTTGCCAGCACGTCGCTTTCTTTGATTGTTTCATCATCTAGACCTCGTTGAGCATTGATAAATCCTGTCTTTAGTAGCGCCTTCACCGCTGCCTGACTGCTTGATTTACGGTTCTCCCCGTCATTGGGGTCCTCAGCCCAAACATCTACGGTATACAGCTTTGGAATTCGCTCCCCGAGATCATGAAAGAACTGAGGGCGTCTCTCTTGCGCCAATTCATCGTCCAGATAGCCCTCAAACAACTGTTCAATAGCACCGTCGCGCAGCTCATACCGCATCACGGCTAGGGCTTCATTGCACTCCATGTCCAGATCGATAACAAACTCACCTAGTTGTCCAAATTGTGGGTGGGTTGGATCATATTGAAAGACAATTCGTAACTCAATGTATGGAATCAAGGCACGAACTTCATGCTCTTCTTTCCCTTCATACTTCGCTTTAACCGCTTTGCAAAAATCATCGTAGCTGGCGACAGAGAAATCCTGGATTTGGAAGGATGCATTTTTGTCGGAAGTAAAGCGTCTTATCACTTCAGAAAGGGATGTTTTCCCGCTGTTGTTGCGTCCAACAACAAGTGTGACATTGTTTTCGAGCGCGAGATCAACATCTCTTAGCAGTCGAAAATTCTTGAGCAATACCCGTTCTAAATACAAATCTAGCTCTCCTTAATATCCTCAAAAAACTCGGAAGCGGGACCCACGCCCGTCACTAAAAGCCGATCTCTTGCGCGGGTACAAGCCACATAGAACAAATGGCGTTCTGTCTCGTACACATCATCCAGCTCAGATTCATCGGCGACATTTTCGATACGCTTCTGTAATGGCAGAATGTCATCATCACATGCCATGACCACTACAGCTTTGAATTCAAGGCCTTTGGCAAGATGCATGGTGCCTATGGAGACTCGCCCATCACGACTCTCCACGCGGTCGGATAGTTCCAATGGCGTTTGCCCGGCCAGTTTCACTACAGCACGAGCCCGGTGCAGCTCATTGTTACTGCGCACGAAAATACCGATTTCTTCTGGTTCAATTCCCTCATCAATGACCGCGTCAATCCAAAGGACAACCCCTTTATTTTCCTGATTGCTATCATCAGATATCTTTACATCCGGGTCAGGACCATTGAACACAGAAACAGTCCCTCTTCTGTCTTCTTCGATACCATCCACATCCCGCACGAGTGGCGGCAATAGTCTGTCCACGGTTTGGCGAATTTGATGTGATGTACGGTAATTTACAGTAAGGGTTTGGGATCGCCCACGAATATCAACACCAAGCCCCTTCCAAGAGAAGGGTTCCTGAAATATCTGCTGTCCAAGATCGCCAGCAAAAAACAACGCTGCAGGACTTTGGTCGGCAATAGCCGCAAGCAAACGTAATTCTGGCACACCCAAATCCTGCGCTTCATCGACGATGATATGGGTAAAAGGTTTGTGTTCACGCACCGCATAATGAGCCGTAACTTTACCGAAGATTCCAGACCATGAATTAAGACCCTGAGCCTCTAGCAGTTCTCGCACTCGTACAAATACTGGCCAGACACGCTCTCTTTGCTTTGAACCCATACGATTCTTGCGACCCAGGCGCGGCACGTCGCGATATGCATCCAAAGTGTCGATTTGCCACGCATCGATGACATTATTCCATTCTGAAACGAGAAACCGCAGAGTGAAACCTGAAAGCCCCAGTTCCTTTACTGCTGTCTCAAGTGCCCCTCTGACATGCTTCCTCGTTGCTGCACGTGGTGTATGGCCAAAAGCAAGTGTAAACAGATCATAAGCCACACCTTCAAAGGGCAAGATCGTTACCAGTGAACCATCAGACCCACTTTTGCCAGTTAACATCTGAAGTTTATGCTCAAGCGCATTGGCCAATGGTGAAGAAAATGTTGTCAGTAGGACTTTGGCTTGCTTGTCCTTCTTCAGAATAGCGGCGGCACGATGGAGTGCCACAACCGTTTTCCCGGTTCCCGCCGAACCTGACACACGGGCCGGGCCACTGAATTCCTGTTCCACCACACGCCGTTGAGAAGGATGCAAAAATATCGCCCATTGATCCCATGGATATTCGAGCGCCCGCTCCAACTCTTCCACATCCTCCAACACACGGAAACGACGCTGAGCATCAGGATGATCAAAAGGACTTTCACCAACAATAGCCACTTCAGGCTGGCGCAGCACTCCCGTCGTCACATAATCGAGCAAGGCCTCTGCAGCTTCCGCTGGTATGTGATCTGTCAGCTCAAAAAATAAGTCCTCTGACGATTGAAGAACATCTGTAACCCAGTCTTGTGGTACACCAACGCCAAGCAAATCTTTTTCTGAAAGATCGCTAAACAGAGGTAACTGAGGTATTTCAGGAGGAATGCTGTTGGTAGTAACTACTTGCGGCTCAGGTATCACATAAACGGGGGCTGCAATCTCTTCAACCCGTTCACGTACTTCAACGATCTGAGCTGCACCGGTCTTAGGATGCGTCTCAATCCGGCGACGTTCTGCCCATTTATAGGCGTCATCGTGGTGATCAACGTAGCAAATCAGGAAACTTGCGGCAGTCTTATGAACAATCACACGAATGTCGCGATTCGAACGGACTGACCAGAAATTCGGATCTTTCGATTTGTCGATACGATGGAACTTCAGTCCAGGTGCTGATGAGTCCTGCTGCAAATCAAATACAGTGATTTTTGTAGCGGACTGTTCCTGGGCATTCAACTTGCCCAATGCTTTAGTGAAACTATCTGCGATCCGAAATTGCATAGCTCCCCTACACCCCAAACACTTTCATGACTTCGTCACCAAAATGGTTGATGACTTTGACAGCGAATCGACCGGTTGATGGTCGTCCAAATGGTCGTGATTTTTCGCGATAGAGTGTTTCCCAGGCTTCCTTGTCTATCTCTGCCTTCAGGCTCGTCTTTAACGATTTGTAGGGATCGTTCGCACCCATAAAATAGGCGTGGCGAACAAAGAAACTTTCCTCGTTATAATCAGTATCGATAAACCATGCGGCGATATCGTTCTTGCCGCTAGGAGTCTGTCGGATTTAACCAGTCCCATTTGATAAAATACTGTAAGCCAAAGAATAACGAACCGAAGTCAGTATGTCAGATAAATTCCGCACGATTAATCGAGACACCCCCTATCTGTTGCCGCCCTCATTACAGGACTGGCTACCAGAGAACCATTTGGCGCGATTTATCGTGGACATCGTAGAACAGCTGGATCTGAAAGAGCTGGAATCTCAATACGGTGGCGGAGGAAAAGCGCCCTACCATCCAGCCATTTTGCTTTCACTGCTGTTCTACGGTTACGCAACCGGCGTATTCTCCAGCCGAAAGTTGGAGCAAGCCACCTACGACTCCGTGGCCTTCCGGTTCATTACGGCAGACAGCCATCCAGACCATGACACCATCGCCACCTTTCGCAAACGCTTTCTCAAGGAGTTGAAGGGATTCTTTGTCCAGATATTAGTGATAGCCAAGGCGATGAGTCTTTTGAAGATAGGCAATGTGAGTTTGGATGGGACAAAGGTCAAGGCCAATGCCAGCAAACACAAGGCGATGAGTTGGGGGTATGCCAACAAGCTTGAAGAGCAGCTTCATCGTGAAGTCGAGCTGTTGCTGAAAAAGGCCGAACAGGCCGATGCAGAAGAAGAGCCGGAACTGGATATTCCAGAGGAACTCAAACGTCGTGAGGACCGGCTTGCTGCGATAGCCAAGGCTAAGAAAGAGATCGAACGAAGAGCGCGTGAGCGCTTTGAAAAAGAACGGGCGGAATACGAAGAGAAGGTGAAGCGGCGTAAGGAACGAGAGGAAAAGACAGGGAAGAAGGCCAGAGGTAGAGTGCCAAAGCCGCCAGAAGAAGGTCCACAGGAAAAAGACCAAGTCAATTTCACGGATGAGGAGTCACGCATCATGCCCTCATCGGAAGGGTTTGTTCAGGCCTATAACGCCCAAGCGGCAGTTGATACCGGTACCCACCTGATCGTGGAGAACCATATTACCCAGCAACCCAATGACAAACAGGAAATAGAACCTGCACTTGCACAACTGAAGGCAGCAGAAGAGCAGCTGGGAAAACCACAAGGTCTGTTGGCGGATACGGGTTACTTCAGTGAAGAGAATGTCAATCGTTGTGAAGCACAGGAGATCACCCCCTACCTCTCCGATAGCCGCGAACAGCACAACCTGCCGCTGGAAGAGCGGCTGAAACAGGTGCCGCCCTGCCCGGAAGATGCCGATATGTTAACCCGAATGAGGCATCGACTCAGTACACCGGAAGGCAAGGCCGTGTATGCCACACGGAAATCGACAGTTGAGACCGTCTTCGGCATTATCAAAGAAGTAATGGGATTTCGGCAATTTCACCTTCGAGGGAGTGATTCAGCGCAAGGTGAATGGAATCTGGTATGTACGGCATGGAACCTGAAGCGGATGCATGCGCTGGCAGGCTGAGATATCGACAAGGATAGGTCAGTCTTTCATAATTCACTGCCCTACATAGGGCTTATATTCCTACAGAGGCAGCGATTATGGGAAAAACACGGTGGGCCGGAAAATATCCCTGGCTCAATGGATCAAACCCGACAGACTCCTAGCGTGTACCTCGCCAGTTTTTGGGTCGAATACGTCAACCCCCAACACTTCGACGACGATGTTGCCGTCGCAATCGAAATCCCATTTGATATCGGGCTCGCCAAAAACAACAAACAGATTGCCTGCACCTGTGTTTTTCAATTCCTCCGACATGTGCAGATCGGGATTCATCTTGGCCTTCAAGATAGGTAGCGGGCCTAGTTTGGTCAGTTCCGATGTATGGGCATCAAAGTTGAAGCCACAGGCGATCAATGCATCGAACCGGGCATCCAGGGCTTCACGTGCTGCTGCCGTCAGGTCAGCACGAGTCACGGTTCCAAATTCAGGGCCGATGAAGATGGCTGACCTTTTTTCTGTTTCGCCCTCCATGAACCGGCCTTCGGCGGCAATGAAACTGCCAGGCCAACCATCGATGCCGGTGAAGGTGATCCGATCATCCTTGGCGGCCTGATGAACACCAGCCGATTTCAGATTTTCGATTACCATTTGCGTGAAGTCATTGAGCGGAGCATCTTCACGCTCCCGCCTACCTTCAGCAACGTTGATCAACTCTTCATCATCCGCAGGAACAACGCGGTGCGGGGATAAACTTTCAACAGTAAAGGGACCGGCTACACGGACTTTGGACGTATCCTCGTAGGGCTGGTCATAAAGGAGTTTTACATCCGCCTTTTGTGCAATAGATTTATCGATTTCTTTCTGGCGTGCAATTCGCAGTTTCCACCATTCTGCATGGGCATTTGTGGCGGAGTCAGGCCAATCCTCGCCGGTATCACGAGGAATTTCCCATTCTTCCCATTTCTCGCCAACAGCCTTATTCAACTTCGTGCGCAGAGGTTCCAGTTTTTCCTGATAATCCTCCCAAATAACGTCTATTTCGGCATTGCTCGCAATAGACTTATGCGTGATATGCGGGGCACGCTTATAAACAAAACCTTGACGAATATCACCGTGTGTAGGTGTATTTGGTTGAATCTTACCTGTAATATATTGCTCTTTTTCACGCCCTTCCATGCTATCTAAAAGATAATAGTATGAATACCGGGCACCCATAAGACGTGACCGCGCCAGTGCAAGCGCTACACGCGATGTATCAAGTGTAATCCATCTCCTTCCCCATTGTTCCGCAACATAAGCCGTGGTGCCTGAACCACAGGTAGGGTCAAATACTAAGTCACCAGGATCAGTGGTCATCATTAAGCAACGTTCTATCACCCGTGGGCTTGTTTGCACTACATAAACAGGATGGTTTTCGCTGTGCATATCAATCCATATATTTGAAAAACTTTCGTAGTTCCAGTCATTCCAATAGACTACCCCTCCCATGGACTTTCCCTTTCCATCAAAAAGACGATTGGCTTTCTGTAATCTAGGAAGCCCATCCTTTAATCCAAAGCGCCACTGTTTGTTAGCGCCACAAATTTTAGCTTGACCGCGGAAAATATAGTCCTGACTTCTAGTCTTACTAGTGGGACATGCGGTTAATTCTGTAATGATTTCTTTGCACGCCCAACAGCCGCCAGAATGTGGCTGGCAGGTTTAGTCCATTTAAAGGGTTTTGCGCTCTCCCTGTTATGAACCTTGATGAACCGCTCCAACTCAGTCTTTAGTTCTGGAACGCTGGTGAACACCCCTCGGTATAACGCACGTCGCTCAAGTTGCGAGAACCAGCCTTCCACGGCATTGAGCCATGATGAACTGGTTGGCGTAAAATGAAGGTGGATGCGCGGTCGGGAGGCCACCCATTCTCGAACAGCCTCTGTCTTGTGAGCACTCAGATTATCCATAATGATGTGCAATTCTCGGTCTGCACGCGTGCGTCTATCAAGTAGTTTCAGAAAAGATAGAAATTTTTTGCTGTTCGTTCGATCCGAAACTTTGCCAATCACTTTTCCAGTCAGTGTGTTAAATGCAGCATAAAGACTGGTGGTGCCGTGTCTTTTGTAATCATGAGTGCGACTGCCGATCCGGCTCGGATTCAATGGTAGTCCAGGTTGGGTACGATCCAATGCCTGAATCTGCGTCTTCTCATCCACGCTGAGAATAACTGCATTCTCAGGAGGATTCATATACAGACCGACAATATCAATGACTTTATCAGCGAACTCAGGATCATTACTGATCTTAAACGTTTTCAGCCGGTGTGGACGCAGATCTGCAGCCTTCCAGATCTGACGAACCTGCCAAGGTGTCACTTCTGCGTATCGAGACATTAACTCGATGCTCCAATGTGTAGATTCCTGTGGAATTCTTTTTGTGGTCAGAAATAGAACTTTGTCGACAGTCGCCTTGTCTATGACCGTAGGACGTCCGCAACGGACTCTTTCAAGTAGTCCATCAACGCCTTCGGCCTCAAATCGATTTCGCCAGCGGTGCACTGTCTTCGCTGATGTCCTTTGGGCAGTTGCAACTTCCATCGGTGTCATCCCTTCACTGAGTTGTAAAATAATCTTGGCTCTCATGATCTGGCCATGAGGAAGGGTTGTTGATCGGCACCACTCTTTTAAAATCCCAGCGGCTTTATCAGTAATCTGAAATGTCTTAGGTAAACGCATTCCATATTTTACACCGTTAACGTTTTAGTTACATTATTTTACGCATGGCCCACTAGGGTGCTGGCTTACTATTGGATAATCGACCCGTCCCCATTCTGCTCCTTTTTCTAATAATGAACCTACATCTGCCTCACTATAGTTAGACTTCTGTAGAAACTTACCAGTCCTCCATAAAAGAGCTGTCATCTTTGAACCGCTGCCAGGTTCTCTTCTTGGTGAAAAAAGTTGACGAATTTTTAATTGTTCTCGCTTTTTAGAATACCAAAGTAAATAGTCATTCACTGCATCCGTAGGTGTAGTTGAACTCTTTTTCTTAAAAATTATCGTATTAACAAAATTCTCTTCACCAAATATTTCATCCATCAGGGCACGAACACGATGTACATTCTCATCACTGATCTGGACGAAGATAGAGCCGCTCTCAGTTAGCAAATCGCGCATGCCAGTGAGACGATCACGTAGATAGGTGAGGTATGAATGGATGCCGTCAGCCCATGTGTCGCGAAAAGCTTTGACCTGTTCCGGTTCCCGTGTAATTTGCTCCAGCTTCCCATCTTTAACGTCGCGCGAGCGAGTGGAGACCTGCCAGTTTGAATTAAATTTAATTCCGTATGGTGGATCGAAAAAGATACACTGGACCTTGCCCCGCAGACCTTCACGTTCAGCAAGGCTTGCCATTACTAGCAGGCTATCACCCAGAATCATACGGTTCGACCAGTGCTGGTCGTGCTGGTAGAACTCGGTCTTGGCTTCCGCATCGATGCCGTTAAAATCGCCGAATAGGTCGAAGGTGCCGGACTGCTCATCCTTTCGTTCCTTCGTCTGCCTTTTCAGGTCATCAATAATGGCCTTGGGGTGAACTTTTTCCTGTATGTAAAGGGGCGGGGCATGCACCACGAGGTCGGACCAGTCCTGCTGATCCTTGCCGCGCCACACGAGCTGCGCATCGCCGATTTCAAGCTTTCCAGTATCGGTAAGCTGCTCAATCTGTTCTGGACTCAGCCGTAGGGTTGCTCCTTTCCAAATAATCTGTGGGTCCAGATCTTCATCACGAGGGCGGGTTTCACCTTCAGGCAACGGGTCTTCACGCAGATAGGTCACTGGCTCAAAAGGATTGATCTCCTCCGCACGCTGTGCCGCGGATTGCAATTCTGCCGTCGGGATATTCTTCCGTGTAGCCTCATCATGGGTCAGCGTTTCAACCTGTTTTGCCCCCTTTTTTGTTCTCCTTGCCATCAGACTACTCCCGCTTCTTGTTTTGCTTCTTCGCTATACTCTTTCAGCACCTTGTCTATCAGCGCTTTGAATTCTTTATCCATTTCAAAGACATCATTGAACTCTTCAAAAGTCCAACGACCAAATGAACCCAGATTATTGACGCCGGGTATCCACTGTGTACGCATGGTCTCCGATTTCAACTTCACATTTTCATGGCGATAGCCCTTTACCTCAACGATGAGATGAAGTGGATCATCTGGACCATGGCCATCATCAATCTGGACAATGAAATCGGGTACGTAGATACGGGCCATAGATCCATCTTTATAGGGAATTTCTAACCCTAAGCCCTGATTCTTCACATAGGATATGACGTTTGGATGCTGCTCAGCGACGCGTGCGAACTCCGCCTCCCAGTCACTACCCAAAACTACGTAATTGATATGGCACTTATTAGCTGCTGTCGTCCATAAATCTTTGGTCGTTGAGAAACCTACGTTAGCCGTGGATGATTTTTGATTGTAAGGATCAAGAACGGCCTTCACCTTCCGTTTATCACCAATGGAATTGACAATGGCGTTGTAGATGCGTTCAGCCGCCTGATTGCCGATATCAAGATATTCCAGCATCCACCGTCCGGTATCGCCCTTGCAATCCAGATAACCTTCATCGATCCATTGGCGAGCGATGCGTTTCACTTGGCCGAAAAGATGCAATTTTGGTTCACCGTCTTCATCCTTGAAGTATTTATAAAGGAGGAGCTTGGCGAGATCGAAGGCAATGGTGCTGGGTCGCTTGGCCTGTGCGTCTGCGGCGGAAATCATCACACCTTCACCGACAATACCTTCCATCAGTGTCTGGCCAGGACCGACCAAGTCCGGGGTAAGTACAAATGTTGAATCGTCGGTAAAATTCGCAGATAGTCGCTCTTCCGGGAGATCGACACGATAACCGGTAACACGAGGGAAGATGATTTCAAGTGAGGCCCGTTCCTTGACAGCTGCAACACGAGTCGTCTTCTTGGGCGGTTTAACCGGAGCGACTTGTGGCTTAGCCGTAAAGTCGAAGGGAATACCCATGATGTCGGCATATTCCACATTGAACAGACCCTCGCTGTTCAACTCATAAGAATAGCGGCGCAACCCTCGCCCGACGACCTGCTCACAGAGGAGTTGGGTGCCGAAAGCTCGAATGCCGAGGATATGCGTGACCGTGTTAGTGTCCCAGCCTTCTGTCAGCATGGAGACGGAGACAACACAGCGCACCTGTTCACCCAATCGGTCTTTTTTACCGACTGTGTTCATAACCTCCCGCAGGAGTTCTGCATCCGATATTTCTCCCACATCGCCAGCATGCATATTCTGGCCCATCATGAACACTGATTCTGGCCCATCATGAACACTGATTCTGATCCATCGTGAACACCTATTCTGGACGAACGTGAACGCTTTTGGCATTTCACCAGAATCACCGTTCACGATGCCAGAAACCCTTTCCACACATTGATAAAGCCTTGCTAACCTTGCCCGTTTTGACCGGGGAAGGCGATGCCAACAAAGAGACTATCAATGCGTAAATTAAGAGAGATATTAAGACTCCGGTTGTCTGCCCAGCTCAGCATGCGGCAAATCCGGGACAGTCTGCGCCTCAGCCTGGGTGCAGTGCAAAAAATCACCTGCAAAGCTCATGAACTGGGATTGGACTGGGAGGCTATCGAAAAACTGGATGATCGCCAGTTAGCCAATGCCATTTATCCTGAATCAGACACACGAACCTCTGGATCGTTACAGTTGCCAGACTGGAAAGATGTTTATAAGGAACTGCATTTTAAACATGTCACCAAGCACCTGCTCTGGGAAGAATATGCCCAGCAATACCCCAACCGCAGTTACAGCTATCCGCAGTATTGCCACTTATACAGTGAGTGGCTAAAAAAACAAAAACGCTCCATGCGCCAGACCCATAAGGCCGGTGACAAACTGTTCGTGGATTATGCAGGCCAGACCGTACCAATTGTTCAAGGTGATACCGGTGAAGTGCGCTTTGCCCAGATCTTTGTCGCGGTACTAGGCGCCTCCAATTACACCTTTGCAGAAGCTACCTGGACACAGGGCTTGCCAGACTGGCTGGCCAGTCATGCAAGAGCATTCGCTTTTATCGGTGGTGTTCCAAAATTAGTGGTTCCGGATAACTTAAAAAGCGGCGTTACCAAAGCCTGCCGTCACGATCCGGACCTCAACCCCAGTTACGAACAACTGGGTGCACATTACGGTACCGCCATTATGCCGGCTCGCCCCAGAAAGCCACAGGATAAAGCCAAGGCAGAAGTGGGTGTGCAAATCATCGAACGCTGGATACTGGCTCGCTTACGCCACCATACCTTCTTCTCCCTGGCCGAGTTGAACCAATGTATCGTTGCCTTGTTGGCTGACGTTAACAAAAAACCTTTTAAACAACTGGAAGGTTCACGTCAGGAATGGTTCCAGTCAATCGACAAGACTGCTCTGTCTCCATTGCCGAAGCACACCTATGAATATACCTATATTAAAAAGGTGAAGGTCAACGTGGATTACCATGTGCAGTATGAAAAGCATCTGTACTCTGTGCCCCATCAGCTGGTTGGTGAGCAGTTGGAAATCCATACCAAAGACAAACTGGTAGAGATCTTCTTCCACAACAAGCGGGTGACCAGCCATGTACGAAAATACTGCCATGGCATGACCACCGTTCCTGACCACATGCCCAAAAAACATGAGAAACATCATCAATGGTCTGCTGGACGGTTGATGAACTGGGCCAAGGATCTGGGTGATGAGGTTCTCATCTGGGTAAAAAGCATACTGGCTCAAAAGCAACATGAGCAGCAGGCATACCGTGTCTGCCTGGGTCTGCTGAATCTATCCAGAAAATACGAACCTGACCGGCTGAATAAAGCATGTGCGATTGCCAATCATCACCAGCTTTATCGCTTAAAGCAGATCAAATCCATCCTGCAAAGCAATCAGGATCAACTGCTGCCGGCATCAAAAGAGCAGCTCTCTTTATTACCCCAGTCACATGAAAACATCCGTGGCCCGAAGAGCTTCCACTAAACCCAAAGGAAACCATAATGTTAGATCAAACCATTACACAGTTACGACAACTCAAGCTCAGTGGCATGGCCAACGCACTGGTAACTCAGCAGGAGCAGCCTGGCACTTACGAGGGCCTGTCCTTCGAGGAGCGCCTGCAAATACTGGCAGATAATGAACTCAATGACCGGGAGCATCGCAAGCAACAGCGTTTATTAAAAGCGGCCAAGCTCAAAATAGCAGCCAACCCTCAAGACGTTGATTACCAGCATCCCAGAGGGCTGAAGAAATCCCTGGTGGCCAGTCTACTGCAATGTGACTGGATCAATAAAAACCAAAATCTGCTGCTGACCGGTCCTTGTGGCAGCGGAAAGACTTACATTGCCTGTGCGCTGGCTTATGCTGCCTGCATGAAAGGTTACCGGGTCAAATACTATCGACTATCCCGGTTGCTGCTGGAACTCGCACAAACAAAAGCCGATGGCAGTTACAGCAAAGCACTGCAAACACTGGCCAGGCTCGACTTGCTCATCCTTGATGACTGGGGACTGGAGCCGCTCAACGCTGCACAGCGAAATGATCTCATGGAAATAATGGATGACCGAAATGGCAGCACATCAACGGCCATCCTCAGCCAGTTGCCAACGAATCAATGGTATCAGTCCATCGGTGATAATACGTTGGCTGATGCCATTCTGGATCGGCTCATGCATAACGCCCACCGGATCACGCTGAAAGGCGAATCTTTACGGAAGCGGCAAGCCATAACTTGACTGATCGTGAACACTTGAAGTAAAAATACACCGAGCCCTATGTGTGGTTAGGTTGGGTGTTCACGATCACCAGAATCAGCGTTCACGTTCGCCAGAATACGCACAGCACCTGAACGTTGCTTCATCTCTCGCTTAAACTGCTCAATTTCCGCTGCGGCCATAGCACGAAAATTCTTATCAAGTTCTCCGGATTCGATCTGTTGGCTATCAATCAAGAGAGTATTGGGGCGCGGAAAAGGATTTCCATGCTCATCAAAGTTACGAAACAATTTCAAATGACCATTGTGTTCGAATATTTCCTCACCATCTTCGTTCGGCCTCTGCCAACCAGAAATGTATTCATAGACAAGCTTTGACGTGGATGTGTTGTTGCAGACTACGATGAATACGGGCGGGGTATCGATACCTGCACGCTCCCACTTCTCGTAAGTTTCTTCGTAGTGCTTATAGAGTGCGTGCAGAGCTGTTTTAAGCTTGTCAGGGATACCTAGTGGATCAGCAACCAGCTTTGCCTTTTTGGGCATTTCCTTGCCGATGTGTTCCCACAAGTTTCGAAAAATCGGCACGTCCGCACCGGGAATGTTGTCGGCCACCGGCACACGCGGAAGCTTGACGATGCCACATTCAATAGCGTCTATTAGAGAGAAGTCGCTGACCGTCCATGGAAAGAGTGTTCCTTCAGCCCAGCCTGACCCACTCAGGAAAAATGGTGTGGCCGATAGGTCATAAACAGCTCGAACGCCAAGCTTGCGTTTGAAGGCTTCAATCCCATTGATCCAGACACGAGCTGACTCATTTTCCTTTTTTGCCTCTTTTTTCTCATCACCCTTGAGATCTTCAATATCTTCATTTTCCGGTTTTTCCCGGTAACAATGATGAGCCTCATCATTGATAACAACGACATTTTTGAACCCCATCAGTTCTTCGGCTACACGCCTGACCATTTGCCCTTCGGACTCTTTGGTTTGAAGCGCATCACCACGCCCTTGTAGCAAAGATTTTCCTACCTTATTGGTATCCATCATCTCCCGAAGCTGAAAGGCGTGATAGTTGGTAATGACAATCTTTGCCTTGTTGATATCTTCCAGCATGTCTGCTGGAACAAGCTCATGTGATTTGTAATAACTATTCGGGTCGTTGGGTTGCAAAACACGAAGACGATCCTTAATCGTGATGCCTGGGGAAACGATTAGAAATCCACGAGTAAACAGCTTGCTTGTAGGAGAGCGAACCGCATTCACCGTCTGCCATGCCATGAGCATAGCCATAACTGTTGTCTTGCCCGCACCGGTCGCCATCTTCAAAGCGAGTCGGATCAGCTCCGGATTGGCCTGCTCGTTAGCTCCCTGAATATGGTTCCAGAAGTGCTTGTATGTTTTTTGTTTTCGAGCAACTTCGGTGAGCCAAATGACCGTCTCAACCGCCTCAATCTGGCAGAAAAATGGGCGAATACCTTGAAAATCATGGTGTCGCCAATGTTGCAGAAGACGTGCAGTAGCTGGTGTCACACCCCAGTCTGTCTGACTCGGCAATCTGCGCCAATCCGCCACGCGTGAGCGTATTTCATTGATGATCGGCGTTGGATTGTATTCTTGTTCTTTGGTAGAAATACCGTCGTCAGAATGCAAGTCCAATGTCGTCTGTTTAGAAATGGATTTGTTTCGGCGCTTTTTGGGTTTTGGAACTGGCGTAATCAGCTCCGACCTTCGGCGACCGGAAATCGGGGGATTGTCTGTGGGCTGGCCATCTTCATCCAGCGCATGGTGCAAGGCTGGTTCCTCATAGGGCGAATTCAGTATCGGCTGTTCGTAAAACGTCCCCGCCATTTGATGTAGCCTCCCTTTTGCTTTCTTTATTATAAACGCTTCGCGTTTACGTTCGCCTCAGCCATGCTCTTCTTTGTTGCCAGCAGCCGTTCGTACTCTTCAACACTCATGACAACCACGACTGCCCGACCATGCTTTTCGACAGTGACTGGTTCAGCCCGAGCCGTATCAAGGAGCCGCCCAAATCCGTTTTTGGCGTCTTTCGCAGACATGGATTTCATAGCGCACACTCTAAAGTAGCCATTTGAGCCATAATGGCCAAAATTAGAGCGTGACGCAACGGCTAAAGCGAGTATGTGCAATTATCTCTTAGGAGCTGGCTCAGAGGACGAGCCTAGGAACCTGAAAGGCTGGAACTTGTGGCAAATAACCTCAAATCCCTTTTCATAGACTCATTGGGACACCTGCGATATTTCACGAAGCCCTTCTTGCCACAAAGTTGCCACAAGCTGAGCCAGACCGATTCAGACAATCGCGGATTCCTGCTGGTTACAAAGGGCTAGCTATTTGTGGCAAAAACGGCTCCAAAAGGCCGTTTCTTGTCGTAACATATTGCTAAGTGATTGTTTTAATTGATGGAGCGGGTGAACGGGATCGAACCGTCATAACTAGCTTGGAAGGCTACTTTTTATCCCAGTTATTCTGCGGCTTGCAGAGAATTTGCCACAAATTTGCCACAAGAAATATTGAGCATATCAGCTGCAAGCTCTTCTGCGATCAGTTTTTTCTCTTCCTCTCGCCCCTTTAAGAAATGGCCGTAAACATTCAAAGTCACCTCAATCTTTGAATGCCCCATCGTGTCTTGAATAAACTTTAGGTCTTTGCCTTTCTCGATGAGCTTGGATGCGAAATAGTGTCTTAGAACATAAGGTGTGTATTTCGGACGGGAGACTTCCTGTCCATTGACCATCGTCGATTTCATCAGGTCAGCTTCCTTCAATAGAGGCAACCAGGCCCCGGCCCGAAAGTTACCAAGATTAAGCGGCTTGCCTGTCTCTGTTGGGAAAACTAGACCAAGCTTGGAGGATGGACACCTCTGGTGCCAATCAAAAATCATCTCCGTAACTAATTTTGGCAGAAAGATAGTACGTCGGCCTGCCCTCGACTTTACTGGTCCGATTATCCCGGTCTTGTCTGCCCGCTGGCGTACTTCGACACGATCCTCAAATAGGCTATTCCATGGAAGTCCACGATACTCTGACGGTCTCATACCAGTGAATCCGGCCAGATAAATCATGGGGCGATAACGAGCCCAGCACTTTTCCATGAAATCATTTTTATTACCCATGACGTCGGCAGCAGCAAAAATATCGCGCATCTCCTGATCGGATGGGATTTCTACTTCACCATCATCAGCCTCATAGCGTCCCCCACTTTTGATGCTGATACCTGCTGCAGGATCATTCAGAATATGCCCCTGGTGCTTCATTTCAATAAGAACAGAATGGAGTGATGACAACGTACGCCTTGCCTGATCACGTGTTTTATTTTGGAGAAGCCAGTTTCGAAAATGTACGATATCCGCAGACCCCAATTCCTGAAGAGACTTCGGCCAATCATATTCCTGCATAATACGACCGCGATGATGATATTCTTTGAGGGTTTCCGGCTCAACTTTCTCACGGCCATCCCGGCCAATTTTCTCACAGATATCCAGCCATAATTGAACTGCCGCTGACACACTCGTAATTTCTGTAGATACCTTACCCTGAAGGGCTCCAAGGTTTTCGGTAAACGCCCGCGCCTCCTTGAGCGTATTGAAGGTAGCGAATGAGTAGCATGATTTATTTGAGTTACTTGGGTATCGAACCTGATATGTGGTTCCCTTTTTTCCTACCCGTTTCCTAATGTCTGCCATAACTATCTATAGAGCAATTACTCCCTTCCAATCAATAAAAATTTTCCGGAATCTAACGTTTCACACTATTTTCCGCATCGACCTGAAGTTGTCGGTAAATATCGACCAACGTGCCCTTCTCGATCTTGAGCTTCTTCTCAATGGGATCGACAAAGAAAGGCAATTTACGTTTCCCCTGAGCATCCATCTCGGATGCCCGTTTGATCTGACGGGGAGAGAGTTCTACACCCATTTCCCCCAGTACCTGACGGGCCTGTTCCAAATTGATATAGCAAGGTATTTTCAAGGAGTTATTCACCTCCTTTCAGATATGGTTTGGGGAACATTCCTACAGCTTGTAGTCCATAGCCGCCGATTTGTAGGGGCCATCACTGTAAACCTTGTCAATGCGTCGTCCTGACCGATCCACCGGTTCAACATCATCGCCGAACCCATTGGTTGGATTGATATAAAGTGTTGCGCCACGTGTATGACGAACAGCATATTCCGCTTCGACTTCATTAAGTTTTTCGACGATAGCCTGGCAAATTTCCAGGATCGTCATCTCACCTCGGATTTTGATTTGCATGGTATTGGACCGCTCCTTTCCACTTACCGGGAGCCAGCGAGACGTTTCGATACGTCCTGTATTTATCTTAAGGCCGTAGCACTTAATACTTTCCTAAGAATCGATAAAATGCCGTGAACATCTCAGGCAGCCTGCCCCTGCGGTCAGCATCGCCCCCTCGATCAGTCCATCCCCCCTCAATTTTCACAAGCGTTCAGCCATTCTTCTGGCAAGCGCACCATCCTCCTTGTTTTTGCCATATCACCCCTTTCGCCCACGCGGACCTTTGCCGTCCATGCGAGCGTGAATCCGGGAGCCAACGGAAAGGCTCCGATGGGCGGGGCCTCTTTGAACTAAACAAGGAGGAAAAAGATGCGCAAAGTCATTACGCCATCAGAACTTCACACCAAAAACGAAAATGAGCTGTCAGCACTGTTCCGAAAAGTCTCACAAGACCTGACCGGCACAAAAGCAGGCTCAGCTGAGCGGCGCAACGCTCTCGCCAGTCTGGAAAACATCCAGCGCGCGCGGGCATGCCGCCAAACACTTCGACCCAAGCCACCCGGCTTTTAGGTTGGAGCCCTTACTGAAGCCGGTCTCATATCCGGGACCGGCTTCTTTTTCTGCCTACCTGCGAGGAAGGCGAGAGGAGCGCCGAGCTAAGCATGTGCGATTGTAATCAGCATGGACACGCACGCACGCCTTTTACCCCGATTTATCCGGATGCGCGACGCTCCGACCTATCTGGGCATGGACCGGAGCCGATTCAATGCGGAAGTGCGCCCCTACATCACTGAAATTCCGCTGGGAACCCAGTCCATTGCCTTTGACCGACTTGATCTTGATGCCTGGGCAGACGATTTTAAGAACCGCAACGGGCGTCGTCCGAAGGCCTCTGAACTGGAGGACGACCTATGTCGAAACGTAACCGTATGCCGGGGCTCCGCCTCAAAGGCGAAATCTGGCACATCGAAAAGCGTTGTGAGTACTGCCAAGGCGGCTGGCTCCGTGAAAGCACGGGAGCGGCTAGCCGCTCTGAGGCAGAGAAGTACCTGATCCGCCGATTGGCGGATATTGAAGGAGAAGCCCGGCGGAAGGTAGAGGGCATTTACACCTTTGAGGAAGCAGCCATGCGCTACCTCGAGGAAATTGCTCAAAAGCCATCTGCCGACACTATGGCGATGCACCTGGATCAGCTCTTTCCATTCATTGGATCGAATGTGTTGGAACAGGTCCATGACGGCACGCTGAAACGCTTTGTTGATCATGAAACGAAACGGGGTAAAGCCCCGAAATCGATCAACAATGCGATTGGCGTGGTGTCTGCTGTGTTGAACCGCGCAGCACGGGTTTGGCGGGATGAGAATGGAACGCCCTGGCTAAGGCAGGCTCCCCCTAGACTTAGCCGGTTGCCGACAAAAGGTCGGCAGTCCAGTCCCTATCCGCTCTCTTGGACGGAACAGGACAAGCTGTTCAAGGCCCTGCCTCGTCATCTCGCTGATGCGGCGCTGTATGCCGTCAATACGGGATGCCGGGAACAGGAAGTCTGCCAGCTCCGCTGGGAATGGGAAGTGGCCGTTCCAGATTTGAAGACCTCTGTCTTCATTCTGCCGGACACGATCACCAAAACCAGCACAGAGCGGGTCGTGGTGCTAAACACAGTGGCAAGCCGGGTTATTGAGGCCCGGCGCGGGATACACCCGGACTATGTGTTCACATACAAGGGAAGCCCGGTAAGAAAGCTTCACTCAAGTGCATGGAATCGGGCATGGAAAGCCACAGGACTGCCGCTGGAAAAAGGCATCCTGAAGGGGGTGCATAACTTGCGCCATACCTTCGGGCGGCGTCTCAGAGGGGCTGGTGTGCCGCTAGAGACACGCAAGGCCCTTTTGGGGCATGCCAATGGGGATATCACAACCCATTACTCAGCGGCGGAGCTGAGCGAGCTGCTAAATGCTGTCGAAAAGATCGTTGATCGCGGCATCTCTCAAACCCCGACCCTAACAGTGGTCAGACGGAAAAAGGAGCTTGTCGGAAAACTGTCGGAAAAAGAAAAAGGGTCAGCAGTTGTTTAACCGCTAACCCTTTGATTTCCCGAAGGAATATGGCGCGCCCGGAAGGATTCGAACCTCCGACCACCTGGTTCGTAGCCAGGTACTCTATCCAGCTGAGCTACGGGCGCGTAGCTTTTTGGAGCGCGAATTCTGCTGAATCCGCGCTCTTTTGTCAACACAAAACCGCCTTTTCAGCCAGTATTTGTCTGTATGGCGGAGAGAGAGGGATTTGAACCCTCGATGGAGCTATAAACCCCATACTCCCTTAGCAGGGGAGCGCCTTCAGCCGCTCGGCCATCTCTCCAAATTCCGTGCATTTGCTCAGTGGCCCTAGGGCCATAAGGGAGCACGCTGTGTGGGACTAACGTCCCCCACCCCTTCGGGTCAGTGCCATTTAGGCATCCCATAAAACCGAAACGGATTGTACCGATTTCTCTTCCTACAAACAAAAAAAACTTCGGCAAATGCCGAAGTTTTTTTGTGCGGTATTAAAACCGCCCCGCGAACCTGCTTTACTCTTCTGCAGCACCCTGCTGTTCAGCCTGCTCGCGCTTGATCCGTTCGTATATCTCTTCACGATGCACGGTCACATCACGCGGAGCATTTACGCCAATACGAACCTGGTTACCTTTTACACCCAACACGGTAACCGTTACTTCATCGCCAATCATAAGAGTTTCGCCAACACGGCGAGTCAAGATCAACATAATCCAATCTCCCTGTTTTCCTTCTTACCTGCTGCCAGACTAACCTAAATGTGTCCGAAACTGCCGACAGCGCTTACCAACCAAGCCAGCTACTATGATGTAACTGACGTACCTATACTAACAATAGGTTAGACCAGAAAAAAGTCCAATAGATCCTTATAGTTGGAGTTCAAGAAGGTTTTAGGAATGTAGTGATTATGCAACGCCCTCCGACTCCAAACCAAATGCCTCATGTAGCGTCCTTACCCCAAGTTCGAGGTATTTCTCGTCTATCACAACTGAAATCTTGATTTCGGATGTAGAGATCATTCGTATGTTGATACCCTCTTTAGCCAGTGCCCCGAACATTTCACTGGCAATACCTGCGTGAGACCGCATGCCCACGCCGACCAGTGAAATCTTGACTACGGAGTCATCGTTCAAAACGTCCTGCGCCTTCAAAGACTCAGCCACCCCCTGCAGGATCTCTTTGGCCTGAGTGAAATCATTTCTGTGGACTGTAAATGTGAAGTCAGTTGTCGCTTCATCAGCTGCAATATTCTGCACGATCATATCGACTTCGATGTTGGCATCTGAAATCGGACCCAGTATTTTATGGGCCACACCGGGCTGGTCGGGCACGCCCAGAACCGTCAGCTTTGCCTCGTCGCGATTAAACGCAATACCGGAGATCTTTGCCGCTTCCACATTATCTTCCTCAAAGGTTATCAGGGTACCTTCACCCTCTTCAAAGCTAGAAAGAACCCGCAAGGGTACATTGTATTTTCCAGCAAACTCGACCGCGCGGATCTGCAGTACCTTCGAACCCAGACTGGCCATCTCCAGCATCTCTTCGAAAGTAATACGTTCCAGTCGGCGGGCCTTGGGTTCAATTCTTGGATCAGTCGTATAGACGCCGTCAACATCAGTGTAGATCTGGCACTCATCGGCCTTAAGTGCAGCAGCCATCGCAACTGCGGTGGTGTCGGACCCACCACGACCCAATGTCGTGATATTACCTTGATCATCCACGCCCTGAAATCCGGCAATCACAACCACGTGACCGGCATCAAGATCAGTTTTCACCCGGGCGCCATCGATATCCTTGATTCGCGCCTTGCTGTGTGCCTCATCTGTAAGGATTTGAACCTGGCCGCCGGTATAGGATCGAGCTCGGCAATCCACTTTATGCAGTGCCATGCAGAGCAGTGCGATGGTCACCTGTTCACCAGTGGAGACAAGGACATCCATCTCGCGGGGTGAGGGGGCTTCTTCGATCTCGTCTGCCAAACCAATCAGGCGATTGGTTTCTCCAGACATTGCAGAGACCACAACTACAATCTGATCACCGCGCTCAGCTTTGCTCTTAATCTTTCCGGCTACAGCCTGGATTCTTTCAATTGTACCGACAGAGGTACCGCCATATTTCTGGACAATCAGCGCCATATCTTAACTAGAGTATACTTTGTGGAGTTGGCGTTACAGGGGGTACCCGCAACGGGAAAGGGCGTAATTAAACACGAAAATCCCCTGGGTGAAAACCCACAGAAATCAAACGCCAGTCTTCTCACGCACCCAATTTTCGACCTGGGCCAATGCATCCGGCAGCGATTCAGGATTATTACCACCGGCCTGAGCCATATCGGGACGCCCTCCGCCCTTGCCACCAACCTGCTCTGCTACCATCCTGATCAGATCACCAGCCTTCATCTTTCCGGTCAGATCCTTTGTGACGCCAGCGACCAGGGAGACCTTCACCCCGCTCACAGTCGCCAGCACGATAACAGCTGAACCCAATTTGTTCTTCAGCTGATCCATAGTGTCACGCAGGGACTTTGGATCGGCACCCTCAAGCTTGGCTGCAAGCACTTTCACCCCCCCGACTTCAATGGCACCTGAGGCCAGATCACTACCAGCTGCACTCGCCAACTTGGCCTTGAGCTGCTCCAGCTCTTTCTCCAGTTTACGGTTGCGATCCAGGATATTTATGACCTTTTCTTCGATATCGTCGCGTCCTGATTTGACCAAGTCGGCCAGACGCTGAACCCGCTCCTCATCCGCCTCAATCCATTCGAGCGCACGCTGACCGGTGACACCTTCGATGCGTCGTACGCCGGCGGCGATACCGCTTTCGGAGGTAATCTTGCACAAACCGATATCACCCACCGCGTTGGCATGGATGCCGCCACACAATTCCGTGGAGAAATCCCCCATATTCAGTACCCGAACCTCGTCGGTATATTTCTCGCCAAATAGCGCCTTGGCACCGCTCTCGCGCGCATCATCAAGAGACATGATCTGCGTCTCGACGGGGTGATTACGGCGGATCTGTTCATTGACCATCTGTTCAATCTCCTGCAACTGCTCGCGGGAGATCGGTTCAAAATGGGAGAAGTCAAAGCGCAGCCTCTCCGCATCAACCAGAGACCCCTTCTGTGCAACATGTTCACCCAGTACGGTATGCAGCGCCGAATGCAGCAAGTGCGTGGCTGAGTGGTTAAGCGCTGTCGCCTGGCGGGTAAAATCGTTGACCTGAGCGTTGACGGTATCGCCAATACGCAATTCACCCTCCTCCAGTTTACCAATGTGGGCAAACACACTACCAGCCTGCTTGCGGGTGTCATCCACCTCGAACAAGACACCGTTGGCCTCGAGCACTCCCTGATCTCCCACCTGTCCACCAGACTCAGCATAGAATGGGGTCTGATCAAGAATGACCATTCCGGATTCACCCTGCGCGAGAGACTCGACGGGCTCTCCATCGCGCACCAGTGCTACAACACTGCCCTCATCTTCCAGTTGTCCATAGCCAGTGAAGAGAGTCTCCGCATCCAGGCTAAGACTAAACTCCTGGTTAACTCCGAACTGGCTGGCGGCCCGGGCGCGCTCCCGTTGGGCCTCCATCTCACGACTGAAGCCATCCATGTCGAGGGTCAGACCCCGCTCTCGGGCAATATCGGCGGTAAGATCAGCAGGGAAGCCATAAGTATCGTAAAGCTTGAAGACTGTCTCGCCGGGAATCACTGTGCTGTCGAGCCCGGCAATCACCTCTTCGAGGATCTTCATGCCTTGCTCAAGGGTTTCGGCGAAACGCTCCTCCTCTTGTTTCAGGACGCGTTTTACCTGATCTGCAGCCTGAACCAGTTCCGGGTAGCTCTCGCCCATCTCTTTTACCAGCGGGTCGACCAGCTGAAAGAAAAAGGGATCGTTCTTACCCAGCATATAACCATGACGAATCGCACGCCGAATGATACGGCGTACCACAAAGCCGCGCCCTTCGTTGGAGGGCATTACCCCATCCACCACCAAAAAAGCGCAGGAGCGGATATGGTCGGCAATCACCCGCAAGGATTTCTCTTCCAGATCGTTGCAGTCGGTAACCTCACCGGCGGCCTTGATCAGGCTGGTGAATAGGTCAATTTCATAGTTGCTGTGAACGTGCTGCAGCACAGCCGCCAGCCGCTCCAGTCCCATGCCGGTATCCACGGACGGCTTAGGGAGCGGAGTCATGTTGCCATCGGCATCCCGGTTGTACTGCATGAATACCAGGTTCCAGATCTCAATATATCGGTCGCCGTCCTCTTCGGGCGTACCGGGCGGGCCACCCCAGACATCCTCCCCGTGATCGTAGAAGATCTCCGAGCAGGGGCCGCAGGGGCCAGTATCCCCCATCGACCAGAAGTTATCGCTTTCGTAACGCTTGCCGGGCTTGTCGCCGATACGGGTGAAACTGGCGGGATTAATACCGACCTCATTGAGCCAGATGTCCGCCGCCTCTTCATCCTCATCGTAGATGGTGACCCAGAGCTTTTCTGCAGGCAGACCGAGGGTTACCGTAAGGAACTCCCAGGCATATTTGATAGCATCCCGCTTGAAGTAGTCTCCAAAGCTGAAGTTACCCAGCATCTCGAAGAAGGTGTGGTGACGTGCGGTGTAACCGACATTTTCCAGGTCGTTGTGTTTGCCGCCGGCGCGAACACAGCGCTGGGAGCTGGTAGCACGAACATAATTGCGCTTTTCACGCCCAAGAAAGACATCTTTGAACTGCACCATACCCGCATTGGTAAAAAGCAGGGTCGGGTCGTTCATGGGTACCAATGGACTGCTGGCTACCACCTCGTGGCCGTGTTCAGCAAAATAGTCCAGGAAGGCCTTACGGATATCAGCGCTACTTTTCATTTCGGACAAGCAAAATCACCTGAAAAAACAGCCCCTCAAGATACCAGAAAGCAGACCAAAACACCCGCTTCCGTAAATTTTTTCTGCTCCTAAAAAACATAGCAAAGCTGACACTCTTCAGACGGCAACTCGCAAGGAAGCAGCCACTGAAGATATTAATGTACAGTCAACCGGTTTAGCCCTGCCCCGTCAGTTCATTCAACGCAGGATAAACCACGCGCATTATGCCGATGGTGCGTGCGGCGAACCCTACGAAAGGGCAATACCCTCAAACGATCCCGATGATATTCATGCCTCAAAAATAGCACATGACACATTTATCATAGTGTTATATATCAATATATTATAAGAATTAATTAATGCATTTTCTTACAATTTAAATTGCTTAAACCCCTGAATTCCAGCTAACTTAGACACCCAGAAAATCCCAACAAAGTTCAATCAAAATCAAATAGGAACTGTCGAATCAGCTCACCTGGAAAACCCCGGTATTCCAGAAAGCGCGCGCGCCGGGACAGCTCCTTTCGATCCTGAGCCTGCTCAGAACCATATTTGCGGTCGTGTACTACTTTCAGCAGTTCCTGCCACTCACCGGAATAAATCTCCAAAAAGCCGGCAATCATGGCATCTTCAATGCCACGCTCCCTCAGTTCACGACGAATGCGCACCGGTCCACTGCCTCGGCCGACACGCCATTCGATGTAGGACTCAGTAAATCGCGCATCACTCAGCAGCCCGGTACTCTCCAAGCCGTCGAGCACGACTTCGATAACGTCAACATCAAAGCCACGCCCAAGCAGTTTAGTGCGCAACTGTCGGCGGGAATGCTCTCGTGCAGCCAGCAGGCGAGCCGCTACTGCTTCGATCTCATTCTTGTCCGAAGGGTCGTTCAGGCTTTGGCCTCAACCACTTTCATTTCCGTTTCCTGCTCTTGCGGCAACAGCTCGGTGCGGATGCGTTCCTCAATATGCTCGGCAATGTCCGGGTTGTCCTTCAGAAACTGGCGTACATTCTCCTTGCCCTGGCCAATGCGGTCACCATTATAGCTATACCAGGCTCCTGCCTTGTCAATAATGTTCTGCTTGACCCCCAGGTCGATGATCTCCCCTTCATGGGAGATACCCTCACCATAGAGGATCTCGAAATTTGCCAGCTTGAATGGGGGCGCCACCTTATTTTTCACCACCTTGACCTTGGTGTCGTTACCGACTATCTCGTCACCCTTTTTGATGGCGCCGATGCGACGGATATCGAGACGCACAGACGAGTAGAACTTGAGGGCGTTACCGCCAGTGGTGGTCTCCGGGCTGCCAAACATGACACCGATCTTCATACGGATCTGGTTGATGAAGATCACCAGACAGTTGGTACGCTTGATATTGGCGGTAAGCTTCCGCAGGGCCTGTGACATCAAACGGGCCTGCAGGCCGACGTGGGTATCGCCCATCTCACCTTCTATCTCAGCCTTCGGCGTCAAAGCAGCCACCGAGTCCACCACCACCACATCGACGGCGCCGGAGCGTACCAGCATGTCTGAGATCTCCAACGCCTGCTCGCCGGTATCTGGCTGGGAAACCAACAGTTCGTCAACATTGACGCCCAGTTTTCCCGCATAGTCTGGATCAAGAGCGTGCTCAGCATCAATAAAGGCGCAGGTTCCGCCCTGTTTCTGGGCCTCCGCCACCACCTGCAGGGTCAGCGTGGTCTTGCCGGAGGATTCCGGGCCGTAGATCTCGACTACACGTCCCTTGGGCAATCCGCCCACACCCAGTGCAATATCCAGATTGAGCGAACCCGTGGAGATCACACCAATATCACGAATGGCGCTGGCATCCCCCATACGCATGACAGAGCCTTTGCCAAACTGTTTCTCGATCTGCCCCAGGGCCGCGCTGAGTGCTTTTGTGCGATTGTCGTCCATCCGGATTAACCTCTGTAGTGTTGTTCTGTAAGTACTGTACATTCATACAGTACTTTTTGGAAGTAAAATTATCACACAGGTGCAGGCTCAAATCGTGAGTCCGTGGGATAAGTGCCTCTCAAGGGATTTAAATCCCTCTCTGCAATCGAGATGAGATAAACTCTTTCATCCAGAGTCTGCCGAGTTTATCGCTCCCATCGGCCAGCGTCCGATGATCCGGTAACGGGATGGTGTATCGGGGCCATTACCGGATGCCGCCAGCACAAACTCCCGCGCCTCCCATTCGATGGTTGGCTCAAGCAGGCCTAACTCGCCACCGCGCATCTTGCGCAGCAGGGTGACATGAGGTCTGTAGGTTCTCCGTTCAGCTTCAAAACCACAGGTTTGTAATCCCTGCTTGAGTTCAGCGACCAGATCACTCAAAGCATCCGGTATCGTCTCCGGCCCACACCAGAGAATCCGCGGCCGGGACCAATATCCTATTCGATTCAGCGCCAGGGAGAAGCCCTCGACATCGACTGCATCCGCCACCGATTTTACACAAGGCAGTTGCTGCTCCGTCACTTTCCCCAAAAATACCAAGGTCATATGCAGGTCATCAGGATGGTGCTGTCGCCCCCCCGCTTCACCGAACTGACGGCCGACCCGTACCAACCGGCCCCGCACCTTTCGATCCGGCCAAAGCCCAAAGAAAAGACGTTGATCAGCCATTCGCCGCAAGTACCTCAATCAACTGTTCAAGGGCATAAAACACCGATTGGAGACGCACCGCCTCCCGATCCCCGGAAAAGTGTTCACGCTTCACAGCCGGCTCCTGCGAACGCAGTTGCCAGGAGAAACAGACAGTGCCCACAGGCTTTTCTGCAGATCCACCGCTCGGCCCCGCGATACCACTGATGGCAATCGCAACGTCTGCGCGGCTATGGACAAGCGCCCCGTTCGTCATGGCAGCGGCGACCTGTTCACTAACGGCGCCCCACTGTCCGATGGTAGACACATCGACGCCAAGCATCTCCTGCTTGGCTGCATTGCTGTAAGTAACAAAACCACGATCGAACCAGGCACTGCTTCCAGGAATATCGGTCAGCGCCTTCGCCACCCAACCTCCAGTGCAAGATTCTGCCAGAACCAGGGTAAAACCGTGCTGCTGGAGGGACATGCCGACATCATCGGCAAGTAAAGCCAGTTTCAGATCATTCTCAGAAGTCATATTTCCCTCTGCCGGTTTAGCGCTAAATCACAACAGCACATATATCGTAACCTGCTTGGAGCAGATGCGTCGAAAATGGAGTGACGCAGGATATTCGATTGCCGGTTTAATAGTAAACTATGCGATTACATAGTGGCGCAGCAGACGAAGGCTGGTACAGGCATGACCGCGAAAGGTGCAGACGACAATATGGTTCATCCCCAGGCATCACTCACTTTTTCTTACCCGAATGATTATCAACCCTTGTGCGACCGTCTGGGCCTCGATCAAGGCTTACCCTACACGGAACATTGGTCGGCCGGAGCTGACTTTTTGGACTTGGTCGTTGAGCACTGTCTGCGGGAGAAGCCTTCTGTCGTGTTGGAGTGCAGCAGTGGCTTGAGCACGCTGCTGCTGGCACGCTGTTGCCAGTTAAATGGCAACGGCCATGTCTGGAGCCTTGAAAATGGCGAAGAGTACGCACAGTCCACGCAAGCTGCCCTGAACCTCTACAGCCTGGATAACATGGCGACAGTTCTGCACGCACCACTGGTAGACACCAAAATTGGTGGTCGGGAATTTCAATGGTACATGCTCTCCGACCTATCCGTACCAGAGATCGATATGCTGGTGATCGACGGCCCTCCAGGCTTTATCCAGAAGCACTCCCGTTACCCGGCACTGCCGTTGTTGATGAAAAGACTGAATAGCCATTGCACCGTCTATCTGGACGATGCGGCGCGGGCGGATGAGCGGGAACTGGTCGCTCAGTGGCAGGCGGATTACCCGCCTGTCCAGCACAGTTTTATTGAAACGGAGCGTGGCTGCTCCCTGCTGTCTATCGACAAACGATAGAGTTACCAGTGCCGGATGCTGCCCCACTTCAGCAGCATTCAGCTACTGGACGGGTTGTGTCGCACATCGAATTCCGCCAGTGCTTTCTCCAATTCCCCCTCAGCGCCAATGACTTTCCAGAAGAGAGAGAAATCAGCTTTGGCCGATTCGAGCCGAACATTTATCTTATTGTGTTTGTCCTTGAGAAATAGTGCGATATTGCTCTCCACCGTTTCGATATAATCATGCGCCAATGCTTCGGCACTATAGTCAGGCTCCATGTTCTGCAGGATGCCCTCTCGATAGGCGCGCATGATGCCGAAATCGATACGCCTGGAAAAACTTTGCGCTGTCTCATTCCAATTGCGACTCAGATGTACATAGAACGCATCGTCCCCATACAGCGCATCCAGTCGACCCAGATACCAGGATAGGCGGTTGTCCGCTTCGATATGCCGGGATGGATAGGCCAGCCGCTGCTCGCCGATAAGATGACCTCGGGATTCATGGGCCGCAGTGTAGTTGCGGATGTACTTGCAGGCCTCGATCCAGGTGGTGGAGCCACAGCGACCAGTATTGAGGATAAAAACATTCATGGTGTTTTCCGAGCCGGATGAGGGTCTGGCATTTCCGGTGATCATAAACCAATCAAATCAGATCATCACGAAATGGCGCATGAATAATAGAGGGAGCCACCTGACGGCACCCCTCAATTCAGGTTAGACTCTCCCGACCTGGATCACGAACAGATACCAAATATGACACAACACACAATTCATTATGAACACCGTCCCTCTGCGATGAAGTTGGAAATTACCGGTGTTTTTGACTGGCCAACTTGGGAAAAAGAGGTGTCCACATTCGAGTGGACCTATGACAAGAGCGAAACCTGCTATTTCCTGCGCGGCAAGGTCATAGTAACGCCGGAGGGCGGTGAGCCCCAGGAGTTTGGACGCGGTGATCTGGTAACCTTTCCTGCCGGAATGCAGTGCACCTGGCAGATTCTCAAGGACGTGGAGAAGCATTATAGCTTTGGATGACAGGTGACAGGTGACAGGTGACAGGTGACAGGTGACAGGTGACAGGTGACAGCAAGATTATTGCGGTAACTATTCGGGTCAGGAGGAAGCTGTCATATTTTTTTTCCGTCCTCGCAGAATGACCTCCTCCCATGGGAGGGGAATCAGTCAATCCCGACACCTGTCACCCGAAACCTGTAACCTTATCCCCCAAGACAATTTAAGGCTCCAACCCAGCTCCAAATGACGGAAAACGCACCCAAACACACCCCAATGATGCAGCAGTATCTTCGCATCAAGGGGGAACACCCCAATATGCTGGTGTTCTATCGCATGGGGGATTTTTACGAACTCTTTTTCACTGATGCGGAGAAGGCCTCACGCCTGCTCGATATCACCCTGACCAAGCGGGGCCAGTCCGCAGGTAAACCGATTCCAATGGCCGGGGTGCCCTATCACGCCGCCGAGGGCTATCTGGCGAAGCTGGTGCGTTTGGGGGAATCAGTCGCCATCTGCGAGCAGATCGGCGACCCGGCAACCAGCAAAGGTCCGGTGGAACGCAAGGTAGTGCGTATCGTCACACCCGGCACGGTGACTGACGAGGCTCTGCTCGAAGATAGGCGGGAAAATCTACTGGCTGCACTTTATGAAACGGAGAAGGGTTTTGGCCTCGCAGTGCTTGACCTTGGTAGCGGCCGTTTCACAGTCCAACAGCTCGACACCGATGAAGCGCTAACCAGCGAACTCGAACGACTGCGCCCGGCTGAACTGCTGCTGGATGAGGACTCCGGCCTGCCAGAGCATCTCGACCTGCAGTGTGGCATCACCCACCGCCCTGTCTGGCATTTCGATCTGGATGCCGCCACCCAACTGCTGACACGCCAGTTCGGCACCCGTGAACTCACCGGCTTCGGCTGTCAGGATCAGCCCTTTGCAGTCGGTGCTGCCGGTTGCCTGCTGCAGTATGTGGAGGAGACCCAGCACAGTGCCCTGCCCCACATCCGCAGCCTGCGGGTAGAACGGCGTGAAGATGCCATCATCATCGATGCCGCCACCCGCCGAAATCTCGAACTGGATCACTCCCTGTCGAATCAGCCCCAACACACTTTGGCGGGGATCATGGACCGCACCGCCACGCCGATGGGCAGCCGCATGCTGCGGCGCTGGATCAACCGACCCCTGCGCGACGCCGGTGCCGTCTCTGAGCGCCACGCGGCTATTGATGAGTTACTCAACCAACGTGCTTTCCCCGCCTTGCAGGAGACGCTGCAAGGCATCGGCGACATCGAGCGAATCCTTGCCAGGGTTGCACTGAAGAGCGCACGTCCGCGGGATCTCAGTGTGCTGCGGGACGCCCTCGGAACCCTTCCCGAACTGCAGCAACAGTTGACACTGCTCACCTCGCCCCTGCCTGGCGTCCTGTCGGATAAGATAGGCAAACACCCGGAGGTTCACGACCTGCTGCAGCGCGCCATCATCGAACAGCCGCCGATGCTGATCCGCGACGGCGGCGTGCTGGCGGAAGGTTATGATGAAGAGCTCGACAGACTGCGCAACCTGTCGCAGAACGCCGACCAGTTTCTGCTCAACCTGGAACAGCGGGAGCGGGAACGCACCGGCATCAGCAATCTCAAGGTCAGCTACAACCGGGTGCATGGTTACTACATCGAGATCAGCCGCCTCCAATCGGACAAGGCACCGGAGGACTACGTCCGCCGCCAGACATTGAAAGGGGCGGAACGCTTCATCACCCCGGAACTAAAGAAATTCGAGGATCAGGTACTCAGTGCCAGAGAGCGCTCACTGGCGCGGGAAAAATCACTCTACAATGAACTGTTGGACCGGCTGGGAGCGCATCTCCAGCCCCTGCAAAACTGTGCAGAGGGTCTCGCCGCCCTGGATGTTCTTTGTAATCTGGCGGAACGGGCCGAGACCCTCGACCTGTGCCAACCTGAGCTGCACCAGGAGCCTGGCCTTGAGATCCACGATGGCCGCCACCCTGTTGTGGAGCAGGTCAGTAGCACACCTTTCGTTGCCAACAATGTGCGCTTCGATGAAAAACGCCGCATCCTGATCATCACCGGCCCCAACATGGGCGGCAAATCGACCTACATGCGGCAGATCGCAATCATCACGCTGCTGGCCTATGCGGGCAGTTTCATACCGGCAAAGGCGGCCAGGCTAGGCCCCATCGACCGCATCTTCTCCCGCATCGGCGCGTCAGACGATCTTGCCGGTGGACGTTCCACCTTTATGGTGGAGATGGAGGAGACCGCAAATATCCTGCACAACGCCTCCGAGCAGAGTCTGGTGTTGATGGATGAGATCGGACGCGGCACCTCAACCTTCGACGGACTCTCCCTCGCCTGGGCCTGTGGCGTCGAGTTGGCGACACGCATCCACGCCTTTACCCTCTTCGCCACCCACTACTTTGAGCTGACCACCCTGCCCGAGGAGTATCCCGGCATTGCCAATGTACATCTCGATGCGGTGGAACATGGCGACTCCATCGTCTTTCTGCACGCTGTGCGGGAGGGTCCCGCAAATCAGAGTTACGGTCTGCAGGTCGCGGCGCTGGCAGGGGTTCCCAAGGGCGTGATAAAACGTGCCCGGCAGCGATTAGGGGAGTTGGAACAGGCGGCCCAGCAACACGCGGACCAGCAGCAGAACCAGCTGTCTCTGTTTGCGGCGGAGCCTCAGGAGTCTCCCGCACTTGATATGTTGCGCGAGATCGATCCCGATGACCTGTCGCCCAGAAAGGCTCTGGAACAGCTCTACCTGCTGAAAAAAGAGCTGGAAAAAAAATAGCCTCAACTTATAAAATGGACTGTTATTTACGAATCAATCCCTGATCAACTGTCATTTTGAACGTAGTGAGAAATCTCACACCTCATTATCTGCTATGCGCTGTGTAGCTTGAGATCGCACCCTCCGGTCGAGATGACAAAGACCCTGTTAATCAGAGATATCCTAAACCGAATACGGCTGGGATATTTCATCACACCTTCAATATAAGGAGTAAAATAATGAGTGACCATGTCTACAAAAAAATCGAAGTGGTGGGTTCCTCTACCGTCAGCAGCGACGATGCCATCCGCAATGCAGTTGAACGCGCCGGAAAATCTGTCCACCACATGAACTGGTTCGAAGTGGTCGAGTCCCGTGGTCATATTCAGGACGGCAAGGTGGCTCACTGGCAGGTAACCGTGAAGATCGGCTTTCGCCTGGATGACTGAGACGACCCTGTTTAGCCCTCGTCTTGCAGCGTCACTGAAAACGTAAGGGATCGATCCCATTGGGATCGGAGAGAGTGGCAGGACCGCTGGATTGGTCAATACAAGTGGGCCATATATACCGCAGGAACTGATCCTGATCAGGTACAGCCAACAATGGGTAGGAGAGAATCACGTCGAAATATCCTCTGCACTTTTCCAGATAACACAGGAGATGAAATGGACTGGAAAGCCATCACCGTAGGTTTTGTCTCGACGGTCATTATTGGACTGGTAATACAACTGGTTTATGTTTTGGTCGCGGCCCTGATTGGTGCCTATGGATTTCAATCGCCGTGGCTATCAGAATACAAGGAGGTACTCTGGCTTGGTGGTGCGGCACTGGCTTTCATTGTCGCCATGCTGATAGGGGGCGCCATTACAATCGCTTTCGCCCGCTCCACACATCTGATCAACCCCATAGTGGCCTGCACATTGGCTGGCCTGGTCTCTCTGATGACCTCACTTGATTACAGCCATCTGAAGTTGATGAGCCTGGTATACCTGTTGATGTGCGGCGTTTTTTCGGCTATTGGCGGAAAGATTGTGCTGAGTCGCAGGACCCGTACTTAAAAAAGGGCAGAGATGAGTGTCACTCACTTAAACAACGTGCCAATACTCGAACGTTTGAGTAGGTTGGGTTAGGCCGTCTTATTGGCCGTAACCCAGCAATTTGCGCCAATATTGTCGTGTTACGCTACGCTACGCTAACATGACCTACTGTTTGTCAAGGCAGGTGATTTCAAGCCTTTGGCATATGAACATTATCGCCTTAAGCAAGACCTCCGCCTTACCCTATTTCACTATCTTTCGCTTCTTGAAGAATAGAGTGGGAGACGATGCTGCCACCTGCCGTTACGTTCCACAGATGGTATAGTTTCCCCAACATCGCCTGTGCATCCATCCAAAAGAACCACCGACCAAGCCGAAAGGACGGAAAATGAAAGGAACTGTCTCCCAACCCAACGCCATCACCCTGACGCTTACCATCTTCGTTCTGGTATTGAGTGGCTGCAGCGCCCCGTCAATAAAACTCACGGATGGTCATGTGGAAAACCTTAAGGAAGCCTTTGTTGGACGGGAATTTGTATTTCGTACCGACTGGCACCATGGCATGGTCATCTACAAGGGCAAACCAATGGGCAACTTCTATGCCACCATGCATAACCAGACCAGCATGGTAAAGAAGCGAAAACACCAGCTGGGTGATCTGGTTTCTCGTGGCGGCGATACCGCAACTTTCATAAATATCGCGCCTTCCTACAACTATCGACTCTTCCTCACATTCAAGTCCTCACAGGGAGATGCTGGCTCTATCATTATCATGTCACCCAACAAAGATTCCTGGGGAAGCGAATACTATGAAGACATGACCGATAGTATGGCCACAGTGCCCTGGGTAGAAAACCAGCTCACTAACGCAACCATCAAGTTCCTTGATAAGACGGAAACAGATGCCGCTGAGATCCCTGCTGTACTACCGGCACCACCGATGCAGCCAAAACTGACCCCCACTACACCCACCGTACCTACCCCGGTGCAGATGACTGAACCATCTATTTCCCGCCTCAGCGTAACCGCAACACCATCCCGTGTCAGGCACGGAGAGGTCTTGAAACTGCAACTCGATTACACCATCGACGCGGCCGACGGGAAGCCGGTGCAGGTGACTGAATCGCGCAACCTGGTCTTCAACAGCAAGGCCCTGCCGGGTTATCCCAAAGAACGACAGGAAACCCGTGGCAACGGCAGGCATTCGACCAATTTCCGGCAGAAGATACCCTCCAAGGCCCAACCCGGCAGCTATACCTACAAGGGCGAGGTCTGCATTCCTGCCGGCTGCACCAGCCGACTGGTAAGATTCTCCATCGAACCCTGAGACAGGACAAGGAATCTGCCGATGTTAACCAAAGAAAAGCGCGTTACGCCAATCATCGGCGTGCAGTTTACACTATTGTTGCTCATCAGCCTGAGCCTTCTGCTGAGTGGTTGTGCCAGCACGCCACTCCTTAGCGAAAAAAGAAACGCAGAACTGCGTCAGGCATTTGCGGATCGCGAATTTGTCTTTCGTACCGACTGGTACGAATACTTCCATATCTATGAGGGAAAGACAGGACACAGGGCGATTGTAGCCAGTAAGAATCCCAGTCGATACTTAAGGCGTGCTGCAGAAGATCCAGGTGACTATTTTGCAAGTGCCGGCACCGTCGGCCATATTACTGATGTTCAACCGGAACATACCTATAAGCTGCACATCCATTTCTCGTCAAATATGGGTAATCGGGGTTTCATCACTATTCAGCGCTCTCAACTGACGGACCAGATCGCAACGGCTGCCTGGGTCGAAGATCAGTTGACCCACTCAGCCATTCAGTTCCTGGACAGGAGTACCATGGTCGCAGAAGAGGTGGAGGCCGCACTACCGACACCTCCCCAGCAGCCGACACTGACAGCTGCGCCATCACCCACTCTGACTCCTGCCTTGGCGACAGTTGCCAAACCTGCCATCCGGCAATTCGAAGCGGTAGTGAATCCGTCCCGTATCAGGCACGGCGAGACCCTCAAGCTGATGCTGGACTATGTGGTAGAGAGCGGGGACAGGGAGACGATAGCAGTCACAGAGACCCGCAGCCTGTTGTTCAACGGCAAGGCGCTGCCAGGTTATCCCAAAGAAAAGATCGATCGAAAAAGCAGCGGCCGACAGACCTCCGCTTTTCGTCAGAAGATTCCGTCAGGTGCCAAGTCCGGCACCTACACCTACAAAGGTGAGGTCTGCATCGAGACCGGATGTGTCAGCAGGCTGATCAGGTTTTCCATCGAACCCTGACAGACTCAGGGTCGGTTCTTGTCGCACCACTCCTTCGGTCCGCTGCACTCATAACCACCAGTTGCGGGGCCAAGTAATCCTCCCGCGGGCGGTAGTGGTCCCCCCCGGCTCGATGGCGAACGGGTTTGAGGTACGCTGGAAGTGCCTCCCCAGCTTGAATTCGTGCCGGCTGAGCTGTTGGAGCTTCGCAGCCTGGATGTCTTGGGCGCAGTGTGGAGATTTTCCCTGTGGCTCTGCTCGTACTTTTTCATCAGGTCGCCATATTTGCGTTCGTTCTCACGCACCTTGCGCTGGATGATGTCGTCGGAATAGGGAGTCGGGATTGAAGTGCTGGTGTTGCGTACCGTCTTTGCCTGACTGACCGCCCCCAGAACACCCATCAATGCCCCCCTCAAGGCTTCCGCGGAACGTCTTCGGTCCTCCTGTTCCCTTTGGTAACGTGCCTGCGAACGCTCACGCTCGTAGGCACTCCTCTCCCCTTCCAGACGAGCCCGTTCAATCGCCTCTTCACGCTCCATCCTGGCAATTCGTTTGGCGTCTTCCAGCAGGGAGCGAACCGTCTGATCCTGACCGCACTGGGTCGAAGCATTCTGCATCGCCGTCTTGAGTGAGCCAATGCTTTCAGCGGATTTACCGTGTTCCAGAGAGCCGATGGCAGCCTGGAGGGCGTGCCGATAGGCCTGTTGACGGTTCGCCAGGGACTGAATCACGTCATAGTTCTGATTCAGCCAGACATGGTTCGGGTCAGCCACGCGTGCCTGGTTGGCCAGATCCAGTGCGCGCTGAAAGTCGCAGCTGGCATTAGCCGCCATGATAGCGCTGACATACTGTTCAGCCGGGCTGGCCTGCTCGTAGCCACCATCACCCCATTCACCATCGTCAGAGGCGCCGCTGCCCCAGCCGCCATCCTGTCGGCCACCACCGGAGTGTTCCCGGATGGCCTGGCGGATAAGTTCCTTTCGGCGTTCAGGGTCCGGCTCGGTGAGCATGATCTCGGTGATCTTGTCAGTGAGTGCCTCTTCGCTTGAGGCGGCTCTCATTGGCGCCTCATCGCCGTAACCGCTCTCGGCGGTTCCCCAGCCGTCATCGGCCTCCCCGCTCTTCTTGTTCTCCTCTTCGGCGAGTCTGGCCTTTTCCTCGTTCGCTTTCTGTCGTGCGCCTTCTGTCATCTGACGCGCGTAGTCACGCATGGCGTTGGGATCGGGGTGGCTGCCTGCCAGCCCTCTGATGACGGCGAGCTTTTTCGGGTCGACTTCGCTCAGGTTGCCGTTGGCGATGGCGACAATCTTGTCCATCTCGGCCTTGTTAGCGGCGATTGCGGCCAGCAGTTGCTCGATGCGCTGAAGGTTCTCCGGGCTGTCCGGGTTACCCGAGAAGAGAATGCCCTCCAGTTCCGCAACCGCGATTCGGGTACGCTGGTTCGCCTTTCGTGCCTTGGTTTCGAGATGTTGGCGCATGTAATTCTTCTGGGCCGACCAGTCTGAGCGTTCATTGTAGGTATCCATCTCGGCCTTCATGCTGGCGGCCGCCCCGAGGCCGGTGGCATTGCCAAACCCTTCGGCCCCTATCTTCGCCATGGCCGGCAGGCCGTCCTTCAGGAACTCCGGCTTGCGCCCCTCCGCCCTGGCTTGTGCCTCCATCTCTTTCATACGGCGGCTGACGATCTCCTTGTTGGGATCGACCAGCATCTGTTGTCCCAGGTCCTGCAAATTTGAGGTGGTCGTATCGGTATTGGCGGCCTGCTGTTTCAACCGACCCAGTTCACGCTGTTCAGCAGCGGTTAACGGCCCAGGTTTCTTCTCCAGATCACGAATTTTGTTTTCCAGCTCGATCTTTTTGATGCGTTGGCGCATCCGGGTATCTTCCACCACCTTGCGCATCGGTTCATATCCCGAGCCCTCTTTGGTGATATCCACCAGGTCTTTCCCGGTGACGGTCTGATCGTCCCGATCCAGCACTTCACCGAGTTTCCTGGCTGTCGCGTCGCCCACTTGCAGACCGGCTTCTAGGCCCGCGCCAGCAGCACCGGCAATATTGGACTTGGGTTTGGGCACCCGCCCGTCGATACCGGTCACCTTGGCTTTGCCACCCTTGCCCACAACAGCCACATCGTTCGGGCCATCAGCCCAGGTGGGGCGCTTTCCGGAGGACGGAAGATCCGCCTCCGGGGTGGCTGTCCGTGCCTTGCCGGTGGCTCCGTTCTCCAGTTCCGAGCCGCTGGTCTGGGTTGCTGTTTTGTTCTTACCCGCTTCTGCCGTATCGGAGCGGGCCCGCTGTTCCGCTTCTCCGAGTCGCTGTTTCAACTCCTCGTCCGGGATCGCGCCCTTGGCCGGCTCTCCCCGATCTTTCCAGCCGCCACTGTAGGTCTCATCAGCTGTCTTCCTGCGTTTCTCGCCACTGAGAAATCTATCGCCGACCTCGTTGCCCTCCCGTACACGCCGCCGATCGTTATCGATGTTATCAGCAGCGTTTCTGTTCCACTCCCTTTCTGCCGGATCGGCACTGTTTGCGTTGCGATAGGACTGGTCGAAGTTTTCCCTCACCTTATCCCGAACATCTCCACGACGATTAGCCCTCTGCTCCGCTGCATCCATGTACTTGTTGGATCTCTTTTGCCACTCTTTCACCTTTTGCGCCTGAACCTCGGGCGAATCACCCAGATCGGCAATGCCTGCGGTCACCGGATCACCATATTTCTGAAATGCCTTTGCCTGGTCGACCAGCGTGTCAGCCTGGGATTTTCCGGTTTTCGGCTCGATCCTAGCCAACTCCCTCATCTCCGGATCAGGATGCTGTGCCAACGAACGTCTGAACTCCCCCTGATCTTTGACAAAAGCGCCTTTGCTCTCGTCATACCTGACCCGGTCCGACGCCTTGTCCATCTTCGACACCGACTTGCCCATGGTCTTCAGGTCACCGTCCGCGCGCCCGTGGTGATATTTGGATGAGTGGTCGATCCCCTCACCCCGTGCATCCCTCACCTCCCCGAGGTTGCCGGTGGCATCGCGCCCACCGGGGGTCTTGAAGGAGTCAAAATCGGTCTCCTTGGCCTTGTTCCCCGCAGCGGTCTCCTTGCGCCAGTAGACATGGTCATCCGTGTGATCGACCACCTTGCTGGGATTGCTGGTATCGACATCGTGACCGCGGCGTTTCAACTCATCGACCATCCTCTCATCGATCTGGTCCGTGTTGCCCGCAGTATCCACATCGGCCCGCACATCCTTGGTGTTGCTCCCGGTCTGGGCGGCGCCGGTCTGTTTGATCATCTCATCTACGCGCTGGTTACGGGTATCCAGCCGGTTGTATTTGTCCTGGACCCGCTTTCGATCGGATAGGTAGCGGTCAAAGAGGGCATCTTGGTCGGCACCCCCTTGATTTGCCTGATTTCGATAACGCTCACGCAGAGTATCCAGTTCCTTCTGCTGGGCAGCACGCAGCTGGTCGATAGGGATGGCACCATCCTGAATAGCGGTTTCAGAGAATGTCGGAGTGAGATACCCCAGGAAAAGGCAGAGGACTATGCAGGCCTCTGCGAAGTAATGCAGAGACGGGGAAAAACGATTGTTAGCGCTGCCCATATCAAACTCCCAATGATCAAGCACTTTGGGGAAATCCGGTATTACTCCCCGGTCGATGGGGGCCCACCAGTTGCTGATTGGGAAATCTGATCCGTCAGCATGTGTGATTGTCCATCTGAATAAATTATAACCACTCTCGATGCATACTTACTAATCGCCGGATGCCCATAAGCCAATACCTCTCACTGATTACCATACAGAAACGCCACGACTACATGTGCCATATCGAGAACCGCAAGGTGTCTCACTGGCAGGTCACCGTGAAGATCGGTTTTCGCCTGGACCATTAAAAAGTGCTCTCCCGCAATCAGGCTGACCGATTCAATTTTGGCGATCTGCAGATCCGGGGCCTCGACTAAGATTGTACTCGATCCTCTCGTAGGATCGTGCGAGTGCATTTGCAGCCGAAATAGTAGCCCTGCCGGCACCCATTACGTCATTCGCCCTTTGGTACCAATACCTCTTTCGCTCACGGCAGGCAGCAAGGAGAGTCGCGGGGTCCGCTTGCTGGTCAGCCCCCAGTCTTTCGCCTATGGACGCGCCATACTCGCCGGTTATCTGCAGCAAGTGTTGCGCTTCATCCGGGGAAATCTCCAGTCCACCATCGTAGTAGCTGCGCAGTATTCGCAATTCGGTGAATTCATGTTGCTGTGCTTCAAAGGCCTCGAACTTCGCCCTGATCTGCGAGACGATTCCGCGCTCCAATCCGGAGAGTCTTCTTTCTGCAACAAAACAACTCGCAGCGGTCTTGTGCAATCCGGTACTCAGCTTGATCAAAAAAGCGCGGTTGCCGAAATGAGACATGACACAATCAGTGAGCTGGGGCAGACCACTCCGGTTGACCAACGCCTGAGACAGAGCATCCTTTTCGCCAATGCCGTCAGATATTGCTGAATATGCCTCCCCTATACCAAATTGCCCCAGCCGCATCAGAAGTGATTGCCGACGTTGCGAGGAGACGTCGATGTCGTCGTATTCACGTTGAGCAAAGCGATTGACGTTCCGGATCAGTCGTTGGAAACGCGTTTGCGGCAACCTGGCCAATTGCAGAAGCGTCCCATGTTCTTCCCTGGTAAGGGTCTTTGCACCAAACGCCAACAGCCCGGAAACCGGAAAAATATTATAAAAAACCCCCTTGACCTCATTATGCTCTGAGCGGAGCCGGTTAATGACATTTTGTCCTCCGGCCAACGGGTTGTCCTCTGTCGGCCAATAGGCGTCAATTCGTGTAAGCACACCGATGGTGTTTATCGGCGACGCCTCTCCTATGGTTGCGCCCTGAAACTCTTCAAGAATGCTTTTGTCCGACTGGCCTATGCTCTGGCTGAACAAATAGAGGATAGCGTCCGCACCTGAGGCCTCAGCCTCGGTTCGCTCAGTGAGCTTGTGTGCATCCAGACCGAGAAAATCAAGGGTATTGCGGCTGTCATCCAGATAGGCAGACCCAAGGCCGGGGGTATCGATAAGGTTGAAGTTTTTCAGCATATCGTTTGGGTAACCGACTTCGACATACTTGACCTGTTTCAATTGTTCCAAATCGAAACCCCTTCGTCGGGTCAGCGATTCCAGCTCTTCGAGGGACTTCTCCTCGGCTGGACGGTCATCCTTGTAGTGGACCAGCAGAAACGGTTCCGAAGCATATCTCAGCCAGTTGACATTGAAGGTGAGTTCCTCCGCGCCGGTAGCCACCATCTGCTCACCGAGCAGCGCATTCATCATGGTCGATTTACCCGCCTTGATTTTCCCGACAATGGCAACCTGCATGGGCTGGTGAAGCCGCTGGTAATGAGACTGCAGTTCACAATGCAGTTCCTGTAGGGAGGGGTGGCCTTGAGTCAGGGCAAGAACTGACTCGAACAGTTCTCTGGCATTTTGCTGGATATTCACGCTATCCGTCAGCCCAGCCGCCCTTATCAGCAATTTCCGGCTTCTGATCATGCGTTGCTTGATTCTTGATGCGACTCATCACCTCATCCCGGCCCGTGTGGGTACTTTCGGCTGCGAATATAGATAGGATGGTTCTCGTCGATTCCCGTGCTGCTGTGCTAATCCGGGTAATTCTTTGGATTTCCCGCTTGATTGTGAGCGATCTCTCCTCGCTCGCTTTCCGAGACAGTTTGCCACCGTCGGAAATCGAAGCGAGGGTGCGCTCGCATCGTTGCTTCTCCTCTCTGAGCTGATTGACGAGTTCATCCCGCATAATGCGTTCGAGTTTTGAAGTCGCCTCGGTAAGCTTCTTTTGGCACAGGCGCTGGCTGTCTTCGAGATATGGTCTGATGATCTTTACGATCTGGACCTTTCTTGCTTTCCTGTCCTTTTCTGTGATCTGCGACAATCCTTCCTTGGCACCAGACGCAATTCCGGCGACTCCACCCAGCGCAGCACCTGCCATAAGCCCGAGTTCGACGCCAGGAAGGAACCCTGCACCTCCAGTCACTACTCCTAGGGCACCACCGACCACGAGGCCTAACACGCCACCGACAACACTGCCCGCATAGATATTGAAAATCCCGCCACGCGCCACGGAACGGGATTTCGCGAACCAATCGGAGTCCTGCGTTTCCATTTCATCTGCAGAGATTTCTGCCTTGAGGATGCCCTCTTTATTCAGGCCAACTACCCCCATGCTCAATCCAGTGACCGATTCCATCTGTCCGAACAAGTTGCTCGCCCGCTTGTTCAGTGACGCCCACAGATCCGTCATGAGGGAGTCGATATTCAACTCAAGAAGACCCACGATCTGCTGTGGATTTCGCAGCAGGGCTTCATCATCCAGACTAGCGTTGTTATGGCGATTTATCCCGACGAAACCATCTTGAAATTCCGCCAGTACCTCCATGCGTATATCCTGAAGTCCATCACTCAGCATAGTCCTCCACTGGGTGTTGCTGTCCAACATCTCCTGCAGCCGGCTCCTCGAGTCACGGTACTGCTGTTCCAGCGCTTCGAGTTTTTGTTTACTGCGTTGCTCGATTGCACTCAGTTCAACCTGTAGCGGCTCGTTCAGTCTTGCCATGGCAAGCGATAGCCTGTTCAATGCATGCAGCGTCAATGTTGCTGCCCTGTTATTGCCGATCAGTCTCCACAACTGTTCGCAAAAAACATCAAAGTTGCTGTCCGCCAAATCCTCCTCATCCTGGGATTCAAGATAATCCAGTTTTGCAAGACTTGATACCGGAACAACAGCGATCTGCTCTTTGCCGTCACCCAGTATATCGGCCAGTTTAGCGCGGTTGCTTTCGACGATCTTTGTATAATCCTGAACCGAATCGATCTTTGTCACAACCTGAATGATACGGGGACAGTGGTGCGCGATGTTGGAGATAAAGTTCAGCTCGGATGTGGTTAGTGGTGCATGAGCATCACTGACAAAAACTGCGGCATCCGCATTCGGGATAAATGTCTGGGTCACCTCCGTATGTCGTTCATTCAGGCCGCCAATTCCCGGTGTGTCCACGAACACAAGTCCGTCTTTCAGCAATTCGTTCGGACTTATGATCGTCAACAAGCGTGCATTTCTTACATTGTCCTTGTTCTTCTGTTCGGTAGCGAATGTCGCTATTTCGTCGCGGCTGATCGCCATGGGGACTATGTTCCCTGTCTCACCAGCCAACACCTCAATCACTTCGTGGGAACCGTAACTGATGGTGGAGACCAGATTCGTGGTGATGTCAATATCGACAGGAAACAGATTAGGCTCGTCGAGCAGTGCATTGATGAACGATGATTTACCCTGCTTGAATTCACCGCATGCGACGATATATATCTTCTCTTCTGTCAGGTGCTTGGCGGCTTCTTCCAACTCCCCGGCTATCGAACCCTCACCTTGGGATTGCGCCAGATCGATTGCACTGCGAATTAACAGCAGTGCGCTGTTTTTGTATTGTGTAAACGCAAGCATGGGATGATCTCTCGTAACTCGGTTTTTTTTCAATCCTCAATGCAGACAATGTTTGCCTTAACCATTAACGCGTTTTCGACGGGAGATAGTGATCAAAAAACTTTTTGCCGAGTGTCCTGTAGTAGGGCTCCAGTGACGGCTCCATCAGCATATTTAGTGCTGTAGAAAATCTGTGATTCCATTCTTCAGAGAAATCAGATCCCTGCGACAGCTTGTCAAACAGCTCATTGTATAGATCAAGCAGTTCCTTACGCTTTTCTTTGTACTCACCGACGGCAAGGGAGGCGACTGACTCGTGAGGAAAATGTCCGACAGGCTTCCCCCACTCCACATCAGGCCAAGGATTGCGAAACTGCAGGTTTACATATTCAACCGGAACCAGGCTGGCCCAATCCAGGGTAACCAGGGCAAATGGCGGAAACAGGGCGTTTTTTCCCTTCTCGCTCGTGGGCGAGAATCCGAAAAACGGGATTCGTATGTAGACCTTTCCGTTCCTGCGTAAGGGGATCGGCCATCCTATGCCCGCTTCCGCAGGAATCAGTTGCTGAAACCAGGGGGTTTTTCTGAGTCTTTCCAGTAGCGTGGAGGTCCTGCGGATCGACTGCTGTGTTGACCTGTTCGAATGAGTTTCCTGAGTCTGTTCACTTAAGTGCGACATGATCGATTCTCCTGCTGAATAAGCTCATGATTGCAATTTAAACGGTGGTCAAGTCAGTAATAGCCCGTGTCCCAGTTATATCTATCTGGCGTACCATCATCGTAATACCAGTTTCCATAGCGATCATAGTAGTTGCCGATCATCTGATCCGACACCTGGGATGCACCACTGGACACCATGAAATGATTACTGTCTTCCCAGGCGTCCATAAATTTATCGGCTGGAATCATGACCCCACTACCATCTGGGGAACCGGGATCATTCAGAATTACCTTGGGGCTGTCCAGATCACTGTAATCGATACCGATAACCTGAACCGCATGGTTGGCATCCTGACCAGGCATGCCGAAATACTCGGAAAGCATGTCGTCAAGATCGGCCCCTGTGTTCCATATTTCATCAGAGTCCAACGCGACTAAAATCGATTCTCCCTGCTCAAGCTTTGCCGATAGATCATCCAGGTTGCAATTAATGTCATAGTCGACCTGGCATTCGAAATGTTCGAGTATGCGTCCCATCTCATTCATCGGCGTTCCCCCACCGGGGGTGTACCAACCCGCATCTGTTGCAACACTGGTCAGTTCCTCTTCGGTGACATCGCGCCCAAGCACCTTATCCAGAATAAATTCCTGAGAGACCAATGCGCAAGATGATTGGGTCGCCTGCATGTGCCAGTTCTCCATGTCCTGGGCCGGATCGCCTACAATTTGCTCCAGATCGGCGTTCTCCGGATCAAAAACGGGATACTCGATAAAGGAGGACTCCGACCTGTTTTCCGGCTGCAGTTCGCCAGAGTCAAGTGACTGGATTGAGGATAGATCAGTCAGATCCATAGGCTCAACATCGGGCAAATACTCATCATTCTCTTCACTTGGGGAGGTAAGGATGCCATTCCACTCGACGGGAGCCTGATAGGCTGAACCGACCGATAAATCAGCTACGGGTTCCACTGCATCGCCAGCAATTGGATCCCAGAGGTCGTCTTCAAATTCGTCAAACTGATCGAATAGCTCATTCATCATCCTCTCCATACCAGGATATTGGTCTGTATCTTGCGCAGATCCACCCGATCATTCCACGCAACTGTTTCCTCATGAATCGGTCCGGCTCGTCAATAATTGTAATAATGACCCCATTTGAAGTCTTCCTCCCAAGTACCATCGTCATACTGCCAATATCCCCATTTGTTGTAGCCGCCCTCCAACAGGGGTGAGGATTCTGCAACTGCTCCTGTCGCCGATACCATGTAACCATCGCTCTCGTTCCATGCATCAATAAAATCATCCGCTGAAATCATGATGCCCGACCCATTTTGCAAACCCGGATCGTTCAGTATGACAACCGGGTTCTGCGCATCGGCCTGGTCGATGCCGATGACCTGAACCGCACCCAAGGCTTGCTGGCCGGGAATACCCGGATAGTCGCCCAGATTGTCATCATCGGCGGACGGGGCCCACAATTTGGTTGTACTCACGGCCGCGAGAACCGTTCGTCCTTCCGCCAACTGTTGGACCAAGTCATCGAGGGTGGCGGATTGGTCGTATTCGACCTCCAAGCCGCCGAATTCTAGTAGATTGCCGATATCAGCAAACGGGGTTCCGGCTCCATCAATCTGCCACCCCGCGTCAGTCGCCACCGCGCTTAGCTGTTCGTCCGATATCCCCGCCTCAAGTTGCTCGGACAGAATGAAATTCTGACAAGTCGTCGCACCGGCTCCAGGCTCAGGCTGCATTCGCCAGTACTGCAGATGAGCCCATGGGTCTCCGATGACATCTTCAGGCTGAACGTTGGCGGTGATTAATGATTTTGCATCGAACAATTCAGTGGCCCAGTATCCTTCTCCGTAAGTAATACTCTCTGTCGGGAAGTTCGCATCCAGAATGTTAATAGGTTCCCCAATGGTTTCGGCGGCCATGATCCGACTAAACTCAGATGCGTCACCGTCTGGAATATCGGGAACAGCAAACTCGTTACCTTCTATCCCGCCATATTCACTCTCCATCTGTTCAGCAATTTCATGAGTGTCCTCGAAATCATCATCGAGCGATTCAAGATAGTCATCGAAATCGATCATACTTCAGTCCCATGTCGGTCGTGGGATTACCCATGGTGTGCCAGATGTTTTAGGCACAGTCAGAGTCCCAGTTCGTGGAGTCTTCGCAGCATCCAGCTTTCATCACTGAACCAGCCTGTCGTCGTGATCTCTTCGTCTTCGGAGAACCACGCTTGCTGAGACAGCGGGCTGTGCCCCGCTTGTATCCATGCCTCGTTCAAGTTGCGCAGCAACTGGTAGGGAACACCGTGCATCTTTCTCTTTTTGTCGATGCATTGATGGCCGGTTATCTCGCGGACCAACCGGAACGTCTCGCGTTTTGCGCCTGTGACACCGCTGCCGCTCTTGGCTAACAGCTCGCGTAGTTTTTGATACGGGTCTTGCGACCAGACGATGTTTACATCGCTTTGCAGTTCTATCTCCCAGGATCCGCCCGTATTTTTTTCAATGGTGCAGTTCTCAATTGTTGTACGCCCCTGTGCCGAAACGAAAATGCCAACACCTTGGTTTTCATGTATCTTACAGTCGCGTATTTGTGGCCTTGCCCGCTCAGAAATTTGAATTCCGCTAAATAAATTCTCTTTGATATCGCAATACTCAATCACTCCTTGAGCCTGACTATCTAAGAAGATTCCACATTCTGTGTCGTGCAGGATGCAGTTGCGGATTATGGGGTTAGCCCGACCGGTAATATATATTCCATACTGGAAATCTAAGAGTTCGCACTCCGAAATCAAGCACTTCGCAGCAGTTTCTATCAGGAAACCATGTGCAGCATTTCCATGCAGTTTGCAGTCTCGGATTGAGGGTCTGGAACCACCGGTGATCTCCATGCAGGTAACATCCCAGAAAGTGCCGTCATCCGCCTTCGAAATATCACACTTCTCAAATGTTCCCAAGCCCTTGTCAGATACGATGATTTCAGAGGCTGTTGCGTCATGGATTTTACAGCCACGGAACAGTGGATCACCTTTGCGCTTGATTTCTATATTGGATTTAGCGTTGGCAAATATGTCGCAATCAAAGAACTCTCCCTTACCACTGTCAATAACAGATACTCCGGTCATTTCCCCGTCATGGATTGTGCATCGCCGCACATCTGGGGACGCTCCTTTTATACTTATGATATTTGCCTTGCTGTTGGAATGGACTCCACATTGGTCCAGTGATCCGGCCGCGTCGGTGTCGAAAATCACTCCGGCATCTTTTCCGTTGTGCACTCTGCAGAGGGTAAATCTTGGATCACTGCCCCGGGTAACCAATACACCGGGGCCGGAGTTGGAAAATATATCGCAATTTTTGAAGGTACCTTTTCCTGCGCCAGCAGTAAGCACACCCTCTTTCGTACCATCATGAATTCTGCATGAGCGGATTTCAGGGTTTCCTCCCGGCCCAATCACCAAGCCAGCCTCCTGATTATCGTGGATATCGCACCCCTCCACGATGCAGCCATCACTGGACTGGACCCACATACCGGATTGCTTTCCAAAATGGATATTGCTGTGGGAGATGGTGGGAGCGCTCGTGGCATCGACGGAAACGCCTGGTTTTTCAGTGCCGCGTATATCACAATACTCAACCGATCCCATTCCATTGTCGCTGAAACGGATACCGTTACTCTTTCCTCCGCGGATATTACAGTGGTCGATCTTGGGAGTGGCGCCGGTGGAAACAGAAATTCCAGGACCTGTATTTTCAACGATTTTGCAATGATCGAGCGTTCCAGCAGCGTTCTCGGAAATCGCAATTCCTGAGTCCTTTCCATGATGTATCCGACACTTGCGGATCAGCGGATCGGTTTGTGCGCCGCTAATCAGGATGCACGGGCCGTCTTGAGATGTCACCCGGCATTCGACCATTGTGAGTTTTCCTTGTGAGATCGACACGGCGCAATGCGCATCGCGGGATCGGCTCTCCGATTCCTCACGCTTTCGCGAGGACTCAGTATGGCGCAGGGTAAGCCCTCTCAGAGTTGCATACTCTGTCTGCATCGAAACACAGGGGCCAGTCTCCGATTCAACAATGATCTGATCGACCGCACCCGCACCGGTAATTTCCACCGGTTTATCGATGATCAGGGTTTCCCTATAGATCCCGGGTTCCACCTGGATGCAGGTTTCAGGCTTAACCGTTTGAATCGCCTCGGTGACGTGGTCAAGGATTTTGTTACACCCAGTTAAGCCGCTTTTTTCTGCGCCATCATTTGCTGCTCAAAATCATTCGGACTCATATAATCCAGGTATGAATGCAGCCGCGTACTATTATAAAACATGGAAATATATTCCAATATGTCCTGCTGGGCTTCGTAACGTGTCTGGTAGCTTCTCCAATGCACCCGTTCCTGCTTGAGGCTGCCAAAGAAGCTTTCCACTACAGCATTATCCCAGCAGTCACCCTTCCTGCTCATACTGCCATTGATATCATGGGCTTTGAGTAACCGCCGAAAAGCCTTGCTGGCATATTGAGAACCACGATCTGAGTGGTGAATCAATCCGCCCTTCGGTCGACGTCGCCAGATCGCCATTTGCAATGCATCACAGACCAGCTTTGCCTTCATCCGGGAACTCATGCTCCAGCCGACCACTTTACGTGAATACAGGTCTATCACTACCGCCAGGTATAACCAGCCTTCCTGGGTCCATACATAAGTCACGTCCGCCGCATAGACATGATCGGGCTGGGCCACAGCAAACTCTCGCTTGAGCAGGTTGTTAAAAACCGACTGCTGGTGGTTACTGTTTGTCGTAACCTTATATTTCCTGCGCTGACGCGCCTGTACATTGGCTTCACGCATTAACTTCCTTGCCTTATTCCGACTCACCGGATAGCCCAGGACATTCAAGGCTTTTTTCATTCTGCGACTGCCATAAGTGTAGTCTGAACTCTTGGCGATATCCTCAACCCACTCCAGCATCTCCTGATGTATTCGGTCTGGCCTGTTACCCAAGCCCCTTTGATACTGGTAGTAACCATTACGACTCACACCCAAAACCTGACATTGCAAGCTGATTGGATAGGCATTCTTATGCTGGGTGATGAACGAATATTTCACTTCGTTTCTGCTGCAAAGAATACCGTTGCTTTTTTTAAGATTTCTTTCTCCATCTCAAGGCGTTTAACCTGAGCCTTGAGCTTCCTGATTTCTTCCTGTTCAGAACTCAACTTGCCATTGCCTCGAAATGCCTGCCCATCTTCTGCCTGATGTTCTTTCACCCAGCGCCCCAGCATTTGGGCATTGATGCCCAGACTGTTTGCTGCTTCCCTTCGAGTATATTCCTGCTCAAGAACCAGACTGACCGCGTCTAGCTTGAATTCCTTCGAATATTTCTTTCGTTCTTTCATTTTTCTACCTCAGTTAAGTCAATGATGCTTAACTGGGGTGTACCTGTCCATTGGACCACGTCACGGAGATGCTCGAGAAGAGTCCCCAGCCACCGTTCGCTGAGACGACTGGATTATCATCTCGCCGCTCCAGTTCGGCGGCATAGATCGCCGCACCACGCGATATGGCCAGTTCCGGATCGTCCACCCGTTCAACCCGGCACTGAAACTCGTTTTCCAGCAACTCCTTGATATAGGGTATCCGGCTGCATCCCCCAACCATCAACAGGTAGTCTACCGACTCCCAGCCAATCCCTGCCATCTCGACAAGCTTATGGCAGAGCTGGACCGTCTCCTTTGCCAAACTAGCGACCATCTCATTAAAGGTATCCCTGTCGAGACTGAATGGCTCCATAGCTGTTGCACCGGGAACAGGGATAGATACGAACGCCTCCTGAGCTTCACTCAGTTGATGCTTGAGCCCCCTGCACCACTCTGTAACCATGGCCCGCAGGCGCATCGCATCTTCATCCCGCTGTTCGAGCAGAGCGCGCAACTCCTGACTGCAATTTCGCTTGAGATGCTCGAAAATCATGCGGTCGAGATCCATCCCGCCGCACTGCTCCAGACCGACAGGAAGGGCAAGCAGTTCATAGCCGAATTCGGTCTTGCGTACCAGAGCCGCGTCGAAGGTACCTCCGCCAAGATCGTAGACCAGCACGACCTCTCCACCGGAGGACCGCTGCTCTGCGCCCGCTTTCCAGGTGTGGTAGATGGCTGTTGCCACCGGCTCATCCAACAAAGCTACCTCAAGCCCAGCCATCATTCCGGCGTGCGCCATCAGTCCGCGTTTGTAATCGGCGTAGATCGCCGGAACTGTCAAAACCGCTGAGGAGATGGCGGTCCCACCGTTCATCTGCTCCGCTTCAGTTTTGAGCTTTTTCAGGACCTCTGCGACCAGTTCCTCCGGCTGCATTGCCCGCTCGCCGAGCTGGAATGGCTCCTGTTGACCCAGATCGCGTTTGAAGCCGCTTCGGTAGCGGAACAAGGCTCGCAAACGCTGGTTTTCGGCCGCTTGTCCAACCAGGACTTCGCCCTGCTGAGTTATATAGAGACTCGATGGGAATGAAAAAGTATGGGAGAGAGGTTCCTTGACCAATACAAGGTCATCCCGCAACAGAAACGCGGAACTGGAATAACAAGTACCGAAATCAATACCCAGGCGCATGGCCCTGATCCATCTTCAACGAGGTTACAGCTTGATCACAGGTAGGTAATGTAAGGCTTGGGGAAACGCCGCATCGCCAGACATCAATTTTGCGTTGTGATCCTCCTCTCAAATACAGTATAGCGCCTAACAATCGGAATACCTGGAGCGCGCACTGGGGGGAGTTCCGGATTGGTTTTCGCAAGCGCACATGAGGGGTCGATTTCAATCCGTGCAATAGCGGATAGTTAAACAACACTTGGCGGACCGGATTGTCTCCGTTCCCGGAATTCTAACGCAGCTTTCAGGTTACTGGCGACCGAATGCTGGAAAAAAACTCACCGATGGCTGCCGACAGTGTCTCGGATCGTTTGGGATCACGCAGACTGGCCAACATGAAACTGCGGGTACCGGGAAGAAAAAGCAGATCGGCCAGCACCCGGTTGAAAAAATCCTGCGACTCATCAGATGCCGCCAGACATTCAAGATAGCGGCAGCGAATGCCTTCGTCCTCCAGCGTCTCCCAGGCCCGGCCTCCAATCGCCGTGAGCACATCGCTGCGGGAGGCAATCGGATGATTCAGCACACTGACGATAAGCTGATCCCTAAAGGTCAGGGAGATGCTGTTAGAGATGCCACGAATCCCGGCAGTGATAATTTGGGGATCAGATTCGTCCTCTGCAAGAGTCACTTCCACCCTTTTACAGAGCGCTTTGGCAATCGCCACCGGCACCGCTTCATTTTCCAGACAATGACAGAGCGCCTCCAACGGGGATGGGGGTAGATGTGGAATCGCCTCGGCGATTTGCCTGGCCATCTCCGGCTCGGCGCAGCGGGCAGCCAGATCAGCAATGCCCTGATAGCCAAGAAAAGACCACTGATCCCAGCCGAGCTTACCCTGAAAATAGCCGACCGCATGATCATAGTAGCGGGAAGCAGGCTGTTTCAACAGCAGGGTAAGCTTGGCGTGCAGCACAGCCAAGCGTTCCTGTTTTGGTTGAAAGACGTAGGGGTTATCCTCCAACGCAGCCTGGAACTGTTCTCCATTGCTTTCCGCCTTGAGTTTTTCCCCCAGGCTCTCCACCAGTCGATGCATGAAATCGTCCCGCGCGGCCAGCACCAGCTTGCCCTGCTCGTCCAGTGGGAAACGCAGGAACCATATAAAAGGTTCATCCTGACTTTCATGGTCATGCATGACCAGGGCAAACCAGGCCTGCTGCTGCAGTGGCTGTGGGTAGGGAAGCTCGGTTCTTTCGAACTTGAGAAAATCATCGTGGGGGATTTTGCTGACACGGCGTCCCATGTCGAAGAAACGCAGACGTCCACCGGCCGTTTCGAGAAACTCCGTCAGGCTGGCTATCTCGCTCATGTTTCGACCCAATCGATCAAGTGAAAAACCAAGTCATCGGCCTCCGCTTCGCAAACCACACGACCCTGAATCGAGTTACCACTCTCCTCCACCGTCTCCTGCCTTCCGGAAACCAGTGGGTGCCACTCCGGCAGGTCCTTGTCTTCCGCCAGCAAACGATAGGCGCAGGTGGCGGGAAGCCAGTAGAGCTCCTTCAGATCCTTCGGTGTCAATGTGATGCAGGTGGGAACCAGCACGGATCGATCTGTATAGCAGGTGCAGCGGCAATCTTCGAGGTCCAGTAGATCACAGACCACATTGGTGAAATAGATCTCACGGGTATCTTCGTCTTCCAGTTTTTGCAGACAGCATTTGGCACAGCCATCGCAGAGAGATTCCCACTGTAACGTGCTCATCTCCGTCAGTTTTACTTCCCGCCAGAATTTTCTATTTTTCTCAACCATTGGTTCCTCTTTCTTCATCCGTGCAATTCTCCGGTTTCAGCGCTAATCAGGCAATGAAAATTTCTCACGAAAAACTCTATCCCCCTACTCATACTAAGTTTTTTTCCAAATCCGGCACAAGACATTAGAGAAGCTGCTTGTCAATCTCTTTATGCACATTTGTGAAACGAAGGCTCCAGGTTATTGGGTTACATTTTATTCTTGTGAATATACATATTAAACACACTCTATCTTTTTGATAAATATACATTAAATTGTATTGTGCAAAAATTAAACAATTTAATGGCCATGCTGGAACAGCAAGGGCTGGGGACAAACTTAATCACCTTACCCACAAAGTTATCCACAGGATCTGTGGAAAGATTTCAGTGTTGAAAGATACCAATCAACCAGCCTTCAACTGCGTTTTCCAGTGCTGAATGATCTAACGACCGTCAGCGAGTCTCTTTTTCGCAATACACGCTTATCGGGGTATTCAGCAAAGCTCCGCAGAGGTAAGGTAAAGGAGTAACTTGGACAGTGGGATCCATGCGCACTGACAAATATAGATAATGAGTCAGCAACACAAAGAATTTCAGGCAATTTTCCCCGTTCCATTTGGTGCGTTAGGAGTTGTAATGCGGGGTGAAATACTGCATCAGATCGACTTTCTGCCCCAGAATACTTCATCCAAAACCCCGTCAGATGATGTAACCAGAGACGTAGTGTCCCAGATACAACACTATCTGGTCGATGGTAAGCGCCAGTTCACTCTGCCACTGCAACTGCATGGAACCGATTTCCAGCAGAGAGTCTGGGCAGAGCTTCGAACAATACCGTCCGGCGAGGTTCGCACATACGGAGAGGTTGCCAAACGACTCAACAGTAGCCCCCGTGCCGTCGGCAATGCCTGTCGCGCCAATCCCTGTCCTGTCGTAGTGCCCTGCCACAGAGTCGTAGGTGCCAATGGCATCGGTGGCTTTTCGGGTAAGCGGGAGGGGGGGCCGCTGGCAATCAAGCGCTGGTTGCTGAATCACGAAGGCTGGTCCGGTTGCAACTGATGGCGTTGCCGGCGGAGGTTCAGGGACGCATCGAAAGCTTTGCCGACGCCCTTTGGATGGAGCGGGGACTGAGCCGCAATACCCTCAGTGCCTACCAAAGCGATCTAAACAAGGTTTCGATCTGGCTGCTGCAGCAACGGGAAACCGACCTGCTGAATGCTGACCGCAGCGATCTGTTGCTCTATCTGGCCGAGCTTGCCCGGCAGGGTCTCAAACCCCGATCAACCGCACGAAGGCTCTCCTGCCTGCGCCAATTCTATCAATATGCCCTGCGTGAAGGCTGGGTCGAACACGATCCCAGCGCCCTCATCGACGCGCCCAAGATCGGACGCCCCCTGCCCGGCGCCCTGACCGAAGCGGAGGTCGAGGCCCTGCTCGATGCCCCGGATCTGACGGATGCACAAGGGTTTCGGGATCGAACCATGCTGGAAGTGCTCTATGCCTCCGGCCTGCGGGTCTCGGAACTGATCAGCCTGCGTCCGGAGCAGATCAGCCTGACCCAAGGCGTGGTACGGGTCATCGGCAAAGGCGGTAAAGAGCGGCTGGTGCCGCTGGGTGATGAGGCTCAAACCTGGCTGATACGTTTCCTGAAAGGTCCCCGGCAAGAGATTCTGGGCGCCCGGCTCTGCCCGGAGCTCTTCCCCACACGCCGTGGCAGCGGAATGACCCGTCAGGCCTTCTGGTATCTGATCAAAAAGCATGCGGTCACTGCAGGTATCAGCAAGCATCTCTCTCCACACACCCTGCGACACGCCTTTGCCACTCACCTGCTGAACCACGGAGCAGACCTGCGGGTTGTACAACTGTTACTCGGTCATAGCGACCTGTCCACCACCCAGATCTATACCCATGTGGCGAGGGAACGGCTGAAAAACCTGCACGCCACCCACCATCCCAGAGGTTGAGAATAGTTTGTCATCCCGGCTTTGCGAGTTATGAAGCCAACCTCACATTGTGCTACATTCCGGGCAGTTTCAGGTTGACCGGGCAAATCAGGAGTTTTTAATGCCGTCATTCGATATCGTGTCAGAAGTCGACATCCAGGAGGTGAGAAACGCCGCGGATCAGGCGAACCGTGAGATCGGCACCCGCTTTGACTTCAAAGGTGTGGACGCTAAATTCGAACAGAATGAGAGCGAAATCACCCTGCGCGCCGAACAAGAGTTCCAACTGCAGCAGATGATGGATATTTTGCGGCAAAAACTTGTCAAACGAAAAGTCGATATCGCCTGTATGGATATCAAGAATCCGGAAACCACGCTCAGCGCCGCACGGCAGCAGGTCATCATTAAACAGGGTATAGATACCGATACCGCACGGAAGATGGTCAAGGCGACCAAGGCAAGCAAGATTAAGGTTCAAGCCCAGATCCAGGGTGAACAGGTTCGGGTAACCGGCAAGAAACGGGATGATCTGCAGCAGATCATCGCCATGTTACGGGAGGCTGACTACGGCCTGCCACTGCAATATCAGAATTTTCGGGATTGATTAATGAAGAAAAATTTTAATATCCGCCGTAAACAAGCAGGCATCCTTTCAGCGGCAGCCTTAGTTGCCCTGCTCTCTTTCGGCAACAGCCAGGCTGCTGAAGATGCCGCAACGATCAAACGAGTCCAGGATGGGATCGCCAAGCTGATTCCCGGAGAGACGCCTGACAGCATCGCAGAATCGATGGTCCCAGGCCTGTACGAAGTGATGATCGGACCACGTCTGTTCTATGTCAGCGGTGATGGAAAGTATCTCTTCAACGGAAAACTTTTTGAGATCGCAACAAGAGAGGACCTCTCAACGCCTAAGATCTCCCTAGCCAAGGCGGATGCCATCACCAAGGTTGGTGAGGATAACATGGTCATCTTTGGTCCCGAAGATTCCAAACATACCATCACTGTTTTTACCGACATCGACTGCGGGTATTGCCGCAAACTGCACAGTGAGATCACGCAATACAACGATCTCGGCATCCGAGTCCGCTATATGATGTATCCACGCGCCGGCGTCGGTAGCGCCTCCTACACAAAGGCCGTTTCTGTCTGGTGCGCCGATGACCAGAAAGCCGCCATGACCCTTTCCAAGTCCGGCAAGCCCATCGATGAGAAGCTGTGCGACAATCCAATCGTGGATCACATGAAACTGGGTGAACTGCTCGGCGTTACGGGAACCCCATCGGTCTTCCTTTCTGATGGGGAAAACCTGCCTGGTTATGTTCCTGCGGCCAAGATGTCTGCCTACCTGAGTGGACGGGGCGACCAATAGTTCAACCATCTTGAGAAACAGCAAACGGGGAGCTTCTGCTCCCCATTTTTTTGCCTGATTTTCGTGATACGACTCACAATCAGCATAATTGCGAGTTCAATGAGTCAATAAATTGGAACAACTGCCGCTAGCCTTCTCAAGCAACATTAGACATTAGAGGAACAGATTGTGCAGGCCCATAAACTGGATCTGGCATATCGCTCCGAAACGGGGCCCGTGCGCAAGAGTAACCAGGATACGATCGGCACAAATGAAGCTGCCGGTATCGTAATCGTTGCTGACGGCATGGGTGGCGCTAATGGCGGTGAGATCGCCAGTCAACTGGCAGTTGATCTGTTGATGCAATATTTCGCTGACGATGAACGTAACCCAGCCACTGAATCCGACCGCGAACTCCAGGAGAGCCTTTCGGTAGTCAACAATGCAATCCTGGAAGCTGCAGAGCAAATGCCGGAACTACAAGGAATGGGCACCACGCTGGTATTGGGCATGTTCGATGAGAACCATCTACGCTACGCACACGTTGGAGACTCCCGACTCTACCGTCTGCGTAACGGCAAGCTGACCCCTCTGACCCGTGATCATAGTCTGATCGAGGATATGATTGATAAGCAAGTATTCTCCTCACCACTGGAAGCTATTGAAGCCGGTGTACCACGCAACATCCTATCCAAGGCCTTCGGCACCGCACCGGATGTCAAAGCTGAGATCGCCAAGACCGATATCATGGCAGGGGATATCTATCTGTTCTGTTCTGACGGGCTGACCAGCATGGTTTCCAATGAGAAAATAGAGGATGAGTTGCTCAGCACAGACAAGAATTTGATTAAACAGGTCGATGATCTAATTGAAAACGCCTGCAACAATGGCGGTACCGATAATATTTCTATTGTGCTGGTAAGCATTGATAAGGCGGCTTGAGTGAAGATCCGACTGGGTTATGAATGCAAAGATTTAGTTCTGTATTGGGGTAGTTGAATCATGGAAAAACTCGTCGTTTTAAACAGCAACGATACGCTTCAGGAGTTTCCTTTAGAGCAGAAACGCGTTGAACTGGGGCGGGATCCAGCCAACGACCTCTGTCTTGGTGACCAGTCAGTCAGTCGCCATCACGCCAGTCTGGTGCGAATCTACACCGAGTACTATCTGGAAGACCATCGCAGCACCAATGGTACCCGGCTGAATGGCCAGGATATCAAAAAGCATATGCTAAAAAACGGCGATGTCATCGAGATCGGAAAGTATCGGCTTAAATTCAAGAAACAACAGGAGAAGAGCGACGACAACGACCTCGATAAAACGGTCGTCATACTTCCGTCAGCCCCACAACGTGTGCCACCGGCAAAACCGCCAAAAAAACCGCTAACCACCAAGCCTGACTTGGCCTTTATCCACTATCTGGCAGGACCGGAGAAAGGTCAGGAAGCAAAACTCAACCGCGCCTTCTTCACTATCGGGGAGACAGGCGGCGATCTTGCACTGATCACCAAGCGTCATCAAGGTTACTATCTGCTGAAGCTTGGTGGACACACAATCCCTTCGGTTAACGGCAACTCTGTGCGCGCAGGAGGCGTCGAGCTCACACATGGTGATCAAATCGTATTTGGTGAACGCCAGTTAGAGTTCCTTACAGGAAGTTGATCCGCATTCGTGGGAAGTCGATTAAAGTTCCCTCATTCTCTGCCGCATCAATCAATAGATTCCCGATCATTGACGTCAAGCACAAGACAAGCCGTTAAGGAGTAACAGTTTATGACAACAGAATCACTTGATCACAACCGCATGCTGCTGGAGATCGACCGCACGATCCGTGATCTCAACCGTAACACCATCAATCCCATGATACCTGAGCTCACCCTGAATGATCTCTGCCCGGTCATGGAATTGGTCGCCCGTGCAAGAGGGCTCTATCTGAAAGAGCTGTTTGAGGTCACTGAGATTGCAGGAGATATAATGCCATCCCAGGATCAGATAGGACGATTGAAGAAGCTGCGGGAGAACTTCGAGGAACTGGTCAAGGGCGCACAAGCGCTGGAAACGGCCATCGAGCGTGGTTATCTGGACGTCAATCGCTGAACTGATATCCAGCCCCCTTCCACCGTAACTCACGCGGTTATTAACGGCAGAGATGCATTGCGATCTCTGCCGTTCTCATATACAACATCCCAGAAAGAATCATGACGGTCTATCCACACTAGGCCTACTCGCCTCCAAATCGATCTGGGACAACGACTTAATGACCACACCGGATAAAAATGCTGTAAAGCGCTATCTGTTGAGCCTGCAGGAACAGATCTGTTCCGGACTCGAAGATGCGGATGGTGAAGGCCGGTTTATCCGGGATGCCTGGCAGCGGGATGAAACCGACAAACTCGGCGGTGGCGGTATCAGTTGCGTACTGCGGGACGGAGCGGTCTTCGAGCAGGCCGGCGTCAACTTCTCACATGTCACCGGCAGCAAGATGCCGCCTTCCGCGACAGCACACAGGCCGGAACTTGCTGGACGTGCATTCGAGGCGATGGGCGTATCACTGGTGATCCACCCCCACAACCCCTATGTACCAACCTCCCATGCAAATGTACGTTTTTTCATTGCCGAAAAAGAGGGGAGCGATCCCGTCTGGTGGTTCGGTGGTGGTTTCGATCTGACGCCCTACTACGGAAATGAGCAGGACTGCCGCCACTGGCACGACATCTCAAAGGCTGCATGCCTACCCTTCGGCGAGCAAGTTCACCCCAAATTCAAACAGTGGTGCGATGACTATTTCTATCTCAAACACAGAGAGGAACCAAGAGGTATCGGCGGCCTCTTTTTCGATGACCTGAACGAGTGGGGTTTCGAAAAGAGTTTCAACTTCATGCGCAGCGTGGGTGACCACTATCTGGAGGCCTATCTACCTATCGTCTCACGACGCAAAACCGTTGCTTATGGAGCAAGAGAGCGGGAGTTTCAACTCTATCGGCGTGGGCGTTATGTTGAATTCAACCTGGTCTATGATCGCGGCACCCTCTTCGGCCTGCAGTCAGGTGGACGAACCGAATCTATCCTGATGTCCATGCCGCCGTTGGTAAGCTGGCGCTACGATTGGCATCCTGAACCGGGTTCGGCAGAGGCCGAACTCTATGAGAAATATCTCAAGCCACGGGTGTGGGCCAGCACGTAAGATTGAATCCTTGAGGTTTTGGCCTACCATCAAGATAAACCTGATAACGATGAACGGAGGAAATCATGAGTGCTTTCAAAGGGTTTCCCGAGGCCTGTCTCCCTTTTCTGGAGACATTGTCAAACAACAATAACAGAGCCTGGTTTAGCGAGAATAAAACTGCTTACGAACAGCAGATACGTGAACCTGCGCTGGCATTCATCGAGCATATGCAGCCCAGGCTGCAGAAGATCTCCCCACGATTCCGCGCCATCGCAAAAAAAACCGGCGGCTCCCTGATGCGGGTCTACCGGGACACCCGTTTCTCGAAAGACAAAACGCCCTACAAAACTAACATCGGCATCCAATTCCGACACGAACTGGGAAAGGATGTCCATGCACCGGGTTTTTATGTTCACATTGAGCCGGAACTCTGCTTTGTCGGCGCCGGCATCTGGCATCCGGAGAACCCCCTTCTTGGAAAGATTCGTGATTTCATCGTGGACAATCCGGCATCATGGAAAGCCGCCAGGGATGACAAAACCTTCCGCAGGCATTTCACGCTTGAGGGTGATTCACTCAAACGTCCTCCCCGGGGTTTTCCCCCTGATCATGAGTTGATGGACGATCTCAAACGCAAGGACTTCATCGCCTGTAAATACTTCGATAGCGGAAAGATTACAGCACCATCCTTTGCCCAGTTTGTGACCAACAGCTTCAAACAGGCAGATCCGTTCATGCGCTACCTGTGCAACGCAGTGAATGTGAACTATTAATCATATTTCAGTCTTCTAGCATCCTGAAAAGATGAAGGGCGGCAAGCATTTCTGGTAAGGTGCGCCGCGCGCACCCTACGCTCGTCAGCCTCTCCCGAAACCAACCATCACCACGAACTCCGAAACCTGAGCTGTTAATGGTTTCCGGGATGCCTCTCCAGGCCTGTTTTGATCCAGGTACTGCGCCCCACACCAAGCTGTGCCATAATGCGCCGCTTTTGTGCTTAACGTCTTCCTGCCTGCACCTTCGCATCTATCCAGTCGTCCACAAGCCTCTCACTATTTTTTCCGGAAACCATTTTGATCTCAACAGCCAATATCACCATGCAGTTCGGGGCAAAGCCCCTGTTTGAAAACATCTCGGTCAAGTTCGGCAGCGGCAACCGCTACGGCCTGATCGGCGCCAACGGTTGCGGCAAGTCAACCCTGATGAAAATCCTCGGCGGAGATCTGGAGCCGACTGCTGGCAACGTCGCCGTCGACCCCAATGAACGGTTGGGCAAGCTGCGCCAGAATCAGTTCGCCTATGAAACGCAGACGGTGCTCGACACAGTGATCATGGGACACGCCGAGCTGTGGAAGGTGAAGCAGGAACGAGACCGTATCTATGCGCTGCCGGAGATGAGCGAAGATGAAGGGATGCAGGTGGCCGAACTGGAGGTGGAATTTGCCGAGTTCGACGGCTACACCGCAGAGTCGCGTGCCGGTGAATTGTTGCTGGGCCTGGATATCCCGCTGGAGCAACACAACGGCCCGATGAGTGCAGTGGCCCCAGGCTGGAAACTGCGTGTCCTGCTGGCCCAGGCGCTGTTCGCCGAACCCGATATCATGCTACTCGATGAGCCCACCAACAATCTCGATATCAACACCATCCGCTGGCTGGAGGATGTGCTCAACGAACGCAACTCCACTATGATCATCATCTCCCATGACCGTCACTTTCTGAACAGCGTCTGCACCCACATGGCCGACCTGGATTACGGCGAGCTGCGTGTCTATCCGGGCAACTACGATGAGTACATGATGGCTGCCAGCCAGGTTCGTGAACGTCAGTTGGCCAACAATGCAAAGAAACAGGCGCAGATCGCCGAGCTGCAAACCTTTGTCAGCCGCTTCTCCGCCAACGCCTCAAAAGCCAAGCAGGCCACCTCACGCGCCAGGCAGATCGACAAGATCCAGCTTGATGAGATCAAACCCTCCAGCCGTCAGAACCCTTTCATCCGCTTCGACCAGGAGAAAAAACTCTACCGCCTGGCCCTGGAGGTTGAGGGACTCAGCAAAGGCTATGATGAAAAACCACTGTTCAACGGTCTGGATCTGATGGTCGAGGTTGGCGAACGCGTCGCCATCATCGGCCCTAACGGCATAGGTAAAACCACACTGCTTCGCACCCTGGTCGGCACCGGGCACAGAGGCCTGAGTCCCGACAGTGGCACGGTAAAATGGTCGGAGAATGTCACTATCGGCTACTACGCCCAGGACCACGCCGTCGACTTTGAGGATGATATAAACCTGCTGGAATGGATGAGCCAGTGGCAGCAGGAGGGCGACGATGAACAGGTGGTACGCAGCTACCTCGGCCGCATGCTCTTCTCTCAGAAGGAGATCGAAAAATCCGTAAAGGTGATCTCTGGTGGAGAACAGGGGCGCATGCTCTTCGGCAAGATCATGATGCACAAACCCAACGTATTGGTAATGGACGAGCCGACCAATCACCTGGATATGGAATCCATCGAGTCACTCAACACGGCGCTGGAGAACTACCCCGGCACCCTGATCTTCGTCAGCCATGACCGGGAGATCGTCTCCTCACTGGCCACCCGAATTATCGAACTCACCCCCGAGGGTATAGTCACCTTCAATGGCAATTACGAGGAGTACCTGAGCAACCAGGACGTGGTTTGACGTCTCTCAAGAAAGCACTGTCGAAATCTATACCGTTCAGACTGTCGTCAAAAAAAGCTTTTTGCGCGAACTGATGACCAGTGGTCCGATATGCCACCAACAGTTGCCAGGCAGGATGGTGTTTCTTGAAGTTGAGCAGAAACCGGGCATTGGATTTTGTGTCACCTGAAAATGCTCTGAATCAAAATAGAGATCTGTGGCTGGCCCCTATATTAAAACAGTGTGCGTAACTATCCAGCTCGCCTTTGATATGCGCATCACTCGACCATGAATGGTCGAGCTGGTGTAGGCCGGTTCAAGCACAGCGGAACCGGCAGCCTTATCTTTCTGCCAACCTAAACGCCCGATCCGCTACGCTTGATCGGGCCTACGTCTTATCCTGTCACGATGCGCCGGGCTTGAGCGATCTTCTCACTCAGAGACGTCGAGCGGATCGTCTCAAGCAACTCACCGAGTTTGAAAAAGTGATGCTGCTCATAGGCCACGCCCATCTGCGGCATATCAGCCAGCCCTGATTCACGGGCGTGCTCGACAAAGCCTTTGTTCTTCCAGAAGAAGGCTCCGGGCATGGTGGTGGGAATCACCACTACATAGAAGAGTGCCCTACCTATGACTGAGCTGGTCAGAGCCAGCAGTATCAGCGGCCCGAATACCCAGGCACTGGAGATGCCAGTTACTGCCACGCCCGCGGCCAGCAGCAGTGCGATTGCCAGTGCACCATTTCTCAGCCAGTAAGAGTAGCCATAGGTGGTTGTCTGTTCATAGAAGGAGACAGCACCTTCGCTCTCTTTCGCTTTCAGGTCGTGAGCATGGGCCAGCAAGCCGAATCCTTCCAGTGCCAGTCCTGCTGTGGCTGTAATCAGCAAAACCTGTGCAAGCTGAGAAGTCAGCGAACCGAATACCAGGGCAATCAGCGCTATCAGAAGTGATCCAAGACTCAGGCCGGTACCTGAGAAGCTTGCTCCGGTATGCCAGTGATTCCAGAAGGGGCGGGCCTCGATGCGATAGAGCTTGTACATAAAGTAACCGCCAAACCCTATACCCAACAGGCCGAGCACGGCGAAGATAGTCTGCAGGATCGAAGCCAGCGTGCCGTCAAAAAAGCTGGTCAGAGTGAAACCCGCCAGTCCACCAAAAAAGGCTGAAACACCAGCGATTTCACGGCTGACCGGGGAGAGGCGCAGGTTGTAGAATCCCCTGTAGAAGCGATGCGGTTTACCCAGGTGCATATTGAGTTTGAACAGGCCGATGGTTGTGAATAGCAACATGATCAGCAGGGCGGGCAGGAAAGCGTCGCTGGCAGTGAAACCACTCACTGCATCCAGTCCGGACCAGGAACCGATGGTCAGCAAAGCGAAGGCACCCATCACCATCTGTATGCTGAGTGTAAAGGCGATGTGGGCGTTCTCGTGGGAACCAAGCAACTTTCCCAGATTCCACTCCCGCTTGAAACCGTGCTTGGGATCGAGTGCTGGACGAAAACTCCCATCAACGTCATCGCGATGGTATTTCAGCGCAGTGCTATCGACACGTGCCATATCCCGCTGGGTGGTGCGGGTCTGCTGGAAGCGGATGTTGGGATGGGTGATATCAGTGCGTGGAAAACCGGGAATCTCACTCTTCGCCTGAGTGCGTCCCTCGGGGATGTTTTCGATAACACCAAAGTCCAGCGCCTTGCCCAGACAGGCTGAGACACAGGCGGGTTTGAGGCCTACTTCTAGCCGGTCCACGCACATATTGCACTTGGTCACCTGACCCTTTACCGGATCAAGCTGAGGCGCATTATAGGGGCAGACCCAGGTACAGTAGCCGCAGCCGAAGCAGATGTCCGGATCCTGCAGCACGGCGCCGTACTCTGAAAACTTGGTATAGGCGCGGGTCGGGCAACCCTTGAGACAGACAGGATCGTCGCAATGGTTACAGGCCATTGAGATATTGAGACGCTGGTAGGCAGGATAGGTACCGCCCTCCACAAAACCCACCGAGCGAAAGGCGATATGGGCCGGGTTGTCGTTCTTCTCACTACAGGCCGCCTCGCAAGCGTGGCAGGCGATGCAGTTGTCGGCATTGAAATAGAAACCGTGCTGCTTGTAGCGGTTGGGATTCTCACCAATGTCGTCGTCATCGTTGATGTTGAGGCTCACACCATGACGAGGGTCATCTTCGCTTACGGTTTCAATGGACTTGCCATAACGATTCTGACTCTGACAGGTCGAGTCATTGAGCCGAGCGTAGTCGGGTTCGTTTTCGCGTACTTGAAACATTACTAAACCTTTGGGGCAATTTGTTGGGTTACGCTGCGCTAACCCAACCTACTTATGTGAATGCTTAAAACTTGCGCATTTCCATACTCAACCTGGCCGCGGCCTTCTGGTCGGTGATCTTCTCGATACGTATCGCAGACTGCTTATAGGCAGGTTGGCGCGAATGGGGATCTAGCAACCCAAGTGTTAGCCGGTTCGCACAATCATGAAAATGGAACGGCAGAAAGACCATGTTCTTCGCCACCCGCTGGGTAGGCTGGGCCATAACCACCGCGTCGGAACGGCGCGATACCAAACGTACATACTCACCCCGTTGGATACCCAACTCGGCACAAAGATCCGGGCTGATCTCGATGAACGGGATTGGGCTGTATTTGTTGTTGTTGCCGATCTTTCCTGTCTTGGTGCGGCCGTGCCAATGCTCTATCAGACGTCCGGTATTGAGCCAGATGGGGAATTTCTCATCAGGCACCTCGTTGTTGTCGATAAAGGGCAGCGGGATCAGCTTTGCCTTGCCGTCGGCATAACGGAATGTCGCATCTTCGGTATACAGGCGCTTGCCACCTTTGGGCGGTGCCTCACCCATCTCCACCTGTTCCTGGGTGTAGGGCCACTGGATACCACGGTTTTTTTCGATCAGCTCGTGATTCATGCCGGAGATGTCTGACAATCGACCTTTGGATAGCTTACCCATCTCCAGAAAAATGTCGGGAGCACGCTCCGGAAACTCGACCTTGCCATCGCGATTAAAGCGTTCTGCCATACGATTGAAGATCCACAGATCGGGCTTTGCCTGGCCCGGAGGGCGACTGATGGGGTTGATCAGATTGATCCGCCGCTCTGTATTCGTCATCACGCCCTCCTTCTCCGCCCAAGTACCAGCGGGCAGGTAGGCGTGAGCATACTGGGTGCTCTCTGAATCTTCATAACAGTCCTGCACCACGCAGAACTCCAGCTTCTCCATCGCCTTGCGAACACGTGAGGTGTTGGGTAGAGAAGACATGGGATTAGTGGCAATCAGCCACAATCCCTTTATCTGGCCCGACTCGATGGCGTGATAGATATCGGTCTGGAACATACCGCGCTTCTTGGGAAAGAATTCGGGATCGACGTTCCAGGCCCTGGCGATCTCTTCCCTGTCTTCCGGGTTCTCCAGGTAACGATAATTGGGCAGACCGGAGCAGGAGGACCACTCGCGTGTACCCATGGCGTTACACTGCCCGGTAATCGAAAGGCTGGTACCGCCTGGCTTGCCGATGTTGCCGGTAAGCAGCGCCAGATTGTTGATACCCACCACACCGTCAGAGCCATGGGTGGACTGGTTGATGCCCATGGTCCAGATCTGCATTGCAGCACCTGCATTTGCAAAAAGACGCGCCACATGGCGGATGGTGTCTTCATCAATGCCGCAGATCTTGGAGGCGGTCACGGGATCATAGTTGGCGACCTCGGCCCGCAGTTCATCGATACCCTTGGTATTGGTCTCAATGTAGGACGCATCTTCCAGACCCTCGTCGAGGATCACATGCATCAGGGCGTTCTGTAGCACCACGTCCGTTCCCGGAGTGATCGGCAGATGCATGTGGGCGTTCTGAGCCAGCATGGTGACACGGGGGTCAACCACGATCAGTGGAAAACCGCGTTTCTCCTGCGCCTCTTTCATGCGCCAGTAGATGATCGGGTGTTGCTCCGGCAGGTTGGAGCCCCAGGCGATCAGGCAGTCGGTGTGCTCGAAGTCGTCGTAACAGCCGGGGGGACCGTCGGAGCCGAAAGAGCGTTTGTAGCCGGAGACCGCCGAGGCCATGCAGAGCGTGGTGTTACCGTCGTAGTTGTTGGTGCCGATCAGCCCACGGGTAAGCTTGCCCAGGGTATAGAACTCCTCGGTAAGCATCTGCCCGGTGGAGATGATGGCGAAAGCATCGCGGCCATACTTCTCCTGGATACGCCGAATCTCGTCGTGCGTCTTATCCAGGGCCTTATCCCAGTCGGTGGGCTGCCAGGGCTGATGCCAATGCTCACGAACCTTTGGCTCCAGGCCGCGACCGGCGGAATCAAACAGTTCGTGTTCGAAGATGCCCTTCAGGCAGAGCTTGCCGCGATTGACATCGGCTTCGGCCACGCCACGAGACGTCACTGCCTTGCCCTCGGAATTCAGCCCCACTTCGATGGAACAACCGGTGGAACAGTAGCCGCAGGCAGCGTACTTCCACTCTTTCACGCCTTTGTCCGCAATCTTGATGGGGTTCTTTTTTGAACGTCCAAATAACATGGAGCATCTCTCAACAGATCAGAATAGACGATGCGGTTCACAGGCTCACCGCATCAATCACTTAAGCCACCGCTTCAACCTGCGGCAACTGCAGCAGCACCTTGCCGCCCTCCACTCTTGCAGGAAAGACATTGGCACAGCCCTCATCCGGCCCCAGCGCCTCACCACTGTTCAGGTCAATCTTCCAATTATGCAGCGGACAGGTTACCGAAGAACCATGCATGATGCCCTGCGACAGGGGGCCGTTCTTATGTGGGCAAGCATCACGTATCGCATAGACCTGATCGTCTGAACCCCGGAATACCGCAATATCCATGTCGCGGGTCTTGATCACGCGGGAGCCAAGAACCGGAATCTGCGTTAATTCTACTACTTCAATCCATTCACTCATTCTCTTACTCCTCACACTGCCAATTCGATTGGGGTGAATTCATTTGCCTCGGCACCATCTGCCCGTGCTTTCCAGGGGTCGATCTGGGCATACTTCTGACCAAGCTTGAAGCGTTCATGCAGCGCCTTGCGCCCTGCTTCGTCTTCCAGGATGCACGCTTTGATATGGTTCAGTCCCACACGTTCCACCCAAGGAGCGGTGCGTTCCAGATAGTGGGCCTCTTCGCGGTAAAGCTGGGTGAAGGCGCCGCAGTACTCCAGCACCTCCTCTTCGGTCTCCACCCGGCAGAGCAGGTCGGTAACACGCACCTTGATACCGCCGTTACCGCCAACGTGTAATTCATAACCCGAGTCGACACAGACCACGCCGAAGTCCTTGATGGTCGCCTCGGCACAGTTACGCGGACAACCGGAAACTGCCAGCTTGAACTTGTGGGGCATCCAGGAGCCCCAAGTGAGTTCCTCAAGTTGCACACCTAAACCCGTGGAGTTCTGTGTACCGAAGCGGCACCAAGTCTTGCCCGCACAGGTTTTGACTGTACGCATCGCCTTACCGTAGGCGTGACCGGAGACAAAACCGGCAGCAGAGAGATCCTTCCACATCGGAGGCAGGTCCTCTTTTTTTACACCAAAGAGGTCGATACGCTGGCCGCCGGTAACCTTCATCTCCGGTACGTCGAACTTGTCACAGACATCGGCAATGGCGCGCAAATCCTTGGGGGTGCAGAGACCACCAAACATACGCGGCACCACCGAGTAGGTGCCATCTTTCTGGATGTTGCCGTGGGCACGCTCGTTGATGAAACGTGACTGGGCATCATCCTGATACTCTTCCGGCCAACGCGCCAGCAAGTAATAATTCAATGCTGGGCGGCAGCTGGCGCAGCCATCCGGGGTCTTCCAGTTGAGGTAGTCGAACAGCTGACGCATCGACTTGAGCTCTTCATTTTGTATCGCCTCGATCACCTCATCATGGCTGTGCTCGGTGCAACCGCACATAGGTTTTTTGCTCGGCGCGGCAGAGTAGCCTTCGCCCACTGTGCTCGCCAGGATCGACTCCACCAGACCGGTACAGGAGCCGCAGGAGGCGGAAGCCTTGGTGTGTGCGCGCACCTCATCCAGGGTAAAAAGCCCCTTGGTGGTTATGGCATTGACGATATCGCCCTTACAAACGCCGTTACAGCCGCAGATCTCGGCATCGTCTGAGAGATTGGCAACCCGTGCACCGTCACCGTGACCGGCATCACCGAGGTCGTGTTGACCAAAGAGAATCGTGCTGCGGAAACCCGAGATATCCGTACCCTCACGCAGCAATTGGAAATACCAGGTGCCGTCCATAGTGTCGCCATACATCACCGCACCTTTGATTTGGTTATCGCGGATCACCAGCTTTTTATAGACACCCTGTGCCGGATCCTGCATCACCAGGGTCTCGTCGCCCTCCTCCTCATTGAACTCTCCGGCGGAGAAGAGATCGATGCCGGTCACCTTCAGCTTGGTTGAGGTGACTGAGCCTTCATAGCGTCCATAACCGAGATGAGCCAGATGGTTGGCGCAGACCTTGGCCTGCTCGAAGAGAGGCGCCACCAGACCGTAACAGTTGCCCCGGTGCTGTACGCACTCGCCCACAGCGTAGATCTTTGGGTCGAAGGTCTGCATAGTATCGTTGACCACGATGCCGCGTTCGCAGTGGATACCCGCCTGCTCCGCCAAGGCGAAACTGGGGCGAATGCCTACGGCCATCACCACCAGGTCAGCATCGATATTGGAGCCGCCGGCGAACTTCACGCCAGTGACACGTTTTTCTCCAACGATGGAGGCGGTCTGCGCCTCCATCAAAAAATTCATACCTTTCTGCTCAAGGGATGCCTTCAGTAGATTGGCTGCAGGTTTGTCGAGCTGGCGTTCCATGAGGATGTCCATCAGATGCACCACGGTGACATCCATACCGTTCTTCATCAGGCCGTTTGCCGCTTCAAGGCCGAGCAAGCCACCACCGATCACCACCGCCTTCTTATAATTGGAGGCGGTCTCCAGCATGATCTCCACATCCTTGATGTCGCGGAATCCAATAACGCCATCCAGGTCAGAGCCGGGCACTGGGATAATGAAAGGGGTGGAGCCGGTGGCGATCAACAGTCGGTCATAGGCCACCGACTTACCAGCTGCGCTCTTGACCTGCCGTCCAACCCGATCGATCTCCACCACCGGGTCTCCGGTGTGCAGGGTAATGCAATTTTCGGCATACCACTCATGGCTGTTGAGGATAATGTCGTCGATGGTCTTTTCGCCAGCTAACACCGGTGAGAGCATGATGCGATTGTAGTTGGGATGGGGTTCATCGCCGAAAACAGTTATTTCGTATTTGTCCGCCTCTTCGAGCTTGAACAGCTCTTCCAGGGTGCGGATACCGGCCATGCCGTTACCGATTAGTACCAACTTCTCTTTCATGGTTACCCTCTACATCTGATCCTGCAGCGGAGTTTCGCCGCTCTGTTTTGGATCCTTAAAGCAAAGGCTATGCCAAAAAGAAAAAATATCGGGCTATCCCTTTGTTTATGCGTAATCCTTATTTACACAAAGTCGGCTAACCAAAAGCGATAATAAGCAGCTACGCTCTATTTTGGTGCATCTATCCACTCATTCGCCCCTCAATAAACCCTACTCTAATTATGGGCGGTATCTCCTGCCCAACCATCTCGCTAACAGTGCCTTGAGAAGCTGTTAGATCACTTAATGCACGCTCGGGAAACCGAGAATTGCACGCTGCTCCAAAATCGAACGAAGCTGGCCCTGACATGCACCGGCTTTGGGCCACCCCATGATGTCTGAATAGGTTGATATTCAGAATTCGTTCTTAAAAACAACATGATACAAACTTGGCACGGATATCGCTTATGACTTGGAAATATTTCATTTTCCACAAGGAGTAACGCATGTCGGAAAACAAACTCGGTCTTTTGTCATTCACAGGAAAGATAAAGACACTTCACCTCACCTGGTTCGCCTTTTTCCTGAGCTTTGTGGTCTGGTTCAACCATGCGCCACTGATGGCTTCGATCCAGGAGGCATTCAATCTGAGCAGTCAGGAGGTGAAGGCGCTGCTGATCATCAATGTGGCCTTGACCATTCCGGCACGTATCATCATCGGTATGTTGGTGGACCGCTTCGGACCGAGGATTGTTTTTTCATCCCTGCTATTCTCCTCCAGCTTCATCTGCTTTTTGTTTGCTATTGCAGACTCTTATACCGCACTGCTGGCAAGCCGTTTTGCCTTGGGCTTCGTCGGCGCAGGCTTTGTCATCGGCATCCGCATGATCGGTGAATGGTTTCCCGCCAAGCAGGTGGGCGTCGCCGAAGGCATCTATGGTGGCTGGGGCAACTTCGGCTCCGCCGCTGCTGTAATGAGCCTGCCCACTGTTGCGCTGATATTCGGCGGAGATGATGGCTGGCGCTATGCTGTCGCTTCCACCGGCGTGATCACCCTGGTCTACTCCTTCATCTACTACAAGCTGGCACGCAACACGCCGAAGGGTTCCACCTACTTCAAACCGAAGAAAACAGGCGCCATGGAAGTGACCAGCAAGGGAGACTTCTTCTTCTACCTGGTGATGAACATCCCCATGTATGCAGCGCTGGCCGTTCTAACCTGGAAACTGGGTCCTGAAAATCTGAAGATCCTGGGTGCCACTGCTGCCAATGCCATCTATATCGGCCTTGCTGTGCTCTATGCCTATCAGACATCACAGGTATGGCGCATCAATAAACATGTCTTTAAGGAAGAGGTACCGGAGATCCACCGCTATAAGTTCAAGCAGGTGGCGATCCTCGATCTCGCCTACTTTGTAACTTTCGGCTCCGAGCTGGCCGTGGTTTCAATGCTTCCTCTCTTCTTCAAAGATACCTTCGACCTGAGCATTGTGCAGGCGGGTCTGTTGGCATCGGGTTTTGCCTTTATGAACCTGGTGGCCCGCCCCAGTGGCGGACTCTTCAGCGATAAATTCGGTCGCCGCAAGATGCTCAGCCTGCTCATCGCCGGTCTGGCTATTGGTTATTTCATCCTGGCCCAGATCACCTCTGGCTGGCCGCTTGCTCTGGCTGTGATCGCCACCATGGCCTGCTCTTTCTTTGTACAGGCGGGTGAAGGCGCAGTATTTGCCATGGTGCCCCTGGTCAAGCGACGCATGACCGGTCAGGTGGCCGGTATGGCTGGCGCTTACGGCAACGTGGGCGCAGTTACCTTCCTTACCGTCTTCTCCTTTGTATCACCTCAGATCTTCTTTCTGGTGATCGCTGGCGCGGCAATCGTCTGCCTGGTCGCCGTTCAGTTTCTGGATGAGCCTGAGGGCCATACCGCAGAGGTGATGGAAGATGGCAGTGTGCAGATGATCGAGGTGAGTTAAGCCGATTCGACTGAGTCTGCAGGTTAGGTTAGCGTAAGCGTTAACCCGACCTGCATGATCTTAGGCAGCATACGAAAAAGAATGCGCACAAAACTCGAAATTGATTATGCCTTTCGCAGCGAGGCGGGTGTCAAACAGGACAATGACGACACCTGCAACGTCTGCGTCCCTGAGGACAACCTACTCCTGACCAAAGGCGTGGCTGCGGCCATCGCAGACGGGGTCAGTTCCAGCGAAGGTGGAGGACGGGCCAGTCGGATCTGTGTATCGGGGTTTCTCTCCGACTATTTCAGTACGCCTGAATCCTGGACCGTCAAGACTGCAGCCGGCAAGGTGCTGGGTGCTCTGAACCGCTGGCTTTGTGGTCAGGGACAGTCAGAATACGACTCTGCACGGGGTATGCTCACTACCTTCAGCGGCTTGATCCTCAAATCGACCACCGCCCATATCGTGCATATCGGTGACTCGCGTATCTACCGTTATCGCAATGGCGACCTGGAACAGATCACCCGCGACCATCGGGTCTGGGTTTCCAAGGAGAAGGAGTTTCTTTCCCGCGCCATGGGAGCCGACCCTCACATCGACATCGACTACCATGCCGTAGCCGTGGAAGAGAACGATAACTTTATCTTTACCACCGACGGTGTGCACGACTTTTTCACCCGCCGGGAATTATTGAAAATTTTCGACTGCCATGACTCCAACCTGCAGGCCTGCGCCAATGCGCTGGTAGAGACGGCTCTGGAAAACGGCAGCAACGACAATGCCAGTTGCCAGATCATTCAGGTATTGAAACTCCCGCAGGAGACCGAGGCCGATATATTCCAGCGGGTATCCGACCTGCCCTTCCCCCCCGACCTCCAACCTGGAATGAAGATTGACGGCTACGAAATCCTGCGTGAGATGCACGCTGGCAAACGTAGCGAGGTGTTTCTGGCGCTGGATCTCGAATCTGACGAAAAAGTGGTACTGAAGACCCCTTCGGTCAACTACCGGGATGATGCAGACTATCTTGAAGGTTTTCTACACGAAGAGTGGGTGGGACGGCGTATCCGCAATGCCCATATCCTGCGTATTCTCGAACCCAGACGTCGTCACTTTCTCTACAACATCGCCGAATACGTGGAAGGACGCAGCCTGGGTCAGTGGATCCAGGACAATGGCCCCGCTGATCTACACCAGACCCGCACTCTGGCGGAACAGATCATCAGTGGTCTGAGGGCTCTACACCGGATGGAGATGTTTCATCAGGACCTGAAGCCCGACAACATACTGATAGACAATCACGGCACTGTAAAATTGATCGATTTTGGCTCAATCCGGGTTGCCGGCATGGACGAAATCGACAGTGAAATCGACCATACTGCACCCCAGGGAACCCTGGATTATGCGGCGCCGGAATGCCTCCGGGGGGAGGCCTGCACCCACGCATCAGACCTCTATTCAGTCGGCGTCATCCTCTACGAGATGCTGACAAAAAAACTCCCCTATGGGGAGAGCGATGCGCCAAACCCGAAAAAACGCCTGAACTACCGGCCAGCACGCCTCTATAATCCGGAGATTCCCACCTGGGTTGATGGGGCACTGGAGAAAGCGGTGCACCCTCAGCCTGCAAAACGCTATCAGTCTTTGTCCGAGTTTCAATACGACCTGGAACACCCCAATCCGGCATTTGGCAATCTCGCTCAGCTACCTCTTCTGGAGCGAAACCCGCTGCGTTTCTGGCAGATTCTCTGCGGCCTGTTGTTTCTGCTTAATCTGTTTCTGATATTCAAGACCTGATTCTGTTTCTTCTCGATTTGATAATAGTAATAACTGAATGGTTAAAGAACCGTTGAATTGACCAGAAGCGCTTTAGCGGTCACGCCCTTTTCCACGACCATTACTTTGCTGAAGCATTTGCCTGCCTTCTGATTGCTGTCTTAAATTGGCTGCAGCACCACCTGTCTTTGAATGGGAGGCATGCTCACGGGCTGCCCTGCGGGACTCATACCCCATACCAAACCAAGTCCAGGAAGCGCCCTTCTCCGGCATTTTCAAACCCTCTTGCGCAGTAACAGCTTTGAGTGTGCCAGCCTCGTCTTCCATCAAAACGTCACCACTCTCTTGCGCATAGGCGTTGGTCGCCATCATTAGCGCCAGCAAACAAACCCGTCTGTTAGTCAATCGAAGCATTGCCGAATCCATACCGCATCAGATATATCTCAAAACCATTTCCAGGTAAACCTGCCTACGCCTACAATCGAAAATGAATGCGTATGACCTGTGATGTTCACCTATAATTTACCACAGTAAACCGATATCTTAATGGCCTCTCTATATAGGGATATAATAACCAATGCTTGTATCTCCTTCATTTCTCTACGGGCGAAATTTGTTACAGGTTGTTTCATTGCAATCAATCTCACAGTAATTTCAGGAACCGCTAAATGAATAATTCCATTGAAGCCAACCCTCGTCTGTTGGTGGTGGATGACGACCGGAGGTTAAGGGAACTTCTCATTCGTTATCTGGGTCAGGAAGATTTCGCCGTCCACGGAGTGGAAGGTAGTGTGGCGATGGATGAGTATCTTGAGAGAAGTCAGGTTGACCTGATCATTCTTGATCTGATGATGCCAGGAGAAGACGGCCTGTCGATAGCACGTCGTCTGAGAAGTAACGGCGAGATCCCGATCATCATGTTGACGGCACGAGGGGAGGACATCGACAGAATCATTGGGCTGGAAATGGGTGCCGATGACTACCTGCCAAAACCTTTCAATCCACGGGAACTACTGGCCAGGATCCGCGCGGTTTTGAGACGCCGGCAATTACCTGGACAGTCCAGTCAAGCTGCAGAGACAACAGAGTCGTTCAGTTTTGGGGACTTTACCATCGACTTCCAGACTCATGTCTTTAGCAAAGGTGGAGATGAGATACCCCTCACCGGTGGCGAGTATACGCTGCTTGAAGCTCTGGCCAGGAGTCCGAACAGGGTGCTGACACGAGACTACCTGGTGGAAACGCTGAAGGGGTACGAGCGCCTGCCCTATGATCGAAGCATCGATGTGCGCGTAACACGCCTGCGCAAGAAAATCGAAGCGGACCCCACCAATCCAAGATATATCCGTACCATATGGGGTAAGGGCTATATCTTTACGCCAAAGGGTAACGCACCAAGCTCGTGAGTCTGGCCAAATACACTCAAACGCTATTTGGTCGCACCGGATTGACGATCACTTTGGCATTTCTGGTTTTTTCCCTTTTTGCCGTGCTGGTGAATGCAACACTGATTCTCAGACCCATCGAACGGCAGGCAGCGGATGACCTTGCTGCACTGATAGAATTATCGACAAAAACCTGGGTTGAGCTGCCTCCGGACACCCGTACCGATTTTGAACGTGAAATGCGCAAGAGCCACCAGTTGCGAATCTACGAGGCCGAAAACGAAATCGCAGAATATGAAAATGACAAAGCTTATCTAATAGCGTTGGTTGACTCATTGGAGAACCGGATCGGCAAGCCGGTGCCACTGCGTAAAATGGATTTTAGCGATGATTGGCTATGGGTCGATATCCCGATTGCAAACCGGGTACTCAGGATCGGGTTTGAAGCGGAGAGGATGGAGGTTCAGATCCCCCTGGCCCTGGTATTGATCGTTGTCATGGGGACCTTGATCGTCACTCTGGTCTCTCTGGTGTTGGTGCGGCGAATTACGAAACCCCTGGCACGACTGGCGGAAGCAACAAAGACGCTGGGGCAGGCCCAGGACCATGTGCAGGTTCCAGAAGTGGGGCCGAGCGAACTTGCTGATCTGGCAAAAGGTTTCAATCGCATGGATACACAGGTAAGGGAGCTTCTGGCTAACCGCACCACACTGCTAGCCGGAGTTTCCCACGATCTGCGGACCCCCATTGCCCGTGTTCGTCTCGCGGTGGAGTTACTGCCGTCTGAACAGAAATCGGAGCTGGAGCAGGGAATTCTCGACGACCTGGAGGAGATGGACAATCTGATCGGCCAGGCGATGGAGTTTGCCAGAAGTTTAGGCTCCAGCAAGGAGATGACAGTCGATGTCGGCGCACTGTTATTGGAGATCGTTGGGGAATATGCGCGGGGCGGCCATGCTGTGAGATTGACCGCCGAGTCAGGTTGTGTGGGGGAGCTGTCATCAAACGCTCTGCGCAGAGTCACCACGAATCTGCTGGATAACGCAGTCAGATATAGCCATGAGCAACCGGTGGAACTGTCGTGTGAATCCGACGCCGGCAGTATAATTATCCGCTTTGCCGACCGGGGACCGGGAATACCGGAGGCATTTCGACGAGTCGCCTTCGACCCTTTCTGGCGAATGGAGTCATCCCGTAATCCGGACACCGGGGGCAGCGGCCTGGGATTGGCGGTGGTCAAACAGCTAAGTGATGCGAATGGCTGGGAAATAGAACTGGGTGAATCGGTAATCTACAGCGGCCTTGAAGTTACATTACGTCTGCCGCTCTCAACAGAAGGGTAGCCCTGCCGCATCTCCCAGAAAAATCAAAGAATGATGTTAAGACTTAGTAAAATCCGCTTCATCGTATAGTCGTTGGAGCCTACTTCACCAATCGGGCTCCCACCTCCATCCGTCCGGTTCTTCGACCAGTCTGCCTGCGTCCGAAGCGTGGCGTATTTCCCAATCTGATAGCTGGCTGCCACACCTGCCAGGTTTGTTTTATCTTTCCTGGTGGTATCGAGGTAGTCGAACAGGGCGAGCCCGGAAAATAGAGTAAGATGGGTGTTGGAAGTCAATTGATAGGAGATATCCAAGTCAAGAGCGGATTCCAAATATCCGGAAGCATCAATGAGGGTCGTCTCGTTGAGCGTTCTGTCACTTGAGAGTGACAGCTGCCACTTCTCTCTGGGTTGCCAGTATAAGTTGAGCGCGAAGTCAACGGCGCTGAGCCTACTGAATTCCGGGTCTTTATACTCTTGTCCCAACCAACCCAGATAGGCCTCAAAATCGAAGGTATCACCCTGTTTCAAGTGTATTCCCACCGCACTGCGGAAACCATCGGAATCGCGTTGTAAACCCGCGTCATCAGTAGCTTGTTGATAGATCCGCTGTTCACCGGATGCCTGGAGAAACCAGGAAAAATCTTTTGTGTGTCGCCGTTCCAGTCGAAGAGCAATGCTCCTGATATCCCTATCACGGTCGCCATTGTAAACCGGCCCTTCCAGGCTTTCGCCATCTTCATAACGCCAAGTCTCCTGAATTACGCCGGCACGCAGTTGGTAATCTCCACGCTGGTGAAGAAGACCAATACTTACATCCTTAATATCGTAGACAATGGGGCTTAAGGTTCGTCGAGTGTCGTTCGGAGAAGTTCGCTCTTCGTGTTTCAAATGGTACCCGGTTGCCAACATCAAGTGAGTAGTGCTGTCGGCAGCGACTAACGCACCGAGTTTCAACCAGCCATCCGTATAGTCTTCAAGGGAATTAGTCCGGTAGAGAGCCGACTCGACACCAAGATCCAGAGAGAGACGTGTGGCATCCATGTCGAATTCTACGGCGAGAGCCGGTGCGATGAAGGCAGCCCAGTCGGAAACGGCGAAAGAGTCATCCGCATAAATATTATCGTTATACCTTTCTTCAAGCTCGAGCGAAAAAGAGAGGTTAAGTTTATCGCTCTCCTTCGGCATCGAAGGTGCTTCGCTCGCGTAAACACGAAAAGATAGTACACAGAGCAACAAGCTTAACCGAATCCAGGGTGTCCGATTAGCGCTGAAGAGTCGTTTATTCATCTATTTATTCAGGGGCCGTGCCGAATGGAAACATATTGAAACAAAACGCCTTATGAAAGAAACCGGCCAGAAACAATCTTCGGGAATCTCTGATTAAAAATAACTTTGACGTGGTCCAATGGACAGGTACACCCCAGTTAAGCATCATTGACTTAACTGAGGTAGAAAAATGAAAGAACGAAAGAAATATTCGAAGGAATTCAAGCTAGACGCGGTCAGTCTGGTTCTTGAGCAGGAATATACTCGAAGGGAAGCAGCAAACAGTCTGGGCATCAATGCCCAAATGCTGGGGCGCTGGGTGAAAGAACATCAGGCAGAAGATGGGCAGGCATTTCGAGGCAATGGCAAGTTGAGTTCTGAACAGGAAGAAATCAGGAAGCTCAAGGCTCAGGTTAAACGCCTTGAGATGGAGAAAGAAATCTTAAAAAAAGCAACGGTATTCTTTGCAGCAGAAACGAAGTGAAATATTCGTTCATCACCCAGCATAAGAATGCCTATCCAATCAGCTTGCAATGTCAGGTTTTGGGTGTGAGTCGTAATGGTTACTACCAGTATCAAAGGGGCTTGGGTAACAGGCCAGACCGAATACATCAGGAGATGCTGGAGTGGGTTGAGGATATCGCCAAGAGTTCAGACTACACTTATGGCAGTCGCAGAATGAAAAAAGCCTTGAATGTCCTGGGCTATCCGGTGAGTCGGAATAAGGCAAGGAAGTTAATGCGTGAAGCCAATGTACAGGCGCGTCAGCGCAGGAAATATAAGGTTACGACAAACAGTAACCACCAGCAGTCGGTTTTTAACAACCTGCTCAAGCGAGAGTTTGCTGTGGCCCAGCCCGATCATGTCTATGCGGCGGACGTGACTTATGTATGGACCCAGGAAGGCTGGTTATACCTGGCGGTAGTGATAGACCTGTATTCACGTAAAGTGGTCGGCTGGAGCATGAGTTCCCGGATGAAGGCAAAGCTGGTCTGTGATGCATTGCAAATGGCGATCTGGCGACGTCGACCGAAGGGCGGATTGATTCACCACTCAGATCGTGGTTCTCAATATGCCAGCAAGGCTTTTCGGCGGTTACTCAAAGCCCATGATATCAATGGCAGTATGAGCAGGAAGGGTGACTGCTGGGATAATGCTGTAGTGGAAAGCTTCTTTGGCAGCCTCAAGCAGGAACGGGTGCATTGGAGAAGCTACCAGACACGTTACGAAGCCCAGCAGGACATATTGGAATATATTTCCATGTTTTATAATAGTACGCGGCTGCATTCATACCTGGATTATATGAGTCCGAATGATTTTGAGCAGCAAATGATGGCGCAGAAAAAAGCGGCTTAACTGGGTGTAACAAAATCCTTGACCACGTCACTTCCGCCCTTAGGCTCGTAAACACTACATCCATGTAGCACTACTCAAACATAGCGAAAAATCTTAACCATAATAGCCTATTGAGAACAAGGTGGCTTGAGATCTATTCCTGAGGTCGAGATGACAGTATTAACCCGGCATGTTAATAGATCATGATATACTGCCGTCATGAACAAAGAAGATGCCAGAAGCCTTCCTGCACTAGCCCAGGAAGAAAAACGCAAACAAGCAGTACGGATGCGCAAGCAAGGCCAGACCTACAAAGCGATAGGGGAATCAGTAAGGGTCCATGAGCGCACTGTGATCCGCTGGATCCGCACTTATGAAACCCAAGGTGATAAGGCTCTGAAGGCAAAGAAGCAGGGCCGGCCGATGGGAGCGGGAAGATGCCTAACGCCAGAGCAAGAAAAACAGATCCAAAAGCTCATCTCTGACAAGACACCTGATCAACTCAAGATGGCTTATGCACTGTGGACCAGAGAAGCCGTGAAGGAACTGATAGCTCAGGAATTCAAGATCAAACTGGCAATTAGGACGGTAGGAAAATATCTGTCTTTGTGGGGCTTCACCCCACAGAAGCCCTTGAAGCGGGCCTATGAGCAAAACCCCAAGAAAGTTGCCCACTGGCTGGACGAGACCTATCCTGAGATCAAAGCACAGGCTAAGGCAGAGAAGGCGGAAATCTATTGGGGAGACGAAACTGGGATGCGCAATGATAGCCAGCACGAACGGGGTTATGCACCCAAGGGAAAAACGCCCATTATCCATCTCAATGCCAAGCGAGCATCAACCAATATGCTTTCTGCCATTACCAACCAGGGTAAGGTGCGTTTCAAGATATTTGAAGGCAACATGAATGCGGATATCCTGATCGATTTCATGAAGCGACTGATCAAAGCAGCCAAGAGAAAAGTCTTCCTTATACTAGACAATCTACGTGTCCATCATGCCAAGGTTGTCAAGTGACGTGGTCAAGGATTTTGTTACACCCAGTTAAGCCGCTTTTTTCTGCGCCATCATTTGCTGCTCAAAATCATTCGGACTCATATAATCCAGGTATGAATGCAGCCGCGTACTATTATAAATGACGTGGTCAAGGATTTTGTTACACCCAGTTAAGCCGCTTTTTTCTGCGCCATCATTTGCTGCTCAAAATCATTCGGACTCATATAATCCAGGTATGAATGCAGCCGCGTACTATTATAAAACATGGAAATATATTCCAATATGTCCTGCTGGGCTTCGTAACGTGTCTGGTAGCTTCTCCAATGCACCCGTTCCTGCTTGAGGCTGCCAAAGAAGCTTTCCACTACAGCATTATCCCAGCAGTCACCCTTCCTGCTCATACTGCCATTGATATCATGGGCTTTGAGTAACCGCCGAAAAGCCTTGCTGGCATATTGAGAACCACGATCTGAGTGGTGAATCAATCCGCCCTTCGGTCGACGTCGCCAGATCGCCATTTGCAATGCATCACAGACCAGCTTTGCCTTCATCCGGGAACTCATGCTCCAGCCGACCACTTTACGTGAATACAGGTCTATCACTACCGCCAGGTATAACCAGCCTTCCTGGGTCCATACATAAGTCACGTCCGCCGCATAGACATGATCGGGCTGGGCCACAGCAAACTCTCGCTTGAGCAGGTTGTTAAAAACCGACTGCTGGTGGTTACTGTTTGTCGTAACCTTATATTTCCTGCGCTGACGCGCCTGTACATTGGCTTCACGCATTAACTTCCTTGCCTTATTCCGACTCACCGGATAGCCCAGGACATTCAAGGCTTTTTTCATTCTGCGACTGCCATAAGTGTAGTCTGAACTCTTGGCGATATCCTCAACCCACTCCAGCATCTCCTGATGTATTCGGTCTGGCCTGTTACCCAAGCCCCTTTGATACTGGTAGTAACCATTACGACTCACACCCAAAACCTGACATTGCAAGCTGATTGGATAGGCATTCTTATGCTGGGTGATGAACGAATATTTCACTTCGTTTCTGCTGCAAAGAATACCGTTGCTTTTTTTAAGATTTCTTTCTCCATCTCAAGGCGTTTAACCTGAGCCTTGAGCTTCCTGATTTCTTCCTGTTCAGAACTCAACTTGCCATTGCCTCGAAATGCCTGCCCATCTTCTGCCTGATGTTCTTTCACCCAGCGCCCCAGCATTTGGGCATTGATGCCCAGACTGTTTGCTGCTTCCCTTCGAGTATATTCCTGCTCAAGAACCAGACTGACCGCGTCTAGCTTGAATTCCTTCGAATATTTCTTTCGTTCTTTCATTTTTCTACCTCAGTTAAGTCAATGATGCTTAACTGGGGTGTACCTGTCCATTGGACCACGTCACAGGAATGGCTGCAGGACAAAGGAAAACAGATTGAAGTTTTTTATCTACCTGCATATTCGCCTGAGATGAATCCAGATGAATATCTGAACTGTGATCTTAAGCATGGGGTGCACAGTGGGCTGCCAACCCGATCAAAGGAACAGTTAAAGAGCAAGGTCAGGAGTCATATGCAAATGCTGCAAAAGAAACCGGCTAGGGTTAGGAAGTATTTTGAGCATCCGCGTATTCAATACGCCGCTTAATATGGCTTATTATGATGCCGGGTTAATAACTCAATTAATCAGGGGTTCTTTAACGAGACAGCAACTCACCAGGCAGTGAGTTCGTCAGCCAGCAGCAGTACCTGCATCTTACGCATTTTTGGGCTGGATTACCGTCGACAGGCATGCATCTGAGCGGACTCGTCAGAATACATCAAGGGGATTTATTTCAAAGAGATCAGGAATCGGTATTTTCCAGCGGACATCCAAATGCATCGGTCTTGACGCCACGAGGGGTATTGGGGCACTTGTCACGATAATCAGGGGTGCCGTCGAGGTCGCTGTGTTTCGGACAACCATTGGGAGCGATTCCCATGCTGAGCGTTTGGGGTGTGTCTTCCGGACAGTAGTCCCGACTGTTGACGACGCCGTCACCGTCGTTGTCAGGTTCACAACCATGGGCATCCACCGGATAGGCCCGTGCGCCAGGTTTCAAACGTTCCTGATTGACGGCTGTGGCGTATTTGAAATCTGCCGGTAATTTTTTCAACTGGGCAGTATTCGGGCAACGATCCAAGGCGTCAACCACTCCGTCATGGTCGCTATCGGGTTCAACGGCACTAGCACTTCCCGCAACGAATGCGGCAAGCAGCAGCAATGTGCCAAAGGGTTTCTTGCTCATGTCAGGTCTCTTTTGAAGAACAGGACGGTCACGATGCGGAGTGCTAAAAACCCAATCCGCATCGCAAACTTATCGATAGACTGGAGTGTTTGCCGGTTATCGACTTAAGATCGTATCCACATCTTCCTGGCTCAAGTATTGGGCCTCGTAATTGCCCACACCAATGACCGCCTCGATCTGGCCCACATAGGCGCGCAAATGGTTTTCTGAACCGTCAACCAGTAAACGATAGGCATTGATCAAACCACTCTCATCAGTGTAGTTGAGACCACAGGGGTCGTTATAACCTGCGTCTACCATCACTTTCGGGCAATCCGCGATATCGTGCATATCCAGTTCTTCGATATAGGCGCCAACATAGAGGGCGTCCAGCTCACTGCCGGAAGCTGCAGCGGTGAGCGCCGCAAACTTCTCGTCAAAGTACAAGCCCCACTCCTCACCGGTGAACACACCTAGGCTCTGCGGCAGGTTGTTGGTATCGGGATTGGGATCTTCCAGGCCATACTGGGCAAGCTTGTCACGCATGGTGTCGGTGTGAGTCTGCTCGGAGGTGGTGGCGATCCTGTTGAACACGTCCTGGTCGGGATACCACTCCCCGAGTCTCAGGTAGACATCACGTGCAAACTTCTCCTCTTCCCGCATGAAGGTGAGATGAGAGGCTTCATTGGCGTCCAGCCCGGTGGAACCGCCACTTCTGTTGTTACCATCGCTTCTTCCATTGCCGCCACCTGCTGCAAGAACATTGGTGGAGAACAGGACGACTACTATGGTGGCAACGATAGCGGTTTTAATATGGCTTTTCATAGAGTTTTTTTCCTCGAGGGTCTTTATGGACCAGACTGTTTGGTTGTGATTCCAGCTGCGCGCCAGAGATGTCATATAGACTAGGAAACAAAACCAACCCCAGGTGTTTCAAGGTGTTGCATTGGAAAAAAAATAGTTTCAGGAGGTTACAGAGCGGCGAAAAATCTGTTTCAAATGTTTCAAAACGCCGAATAGTGAAACACTGCAGTGTGGATGGGTACAACGAGGATCTATTGCAGCCAGGATGAGAGAGCCATGCCTTGGACGGCAATTTGTCTTCTGTTGCAGATCCTTCCTGAACACAGGAACCGCTGGCATTCATGATGCCACACCCTGCATTATTCGAGCATGAAAAAAATAACACTTGACTAGACCGACCGGTCTATTATACTTCGCACCATGAATGTTGAGCATGATACAAGAACCCGTATCCTCTCCACCGCCCGCGAACTTTTTCATGGCCGGAGTTATGCCGATGTGGGCATCAAGGAGATATGCAATCTTGCGAAGGTACAAAAGGGAAGCTTCTACCATTTTTTCCCTTCCAAGCAGGATCTGGCCATGGCGGTCATTGATGACATGGCCGATGAATGGGCACATGGTTTTGTGGCAGAGGCCTTCGACCAAAATCTTCCTCCGCTTGAACGCCTCGACTATATGATCGACGCCGCTTACTACTGGCAGAAGGCGGCCAAGGATATCGAGGGTCGCATGCCAGGCTGCCTGTTCGGCAACCTGGCCCTCGAAATCAGCACCCGCGACGATGTGTTGCGGGCCAAACTCAATGCTGTTTTTGATAAAGCCAGTAGACGTTTCCACGAAGCCCTCGATCAGGCAGTTGAGCTGGGTGAAATCCCCCCCCTCGACAGTGAGGCCACCGCAGCAGCCATGCTCGCTTTCCTTGAAGGGATCATTCTGCTGGCAAAAACCCGAAATGAACCTGAAGTGGTTCTTAGACTTGGACCTGCCATCAAGACGCTGCGTATTGAGATGGTTCCCCAAAGTTAACGCGCTATTTTTTTGCCTTCCATATTGACCGACCGGTCATCTAAGAAGTCATTACATCCGCAACTAAGGAGAAAATCATGACAGAAACAACACACACATTGGATGCAAGAGGCCTGAACTGCCCACTCCCTATTCTCAGGACCAAGAAGGCGATTGCTGCATTGGCCTCTGGAGAGATCCTGGAAGTCACCGCAACAGATCCCGGATCAGTGAAAGATCTGGACTCATTCTGCAGCCAGACCGGCCATGAAATGGTCTCCAGTGAAGAGGCTGCCGATGGGTTTGTCTTCCTCATCCGCAAAGCATGATTCAGCAAGGAGAAAAAACGATGGACAGTATTGCACCGGTTATCGATATGCCGACGAAAGATCTCAATGCCTGGTTCAACCAGCGCTTCGACGAGAAGATGGCTGAACGCGAAGCAGCCCACATCCCATCCATGACCATAATCGCCACCAAGGGAACCCTGGACATGGCCTACCCGCCCTTCATTCTTGCATCAACGGCGGCTGCACTGGGATGGGATGTTTCAATATTCTTTACCTTTTACGGATTGAGCCTGTTGAAAAAGCAGCTGGATCTCAAGGTAAGCCCGCTGGGCAACCCCGCCATGCCCATGAAGTTTCCGGAGGGACCTTCCTGGATCAGAGGCAAGGCGCTGCCCGTTCCCACTTCCGTCATGACGTTGGTTCCGGGTTTTGAAAATATGGCAACTTCTATGATGCAGAAGACAATGGACAAGAAAGGCATCGCACCCGTTGAAGAGCTGAGAGAATTATGCGCCGAAGCCGAAGTTAAACTTGTCGCCTGTCAAATGACCGTTGATCTTTTTGACCACGACCAGGACGATTTCATCCCGGAAATCCACGAATGGGTTGGAGCCGCCAGTTTCCTGCCCCGGGCGTTGAAGGCCGATGTGAACCTGTTTGTCTGACATGCGGGGGGCATTGCCCCCTTTTGTCACCTAAGTATCCGCCCTTTTCCCATTGAATATTTTAATGGTCAAAAATCTTGGGCACATTGAAAACTCGCTGCATGCTGCTCGTATTGGGTTAAACTTTCCAGACAACTTACCATTTGATACGTCGAGTTTGGAGAGTGCCGATGATGATTTTCAGAACCGTACTTATGGGGATTGCCTTGTGCGCCGCTACGGTCGTCCAAGGCAATGATGTTGAAACCCTGAAGCAGCGGTGTGAGGCCGCTCGCGAGGCAAAACTTGCTCCAGAAAGAACAAAACTGATCGAAGAGTGTGCGGCCAAGCCACGCAATACCCGTGACTATTGTGAACGTTTTTACAAAGATCACGGCAGTGGCGGCAAGACACAGGCTGGTGGCTATCGCCAACGGCAATTTCATGACCTTCCTGAATGCCGACAATACTACGAGGCTGAAAAATCGGCCAAAACACGCTTACGCTGAACATCTTTTCTCCAGACGCCACACACCGGCTCCTTACCGTTCTCAGGTTGACTAACCGGGTCTCACACTCTAGATTGGCCATATAACTCGATTCCCGAAGGAACCAATGCTTCGTCGTCTATTAATCGCATGGCTTATCGTCTCTATCCTCGGTTACGGGATGGCGTTGGCTGCTGATGCGCACAATGAACAGTCGACGGGCCACACTCACGAGATTGGCGATAACACAACGCATACTGCCGATGCGGACGATGCGAGCGACAGCGACCACTGCTGTCACGGGGGCATCCATCTAATTGGACTAACCCAGGCCGAAACGATCAAACTGTCAGCCGTTCAGGGTATTTTGCGGACCCCTTATCCTGTTTCAAGAGTCTCATCTCCCCCTGCGTTTCTTTTCCGCCCTCCAATCTCTGCCTGATTTTCGTCTCACCTCATACCTGCAATAAACCTGCCTGCTGTTTGCCGGATCAGTGTTTATAACAGGTTCTCTTTGTTGACAAATTTATGAGACTCAGGTTATGTCATTCTCCATCTACAGGTATGCAGGCCTGTTCGCCTGTTTATTTATCTTCACTGCCTGGACACCAGCTGTGTATTCCAAGGGGCAACCACCCCAAGAGGTGGAACTCCAACAACTGGCTGCCATCGTCAACCAGGCACTGGACTCAAACCCGGAGATACAGGCAGCTAAAGCCGCCGTGGGCACCGCACAGGCAAGGCTGACAGGTGCCGGTCTGCCATTGAATAACCCGGAACTTGAAGTGGAGGCTGAACGCACCGACATCAGCACCTACACCCTCGGCATCAGTCAGACCATCGACTGGTACAATAAACAGGATGCCATGGAGCAGGCTGTGCGGGCGGAACTGAATGTTGCCCGAGCACAGGTTACGGCTCTGAACCTGGTGAAGTCAGCGGAGCTTCTCAAGGCGATAGGTGGGATTGCCACCCATCACGAGATCACCACACTCTCCAGGCGCCGCGCCGGGATACTGGAACGCTTCTCTCGACTCGCCGAACAACGTCATGCAGCCGGAGACATACCCCAGGTGGAGTTGGAACTGGCACGCCTTTCACTTACAGAGGCCGTCATGCTACATGCCGGAGCCGGCAGCGAATTCATCCAGGTAAAAAGCGACTATTTCAGCCTCAGCGGCCTGACACTGGACAATAACATCCAGATACCTGACCAGCTGCCTGCCGGCCTCTCCAGCACGTTGAATGAAGAAACACTCGTGCGAAATCATCCCCAGGTGCAAGTTGCGCAGCTGATGACGCAAGCTTCCCGGCAGCATATTCATGCCGTGGATCAGGAACGTAAAGCCGACCCCACACTCGGCTTGAGAGCGGGACGCGAAGAGAGTGAAAACCTGCTTGCCCTCACCTTCTCCATCCCCCTGCAGGTCAGAAACGATTTCCAAAGCAGTGTGAATGCCGCTCAGGCAGAGGCGTTGTCAGCGGAACAGGAGGCACAGCAGACCTACCGGAATCTGATAACACGACTCAGGAGCGCACGGGAGCGCTATCTGCTGGTTGCCGATGCCTGGTCCCTGTGGGTTTCACATGGGCGCACCAGTCTGCACCAGCGTATCGATTTGCTGGAAGCCCTGTGGCAGGCCGGCGAGATGAGCACCACTGACTACCTGTTACAGGTGCAGCAGACACTGGATACACAGATCGCCGGGGTCAGACTCCAAGGCGATCTGTGGAGCACCTGGGTCGATTGGTTGAGTGCCTCGGGCACCCTGGACACATGGTTGAGCAAAACATCGGAGGAGGAGTAAAACATGTCTATTCAACAATGGATTCAATGCCTGCTTGTCCTGGCCTCTCTTTATGCCAATCCCCTCTATTCCGCGGATGAACATGACCATGACCCTGCTGAAAATTCGACAGAAGCCGGACACAACGATGGAGATGACCATGATGAGCGCGGTCATGAAGAGGAAAACCGCATCCATCTAAGTGAAAAGCAGCGCCGCAGCGCTGGTATCCGCGTGGAGAAATTAACCCTTCGCCCCATTCCCACTGAGATCGAAGCCCCGGGGGAGATCCTGCTCAATGCCTACGCATCCAGTCAGGTCACACCACGTATCGAGGCCCAGGTTATAAAACGCCATATTCGCCTCGGGAGTCCCGTTTCTGTGGGGGGACCTCTGGTTACGCTCTCCAGCGTCTCTATGGCAGAGGGCCAAGGCGCCCTGCTGGTCGCCGCCCAGGAGTGGAGAAGAGTGAAGAAATTGGGCAAGAAGGTGGTTTCAGAGAGACGTTATCTGGAGGCTCAGGTGGCTTTTCAACAGGCCCGTTCCAAGCTGTTGGCTTATGGCCTGACAACCGGCCAGACTGATCGGCTGGTCAAAGGAAACGCGATCCGTCAGGCAGACGGCCGCTTTACCCTGCTCTCACCCCAGGCCGGTACAGTAATCCAGGACGATTTCATCATCGGACAGATGATTGAACCCGGTGAACTGCTGTTCAAAATCACCGACGAATCCAGACTCTGGGTTCAGGCCCGGATCAATCCGGAGTCAGTACCTCACATCAACATGGGTGCATCAGCCCGTGTGCTGGCAGGAACGGAATGGATAGATGGCAAAGTCATCCAGGTACATCACGCACTGGATGAGACCACCCGCACTCTGGCGGTTCGCCTGGAGATCCCCAATCCGGCAGACCGGCTCCATCCCGGTCAGTTCGTGACGGCCAGGATCAAGACCGGCGAGTCAGGGCAGAACGCCCTCACCCTGCCACTGGATGCCGTAATGCGTAGTCCCGATGGGGATTGGCAGGTCTTTGTAGAAGAGGAACCCGGCGAGTTCGAACCCAAAGAGATTGAGCTGCTCCGGCAACTGCCCGGTCTGGCTGTGATTAGTGGACTGAAACCTGGAACCCTCGTGGTCACACAGGGTGCCTTCTTTGTGCAATCGGAACTGGCCAAGTCCGGTTTCGAAGTCCACAACCATTGAGGGCAACACCATGTTGAACAAACTGATCGACTGGTCGGTGGCCAACCGCCTGCTGGTGGTACTCGCCCTATTGGCCGCATTGGGTGCTGCTGCCGCACTGATTCCAAAACTCAATCTCGACGCCTTCCCGGATGTCACCAATGTCCAGGTGCAGATCAACACAGAGGCTCAGGGCCTGGCCGCCGAGGAGGTGGAGCAGCTCATTACCTATCCCATCGAAGCAGTGATGTACGCCCTGCCCGATGTGGAGGAGGTCCGTTCTATCTCAAAGACCGGACTCTCCGTCATCACCGTGGTCTTCAAAGAGGGCACCGATATCTACTTCGCCCGCCAGCTCGTCTTTGAGCGCCTGCAGGATGCCAGAGAGCAGATTCCCTTAGGGGTCGGCACACCGGAGATGGGACCCAACACCTCCGGCCTGGGACAGATCTATCAATATATACTGCGCTCCGACGATCCGCAGAGAGATGGCGCCATCGCCCTGCGCAGCCTCAACGACTGGGTGGTAAAGCTGCTGCTGTTACCCGTAGACGGCATTACCGATGTGCTCTCTTACGGTGGTGAAGTGCGGCAGTACCAGGTACAGGTCGACCCCGGAAAACAGCTCGCCTACGGAATCAGCATCGACGAGATTGCCGAAGCCATCGAGGCCAATAACCGCAACGCCGGTGGCTGGTATATGGACCGTGGCGCAGAACAGTTGGTGATCCGCGGTGTGGGTTGGCTGCGCGCAGGCAAGGAGGGTCTTCAAGACATCAGAAACATCCCGCTCAAGCAGAAAGACGGTGTAGTGGTGCGGGTGGGAGACATCACACAGGTGGAATTCGGTGGCGAGATTCGCCAGGGCGCGGTGACCATGACACGCCGCAACACCGAAGGGGAACCAGACCCTCTGGGCGAGGTGGTGGTCGGCATCGTGCTCAAACGTTTGGGGGCAAATACCAAGGCGACCATCGATGCAGTCAAAGAGCGACTGACTGCAATCCAGCAGGCGCTGCCGGAAGGCGTCACCATCGAACCCTTCTATGACCAGGCCGATCTGGTGGAGCAGGCGGTGGAGACGGTCAGTCGGGCGCTTTCGGAGGCCTTCGTACTGATCGTGGTTGTGCTGCTGCTGTTTCTGCTCAATATCCGTGCCACCCTGCTGGTGCTGATCTCAGTGCCACTATCGGTCGGGCTGGCCCTGACCGCCATGAGCTACTGGGGACTCTCAGCCAATCTGATGTCATTAGGGGGTCTGGCCATCGCCATCGGTATGATGGTGGACGGTTCGGTGGTGATGATGGAGAACATCTTTAAACACCTCTCCCGCCCGGGCGAGGAACATCTGGATAGGGTCGGGAAAACTGTTGCCCCCGGCGATAGCGATCCCTATAACGCTTCCCATGATCACCACGGCATCCCCCTGCGCATTCAGGAAGCCGCCCGCGAGGTGGGCAGGCCAGTGTTCTATGCGGTGATCATCATCGTCGTGGTCTTTGCCCCACTATTCGCGCTGGAAGGTGTTGAGGGCAAACTGTTCCAACCCATGGCCGTTTCCATCGTGCTGGCAATGTTGACCTCACTCGTTGTGGCGTTGGTGGTCATACCTGCACTCGCCACTTTTGCCTTCCGCCGGGCCGTCAAACATCGCAACAGCCCGGTCTTCCTGCCACTGGAGTGGCTCTACCGGCACTCACTTCGCTTCGCCCTGAAAGTGAAATGGCTGGTGGTGTTGACGGTCTTGGGCATTTTCTCCGGCACCATGACACTGCTACCCCATCTGGGCACAGAATTCGTGCCGGAACTGGAAGAAGGCACCATCAACATCCGTGTCACCCTGGCACCCTCAGCCAGCCTGGATACCGCACTGGGTGTGGCGGCAAAGCTTGAAGAGCGCCTCATGACCTTCCCCGAGGTGACCTATGCCTCCAGCCGCATCGGCCGGCCTGAGCTCGGTGGTGACCCGGAACCTGTCTCCAACATAGAGATCTACGTGGGATTGAAACCAGTGGAAGAGTGGAGCAGCGCGCAAAACCGCCTCGAGCTGCAGAAACGATTTGAAGAGGCCCTGTCAGTGCATCCCGGCCTGCTCCTCACCTTCTCGCAACCCATCGTCACGCGAGTGGACGAGTTACTCTCCGGCGTCAAGGCAGAACTGGCGATCAAACTGTTTGGGCCGGACCTGAAGGTACTGGCTGCAAAAGGCAAAACCATCGAGACATTGACTCGACAGATCGATGGCACCCGCGGCGTGGAGATGGAACAGATCGCCGGTGAGGCCCAGCTGACGATACGTCCCAGGCGGGATCTGCTGGCCCGCTACGGCATCCCGGTTTCCCAGGTGATGGATCTGGTGGCCGACGGCATCGGGGGCACCGAGGCGGGTCAGGTCATTCAGGGCAACGAGCGATACGATATCACTGTGCGCCTCGCAAAAGCGTTCCGCAAGGATACAGAGGCACTGAAAAAGTTGGTACTGCAGGCCCCCGGCGGCGCCTGGGTGCGGTTGGGGGAAGTGGCCGATGTGGTGATCGAGTCCGGCCCCCCGCAAATCCGCCGTGATGATGTGCAGCGCCGGGTAGTGATCCAGTCCAACGTGGAGGCTCGTGACATGGGCAGTCTGGTGGCCGAACTACGCCGGCGTATCGCTGATGAGATCGATCTGCCGGCGGGCTACTCAGTGGTTTTCGGGGGGCAGTTCGAGAACCAGCAGCGGGCGCAGCAGAGGCTGATGATTGTGGTACCCCTCTCTCTCAGCCTGATCTTTCTGCTGCTCTACTTCGCCTTTCACTCCGTGGGACAGGCGTTACTGATCATGCTCAACGTACCGTTGGCCCTGATCGGCGGCATCGCCGCCCTCTACTGGACCGGCCAGTATCTCTCGGTACCCGGCTCCATCGGATTTATCGCACTGTTTGGTGTAGCGGTACTCAACGGCGTGGTAATGGTCAACGCCATCAACCGGAATATCGAGGCCGGTGGCCCCGTTTCCGAGGCAGTCTTCCAAGGCGCCCTCTCCCGCCTGCGTCCGGTACTGATGACCGCTGCCATTGCCGCATTGGGCTTGATACCGATGCTGCTCTCCTCGGGTGTCGGCTCCGAAGTACAGCGCCCCCTGGCCACCGTGGTGGTCGGAGGACTGGCATCGAGCACCCTGCTGACCCTGTTTGTCCTGCCCAGCCTCTATCGGGTATTTTCAAGAGGGATTCAGTCCGATGCTTGCCGTTAATCTAAACAACAAAGATACAGATCATCCTCCATGGACTTTCTGACAAACCTTGCTGACCTCTACCTGGATGCTGCCCCCTGGCTGCTGTTGGGACTGATTGCCGCCGGACTGATCAAAGCCTGGCTGCCGGAAGACCGTCTCAACCAGTGGCTGGGCGGAGAGGGTCTTTGGCCTGTCATCAAGGCCGCCCTGATCGGTGCTCCGCTCCCCCTCTGCTCCTGCGGCGTACTGCCTGCTGCACTGGGCATTCGACGAGCCGGTGCATCCAAAGGCGTCACTCTCTCCTTCATGATCGCCACACCAGAGACAGGCCCTGACTCTATCGCCGTCTCCTACGCCCTGCTCGGCCCTTTCATGGCGGTGGTTCGCCCCATCGCCGCTGTCCTGAGTGCGGTGTTTACCGGACTATTGGCCACGAAGGAACAAATGAAACCTCTCCCCCTGGTGGTCGCTTGCAATGAAGGCACTTGTTGCGAAAATGGCTGCCAAACCGAAGTAAAGGACTTCCCTCCGGATCCTCTCAACAAGAGCTTGCGGGGTCTGCGCTACGCCTTCAATGATATCCTCGACGACCTTGTACTGTGGCTGGGACTGGGGCTGGTTCTCGCCGCATTGGTAGCCACACTGGTTCCGCCCCTGATGATGGCCGAGTGGGGCAGCGGATTATCCGCAAAACTGTTGATGCTGTTGGTGGGAATACCGATGTACGTTTGCGCTACCGCCTCCACTCCCATTGCCGCTGGGTTACTTCTCGCGGGCATCTCCCCCGGCACCGTGTTGGTCTTCCTGCTGGCAGGACCCGCAACAAATATCGCCACAATTGCCGTGATAACAAGGGAAATGGGGAAAATGACCACAGTGGCCTATCTTTCGGGCATCAGCCTGTCGAGCGTTTTACTCGGGTTAGTAACGGACTATCTTGTCACTATATTCGACATCGACATCATGGCTCAGCTCGATATGAGCGGTGAAAGCCTGCCTGGATGGGTTGCACTCATCAGCGGCGCTCTGTTGCTAATAATGGCCATCAAACCACTACGGCAATCCTTAGGAATCATCCGAAAATAGCTGTCCGCTCTCCTTGACCGTAGCAATCCCAACCCTCTGGGATTCCGCAAAGGAGTTTGAGGTCAGAGAAAAAATTCTCATTTGTAATAGTTTAGATCTACAGGTGTTGTTACTCTGGCCCCAAACTCTTCTGTGGAGATCTACGAAAACACAGTCCTCTCCTTCGAGTACGCCCACGATGAGGATTACACCGCCAGCGAAGGGGCAGCGGTGAAGCCACCGACAGCATCACCGCCCAGCTCGCCGTGGTATTTTGACACCATGAACGATCAGCCAGACCAATTGTGAAATGGTGAGGCGAAACTGAGTGGCTCTGCCTTCAGTGAAAGGGCATTTCGAAGGAGATTACACCTCTGGCCGCATGTGTGGGAACAACAGAACATCGCGGATGGAGGGAGAATCGGTGAGCAACATCACCAACCGGTCGATGCCGATACCCTCACCGGCAGTTGGCGGCATACCGTGTTCGAGTGCGCGCACATAGTCGTCATCAAAATGCATCGCTTCATCATCACCCGCATCCTTCTCCTCAACCTGTTTGCGGAAACGCTCTGCCTGATCCTCTGCATCATTGAGCTCCGAAAAACCGTTGGCGATCTCGCGGCCACCGACAAAAAACTCGAAACGATCGGTGACGAAAGGGTTTTCATCGTTGCGACGGGCCAGGGGGGAAACCTCTGTCGGGTAGGCGGTGATAAACGTCGGGTTCATCAAGCGATGCTCAACCGTCTTCTCGAAGATTTCGATCTGCACCTTGCCCAGACCATAGATATCTTTCAGGGGAATCTCGAGGCGCTTTGCGATTGCCCGGGCGCTCTCGAGATCATCGAGCTCCGCTTCACTGATATCGGGATTGAAGTGGAGGATTGACTCTTTTATCGACATACGCTGAAACGGCGCACCAAAATCGTAGGACTCGCCCTGATAGTCGATCGTGGTCTTACCCAACACCGCCTCACACATGGCGCGCAGCATATCCTCCGTGAGATTCATCAGATCATTAAAATCCGCATATGCCTCATAGAACTCCAGCATGGTGAACTCAGGATTGTGGCGACTGGAGAGGCCCTCATTGCGAAAATTGCGATTGATCTCGTAAACCCGCTCAAATCCACCCACCACAAGACGTTTGAGATAGAGTTCCGGCGCGATACGCAGGAACAGGTCCATGTCCAAGGCGTTATGTTTAGTGGTGAAGGGACGCGCGGTTGCACCGCCGGGGATGACCTGCATCATGGGGGTTTCCACCTCCATGAACTGCTTGCTGTTCAGATAGTTGCGGATGAACTGAACCACCTGGGTACGGGTGCGGAATGTCTCCCGTGTCGCCTCGTTCATGATCAGATCCACGTACCTTTGGCGGTAACGCTGTTCCTGATCCGACAGGCCATGAAACTTTTCCGGAAGTGGACGCAGCGCCTTGGTGAGCAGACGAACACTATCGACCTTGACGGAGAGTTCGCCGGTGCGGGTTTTAAACAGCACGCCTTCCGCGCCGATGATGTCGCCGATATCCCACTTCTTGAACTGGGTGTTGTAGACCCCCTCTTCCAGGGAATCCCGCTGCACGAAGAGCTGCATACGGCCCGACATATCCTGCAAATGCGCGAAGCTTGCCTTGCCCATAACCCGGCGGCTCATCATGCGTCCTGCAATGGAGACCCGCAGTCCGAGGGCTTCCAATTCTTCATCCGGCTTTTCATCGTACTCCGCATGCAATTCGCCCGTCATGCAGTCACGCCGGAAATCGTTGGGGAAAGCGTTGCCGGTTTCACGCAGCTGGTTCAACTTATCACGCCGCTGGGCGATGAGCTTGTTTTCGTCCTGTACCTGATCATTCATGTGCTTAATCTAATTATCTGTTAACCGTAAACATCCCGCCGTCATTTCGACAGAAGGGAGAAATCTTTTTCCGCTGACTTCTCTGCCAGCTGAACGGGATCCCTCGTTTCACTCGGGATGACACAATTCATTCGCGTTTGGCGACCGTCACTCACAACCCGCTCTTCAGACTCGCCTCGATGAACTGGTCAAGTGCACCGTCAAGTACTGCCTGGGTATTGCCCGTCTCCACACCGGTACGCAGATCCTTGATGCGTGACTGGTCGAGCACGTAGGAACGAATCTGACTGCCCCAGCCGATGTCGGACTTAGTCTCCTCCACCGCCGCCTGAGAGTCGCGCTGCTTCTGGATCTCCAATTCGTAGAGCTTGGCCCGCAGCTGTTTCATCGCATGATCTTTGTTTTTGTGCTGGGAGCGGTCGTTCTGACACTGCACCACCGTTCCCGTGGGGTTGTGGGTGATGCGCACTGCCGACTCCGTGCGGTTGACGTGCTGCCCCCCTGCGCCACTGGCTCTATAGACGTCGATACGCAAGTCTGCCGGATTGATCTCCACCTCGATGGAGTCGTCGATCTCAGGGGAGACAAACACCGCCGCAAAAGAAGTATGGCGACGGTTGCCGGAATCGAAAGGGGATTTGCGCACCAGCCGGTGTACGCCAATCTCGGTACGCAGCCAGCCAAAGGCGTGGTCACCTTCGAACCTGATGGTGGCCGACTTGATCCCCGCCACGTCACCGGCGGAGACTTCCATCAATTCGGTTTTGAAGCCCCGTGCCTCACCCCAGCGCAGATACATGCGCAGCAGCATCTCGGCCCAGTCCTGGGCTTCGGTGCCACCCGAGCCGGCCTGGATATCAAGGAAGGCATTGGAAGGGTCCATCTCCCCGGAGAACATGCGCCGGAACTCCAGTGAGGAGACCTGCTGCTCGTAAGATTTGAGATCTGCATCTACGGAGGAGACCATCTCTTCGTCCCCCTCCTCCACAGCCATCTCGAGCAGATCGGCTGCATCGCCGAGGCCGCCTTCGAGTTCGTCGATGGTAAGCACGATGGTTTCCAGCGCCGCCCTTTCACGCCCCAGGGTCTGCGCCTTCGCAGGATCGCTCCAGATCGCAGGGTCTTCGAGTTCCCGTAGAACCTCGGTCAGACGTTCCTGTTTCTCAGGGTAGTCAAAGATACCCCCTCAGGGACTGGGTGCGTCCCTTGAGGTCGTTGATCAGGTTGGTGATCGGGTTGATATCCTGCATGGTTCATCCGGCTGGGTAAAACGGGGAATTCTACACCAGCCGGGCGGCACTCGTCACATTTTTGGCAACGCCAGGCAAGTCATTGCAACTACTGGCTGGTCACAGACAAGGTCGTATCCGCACCGGCCGGGTCCACCCTCTGCGGGAAACTTCTCTGAAACACCCCGGTTTCCGATATTAATCCGCAAACCACCGCATTGACTCCGCGCGACAGCAGGCCGGGTTGTATCTCTGTCTCGTCATTTTTCTCTATCTGCGCTTTTTCTTCCAGCCACTGGGGTAGCGCCTGAATAATATCCCTATCCCAGGTGACGGGCGGTTTCACCCTACGGGTATCGCTGTAGTAAGACTTTAGCGCCTCCCTTGTCGTATCTGCACAGCCCGCCGCCGCCAACCGTACCGCAATTTCCTGTTCTGCTGAGTAGATACGCTCTTCAATGGTAAAACCAGACTCTCCCAACACCGACGCAATCGCCGCGTAGCTCAGCCCTATTTCGTAACGATATAGGAGCGACTCCCGCTGGCGATACGGCAATGTACGCACCAGATCGACCAGCAGTATTCCCCACTGCACACCATCATCTCCATCGACAAGATCACCAATTGGGTGGGCCGTTGTTTCCCCACTCCTCTGACAGAAACCGCGCAGTTGGCGATGTAGCATCTTGTAGAGCTGGGCCTTGAGACGTCTTGGAGTGGATGCACGGGAACGTTCATCGACAAATCCCGCCCATACCTTTCGGTAGAGCGACCTGCCCTGCTCACCAGTACCGCAATGCCGCGCGACATACCGATAGATCCTTCCCTTGTACCGTTCATAGAGGCTTTCAAACGCGCCTGCATCACCCTCCATGAAATTCGCCATCAAGTCTTCAATATCGAATCTTCGTTTGCCCACATTCACCCTCGCTTGCAATGTAGCAACGGCAAATTCCGTCGCTTCAAGCCATGACATCTGTTGAGTGTAAAGTCTTACATGGCATGTCTGGCATCATTGGGCAGTCCTTCTCATTTTGTTCACACCGCATCACTGGGTTTCGCGACCCATTTCGCAGAAACTGGGGGATTTCGTAAACAGTTATTGATTTCACCCGACAACCTCAATATTTCTGGCAAACGACCACTTTGGGATGAAGCGGCACATATACCGGGAATTGGGGCGTCAAATGCGTAGAGAGCAGGGATGGAAGGCAGCTAGATAGTGTCCATCCGGAAACCCACATCTAACCACAAAGGACACGAAGAGTACGAAGGTAAAAGATTGATTAACAGTAAATTTTCTTCGTGTTCTTCGTGCGCTTCGTGGTGAAAACAGTGTTTCCCGACGGGCACTAAATAAGATTTTGCGCTGTGGGAGCGGCGCCCCGCCGCGATGATTCCTTCGACGGGTAAGTCTGGGCGGGGCGGTGGTCACAAACTGCCACCATAAGAGTAGCCTTCGCAGCTACTGGTTGGTTGCAGGTAAAGGCATCTTCGCCCCAGCAGGCTCCACACTCTGACGAAGACCCTTTTTTAGGGCACCAGAGCCCGATTTCAATCTTCGAAGCGCAGCACTGAATCCACGCGCCAACAGGCCGGCCTCATTGCTTTCTTCTTGTGGCGCCTTCTCCCCCAGCCACTGTGGTAACACCTGAAGAATATCCCTATCCCAGGTAACTGGCGGTTTCACCCTTCGGGTTTCGCTGTAATAAGACTTCAGAGCCTCCCTTGTCGTATCAGCACAGCCCGCAGCCGCCAATCGCACTGAGAGTTCCTGTTCTGCCGACCGGATACGCTCTTCAATGGTAAAACCTGACTCTCCGAGCACCAGCGCGATTGCCGCGCAGTTCAGCCCTATTTCATAGCGAAAGAGAAAAGACTCCCGCTGCCGGTATGGCAACGCACGCACCAGGTCAATCAGTAGTACGCCCCACTGTACGCCATCATCCCCGGCAACCAGCTCTCCAGCCGGATAGACTGTTGCTTCTCCACTCTCCTGACAGAAGCTACGCAGTTGCCGATGCAATATCCTGTAGAGACTGGTCTTGAGATGTCTTGGAGTGGGTGAGAGCCTGCGGGCCTCGACAAAGCCTGCCCAGAACTTTTGGTAGAGCAGCCTGCCCTGTTCACCAGTACCGCAATGCCGCACGACATACCGATAGATTCTGCCCTTGTACCGCTCATAGAGACTTTCAAACGCGTCTGTATCACCTTCCATGAAATTCGCCATCAAGGCTTCAACATCGAACCTCCGTTTACTCACACTCCCCTCCACTTGGGTTGTAACCGCTGCAAAGTCAGTCGTATCAATCCACGATATCTGTTGATATGTGGAGTTTTACACGGCCCGTCAGTCACCATTGCGTAACCCTTCTCATTTTGCTCACTCCAGATCACTGTTTTTCGCGAACCACTTCACAGAATTAAAGGACTAATGCAAACAAATGTAAACTCGATCCAGATATCTCCTGCGACCTCAATATTTCCAGCGATCAGCCGCTAAGAGGTGGAGCGGCACGTAATATTGTAATCTTGGAGAAAAAAATGCATATCGAAACAGGGACAGTCACCGCGCCACATCGAGTCTTTGAATTCACCTGAGTCTATGCACCCACTTCTGACACGCCAGTTAAAACGGCTTTTCGGTATCCCTGATGAGCCGAAGCTGACTGCTGCGCTGCTGGAACTCAGGCGACTTGCAGATTCCGACGGATTGCAAGAGGAGACCCGCAATCTTCTGGGGGGCCTCGATCGCCTGCTCGGTCAGGTGGATAATACTTATCAACAGCACGAAGCCGATATCACGCTGCGCGACCAAAGCCTGGAGATCAGCGGCGAAGAGATCCTTCAGGCCAACGAGAAGTTGCGTCGTAAGGAACGGCGGCAACACGCCATAATAGAGTCCCTGCGCCATACGGCCAACGAACTGCTCAGATCCACCCATCTCCCCGAACTGTCTGACGATGAGACAAGTCTCGAAAAACTCTCTCTGCTGATGAGTGACCTGGTCAATGAACGGCAGCAGGTGCAAAGCAAACTCGAACGCACACTCAGTGAACTCGAAAGGCAAAAATCCGCTATCGATCAACACGCCATCGTCAGCATCACCGATACCAGCGGCAAAGTCACCTACGCCAACGAAGGATTCTGCCGTGTCAGTGGTTTTCAACGACACGAACTGATTGGTAAAAAACATCCTCAGTTTAATCAAACTGATCAGTCAGCTGCCACCATCAAAAAGATTTGGTCCACCATCCGTCATGGACATACATGGAAGGGTGAATTTGCCAACAGAAACAAAACGGGTACTCCGTACTGGCTCGATGCAACCATTGTCCCTTTTCTGGACAGTCAGGGAGAACCCTTCCAGTACATCATCATCTGCACAGATATCACAGAGCGCAGAATATTCCAGGAGCAGCTCAAGGACGCCATTCATCGGGCCGAATCCGCCAATCAGGCAAAGAGCGAATTTCTTGCCAATATGAGCCATGAAATCCGCACCCCGATGAACGCAATCATCGGGCTGAGTCATCTGGCAATCGAGGGAATGACCGACCAGCGTCAGCATGAGTATCTGACCAAGATTCAATTTCATCCGCCAAAACCCTGCTCAGCATAATCAACGACATCCTCGATTTCTCCAAGATCGAGGCCGGCGAGATGACTCTGGAGACGGTGGATTTTTCCCTGAGTGAACTATTGGAACAAGTCTGCACCATCTTCTGTTTTAGTGCAGAACAAAAATCTTTGGAAGTAGTCTACTCAGTTGCCCCCGAACTGCCGGACAGATATATCGGTGATCCATTGCGATTGGGCCAGGTGCTCACCAATCTTGCCAGCAACGCCGTTAAATTCACGGAACAGGGTGAGATAGTCATTTCGGTTACCGCTGAAGAGTCACAACAAGGAAAAATCCGGCTTCGGTTCGATATTAGTGATACAGGCATTGGGCTCTCCGAAGATAAACTCGCCGTGCTGTTTGATTCATTTTCGCAGGCCGACTCATCCACTACCCGTAAATTTGGGGGAACTGGCTTGGGACTGGCGATCAGTAAAAGCCTCATCAGCATGATGGAGGGTGAGATTGGTGTCGAGAGCACGGAGGGAGAGGGCAGCAACTTCTATTTCACCCTTCCTCTGCAGATTGATCCCGAACGGGAAACTCCTAAAAACCTACAACTGCATGGGACCCGCACAATGGTAGTGGATGATCTCGCGAAGTCGCGGGATACAATATTAAAAACCTCTCGCTTCCACGGTGCCAATGCCATCGGAAAGACATGCGGCGAAACCTGCATAGAAGAGCTGCAGCGCTGCTGCCGCGAGGAGCCTACCCAGCCCTATCAACTCACACTTATCGATTGGTCCATGCCCGGCATGGACGGCCTGCAACTACTGAGGACAATCCAGAGTGATCCGCTGATCGATCCCAAGCCTCGTATTATACTGATGAGTAAATATAATAATGATCAGGCCATCCGCCAATCTGAAACCCGTAACACAACCCTCCTGACAAAACCCATCATACCGACGGCATTTCTTAATGCCGTACTGAAGGCATTGGGGCGTCCCACCCTGCGCATAAGGCACGAAGCCACATCCGTCAGCAGCAGGGATGTGGGAAATATCCAGGGAATTCTGGGAGCCCATATATTGGTTGCGGAAGACAACCCTGTTAATCAGCAAGTTACCAGAGCACTACTGGAACGCTACGGACTAAAAGTAAAGATAGCGGAAGATGGGCGTGCCGCCATTGAAGCATTGGCAAAGACACGCTTTGACTTGGTGCTTATGGATGTACAGATGCCGGATATCGATGGCTATGAAGCAAGCCGTATCATCCGCCAGGACGCAACCTACGACGAAATCCCGATTATCGCCCTGACTGCAAATGCCATGTCCGGCGACCGGGAAGAGAGCCTCGCGGCCGGTATGGATGATTATCTGCCGAAGCCCATAGAACCCGATGCGCTCTATGCGATGCTGGTCAAGTGGATCCAGCCCGGCCAGGCAGGCCACATCTTCAACGACGAATACACATCGTCAGCGATCCTTCTGCCTGAACATCTGCCCGGCATCGACATCGAAGCAGGCCTGAAAAGGATGCGAGGAAACCAGGCCCTGTTCCGGGACCTGCTACTGCGATTCCGCACCGATTATGAACACTGGAGCGGTCGCATCAGCATGGCAATTCTGGAGAACAACAGAGAAGAGGCCTTCCACCTCGCACATGCGCTGAAAGGCGTTTCCGCTACTATCGGCGCCATGGACCTCTCCACTGCAGGTGCCAGCCTGGAAAAACATCTGAAGGCAGATATGGAAGATCTGACGGAAATCCACAACAGGGTCATTGATCAGCTCTATCAGGTACTTGACGGCCTTAAATCCCTGGACAAACCGCCTGAATCAGCAACCAGCCGACCAGTCAGCACATTGGATCAACAGACCCTTCAGACACTACTTTCCAGTATGAAACCACTGTTGGCCAACGGCGATCTGCAGGCACTGCAACTGGTCGAACAACTGCATGAAATGGTTCGCGGCACAGAGATGGTGAGCACTGCACTCGAGCTGAAAAAACATGTCGACGCATTCGACTTCGAAAAAGCCCTTGGTACACTGGAATCACACTCTCTTTCCACGCAGTAATCGCGGCGGAGATTAGATCAAAAGAGATTGAACTCTCCCGCCCCGGAGCAGAAAAAGGTATGCTCCCGGAATGCAGATTTCCGTTATTATTCCCACCTACAACCGTGCTGACACGCTCCCGAGGGCGCTGGATTCAGTCCTCTCCCAGCGCCTTGCACCAGATGAAGTGATTGTGATCGATGACGGCTCTACCGACGAAACAGCCGAGCTGATCAGCCGTCGATACCCGCAATGCCGTTACCTCCACCAGCCCAACCAGGGCGTCAGCAGTGCACGTAATCAGGGAATTCACGTGGCTCAGGGGGAGTGGATCGCACTGCTCGATTCGGATGATACCTGGCTGCCACAGAAACTCCAGTTACAGTCTGAGGCCCTGAAGGCCGAGCCAGGCCACCTTATCTGCCACACAGAGGAGATATGGATCAGGAACGGGGTCAGAGTCAATGCAATGCACAAACACGCCAAGAGTGGCGGTTTCATCTTTGACCGCTGCCTGCCGCTCTGTGCAATTTCCCCCTCCTCCGTCATTCTGCACAGGTCTCTGTTCGACAGCGTAGGGCTGTTCGATGAGAAACTTCCAGCTTGCGAGGACTATGACCTCTGGCTGCGCATCTGTGCCACCGAGCCGGTACTGTTTCTGCCAGAGCCGCTCATCACCAAATATGGCGGACATGCGGATCAACTGTCACACAAACATTGGGGCATGGACCGTTTTCGCATTCAGGCACTGGAAAAGATTGTTCAGGACAAAAGGTTGCAAGAAAGCGATCGCTTCGCCGCGATAGAGATGCTGCTGAAAAAGGCGGAAATAATGGCCAAAGGTGCCGAGAAACGAGGCAAACAGGCAAGGGCTGACTTCTACCGCGAGTTACAGACACGTTATCGTTCGCAGTACACCTGTCAGCCATGATCTATGCCCGCCGCAATATCGTGATTGCCCTGCCGCCTGAAGCCAAACACCTGATCCGAACGTTTGAACTTGAGCGCCTGCAACCCGTCACCAAGCCACCTGTCTACACAGGCCGTGATCTTGCACTGGTAGTCTCTGGAGCAGGAGAAAAGGCCGTCCACGAAAGCGTAAACCTGTTACAAAATCTGAATCGCCACCCCAATCCCTACTGGTACAATTTCGGCATCGCCGGTCATGCTGACCTGCCACTGGGCACCCTTCTGACAATCAAGCAAGTAGCAGACCAAAAAACAAAGAAGACCTGGATATTACCCATCCAACCCGTTGCAACGGCCCCCGGCTGCAATCTGGTGACAGTGGAAACCGCAGTGGATGACTATCCGGGTTCTGCGGCCTATGATATGGAGGCAGCTGGCTTTACTGACGCCGTCAGCCAGTTTGCCGGGTTGGAACAGATACGGATAATAAAAATAGTCTCCGACAATCAAACCAACTCACATCGCCAAATCAGCGGAAAGATGGTCTCCGCCTTGATTCAGGCGAAGATAGACATTATTGAACAGCTTCTTTCCGGCCCGGCTGAATAGTCGAATTGTAACAATTCAGGGCGCAGGCACGATCAAGCGTAGCGGATCGGGCAATCCAGGTTTGATAGAACGCTAAAGGATGTTGCCGGTTCCGCCACACTTGAACCGGCCTACTCCACTATTTTCGATAACCTGCCGGCAAGTTCGTCCACAAGGGGAACGCAGTGACAGCATCACGCACAATTCTTATAACCGGCGCCAGCCGCGGTATTGGGGCGACGATTGCCCGGCGTCTGCTGGCCGCCGATACAGCAGTAATCGGCGTTGGCCGGGATTTTTCAGAGTGGGAGACTGCACCGAAGAATTTCACGACGGTCGAACTCGACCTTGCCGATCTTGAGGGACTGCCGCACCGCCTCGGAGAGATCGCCCGTGCCCATCCCGATATCGACGGGCTGATACTGAATGCCGGTTACGGACGCTTCGGTTCTTTGGAAGAGTTCTCCTACCGCCAGATTCAGGAGATGGTGGATGTCAATCTGATCCAACACATCTTCGTTTCGCGGGCATTCATTCCAAGGATCAAGAAACAGGGTTTTGGCGACTTGGTCGTTATCGGGTCTGAAGCGGCCTTGAGCGGCGGTCCCAAAGGCGCAGTCTACTCCGCCTGTAAATTCGCGCTGCGGGGCCTGACCCAATCGCTGCGGCAAGAGTGCGCTGCCAGTGGAATGCGGGTCAGTCTGATCAATCCCGGCATGGTGAAAACCGGTTTTTTCCAGGATCTGGATTTTTCCCCCGGCGAGGCACCGGAAAACCACATTCGCCCCGAGGACATCGCAGAGGCTGTTGTCATGATCATCCAGGCCCATCCTGGTACTGTGTTCGATGAAATCAATCTCAGTCCACTGAAGAAGGTCGTGGATTTCAGCAAAAAATAATTTAGATGATTTCATCCAACCAATGAAGTATGAATTCACGCCTATCGGCATCATACACTCCTGTTTCAAGGAGAAATTCGGCATCCCCCGTCAACCGGGATTGATCCCAGAGGCCGTGGCCACGCTGGAGATAGTTCCGCCTTTCAACCGACCGGAAGCCTTCAAAGCACTTGAAGGCTATTCCCATATCTGGATCAACTTCGTTTTCCATGCGGCAGTAAGGGAGCAGTGGAAACCCATGGTACGTCCACCACGGCTCGGTGGAAATCAGCGAGTCGGGGTATTCGCCTCACGCAGCCCGTTTCGGCCCAACCCCATTGGTCTTTCGGTAGTTCGGCTGAACGAGGTTAAATGCAGTGATAAAGGCGTCGAACTGCATTTGAGCGGCATTGACCTGCTGGACGGCACGCCGGTACTCGACATCAAGCCCTACCTCCCTTATACCGACTCCATACCTGACGCACATTCCGGTTATGCACCGGATCCACCGGGTCAATCAATCGCACTATCCTACTCAAGCCAAGCTGAAGCCTGGCTGGAAAATGTAGCGGCAAAACAGGCCGATCACATTCGCAGACTGCTACGACAGGTATTCGAAAACGACCCGCGCCCTGCCTATCTCAAAGCGGGCAGCGCTGAGCGAAAATTTGGCATGACCCTCTACGACTTCAATGTAAGCTGGATGGTTGAAGATAACCAGGTAAACATAACGGAGATAAAACACCTTTCAGCCCCAGAAGATTGACATTAAGCAATGCGACTTTGAACTACATACTTCAGTCTGACCAATTTATCAGACCAAGCAAACGATTCCCCCGAGATGACAGAACTCTACCCCTGGATCAAATACCTTCACGTCACGACTGTCGTTATTACGGGCATGATGTTTTTGCAACGCTATCTCTGGATGTTATCGAATACACTGCAGGAGAAAGGGAGCTGGATCAGAGTCGTCCCGCATGTCAACGACACTCTCCTGCTCTTCAGTGGACTGGCCATGGCTCTGATGATCCAGCAATACCCATTGGTAAACGGCTGGCTCACCGCGAAGTTGGTCGCGCTGCTGGCCTATATCATCATCGGCAGCATCGCGCTCAAGCGGGGACGAAGCCGACAGATCCGCACTTGGGCCGGCCTGTTGGCATTGGCTTGTTACTTCTACATCATCGGCACGGCCCTGAGCCGTAGCCCGATTCCGGAGCCTGAGCTGATTCTCTACAATCTTCTGCACTGACAGTTCTGATAATCAAATAACCCTACCGCACGCGCGGCATTAAGTTGCAGGAGCGGCGAAGCGCCGCTCCTGCAGACTCTTCGCAGCAGGCTACGGAAAACCAAACCTGAAGAGATCAAATAATGATCTGGCTCAACGCAGTTTGATCAATGCAATCACAAGTGCTCCATTTTGGCTACACTTGGGTAAACCTAACAAGAACTGCCGAAGGCAATGGACGAGAATCTACAGCGACTGCTCGACGCCGAGATGCAGGCGGAGCAGCTCCACCAGCAAGCCAATGAGGAACGGGAGCGGATCATCCACGATGCACTGCAGGAAGTCCGCGTGCAGGAGACCCGGTTTGAAAACCGGATTCCTGAACTGCATGCATCGTTTCTCGACAAAGCCAATAGCCGGTCCGACCAGACGATCGCCGAGCTAAAACGGCGTTTCGACGAGCACCACACTCAACTAAGAGAGTATGCTGAGACAAGGGAGGATGATGCACTGGATGCCGCATTCCAGCTATTGACGGATCCGGCTGCTGACGACTGATCAAACAATGAACAGCAGCGCATCCCAAACCTATCTCAAAACCCGGGTCAATATCTTCGCCACGCAGCTATTCACAGACAACCGAATTCTTGAACTGTTGGACATGCCTCTGGAAGAGCTGAGCGGCACATTTGGCCTGACTGGAATCATTGAATCCCCACTCTCTCCTCAAAAACTGAACCATGCACTGGAACAGTCACTGCTTCACTCCCTGATGTCGGACCTCTCGGTACTCCTGCGCCCACTGGATGGCACTTCCCGGGTACTGTTGATCTACTGGTCCCGAAAATTCGCCCTTTTCAACCTGAAGACTCTGATCCGTTGCAAGCTGAACGAACTCAGTCTTGACGAGATCAGTAGCTATCTACACCATCTGCCGGACATCATCCGACTGCCCCATGAAAAACTGCTGCAGGCGGAGAACATACTGGAGATGCTACACCTGCTCGAACATGGGCCCTATCAATCGATAGCCCGTCAGGCAAGACAGGTCTATGAGGAGAAGAATGAACCCTTCTCCCTGGACGCCGCCATCGACCGCAGTTACTTCCAGGGCATGGTGAAATACAGCAACAGCCAGATTGACCGGGGGGAACTGAAAGAGCTGATCGGCATGCTCACCGACCGGCAAAACCTGCTTTGGCTGTTGCGCTACCGTTTCATGTACCAGCTCTCCTCCAGTGAGACCTACTATCTGCTCGTTCCGTTCGGAAAATATCTCGATCGCAACCGCTTGATGGAGCTTGTCAACCTCGACAGTTTTCAGTCCGTACTCGAAAAACTGCCACCAAAGCTGAGTCGAATCGTCAGCGGCACCACAAATGCAATGCAGGCAAGACAGCGCCTGGACTTCTCTCTCAGTCGTGAAATGCGGCGCCTGATCCGCTTCAGTCCGTCACCGGCCACCCGTGCACTTGCCTATCTCGTTGCCCGGGATACCGATCTGAAACGCCTTAACGCTCTGCTCCAGGGGAAACTGCTCGGTTTGGATAGTGAACTGGTTCATGAGGCACTCATACCCCCTGCGCTCCAGGAAGCCGCATGAAACAACGTCAGAGTGATCCCTATCATGTTTAGCACTCTGCCGATGAAACATCTGCGGATCCAACTGCTTACCTGTGATCTTCCGGAAGCTTCACTGATACTTGCGGAACTGGGGGTGTTTGCACCGGACCCCCGGCCAATTCTGGAAGCAGAGCTGCCTTCGATCCCAGGGGAGGGTTACCGTCATCTCTACACCCAGGCCCGATCGAGATTTGACAAGATCGCCCGTCACGTAGCCTATACGGACACACTGGATAACAAGGAAGTCCACGCTGTCAGTGAGGCGGATTTGCAGCTGACCAACGACTGGCTGGGTGAGGTTTGGAGTGACTGTTCTGAATTTGAAGAGGAACGGCACCGCCTGCGAGATCAACTCCACGCCATCGACGAACTCGAGCAGACCCTGGATAATTTCAGTAACCTGAATATCGATCTGGGGCGACTGCAACAGAAGAGCCGTTTTCTCGAGATCCATATCGGCATGGTTGCACGCACCCAAGTCAAGCAACTGGAAGAGGCCGTGGGGCTGGCAGGCTATCTGCTTTACCGCTTCCTCGAACGTGAGGCGCGAACCCACGTTATTATCATCGGTGCACTGGATGGTGAGTCCGCAGAACTGAAGTCTGTGTTGGACACCGCCGGTTTCCGCCCACTACAGGTACCCGAAGCCCTCCACAGCGAACCGGAGAAGGCAAAAACGAGCCTGCGGAAGCAACAGACGGATCTACAACAACGGCAACAACAACTGGAGTCACGCAGCGCTGCCTGGCGTACTTCAATCGCGAGACATCTCTCAGCAGCCGCCCAGACCCTGCGCCAGGCAGCCCCCTACTTCCAGGTTCAAAATGCCGCAAGAAACCAGGGGAGCCTCTCTGCGATACAGGGCTGGATACCGGCACGGGAGGTAGTGAATGCCGAAGCGGGATTGCGGCAGAAGTTGCACAACCCCCTGGTCCTCGAAAGCCGCAACCCCACTGAGGACGAACGGCCGATCGTGCCATCGTTCATCAGCCGCAGCCGTCTGCTCAAACCTTTCTCTCTGCTGGTCAAACAGTACGGCATCCCCCGCTATGGGGAGGTCAACCCCACTCTGCTGTTCGCGGTCAGCTATATCCTGATGTTCGGCATGATGTTTGGCGATGTAGGACATGGCGCAATAATTCTGATCTCCGGCATTCTAGCCCACCGAAAACTCGGTTCATTTACCCTGTTTGCCGTTGCCGCAGGCATCTCATCCATGGTCTTCGGTCTGCTTTACGGCAGTATCTTCGGCTATGAGCATGTGATCCACGCTATCTGGATTTCGCCCATGTCGGATCCGCTCTACATGCTCTCCATGGCACTCATTTGGGGCGTGGGTTTTCTGGTGCTCATCACCCTGCTCAACATCATCAACCATCTGCAGCAGAACGATCCCAGCGGCGCACTGTTCGGTGAAAACGGCATACTCAGCCTGTTACTCTATGGCGGACTCCTGTGGGGTACCTTTAACATCTATCAGGATGGCGCCTTTGGCGTGGGGGCGGCTGTCGTGGCGCTATCCAGTCTGGTGGCTCTCTTCGCCTACAAACTGATGGGAACGGCATCCCCTCCGGGGGAGCGGATTCTGGTCGCCGCCATCGAGACCCTTGAAACCGTTACCGGCTACGCTTCAAACACCCTCTCCTTCCTGCGTGTCGCTGCGTTCAGTCTCAACCATGTGGCCCTCGCCGTTGCAGTGTTTACCCTGGCGGGAATGATGGAGGAGACCGGTTATTGGATCACCGTGGTACTGGGCAATCTGTTCATTCTCATCCTGGAAGGTCTGATTGTAACCATCCAGGTTTTGAGACTGGAATACTACGAAGGCTTCTCCCGGTTCTTCGCAGGAGACGGTAAGGCCTTTAAGCCATTGACACTGTAGGACCTGCAACGCTTCCACTACTCAAACCTAAGGAGCACGACATGTACTGGCTGATCACCCTGATGACCCTGGGCATTGTGGGCATCATCGCTACCGGCGTAGTGATGGAAATCAAACCTGCTGCCATCAACAAACGCTGGTTCAAGCCGACTGTTGGTCTCAATCTGCTGTTTTTCATCGCCGGTCAGGCCACACTGCTCCTTTTTGGCGTTCAGGAAGTCATGGCCGCTCCTGCGGTAGCTGAGAGTGGCGGTGAGATCTCCGTCGGCTTGGGACTGGGTATCATCGGTGTAGGTATCCCGACCGCATTGAGTACCATCGGTGCAGGCATAGCAGTAGGTCCCATTGGCGCAGCCTCCCTGGCGGTGCTGGCGGAAAAACCCGAGATATTCGGCCGCACGCTGATCTACCTGGGTCTGGCCGAAGGTATCGCCATCTACGGTCTGGTCGTAAGTATCCTGCTGCTGGACAAGCTTTAAGTTTTCCATGTCCAGTGAAACCCAGCAACAGACGCGTCTGATATTTATGGGCAGCACCTCGCTCGCCAACGGTTTCAGGCTCATCGGTTTCGAAACCCGGCCCGATCCGGATCTGCAGGAGATCGAGCAACTGTTCAGCGAATTACTGAGCGAACGGCAGCACGCCTTCATCGTCATCGACCACTCACTGGAAAAGCTCGATTCAAAACTCATCCGGCAGATACGCAACGAGGGCGGAAGAATCGTACTTTCAGAAGTACCCTCACTGGATGATCCCAACTGCTATCAATGCAGCATCGACCCACAACTCGCCATGCTGATTGGTGATGACAGTGACGAAGGAACCCAATTATGAATCAGGTTGACGAACTGGCTCATTCGATCCTCATGCGTGCAGAATCAATGGCCGATGAGTGCCACGACCGAGCCAGGGTGGGTCGTGACGTGATCCTGCGTGATGCCAGCGAACGACTGCAACTGCGGGAGGAGAAGGAGACGTTACTGGCCAAGGCGATGGCGGATCGTACCTATCGGCGCAAGGTACAGGCCGACGAACTCAAACTTCACAGCCGTATGGATCATCTGCGCTGGAATCTGGTACAGACTGTAATCGAACGGCTACCTGTCCGCATGACGGAGTTGACCCAGGATAAAAACCGCTATTTCACCCTTTTACAAGCCTACCTCAGCAGGGGCGCGAAGATGATCGAGGCCGACACACTGGTCGTCGAGCTAAACGCAAACGATCAGCGGCGACTACAGAATAACTGGGATGAATTTGCCGGTGCCGCTGTGCCGGGCAAACAACTCCTTCTGGCCGAAGAGCCTATTCAGACCATTGGAGGACTCTGTCTTCGAACCCAAGACAATCGAATCAGATTGGATCAGACCTTCGAAGGGCGTCTGGAACGGCTCGAAGATCGGCTTTATCAGGCCATCGTTGAACGCCTGCTGCCCCCACCCCGTAGCGGCGCGTCGCTGTAGTCCCCAGGCCCATCGCGGAATAAAGAGATGACAAAACAGGGCATAATCAAAGATATCAACGGTCCCATCGTGACCATCACCCTCCCCGGTGTAGCCAACGGGGAACAGGTCAAGATCGGAGAGTTGGGTCTCTATGGCGAAGTGATCTCCCTACAGGGCAGCGAAGCATTGGTACAGATCTATGAATCCACGGAGATGGTGCGTCCCGGCGAGCCGGTAGAGGGGCTGAGCCATCCCCTCTCAGTGGAACTTGGACCCGGCCTGATGGGCGGTATCTTTGACGGGGTGCAGCGTCCACTTGAAAAGATGTTTCTGCAGGCGGGTGATCAGATTCCAAGAGGACTGAGTCCGGACGCGCTGGACCGGGAGTCTCAATGGACCTTCACGCCGACGGAATCCCTGGAACCCAACACGCAAGTCAGTGGTGGCATCCAGCTGGGCAGTGTGCAGGAGACCGAGTCGGTGCTGCATCGTATCCTGGTGCCGCCGGATGTCAGCGGCGAACTGATTGAGATTGCTCCCGAGGGAGACTATAGCCTCGATCAGACCATTGCCCGGGTAAAAACAGCGGATGGTAAGATACGCAGACTCCAACTCTTTCATCGCTGGCCGGTGCGCCAACCCCGCCCCTATCTGCACCGGGATCACAGCTCCGACCCCCTGATTACCGGCCAGCGCATCCTCGACACTTTCTTCCCCCTCCTGAAAGGCGGCAAGGGCGCTGTGCCCGGCCCCTTCGGCGCCGGCAAAACCATGGTGCAGCACCAGGTGGCACGCTGGTCAAATGCGGATATCGTCATCTATGTCGGTTGCGGCGAGCGTGGTAACGAACTGGTCGATGTACTCGACAGCTTCCCCAAGCTCAAAGACCCTTACACCGGGCGATCCCTGATGGAACGCACCCTGTTGGTGGCAAATACCTCCAACATGCCGGTAGTGGCCCGCGAAGCGTCCATCTACGTCGGCATCACTATTGCCGAATACTATCGTGACCAGGGGCATGACGTGGTGATGCTGGCAGACTCCACCAGCCGTTGGGCCGAGGCCCTGCGGGAGGTCTCTGGACGTTTGGGGCAGATGCCCGTCGAAGAGGGTTACCCGGCCTATCTCGCCTCCCGCCTCTCCGCGTTCTATGAACGGGCGGGACGGGTCGAAACCCACGACTGCGGCAAGGGTTCAGTGAGCCTGATCGGTGCGGTGTCGCCACCCGGAGGCGACTTTTCAGAGCCGGTCACCAGCCACACCAAAGAGATCATCCAGACCTTCTGGGCGCTCTCCAAGGAGCTGGCGGACGCCCGCCACTATCCGGCAATCGACTGGGTCGACAGCTTCTCCGCAGATGTCTCTACCGCCGCCACCTGGTGGCACGAACAGGTCGACAGGGATTGGGAAAAGCGCAGGGGGCAGGCCCTGGGCATGCTCGCCAGGGATGCGGAGCTCTCCCGCATCGTCAATCTGGTGGGACCGGAGGCGCTCTCTTCCGCCCAGCGCTGGATATTGGAGGGCGCCGCCCTGATCAAAGAGGGGGTGCTGCAGCAGAGCGCGCTCGATCCTGTGGATACCTTCTCCTCTCCAGAGAAACAGTTCCTCCTGCTGGATACACTTCTCACAATCTATGATCAGGGCGCCGACCTGATCGAACTGGGTGTGCCGGTGCAGGAGTTGAGGGATCTGCCGATTCTGGCCAAGTTGCGACGCTGCAAGGAGGTCTACGACTCCGACCAGCTAGATCAGCTGCGGGTATTCCGCGAACAGGCCATCAAAAGCTTTGAATCCATCCGGTCCGAATACGCTCAGCGTGGGGAGCAGACATCATGAGTGCCAAGGAGTACCGCACCGTCTCCTCTGCCCGGGGAGGACTACTGACCGTCAGTCAGGTTCCGGGAATCGCTTTCGGCGACCGGGTGGAGATCCGGGACAGTCAGGGCAGGAGGCGCAATGGTCAGGTTATTCGAAGTTCAGGCATTGAGGTATTGATACAGGTTTTCGAGGGAACCGACCACCTCGATCTGGAGAACACATGGGTGCGTTTTCTGGACACTCCACTGGAGATCAGCCTCTCTCCTGAGATCCTGGGGCGCGTCTTCGACGGACTGGGGGAACCCAAAGACGGTCGTCCGCCAGTGGTCTCCCGTCTGCATCGGGGCATCAATGCCAACGCCTTCAATCCGGCGGCGCGCACCTACCCCCGCGAGTTCATCCAGACCGGCATTTCCACCATCGACGGCCTTAATTCCCTGGTGCGGGGGCAGAAACTGCCGATCTTCTCCGCCTCGGGATTGCCCCATAACAGACTTGCCGCCCAGATCGTGCGGCAAGCCAAACTACCGGATGAAGAGAGTCGCTTCTCCATCGTTTTCGCGGCGATGGGCGTCTCCTACTCCGACGCACGTTTCTTCCAGGAGGAGTTCGCCTCCTCCGGTGTGCTCGGCAACGTGGTGATGTTCATCAATATGGCGGATGACCCGCCGGTTGAACGGCTCACTCTTCCACGCATGGCGCTCACCGCCGCAGAGTACCTGGCCTTCGACCTCGACCGCCATGTGCTGGTTGTCATGACAGACATGACCCACTACGCGGAAGCATTACGGGAAGTGGCCACCGCCAAAGGCGACGTACCTGCACGCAAGGGCTATCCCGGCTATCTCTATTCCGACCTGGCGGAGATCTACGAGCGTTCCGGCCGGATCAAGGACCGCCACGGATCGATCACCCTGGTGCCGGTGCTGTCGATGCCCAGCGACGACATCACTCATCCGATTCCCGACCTCACCGGTTACATCACCGAAGGGCAGATCGTGTTGAGCCGGGAACTGCACAATCAGGGGGTCTATCCGCCGGTACATATCTCACCCTCGCTCTCCCGCCTGATGAAGGACGGCATCGGCAAGGACTTCACCCGGGAGGATCATCCCCATGTCTCGAATCAGCTCTATGCCCTCTATGCCAGGGCATTGGAGACCCGCAACCTGGCCTCAATCATCGGTGCGGATGAACTCTCTGCCAGAGACCAGCGTTATCTCGAATTTGCCGACGCATTCGAGAAACGTTTCGTGGCTCAGGACGAAGATGAAGACCGCAGCATTGTGGAGACCCTGAACCTGGCCTGGGAGTTACTCTCCCTGCTGCCGACGACAGCCCTGACCCGTGTCACCGAGACCGAGATGGCCAAATACCACCGTCATGCCGGCAGCGAACTCCAGCAGCCTGAGCAGAAGGAACCCTTGGCATGACGGCCCAACTTATCAAGGCCCCACCGACCAAAAACACGCTCCTCAACCTGAAACGGCAGCTGCGCTTTCTGGATGAGGGGCATAGCCTGCTGGAGCGCAAGCGTGAGTTGCTGACCCGACTGGTCTATTCACGCCTGACCGAATACAGAAAACTCCGTGCCCAGGCACACGGCGCTATCAAACTGGCTTATCACTGGCTGAGCCTGGCGCAACTTCGTATGGGCAATCGCGCACTGCTCCAGGCCGCGTTGGGTATCGAACCGGTGCTGGAGATGAAGATCCTGCCGAGACGCAATCTCGGCGTGGAATTCCCATCCGTCACTGCGAAACTGCGCCCACTGAAGCCCGTCGGCCTGCTCGGCACCGATCCCAGTTTTGACGAAACCCGGTTACATTTTGCCGAAACCGCCCTTCTATTGGCCAAACTGGGGGAGGCAGAAATGAGTCTGGGGCGTCTGATTTCAGAACAACGCAAGGCACAAAAGCGGGTTAACGCCTTGAAATACAACATTATTCCACGATATAAGAACACTATCCGCTTCATTGAAAACTCCCTTGAGGAGGAGGAACGTAACACCCTCTTTCAGGTAAAGATTCTCAGGGAACAGCAGCGCATCTGATTACCCCCATCACCCTTCCGAACCGTCTGATAAACCGTTATCATTCGTCGGGATAACAACCATTCTCATGGACGATATCTTCAAGGTGAATCTACTATTCCGAGCCGGCTTCAAACCCGGTGACTCAGAGTACCCCATTCGATATGAGTAGTGACAACACAGACGTTGGCATCCGCAAGGCAGAACTGTTGCATGCCTTTATGCAGCAGGTTCCGGGACGGATTGCCGCAATCCTGGAGAACTGGCATCGACTGGTGCAGAGTGACTGGGATTCGGAGATTTTCGCCAAGCTGCGCGAGCGCATCAGCACCATTGCGGAGGCTGCTGACAAGTTTGGCGTCAAACAGATAGAAAACAGCGCCCAATCTCTACAGGCACATCTGTCACAACACACCGGGACAATGAAAAAACCGGTGCATGACGAGATCGTTACCCTTGACGGGTTGGTACACGCGTTCAAGGACGCGGCCCTCGACTCATGCAAGCAGCTGCCGGCGAAACCGCCAACGGAGAGAGAGCAACCTGCCGCCCCCGCATCCACCGAGGCATGCAGGATCTACCTCCTCGGCATTGATGACTCGCAGATCCCAGGACTACGCAAACATCTGGCGGCCATGCAATACGAGATCGGCACGTTTGCCAACCCCTCGGACCTGCTGGAAAAAGCAGCGGGAGGCACCTCTCAAACCTGCGCCCTCATCAGTCATATCCGCTGGTTACCTGAACTCTTTCCTGAATCCAGGCAGGGGGGGCTCTGGCGCGAAAAAGAGGGCAGCAACACCGGCATGCCTGTCGCATTCATCGCCGACTCCAGCGATCTGCAGACACGTTTGCAGGCAATGCGCACCAATGCCAGCGCCTTCTGGGCCAAACCGATCGATGCCTATACTGTTGCCCAACGGATGGTTGAGCTGACGTCACAGCAACGCCATGTCCCATACCGTGTACTGGTCGTGGAGGATGATCCGGCTCAGGCCGTTTTCGCTACGTCCATCCTCAATAAAGCGGGATTTGAAACCCACTCGGTGACTGACCCTCTGCAGGTAATGGAGGTTCTACACGATTTCAAACCGGACCTGATCCTCATGGATCTCTATATGCCCGGCGCCAGCGGAGCAGAGTTGACTGCGGTAATCCGGGAGCAAAATGAGTTCGTCGATACCCCGATCGTCTTTCTTTCGGGAGAGCAGGATCTGGACAAGCAACTCAAGGCCCTCAGCTTCGGCGGCGAGGACTTTCTCTCCAAGCCCATTGGACCAAAGCACCTGATCTCCACCGTGACAAACCGAATCCACCGGGCCAAGGAGATTCACCACAGGCTCGGCATTCCCGACCGTCTTGATAAAGCCACTGGACTGTTTGCACGTCACTACCTGCTGGAACGGGTGGAGATGACGCTCAGCACGGATACCCATGTCGCAGATATTCCCGCAGTGCTCTACATCGAAATCGATAATCCGGAGAAGGCGCTTGACGTAGCCGGCATCGGCGGGATGGATGTCATACTTTCCGAGACCGGTAATATCATTTCCGGATTACTGCAACCCCAGGATGTACTGGCCCGTTTTGGAGACAGCAGCCTCGGCTTGCTCGCCTGTCGGGACAAAAATGAGGATCTGGCCGAACTGGCGGAGCAACTCTGTGAAACTGTCGCAGACAAAATCATTGAATTGGAACGCAACACGATCAGCATAACGGTCAGCGTCGGTATCTGTATTGTCGATGGAAGTAATCAGGATGCCGGCAGCATTGTTTCCAAAGGACAATGGGGAAGTCGCATGGCGCACAATGCCGGCGGCAACCAAGCCTATCTCTACAACCCGCCAAAGGTTGAAAAGGGAGATGAGGAAGATAATCTATGGCTGGCCAATCTGGTACAGGAGGCGATGCAGAAAAACCTCTTCCAGATCTATTTTCAGCCTATGGTGTCTCTGCAGGGTACCGCCAATGCCCACTATCAAACACTGCTGCGTCTGAAATCTCCAAACGGACAGCTGTTGACTGCCGCCACATTCATTTCAGTTGCCGAAGAGCTGGGCGTCATCGGCAAGCTGGACCAATGGACCTCGATGCAGGCAATTTCGATTATCTCTGAAAACAGAGGAAAATCTCAGGAGGTGCGCCTTTTCGTCTCCCAATCCTCCGCCCTGCTGAACGATTTGGAGCGTATGTCATGGCTGCAGGAACAACACAGGACCGGCCGCATTCAGGAGGGTGAACTTACCTTTGAATTCCGCCTTTCCGATATAATTCACCACCTGAAATCTGCCAAAACCTGTTTCGAAACACTGCAGAAAATGGGCATAGGCACCTTGTTGACCGGTGTTTCCAATACGTCTGACGACTTACGGACACTCAAACATCTGGCGCTTCGCTTCATCAAAATTGATCTTGCGCTGTTGAACCGGGACAACAGTGATCTGAAAGAGTTGATTACTACTGCCCATAGTCTGGGCATCAAAGTTATTGCACCCCAGGTGGAGAACCCCAGTAGCATCGCCAAACTCTGGAGCAGCGGCGCCGATTTCGTGCAGGGCAATTTTGTACAACGGCCGGAAAACAACCTGATCTACGATTTCGACGAATCTGTTCTGCAATAGACTCGCACATATGCCTATAGCGTAGGCCCGATCCGCTTCGCTTGATCGGGCCTACGCTTCAAACAACAACTATTTCAGTAGAGAAGCTGTTATCGAAATGTTTACTTTATACCCAAAAGCGATTTCACTGCTCTGCGTACTGTTTTTCGGAATCGTGGCCGGTAATCTCTCTGCGGCCCAGCCGACTTTTCCGCTCTACCCTCATCCCGACCGTTTTGTTATTAACGAGGGGGACGATGCGAAAACCTGTCTGGATCTGGACAAAGAGATTGCCATGCTTGAGCGTCGCACATACTCCTACAAACCGCAGTTCTATGAAGACCCCCTTCACGGCGGCGCCATCTGGGCCGGAACTCTCTACTTTCCCCCCGCCTATGGCTATCTCGCTTATTCGGGTGCAGCGGAATATACCGAGCACGCCCGTATTCTTGAAGCACGTCGCCGCATCGCGGTTTTACGTCAGATCAAAGCCTATCGCCGCTGCTACGAAGATTAATGGCTACAAACAGTGTTCAAACGGCAGTCCGCAACCAGGACTACTCCTGGAATGAGCTGACCGGCATGATCCTGCAGCACCGGCGGGAGCTGATTGCTGCGAATATCATCGCCATCTTCGGCGCCATTGCTGCGGTACCCGTCCCCCTGTTGATCCCTCTACTCGTTGACGAAGTGCTGCTCAATCAGCCGGGTCGTGCAATAGCCACTATCGACAGCCTCTTCCCAGCAAGTTGGCAGGGGCCGACGCTCTATATTCTCGCAGTTTTGGGTCTTACCCTGATATTACGTCTGATCACCCTTATCCTCGGTGTCTGGCAAACCCGCCAATTCACCTGCATCGCCAAGGATGTCATCTTTCTAATCCGGCGGGACCTGCTGCAACGCCTTGAGCACATCTCCATGTCCGCCTATGAGACCCTCGGCAGCGGTACGGTGGCATCCCACCTGGTAACCGACCTGGCTGCCGTGGACAACTTTGTCAGCACGACTACCAGCAAATTTCTTGTGGCGGTGCTCACCATAACCGGCACAGCCCTGGTGCTACTCTGGATAAACTGGCCACTTGCCCTGTTCATCCTGCTGCTGAACCCAATTGTCATCTATTTCACGACGGTTTTCGGCCGGCGGGTAAAGCGCCTGAAAAGAGAGGAGAACTCCGCCTTCCAGTTGTTTCAGGAGTCTCTGGAAGAGACCCTCGATGCGATCCAGCAGATCCGCGCCAGCAATCGGGAACGTCACTACATTCAGCGCATCATCGACAAGGCGGAGAGTATTCGCCACCACTCCGCCGCCTTCACATGGAAGAGTGATGCCGCCGGACGACTCTCCTTTGTCATCTTTCTTTTCGGCTTCGATATTTTCCGCGCTGTGAGCATGTTCATGGTGCTCTATTCCGACCTCACGATCGGCGAGATGCTGGGGGTCTTTGCCTACCTCTGGTTCATGATGGGACCAGTGCAGGAGGTATTGAACGTACAGTACGCCTACCAGAGCGCGCAGGCGGCACTGAGCCGGATCAATCAGCTGATGCGGGTCGACCTGGAACCCGTCTATCCCCATCAGGAAAACCCGTTCAAAGACAAAACAACCGTCTCCGTCGAGCTTAACGATATCCATTTTGCCTATGGTGAAGGACCTTCCGTGCTCAAGGATATTTCATTACAAATTTCCGCCGGAGAAAAAGTGGCACTGGTGGGTGCGAGCGGCGGAGGAAAAACCACCCTGGTGCAGATTCTGCTCGGACTCTACCCTCCCGCTTCGGGACAGGTGCTGTTCGATGGTGTACCGGTCAACAGAATCGGCATGGACGTGGTAAGAGATCATGTGGCAACCGTGCTGCAACACCCTGCGCTGCTAAACGACAGTGTGCGGATCAATCTCACACTTGGCCGCGATGTCCCTGAAACAGAACTCTGGCAGGCGCTGAAAATCGCGCAGCTCGATGCAACCATAGAGCGAATGGATCAGGGACTGGAGACGCTGATCGGCCGTTTCGGCGTGCGTCTCTCCGGCGGCCAGCGACAACGGCTGGCAATTGCCCGTATGGTTTTGACCAACCCAAGCGTGGTCATCCTTGATGAAGCCACCTCCGCCCTCGACACTACAACCGAGGGAAATCTCCACTCGGCGTTGCAACAGTTTTTGGCTGGCCGCACCACTATCATCATCGCCCATCGGTTGAGCGCGGTGAAACAGGCCGACAGGGTTCTGGTATTCGAAGACGGCAGAATTGTGGAACAGGGAAGACATGATGAGCTGATTGCAAACAATGGCCTCTACTCCTCCCTATACGGCCGACAGCAGTAAATCCATAAGAGGTCGGAGTCAAACAGCACTATTCGGTTTTACTCGCCAGAAGCCCCGTCCGGTTTGTCCCCTGCAAGTACACCACCATGAAAAAGTTAAAGTTGAAGACAGATACAGACGAGTGCGACAATCACCCGGGACCAGCCACGGACGAGATAAGAGCGATAATGTTCAACCAGGCACTCTCTTCACAACAAAACTGCGCATCGACGATTCCGAATTTAACGGGATTGTGGCCAGTGTTAATTATTCTCTGCTGCAGTTCATTGGTGTTCGCGAATGATCCCCTGCCCCTGCCATCGGGACTGGACCTCTCCCTACCCGACATGGAGCCCGCCGTCACATTGGAGAAACACCACAACCGCACGGTGGAGGAGTACCGCGTCAACAATAATCTCTATATGATCAAAGTGACCCCGAATATCGGCCCCTCATATTATATGGTTGATCCGGACGGCAGCGGCGAAATGGAGATGAAACGCGGCCCAGCCGATGTCAATGTGCCTAAATGGACACTTTTCAGTTGGTAACTCAACGCACCCCAAAAACCGGCACATGAGCCAATCAAACGAGAACACCATGAACAGTAATAGAATCATGCGATGGATACTGACCGGGCTCCTGTTGGCAGCAGTCAGCACAACCGCACTTGCGAGTACGCTCGAAACCGTCAAAAAACACGGAACACTACGCTGCGGAGTCAACACTGGCTTGCCTGGATTTGCCCTGAAGAGTAGTGCAGGTCGCTGGGAAGGCATGGACGCCGATTTCTGTCGCGCAGTGGCAGCTGCGGTCTTCGGCGATGCCGAAAAAGTTGAATTCATTCCCCACACAACCAAAACACGTCTGCAGGCATTGCAGAACGGCAACATCGATCTACTGGCGCACAACGTCACCTGGACCATGAGCCGTGATCTCGGCACGGGTCTCGACTTTGCCGGTATCTACTATTTTGATGGTCAGGGTTTCATGGTTCGCAAGGATATGAAAGTACGCAGCGCCCTCGCCCTGAATGGAAGCAGCATCTGCGTTATCGGTGGAACCACGAGTGAAGCCAACGTAAAAGAGTATTTCATCAGGCATCAGATGAAACTTCGTCTGGTGAGCTCTGATACCTCAGTGGATGCACTGAAGAATTTTGAGCAAGGCACTTGCAAGGTCCTCACCAGCGATCTGTCACAGCTCTATTCCCTGCGCACCAGCACAAAAAACCCTGGCGACTATAAGGTGCTGCCGGAACCCATCTCCAAGGAGCCACTCGGCCCGGTGGTGCGTGAAGGTGACGATAACTGGCGCGACATCGTCCAGTGGACGCTGTTTACCCTGATCAACGCCGAGGAGATGGGGGTCAGCTCCAACAACGTCGACCGCGTTCTGGAGATCGCGCACACCCCCGAGGTTCTGCGTCTGCTGGGCAAGACGGGCGCTTCCGGCAAATCTCTAGGCCTGGAAAACGACTGGTCCTATCAAATCATCCGCAAGGTCGGAAATTACGGTGAGGTTTTCGAGCGCAATCTGGGAAAACAGACTCCGCTTAAAATGAAACGTGGTTTCAATTCAACCTGGCAAAATGGCGGCCTGCTCTACGCGCCTCCCGTGCGGTAATTAATCAGGAGGCCAGCAATGTTCACGGGTATCGTTCAGGGGACAGTAGAGGTCGTCGAGATCATCGAAAAAAGTGACTTTCGCACCCACAAGGTCCTTCTGCCAGGCAAGCTTCTGGATGGGCTGGAACCCGGCGCCTCCGTAGCTCACAACGGTTGTTGTCTGACGGTTACCGGAATCGAGGATGATCTGGTCAGTTTCGACCTGATGCAGGAGACCCTGCGGGTTACCAATCTCGGCGAGGTGGAAGCTGGTGACCGAGTGAATGTGGAACGGGCCGCCCGCTTCGAGGATGAGATCGGCGGCCATCAAATGTCCGGCCATATCCTCTGCACAGCGATTGTGGTCAATGTGGTCGCAACAGAAAACAATCATCAGGTTCGTTTCAGACTGCCGGATGAGTGGATGAAATACCTCTTTACCAAGGGATATATCGGCATCGACGGTATCAGCCTGACCATCGGTGAGGTATCCGGCAACGAATTCGAGGTCAACCTGATCCCCGAAACCCTGGCTCGCACCAACATCGGCAGTCGCAAACCCGGAGACCGGATCAACATCGAGATCGATCCGCAAACCCAAGCTATCGTTGATACCGTGGAACGGGTTTTAGCAAAAACACCCTCTCCTTCCTAACCCGGTTGTTTTTGAGGAAGCAGGTTCCGGGAAGAGGAAACGATTGTAAAATCACGCACGAATAATCATCCTAAATACCGCTCCAGCTTCACTTGGCCCTGTTCATTCATCGATTTGTGACGCAAAATATTGCCTATCTGAAACGACAGGTAATCTCCGCAACCAAGTCGTCTTCGTCTTCGATTCCAGATAAGTACTTTGATGCAGGCAAGTGAAACAACCATAGAGGCTCCACCCGTTCGCGTCGCAGCCTTAGGCGTCGACGATCGCATAAGGAACAGCCTGCGCCTATTTTTCCACGAATCCTGCAAGGATCGATTTCAGCTGGTGGAAGAGGAGGCAGCAGACGCCGTCATCATCGATCTCGACCATAAAAAAGGGATACGACTGGCACAGGAGCAGCGACAGCTTCATCCATCCACACCGGTCATAGTAATCTCCCAGGATCCACGGGAGACAGGCAGCCTCATAAGCCTGCTCAAACCACTGAAAAAACGCAGTCTTGCAAAAGCACTGTTACGGGCTGAAGCGCAAGCGAAAGACCCACAGAATTCCTCATCAACCCTGCCCAGCCTGCAAATTGCATCAACGCCGGTCGCGCCTGCTGAAGAGAGTGGTGAAGATGTCGTCATGGCGGGAATGCCTCCCACCAGCACAGGCTATCAGATCGCCCGCCACCTTGCGGAAAAGGATATCCAGGCATTTCTGGGGTCAACCCCAGATATTGATACTAATAGTGCCCAGCAACTGGCCAATATCCGCTACGACCCGGATAGTTTTTTCCAGGGAAAACTGAGCCAAATCACTGCCATGATGAAACAAAAGGGGCAGGCGGTGCGACTGCAGTTTTCCAATGAAGAGTTCATTATCCTCTACCCCGACGAAGAGATGGCTCAGATTAATATGAGCGAATCCAGGTTAGGGGCTCTCTCCGCTGCCCCCATATCACCAGGTGGTCTCTCATTCACTTTTTGCGATGATCTCTTCTCACCGGATGATGGGGCTGCGGATTCATTTATGCACCTCGATGCTCTCATGTGGAAAACAGCACTTTGGGCCTCGCGGGGCCGTATCCCCTACGAAACCGATCTCCATAAACCGGTTGCCCTGGATCGCTGGCCAAACCTGACGCGTCTGTTGTTATTACCCAACACCCTTGAGATTGCCGCACTCTGGGCGGAGCAACCTCACTCGCTCATCGAAACTGCTGCAAAGCTAAAAATCCCGCAGCGCTATGTTTTCGGTTTCTACAGCGCAGTTTTTGCCTTGGGGCTGGCAAATACAGGAGAGACAATGAAGACCCTCGACTATGTCCCGATTGCTGCCGATACAGGGGAAAAACAGCCGGCCTCTGCCAGCTGGCTCAGCAACTGGATACCATTTTTCCGCAGTAAAAACGGATGAAAAAAGACCTCAAAATCATCTTTACCGGGCCGGTGGGGGCAGGCAAAACCACTGCGATCAACGCCATCAGTGATACTGATACCGTGTCCACCAATGAATCCTCCACGGACGAGCTCCGCTATCGTAAAAACACCACCACAGTCGCAATGGATTACGGCATCATCAACATGGTGGACAGCAAGCGGGTGCATCTCTACGGGACACCTGGTCAAGAACGTTTCGACTTCATGTGGGACATCCTGATTCAGGGTGGCATGGGCCTGGTCCTGCTGGTGGATAATGCCCGCCCCGACCCGCTGGAAGACATGCAGTTTTTTCTGCAGCGATTCGGGGACTTCATCCAGCGCACCCGAGTCGCTATCGGTGTTACCCGAATGGATGTCTCCAGTACACCCAGACTGAACGAATACCAGTCATTATTGAATGAGCAGACGCGAAAAATCCCACTTTTCGAAGTGGATGCCAGAGTCAGACAGGACGTATCCATCCTGGTGCAGTCGTTGCTTCATTCTCTGGATCATCAGAAGCGCGAATAACCGGAGTTTAGGCTCGCTCAAGTGCAGCGGAACCTGCATCCCGGCAACGCCTTTGTCACTCCAGAAATGCCCGATCCGCTGCGCTTGATCAGGCCTACGCCTCCATTCATTGATTACCATATTAGAAAATATCGATGACTTTTGCGCCGTCTCGTGCTATTTTCCCGCATCGGTTTTAAGGTCAGATTCATCGCGTATCGGCACCCGTCAGCACGCATTTTGTCAGACCAAGAGGCACACCGGTTTCTAGGGAAGCCCGGCGTGCCTGATATTTTCACCTTCCTGATTGGGTCGTGATGGGTTCGCTCACTCAACTATTGATTACACCTGTCGCCACAGCAGTGCTTATCGCCCTGCTTCCTGGACAGAATCAACGTCTGATCCGGGGAGTCGCACTCTTCGGCTCCGCCATCGCCTTGCTGCTCTCCTGGCGATTATTCGCCGGCTTTGATAACTCCCTTGCAGATCTGCAATTCATGGAGGTTGTGCCCTGGAACCCGCGCCTCGGCACATCTTATGCCGTCGGCATCGATGGTATCTCCCTCTCCATGATCCTGCTGGCAACCCTGCTCAGTCTGGTCGCCCTGGCCGCTTCGGCCAGCATCACCAAGCAGGTGAAAGGCTACTACATACTGGTGTTGGTGCTGGAATCCGCCATGCTCGGGGTATTCATGGCCCAGGACTGGTCGCTATTCTATGTCTTCTGGGAACTGACCCTGATCCCGCTCTTCTTCCTCATTGATCGCTGGGGAGGGAAAAATCGTCAGGGTGCAGCACTCAATTTCGTGCTCTACACCATGGGCGGGTCGGTTTTTATGCTGCTTAGCCTGCTGGTGCTTTTCGACACCCTGCCGGGCCACTCCTTTGCCATGGATCAGATGCGCGCCGGCGCGCACCTGATTTCCGAACAGAAACAGGTCCTGATCTTTTTGGGTTTTCTCATCGGTTTCGGGGTCAAGATGCCGATCTTCCCTATCCACGGCTGGCTGCCGCTGGCCCACGTCGAGGCACCGAGTCCTATCAGCATCCTGCTCTCCGGCATCCTGTTGAAAATGGGATCCTACGGTCTGATCCGTGCCGCACAGACCCTGCCCGATGCCGTCATCTCCCTGCAGGGGGTACTGGTTGCCCTCGCGTTGGTAAGTCTGGTCTATGGTGGTCTATTGGCTTGGCGGCAATGGGATCTGAAACGGATGATCGCCTACTCTTCGGTCAGCCACATGGGTGTGGTGTTGCTGGGCATCGCAACCCTAAATTTCGCCGGTCTGACCGGAGCGGTTATGCAGATGATGGCACACGGATTGGTGGCGGGCGCCACTTTCCTGCTGATCGGACTGCTCTATGAACGCACCCACACGCGCAACATCAATGACTACAGCTCCCTGCTTCGGGTAGCACCACGCTTTGCCTTCTTCACCACGATTGCATTTATCGGCGCCGTTGGCCTGCCCGGCACTTTTGGTTTTATCGCCGAACTACACGTCCTGATTGGCGGTTTCGAACGTTGGGGCTGGTTGGTGGTACTACTAACCCTAGGCGTATTGATCAGCGCTGCCTATGCGATACGCACTATCGGCCGTCTCTTCACCGGGCCCGTTCGAAAGGAGATGCAGGATATCGCTGACCTGCGGCCCAGCGAGATGGCAGCCGCCATCGTGTTGACTGGCGGCATTGTCTTATTGGGCATCTTCCCGGCTCCGGCACTGGAGCTTGTGTCCGCCTCCATCACCCAGTTGAGCGCCACCTTCGCGGCCCATCTGTAATCAAGCGAGGAGAAAACTTTGTCCGCCGCCAGCCATGAGACAGATTCCGTCGATATCCGCAGCCGCCTGCATCATGTTATCGAGCACTTCGAGCATGTACTGCCAGGACAGGCGCCGATCAAGGACTTCGTCCACCACAACACGCTGCACGGCTTCCAGCATCTGGAATTCACCGAGGCACTGGCAGAGGCGGAGCGCATTAACGGTGCAAGGGGCTACCTGCCGGATGACCGTTTCCGGGAGTTCTACGCTGAGGGGCGCATCACCCTGGAAGATCTGCGGGCCGTCATCGATGAGACCCCAGCACTGGAGCCCGACGAGGTCCTGCTGGAGAATATCGACGGCGCACTGACCTACCGTGATATCACCATTGCGGCTTTGCTCCACCCTCTGAAGACAGTCACTGCCTGTCAGTTCAACTGGCAGATCGAAGAGTTGGATCTCCTGCGCCGTTTTCAGTCCGACGTCGACAATAACACTCGCCAACATTTTCTCGAAGCTGCCGCCGAGCAAGGTCTGAGCGACGAAAAGGCTGCCATCTCCGATCTCTGGACCATATGCCTCGAAACCCTCGGCCTGGAGCATTTCTGTATGCACCCGGAGGAGTTGGTTGATCTCTCTCCGGAGCAGGCGGAGCGCATGCTACACACCCTGACCATTGAGGACGACAGCTTCAGTAGCGTTCACTACCGGGTGCGAAAAGAGTCCGCCAAGCAACTTGACCGGACAATATCGCGGATCGGACAGGAAATCACTCTGCACGGCCTATTGCTTGAATTGACCGGCAAGGATCTGCTTGATGAGATTCGTCCACTGCTCATCCGTTTCATCGCCAGTTTTCTTGACCAGGGCCAAGCGGCTTGGCAAGCCCCCGAGCGCGATACAGGCTTTTACACCACCTGGCGACGCAGCGTCGCCGTCTCTCTAACCGGCTTCTTCAACGAGATGCCGGAGTGGCAGGACGAGATCGCAGTGCTCGACGAGGACCCGATGGAGGCAGTGATCTCTGAACTGCAGCGCATGGGGCTTCCGGAGACGTACTGGGAATCTTATCTGGAAAGACTCGCCCTGGAGCTGCCCGGCTGGTCCGGCATGTTTCTCTATCGCCACAATCACCCCGGCTACGAAGGCTCTCACGATGTCTCCGTGGAGATGCTGGATTACCTCGCGGTACGATTGGTGATGGAACGCCTTTTCGCCCAGCGGCTGTGCGATCAACAGTGGCAGATTGCGCCCAACCTGGACATGCTGCGCTGGTACTTCCGAAGACGCCGCTCCGAGTTCATGGTGCGCCACAGTCTGCACAACAACCGGCTGCCGGAGTATCTCATTGTCCGTGCGCAACAGCTGGAACTGCAGACACCCACACCCAGCGATGACTATCCCCAGTGGCGTCAGCTGGCTGACATGATCTGGACATGGCGTCAAAGCCCCGCCTCCGACCGCCCAGCAGGACATTCGGTCTACGGCAGTGCCTGGCAGCTCTTTCGTCTGAGCCAGCATCTGGGGCTCATCGGACAGGATATCGCTAACCTCGGCGAACAGGGCGTAAGAAAACTCTTTGATTGCCTGCACCGCCTCACTCCCGATACCCAAAGTTTCCTCTGGCTGCAGGCCTACGAGCGCAACTATCGCGAGCAGATCTTCAACGCGGTCGTCAACAATGAGGGACGGGGACACTGGAAGAGTCGCGGAAGCACACCCGCCGCGCAAATCGTCTGGTGCATGGACGATCGCGAAGAGGGAATCCGCCGCCACTTGGAAGTCATCAATCCCGCCATTGAAACCTTCGGTGCTGCTGCCCACTACAACGTCCCGCACAATTGGCGGGGGCTCACCGACGAGAAGATTTCCGGACTCTGTCCCGTGGTCATGGTACCGGCGCACGAAATCAGGGAGAGAGCGCATCCCGGTATGGAAGAGCAGGCAAGACAACTCAGCAAGCGGCACAAGAAGCGGCTTCGACTGAAAGATCTCCTGCATCAGGAGACCCGCCGCAACCTGCTTGGTTCGACCGTACTGATCGCTCTGGCCGCCCCCGCCACTCTCGGCATTCTGATAGCCAAGGTATTGGCGCCGCTAAAGGTTGGCAAACTCTCTGCCAAACTGCGTGATACTTACGAAACCGCCGTGCAGACTGACATTGCAGTCACCGCCGCGCCAGATGCACCCGAAGGCACGATCGAACACAACCGTCTCGGTTTCTCGGATGAGGAACAGGCCGACCGGGTAGAGGTATTTCTGCAAAACATCGGCTTGGTGGATGGCTTCTCACCGCTGCCCATCATCATGGGTCACGGCTCCAGCAGCGAGAACAATCCGCACCGCGCCGCTTACGACTGCGGCGCCTGCAGCGGCCGTCACTCCGGTCCCAATGCGCGTATTCTCGCCGCCATCGCCAATCGCCCGGAGATCAGAGAGATCCTGCGTCAACGGGGAATCGACATTCACAAGAACAGCTGGTTCATCGGCGCCTTCCACAACACCTGCGATGAGAACATCGACTGGTTCGATATGGATAAGGTGCCGAAATCCCACCAGCAGATTCTCTCCGTTATCCAGAGGAATGTGGATGAAGCGTGCCATCATTCGGCTCATGAACGCTGCCGTAAATTTTTCTCCGCCCCGAAACAACCCAACCTGAAGCAGGCGCTTGCCCATATCCAGGGACGTGGTAACGATTTCAGCCAGGCACGCCCCGAACTGGGCCACGCCACCAACGCCTGCGCCGTCATCGGTCGCCGTTCCATTACCCAGGGTGCCTTCTTCGACCGCCGGGCCTTTCTCATCTCCTATGATCCCACCATCGATCCCAGTGGGGAGATCATCGAACGTCTGCTGTTGGCCAACGGTCCGGTGGGCGCGGGTATCAGCCTGGAGTATTACTTCTCCACCGTGAACAACGACGAATACGGCTGTGGTTCCAAGATAACCCACAACATCACCGGCCTCTTCGGCGTCATGGAGGGGGCCAGCTCCGACCTGCGCACCGGCCTGCCACGGCAGATGATCGAAATCCACGAGGCGATGCGTCTGCAGGTCATCGTGGAGCAGAAGATCGACCTGTTGACTGAGATCTATATGCGACAACCTCCGCTACAGGAGTTGGTGGGTAAAGGTTGGTTGCTACTCAGCGCCAAAGACCCGGACAGCGACCGAATCGATGTCTTCTATCCCGATCGAGGCTGGGTGCGTTGGGAGGGCCAGATCAACGAACTGCCGACAGTGAAAAACTCCGCCGACTGGTACGCGGGGCACATGGAGCCACTGACGCCAGTATTGCTGGAACAACCCGGAGAGACCCGTCATGCCTGAATTCAGCCACTCCGTCTGGTATGCCCCGCTCTTCGCACTAATTCCGATGATACCGCTGCTGCCCCTGTTGGCGGCCGGCTGGATTGGCCTCTCTTACGCTTATGAAGGCAACCGCGGTGAGTCCGGCGAGAAAATCACTGCACGGGTGGCAGTTGGTGCCGCTTTCCTCTCACTGCTCTGTCTGCTGTTAGTCGATCTCTATGCCCTGCTCACCGGGCATGCCCCGGGGCAGGTGCGGATAATGGAGTGGCTCAACAGCGGCGACTACCAGATCAATATCAGTTTCACGCTAGATGCCCTGGGGCTCTCCATGGCCACCCTCGTGGCAGTTATCTCGTTCATCACTCTGCGTTTCTCGGTCAACTACCTGCATCGCGAAGCGGGATTCCAGCGCTTCTTTATGATCCTCTGCCTCTTCATGTCGGCAATGCTGTTGATCGTGATAAGCGGCAGTGCAGTCATGGCATTTATTGGTTGGGAGTTAGCGGGCGTGAGTTCCTACCTGCTGATCGGTTATTCACTCGACCGCCCCACCGCCACCAACAACGCCACTCGCGCCTTCGTCACCAACCGTATCGGCGATGCAGGTTTCATTCTGGCGATCTTCCTTGCGTTAACGTGGATTGGTGATGTCGAGTGGCCAGGCATCCTCTCGGGTGTCTCAGGAATGTCGACCCTGACTGCCGGCCTTCTGGCCTTTGGATTTCTGCTCGCCGCCCTGGTGAAATCAGCTCAAGTACCGTTTTCGCCCTGGATCGCCCGCGCGCTGGAAGGCCCTACCCCTTCCAGTGCAGTGTTTTACGGCAGCCTGATGGTACATGCTGGCGTGTTCTTGGTAATCCGGCTGCAGCCGGTCTTTGAACAGACCCCGCTGATGATGATCTTTCTCGTCATTTTTGGAGTAACGACTGCGCTCTATGGCTATCTGTCGGGACTGGTGCAAACAGATGTAAAGAGCATGCTGATCTTCTCCACCATCGCCCAAGTGGGCCTGATGTTCGTGGAGTGCGGCCTCGGCCTGTTTGACCTGGCCGCCTGGCACCTGGCCGCCCACGCTATCTGGCGCGCGTATCAGTTCCTCAGCTCCCCCGCCCATATGCACCTGATGTCACGCCCCACCCGACCGGTACCTGCATGCCTGGGCAGACGCCGCTGGCTCTATACCGCTGCGATTAATCGCTTCTGGCTCGACGCTATCGGCGATTGGCTGCTGACGCGCCCCACCAAGACATTGGCCCAGGACACGCAAAATTTCGATGACAAGGTCATCATTCCGCTGGTTGGCTTGCCGAGTCAGGCAGACGCGATCAGTTCGCTGGCGCAATGGGAACACAAGAGAGGCGGGCACCATCCTTCAGCTGAAGGTGACGTGGGAATGGGACACGGCCTTGCAGGAAAATTGATGGAAGGTATCGCCTCTCTCCTGCACTGGTTCGAGGAGCACCTGGTGCTGAAGGGCGGAGGGGAGGGACTGATCAATACGATTCAACGTGTCGGTGGCCAGCTGCAGAAGATCGAAGAGCTGTTGAGTCATCCTCGTTACCTATTACTGCTGATCATGGCCACCTTTGCGGTGATTATCTGAGGAATCCTGAACGATGATTACCGAAATCCATTGGACCGCCCAGTCGGCCTACCCGATTCTCACCACGTTGCAGTTGTTGCCGCTGGTCGTGCTGATGGCGATCCTGGCCATGCGAGAGAACCGGCTGGTGCCTTTGATCGGCATAGGCGGTGCGGTAGTAGAACTGCTTTTGGCCATCAACCTCTGGCTTAACTACGACTCCCATCAGGGCGCCATGCAGTTTGCCGAACGGGTTGAGCTGTTTGGCCCCCTTGCCTACCATGCCTCGGTGGACGGCGTCAGTGTGTTGTTTATCCTGCTCACGGCGCTGATCACGTTGTTGATGGTGATTTACGGGCAGGTGCGACAACTGCTGCCCCACGCTTGGTTCCTGGCACTGGTGTTCGCGGTAGAAGCCGCCCTGATGAGCATGTTCACCACCGTCGATCTGCTCTGGTTCGTACTGGTATCCGTTGTGGAGCTGGGACTGGTGGGTATTCTGCTCGCCCGGTGGTCGACCTCCCCTGAATCAGAACTTGCCCAAACCCGCTACTACCAGTTCATGAGCACCAGCATCCTGCTGTTGCTGATTGGCATCATCATTCTGGGCTGGAACCATGCAGATGCAGCCGGAGGGGACTGGACATTCGACCTGATCAAGCTCGCTCAGACGCCTGTCTCTCCCGGCTTTCAGTCGGTAGCCTTCTTCCTCTTCTTCTATGGCCTGGCGGTGCGTATTCCGCTCTTTCCCCTGCATGGATGGCTGCCACTGGTCGCCGAACACGGTACAGTGGCAGCCGCACCGGTATTTCTTATCGGCCTCAAGATCGGCATCTACGGCATGTTGAGGTTTATCCTGCCACTGATGCCCGAGGCTGTCATGCATTGGCACCAGTACATCGTTGCCTTCGCCGTGGCCGGCATCTTCTATGCTGCACTGCTGGCGATGTTGCAGGTCAACCTGCGCCGGCTGCTGGCCTTTGCGGTGGTCTCCCATACCAGTGTGCTGGTGATCGGACTGTTCAGTCTCAATCAGATGGCTTTCGAAGGTGCGGTCATGCTGTCGATCAATTTTGGTCTGGCGATCACAACGCTGCTGTTTATGCAAGGTTTCGTCTATCGACGTACCCACACACTGTTGATGGCACGCCTGGGCGGACTCTTCGACAGCATACCGGTAATCGGCATTACATTTCTCATAGCAGGACTCTCCATTGTCGGCATGCCGGGAACCCCAGGCTTTGATGCGGCCCATCTGATGCTTGAGGGTGCCATTCACCGCTATGGCGCACTGATCACCATTGCCGCCGCCTTGGGCAATGTGGTGGCCGCAGGTTTCCTGCTCTGGGCATTCCAGCGTGCTTTTCTTGCGCCCCAGGATGAGTCCCAGCCTGTACGTAAGGTGGATCCAACTACATGGACGGAACTGCTCATCTCGGGCGTAATGATTCTGGTTCTGCTGGGTGCCGGATTTTACTCCGAACTCTGGCTCGATCTGATCGAGAAATCTCTGGATGGGCTGAGCGCGCTCTACATGACGCCTCACGTTTAGACTGTTCATCGGTGGCTATCAGTCACTCAACACTGGAATCGAGAAACGATGGTTGAAACAATCCAGGCACTGACAAACGGCGTTCCGTTGATCAGCCTGCTGATCCTCTCGCTACCGATCGGCGCAGCTTTGGTCTGGCTGGTTCCCGGTAGTGAAAGATCTCGTTGGGTGGTACTGACGACCGCGCTTATCGACCTGGTGCTCGCCACCCTGATACTTCTGGGTTTTGACGCAACACAGAGCGGCTTTCAGTTTGTCGAAACAGCGAGTTGGATACCGTCTCTCAATATCCACTACAAAGTGGGCGTGGACGGAGTTTCTGTGCTGTTCCTGCCTTTAACCGTGCTGCTCTTCCTTGGCGTGATTCTCAGCTCATGGACCAGCGTGCGCACCCTGCCCCGACTCTACTACACACTGCTGTTGCTGCTGGAAAGCGCGACCTTGGGCATTTTTGTCTCCCTCGACACCATACTCTTTTTCCTTTTCTGGGAACTGACGCTGATCCCGCTCTATTTCCTCATCAGTTTCTGGGGAACCGGCGCAAACCGGCGTTATGCTGCGGTAAAATATACTCTCTTCATGATGGCTGGCGGCGTGCCGCTGCTGTTCGGGTTCGTGTTACTCGCCTTCAATCATGCCGAACTTGCCGGAGCCACTCTGCCCGGCGGTTTGGTCTTCGACATGGAAGCCCTGCTCAGCCAAGCGCTACCCGCTGAAATGCAGACCCTCATCTTCCTGTTGCTGCTGGCAGGTTTTGCCTTCAAGACGCCGATATTTCCCTTCCACACCTGGCTGCCGGTGGTAGCCATGGAAGGCCCCATAGCCATCGCAGCCCTGATGACCGGTCTTAAACTCGGCGCTTATGGCATCATCCGCTTTGTTGTGCCCATGGCACCGGCTGCTGCACAGGATTTTCACTGGCTGCTTGCAGGTCTTGGTGTCATCGGCATCCTCTACGGTGCAGTGATGGCCATTGCCCAGACAAACCTGCGGCGCATGCTCGCCTACTCAAGCATCAGTCACGTAGGGCTTGTAATATTGGGTATCGCCTCATTGAATATCCAGGGCATCCAGGGCGCGCTGTTCCACCTGTTGAACTTCACCATCGTGGCTGGCGGCCTTTTCATCCTGACCGGTTTTCTGCACCACCGCACCGGTTCCACCGACATCATCAGCCTGGGGGGTGTTGCCCAGCGGATGCCGCTGTTAACCGCGTTCTTCTTCCTCTTTGGTCTAGCCAGCATGGGGGTTCCGGGTACCAACGGTTTTCCTGCAGAGTTTCTGGTACTGGTCAGTGCCCTTGAAACCCACACCGGGGCCGGTCTGGCAGCACTCTTTGGGGTCGTGCTGAGCGCAGGTTACTTCCTGTCGATCTATCGACGCAGCTTTCTTGGCCCCATCACCTCTCCCGTGGTTGATGAAGTCCAGGATCTACGCCATCGTGAACTTTTGCTGGTAAGCGTTATGGGGCTGCTTATCCTCACAGCAGGACTCTACCCGAATGCAGTGCTCGACCTGACTCGGGTGGCGAGCGAGCAATGGGTGGCAGGAGTGAAGTAATCTAATCCATGCTCTTTCAACGATGTTAGAATCGTCCGGAGATAAACTCATTCGGAGGAGAGCATGCGAACTGTTTCCACCATTACCATTACCAGTACCCTTACCCTTTTGCTTTTGGCATCTACTGCCCAGGCGGATCAGTCGTTTCAACTGACAAGCCCCGATATCAAATCCGGGACCCTGTTGAACAAAACACAGGTTTTCAATGGATTTGGTTGTACCGGCGGCAATATCTCTCCCCAGCTCAACTGGTCAGGCGCGCCGAAGAAGACAAAGAGTTTCGCCGTAACGGTTTTTGACCCAGATGCGCCGACCGGCAGTGGCTGGTGGCACTGGGTGATTTTCAATATTCCCGCCAATGCCGTTGGGCTGGCCCGCAATGCGGGTAACCCAACATCCCATCTGGCACCGGAAAACAGCGTCCAGAGTCGCACTGACTTCGGCAGTGCGGGATATGGTGGCGCCTGCCCTCCGAAAGGCCATGGCAAACACCGTTACCAGTTCAAGGTTCATGCCCTGGATGTTGAAAGGCTCGACATCGGCCCCGACAGCAGTGGAGCACTGGCTGGCTACTATATCAATGCCCATCAGCTGGGCACGGCAGAGATCGAAGCGATCTATGAACGTTCAGTCCCACTCTCACCACCGTCAAATTTCAGCGTGAAATGAGTCGATTCAAACAATCGGAGCCGGCAACCGACAAGACAATCGACGAATTGCAGCAAACCGCGCTGGTCCGCACCAAAGCCCTGCTGAAACAGGCTGGGCACCACTTTGGTCGACCTGTCCCCTCTGTGGCTATCAATTTCGAACTGAAAGGACAAGCTGCGGGAATGGTTCGTTTTCCCGCCTCGGGAAAAGCGCAAATCCGATATAACGCCGTTCTCCTGACTGAAAATGCCGAGGATTTTCTCAAACGGACCGTTCCACATGAGGTGGCCCATGTCATCGCCCGTACATATCACGGCGGAAAAATCCGTCCTCACGGTGCCGAGTGGCAGTCGGTGATGGGCTTTTTCAATGCCGAGCCGAGCCGCTGCCACAGTTACGACATCAGCCGTTCCTCGACCAGAAAGCTCCGTCGATTCCGCTACGCTTGTCACTGCAGCGAACATCTGTTGACCAGTATCCGGCACAGACGAAGTCTGGCTGGTCAGCGCTACTACTGTCGAAAGTGCAAAAATCCACTAAAGTTGGTGGTAAGTGTCGATAAGGAGCCTCTGAATGAATCTGGGTGAGATGCATTGACGATCAGAATGCGTCAATTTGAGGCCCAAATCGCACGTAATAGCAGGCTATTGCGAAGATTTGGAACGAAAAAGTGACGCATTATGGCGGCAAGGCACTCGACCATGGTTCGTTCAGAGGCTCCTTAAGTGAGATAACCTTTTGAAAATCCTGCTGGCCGCCTTGCTGCTGACACTCTGGTCTCATCAGACCTATGCATTTTTCTGCTTCACCTTCAGTGGGAGTGGCGGAGAGCGATATTCTAGGCAGAGGGTATGGTTACCTCCTGCCTATTTTCCACCAGTTCCCCATAGTCCGAGCTATCCGCTGGAGAGTGATCCTCAGCCACCCCCGATCCGCCCGGTACAAAAAACCGTCGAACAGGAGGTGGAGATCATCAATGGCTATCGCTTTCGAGCGCTTGGTAGAAACCGCACTAACGAACAGGCTAAAATCCCCCGCCTCAACCATTAAAATCTGACGATCATTTTTCAGAAATACATTCCAGGAGTTTTCCGTGGCAGAAAAGAGTGTGGATGTTGCCATCATCGGTTCCGGCACCGCCGGTCTGAACGCAACCAGTAAGGTCGGTCCTGCCGGCAAGAGTTTTGTACTGATCAACGGCGGAGAGCCGGGCACCACCTGCGCACGGGTCGGCTGCATGCCCTCGAAGGCACTGATCCAAGTGGCGGAGGATTACCACCGACGCACCCATCTTGGCCGCTACGGGGTGGATGGTCACGAAGAGTTGACCATCGACATTCCCGAAGCCATGGAGCATGTACAGGACCTGCGGGACAACTTCGTCGACCGGGTGCTCTCCAACAGCACCGACAACATGGGCGAAAAGTTTATCGATGCCTATGCTAAATTCGTCGACCCCAATACGCTGGAACTCGATAACGGCGACCGCATCCATGCCGAAAAGATCGTTCTCGCCAGCGGCTCACGTCCGGTTTTGCCCGAAGCCTGGAAGGCATTCGGCAGTAAAGTGTTGACCACCGACAGTTTCTTCGAATTGGAGAATTTGCCCGAATCCATGGCCATCGTGGGACTTGGTGTGATCGGCCTCGAATTGGGCCAGTCAATCAGTCGCCTTGGTGTCGATCTCACTGGTTTCGATCTTGCTGAACAGATCGGCGGTATCACCGACCCGGAAGTCAGCAAGGTCGCCCTGGAGATCATGAGCCGGGAGTTCCCCATTCACCTCGGCAAGGCCGTGGAGATTAGTGAAGAGGGTGACAAACTGCAGGTCACTGCCGGTGACATATCGGTGATGGTGGACAAGGTACTGATCAGCATGGGCCGAATACCCAACGTGGACAATCTGGCACTGGAAAATGCCGGTATCGAACTGGATGAACGTGGTGTGCCCCACTACAACCCCAACACCATGCAGATTGGCGACTCCCATATCTTTATCGCCGGTGACATGAACGGTGACCGTCAAATCCTGCACGAAGCCGGCGACGAGGGAAAGATCGCCGGTTACAACGCGGCCAATGACACGGTGCAGGGTTTCAAACGGAAGGTTCCCCTGGCTATCACCTTTTCAGATCCCAACATCTGCCTGGCGGGCACCCGTTACTCTGAGCTGGATATGGAAACCACCGCAATCGGCGAGGTGCGCCTGAATCCAGTTGGCCGCGCCATGATCATGGGGCAGAATCGAGGCATTATCCGGGTCTACGGCGACAAGGTGACCGGCCGGATGCTGGGGGTAGAGATGATCAGTGTGCGGGGAGAAAACCTGGGACACTTGCTGAATTGGGCGATTACCCAGGAGTTGAGCGTCGGAGACCTGCTGCGCATGCCCTTCTATCACCCCGTGATCGAAGAGGCATTGCAGGCGGCGCTCAACAACCTCTATTCCAAGGTCGAGAGCAAGAATGAAGGACCCATCAAGGAGTTGATTCCGCTGGATTAATACCCATCCAACAAACTTGTAGGAGCGGCGCCCCGCCGCGGTTCGGAGCCATCGCGGCGGGGCGCCGCTCCTACTCAGCCTCTGACTAGGGCCGCATCTCTTTGTAGTCCTGAAAGGTCACCGGTTCGATCTCCGGGTGCGCCTGCAGAAACGCTTCGAGTTTTTTCAGTGAATAGGGGCTCATCGCCTTGGGGTGTCCCATCACGTTGAAGATCGGCTCGCGCCCGGAGGCCAGCAGGCTCCTATAGGACTTCTCCAGCAGACCGGCCTTGGCGCCATCAATGGAGGTTACGGTATTGGTGACCTTGGTCAGAAGCTCCCGGTAGTAGGCGGCATTGGCCACCATGGCAGCACCATCGCCATAGGGTTTGAAATCCCCCCGCGCAAACTTTTTGATAAATACCATTTTCCAGTAAAAAGAGGGCCAGACCCTGCAGGCGGTGATGGGAATCTCCAGGAAACGTCCAGGCTCCACTTCTTTGACCGGATCACTTTCGAATCGCCAGAGAGACTTTTTCGGTGCGCCACGAAAGTCGAAACCGCGTATATCGTCCGGCGACATACCCTCATCGTAGACCGTGCTGTCGAGCCAGATACCCTGATTATGGAGCGCGTCGCCAATAGAATCGAAGGGCTGCATGCACCAGCCACCGGCACGGTAGGAAAAAATTGAGTCGCCCACGATATCGGTCAGCGCTTTTTTATAACGTGCGACGATCTCTTCGACCGCCTCGGGTGCATAGTCATGCAGACGGTAGCGACTCGTGTCGATTCGCCAGCCGCCATCCACGTACTCCGTATCCTCCCAGTGGGGGTGGATATGCAGCTGCACATCATGACCACCCTTCGTAAGCCGCTGAAGCTGCTCGCTGATAACAGCGTAATCCTGCTGCAAATCATCATTATCAGACGCAGCACGCTTCAGCTTGTCCAGATAACCGGCATCCACAAAAAGCGTAAGCTTGGCACCAAAACGATCGACCAGTTTTGCCAATTCATCGATGGGATGGATCATGCAATTGTGGACACTGCCCACTTCCCGACCAAAGAAGAGCTCATAATCCAGGGTAATAAGCAGACGCGTGCCCATCAAAAACTATCCGTTCCAACCAAATCGGTCATTATCGCAAAACTTACCGGTCCCATGGCAAATTTTTGTTACGCTTCTGCCAGGAATATCGCCCGGCGCGGTGCCGGCAGGCCTTCAACTGTCTGTGAGGCATCCTGAGGGTCGAGGTAGTCCGCCAGGGACTCAAACTGCATCCACTCTGTCGAACGCTGCTCCTCCACAGAAGTTCGGCCCACATCGATCAGACGGATATTGCTGAATCCCGCCCGCCGCAGCCAACTCTTTAGGGTTGCAGGCGAGGGCAGAAACCAGACGTTGCGCATCTTGGCGTAGCGTCCCTCCGGCACCAGCACCTCCCCCAGCCCCCCTTCTATGACCAAGGTCTCCAGCACCAGCTCCCCCCCCTTGCGCAGACAGCCTTTCAGTTCCGACAGATGCGCAAATGGGGAGCGGCGATGGTAGAGAACCCCCATGGAAAAAACCGTATCAAAAGCCTGTAGATTGGGGGGCAGATCCTCGATACCCAGGGGCAGCACCTCCACCGGGAGTTGCCGCCCCAGGAAGTAACGGATCGCCTCGAACTGTTTGACGAAAAGCTGTGTGGGATCGATGCCGATCACCTGTCTGGCACCCTCCCCAACCATGCGCCAGCAGTGGTAGCCGTTACCACAACCCACATCCAGCACCAACCGATCCCGCAAAGGTTGGATGTGGCCTTGCAGGCGCGCCCATTTCCAGTCTGAACGCCACTCTGTATCCAAGTGAATACCGAAGATATCAAAGGGGCCCTTGCGCCAGGGATGGAGCTGTTTCAACAGACCCGCGATCTCCTGCCGGACTGTGTCGCCACAGACCTGCTCTGTCCTGATAGTCACTGCACTGGAAGTAAGATCAATCTGTGATGGTTCGACGGAAGGCAGTGCGGCGATCGCCTCGGACCACTTCTGCATATCGCCGTGGGACCGCTCCCGCCAGACAGACTCAATCTGTTCCGGCAACTGGTCCAGCCAATGTCCCAGGGGCGTTCTCATCAGCGGCACCATCCACTGCCAATCACCGTTCATTTGATGGCCAGCAGGGAGACGAAATTGAAACATTGAAACCAGACTTCCACGATATTGAAACCAGCTTGAAACAATCTGTCCTGGTGGGTAGCCAGGGTTTCGGGAAGCAGCACATTCTCCAGGGCGGTACGCTTCTGGCTGATCTCCAGATCCGAGTAACCCTGGCCTTTTTTGAAAGCATGGTGCATGTCGGTAAAAAGGGCCTGCGCCTGAGGCTTTCCCAAGGCAATCTTTTCCGACAACACCAAAATTCCACTCGGCAGCATACCGTCAAAGATATGCTGCAACAGTCCGGATCGCCGCTCCGGCGGCACGAACTGGAGCGTAAAATTGAGCACTACCATGGAGGCTTTCCGCACCCTGATATCCTGAATATCGGCACACACAAAATCCACAGGCGCCTTTCCGGTATCGGCTTCAAGAAACTCTCTGGCCCGTGTCAGCATGGCAGGAGAGTTATCCACCGCAATGACACGGCAATCCCTGTCACCGATGCCTGAACGCATGGCTAAGGCAGCGGCGCCCAAAGAACAGCCTAAGTCATAACAGCGGCTTTCAGACTGCACACTCCGAGCCGCCAGGGTGGCGATCATATTGATGATGGTTGCATATCCCGGTACCGAACGCTGAATCATGTCCGGGAAGACACCTGCCACCATCTCATCGAAAACAAAGTCGGTGACCAGTGCCTGGGGAGTTGCGTAGATTTTATCCTTAGCCATTTCTGTCTTATATTCAACCGATACACTCACTTTCCAGAGGCATCTTTGGGACAACCAGAGTCATTGTGCCGTTGTCATCCCGACCGCAGGAAGAGATCTCAAACTATCCTGCTATCAACGAGTGACTATCAGGAGATTTCTCCCTACAGTCAAAATGACATTATTCTGAGGTCTCTGAAAATTTTCAGACCTACATTTTACGCTGATTTCCACTTGAGTGATGCATTCGAATAGAATGCCTATAACAGTAGAAGGAGTAACCCATGGGCCTGTTTGACTTCCTTTTGACCAACCAGATGAAACGCGACAAGATCGCCACTGGGATAGGCCTGAAAACAGGCATCTTCGTTGAATGCCCAATTTGCCGGGATGTCACGAAAGCACCAAATCATGAAGCATTCCGGGAGCAGACTGAGGACTATGTCAGGACGCTGGTAGAGAATCGGGATGGACAGACGAAATTATTCGGCAATGATGAAACAGAGATGATCCGCACCATCGCGGAGGTCGGAAAAAAACTGCCTTACAACTGTATGTGTCACATTTAGCCCGCTGCAAATGAACGAGCTGCCGCCTCTCCCTCGGCTACATCGACCCGGCTCAATAGCAGTGCTCCCGCTACAAACAGTATTGCCACCGAGAGAATGGCTATGCGTGCATCCCCGGTAATCACGCCAACCCAGCCCATCAAGAGGGGACCAAATACCACTGCAAACTTACCCAGCATATTGTAGAAACCAAAAAACTCCGCAGCCTGATCCCGCGGTATCAAACGAGCATAGAGTGAGCGGGAGAGCGACTGAATCCCCCCCTGCACCAATCCGATAGCCACAGCCAGTGCGTAGAACTCCCAGACCGAGTCCATACGGTAGGCCCAAAGAAGAATCATTAGATAGACGAAGATTGCCAACATAATCCCTTGCCTGGGACCTCTTCTTGCACCCAGCCGACCGAACAGAATGGCCGCTGGGAAACCGACAAACTGGGTGATCAACAGGGCTGTCATCAGATTGTTGGCATCAAAGCCGATAGAGAGCCCGTAATCCACCGCCATGCGCACGATGGTGTCGACCCCATCGATGTAGAGCCAGTAGGCCAACAGGAAGAGGAAGGTCATGCGCAACTGCCGCAGCTTGCGAAGCGTCGATCGCAGCTGCCGAAAACCGGCCAGCAGATGACTGCCCTCACCACATTTTTTTGGGGGCTCCTTAACGAACAGAAAGACCGGAATCGAGAACAGGCCCCACCAGAGGGCGACCGTGATAAATGAGAGCCTGACCGCCTCGGCAGTACCGCTGAGGCCGAAAAACTCCGGATAGAGCGTCATCACCACATCGAAGGCAAAAAGCAATCCTCCCCCCAGATAGCCTACGCCAAAACCCAGCGCGGAGAGCCGGTCGTAATCCTTCTCCTCCGCCACCGACACCAACAGGGAGTCATAGAAGATCACACCCCCGGAAAAACCCAGAATCCCCAGTCCGTAGAGTGTCAGCGCCATCATCCAGCTGCCCTGCCCTACCAGATAGAGGGCACCGGTCATGACTATGCCCATTGAGGTGAAGAAGAGCAGGAAACCTTTTTTTGCACCGGCCTGATCTGCGATCGATCCCAGCAGGGGCGCAAGACAGACGATGATGAGGCTTGCCAGAGAATTGGTCATACCCAGGTGGAAGGTACTCTCCGTGGCCTCGACGCCTGCACTCCAATACTGCTTGAAGAAAAGCGGAAAAAACCCGGCCATCACCGTTGTGGCGAAGGCTGAATTCGCCCAGTCATAGAAGACCCAGGCGAGCGCGCCTCCACGAATCTTCCGCATGAATGTCTACTCTTCCTCTTTCACATGTTCCTTGATCATATTGGCCAGTACCGCCATGCGCACCAACTTGGCCAGCGATCCCGCTTCCATCTTCTCCATCACCCGGGCACGATGAGCCTCAACCGTCTTTGCACTGACACCGAGGGTGGTAGCAATCTCTTTGTTGGCCTTGCCGCTGGTCACCATCTCCATGACCTCATGTTCCCTGGGCGTAAGCCGGGCAAGACGGGCGGCAATCTCAGCGCGTTGAGACTGATAATCACGCTGCTGCTCATCAAGTGACAGCGCATGCCGGATGCTCTCCAGCAACAGTTCATCATTGAAGGGTTTTTCGATGAAATCCACAGCACCCGCTTTCATCGCCCGTACCGCCATCGGCACGTCGCCATGTCCGGTAATGATGATGACCGGAATCGCAATCTGATGATTCATCAGGTACTCCTGCAGCTCCAGCCCGCTCATGCCCGGCATGCGCACATCGAGTAACAGGCAGCCTGAACGTCCCGGGTAGTAGCTTGAGATAAAAGCACTCGCAGAGTCGAAGGTCTCCACCTGCATGGCTACAGACTCGATCAGCCACTTCAGGGAGTTCCGCATGGCCTGGTCGTCGTCAACAACAAATACCGTCGGTTTATTGCTCATAGATTCAGTATCCCGGTAGTTCCAGCTTTGGATCGGTCGGTAATATAACCGTAAACTCAGTGCCATGTCCCAGCTCGGATGTCACGAAAATATCACCCTGGTGATCCTCGATAATCTTGCGGCTGATGGCCAACCCCATGCCCATCCCACTCTCCTTGGTCGAGAAGAAGGCGTCGAACAAGTGTTCCATGATATCAGGTGAAATACCGGGTCCGGAATCCCGAACCTGTATCTCCACCCGCCTTTCATCCAGTTTGCAGGTAACCAGCGTCAGTCTTCTCTGGCTCACCTCTACCTGTTGGAGTACTTGAATGGCGTTGCGCACCAGGTTGAGCAGCACCTGTTCGATCTGCACCAGATCGACCTTCACCGGCAGACCTTCACAAGCGAGGTCGATAATAATTTCGACAGATCGCTTGTTTGCTTCGTACTCCACAAACGAAGCAACTTCAATAACCAACTCATTCAGGTTGACCAATATCTGCTCATGGGGCTTCTTACCCACCAGACTGCGCAGACGTTTGATGATCTCTCCTGCCCGTTCCGCCTGAACGGTGATCTGGGCCATCGCACCCACCAACTCCGCCTCACCGCCGATCCCCGCCTGTAGACGGCGTACGCAGCCACTTGCAAAATTAACAATGGCGGCAAGCGGCTGGTTCAACTCATGCGCCAGTCCGGTAGCCATCTCACCCATGGTACTGACCCGGCAAACATGTACCAGTTCCGACTGGTGCTGACGGCTTTGCTGCTCAGCGCTTCGCACCTGGGTAATATCCCTGCCGTAAATATTGACGTAACCCAATTCAACAATTGGCGCGAGCAGCAGGGAGAAAATCTGCTCTTCACTGGCAAGTTCATACTCCCTATTATGACCCACATCCAGTGTCTCCAACACCAGATTGCGCCAATACAACGGCAGCGTCTGGGCCAGTTCACACCCCCAATAGTCAAGCAGGGGTTCGCTTGCCGCATTGGCATAGGTGATCACGCCACGGTTGTTTATGCGCAACACCGGACTTGGGTTTTCACTGGTAAACTTTGCCAGGCTCTGAATCTCCCGTTCTGCCTTGCGCCGTTCACTGACATCCCGTAGATAAAGGGTGAAAAGCGTCTGATCATGCATGTAGATTGGAACCGCTGAACACTCGACAGGTGTTTCGGCACCATTGACATCCGTCGTCAAAAAACCCTCTGGGGCGCAGGCGCTCGCCCCTTCCGGCAGGTTGCGACAAGCTGCCAGCAGATTACTGAAACGTGTCCTGTCGTTCGTATGGATCAACTGCTGTGTGATGGATTGTCCTAACAGATGGTCACGTTCAAAACCAAAGGTCCGTTCTGCAGTTACATTCACCTCGACCACTGTTGCTGTCGAGTCCACTGTAATAATTGAGTCCAGCGCAGTATCCAAGAGTGTGCTTTTCAACACCTCGGAATCGTGAATCTGCGTCTCATGTTCGCGTTGCACCTCATCCTGCGCCGCGCCGACACGCTGAAAATAGTCCCGAATCCAGGCTTCCAGCACCAATAGCTGGTTGCCCCGATCCTGCACTGGCTGTTCGATGTTCAATGCTCGCCGGCCAAGGTTGGATATTCGATGAAGAAAGTGATTGAGTCGGGCAGAAACAAAGAAAAACAGCAGAGAGAACACCGCCACAAAAGCAGCGGCTTCAAGCAACCGCTCACGCCGCTCACTTGCAAGAATTCGCTGGCTGGTCTGCTCCACCCGTTTACGGGATATCAGGGTGGCAAACTGGATATTCTGATCCGACCCCTCATAAACCGTGAAAGACTGGGAAGTGACGAGATAATCGTCTTCCCATTGGCTTAGTTTGGAATTGCGCAGAATCTGTTTCTCGTCACTACTGGAGAGCAATACCTGGCGATCCGCATCCAACAGGCCGACCACGCTGCCGTCACCGGCCACGACCTGTTGGGATTGAAGCAGGAAGCGTTCGTCGATAGGGATGACCAGCATCAATACCGCCTTTTTCCGCCCATGTGGATCGTCAATGGCTGACCAGGCAATCAGGTAGGGAGCTTGCCAGACATTTGTCACCACAGCGCCATCCCTGCCTGAATAACCCTTTGCCGCTTTCGCGACCGGAAAAGGTGTGTCCTGCTGATGGAAGACCTCCCGCACCCTATCTTTGGCATCCAGCAGCACCACCTGACTGGGTGCCACAGAACCAACCATTGGATGCCCCTTCTCCAGCCATGCGGGTTGCGATTCTATATAGGTTTTAGGGTATAGCTGGCGACTTTCCCAATCAGGCGATTGAACATGATTAACCAGACGCCAATGCTGCGACAAACCATGCGCAGCAATCTGCCACTGCCGCAGATACTGTTCGAACCGGTAGCGGGTGTCACGCGCGCGTCGATCCAGCTGCAGTTCGAGTTCGCTCTGAAAAATTTCGCCCAGTGCCCGGCTTTGTATGGGGTCCAGCACCAACCAGACCAGCACTCCACAGAGCACACCCACAAGGACAGATATCCACTGCAACGGAATGCGCTCAAACCAGCGAAAAAACCTGCCTCTGCCCGTATGCGCCATCAAATACCCAAATGATCAATCCTGTGATTTCAATGATATACGAAACCATCATGAGACTGATCATAGGACTTTCACGGGCCGCTGGATAGTCCAAAGGGATTTTGATCTCATATTGCCCCCCTCTACCGAGGCACCAAAATCAACCCCCGAAAGCAAAACCGATCTCTTTTCCAAAAAAAAGAGGCGCTGTTTGCGCCTCATTCGAAGATTCCAGATGTATCCCGGATGGAAAAAAGTATCGGCCAAATATGAAATCTATCTGACCTGGATTTAAGTCAAATTGCGATTGCCCTGCCGGGACTTGAACCAGACACCGGTCCAGGTCTTGTCATCGTTGTATCAGCCTGCCCATTCAGGATTCGCCTGAGCATCTGACGGACATTTGTGTCCAATTCACTGAACATGAGGCCAACACCATCCGCCCTATGGTGAACCACCAGTGCCTTGGCTTTACACTGCACGCTTTTCGTGGGGCATTTGACTGGAAAAGTGATCTCCACCAAGGCATTAATTGCCAACTGAACACGCCCGACATTGATGAACATACCACCCAATCCTACATCCTGGGTTTTCCCGCTGATCAAACCGAGCCCACGGTAATTGAGCGTTACGTTAAGCGCGATAGGTTTTCGCACGGCACAACGGTGTTCCACTGTCTCTGTCCTAATAAATTGCAAAAATCTGCACCAGGGAGTGGTAAGCGTAGTTCACTGATTAGAATTGGCAAGGCCGGGGCTTTGCCTGTCTGAGCAAGGGATTTTCCCTATCAAAAACCACTAGTGCTCCGGTAGAATCTCAGGATGCATGAACAATATCCTGTAAACCTTGAAGAGGCGGTATCCCCGGGTTTTTTTCGCCGGATTGCTGCAATGCTCTACGACAGTCTGCTCCTGGTGGCATTGATGGCAGTGGCCACGACACTGATTACGCTACCGTTGGAGATGCCAAGCGGCAGCTTACTCGTCGTCTACCAACTTTTTCTATTCGAAATCATACCCTTGGCATTTTTCACCGGGTTTTGGGCCTGGGGTGGCCAGACTCTGGGCATGCGGGCCTGGCGACTGCGTCTGGTGCGCACCGATGGCGGCAAACCCACCTGGGGCGATGCCCTGAAACGCCATCTGGCCGCCATCTTCTCCTGGCTGGTCTTTGGCCTGGGTTTTTTGTGGATATTGTTCGACCCGGAAAAACTGGCCTGGCACGACCGGATGTCAGGTACCCGGCTGGTGATCGTTGCCAAGTCGCATTAGCCTATTGTTGGGTTACGGCCAAAAAGACGGCCTAACCCAACCTACCCAAGTGGTTGATTGTTGGTAGTTCCAGGGGTCAGAGTCGATCCAGTTACGAAGTCACATCACTCGCACCGCATTTATCTCGCCTCATGCCACTTCCCAACATATTCACTCTCGACTCCGCCCCCTCAAGCTAATGCACCCGCCGAAAGAACCAGAAAGCCAATAACAGGCAGAACAGTGTCGGGAAGGATGCCGCGAACAGCGGGTTGATATCGTAGACCACCGCCAGATAGGAGAAGGCACGATTCACCAGGTAGAAAACCGTACCAATAACCGCACCGGTAAAGATACGCTGGCCAATACTGACGCTACGCAGGGCGCCGAACACAAAGGGCACGCTCAGAAACAGCATGACCAATGTCACCAGGGGCGACACCACCTTTCCCCAGAAAGCCACCTCATAGGTCGCGGCATCCTGCCCATTTTCAGTCAGATAGCGGATATAGCTCCAGAGATCCCAGGCCGGCAGCATGTGGGGCTGAACCGTCACCACATCCAGCAATGCAGGTTCCAGCAGGGTTGACCACCGCAGGCGCTCCAGCTGTTTCGTAGCGATCCGTCCGGCACCAAATTCGCTCTGCTCAACACCATCCAGTTCCCATTCAGGATCGGCATATCGAGCAGTGTCGGCATGGGTGGCCCGCAGCAGTTCTCTCCCCGCGCCATACTCGTAAATCGAGATATCAGCCAGCGTCGAGTCGGGCAGGATACGGCGGATATTAATGAAGGTATCGCCGTCCCTCGCCCAGAAACCGTACTTTGTCTGCAACGTTACCTGGTCAGACAGCGCGTCCATCTTCATACGCTGGGCACGCTGTTCCGTTACCGGCGCCAACAGCTCCCCGACAGCCAGAATAACCAGCAGCATGACAAAGCCGGTCTTCAGGACAGCGCCCACGATGCGGGATATCGACACCCCCGCAGCACGCATGGCAATCAGTTCGGAGTTGTTCGCAAGCGCCCCCAGGCCGATCAGACTGCCCAGCAAGGTGGCGACGGGGAAGATCTCATAGGTATAGCGGGGCAGAATCAGGAGTACATAAGTAAAGGCTTTGACCGTGGTGTAACTCCCTTTGCCCACCTCTTCCAGTTCTCCCAGCACAGAGAAGAAACCCAGCAGCACCAACAACAGTGCCAGGACCATCAACATCCCCAGTGCCACGGAACGGCCGATATAGCGATCCAGCAGGTTTGTCATGCCCGAGTCCAACGCAGACGACGACGCCAGCGGCGATACCAAACCCGGTCAGGTAACAGCATAACCAGTGCCAGCCCCCCCATCGAAAGGTGTACCCACCACATCCCCAACCAGGCAGGAGTTACCTGATCCTTCATCCAGTTCTCGGATACGCCCTGAAGACTGAGATAGATGGTGTAGATCAGAAACGCCAGGGCCAGACGACCAAAGGGTCCCTGACGCGGCAGTGAACGGCTCAGCGGCAGACTCAGCAAAGCAAAGGCCAGTACTCCCAGTGCGGGTGACAGACGGTATTGAAATTCGGAGCGGTCGTAGATGTCCTGCGATGCCAGCAGGACATGGGTCGGCAGGCTGTTACGGGGACGATTGCCCACAGTGGGCACGGCTTCTCCTATGCGCAGGGCATAGGCACCAAATTCACTCACCACATAATCCGCCCGACCGGGCTGACCTTTGTAGCGGAACCCATCCTCCAAAACCAGAAACCGGTCACCCGTCTCCGGATCCACCCGCTGAAAACCGGTAGAGGCAGTCACCAAACCCAAATCGTCTCCCTGCCGGGTCTGCACAAAGATATTGTGCATACGATGGTCACTCTCAGAGATCGACTCCACATAGAAGACCAGGTCGCCCTTGCTGTATTCGTTGAACCGCCCCGGACTCACACCTGCCAGCTCCACCGACTGGCCCGTCTGTCCGCTGATGATCCGCGCAATCAGCTGACTCGACCAGGGCTGCACCCCCATGGAGAGCCAGGCCACGAGCAGGGAAACCGGCAATCCCGCCAGTAGGATGCTCCGAAAGATACGCAGGCTGCCTACACCACAGGATTCCAGGGCGATCATCTCACTATCCCGGTACATCCGGCCGACAGCGTAGAGCACAGCGAAGAAGAAAGCGGGCGGAATCAGGCGGGCAAGATAGCGAAAAATCTGCAGCCCCAGCAGCTGGAAGAGCACATCCGCGCTCACCTCTCCCACCGCCACCTGCTGTAAAAAACCGATAAAACTATGGCTGACCAATACCAGCAGCAGTATCAAGAGGATCGCAAACAGCGCCTTGAACACTTCCTGCAGCAGATAACGGTCAATGAGAGAGATCACGGCAATGGTAAATCGTTGCTGTTTCGGTAGACTACAATGGTTTCGGAACCCTATCCTATCAAGAATTGCAGCCTGGATAGGCATCATCTCCACCAAAATATCGAGGATCGGTAATACATGGAATTCAGCATCAAGTCTGGGGATCCCACCAAACAACGCACCGCCTGCCTGGTGCTTGGCGTCTACTCCCATCGTCGGCTTTCGCCCATTGCGCTACAAGTGGACAAGGCCAGCAAGGGATACCTCGCCAAGATTCTGAAGCGCGGCGATATAAATGGTGAGTCCGGTGAGCAGGTGATGCTGTACGACGTACCTGGTAGCCTGGCAGACAGGGTGCTGCTGGTCGGCCTGGGAAAAGCCCGGGAGTTTACCCTTAAGCAGTACCGCAAGACCCTCTCATCCATTGTAAAAAGTCTGGACAAGAGCCACGCTGCTGAAGCCGTTTGTTGTCTGAATGACCTGGAACTTCAGGACGGCAACCTCTATCAGACAGTGCGCGACACGGTCATCTCCGCAGAGGAGGCGGTATACCGCGCAGACGAACTGAAGAGTGAGCGTAAAACACCCAAGCGTCCACTGAAGCGCCTGACCCTTTTTCTCGGTGACCGCCGCCGGTTGAAAACCGCGCAAAAGGCAGTGAGCCATGGTCAGGGCATCGCCAACGGCATGAACCTGGCCAAGGACCTCTCCAATCTGCCGGGCAATATCTGCACCCCGACCTACCTTGCTGATCAGGCCCGCAAACTCAGCAGAAAATCCCGCCGCCTCAAGGTGCAGGTACTGGATGAAAAACAGATGGAGAAACTGGGCATGGGCGCCCTGCTCTCCGTCTCCCGCGGCAGCCGCCAACCCGCCAAACTGATCATCATGGAGTACAAAGGCGGCAAACCCGACACCAAACCCGTCGTACTGGTCGGCAAGGGATTGACCTTCGACGCAGGCGGCATCTCCCTCAAACCCTCGGCGGGAATGGATGAGATGAAATACGATATGTGCGGCGGCGCCAGCGTCATCGGCACCCTGCAGGCCTGCGCTGAGATGGAACTGTCGCTGAATGTCATCGGTGTGGTGCCCTCATCCGAGAATCTGCCGGACGGCAATGCCAACAAACCCGGCGACATTGTCACCAGCATGTCCGGCCAGACCATTGAGATACTCAACACCGACGCGGAAGGCCGCCTGATCCTCTGCGATGCCCTCACCTACAGCGAACGTTTCGAGCCGGCAGCCGTCATCGATATCGCCACCCTTACCGGCGCCTGCATCGTCGCCCTGGGAAAACACGCCTCTGGTCTGATGGCCAATAATGACACACTCGCCGATGAAGTCCTCAACGCCGGCAGCCACAGCGGCGACCGGGCCTGGCGTCTGCCGCTTTGGGAGGATTATCAGTCGCAACTCGACAGCAACTTTGCCGATATGGGAAATATCGGCGGCAAGGGTGCTGGAACCATTACCGCCGCCTGTTTCCTCTCCCGTTACACGAAAAAGTTCAAGTGGGCCCATCTGGATATTGCCGGCACCGCTTGGCTTTCCGGCGGAGCAAAGGGCGCTACCGGCCGCCCGGTGCCATTGCTGACCCAGTTCCTGCTGAAACGCAGTGGACAGAGTGACTAGTGCGCTATCAAGGTAATAATTGTGAATTCAGCCAGGATGTTGGGTGTGCCGTGCGCACCATGATTACGGCTTGTTTTGGTGCGCATGGCGCACCCTACAGGACAGCAGGATGACCCAAGTCGACTTCTATATCCTAAAAGAGCAGGCCAGAGCCAACCGTTATATGCTCGCCTGTCGACTGGTGGAGAAGATCTATCATCAGGGACGAAGGGTCTTTATCCACACGGTTTCCAATGAGGAGGCCAGGCATATGGACCGTCTGCTCTGGACCTTCCGTCAGGGCAGCTTCGTGCCCCATGCACAGCTACAGGATGCGAACAGTGCCGTCACGCCTGTTATTATCGGCTGTGGTGGAGATGCTGTGGAAGAGAGCGATGTGCTGATCAACCTCACCACAGATGTGCCAAACTTTTTCAGTCGCTTTGAAAGGGTGGCAGAAGTGATAGACAAAGAGTCTGAACTCAAGACTGCCGGTCGCGAACGATTCCGTTTCTATCGCGATCGGGGCTACCCACTCAAAACCCATGAGATCAGCTAGATGAACCCGACCGATCCTGAAAATATTGATCTGAATGAGCTGGATATCCCTCTGCTTGATGATGTCGTCCAATCCGAGACACTCATCTCTCCAACAAGTGAGCCGTCAAAGGAAAGTATCGACGAGCAAGCAGATTTCCAGCCTATACCCGATCACGACGCTATCATCAGCATAGTTCGAGAGGGTTTGCAGGATCAGCTCAATCACGAACTCTCCTCCATCGTTCAACAGGCTGTTGAGCAGGCAGTCACTCAAGCCACCACCCAACTGAAACAGGTTATCGGGGACGAGGTGACCAGCTCCCTTGAACGGCGCATAAAACAACTTGTCGAGCGAGCGCTTGATGAAAAATTTGGAGACCTTTCGCAGCAATAGATAAACATGCGTGATTCAAAGCGTAGATTGCAAACAAGAGGTAGTGGTTTCTCCACGACCTCTTTTCATTGGGACTGATCCCATGAAAAAAAATCAGATCATCACTCATCTCTCCCTGAAACCCCATGTCGAGGGTGGATTTTTTCACCGAACCTACCAGTCAGAACAGCGGACAACATCCTCTGATATTGGGGAGGCACGCCCTCTTCTATCGTCGATCTATTACCTGCTGACCGACGACAGCCCCATCGGCTATCTGCATAAAAACCGTTCCGACATCATCCATTACTTCCATTCCGGATCTCACCTGACTTATCACATCATCCATCCCGACGGGAAAGTTGAACGAGTCGTATTGGGGAAAGATCTGGCGGCAGGGCAAAAACTGCAGCTCATCGTCAAAGGCGGTTGCTGGAAGGCGACGGAACTTACCACAGGCGAATACGGATTGGTAAGTGAAGCGGTTTGCCCAGGATTTGATTATGCGGATATGACGATTGCTACCAGAGAAGAGATCCAGCGCCTGTTTCCAAAAAACTTGGATGAGTTAGATCGACTGATCAAATCAGTTCAGGACTAAACCATCCACGAATCGCCATTCCCCTACACATAGGCAGTTTCAGTTAGGCTAATATTATCAGTTACGACATCAACCGCAAGCGTGTACAACGGCTGATGCGCCAAATAGGGATAACGGCTCTATATCCCAAGCAGGGTACCAGCCAGCCGGGCAAGGGGCACAAGATCTATCCTTACCTGCTGAAGGGACTGAAGATCAATCGTCCGGGCCAGGTTTACTGTAGCGACATCACCTATATTCCGATGGCCCGGGGCTTTGTCTATCTGGTGGTGATTATGGACTGGCTTAGTTGCAAAGTACTAAGCTCGCGTCTTTCCAATACGATGGAGAGTGACTTCTGTGTGGATGCATTGGAGGAGGCTATCCGCCGCGCTGGTGCCCAGGAGATATTTAATACGGATCAAGGCGCCCAGTTTACCAGTGAGGCATTTACGGCTGTACTGAAAGCATCGGGATAAAAATCAGCATGGACGGTAAAGGTCGCTGGGTAGACAATGTCTTTGTTGAGCGGCTTTGGCGCAGTATCAAGTATGAAGAGGTCTACCTGCGGACCTACGAGTCCGTGAATGAGGCACGTTCCAAGATTGGGGACTATTTGGATTTCTATAATTCTGAGCGAAAACACCAAGGTCTTGGAAAAACACCATATCAGGCGCATTTTGGAGAAATCGTGTTGCCGGAAGCAGCATAATCAGAGAGGCAGAATACGCTTAAGCCGCTGTCCGAAAATTGGGGGCCATTTCTCTCTAAGGAATTTATATTATTACTTTTATAAAGGCAATTTCACATGGATACGAACCTCCCTGGTAAATCCATAACTTTCAGACGGTTGCATACTAAAAAATTAAAGCGTTTTTCTTCACCATATATTTCTACATACTCATAGAGCATCAATAAGAAACAAATTCAGCCAATCAATATGAGGCAAGCAGAGATGACGATAGAAAGATTTATAGTATTCTTGTTGAGCATTTTGACGACATTTGGCTGTTTCGCAGAAGAATATACGATCAGAAGCAGCGTATTGAATGTTATGAATGAAAGGAATTTACATGAACTTCTGGTAAATAAAAGCAAAGAAAAAAAACATGAGTCAAGTGGCGTATTATTTGCAAATAATTCATTCTATATTGTTTTTGATAGCCATAGCAGGGTTGCTCGAATTGACACTGACCTCCACAAGGCAAAACTCTTAGGCACAGCAACAAAGGGGATCGGTTATGAAGGGATAACTTACGATAATGTAAACAGTAAGTTTTATCTGATTGAGGAATCAAATGATAATAACGGGGCGTTGAATGCACGAATAAACATTACAAATAATGAGTTTTCATTAGAAAAGAAAAAGTGGCTTAAATATAATTTCCAGAAAAATAATAAAGGATTCGAAGGCATTGCTACTCTGGTTAAGAACAAGAATATATATATTCTCGCCTTATGCGAAGGCAATGACTGTGATGCAGGGTCCGCAAGTAAGATTCATGGAGCGGGCAGAATCAAGGTTTTCGAGAAGAAACGAAAAAAATGGGAATATGTTGCATCTATAAGGTTACCGCGAACATTGGAATTTATTGATTATTCTGGAATAGATATCAATGGTGATAATATGTTGGCAATCACTTCGCAAGAATCGTCTGCTATTTTTGTTGTAGGATTAGATCTAAAAAACTGGAAAGTTGTTGATGATGGAGTGGTTTACAGGTTTCCAAAGAATGTGAATGGAAATGTTATTTATTGCAATATAGAAGGTGTTTCCTGGATTGCAACAGATCAGCTTGTAACAGTGAGTGATGCAAAAAAGGGCTATCAGCAAGCACAATGTAAGAAAAAAGAACAGTCTATACACATCGTTTCCATGTAAATCACACTGAATACAACTGTAAAAGAAGAAAGTGATGAGAGTAACCAATATTCATAGTCGCACATATCCAGTGTCATCAGACAAAATTGGTGCCTTAGTGGATACGTTATCCTCAACCAATGATTTACTGTGGCCCCATAAACTTTGGCCTCGAATGAAATTCGATAAGCCACTGTCCCTATCTGCAAATGGCGGACACGGTCCAATCCGCTACTTTGTGGAAGAGTATGTGACTGGTAAGCGTATTGTTTTCCACTTTACTGGACCAAATGGATTTGATGGTTTTCATGGTTACGATGTAGTTGAACTCGAAAATAATAAAACCGAGCTACGCGAAACACTAAAAATGAAAACCCATGGAATGGCACGTCTATCGTGGCCACTGATCTTTTGTCCTTTGCATGATGCTTTAATCGAAGACTCACTCAGTTTTGCTGAACTGCGGTTAAATCTTACACCGACAGTCTCAGAATGGACTTTGTGGGTTAAATTTTTGCGTTGGCTGATTTCCGGCGGAAAAAGTCGCGCACAAACAATCGTCTGAATGCAAATTAGCGCGGACTCATAAAAGGCTAGCGCATTTTGTGGGTAGGAACAGAATAATTAGTGAGCTCATCATCATGAATAAGCATGAAAAGATAAATTACGTTGAATTTCCTGCAAAGAACATAGAAGCAACAAAACAGTTTTTCGTCACTGTTTTTAATTGGTCGTTTGTCGACTATGGCCCTGAATATACAGCCTTCTCTGATGAAGGAATTGATGGTGGTTTTTTCAAATCAAATCTATCCTCTTCTACTGAAAATGGTAGTGCCCTTGTCGTTTTCTATAGTAATGAGATAGAGAAAACTCAAGCGAAAATACAGGAGGCTGGAGGCACCGTGGTAAAACCGATCTTTTCATTTCCAGGCGGTCGTCGTTTTCATTTTTGCGACCCTAGTGGTAATGAATATGCTGTTTGGTCAGATACATAAAATGGATTGGGTTTGTTTCCTTCGCGCCTAACCATCAATCTTCTTCACCTCAAAGATTTCCACCGGCTTGCCTTTTTTGTGCTGTCGCGGCCAGACTGCATAACGACCGACTGCAATCGGCTCCAGGGCACGGCGGCTGATGATCTCTGCCGCCTCGCTGGAGAGTGACAGTATCGGCAGCTGGCGGCGACTGCCCTGCACCACGAACTTTCCACACTCATGCAGATGCTCAGCGATCCAGGTTGGTGTCTTGCCATTAACCAGACTGAATCGGCTGTAGTCCCAGAGCAGTAACTCCCGCAACAGCGGGTCTCCTGCAAGCATGGGTTGGAGGAAATCTGCGATCAGGCTGAATAACCGGTCGGGCTGCATATTTTCACGTGCCAGTCGCTCACCAGTCGCGGTTAACAATGCATTGAAACAGGCGACGATCTCATCGTCAAAATAACGCGGTACCAGCCACATCATAGTATGGACCAGATAGTCGCTGTTCCAGAGACGCTCCAGCAATTCCGCATAGAGCTTAAATCGCGATAGTTCCTGAAAAGTAAGCATTGGATGTGAGAGCACTTCATAGGGCGGCCCCCTGTCCCAACGATAACCCAGTGGCCCCGCCTGCATCTGCAGGGGTGTACCAGGCAGCATTTTCAAGGTGCCTACCTGAAGATGGCCAGGATGGAGTCGAAATACACGGTTCAGGGAGTCACTGCATTGTGCTGCATCCTCTCCCGGCAACCCGATGATCAGGTCGAGATGAACCGGGTGTTTTTTCAGTTCGACCAACTCACGAATATTCGCCAGTGCCTTGGGGATATCCATCTGCCTGTCGATGGCATCGAGCACCGGCTCGTTCAGGGTCTGCAGTCCGATCTCAAACTGGAACTTCCCTGGTACTGCCTTGCGAAATACCGCCATTGCCTCGGGGGAGATCCGGTCCGGATTCAGTTCCAGATGGAAACGCAGACTCTCCGGCGTATGGGCGAATCGCTGCAGAAGCTCTACTGAGCGCTTTTTTCCTAGATGGAAACTGCGATCGAGCAGTTTCACTGTTTTGGCCTCTAGCCCCTCCAGTATCTGGAGTTCGGTTTCCACCTTCTTCACAGGAAATGCACGCAGCCGGTCGGTGGCACTGGTACAGAAGGTACAGCGATAGGGACAACCACGGGAGGTCTCCCAGTAGACCAGTGTCTTGGTGAAATCAGTCAAACCCAGGGTAATCGGTGAGGGAACCTCCTCCACCGGCAGCATCCGAATCGGATTGATCACTATCGTTCCGTCTTTGCGCCAGATCAGCCCCGATGTATCTGAAAGATCACCTTCACCGTAAAGACGCCACCGCACCAGATCACAAAAAGCGGCTTCGCCCTCCCCGTCCACAATGAAATCGATTGCATCCACTCTGCCCAGCAATTCAGCGCCTCGCGGTCCCGCCTCGGGACCACCGAAAACAAAAAGCGACTCTGGCAGAAGCTGCTTCAATAACCGTGTCAGTCTAAGGGATGCCTGGATATTCCAAAGATAGGTTGAGAATCCGATCACTGCCGGCGCCAACGCCACCTGTGATTCGATCAGCTGGTGGTGATTCACATTAACCAGAGACTCGAAGATGTGGATCTCGTCGTAGAAAGGCTCGTCGCGACAGTAAGCGGCAATCGACTGCAGCGCCAATGAGGAGTGGCTGTAGCCTGCATGCAGGGTCACCAGTGCAATCGCTGACGTCTCGGATCGGGTTGTGATTTCCGGGTTTGGCATAGTGCGTTGAAATATACGTGACCGCGCCATTTCTGAACACCGTTCAGGCTCCGTTCAGTTAACAGCCTCCACAATCTCCAACAGAGATCCTAAATCGCCATTCGAGGATGGCAAGGGTCACCGCTCAATCAGGAGGGATAAAACCATGAGCACCCCAAGCAAATTCAACTTATCAGATTCAACCGGCTTGCAGCCATTTTCGGCACTTGTTTTCGCCTGGATGCTGCTGTTTGCCATCCCGACCCAGGCGGCCAACACGCCTACCCTCAAGCTCTTCCCCACCACGGTACTTGAGGACATTCGCCACACCGGCAGCGTCGCCAAGGAGATGGAGAGCGGGTTGCAGGAGGTGATATCCCGCCTGGATCAACAGCAGCAATTGATCATCGACAGTAAATGCGAAGAGGCGGATGACGATCCCGGCTGTGCCCAGTTGAACAAGCAACTTGGAGCAACCTATCTCGAAATGCTTAACATTATGGAGAGCAACCTGCCCACTATGGAACAGGCGGTTGAGACGACCCGCAAGAGCCTCGCGAAACGTCTTCGCAAGGAGTTGGGGAATGGCATGACACCCTGGACCCTGCAGGAAAACCTGCTCGGCGGACAGTCCGGCAAGCAGGCATCACAGACCCGGCCCAACCTGCGTGGGCGCTCCGGCATGCGGCTCAGCGACCGCTTCAGCCAGTATTACAACCTGGTCTCCAACAGCTCTTCGTCACAGGGTTCCTCCATGGCGGTCATCGCCTCTGACATCTATCTGGACATGGAAGAGACCTCAGATCTGATCGCCCGCACCCGACAGGAGATCAGCCGGGCCACCCTCATGGGCCAGCTCAACCAGTCCTTCGGCACTATCACGCCTGAGATGCAGGAGGTGGTAAGCGGAGTCAAGGGCATCCTGTTTGGTGATCCAGAGAGTGAAATGCCCCTTGCGGCGCCTCCAACCACTGCTGACAGCACAGCGTACCAGAGTCCACTCAGCCTCTAAGGGAGATACATCATGAATAGCACGAAAGCACTTATCTCAGCGGCACTTTTTGCCACCGTTTCATTCGCCGCCGGTTGCGACACTCAGCCGGTCAAGGCCAACGCCTGCATCCCACCACAGGGTCACGATCTGGATGTCGCTGTGAGCCAGTCGAAGAGTGATTTGAGTGATGTTTGCAGCTTCCAGTTCAATGCCTACCTTGAGCGTCTGATGGCTATTGCCGAGAGCGATCCAAAACCGGCAAACAAAGAGAAGTTCAGCGAATTCCTACTCTGGTCAAATCAGGCAGGTCTGTTGAGCAAACAGCAGGCTAAATCGATCTACAACCGCTATTTCAACGTCAAATATGTCTCCCTGATGGGGGACTACAACAACTGCAGTCTGACCTGTCCAAAACAGCAGGAGGTGCTGGCAAACATGGAACAGGAGCTACTCGACAAAGAGCGCGGCCTGGTAAAAATCAGTCGGGATACCGGTAGTTATCAGCGTGCGGACCGACTGTTGAAAGAGACGGAACTTGTGCTGGAAGCCACCTGCACCGCTTGTGGTGCCAATTAGCGCGGGAAGAAAAGCGATGAAAAGGGGATATCTCAGTCGCTTTCTGAAGGGATTTCTGCTGGGTATGTCTATCACTCTGAGTATTGGCGGCCTGCTATTGTGGCTGTTGTCGGCCCAGAATCTGGTGACAATCTCAGTCGAATCTGTGGCGGGCCTGCAAAACCTGCTTAGCTGGAGCAGCCGCAATATGGGCATGGCCGTTTGGCCCTTCACCCTCGTATTGCTGCTGTTTCTGCTAAGTCTGCGCACCCTGCGGCAACGCATTACCGCAGGACAACCCATCGACAGGATCGTCCAGGCCGCACACCTGACCGATATCTGGATCGGGCTCTTTTTCGGCATTGGCGTGATCTGGACCGCCATCGGAATGCGCAGCGCCCTACTCTTCGCTCTGGGCGACCCTGAGACCGCAGCACAACTCGGTGCCTTTGTCATTCTGCAACGGTTGGTCGATGGAGGGATCCTGCTCGCGCTCTCCACCACAATATTCGGCGGCATTGGCGGCTATCTGATGCGTGTCATCAAGGCAGTTGCCGTTGGTGGTGAACTACAGCGCTACTACAGCCATCTGGCCGAGCAGCACAACACGGCAGTACAGTCCTCATTGGATCGCATCGACAGCCACCTGCAACAAATCAGTCACCACCAAGAGAATCGGGATGAACCTCTGGCACTCACAAATTTACAGCGCTGACCCCCATGCAGGATCCGGCGGCACGGATGAACTGCAGACCGATGTCATGCGCTTTATGGCAATTCTCGGCTTTTGTCTGATGGCGATCTTTGCCTTGGTGCAGTCACTGCCGCAGGCCGCTTCGAAAGAGCCCAAAGTCGTTGAAGAGAAAACCGACAACAGCCGATTGGAACAGGAACAGCAGACCCTCATCGCCTCTCTGGAGCACCTCAATGCAGATCTCGAGCAACAGCAGCAAAAGCAACGCAGGATTACTGACGAACAGAAAGCGCTGACGACACAGTCTCAACAGAAACAGCAGCAACTCTCTGCATTGAATTTAAAGATCAAACAGCGCCAGAAAGATCTGTCCGCCTTGGATCAGCAGTTAAAGAAAAAACCTCAAACTGTCACTCCTGTCGAGGCACGGGAGACAAACGCCGCTAAAGATGAAGAACCAGGATTTGAACTCAGGTTCTCTTCAGATCAAGCCTTGAAACACCTTGTTCAAAACAAGAGGATTCAACTCTATGCGCTAGGCTCTGAGGCAACCTTGAAACTTACATTTACCAATGGAAAAACGGTGTTTCATGTTACACCCTCTCCCCGGCGTTACCATGAAATGACGCCTGAAACAGTACCCGGTGATGTTCTACAGGCCTTTCAACAACAGCCAGTCACGACATCAGGCACACCGGTCGTCTGGGGTGTGGAACTACCCCATCTGTTGCAGGAAAAAATTCAACGATTGATGCAGGAGTCCAGTGGCGGTCTGCTTATTATCGATGCCCTGGGCCATGTCAAACTGGAAAGGAGACAAGGGAGTGTTTAGATCAATCTGTCTTACTCTGCTTCTGATAGGCCTGAGTGGCTGTGTCACCCAACAGACCAGACCCGCATCACAATCCACGCTTGAACAGTGGGTCGAGCAGGATCTTATCCCCTATCTCAAAACACAACTCAGCCAACATCCCCGTTTCCAGGGAGAACCCGTACTGCTGGGTAGACTAAACGACGGTGCGATTCAACCAAAAATGGATCAGCTGACACGGGACATACGCGATAAAATCAACGCCGAACTACTGGCGACTCCGGGTATTCACCTGGCCCGACAGCAACGGGACAAACACTGGAGTCATCGGGATAGACCCACTAAACCTTGCGATGGTGAACAGCCGATCCACTATTTCATCGGCCTGGATCTCAGACTCGACAGCAGTCGGCAGTTGAATCTGACCCTCAGGGCATTGGACCTGCAACAGAACAGTTGGGTCTCGGGATTCAGCCGGCAATGGCAGGGAGTGGCATCCCGTCAGCAGGCGGAATTGCTGCGTACTGTGCATCTGGATGAGTCACTTCGAGGCCTAGAATGCTGCCTTTTGTTCAAGGCCAGCCGGATCTTATGGCCAGACAACTGGCTGATGACCTCTACTGCCGTCTTAAACAGTTGCCTGTTCAAAACCCAAAACTTTATATTCAGTCTTATGAGAGTGATGAAGCACAGGCCCGTACAACCATGGCACTGCTCACCCACTATCTCGCCCGTTTCGGCGATGTTCTCATTGAAAAAAAACAGACAGATGCCGATCTGACGATAAAAGGAAAAACTCACCGGATCTCTGGAAATCTGCAACAGTTCTGGATTCTGGTTCAACCTGCCGAGGCTGCTTCGGCATTGCCGGATATCAGTGTCAGCATCTATCTTCTATCTGGCCCGGCACAGGCCACAGCCACCGGGGCTGTCCCTGCTCAGAAAGAGAGGCCGGTGAGAGTGGCAAAAAGCGCCGGCGTTCTCCAGATCATCACACCGAGAAAACCCTCGCTCTGCGGCACACGCCATCCCTGGCGCTCCGGAGAGCGCGTACTCAACGGGCAGGCGGCCATTCCCAAGCAGGGGTGCTTTGCCCTGGAGATAGCTGCACCCACAGAGAGCCGGGGGTTCTTCTTCAAAAAGCGTGGCGACGGCGCGCTGTTTCGTCTCGCCCCGTCAGAGTGCCGGCATCTCGGAGTGAGGTCTTCCCGGAATTCCAATGGAAAGACCCTGCGTCTACCTTCACGGCACCGGCGAGGCGTGGAGGGCGTATTGCATAGTGATGACCATTCCGGACGGGAGACCTACTACGCGATAATCACCAATGATGATCGCAGCGCAGGGGTTGTCGCCGCCCATCTCGCCCTCCTGCCGGAGAGTTGCCACGGTTACGAAGATCCACAACTCAATGCTGAAGAACTGATGAGTTGGTTGCAAAAACTTGATCAATTGATGTTGGAGCACGCTTCAAATGTGGCATGGACATCAAGAGATATTATATTAAGTAATGCTAATAACTCATTGATTAATATTTATTAGTAATGAGGACTATCATGACAAAATTCATCGGAGTTATTGCAGGTTTCGGGGTGGCTGTTTTCCTCCTTGGCATGGTTTTTAACCCGACACCGATTCAGCGGGACTCCAGTACTCCCCAACCCACTCAAATGCCATCACAGAGCGTTCCGGCAACACCCACCCAACCGGTCGAGGTATCACACACCACCTCAACGGCAGACGACCGCCTATTGGAAGACCCGCCAATCCCGGCCGACAAAACCACGGATGAAGAGCCACCCGTGTCCAATATCGAACTTCAGACAATCGAACAACAGTGGCAGCCGTTCTGGAGCCCATTCCACAGTGAACGCTCCGCCAGCGGATTTGCCGCTCGTATTGAACGTCTGACGGGACGCCAAATGCGTGTCCAAGAGGAAGAATCGGGCAGATATCAGGTTGTTTTTTCGCATTGGGGTGAAACAGACCGCTCCATCGCCCTCACACAAATTGCTGCCGCAAGCGGCCTCGAAATAGAGCAGGCATCCCATGACCCGGACAAATAGAAATAGAACTCTCCTGTTCTGCCTGCTGGCTGGAATGATCTTTTCCCAGCTCGCCAGTAGCGCGGCGGATAACAGGACAACAACCCTTTCAGAGACCTGGAAAAACTACCTGTCTTCAGCAGACAGCACAGAACCGAGCAAACACTTCCCCTATCTGCACTGCTTCCGCCGGGCTGCAGCAACTCACGATCTGCCATTGACCCTGCTGTTGGCGGTCTCACGGGGTGAAAGCGATTTCGATCCTGCGGCCCGTTCCCACGCAAATGCCCATGGTCTGATGCAGATCCAATGGCCAGGCACCGCGAAACATCTGGGAATCAACAGGATTGCAGACCTCTACAATCCCTGTAGAAATGTGGATGCGGGCACCCGATATCTCAAAGAACTGCTTGCTCGATATAACAACGACCTGCACCTGGCACTGGCTGCCTACAATTATGGTCCCGGCCGGATATCCAAAACCGGGGGGGACATACCAGACGGCGCAGAGTGGTACAGCCGCTATATCTATCGTCACCTCACCTATGTGACGGATATCAGCCACCGCGGATCCACCGAACCACAACAGCCCTATTCAGCGGAAAAGAGACGGGCACTCATCGAATTCAACCGTCCCTACCGGGTCGAGGCCTATGTAAGCTCACTGCAGAAGCGTTTTCCCGACCTGCGGTTTGACTGGTTTAAACTGCCCGAACAGCGTTTCAGGGTCGTTGTCCTCTATGCAGATGAGAGCGAGCAGACTAAGACACTCTCGCAGCTGCGACACTCAGGAATAATCTCCGAGTGACCAATTAGAGAAGCCAAATCCGTGAGGAAGAGTGAGAGTTGTTAACAGTTTTGAAAATCCCGGACAAAACACTCGCGTTTCCCGATTTCTCGCGCTATGATCCAGCTGTTTTGTTGTGCGCTTGAAACACTAATAAAATTACTAAATCACTCTTTGTTTTCAACAGCTTAAATCATAGGGATTCAACATGTTCGACCTCAGGAAGACACGTATCGGCGTGCTTGGCCTCGGTTATGTAGGGCTGCCACTGGCAGTGGAGTTCGGTAAAAAATATCCTACCATTGGTCTCGACATCAACGAGGCACGGATCCAGGAATTGAAAAAGGGCCAGGACAGCTCTCTGGAAGTGGAACCTGAAGAGCTGGCAAAGGTGCCTCATCTCACCTATACCAGCAACCTTGACGACCTCAAGGAGTGCAACGTCTATATCGTCACGGTTCCCACCCCGATCAATGAGCATAAACAGCCTGATCTTTCCCCACTGGTTGGTGCCAGCCATGCACTGGGCAAGGTGCTCAAACCCGGCGATATCGCCATTTTTGAGTCCACTGTCTATCCAGGTGCCACCGAAGAGGATTGCGTACCGATCATGGAAGCGGACTCCGGCCTGACTTTCAATAAGGACTTCTTTGTCGGCTACAGCCCCGAGCGCATCAATCCTGGCGACAAGGAACACCGCTTGGTCACAATCAAAAAGGTGACCTCCGGTTCCACGCCGGAAGTAGCCGATTTCGTTGACGATCTCTACAATACGATAATCGAGGCAGGCACCCATAAAGCCAGCAGCATCAAGATCGCAGAGGCCTCCAAGGTGATTGAAAACACCCAGCGGGATGTCAATATCGCCTTGATCAATGAACTGGCCCTGATTTTCAACCGTTTGGGTATAGACACTAAGGAAGTCCTTGAGGCTGCCGGCAGTAAATGGAACTTTTTACCCTTCAAGCCTGGACTTGTCGGGGGTCACTGTATCGGTGTAGACCCCTACTATATCGCCCACAAGGCACAGGCCACTGGCTACCAACCTGAAATCATTCTTGCCTGTCGACGCTTGAGTGACAGCATGGGCGCGTATGTGGTCTATACGGTTATCAAGCTGATGCTAAAACGGGGTGTCATCTCAGGAAACAGCCGAGTGCTCATCCTGGGCCTGACCTTCAAGGAGAACTGTCCCGACCTGCGCAATACCCGCGTTGTGGACATTGTCGCAGAGTTCAAGGACTACGGTACATCGGTGGACGTTTACGACCCCTGGATCAACCCGGACGAGGCTGAAAAGGAGTATGCAATTCGTCCGATTCCCAATCTCGAAAACGGCACATATGACGCCGTAATACTTGCTGTCTCCCACAATGAATTCATTGAGATGGGCGCTGAAAAGATCCGCGCACTCTGCAAGCCCAGCGGTATTCTGTACGACGTGAAAGACATCCTGCCGCCGGACAGCGTTGATGGACGTCTCTAACAGGGATATGGGTCAAAACAGGATTTTTAGGAATCTATTATGAAGGTTTTAATTACCGGCAGCGCCGGTTTCATCGGTTCAGCGCTGGCACTGCGGCTGCTGGATCGTGGTGACGAGGTCATCGGCATCGACTGCCTCAACGACTATTACGATGTTGAACTGAAAAAGGCGCGTCTGGCCCGTACCCTGGATCACCCGAACTACACTGATCTGCGGCTTGAACTGGAAGATCGCCAGAGCATTGCAGACTGTTTCGCCAAATACAAACCCAACGGCGTAGTCAATCTGGCAGCCCAGGCGGGAGTTCGCTACTCCATCGAAAATCCGCTGGCCTATGTTGATTCAAACCTGATGGGCTTCGGGCATATTCTCGAAGGGTGCCGTCATAACGGCGTCGAACACCTGGTCTACGCCTCCAGCAGCTCTGTCTACGGCGCCAATACCTCCATGCCCTTTTCGGTTCACGACAATGTGAATCACCCGGTGAGTCTCTATGCAGCCACCAAAAAGGCCAATGAGTTGATGGCTCACACCTACAGCCATCTCTATCGCCTGCCCACCACCGGCTTGCGCTTCTTCACGGTCTACGGACCCTGGAGCCGTCCCGACATGGCAATGCTCAAATTTGCCCAAAAGATCATGAAGGGCGAACCCATCGATGTCTTCAACTATGGCAAGCACCAACGGGATTTCACCTACATCGACGATATCGTTGAAGGCGTGATTCAGGTGCTGGATCGTCCGGCCCAGCCAAATCCCGACTGGAACAGCGATCACCCGGACACCGCCAGCAGTAAAGCGCCCTATCGTCTCTACAACATCGGCAGCAATAACCCGACAGAGCTGATGCGCTACATTGAACTGCTGGAAGAGAGTCTTGGCAAGAAAGCCGAACTGAACATGTTGCCACTACAGGACGGCGACGTGGTTGCCACCTATGCCGATGTGGACAGCCTTATTAAGGACACAGGCTACAAACCTGACACCAAGCTTGAAGATGGTGTAGCGGCTTTCGCCAAGTGGTTCAAGGAGTACTACGGTCACTAGGATCTGACGCAGAACTTGCCTGATCCGCTACGCTTGATCAGGCCTACTAAGGAGCGGAATCTGGCAGTTATGCGGGTTCCGTTTTTTATGCGCAAAAAAAAGCGGGTGAGAACCGATCCAGGAGGCTGAAAGGATCGAGTTTGCTCACCCGCAGACTAGCGCTTATCCACGGAAACGACCAATCCGCGTGTAGCTGGAGGCAATATTAGCCATTCTTAATTGACTCCAATATGACGCAGATCAATAAACCCTGCATTTCACTAAGGAATTAATCTAGACGAAACACCATCAAAATCCCTTAATTTTCATCCTGCACGCCGCCGAAGAGCTCCAGCAGACGGGGCAGAAAACGGCGAAACTCCAGGGCCATCAGGGAAAAGTCGACATCAAACCGCGCAATATCATCCTCTGCCACACTATCAGCGGCTTCCTCCTGGATGATATCCAGGAACTTTATCCGCTTTAGCGCAAAATCTGGTTCAATCATGCAGGAGAGCCGCTCATTCCACTCCACCGCCAATTTTACCACCTGTTTTCCCGCATCCAGGTGGTTGAGCACTTCCTGTGCACCCAGGTCATGTCCCTTGCAGCGAACAATGGCCTTCTCGTCTGAAGTATCCTGGAGTTCACAGCTGTCCTGCAGCACAAAATCTCCATACTGTTCCGGGCGGCGCACCCACTCAGTCATCACAGAGGGCGGAGCGACTGCAACATCCAAAGGGCGAACCGGCAGGCTCCCCAAGGTCTCCCGGAGCAGTCCCAGCAAAGCCTCCGCCTTGTTGGCCGAGGCCGCGTCAACCAGAATCCAGCCGCTGGTCCGATCAATCATGGCGTAGATCCTTGCCGATTTGGTGAACGCCCTGGGCATCAAACCCTGGATGATCTCATCCCGAATCTCACCCTTCTCCCGCCGGGAGACTTGGCGTGCTTCCGCCTCTTCTATCAATACAGCTTTCTCTTCAACCATCTCCCGAACCACCGACGCGGGCAGTACCTTCTCCTCCTGTCGCAGGCAGAGCATGATGCTGGCGTTCACTTCATGGGCCAGGCGATCCGATCGCCTGCCCAGCGGTGATGTCCAGCCGAGTGTAGCAGGCTCCATGCTGCCGCAACTTCGAAACTCCCGTTCCGCCAATTGTATCTGCAGCTCTTCTTCCGACAACGTGAAAGGTTTAAGAAGTTGGTAGATACGAAGATTTTTGAACCACATATAAGCATGCCAGACTGGTGAATGGGGAGGCGGATTATGGCGGATGTTCTCAGGCTTATCCAGCCTTGCTTTTTGAAAAAAATCGACCCATGGTTCTAATAGGAATCAGAGAAAATCACACTATTTGGAAAGCCGGAATGTCTATCGAACCGAAAAAAAACCTCAGCGAAAATTCCTGGGAAACGCTGATGGAGGTCGCCCGCGCATCGATCCGAAACGGTTTGGAGAAAGGCAGGTCAGTGCCTGTAGAGGCTGCGGATTACAGTACAGAGTTGCAGGCAATTCGCGCCAGCTTTGTGACATTAAACAAGCGCGGTCGACTGCGCGGTTGCATTGGCCACCTGGAAGCAATCAAGCCACTGATCGAGGATGTGGCGGAAAATGCCTATTCTGCCGCCTTTCGTGATCCCCGATTTCCGCCGCTGTCGCCCCATGAATATGACGAACTCGACATTCACCTCTCTGTGCTCACACCCGCTGTACCCCTCCCCTTTGAATCCGAGAGCGACCTGATTCAGCAGCTGCGCCCTGGGATCGACGGACTCATCCTGGTGGACGGGATGGCCAGAGGCACCTTTCTTCCTTCTGTCTGGGAGTCGCTACCGAAAGCCGAGGATTTTCTTCGGCATCTGAAACGCAAGGCCGGTCTGCCCGAAAACCATTGGTCGGAGACGTTGGAGATCCATCGCTACGAAACCGAGGTGTTTCCTGATTAAAGCATAGGCCGCTTCAAGTTTGTGGAACCGGTGGCTCACTTCTTCGTTGCAATCCCGGATTGCCCGATCCGCAAGCTTAATCAAGCCCTAGCGTAGACACTTGCCGACAGAACCGGCGCCACAGGCCACCCCATCGACCCAAATCGTTTCATCAAGCCTGGCACCTTCCAGTGCCGCGCCCTGCATTCGGACGCCACGCAGATCGGCATAACGCAGATCCGCGTTGACGAGGTCTGCCTCTGTCAGGTCTGCACCCTGAAGATTTGCGCCGATCAGAGAGACTCTCTCCATCAGCGCATAACTGAGATCCGCATGACGAAGATCGGCATAACGCATATCGGCCTCACGGAGATCCGTAGCAGTCAGTTTGGCCTGTCGCAACACCGCACTGTTCAACGTCGCCCCTCTCAGGCTGGCCGATCCAACGTCCACAGCCAACAAGAGGCAACTACGCCAGTTGACCTCTGGCGCGGCTGGTGAATCACACTGGGGATCATCCATCCCCCTGGGCATCCCGGACCAGAGTGACAGGCCGACAACAACTCCCAAGACCAGCAGACTGACAATCATAGCCAATAAGGGAAATTTTCGTGTCGATCTGTCTGCAGATAAAACATCGGTTTGATCACGCACTTCCAGTGTTTTTTGCGCAGAGGCATCACCGCTTGCTGCCCGAAGTTGCAGGGGAACCACCTCCGGAACCCCACCTATGGGTTTCCAGTTGCGGCGGTCCGCACTGATCTCCACATCCAACCCGATCTCTTCCTGAAGCAGCATGCGTCGGATACGCCCGCTCGGGTAGGGACCTCGCTTGATACCCTCACTGCGCAGAAACCAGAGGCGGGTATTGTCTACTGTCTGTTCGGTCATATCGTCCAATTTTCCGGGTATCTCGTAGGATTATCGGCAACAATCCTGATGAGTTGAATAGTTTTCACTGCCAGAAACATTCGTGTGGCATATACTTTTCCCAACGACGCTTTCAGCAGAATCACAAATGCGCATACCCGGTTCCAACATTGTCCTGCCGCTACCCAACGCACTGCCACGGGAGAACCCGATACAGAACCTCAAACCAGGACAGGTACTGCAGGCGACGGCACTTAGCGACACTCAGAACAGCCAGCTCAAACTACAGATCGGCATCACCCGCTTGATCGCCCAAACCCAGGTGGCGATAAAAAGCGGACAGCAACTTACGCTCAGCGTTGAAAAGGGCGGTGAGTTTCCAGAGTTACGCCTGCTCACAACCCTCAGCCGGGAACAGCTGCAGGCCAATGCATTGAAGATGCTTCTCCCCCGCCAGCAGCCACTGGCTCAACTCTTTGACAAACTTGCCATCCAACTGTCGAATTCCAGCAGCAACCCGGCACCAGGAAATGTACGCCAGGCAATTGAAGGATTGGTCGGCCGCCTGCTCTCCACCGACCAGCCTCAATTCCAGCAGCAATTGCGCACAGCTTTGCAAAACAGCGGCCTCTTTACTGAAGCCCATCTGTTGCAGGGCAGCGGCAACCCCGCTGACCTCAAACTCAACCTGCTCAGACTATTTGAACTGATCAACACTCTGCTACCTGGGAAGGGCCTGAATCCCCAGCAATCCACCGCAGCAGCACTAGCCGCTTCCAATAGTAGCGGCACCCCAATACCACCCGATTCCCCACTTCGGTTTCTGCTGGATCTGCTGAAACAACTCGACGGCAGTCTGGCCCGTATCCAATCCAATCAACTCGCCTCTCTGCCGCAAGATGACCCGACACGACAGACCTGGCAGTTTGAACTACCTATCCGACATAATGAACAACTGGATGTTTTTCGGATCCTGTTACAGAAGGAACCTGGAAAGAGCGGCGAAAAAGAGGATGCAGTCTGGAGCCTGACCCTGCGCATGAACCTGGAACCACTGGGCCCCATGCGTGTACAGCTTCGCCTGCAGGGAGAGGCAATCTCAAGCGTACTCTGGGCTGAGCAGGCGGAAACAACCTCGCTGATTCAAAACAATCTGGAAAAACTTCGCTCCGCCTTGGAAAAAGCCGGTTTGGATGTCACAAAACTGGAAGCATACCAAGGCAAAAGTGACGGCGATGAGCAACTGTCGCACGGTCTCTCCTTGCTGGATGAAAAAGCATGAATGAAGAGAGAAACAGCAAACCCAACCTGGCCATTGCCCTAAATTACGATGGAGAGAATGCCCCAAAACTTACTGCTAAGGGACGTGGTGAGCTGGCTGAGCGCATTCTGGCACTGGCGGAGGAAAACGATGTGCCGCTTCACGAAGATGCAGAACTGGCCGCCCTGCTGTCCCAAATCCCATTGGGTGATGAGATTCCTGAGGCCCTATATCGCGCTATTGCAGAGGTAATCGCCTTCGCCTATATCCTGTCGGGAAAGCGGCCACCCGGTTATGAGTAAACTTTTTCGATGGCTCAGAGAAACCATGCTACAGGAGTCGCTTTCAGGACGGGCACGAATCAATCAGGTCGTCTCTGACTTCGATCATCGCTCTCTTTCTGTTCTGAACGTTCCTCCTCTTTTTTTTCAGCCCGCTCATAGCGATCGACAACCTTGGAAAGTGCTTCGGTGCGAGTATGTTTACTGCGCCAGGTATTCTTTTTCACCGAGTGGTTCTGCTTGCTGGCAGACACAACCGATTCCTGCTGTTTGATCGCCTCATCGAGTTTGGCAATAAAGGTACGATACTCCTGCAGATGAACGGCAGTAATGCCCTTGCTGGCCGCCTGTTCAAAACGCGTCAGATACTCCTGGTGATACTGCCTCAACTGCGTCAGCTTTGTCTCCTCTTCGTGCAGTGACTTTTTCGATCTTCCAAGTTGGCGCGCGGCAGTCTGCTCCCGCGATTTGGCGACTCTTTGAACAGGCTTCAAACGTTTTGATGGTGACATTTTTTATTTTTCCCTAAGTCCTTTTCTCTAAACATGACCTGCCGGTTGCAGGGGCAGGTCTCCTGGCATCTCCACTTCCGGTTCAGAAGGAAAAAGCGCCTCCAGCATATCGAGACTCTCACGCAGGTTAACGGGGGTACGCATATCCTGGCGCAGGAACTCTGTCAGGGCCGGCATCGCGGCAATGGCGATATCGATCTGTTCGTCACTGCCCTGTTCATAAGCCCCCACACTGATGAGGTCGCGGTTCTGTTGATAGAGGGAGTAGAGGTGCTTGAATGAGCGGGCCGCATCCTGATGACCATAGGTGGTGATCTCATTCATCGCCCGGCTGATGGACGCCTCAATGTCGATAGCAGGGTAGTGTCCCGCTTCCGCCAGCCGTCTGGAGAGCACGATATGCCCATCCAGTATCGCCCGTGCCGCATCTGCAATAGGGTCATTCTGATCGTCACCCTCCGCCAGCACGGTATAGAATGCAGTGATTGAACCTCCCCCTTTATCACCGTTACCTGCACGTTCCACCAGTTGCGGCAGCTTGGCAAATACCGAAGGGGGATAGCCTTTGGTGGCAGGTGGCTCATGGATCGCCAGGGCGATCTCCCGTTGTGCCTGGGCAAAACGGGTGAGAGAGTCCATCAGCAACAGGACGTGCTTGCCCTGCTCCCGGAAATATTCGGCGATGCTGGTGGCCAGCATGGCACCGTGCATGCGGCGCAGCGGCGGATTGTCCGCCGGTACAGCCACCACAACTGCCCGTTTGAGCCCCTCTTCACCCAAGCTGTTTTCAACAAACTCTTTTACCTCGCGGCCCCGTTCTCCGATCAGACCCACAACGGTCACATCCGCGTTGGTATAGCGGGTCATCATGCCGAGCAGCACACTCTTGCCGACACCTGATCCTGCGAAGAGACCGAGCCGTTGACCCCGTCCCACACTCAGTAACGCATTGATCGCCCTTACGCCAACATCCAGGGGTTCACGAATTGGCGTTCGCGCCAGGGGATTAAAGGTCTGCCCGGTGAGGGGACGTCGCTCATCGGCATGCAACCCCCCTTTTCCATCTAACGGACGACCTGCGCCATCAATGACCCGGCCCAGTAGATGGTCACCCACCACCGCTTCACATACGCTTCCTGTAGGAATAACTCTCGCACCCTGCTCAAGTCCCCGAATATCGCCAGTCGGCATCAGATAGAGGCTCTCTTCACCGAACCCCACCACCTCGGCCTCAATATGTGTGCCGTTTGAGCTGACCACATCGCACTGCCCACCGATTGCCGCCCGGCAACCAACGGATTCAAGGGTCAGTCCCACCATACGTGTCAGGCGGCCTTCGACCACCAGGCCGCGTCCTTCACCCATCCGTTTGGCATGGTCACGAAGTCTGCTGACCCAGATATCACTCCGATCAGCTTTGGGAGTATGTGAAGACATCTATTCCACCTCCTCTTCATCGATAGTGCGCGTACCCGCCAGTAGCGGGGCAATCAGGTTGGCGAGTCGCGACTCCAGGGTTGCATCGATCTGGGACGTCTCAGTCACCACTTTGCAGCCGCCGCGATTGATCACCGGATCCTCGATGATTTTCCAGCCAAGATCGCTCTCGCCCAGCGAATAGATATCCCGAACCAACTCGGCATCTTCAGGGTGGAGCTGAAGACGCACATTGCGTGAAGAGACCGGCAACAGGGCAAGGGCCTCGCGCACCACGCCCACTATCTGGCCGGGATCGCTGTTCACCTCGCGGCGTACCAACTGCCTGACCATTGAGATCACCAGAGTCACCAGTTCGTCTTCGACCTTGTTGTCAAGATTCCGTAGCGGCTGATCCAAAGTGGATAGCAGACGATCCATCTGCATGGCATATTCCCGCAGTTGGTCCCGGCCTTGCTCCAGTCCCTCTCTGTGACCGAATTCAAAGCCCTCTTCTTTGCCCTTTTCAAAACCCTCTTCGTAAGCTTGCTGTTGAACTGCCTCCAGTTCAGCAGCTGTGGGCGGCGCATCCGGTGGCTGAATCGATTTTTGAAACGTCTGTGAGCTGCCCCCTCCCCCCACGTCGGGTGGTAACCATTGGCGAACCGTCTCCGTCTCTTTGTCGGACAAAATCTTAGAGGAACTCTTCACCACCACCTCCAAGCATAATCTCACCCGCATCGGCCAGGCGACGCGCTACCTGCAAAATCTCTTTTTGCGAGCCTTCCACATCACTGAGTTTAGCGGGTGCTGCTGCTTCCAGATCATCCTTGAGCATTTCAGCCGCCCGCTTGGACATATTCTTGAAGATCTTGTCTTTGAGGCCCTCTTCCGCACCTCGCAACGCGAGCAGTAACTGTTCTGAAGCCACTTCGCGCAGCAGAGTCTGAATACCCCTGTCGTCGACATCGATCAAATTATCAAAAACAAACATGTTGTCCTGGAGTTCCTGACCCAGATCGGTATCAGCATCCATGATCTGCTCCATGACTTTGCTCTCCACCGCGCCATCCAGCAGATTCAGAATCTCTGCAGCGGTTTTGACACCGCCAAGGTTGGAGGACTTGACATTGGAGGCACCTGAAAACTGCTTCTCCAGTATCTCATCCAATTCCTGAAGTGCGGCGGGTTGGATACCATCCAGAGACGCAATGCGCATAATGACATCAGTTCTTACCTTCTCCTGAAACTGGCTCAACACCTGTGCCGCCTGGTCGGCATCCAAAAATGAGAGCACGATGGCGATAATCTGCGGGTGCTCCAGTCGGATCAATTCAGCGATGGAACGGGGATCCATCCATTTCAGCTGTTCCAGGCCTTTGCTGTTTCGGCCCAGTAAAATCCGGTCGATCACGCCACCCGCTTTATCTTCACCGAGAGCGTTGGTGAGCATGTTGCGGATATAGTCGTCGGAACCCAATCCAAGGGCGGTCTGTGTCTCGAGGGTGGAGACGAAATGGCGCATCACTGCTTCCATCTGGTCGGTAGAGACGTTCGTCAGACTCGCCATCGCCATACCGACATCCTGCACCTCTTTCGGCCCCATATGTTTCAGCAGTTCGGCGGCATCCTTTTCACCCAGTGCCAGCAGCAAAATTGCGGAGCGCTGTACGCCGCCGATCTTGGCAATCGCATCCGACTCTTCCACTGGGACCGCAGCGGGCGTTATCTTTTTATCCGGCATCTTCTGCAATCCACTTCTTCACAACCTGTGCCACACGCTTGGGATCATTTTCGATCATACCGCGCGCGGCATCGATGGTTTTTTCATAACTGCCAGGGCCAGGCAGCTTTACTGCTTCATCCCCTTCCAGGGCGAGACCCTCACCCCCGGCGCCCTCCAGGGTGCCTTCGAGCCCCCCTTCACCTGCCACGCCACCACCGGCAACACCTTCACCTTCCACCCCCGTCGTCACAACCTGTGCGGTGAGACGTTTCATCGTGGGCTTCAGTACACCAAAGATCAACAACAGTACGAGCAACACACCACCCGCCTGCCGTACAGCATCCCAGAACCAGGCCTCTTCCCAAATCGCCAGTTCAGGCAGTGGTTCAGGGGGGGCGGGGATAAAGAAAGACTCATTGAGCACTTGCACGCTGTCGCCACGCTGAATAGTGAAACCAACCGTCTCCTTTACCAGATTGGTGATGCGGGTGATCTCTTCCGGTGTCCGCTGAATCCGTTGCGGCACCCCGTCCTCACCCAACGCGACCCTGTCGTTGACCACCACTGCCACCGAAAGCCGACGCAGGCTATTGCTGGGCAACCGGGTATGACTGATGGTTTTGTCCAACTCAAAGTTACGGGTGGCGCGCTTGCTGGTATTAATCGGGGTCGCAGCCTCTCCTTCACCCCCTTGTCCACCTGCCTGCTCTGGCGCATTGCCTGCAGCGGGAGGCTGATTCGTCAGTGCACCAGGAACTCCCTGTATTTCGCTCAATCGACTCTGCTGTTCATTGACCTGCTCGGAACGCAGCGCACTCATATCCGGATCATAGCTCTCCTGGGTCTGTTCAATCACTGTAAAATCGACTTCGGCCGCGACCTCGGCCCGCAGATTATCCTGTCCCAACAGGGGCGACAGAATATCTTCAATACGCTGCTTGTAATGTGCCTCCAACTCGCGGGTATATTCAAACTGGCTGGTGGACATAGCCATCTGCGCGGATTTGTCCGCACCACTGAGCAGCTTCCCTTTGTGATCCACTACAGTGACTTGGGCTACATCCAGTTCGGGTACGCTGGACGCCACCAGATGAGAGATCGCCTCCACCTGCCCCTTCTCAAGCGTCCGTCCCGAATAGAGTTTGATTACCACCGAGGCGCTGGGCACCTTACGCTGCCGCACAAACACTGACTGTTTGGGTGTGGCCAGGTGGACGCGGGCCGTCTCGATATTCGCCAGTGTGGCAATGGAGCGGGCCAGTTCACCCTCCATCGCACGCTGATAGCGAGCAGCCTCAACCATCCGGCTGGTGTTGAAACCGGCATCCTGCTGCAATAGTTCAAAACCGAGAGAATCACTATGCGGCAACCCCTCTCCGGCAAGTTTCATCCGCGCCTCCTGCAGATCGGCAGATGGCACCATCACAGCACCGGTGGATTGATCCACCTGATACTCGATGCCTATCTGCTGCAGCGCCTGAACAATCTCCATTGCATCTTTCTGCGCCAGATTGCCGTAGAGCAGACTGTAGTTCGGTGCCTGCGACCAGAGCACCACTGCCACACCCAACGCTACACTGGCGGCAATGCCGACCATAACGGCGATTTGGCGGAAGATGGGGTTGTCCTGAAGGCGCTGGTTGACTTCCAGTGCCTTACCCGATTCATCAGTTGTTGCAAGTGCCATGATTGCGATTCCGGCTTGATTAATCTGACTTTTCTTTCAGTTGCGTATTATTTGTGCTGTAACAGCTAGATAGGCATATTCATTACGTCTTTATAGGCTTCGACCAGCTTGTTTCTCACCTGCACCATTGCATCGAAGGATAGGCTCGACTTCTGTACTGCGATCATCACTTGGGCAAGATCCACATCCCCTTCGCCGGTTTCAAACGCAGTGGTAAGCGCCTTCGCCTCGTGCTGGGTCTCATTGACCTGATCAATGGAATTTTTCAGCAGGTCGCCAAAGTTGCTCTGCCCCTCCTCTTCAACCTGCTTTGGGGCATTTTCGGCCTGGGCGGCCATCACCCGCATCTGTGCCAGAACCTGGTTGATATCCATGTTGCTCATCGTTCACTCCCCACTCAAATCGATCTATCTGTAATATGCAGATTCCGCACCAATCAGCCGGCCCGGCCGGGAATCGCCATGCCGGCATTGCGCATGCGGGCAATCTTGTAACGCAACGTGCGCTGACTGATGCCCAAGCGCTCCGCCGCCTGCTTGCGGCTTCCATCACCTTCATGTAGGGCATCCATGATCATCTGCTCCTCCACTGAACGCAGATCTTCCGGCAGTCTCCCTGCTGAAGTTTCGGCTGCCGGGGATACGCTGGGTGCTTCAATGTCATCTGCACTCTCAAACGCAAGGTCTTCAGCCTCTATCTGTTCGCCGTTGTAGAGGATCAGAGCACGCTGTATCAGATTCTCCAGTTCACGCACATTTCCGGCCCAATCGTGGGATAAGAGCTGAACCTGAGCCACTTCACTGAATGGCGGCACCGACTGCCCCGGCAGCAGGTGCTGGGAAATAAGATGCCTGGCCAGGGGAATAATGTCCCGTTTGCGCTCCCGCAACGGCGGCAGGGTCAGAGGAAAAACATTGAGCCGATAGAAGAGATCCTCTCGAAAACGACCGGCGGAAACCTCCTCACGCAGCTTGCGATTGGTGGTGGCCAGTACCCGCACATCGAGTTCGATCATCTTGCGTCCGCCAAGGCGTTCAACTTCTCTTTCCTGCAATACGCGCAGCAGTTTTGCCTGCAGCGGCATACTCATCTCAGAGATCTCATCAAGCAGCAGGGTACCACCCTGAGCCTGCTCGAATTTACCGGCGGCGGACTGGTATGCACCTGTAAAGGCGCCTTTTTCGTAACCAAACAGGACGGCTTCCAGCATATTCTCCGGAATAGCCGCACAGTTGATGGCAATGAATGGGCCATCGCGCCGCTCAGAAGTCTGGTGGATATAGCGGGCGAACACCTCTTTACCTGTGCCGCTCTCCCCGTTGATCAATACCGTCGCTTCACTGTGAGAGACACGACGGGCAAGCTCCAGCACCTCACGACTGCGCAGGTCCTCAACAATCAGGCCACTCTGTAATTTATCCACGGCTGCCAGAATATTCCCGGCAACTTTACTTACCAGCACCTCCGCCTCGAAGGGCTTGATCAGATAATCCACGGCGCCATCACGCATCGCATGTACCGCCTTTTCGATCGTTCCGAAAGCGGTCATCAGCAATACTGGCAGATTAGGATATCCCGCCTTGATTCGACGTAACAGGCGATGCCCGTCCATCGGTCGCATCTGCACATCACTCACCACTATGCCCACCGGTTCCTGACGTAATATCTCCAATGCCGCACTGCCTCCTTCCGCGGCTCTTACCGGGTAACCGGCAAGTTCGAGGGTATCGCTCAGTGCTTCACGCAGAGCTGGATCATCTTCCACGATGAGAACGGTTGCCTGACTCATGACAATCTCCTCGCCTCAATGAGAGGACTTCCGGCACCTAACACCGGTAATTTAACGGCTATCTGTTGTTCTGTTTTTTGGAGAGAAACCAGAGGAAATGCCAATTGGAAGCAAGCGCCGCCATTCAGGCTACCGGTCAGGCGGATCTCACCATGATGACTGAGTACCAGGTTCTGTACTACAGCCAGACCCAGGCCGGTTCCGCCTGCCCGATTGGTAAAGAAAGGGTCAAAAATCTGTTCCCGGATTTCGGCCGGGACACCGGAGCCGTTATCACTGAACAGTAATTCCGCGTCATCTGTAACTCTCAGCAGCAACGTGATGCAATTTGCACCTTGCTGCAATGCGTTATCCGTCAGGTTGCTCAATACGCCGAGCAGTGCATCGCGGCGGCCTTTAATCACGGCAGCCCCAGCACTGAGATCTTCTATCTTGAGTGTCACCGTCACATCGTTCAGTTCTGGCCTGATACCCTCTGCAAACTCACCCAACAGCTCCGACAGGGAGATGAGTTCTTCACCTTCCGATGAGCCTCGGGCAAACATCAAAATATCGCGAATTTGGCGTTCCATATGCTGCAACCGGGAACGCAGCTTACCGGTAAATCGCTGACGTTGACCGGATGTCAGATCATCGCGTGAGAGGTGTGAGGTGTAGAGCAAGGCGGAACTGAGGGGGGTGCGCATCTGATGGGCAAGCTGTGCGGACATCTCTCCCATAGCCCCCAGTCTCTCCTGACGGTTCAGGCGTTCCTGCAACTTACGGGTTTCGGTGACATCGAGCATGACCAGAATACGTCCAGGCGTCTGCTCAAGGTCACAGGATGAGATACTGAGAATACGGCCATTGCAGAGACGCAGGTCGTCCCCTGAATGTTGCGGGATCTGAAACAATTGCCGGCGCAACTCCCGCCAGTCATCCCCTTCGTTGATGGAACCCAGCAGACGCCGAGCCGCCGGGTTGAACTCCTGCACGCACTCTTCGCCATCAAGCACGATCACAGCCGCTGGAAGCGTTTCGAGCAGGCGTTCCAACCGGTCGGCAATACGCTCTTTTTCTGCCAGTTGAAGGATGCGTTCGCTACGCGCAGCGGCCAGTTCGCTACTCAACTGTAATACCTGATGCTGTAACTGCTGGTATGAGCCGGTCAGCTCTTCAGATAATTGATTGAACAGATTGAACGCCGCTTCAAGGGATTGTTGGCGTTCGGGCGTTGAGCGGTTCATCGGCACGTTTTATGTCTCTGCAGTTGAATGTCATCTTGACACCCAAGATACAGAGCAACAACCGTGCCTATTTTATTATTTGTTATATTCCAATGACTTGCATATTCAAGTATCAGGAAACGTCAAATTCCCGTCGACTCATGCTGGCGTTGAAGACCATATTTACGCAGTTTTTCCACCAATGTCGTGCGACGCATGTGGAGCCGTTTGGCTGCATGCGCGACAACGCCGCCCGACTCTTCGAGGGCTTGCTGGATCAGGCTCTGCTCCAGACTGCCAAGATGGGCCTTGAGATCGATGCCGTCGTTGGGCAGTCGTGGGGCATGCAGCGTGGTGTCTGGCTCATCACCAGGGATTGTCACTTCGGGCAGCTGCACCGTATCGAGCAATCCACCAGCAGGCCGGAATTTGTCGGGCAGATCGCCCACGTCAACTACCCCATAGGGATAGAGAATTGCCAACCGTTCTATCAGATTCGCCAGTTCCCTGACATTACCGGGCCATCGATAGTGACTCAAGGCCGCAACGGCAGCGGGAGTCAAACGTACCGACCCTCGCTTCTCATTCTCTATGCGATGAATCAGATCGTTGACCAGTACCGGAATATCCTCCACCCGATCCCGCAATGGTGGCATTTCTATGGGAAATACATTCAGACGATAGAAAAGATCTTCACGGAATCTGCCCTCATCAATCGCTACCTCAAGATTGCGATGGGTCGCCGCAATGATGCGGACATTCGAGTGCAGTGTCTTATTGCTGCCGACACGCTCGAAAGTGCGTTCCTGCAAAACACGCAACAGTTTGACCTGCATCGGCATACTCATGTCACCGATCTCATCAAGAAACAGGGTACCGTTTTCGGCCATTTCAAAGCGACCCTTGCGGGCACTGATTGCCCCGGTAAAGGCTCCTTTTTCATGACCGAAAAGTTCGCTCTCCAGCAGATCGGCAGGAATCGCACCGCAATTCACAGGCACAAAGGCCTTGCCCCGGCGATGGGAGTGAAAATGAAGCTTTCGCGCCACCACCTCTTTACCTGTCCCTGACTCACCCAATATCAAGACAGTCGCATCAGAATCGGCCACTTGCTCGATCATGCGGTTGACCTGCCGTGTCGCACGGCTGCTGCCGGATAGGCTTCGAAACAGTTCTACCGGCCGCGCAACGACTTCACCCTGTTTGTGCGCTTCCTGATAGACCTGGGCCTTGTGGATCAAGCCCATCAGGCTGTCATATTGCGTGGGCAGACTCAGCGAACCAATAACGTTTTCACAACCCTCGAATCCCCGCCACAACTCACCCCCATTCAAAATAGTCTGAAAGAGAGGTATCTCGGGATGCAATTCGTTCAGCTTGCTCGCAAAATTACTGAGGGTATCCCGATCCAGATCCGGACCGACCAAAACAGCTGAGCAGGCCTCGGTTGCCGATTTGATATGTTGATGGATATCCTCCGGGTTACTGGCGAACAGAACATTCCCGTCCAGAAAACTGAGAATATGCTCCAGATATTTCCGCCTCTCGGGATCCTCATCAACAAGATAGACACAGAGTCGAGGAAACGCAGGAGCTAGTTTTTCCGCCGCTTCACCCATTACACTCCGACTCCATTAAGATGAATTGATGAATTATTGAATTGCCGCCAGAAAATCACTGGTCACCAGATACAAAAATATTCAGACTATCGATTATTCGGGCACAAATTTAATTTGATGCCAACCTTTGACGCAGAGTTAAGCAGCAAATCAGTAGAATGTCAAAATTATGTCACACTAAGAAATATCACTAGGATAAAGGTTTATCTCATTAATTTTAAAGTGCAATTCTCCAACTAACAGTATCATCCAATAGTTGGCGAAGTGTAAGTTCGAAAGGAAGGCGACCGACAAAAATCCAGCGGGGATCCGTAATCATGGTACGCAAGTTGCTTTCTATGTTGTCACATATTAGAGAAGCCACACCCCATGCCAACCGTCGCCACGAACGCCGAAACTTTAATTCACGAAATCAGGTACGTCTGTGCCCCCTACAAAGGCATGCTGGGCAGATCAAAAGCCAATGGCGCTGATTAACAGTAGTTCAGGTAGTTGATACCGTCCGAAAAATACTCTTTACTATCCCCCAGCGCAGTATATTGCAGTGAGTTATTCCATGCCCAAGCTAACCCTTTCTTTCAAAGGCCGTATCATCGATGTCCACCATCTTGCTCAAGGCGACACGCTTATCGGCAGGGATACCGACTGCACGCTTTTCATCGATAGCCTGGCAGTGGCACCAAAACAGATACTCATCAAATTGGATGAAGCCGGCTCGCATCTCATAGCGCAAGATAATAATCACCCGGTTCTCATCAACCACAAGGTCGTTGAATCAACCGATCTTGTGCATGGGGATGTCATTCAGATCGGCAAACATACCCTCTCCTATGCTGAAGACGCTCTCGAGCCGGGTGGGAAACTGTATACCGAAGCAGCAAACATCGTAAAGGAGGAGACTGGTGGGGAGGAGGAAAGCTGGAGCATCTTTCAAAATATCGACCCGGCTACCGCTACCGATACCTCGTTACCACAGGAAGGCATGCTGCAGATCATGAGCGGCGACCATATTGGCCGGATCATTCCATTGAATCATAATCTCACCCGTATCGGGCGTGCCGGTAGCGATTGCGCCATTATTGCTCTCCGCAACGACGGCTATTTCCTCTCCCATCTTGAAGGCCCCGTATCACCCAGCGTTAATGACGAAAAGATTGGAGAAGAATCACGTTTGCTACAGGATGGCGATCTCATCCATGTCGGCGGGACCGAAATGCAATTTCATCTAATAGGGAGCCAGACACAATGACCACTTCAGGAAAACCGGAAGAGCGCCGCCGCTTCAGACGCGTCCTTTTCGATGCGCCAATGCGCATATCAGAGGGTGAAAAATCATTTGAAACGACGTTGCTGGACCTGTCGTTAAAAGGTGCCCTGGCTGTCTGCCCAGCTGACTGGAGCGGCCAACCGGATCAGTCCGTTGAGTTGGATATCAAGCTAGGTGATACGGAGACACGAATCAAAATGCAGGCCAGTGTTGCTCACATTGGGGAAGGCGCGATCGGTTTTCATTGCAACACCATCGATATGGAGAGCATCACTCACCTGCGGCGCCTGGTCGAACTTAACACCGGCGATGCAGAGCTGCTCGAAAGGGAATTGGAGGCGCTGGCTTAGATATCAAACATCATTGTCACCACGAAGAACACAAAACACACTATAAAAACTTGTTAATCAAGTAGTTATCTTTGTACTCTTCGCAGTCATCTCGATGAATCATGTATTTCTGGACTGGCAATAGTCAGATTGCATCAAGCACTTCAGAAAGACGCTCCACCGGTACGACTTCAATCCCCTTGACCGTCTGTTTCGGTACATTGGCTTTGGGTACGATTGCTCTTTTGAAGCCGTGCTTGGCCGCTTCCCGCAGGCGCTCCTGACCATTTGGCACCGGCCGGATCTCACCAGTCAAACCGACTTCACCAAAGGTCACCAGACCTGTCTCCAATGAATTGCCGCGAAAACTGGAAAGCACCGCCAGCAATACCGCCAGATCCGCCGCCGTCTCGGTGATACGCACTCCACCAACCACGTTCACATAGACATCCTGATCAAACATGCTGATACCGCAGTGCCGATGCAGCACCGCAAGCAACATGGAGAGACGGTTCTGTTCCAGGCCCAGGGTAACTCGCCGGGGATTGGCCAGCGGACTCTCATCCACCAATGCCTGAGCCTCCACCAGCAACGGCCGGGTACCTTCCCGGGTCACCAGAATCACACTCCCGGGCACCGCTTCGGTATGTCGGGAGAGGAAGATCGCCGAGGGATTGCTCACCTCTTTCAGACCCCGCTCGGTCATCGCAAACACACCCAGTTCGTTGACCGCGCCGAAACGGTTTTTGATCGTACGGATGAGGCGGAACTGACTGCCCGCTTCACCTTCAAAATAGAGCACGGTATCCACCATGTGCTCCAGTACCCTGGGACCCGCCAGATTGCCTTCCTTGGTGACATGTCCGACCAGAAAAACCGCAGTGCCGCTTCGCTTGGCGAAATGGACCAGTTGCGCGGTTGCTTCTCTGACCTGGGAAACCGAACCCGGAGCGGACTGCAACTGTTCAGTAAACATGGTCTGAATCGAGTCGACCACCAAAACTGCCGGTTTCTCTTTTTCCGCAGAGGCGACAATCCGTTCCACGCAGGTCTCCGGCAGCAGGCGAAGTTCATCCACCGGCAGCCCCAGACGCTGCGCCCGCAGGGCGATCTGACGAGGCGATTCCTCCCCGGAAACATAGAGCGTCTGCATGGAGACCGAGAGCTGCGCCAGGGTCTGGATAAGGAGCGTGGATTTACCGATACCCGGGTCTCCCCCCAGCAGTATCACCGAGCCGTAAACCAATCCTCCGCCAAGCACCCGGTCCAGCTCTTTGCTGCCTGAAGGGACACGGATCTCCTGGTTCGCCTGCACTGCGGCAAGGGTGTATATCTCAGGACTCACTTCGCCGGAATAACCTGCAAAACGGCCACTGCCCGGCCCTTTTGGCGCTACTGCCATCTCTTCCAGAACATTCCATGCCTTGCAGTCGGGACACTGCCCTGCCCATTTGGGAAAAGAACCTCCACAAGCGCTACAAACGTAGACCGATTTACTGTTCTTCTTTATTCCCTGTGCCACAACTAATCCTTTTCCACATCGATGAAGTCAACACGACCGGTAATACCGCACAGCAACTCATAGGCAATGGTTTCAGACGATTGCGCAATCAACTCCACCGGTAATCCTGCGCCCCAAAGCACTGCCACCTCTCCAATCTGCAGATCCGGCAAGGCCCTGGCATCAACGCAGATCATATCCATTGAAACCCGACCGATCAGGGGCAGTCGTTGATTGCGGATCAAGACCGGCGTCCCCGGCTTCGCATGGCGAGGATAGCCATCGCCATAACCCACACCAACCACCGCTACGGGCATAGACTCAGGGCACTCAAAGGTGCCGCCATAGCCGACACGGTCACCGGCATTGTAGTGATTCAGCGCTAATACCCGACTACTGAAGGTCATCACAGGTTGCAAGCCTTCATTCGATCCTATGGAGTGCTGAAAGGGAGAGACACCGTAGAGCATGATGCCTGGCCGGACCCAGTCACGATGTGTCGCTTCAAAGGCTAGCAGGCCTGCTGAGTTGGCGATCGAAAGATCAGTGTAGGAAGAGAGTGTAAGCCTGTCGAAGCGTTCGCACTGTTTCAGGCTGGCCGGATCATTCCGGTCATCCGCGTTCGCCAAGTGGGTCATGAGGTGCAGATCACTCACCCCATTAACCTTCTGCAGTCTCAAAGCAGCTTCACTAAGCTGACTCGGAGAAAATCCGAGGCGGTGCATGCCAGTATCCACTTTGAGCCAACATGCAACAGGAAAGTTGAGTCGCGTCGTTTCAAGCAGCTCAACCTGACGGAAGTGGTGGACAGTCAGTTGGAAACCGTTCTCTGATGCGGACTGGACATCCTCCGGTGTAAAGACACCTTCCAGGATCAGGATCGGCTTTTTCACATCGGTCTGCCTCAGCCGCTGTGCCTCTTCGATGCGGGCCACGGCAAAACCATCCGCAGCCTGCAGCGTTGCAGCGACTCGCTCCATGCCATGACCATAAGCATTGGCTTTGATCACCGCCCAAACGCGGCTCTCCGGCGCAGTCTCGCGAACCCTTTGCAGATTATGCCGCAGCGCCCGATGGTCTATCGTTGCCTGCGGAACAAAGGCCATCAATAACCCTCGTCGCCATAACCATCATCGATGTAGTTTTCAAACTTCGTATATTTTCCGAGGAAAGTGAGACGCGTGGTCCCAATGGGACCGTTACGCTGTTTGCCGATAATGATCTCAGCCAAACCCTTGTCCGGACTGTCTTCATTGTAGACCTCATCCCGATAGATGAAGACGATCAGGTCCGCATCCTGCTCGATGGCTCCAGATTCACGCAGGTCTGACATGATGGGACGTTTATTGGTGCGAGACTCCAGACTTCGATTGAGCTGTGACAGCGCCATGACAGGCACCGACAACTCTTTGGCCAATGCCTTGAGGGAACGGGAGATCGCAGATATCTCGTTGGTGCGGTTATCCCCCTCACCCGGCGCCTGCATCAGCTGCAGATAGTCGAGCACGATCAAGCCCAAGTCGGGATTTTCCCGCTTGAGACGCCTGGCGCGGGCTCGCACCTCGGTTGGCGACATGGCAGGCGTATCATCAATAAACAGCTTGGTCTCCGCCAACATACTGACTGCGGATGTCAGGCGGGGCCACTCGTCATCCTCCAGCTTGCCGGTACGAACCCGCAGCTGATCGATGTGTCCCAGGGAGGACATCATGCGCATCGCCAGCGAGTCTCCCGGCATCTCCATGCTGAAGACAGCAACCGCTTTTTGTCCCTTGATCGCCACATTCTCTGCAACATTCATGGCAAAAGTGGTCTTGCCCATGGACGGCCGACCGGCAACGATAATCAGGTCTGCAGGCTGCAGACCTGAGGTCATTGCGTCAAAATCACTGAACCCTGTACTTTCACCAGTAATCGGCTCGTCCTGCTGAAACAACGCCTCGATCCGGTCTACCGCCTTGGTCAGCAGCGACTTTATCGGACTGAATCCCCCGCCACCTTTGGAACGCTGCTCTGCAATCTCGAAAACCTTGCGCTCGGCGTTATCGAGCAACTCAGCCGAGTCCCGGCCCTGTGGATGAAAAGCACTATCTGAAATCTCCGTACCGACGGAGATCAAATGCCGCATCACAGAATATTCACGCACGATACCGGCGTAAGACTTGATATTGGCTGCGCTGGGAGTCTCTTCAACCAGCCGAACCAGATAGGGCAGGCCGCCCGCATCCTCCAAGGCCCCCTGTTGCTCCAAAGTCTCGGCCAGGGTAACTACGTCAAAAGGCTGGCTATTCTCTGCCAGCGAGGCAATAGACCCAAAGATCAGTCGGTGCTCCTTGCGGTAGTAATCATCCTGCACCACCAGATCTGCCACCTGATCCCAGGTGGCATTATCGAGCATCAGCGCCCCCAATACCGACTGTTCACCCTGAATCGAATGAGGCGGAACCTTCAGGGCTTCAGCGGCATGATCCGGGTAATCGGCAATCTCTTGTGGATAGTCGGGTTCAGACATTTGTCTCAAGCAGGCTGTGATCGGGCTGACATATTACCATCCAAAGCGATCGATTTTCAGTACGCCACAAACACGAATGCCCCGGCGAGTGCATGACCGGCCGGGGCAATGATAGAACGCCGAAAGAACTTACTCTTCGGGAACGATCGTCAGTTTGATAACCGCGTTGACGTCGGCATGCAGGTGGATGTCCACCTCATATTCGCCAGCAACACGATAGGGGCCATTCGGCAGACGGACTTCCTGCTTCGAAATCTCGCCGCCTGCAGCCTCGACAGCGGCTGTAATATCGGCAGTACCGACGGAACCAAAGAGCTTGCCCTCATCACCCGCCTTGTGGCTGATGCTGATGGAGAGCGTCTCCAGCTTCTCTTTGCGGGATTCGGCTGACGCCAGCTTTTCGGCTGCATCCTTTTCCAGCTCGGCACGACGCGCCTCGAAAGCCGACAGATTATCGGCAGTAGCCGGTACGGCACGGCCGGAAGGTATAAGGAAGTTCCGACCAAAGCCTGACTTCACGTTTACTTTTTCACCCAGGTTTCCCAGGTTATCAACTTTCTGCAACAGAATAATTTCCATTGTTCTCACCCTTAAATAAGGTCAAATGTCTTTCTCAGCCGGTTTTCATTTCTTTGCAAACCGAACACGAAAATCTACCCAGATGTCCATCAATCCAATGGTCGTCAGAACCATCACGAACTGTGGCATCAAAACAATCAACAAAAAATACAAACCAACCAGCCAGAGCTGCCCCGAAGATCGCCCAGCCAGACTGCCATGTGCCACCGCCAGTCCCTGCAGAAACAGAATTGCCATCAACAGCAATCCCAGGTAGCGCGCCAGCTCAGGCGTCTGTTCCGCAGGCACCAGCAGCACCACCAATACGGGGATACCAAGCACAGCAAAAGCCTTCTGCAGCCGAAAGCTGTGAAACTCCTCCCGGAAGCCTCCCGGATTGAACAGCAGAGCCTGCCACCATCGCGCCAGAAAGAGACTGAACGCCAGTTGCAGGAAGATGCCGGCCGCAATCACTCCGGCCATCCATCCCGCCATGCGTTCGACCACTTCCCCACTCTGGGTCGAGTCAAACAGACCAGCTTGCTCAAACTGCTCAGCCAGCGGCTGAAGCTGTTCTTTCCACTGAGCCACGGGGTCGCCGAACATCAGGTACTGCGCCACAATGGCCAGCACTCCGAAAGCCAGTGCAGTCTGGGTCGTCAGGCTTAAAGAGCGATTGCTTCTCAGCATCACCCCCAGCAGACAGAGCGGTAACCACTGGAGTAACAGAAAACCCAATGACGGCAATGGATTACCAAAGGCAATCCCCATCATGACTCCGCAAGCGATGGTCGCAAACAGACTGATTTTCAGTCCGGCACCCGCCCCTTGACGCAGAGTAACGAGGCCCACGGCCGCCGCACTCAAAATCCCAAGCAGGGGCAGTATCAAAGAGAGCATCGCCAGCACGGTGGTTACCATCACCGCCTGGGAAGGCCCCCGCATCACAAAGGATGCCAACCCCTTCATTCAGACTTCTCCTGCTGGTTGGTCAGATACCCTCAGTGCGTGTCAGTGTATGGCAGCAACGCCAGGAAGCGGGCCCGCTTGATGGCGGTGGCCAGCTGACGCTGATACTTAGCCTTGGTCCCGGTAATCCGGCTCGGCACAATCTTGCCGCTTTCGCTGACGTAGGCCTTCAACAGATTGAGATCCTTATAATCGATCTCTGTGATGCCTTCAGCAGTAAAACGGCAGTACTTTTTACGACGAAAATAACGCGCCATAGTCTATATCCTCTTGATAATCCTGTGAGTTATTCGGCGTCCGCAGAAGCGTCTTCGGGCTTCTCGCCCGCAGGCTCATTACCCGCAGACTCTCTAGGCTTATCACCGGCAGGCTCTCTGCGCTTATCACCCGCTGACTCGTCTTCATCCTGAGACTTGGCCAGGTGCGAGGACTCAGTGATGGCTTCATCGCGACAGATAATCATGTTACGCAATACCGCGTCATTGAAACGAAATGCGCTCTCAAGCTCATTAAGCGCTTCTCTGCCGCACTCGATGTTCATCATCACGTAGTGCGCTTTGTGGATTTTGTTGATGGGATAGGCCATCTGGCGACGCCCCCAGTCCTCCAAACGGTGAATCACACCCTCTGTGGCTTCGATACCAGCGCGATAACGCTCGATCATGGCAGGGACCTGCTCACTCTGGTCTGGATGGACCAGAAACACAACTTCATAGTGCCTCATTGTTTCTCCTTTCGGTCATAGGCAGCCTCCCGCATTTGCGGTGAAGCAAGGAGTGGCACCCGGATATCGGGCACCGGGAAAACCGCGCATTTTACATAGAGGGGGGATTCTCCGCAACCAATGCAGTTTCTGCAGGTTACGAAGCAGGAGAATAAAGCATAAAGATTTCCCCTCCTCCGCCGCTCCAAATAGAATGCAAACAACTCCAACAGCAGGAACCTCAAGCACGATGTCCGATTCTGTCAATGACTGGGTGCGCCGTCTCCACACTGATCCGCTACCGGCACTGCACCGGACTCTAAAGCAGGTCAGAGAAGTACTGAACAGTGTTTCAGGCAGTCACGCTGCTATCAGTAAACTGGTAGAACGCGATCCCGGATTCAGTCTCGCCATCTTCAGACAACTCAGGACCTTACCCAGCAAATCACGCGAGCCGGTTACAAAAATCGCCAATGCCATCCCTCTGCTCGGCATGGACACCATCGAACGCATGGCCCGTGAGTTGCCGGTTCTTGAAGATCTGCTCAAGGGCTCCCCGAGACGTGGGCTCCTCGATTGCTACAGCAGAGCCGCACATGCAGCCATCTATGCTGCAAATCTCGCAGAACGCTTGGGACATCACCATCCGGAAGCATTCGCCAATGCAGCGCTGCTGCACGATATTGGCGAAATGGCACTCTGGGTCGCGGAACCCGACACCATGAAAAATATGCAGGCGCGCATCAAGCAGGGTGACGGACACGAAGATGCCGCGCTGGAGGTACTGGGATTCACCCTGGAAGAGTTGAACTTGGGACTGGGCAACCGCTGGGAACTTCCGGAACTGCTACAAGAGTCCCAGGGCCTCTTCAACAGCTATCAGCCGCGCCCTCTGACAGTGATGATGGCTGCTGCTGTTGCCAAAACCACGGCGTCGGACTGGAACAGCCATGATGCCAGTGACAAACTGGAGCTGTTAGCTGAATTCATCGGGATCAGTGAAGCACAGGCATCCACCTACCTGCATCAACTGGCCGTTACTGCAGCCAACCAGTTGCAGTCACTTCCCCTGCCGCTACCCGCCTTCAGGCTGCTCCAGACCGGGATGACAAGGAAAGTAAAACCCCTCGCGCCAGTGGTAAAGATTGAGCACCCCCTGGGAAACCGTCCGGCAGTGGAGCCTCCTCCCGCTAGCGGCAAATCACCGCAGGCAAAACCAAAAACCAATCCTTTACAGGCGCTTCTGACCCGCACCCTACATGCCCTGTGTGATGAGCACGGTCTGGAGAGGGCTATGTTCGCCATGCTCTCCCCAGACAGAAAAACACTGAAGGCACGATTTGTCGTGGACAAAAACAACGGCGCTTCATTACAAACCTTCGAGGTCGACCTGCACTCCCCCAATCTCTTTTCAATACTGATAAAGAAACCCCAAGCCATGTGGCTGAACCCGGACAACCTGGTAAAATACCTGCCTTCGATCCCGGAATCGGTCGTTCGAGTCGTCTGCAGCAGTGGCTTTTTCATCATATCCGTCTTCATCAAAGACAAGCCAATTGGTGTATTCTATGCTGACGCGGGCTGCACTGGCGGGAGCCTGAATACGGATCAGTTCAATAATTTCAAAGCCAGATGCCGTCGTGCCATGCAGGAACTGACCCGCTAAATGCTTGATTCAGATCATTGTCCAGCCCGGACGAGCCGATAGGATGTATCGGTTTAGCGTAAACAACTTATCCACCCGTGACACAACAGATCGCCTATACAATCGGCAACAGCCGTTACGTCAGCATCAATGACCGTTGCACCCTGGAGTGCACCTTCTGCCCTAAAACTCAGGGCAGCATGCGGGTGCATGAGTTCGATCTCACCATGAACCACCGTCCTGACGCACAGGAGATAATCGACGCCATCGGCGCCCCGGAACAGTACGATGAGGTTGTCTTCTGCGGCTTCGGCGAGCCCACCCTGCGGCTGAATGTGTTGCTGGAAGTAGCTCATGCAGTCAAAGGCCGGGGAACGCGCGTGCGGGTCAATACAGACGGACTATCCAACCTTGTGCATAAACACGACACCCTGCCGGCTCTGGGTGAGTGCGTCGATGCCCTTTCGGTCTCGATGAACGCACAAAACAAGGCAGTCTATGATTTTCACTGCTGCCCCAATCTGCCGGGTTCATATGAGGCGATGTTGGATTTTCTGAAAGCAGCACCACGCTTCATCTCCGATGTTACCGCCACTGCCATCGATGGGCTGGAGGGTGTGGATATAGAGGCCTGTGAAACACTTGCCAGGGAACTTGGTGTCAATTTCCGTCGGCGTGTTCTGGACCAGGTCGGCTGAGGCGATGACATTAGCCGATCAAGTCAACACATTCGGTCAGTATTTGCTGCACCGCTACGGTGAGCGAGTGCACAAGATCGCCATCGATGCCGCCTTCACCTGCCCCAACCGCGACGGTACCAAGGGCATCGGCGGCTGTACCTTTTGTAACAACGTCTCCTTCAGCCCTAATGGCCGCCAAACCAAGCCTATCGCCACACAGATAGAAGCCGGTCGCAAGATTATCCGAAAGCGCACCGGTGCACGGAAATACATCGCCTATTTCCAGGCGTACACCAACACCTATGACGAAATCAGCCGACTCAAACGGCTGTATGACGATGCGCTGGCAGAGGCGGATGTAGTCGGACTCTCCATAGGCACCCGCCCGGACTGTGTGCCGACAGCCGTGCTTGAGTTACTTGCGGGATACCAGGCTGAAGGCGCCGAGGTCTGGCTGGAATTGGGGCTGCAATCCGCTTTTGACGATACTCTGCAACGGGTCAACAGGGGGCATGGTTTTGCGGAGTACAGTAAAACCCTTCTCGCTGCCCGGCAGCTCGGCATCAAGGTTTGCACCCACCTGATTGCCGGACTTCCCGGCGAGTCTGCACACCACTGCCATGAATCGCTACACCGCGTGCTCGAACTGGGCACCGATGGACTCAAACTGCATCCGCTGCATGTGGTAAAAGGCACTCAATTAGCCAACACCTGGAGAGCAGGCGGCTATCAGCCGATGGCTATGGATGAGTATGTACGTATTGCAGCAGACTTTGTGGAGATGACGCCCCCGGACGTTGTCTGGCACCGTCTTACCGGCACTGCCACCAGAGATATCCTGCTGGCTCCCGCATGGTGCGCGAAAAAATGGCGCGTGCTGAACGCAATCGAACAGGAACTGCGTCAGCGCCGCTCCAGTGGTCGACAAGTCGCATAGCAAATATTTCACTCTGAGGAATCGAATATGGAACTGGTCTGCCCTGCCGGCAACCTGCCTTCACTCAAAGCTGCCGTGAACAACGGCGCCGACGCAGTCTATATCGGCCTGCGGGACGATACCAATGCCCGACATTTCCCGGGCCTGAACTTCAACGAGAAGCGGGCTACCGACGGTATCGTCTATGCGCGTCGCAAAGGCGTTCGTGTCTTTTTGGCAATCAACACCTATCCACGCCCGGATGGCTGGGAACGCTGGCAAGCCGCGGTAGACACCGCCGCCAGTCTCGGTGTGGATGCGCTGATCTGCGCGGATATAGGTGTTCTCGACTACGCCAGTAACCGCTGGCCCGATCTCAACCTGCACCTATCGGTTCAGGCTTCAAGTACAAATTACGAGGCACTGCGTTTCTATCAGGAGAACTTCGGCATCAAACGCGCCGTGCTGCCTCGGGTGCTCTCCCTCAGCCAGGTGAAAAACGTGGTGGAGAACAGTCCTGTCGGCATCGAGATTTTCGGTTTTGGCAGCCTCTGCGTGATGGTAGAAGGTCGCTGCATTCTCTCATCCTATGTCACCGGAGAATCCCCCAACACCTGCGGGGCCTGCTCTCCAGCAAAATTCGTCACCTACAAAGAGACCCCTCAGGGCATGGAGTCCCGCCTGGGCGATGTCCTGACCGATCGTTATGGTAAAAACGAGCAGGCAGGCTACCCGACCATCTGTAAGGGGCGTTTTGATGTTGGCGAGAATACTTTCTACGCTATCGAGGAACCCACCTCTCTCAATACGCTGGAGCTGCTACCAGAACTGCAAGCGGCCGGCATAGAGGCAATCAAGATCGAAGGACGGCAGCGCAGTCCTGCCTATGTGGCGCAGGTCACGCGAGTCTGGCGTCAGGCAATCGATGCCTGTAAGCAGAATCCTGACAGATTCTCCGCCCGGGCCGAATGGAATCGTGAATTGGGCAAGGTGTCGGAAGGCGCCACCACCACCCTCGGCCCCTACTATCGTCCCTGGCAGTAAAAACTATGAGCAGCAACCCACGACTCTCCCTCGGTCCCAATCTCTTTTACTGGTCCCGTGACGATATCTTCAACTTCTATGCTGAAGTGGCGGAGATGCCGGTGGACATCGTCTATCTCGGTGAAACAGTCTGTTCAAAGCGCCGCAGCCTGCGCACCGAAGACTGGTTTGATCTGGCTGATCAGCTGAACAGTGCAGGAAAAGAGGTGGTGCTTTCCACCCTGTCCCTGCTGGAGGCGGAGTCTGAGATGCTGACCCTGCGCCGTCTCTGCGAAAATGACCGGTTTATGGTCGAGGCCAACGACATGGGAGCGGTACAGCTGCTCATCAAGCAGGGCGTTCCCTTTGTCACCGGACCGACAGTCAATATCTACAATCCGGCTACCCTGCAGGTATTGGCAAACAAAGGCCTGAAGCGATGGGTAATGCCGATTGAACTCTCCAAGGAGACGCTCGCGGAGATGCAGGCCGAACGACCCGAGGGGGTGGAAACTGAAATCTTTGCCTTTGGACGGATGCCGCTGACGCTTTCAGCTCGCTGTTTTACCGCTCGCTCACATAATCTCCCAAAGGATGACTGCCAGTACAAATGCCTGGATTACCCCGACGGTCGTCTCCTCTCCACCCAGGAGAAAAAGCCGTTCCTCGCCCTGAACGGCATCCAGACCGTCTCCTCCCTCACCTGCAACCTGTTGCCGGAAACTGCGGAGATGAAACGGCTTGACGTGGACGTCCTGCGAATCAGCCCGCAATCTCAACATACCGGACGCATCGTCGAGGCATTCTACCAAGCATTGCAGGACGAAACACCACCCCCGCTCGACCGCTATGTTCCCCTGGGAACCTGCGACGGGTACTGGCATGGAGGCGCGGGGATGGAGAGATTAAAAGGATAAAGGTGACTGTACCACCGGATAGGCCAAACTCTGTCGTTCTTGTCGGGGCCGGGGTAATATTACTTGTTTTTCAAAAACTTACTGTGGAAACCTTTAGCCTTCTTTGTAAACCATGACATCCTCGCAACCCATCGGTATCTTCGACTCAGGCGTCGGCGGCCTCTCTGTGCTCAGCCATATCCACGAACTGATGCCGACGGAAGATCTGCTCTATGTCGCGGACAGCGAGCATCTCCCATACGGCTCAAAAACCAGCGAATACGTAGTGCAACGGGCAATTGCCATCACCCGTTTTCTGGTAGAGCAGCAGGGAGCAAAGGCGATCGTCATCGCCTGCAACACAGCAACCGCTGCCGCAGTCTCTCTCCTGAGGAGCGAATTCCCCATCCCAATCATCGGTATGGAACCGGGGGTAAAACCCGGTATCAAAGAGAGCCGAAGCGGTGTGGTAGCAATTCTGGCTACAGAGGGCACTCTGGGCAGCGAAAAATTCCAGTCGTTACTGGAACAACACGGAAATGGGGCAGAAGTTATCGTCCAGCCCTGCAACGGCTGGGTGGAACAGGTCGAGCACGGGGAGCACGATAGCCCCGAAACCCGGCAGATGGTGGCAAACCAGATCGAACCGCTACTCAAGCGGGGAGCCGACACCCTGGTTCTGGGCTGCACCCATTACCCCTTCCTCAGAGAGACTATCGGAACTTATGCCGGCAAAGAGACCCAGGTCATAGATACGGGACTGGCCGTTGCCCAGGAACTCAGGCGACGTCTCCGGTCAAAAAACCTGCTTGGAATGGCGAAAACCGGAGGCAACACACAATTTTGGACCAGCGGCCCACCGGAACAAACCGGAAGATTGATCTCCCGACTCTGGGGTGATCCCAACCGGGTCAATCCACTACCCGTTTGATTCTACATAGGGTGCGCCATGCGCACCATTAAACCTACGCACCTAGCAAGACGGGAAGACCGTCAGGCCAACCTTTCATAGAATGAGAGACATTGGTCCATCATCGGCCGAAATGCCTGTGGAACAGGAAGCGCATCCAGATCCACGGCGGCCAGCATATTCTTCAGATGCACCCCGAGGTCGGTGTCTCCTTCCATCAACAGATGCCGCTGAAAAAAGAGCGTGTCAGGGTCCTCACGACCGGTAATCAGCAGCATATAGTCGTAAACAGTCCCACTGATAGTGAGATTGGCAGGCTCACCTCCGTTCACACCAGCGATGAGGCCGTCCTGAAGAGAGAGGGCATAACTCAGCCTCGCATCGGTCACCTGGATTCGTACAGTCCGGTCTTCCAGGAAGTCCAATTCACCCTCTGCGCGTTCAGTGGCAAAGAGATAATTCAGCATCTTGCCCAAAACCAGGCTGTGCGCACGCTCAGGTACCAGACGAAGCGGTAAGGAGAGAGGTCTTGGCAGACGCGGGCGTTTCGCTATAGTTTGCGTCATGAGTAGTGCTCATTCAATGTGATAATTACGCTTTCCTACAAACTGAAGGTGTGGAGATGTCAATCATTCAGATCATACCAATAGTCAGTGCAATCTGCGAGAATCGCTTTTTATGAACATAGCAGCGGAAAATCCATTCGATCTGGATCAGGAGAGCACTTACAAGGCCTGGCGGGAGGCAAAACTCAAGGATTACCCTGAGTCCCTTGGGGATCTGGTAGTGGAGATAAAGGATCCACGAAACCTGAGCGAATCTGAATATCAGGAGATCCACCGTCTCTGCCGCAAGGCTAATATGGCCATCTGGGCCGGCCTCTCCGGGCACGACTCTGACAAGAATATAATTCGTGACTTGGGCCGCCGTTTCGGATTGGAGCACCTGGACCACAATATGTGCGCGGATGAAGACGCAATCACCTCGCTTACTGTTCAGTCTGATGCACTGCACCAGGGATATATCCCCTACACTACCCGCCCAATCGCCTGGCACACTGATGGATACTACAATCAGCTGGATCATCAGATCCACGGCCTGCTGCTGCACTGTGTCAATCCAGCAGAGGAAGGTGGTGAAAATGATCTGCTGGATCACGAAATCGTCTATCTGCTGGTCCGTGATAAGAATCCCGACTTCATTCGCGCCCTGATGCATCCCAAGGCGATGACGATTCCAGCCAATATTGCAGAAGGGAAAGAGTTGCGCCCAGCCCGCAGCGGCCCGGTTTTCGCAGTCTACCCGGATGGCCACCTGCACATGCGCTACACAGACCGTACCCGCAGTATCGAATGGGGAGAGATTCCCTTGCTGGATGAAGCCGTGGATTTTCTCAAACAGACCCTTAGAACCAGCACAGCTTGGCACTACCGGGGAAAACTACAAGCAGGTCAGGGACTTGTCAGTAATAATGTACTGCACACCCGGAGTGGATTCGAGGATCATGGGCAACAGCGTCTACTCTACCGCGCCAGGTATTTTGACCGAATCAGGGAAACCTGAACAGAGGCAGGTTGAAGAGAACGACCAATCTGTGCCAACATCCGCCACCCCTGCAACACATATCCCGTACCGGGCAGAATCATGAGTAAAGAATCCCCCTATCCCGTTGAAATCAGTCTTCACAAAAAATCACGCCTGCTGGCATTACGTTTTTCCGACGGGGCAAACTTTGAACTGCCTTGTGAATATTTGCGGGTTTTTTCCACTGCGGCCGAGGTAAAAGCTGATCCGGCGCCAGTCACTGGAAAGGAAGATGTGAATATCGAGAAGATTGAACCCCAGGGTCAGTACGCCATTCGTCCGATCTTCGACGATGGGCACGACACGGGCATTTTCTCATGGGAGACTCTCTACGATCTGGGAAAGAATCATCTGCAGAATTGGCAAGACTACCTTGCTCGACTGAAAGCGGTTGGTTATGAGCGGAATACCGATCCATCTACCGAGCGCCGCATCAAAATCTTCTACTTCTCCTGGCTGGTCAACAAATTGGGCAAACAGACCGAAGAGATGATTCTCCCCCCCTCAATCACCAATATTGAGTCGCTTCTCAAACTATTGCGCGTGCGTAAATCTGAATATGCCGCCATATTCGAGGACAAACTGATCCGAACCACCGTCAATAAACAGTTTTCCGAGTCATTTACCCGGCTTGAAGATGGAGATGAAGTGGCGCTGATTCCCACTTCCCCGACACCACCGGCAACGCCAAACGCCTGATTCCACCTGCAGAATCACCAGAAAAAGTTTCACCAAAAAATAAGTTATTGGCTCTTCACTCCAATAGCAAGTTAGGGTAATATTCCCCCTCCCAAATTGCGGGTCGTTAGCTCAGTTGGTAGAGCATCTGACTTTTAATCAGGTGGTCGCAGGTTCGATCCCTGCACGACCCACCATATAGCAAGGGTTATCATCATGAATAACCTTTTCCCCTTGGCGATCTCGCTTCACCAGCCTTAGAGGGGTTCCGCCAAAATTCACTCAACATTTTTCAACTAATTCCGGATAAGTCTATCCAATCCCGGGTTCAGCCACCTCATAATATAATCGATCGAAGCATATCCAATGAAAAAAACAACCAAACCAATCGTTGTGGTACTTGTAATCAGCAACCTTGAGTATGGCGGCGCCCAGCGGCAGGTAGTAGAACTCGCAAACAACCTGGACCCATCAGAATTCGATGTCCATGTCTGTTCGTTATCTGACTATGTCCCACTTGGTGAGACTCTGCACTGCCATGAGGACAGACTACATATCATCCACAAAGAGTATAAGTTTGATATGAAAGTCGTCTGGAAACTTTACAAACTTCTCCGTCAAGTAAAAGCCGACATCGTTCAAAGCTACCTGTTTGACGCTGAAATTGCAGTGCGCTTGGCTGGAAAGCTTGCCGGAACCCCCGTCATCATCAGTTCTGAAAGAAACACTAACTATAGACTGAAGAAGATTCAGCTCACAGCTTATCGTCTGACAAAGAATCTGTTTGACGTATGCATTGCAAACTCAAATGCTGGCGCTGACTTCAACAGCAGAACACTCAATCAGCCTCGCAATAAATACCGGGTGGTGCACAACGGCGTCAACACAACCCGTTTCTCTCCACATGATAATTCTGCAACCAGAAATGAGTTAGGCATACCCAAAGAATCCTTCTGCGTTGGCATGTTTGGCAGTTTCAAAGAGCAGAAAAACCACCCACTCCTGTTTGCCGCTGCAACTCATGTCCTGCACAAACACCCGGATACCCGCTTCGTCTTTATTGGAGATCAGCTCTATGCGGGCATGCACGGCTCTTCAGACTATAAAACATCGATTGAAAAGCTGGTGGATGAACTTGGGATCCGCAAACAATGCCTTTTCCTTGGAAATAGAAATGATGTCGAGAAACTCTATAATGCCTGCGACATAACGGTCCTCCCCTCTCTGTTTGAAGGCACACCTAATGTCGCGATTGAATCAATGGCATGCGGTATACCCGTCATCGCAACTGACGTTTCAGACAACAGTTATGTGATTCCAGATGGAAAAGCTGGTTTCATCATCAACTTGGGTGATGATGAGACACTCGCAGAGCGTATCAATCGGTTTATTGAAGACAGGGAACTGTTGCAGCGGATGAAAGAAGATGCCAGGAATTGGATGCTGAAGGAGTTTTCGACCAAACGTCTGGCGGAAAAAACTGAATCCATATACAGAGACTGTCTCAATAGCTAGTGCTTGGTATTTGCAGTCCCAACGAGTTGTGAGTCAGACTTTTGTAGTCTGGCATAGGTTTCTCCTTCTCATTTCATGGCCAAAATTTGAAGGTCACCCAGACCTTGGTATCGGTCAAACCGATGCGAGCCCCCCCGGCATAGCCGGGGGTCTACCTAATGATTAATTACTATGCTTTAATTTCCCAGACAATCCCTTGGTCATTTCTTTACCTCAGTAAAGTCACATTATGTTTACCTTGGGGTGCACAAAACAGTTAGACCACCTCCAGAAACCATCTGCCAGATTTTGTATGGGTACTAAATCTTTGTGGCAGTCACATTGTATGGCGGTGGGGGGGGCTGGTTTGTATTCGCTACTCCATCAGTTTCATATGCTCCAATATCTATGGCGTTACCAATAGGCCTAGTCCTGCCCTCAATATCCGCCACAATGTCAACGCCATAAAGGTTTTTGTATCTAGAATACACAATAGACATATTTCCTTTATCTACCGCTTGTGAAGTGTCAGAAACTTTAAAATTATTATTCGCTTTATCTAGAAAGTCCAAAGAGGTATCTTGCAGACAGTATTGACAAACTAATTCGTTAGTCTTCAGACTGTCTAGGCTATTGTAGCGAGTACCATTCCAGTAAACATTTGCAGAATCGAACAGGTTATAATTCAAATCAGTGGAATCTGCAATTGAGCTAGTGCCTATGCGGATGTCATAGCCTCCTAGTGGCAGATTCCTTCCGGCAAATATATTATTTTCTACTAAATAATCGCTACCCGCAGTTAATTGAATGCCGGTGTCATAGTCATAGAGTGTATTATTGACCACACCACCTGACGAAGCGCCTCGAAAATGAATTGCAGCACCACTTGAATATCCTGAATCTGGATCCGGCGATGAACCATGAATATCATATATCACGTTTCCAATCATCCATGTTTCCGTGCTCTCGGTAGTTACAAGTCCTAGATCACTATTGTAGACTTCGTTATACAGCATCCAGATACGTTCAGGTCCATAGTGAATAACCACTGCTGCGCCAGCAGACGAAGAGCTTGCAGTAAAGTTATACATCTTATTCTGAGATAGAACCACATCATTGATTTCTTTGATGTCAATGGCATTTTCTCGATTGTCGGAAAAGTCATTCCTTCCTACAAAAATATGATGAGACGTAAAATTAACTGCATGCCCCATACCAATCGAGTCGCCTGAACAACGCGTACTCCTATTATCTAATATCCAAGCATATGAAACGTTATGGAGGATACCAAAACTATTGGAATCATCTTCATCAGCAGAATCTCGCGCACCGATGTCATGGCTATAATTTCTATAGAAAACAACATCAGTGACTGGTGATGATGCATAGGGAGAACTTGCTGAAATTGATTGGTTGCCTCTCAGGATTCCCATGCCATCTACTTCTAAATCACGTATTGATATATGGTGATTAGGTGTATTCTCACTTAATGGCCTAATTGATACGGCATCAAATGGTGATTGCACTTTTATGCCTTCTATAATCATATAGGAGGCGTTACGTATATGAATAAACCGCTGAAATACAGGTAGTTGTTCTGCCTGCAACCCAGAAATTATTATTGGCCTATCGACAGTGCCGTGACCATCAAAATAAAACCTGCCTGGTCCATTTTGAAGATAGGGTCCACCATGAATCTGAACGACGTCGCCGGCCTGAAATTGTTGGGGTATTGACATTCTAGGTAGTTCAGGAGAACCAAACGGATTATCGCTATCTGTAGCGTTAGGATGGGCATTATCGATAAAATGTGTATAATAATCAGGTGACCCATAAACACTTTCAATTGTTTGATCAATGCCAAACGAAGGGTTAGGAATGCCTATTGGTGGTTCATATGCATATGCAGTCCCAATTAAAAGAAATGCCACAAAGAGCATTGCTTTGGAAAATAAAGTATTCATCTAGGTACCTCTAAGTAATCTTACTGCTTCAATATGTGATATGTATCTTGTACAAACCTGTCGAGATTAAGTATTCATCCGTATACATTCTATAGTCGGCAACTCAAACAAAATATTTAGTGCCACTATCCACGTTTATAGTGAATTAAATTCCACAGAGACAAGATTCAATATATCCTGTTACCTGTAAAATAGCAGATATTGTCAACAATTGATCGTTCAACAGTTCACACTTTACAACAACCATTCAACGTATTTGCCAATGCTCAGGCTCTGTGCGTATTGCGGGGATGTTGGTTGTGCGTTCGCCGGTTCAGTAGAGCCAGGACGTTAACCACCGTGTAGAGTGCCGCAGCATCAGTAGAATTGAGAATGTAAGTAATGGCCCGCAGAAGGCCTCAACAGCAGGGTCAAGATGATCAAGGTTCACAGCAGAGGCCTCCGTAACAAGGAGCGATTTGCCAATGCAATATACTTCCACCTTGGTGGCTTAAGCCTTTACCCGGAAGGAGTGGTTAGGCGAACCTTACCCCACTCGATCAGGAGTTATAACTGAATCTGGTGTTTGACTGATTTGAAAAAAGGCGGCGTATCTGGTTGATTTGTAGTTGCGACACGACAAACAACCTGAGGAGATACGCCACCATGAAGAAGAATACCGTTGTTGGCCTGGCAGGTCGAGATACGATTGCTGACCCGCTGACAGAGATGCTCAAGGCAGGGGCACGACAGTTGATCCAGCAGGCAGTCGAGGTTGAACTGCAAGAGATGCTTGAAGACTACTCAGGACGACGCACAGAGGATGGCAGGGCCGGTGTCGTGCGCAACGGCTACCTGCCTGAGCGAGAACTGCAGACAGGCATGGGGCCTGTAACAGTCCGGATACCCAAGGTTCGCGCCAAGACGGGCAAGCCGCTGACCTTCCGCTCTTCACTGGTACCTCCCTATGTGCGGAAAACGAAGTCACTGGAGGCAGCGATTCCCTGGTTGTATCTGAAAGGAGTATCCAGTGGTGAGATGGGAGAGGCCCTGAAGGTTCTGGTGGGGCCAGAAGCACAGGGGCTGTCAGCGAGCACTGTGTCACGGTTGAAGCAAGTCTGGGCTCAGGAGTATCGGGCCTGGTGCGATGAGCGGTTGGATAAGGATGCTTGGGTGTATGTCTGGGCAGATGGCGTTTACAGTGGATTAAGATCGGAACAGACCAAGCTGTGTTCGCTGGTGGTGATCGGCGTGAATGAGCGCGGCGAGAAGCGTTTCCTGGCGATTGAGGACGGTGTACGCGAATCAACACAGAGCTGGCGTGAAGTATTGCTGAAATTGAAATCACGGGGAATGAATGTGCCGGAGTTAGCGATTGGTGATGGTGCCATGGGGTTTTGGGCGGCACTCGAAGAGGTCTACAGTGAGACACGCCAACAACGCTGCTGGATGCACAAGACCATGAACGTGCTAAATTGTCTGCCAAAATCAGCTCAGGCGAAGGCAAAACAGGCACTGCATGCGATTTGGCAGGCGGAGACCAAAGCAGATGCCGAGAAAGCCTTTGATCTGTTCCTCAAGACCTATGAGCCAAAATATCCGAAGGCCGCAATCTGTTTGCAAAAAGATCGCGATGAACTGATGGCATTCTATGATTTCCCTGCACAGCACTGGCAGAGCATACGGACCAGCAATCCGATTGAATCAACGTTCGGCACGATCCGTCACCGGACCAAGCGTTCAAAGGGTTGCCTGTCTCGGGACGGCATGCTGCATATGATGTTCAAACTTGGACAGTGTGCCGAGAAGAGATGGAGGCGCCTACGTGGTTTCGATTACCTGGCGAAGGTGATAACCGGAATAAAATTTAAAGATGGTGTCGAAGTGACAGAAATCGGCCAGGCTGCCGCTTGATTCAGGTTGGCAAACACCACTTTTGACAATAACTCCTCGATCAGGGGAAGAGCCGTTAAAACAGGGTATAAATAAAAGGCGCGACGGCGGAACCCTGGGATAGCACTACCAGAGCGCCAAGCAGCAGCATGATGATGATGATGGGCGCAAGCCAGAACTTCTTGCGTTCCTTCATAAAACCGAAGAGGTCTTTGATAAGGTCGATCATTAGTAGGGGTTCTCCAAGCTCTTTTTGTCGGGCGTGTGACTGTCGATCCGGTAGGATTTGGCATCCGCATCGTACTTGCGCCGCATGGGGTCATTGAACAGCCGCATGACCAGGCCTGCCGGGAAGAAAACCAGGAAAAAAACCAGTCCGAGAATCAGTGGAGTGGTGATCTTGCTCATCATCAGACCGAACTTCATCCACACCTTGTAGACGGGGCCTAGCGAGTTCGGAGCTACCAGCGCCCAGACGGCCAATAAGCCAGCCAGAACCCAGGGCCAAAGCGGGATATTAAAATCCAGCAGCCAGGGGAAGAAGAGCCCAAAAATAACCGCGATGATGCCGCCCGTTACCAGGCCGAATTCCCGCAGTCCTTTTTTGTCGAGTTCAGGTATTGTGTGTTCCATTGTTACAGATCAATCCAGTTCGAATTCGTCTTTCCAGGAGTCGTCTTTTTCCCACTTGGGCTGTTCCGACTTGGCCATCAAGTGATTTTCAATCACCAGATAGTCCATTTCGGTGCGCATAAAACAGCGGTATGCATCCTCCGGTGTGCAGACGATGGGTTCGCCACGGACATTGAACGATGTGTTGATGACTATCGGGCAATCGGTCTTCGACTCGAAGCTCTTGATCAGGTCGTAATAGCGCGGATTGGTCTCCGGATGCACGGTCTGCAGGCGTGCGGAATAATCCACATGGGTAATGGAGGGGATCTCAGAGCGCGGCACGTTGAGTTTTTTAATACCGAACAGCTGCTGCTGTTCCTCGCTCATCGGGATGCGCTTATCCTCGTGCACCGGTGCCACGATCAACATATAGGGACTGACGTGTTTGTCGCTGTCGAACTCAAAAAACTCCGAGACGCGGTCGTGGGCCACCGAAGGAGCAAAAGGTCGGAATGACTCCCGATATTTAATCTTGAGATTCATCACCGACTGCATCTTCTTGCTGCGGGGGTCTCCTATGATAGAGCGGCCGCCGAGGGCGCGGGGGCCGAACTCCATGCGACCCTGCATCCAGCCGACCACATTTTCGCTGTCCAGTATCCCGGCCAGTTTTGGCATCAGCTCGCTGTCATCCAGACGTTCATACTTGGCGCCCACTGAATCAAGATAGGCGGCAATCTCATCATCTGCGTAACGGGGACCCAGATAGGAGCCCTGCATGCTGTCATGCTTATCGACCGTGCGCTCGTTGCCCAGATACTCGTGCCAGACAGACATGGCGGCACCCAAGGCACCGCCGGCATCGCCAGCTGCCGGTTGGATCCAGATATCCTTGAACGGACCCTCTCGCAGCAGACGGCCATTGGAGACGCAGTTGAGAGCCACGCCGCCCGCCAGACAGAGGTAATCGGTTTGCAACTCTTTGTGCGCTGTCTTGGCGAGTTTGAGCACGATCTCCTCGGTGACCACCTGGATGGAACGGGCGATATCCATCTCGCGCTGGGTCACCGGGGTCTCCGGGGTGCGCGGAGGCCCGCCAAACAGCTTGTCCATGTTTTCGTTGGTCATGGTCAGGCCGTTGGCATAGTTGAAATACTTCATGTCCATGCGGAAGGTGCCGTCTTCCTTCACATCGAGCAAGTTGTCGAGGATCAGGTCGACATAGACGGGCTCACCGTAGGGGGCCAGTCCCATCAGCTTATATTCGCCGGAGTTAACCCTGAAGCCGGTGAAATAGGTGAAGGCGGAGTAGAGCAGACCGAGAGAGTGAGGGAAATCGATCTCCCACTGAGGCGTAAGTTTCTTGCCGTCACCGAGCCAGACCGTTGAAGTGGCCCATTCGCCGACGCCATCCAGACACATGACAGCGGCCTTTTCGAAAGGGCTGGGATAAAAAGCGGAAGCGGCGTGGGACTGGTGGTGCTGGGTGAACAGCAGACTGGGGATCTCAGTGGGCTTGCACTCCCCAATCTTCGCTAGCTCCTTCTTGAGAAGATCCTTGAGAAAGAGTTTTTCTCGCAGCCAGACGGGCATAGCCGCGGCGAAAGAGCTAAAACCGCTGGGGGCGTATGCGAGATAGGTCTCGAGCAGACGCTCGAACTTAATCAGAGGTTTGTCGTAGAAGACCACGTGATCGACATCGTCGAGGGAGAGGCCCGCATGGTCAAGACAGAAGCGAACCGCATGCTGCGGGAAACGCTCGTCATGCTTCTTGCGCGAGAAACGCTCTTCCTGGGCGGCTGCGACGATTTTACCGTCTTGGAGTAGGGCCGCTGCACTGTCGTGATAAAAGGCAGAAATACCAAGTATCATCATCCTCGAAATAATCCTTCCTGAGAGATATATTAAAGGTAAAGCTTTTTTGCTTCATGGATAAAATGTCTGATACGGCAGCCCACCCTACGATAATATTACTATCATGCACAGGCCGTAAGCCGACGATCACAGGCATTAAGATTCTACCTACGCCATTTTGGAGTGGGAGAGTACCCTTACAAGCGACTTCAGTCAACACCACTTGCCCAGAATTGCGGGGCATAGCACTTATCAATAGGACTCTTCCCCATGATCGAGTGGGAAATGGCGTACAAACCCATGAGACCACTTCATACTGTTCAGCCAACTCACCAGAGTTTATCACCCTTCAAGACTGCCACAGCCACCTTGGCTTTGAAGTTTGGCGTCTCGCAGTAGGAACGTCAGTTACCCTGCCCTCCCACGCGAGAGGCGCCGTTCCTACTGTCGCTTAGTAGCAGATTGTGGGAAACGATCCCAAAGAGGCGCAAGAGTTACTTATATTTTCTTACATCAGTCTTAATAAACCTTCCCGCTTCAATACCAAGCATTAAATGACTAAATTCCGAGATATGAAGATGGCCATGAAGGACATGAAAATCAACAAGTCCTCGATATTCTCCCAATACATCCTCACTGTCTATATAGAAATCGGACAGCTTGGTAATTTGTCCTTTTAGTTCCCTCGGAATCGAACTGGAAAATTGATGGACTTGTGGACGTTTTGGTATATCCAATAAAATAAACTTAATTCCATTCTGAGAGGTGAAGTCGTGCATACGTTCAATGAGTTTTAATGATAATTCTGTTGAATAGCTATCTAACACACCTTGGACAGGAACGGCATACTCGGTCTTTAGTTCCGATGTTGCTTTACTATACAAAAGACGCTTTCCTATTTCCCAAGCACTATTCATTGCAAATGCATATAAATATGAATTTTCAGAAAGCCATCTCAATGGCGCTATTTCATTAATTACATTTAAAATTTTCACACCCGGTATGTGTTCTTTTTTTGCCTCTACCAATTCATCATTCTTTATCTTGAAAAGGCCTGATTTTATGTTGTCTTCAAAATCGTTGGCATAGAATCCTAAAACCACATAATCAGGCTTATACTTGATCCCTTCGTTTTCAAGGAACACAAGCGCCTCTGCGGTACTAAATCCTGAAACCCCGGCATTTATAACTTCGGCGTCTATCGAAACAGTTTCCAGGTAATCCTCAATAACTTTAGCGTATGTTTTGTCTTGGCGAACCTCGAATCCTTGAGTATGGGAGTCTCCAAGTGTTATTACACGAACCTTTCCATCATCCTTCTTATAATCAAAGTCGCTATCATTTCTAAAACCATTATTATTAATGTTAAATCGCCAACTCCCGTCAACACTAGTATGCCAAAACTCGGTATTTGGTCTCAGCTTACGAATCGTATACTCACCATATTTTGCCTCGGTATGATATCTATTAAACAATACGATTTTATCACCGAATAATAATCTGACCCCAAATTCGCTAATAAGCAATACGACTGTTACTGATACAATAAAAAGCAGAATATTGTCACGCAATCGTCCTTTCACGTTATTCTTGTTAACACTGTTCATATCATCTCCACTAATTCTGACTGACTATTTCCCAAAGGGGCTGTTAACGCTATCTGGATGCCCAGCGCTAGTCGAACAGTGTTAACAAGTTCGAGCATCAGGTCGGCCAATCAATGCACTCATAGTATCTGTTCCCACACCTTACTTACATTTGCAACTTCGAGCTTTTCAGAGACACGTCTTGCAGATTCAGAAGCTTGTGCGTAATATGACTCATCACCCAACAAGTGCGATATTTTTTCAGCAAAAGCTTTTGCCGTGCGCTCTTGTACTAAAAAACCATTCTCGCCATCAACAACCATGTCTCCCAAATCCCCGACATCAGAAACAACCACAGGTAAACCGCACAACATTGCCTGAATCATAGCCTGAGAAAGCCCCTCTGAATCCGAAGTAAGAGTGAATACTTTAGATTTTTTTAGCCATTGATCGACGTGGCTCTGCCAACCTGCAAAATGAACATTTTCTTTTACGCCCAACTCATCTGCCAATGTTTCAAGTGCACTTCTAATTGGCCCATCTCCCACTATGACAGCGGAAATATATGGATAGGTGGATTTAAGTTCTTTTACAGCTTCCAGTAGTAAATCAACTCGTTTAACCTCAGAGAGTCGTCCTATAAGCACTAAATCATATTCAGGCACAGATGATGATGGAGCAAAAACAGCGCCGTCAAAGCCACCGGGGACTATTTCGAATCTAGTCTTGACACCATTTTCCTGGAAGTAATGAACAGCAGTTTTTCCCATAGTTATCACAAGATAAAATTTATCCACAGCCTTCAACAAGTATCTCTCAATACGCTCATCAGGGTGGTGAATTCTGTTGAAAATCCTATTTTCGGTCTTATAGCCGCCACCCAGCACTTCCCGAGGCCCACCGCCACAAATATATATTGACCTTGCACCGATTATCTTGCCTAGTAACGCCACAACCAATCCATTGATCAGGATATGAAATCCTGCCACAACCTCAGGTCGGGTTTTGATGGCCACCCAAGCAAACATCAACAAACGTGAAGGCACGGTTCCAATTGTTTTTTTCAGCAATGGGGGGGGGTAGATAGCCTCCACATTTTCCATTTGAGGAACTTCGGATGTGGCAACCATTATTACTTTTTGGCAGTTTTTTGCTAACGCCATTGGTACAAGATGCGTCGAAAGCCAGTGATCAGAATAAAATGTACCAGTAATGAGAATTACATTTTTCCCATTCAATGGATATCTCGTTTTTTTACCCAACTTTTCGGCGGCATACATCAACATCATATAAACCAACATAGTTAGTCTGAGAAAAAAACGATATACAGTCAATCCAAACGTTTTCATTATTCCTACTGGTATATTTATTGTGGTCACAAAAAATAAAATCAAACAATCTCTGCAAGACGTAAAATTCCAGGTAAGCCTGTCAATCCAAGTATCCCAGTTCTCGGTTTTTTTCACCGGCTATTTCAGAAAATAATTTTAAATCCTTCTCGCTCAAGCTTGTTTTCCATCGTTCGTCCAAAACAACTTCATTCGTCTTATCCAGCCTCATCCCATTCCCAATCACATGGTGCTCAACATTGCGAAAATTCTCAATTCTTTTTGATGGATCCACTCCAATAAAACGAAAAATCTTATTCAAAATTTCATCTGGATTAGTGCACAAATCTTCATATCTTATCTGTATCCATTGATCATCGTTCAAAGTTCTAATGACTGCCTCAGCTTCCTCATTGCTTCTCAACCATTCCCTTGCTGCCTCATGCATCTGTTTCTTCTCATGATCTCTGTTTCCTCCCATGCCCCCACAACGCATTTCTGCATTTTCCGCATCAGCAAAATTTTCCGGGTCAATATACGTTAACGCCACAGCTCTGCCATCTCGCACAATCCTGATAACCTTTATTTCAATTGATTTGATCCGCTTAATAAACTTGTACCTCAAACCAATCTTAGAGGAATCTACAATCTTGTCAGTTCCGGCGACTTCTGAAACTGAATGAATAAGATCTTCATTTATCTTTAATTTTTTTGGATACACTCGTCTCCAAGAGGGACTGAGCCATAAAGCAGCATCTCTCACCCATTCGAGCCATATCCCTCGATAGAGTGGCCCAAGTAATTTCCTGACAAAATATCCACCTATCTCCTTAAAGTCCGTACCCGCTTCAGCTATTTTGAAATCATAGCCCTTAGTCTTCATGCTGTGATTTACTTTTTCCCAAAAAACGCACTCTTTCAGTAAAGTCCGGCATGAGCATCGGTACTTATCCACATTCCCCAATGAAGTAACTTTTAACTCACCAGCAGTATAGACATCGGAATGCGAGTTAAGCAGCATCGCTGTAAGCGTGGATCCCGAATGGCTGGCGGCCATTAGATATACAAGTGTTATTTTTCTGCTCATTTCAACCATAGCCTGCTATCAACTTCGCTCTCTAACTTTATATCGGGGTATTTTTTATCCATTTTCTTGCGCTGAACATATACTCTGAGCGCTAGAAAGATGGCGCACCACATCCCGACAGATCCTTCTCTTGGATAAAATGTTTGGCTTCCCAACGATGCTATCAGTAGTGCAAGTAACAAGGAAAGCGAAACACCACCTACAGCTACAATAAAGTTACTTCTTGTTTCACGAAATAAACTTATCGAAATTTTCAAAATCGCCACAAAGAATGCCGCCATAACCAACAATGAAATAATACCGTTGTCCAAAGCCCATTGAAAGTATGCGTTATGCGGGTGGGGAAAACTTTCCTGGAAGTTAACCATCAAGTGTTCGGAGATGCCGATATTTTGCATCGCTTCTCTCCCATAACCGATCCATGGCGCATTTATGATTTCATCGATAACAAAGGGCCAGGCAACACTTCGCCCCGATGTAACCGTATACCAACTGATTCCACCAGACGCATCATATCCAGCCAACCCCTCCTCTTCCAAAATCACATTCGTATCATGAGTCTCGGCAGTAAATCCCTGCAACATTCTGTCTCTAGCCTGGGGTATAAGAGCAATGATCAGTACCAAGACAAGCGGACCAACCAATAAAAGTTTCCGCCATTTCAGGATACTAAGAATAAGTCCAATCAGACCCCAAGTCGCATATCCTGTTCTTCCACCCGTAAGTGCATCAGCAATGAATACGATAAGACTTAAACCCCAAACCAATAGAGATCTTGACTTTGAAGCCATGACTATGCGCATGGAAAAAATCGCCCAGGATGCACCAGCAAGCATCATAGAAAGGTTAACCCGATGAAAACCTACATCTTTAGAAAGCACTTTCTGGCTTCGGTGCTCTAAGGCCTCGGCATCTGCGATTTGCGAGAGTGGCATATGCTGTATTACTTGCAAAGCCAACACAAAGTACACGAGCAGAATCGCGGTTAACGCCCAAAGGGCCCTGCTTTTACTATTACATCCGTCATAAAGTAAAATCGCCGGGACTAGCCATTTCAGTGTATTTATCAGGTATTCAGAGATCAACTGCATCTCGGTAGGAATTTCTCCACCGATAGCAATGGCGTATTGCAGTATTCCTTCGCTATCAAAATAGAGTCGAAAAAAACCAATTAACATAACGGCTATATACAATACAAGGAAGGCAGTGATCTTGCCCGGCATATCCCACAATAAATTCTCGCGCCTGCGACTCGACACCCAACCCAACAATACAAACAATACGGTTACATTCCAGACGTTAAGCCCCTGGATATCAAAAAGGCTTTTCGGCATATCGGGATGCTGCATAACAGCCATAAGCGCGATCAAGCCACATAACGACTTGTACCAATCTTTAAATGCATAGAGGCACAAGAATGTTATTAGCAGATAGAGTAAAGTTAATCTGATCATATATAATCTGGGCCAAGACTAATTAAGCATTAGTCAAATGGAGCTAACCAACCCTCGTAACGAGAAAAAACAGGCATGCAATCCGCACATGAATCATGGGTATGTGTCAAAATTGATAGTGTCATCTATTCCAATGCCCGGCACGTCTACAATAGCTTGCTTTATACTGGCTCTGTCAATCATCTTCAGGTCAAGCACAGGCGAGAAGACGATGCTCGCGGGAAAACTCATATCAACAGGATTAAAAGCTTTTGGAGTTTCGTCAAAGCCAAGCCCACTAATTTTCGTGGTATGAATAAGCATTTGTTCTATCTATACTCGATAGAGTATGAGTTTTGTTTGAATTTCAGATAGAAGAATCTCTATCCCATCATCCTAAAGTTTGTCAGAAATACTCTATAATCTAGACTTTAAATATACTTTTTTATTCATACCAGACTTGCATCATTAATCACGGCTAATTTTTTCTTTTATCAGCAAGCGAATGAAGGCAATGTTTGTAAATAAATAACGCTTCCAAAGGCGCCTTGGCTCTTGCTTAACCCGATACAGCCACTCAAGACCCAGTTTCTGCCAACGTTCGGGGGCGCGCTCAACCTTACCCGAATAGACATCGAATGAACCACCGACTCCATGACAGACTGAGACACCCATGTAGTCCATCCACTTGGCTAAAAACTGCTCTTTCTTAGGTGAGGTCATCGCTACCAAAAGAATATCGGCCTTTGAATTCTTGATATCATCCGCAATTGTCTGCTGCTCCTCCTCTGAATAATAGCCGTGGTGTCTGCCGGCCAGTATCAAACCCGGATAGTCACGTGCGATATTTTCCTCGACCTTTTTGGAGACCTCTTCGGTAGCCCCGAGGCAGTAGACACGATAACCATGTGCCTTACCTCTTTCGAACATGCCAAACATCAGATCAATCCCGGTGACACGCTCAGGTAGTGACTGACCCAACATTTTGCTTGCCAACACCACAGCTGCTCCGTCAGCAAAAATGATGTCGGATGAGAGCACATCTTCACGCAGCGCGGGGTCACGATGCATGTTTACGACCTTAGCAGCATTCACCACACCAATCTGCAATGGTTCATGTTGAATAATTGCATGGTGGACAGTATCGAGCGCCTCTTCCATGCCCATGGATTCTACAGGGATACCAAACAGGTTTATCTTTGCAAGTGAGGTCATCTTCAGGCCATTTCGTAATAATTAAACAATGAGGCGGATATTAAGCAGATACAACGTCAGGCCTGGTACAGGCAGCAACGCAGGAATTTTCTCAGCATTGACAGCCCTAGACAGCACCACTTCCCTTGAGAACAATCGGTATGGTTAATAAGAGAATTTTCAGGTCAAGCCAGAGCGACCATCCATCGATATATTTCAGATCCAGTTCCAGCCATTTTTCGAAAGGCAGGTTACTCCGACCTGAAATTTGCCAGATACAGGTCAATCCGGGTTTCACGCTGAACCGCTTGCGTTGGATACCTGTGTCGAATAATTCAACATCACGCTGCGACATTGGGCGGGGACCTACCAAGCTCATATGGCCGCGTATTACATTCAGCAATTGCGGGAATTCGTCAAGACTCGTCTTGCGGATAAATTCACCCACACGAGTTACCCTAGGATCCCTTTCTATTTTAAAAATCGGTCCCTCCGCCTCGTTCAGATGTTCTATCTCTTTCATCTTGGCCTCAGCATCCACTACCATCGAGCGGAATTTGAGCATGGGGAACAGGCGCTTACGCAAGCCCACCCGATGTTGGACGAAAAAAACCGGGCCACCATCATCTAGTTTGATGGCAAGCGCAATTAATCCCATTACAGGCAGAATGACAGGCATGGCAGTCAGCACAATTATCAGATCCATCAGGCGTTTAGCGAGTAGCATGCCTTCATTCTGCGCGACAGGGTCAAATGTCAACAGCGGGATGCCATCGAGGTCCACCAGCTGCGTGCGGGCAACTTCCAGCTCAAAGACATCTGCCATAAATCGGAAACGAACACCCTGCTCTTCGCAGGCACTGACAATCTCCTCCATGTGACTCAAGCGGCTGCGAGGCACTGCCAAAATCACCTCATCGATTACCTGGCTGGTCAGGATCTCCTGTATTTTATCTGCGGTGGCGAGCACTTTTGCACCCATCACTTCATCACCGACATGCTTTGGATCGGTATCGAGGTAACCCACAATATCAATGCCCCACTCGCTATGGCGATTCAACATTTCCGTCAGACGCTGGGCCCTCTCACCCACACCGATAATCAGTACCTTCAGAAAATTTTCGCCCTTTTGAATCGAGCGTCTGAAATACCACCATTTGAGACCCGCACGAACGCCGACAAGAACAACAATATCGAACATGGCAAATATTGCCACCAGGGGACGGCTGACAAACTGCACCTTGAGCAAAAAAAGCAATCCGATAAGTATTGCAAGACTGATCCCCAAAGCCTTAACCACCATCCAGGCATAAGATGGAATGGAGACAATCCGTAGTCCCCTGTAGGCGCCAAAACGAGAGAGGAAATACCCCAAGGGCACCCAAACGAGTGGCACCAAGGCAAAATGGGATATCAGATCGGCACTGGCGCCAGGAATGAATATCTGACGCAGACGATATGCCAGCAGAAACACCAATAGCGTTAGCAGAATATCAAGAAGGTACAATAACCTACTTATTTCCCTTGATTTTTCGTCAAACATTTAAAGTCTCTTTTCAGCACCTTATTCCATGCCAGCCAATCAATTGATCGATATTGAATCGACAACCTCACCCTGCGCGCGCGGGCAATGATCAAGCTGTTAATAATCCCATGTACACCCGCAGAACATCAACTTCATCGGGGTAAGCAATAGTGGCGAATTGTATTCCTTAACCAGCGGCAATATTGAGAAGACGATCTCCCATTCAGTCACTCGGAGTGACTATTGGTAAAATAGTGTTACAGAGCATCCCAACTTCAAAGACCCGCACTCCTTCAGCGACCTGAAATCAAATTACTTTAGAAAAACTGCCTTTTGACTCCTTGGAATTCAGGTAGGCGTCAAACTGCATACAGATATTTCTTATCAAGAGTCTTCCTCTCGGCAGGACATCGATGCCTCTCTCTGTGAGATCCACCAGCCCGTCTTCTGCCATCCCACTCAGGTTTTCGAGCTCTGTGGCAAAATAACTCTGGAAATCGATTTCCCATTGGGCGTTGACGGCAGCGAAATTGAGGGTGAAATGGCAGATCAGGCGAGTAATGACATCCCGGCGAATCTGATCGTCCCGATTCAGCTCCACCCCGCGAAAAACCGCGAGTTTTCCCTGGTCGATGCGATCATAATATTCATCCAGTGTGCGTTTATTTTGTGCATAGGTCGGCCCGACCATGCCGATGGATGTTGCGCCTAACGCCACCAGATCACAATCCGCATGGGTGGAGTAGCCCTGAAAGTTTCGATAGAGCGTACCGTTCCGTTGGGCAATGACCAACTCATCATCAGGCTTGGCGAAATGATCCATGCCGACATAGACATAACCTGCCCCAGTGAGCTTTTCGATGGTCATCTGGAGGATATCGAGCTTCTCCTGTGGGCTTGGAAGCTCAGCCTCATTGATGCGCCGCTGGGGCTTGAAGCGTTCCGGCAGGTGCGCATAGTTGAAAACGGAGAGCCGGTCAGGGTCGACTTCCAGAATCTGATCCAAAGTCCCTTCAAAACTGCCGAGGCTCTGAAACGGCAGGCCATAGATCAAATCAATGCTGATCGACCGAAAACCCTCATCCCTGGCCGACTGCAGGACACTCAGCGTATCCTCTTTAGACTGGATACGGTTGACCGCCTTTTGCACACTCTCCTCGAAATCCTGCACTCCCAGGCTCATACGGTTAAAACCCAGCTCACGCAACACCTTGATGGTATCGCCCAAGGCCTCCCGGGGATCTATTTCTATGGAGTACTCACCACTGTCATCATCGAGCAGCGTAAAGTGTTTGCGCGTCTGCCGTACCAGCTCACGCATCTCATCATGACTGATAAAGGTGGGGGTTCCGCCACCCCAATGCAGCTGCTCAACCTTGCGGGAGCGGTCAAAAAGTGCCCCCTGCATCTCCATTTCTTTGTAAACCCGCTGCAGGTACTTGTCTGCAAGGCTTCGATCCTTAGTCGCCACCTTGTTGCAGGCGCAATAGAAACATACCGTGTCGCAAAACGGAATGTGGAAATAGAGCGATAGCGGATCACCGGAAGCATTGCTCTCCTGGGCAACCCGCCGGTAGTCGGCTTCTCCAAAACCCTCGTGAAACTGTACGGCTGTAGGATAGGAGGTGTAACGCGGCCCGCTCTGATCATATTTTGCGATCAGGTCAAGATCGAAGACAATTGATTGATCCATAGTTGTTTCTCGTTTTCAGCCTGAGGCTTTTCAGTCGTTGGATGCATTCACATCGATCCCCTTGCGATGCGTTTCATTTATCTGCCGCAACAGCACGGCGAAGGGAATGTCGTCAGCGTGCCGGTTTACCATATCCATGAAAGGCAGATCTTCCCGTCCAAAATGGTATTCGCCATCGACCATGCTCTGCTGGATCGTCGTGATCCCCTCCTCCAAGTGAGCCAGAAAGGCGGGGAAGCGTTCCATCTCCTCCAGCTCGTACTCCATACAGCTGCGAAGATCCTGCACCTCAAACACGGCTTGCCTGATCCACTCCACATACTCTTCAGCACTTCGGGCGCGCTGCAAACTCATCGATTATACTCCCTCGCAAGCCGTCAAAACGTCTCGCGATATCTGACCAATTCTTCGGCTGTAAACAGAAAAACACCGTCTCCACCACGCTCGAATTCGAGCCAGGTAAACGGAATCTCAGGATAGCGTGCCATCAGCGTCTCCGCGCTGCTTCCCACTTCAATCACTATGATACCCCAGGACGTCAGATGACTGGAGGCCTCCCGCAGAATCCGGGCGACCAGCGCCAGCCCTTCCTCGTCAGCCGTCAATCCGAGTCGGGGTTCCCGGTGATACTCCTCCGGCAACTGATTCATCTCTGACTCACTCACATAAGGCGGATTGCATACGATCACGTCGTACTGACGGCCGTCCAGGGCGGAAAAAAGGTCAGACTGTACGACTTCGACCCGATCACCCAAGTCATGTTCCGCGACATTGTCCGCCACCACCTGTAGTGCCTGGTCGGAAATATCCGCCAGATCCACCATTGCATCCGGCAGATAGACCGCTGCAGCAATGCCGATACAGCCGCTACCACAGCAGAGATCGAGTACCCGGGAGATGCGACCCGCCTCGATCCAGGGTTCAAATTCATGCTCCACCAATTCAGCAACCGGAGAACGGGGCACCAGTACATGCTCGTTGACGATGAACCGCAGCCCGGCAAACCAGGCTTCACCGGTCAGATAGGCAGCTGGGAGACGCTCATCTATGCGACGCAGCAGCAGCAGGGTGACATCTGTCTGTTCCGCCTGGGTGAGGCGACTCTGAAACCAGCTGCCGGGAAAATCGGGAGGCAGATGAAGCGCATGCAACACAAGCACTGCAGCTTCATCAATCGCATTGTCCGTACCATGCCCGAAAAACAGATCCGCTTCATTGAAACGACTTGCGCCCCAACGGATGAAGTCGGCTATGGTCTGCAAAGATTGCATTCGAGTGGCAGTGCCTGGAAAAATGCGTGAATCATAGCCCATTAACCCGGATTTCTCACCAAGATTTAGATTTTTGGGCAATCTGAATTTTGAATTATTTTCCACAAACAGAAACGGGCTGCCGAAACCGGAGGTTTCAACAGCCCGCTAGCCACTATCCCTGACAATCTGTCAGGGCTATGAGTACTCAGGAATAGATCAGGCCGCGCGGGAACCCTCATCGTTGACGACGCTCAAGTGTGCCGCTTTGTCGGCTTTCTTATGTTCCCCACGCCGGATCAGATCGCCGAGGGAGATTTTGGTCAGAAAATCGAAGATTTCGCTACTCAAGTCATCCCATAGGGAGTGGGTCAGACAGCGCTCACCTCCACTGCAGTTCTTACGACCGCCGCAGCGGGTAAATTCCACCCACTCATCAACAGCGCAAATGATATTTGCAATTGATATATCATCGGCATTGCGGCCGAGATAGTACCCGCCACCAGGACCGCGAACACCTCGTACGAGCTCTTTTGCACGCAAAGAGGCAAACAACTGCTCCAGATAGGATAGTGAAATACCCTGATTTTCAGAAATTTCAGCCAGAGTCACCGGACCATCTGCACCATTCAGTGCCAGATCCAACATGGCGGTAACTGCATATCGACCTTTTGTTGACAATCTCATCTTTATCTCGCTCCTAAAATGCGCAAACACATTTCCTACTAATTTACTTGGTAATAAGATTAGCAGTAACCAAGTAATTTAGTCAACTTTTAAACCACACTTTTTAGAGAGATAAATCCCAAATCGATTAAAAACAGGGAAAAAAGCTATTCAGAAATACGCTGCCGGAGGGCTTCGAAGAGACAAACCCCGGTGGCAACCGAGACATTGAGGCTCTCTACAGCCCCCAACATGGGCAAATGAACCAGGGCATCACACTGCTCGCGGGTCAGTCGACGCATACCCTTGCCTTCGCCACCCATAACAATAGCCAAAGGCCCTTTGAGATCCGCCTGGTAGAGTCCGGCTTCCGCCTCACCCGCAGTACCGACAAGCCAGACCCCCTGCTCCTGCAGCCACTTTAAGGTGCGCACAAGATTAGTGACCTGGACAAAGGGAACCGTTTCAGCCGCGCCGCTGGCTACCTTGCAGGCCACCGGCGTCAAGCCGACAGAACGATCTCTGGGGGTTATCACGGCATCTATCCCGGCAGCATCAGCGGTGCGCAGGCATGCACCAAGGTTATGCGGATCCTGGACACCATCAAGCACCAGCAGAAAAGGGGCACTATCAAGATCCTCCAGCAGACGTTTGAGATAACCTTCATCCCGCACCGCCGGTGCTTGGGTAAAGGCAACCACACCCTGGTGGTTTTCACCACGGGAGAGCGCATCGAGTTCGGCGCGTTCAACCTGTACGACACCAACCCCGCCCTGCCGTGCAAGGCCCAGGATCTCTTTTATTCTGCCGTCTCTGCGACGCGCCTCGACCCGAACCCCGGTAACCGCATCGCCATGCTTGAGCGCGGTTCGCACTGCGTGCAGGCCGATGATCAGCTGGGATTGAGACACAGTCAGCTATTAGCCCTTTTACGGGGTCTACGCCGACGTTTCTTCGTGCTCTTCTCAGTTTTCTCTTCAACTGGCTGGGTCGGCTTATTCTGAGACTTATTGCTCTTGCGGCGAGATTTTTTCGCTGACTTTTGCGGTGCTTCTTCTTCCGGCGCCAAGACGAAGTCGATCTTACGATCATCCAGATTGACCTTCGCCACCTGGATGCGCAAGGGATCACCCAGACGAATCACCTTGCCCGTTCGTTCGCCGGAAAGTCGATGCCCTACCGGGTCATAATGGTAGTAATCATTATCCAGAGCAGTGATGTGAACAAGGCCATCCACATAGATATCCTTGAGCTCCACGAACACACCAAAAGAGTTGACGCTGGTGATAATACCGTCGAAGGACTCTCCCACCTTGTCCATCATGAATTCGCACTTCAACCAGTCAGTGGCATCACGGGTCGCTTCATCGGCACGGCGCTCAGTGCTGGAGCAGTGCTCGGCTATACTCTGCAATTCGGATTTGGTGTAGAGAAAGTTATCCGCCGAGCCCTTCTCCCCCAAGTGCTTGAGTGCCCGGTGTATCACCAGGTCCGGATAGCGACGGATCGGCGATGTGAAGTGCGTATAAGCGGGAAACGAAAGGCCGAAGTGGCCCACGTTATCAGAGCTGTAGACCGCCTGCCGCATGGAGCGCAACAGCACGGTCTGGATCAGGTGAGCATCTTCACGTCCCTTGATGCCATCCAGCAGCTTGGCGTAGTCAGCCGCCGTCGGCTTGTTGCCGCCCGGCAGACTCAGGCCCAGTTCCCCCAGGAACTCCCGCAGATCGGTGAGTTTCTCTTCCGCAGGCACCTCGTGGATACGGTAGAGCGCCTGCAACTTCTTGCGCAACAACAAACGGGCTGACGCCACATTTGCCGCCAGCATGCACTCTTCGATCATGCGGTGGGCATCATTTCGGTAGACCGGCACAATGCACTCAACCCGGCTCTTCTCATTAAACTCAATCTTGGTCTCGGTGGTATCGAAATCGATCGCACCCCGCTCCCGCCGTCCTGCATTCAAAGCTTTGAATAGTTGGTGCAATTCGTGGATATGGGGCAGCAGGTCAGCGTATTGTCCGCAAAGCGCCTCATCCCCGTCGAGCATTGCGGCCACCTGGTCATAGGTAAGACGCGCATGGGAGTGCATCACAGCCGGATAGAACTTGGAACGGGTAATCTTTCCACTATCGTCAACATAGAGCTCGCAGGTCATGCAGAGCCGATCAACTTTGGGATTAAGAGAGCAGAGGCCGTTGGAGAGCACCTCCGGCAGCATCGGAATCACCCGATCAGGGAAGTAGGCGGAGTTGCCGCGCTCACGACCCTCGACATCCAGAGCACTGCCCGGACTCACATAGTGAGAGACGTCGGCGATAGAGACCAGCAGTTTCCACCCTTTCGGCTTACGTTCGCAATAGACCGCATCGTCAAAGTCGCGGGCGTCAGCACCATCGATGGTGACCAACGGCAATTTGCGCAGGTCGGTGCGGCCTTTCTTTTCCGCCTCCAGCACCTCGCCGGAGAGTCCGGCGATCTGCGCCTCCACGTCATCCGGCCAGGCGACGGGTATCTCGTGGGCACGGATGGCAATATCCGTCTCCATGCCCGGCGCCATGTGGTCGCCAAGAATCTCGGAGATGCGGCCAATGGGCTGAGTGCGCTTGGTGGGTTGATCGAGGATCTCAGCCACCACCATCTGACCCTGGGCAGCACCACTGAGTTCGGTGCGGGGAATGATCACATCCTTGCTCAGACGTTTATTGTCCGGCACCACAAAACCCACCCCGGTCTCCTGGTAGAGACGCCCCACTACGCTGTGGGTATTGCGTTCCAGCACCTCCACCACGGAAGCTTCCAAACGTCCTCGCCGATCCAGACCTGTCACCCGCACTACGGCGCGGTCATCGTGGAACAGGGAACGCATCTCTCTGAACGAGATATAGAGATCCTCGCCACCATCATCCGGCTTGAAGAAACCGAATCCATCTGCATGTCCGATCACCCGGCCTGCGATAAGGTCGCGGTTGTTGACGATGCAGTAGTTTTCCTTGCGGTTTCGCACCAGCTGACCATCCCGTTCCATGGCACGCAGGCGGCGGCGTAACGCCTCCAGCTGATCCTCACCCTGCAGATCAAGCTTCTTGGCGACATCGGGAAGATTCATGGGGACGCCATGTTCCTCCATGGTCTCCATGATGAACTCACGGCTGGGAATAGGATTATCGTACTTGCTGGCTTCCCTAGCTTGATGGGGATCCATCTTACCGGCGGACTTATTAGGTTTGCGTCTGGCCACTATCTCGTTTCTTTACTGACTAAAAAAAGGCATTTTAACAGCATATGGCAGGCAAACCCTACGGGTAATATCAATCGGTTGTTTATTTAAAGTATCCTTGTGGCAGAAAAATCGAAAAGAAACCCTGAATGAACATCCATACCCTACAGATCATCCTGCTGCTGCTCGCCATTGCGGTGATCACAGTGACCCTTTTCCGGCGCTTCCACCTGCCGCCGATTCTCGGATACCTGATCGTCGGTATTCTGGTTGGACCTTTCGGCATCGGTTGGGTGGCATCCACTGAAGATACCCGCTTTCTGGCAGAGTTTGGGGTGGTGTTTCTGCTGTTTACCATCGGCCTGGAATTTTCCCTGCCGCAGATGATCGCCATGAAGGGCTCGGTGTTCGGTTTGGGCGGTAGCCAGGTCCTGGCGACCGGCGCACTGGCCACCGGCATTGCTTGGGCATTGGGCATCGATCTCAACGCCGCAATCATCGTTGGCGCCATTCTGGCCCTGTCATCCACCGCCATCGTCACAAAACAGTTGTCGGAACAGCTGGAACTCAATTCGGAGCACGGTCGACTTGGCGTCAGCATCCTGCTGTTTCAGGATCTGGCGGTCATCCCGCTGCTGGTGGTGATCCCAATCCTGGCCGGAACCGGTGACCAGGGCATGGCGGTGCCGCTGTTGTTGGCCCTGCTCAAAGCAGCCTTAGTCTTCGTGGTCATCATGGCGGCCGGTCACTGGCTGTTGCGGCCACTGTTTCATGAGATCGCCAGGGCCCGCTCTGCCGAACTCTTCACCCTCACCGTACTGCTTGTAACCCTGGCAGCCGCCTGGCTCACCCATGAAGCTGGCCTGTCGCTGGCCCTTGGCGCCTTCCTGGCTGGCATGATGCTGGGAGAGACAGAATTCCGCCATCAGATCGAGGCCGACATACGTCCCTTCCAGGACGTCTTTCTCGGCCTCTTCTTTGTGACAGTTGGTATGCGCGTCGATCTGCTCTCACTGCTTCCCATCCTGCATTGGGTGCTGCTGCTCGCCGCCGCGCTTATTTTGGTTAAAGGCGTAATCATCCTTGGTCTGGTCCGCGCCACTGGCAATTCGATGTCTCCTGCATTTCGCACCGGCGTTCTGCTGGCGCAAGGCGGAGAGTTCGGTTTCGTGCTGCTGGATCTCTCCCTGGAGTCCTCCCTGCTGCCCGGCCCTGTCGGGCAGATACTTTTTGCCTCGATCATTGTCAGCATGACGGCATCACCCTTCCTGATCCGAAACAACGGCCGCCTGGCAAAACAATTTTGCACCCTGCGCAATTTCAGCGATGAGGTTCAGATCATCGGCGACCTGGCGGAAGAGACAGAACAGATGGAGCAGCACGTCATCATCTGTGGATATGGCCGTATCGGGCAGAACCTTGGGCGTCTTCTCGACCACGAAGGTTTCCCCTACGTGGCGCTCGATCTCGACCCAACTATCGTCAGAGAGGCGCATGAAGCCGGTGACCCGGTCCATTTTGGTGATGCGTCACGCAGTGAAATCCTCGATGCCGCCGGTCTCAGCCGCGCCAGCGTGGTGGTACTCAGCTTCGAAGACCACGCCTCAGCGATGAAGATCCTGCACCGGTTACAGGAATTCCGTCCGGAACTCCCGGTGCTGGTGCGCACCCGCGATGATACTCACATGGATGAACTGGAGGCCGCCGGTGCCACCGAGGTGATGCCGGAAGCGGTCGAGGCCAGCCTGATGATGGGGGGACAACTGTTGCTGCTGCTCAAGGTTCCCGGCTCCCGCATCTTCAAAATCATGCGTGAGATTCGAGAGAACCACTACAAACTGCTGCGTGACTTCTTCCATGGGGAAGAGCCTCTGGATATGGAACACGATGAGGCGTTCCAGGAGCGCCTGCATACAGTGACCCTGCCGAAAAAGGCCTTTGCCGTGGATCACACTATCGAAGACCTCCACCTCTGGGACTGGGAGGTCAGTGTGACCGCCGTCAGGCGTGGTGGCATTCGTGGAGAGACTCCCGCGCCCGAAACCCGTCTGCAAAGTGGCGATGTGCTGGTGCTGGCGGGTACGCCCAAGCATCTGGAACGTGCAGAGGGGCTGTTGCTCTATGGACATTGAAACAGACTCCACCCTCTTCTATATCCACGACCCGATGTGCAGCTGGTGCTGGGCGTTTCGACCTGTGCTCGCACAGCTGGGTGAACAGCTGCCACCTGGTGTAAAACTGCAAAAAATACTGGGCGGTCTGGCTCCGGACAGCGATGACCCGATGCCGGAAGAGATGCAGCAGAACCTTCAGGCCACCTGGAAGCGAATTCAGGAGAAGCTGCCGGAGACCCGCTTCAACTTCGATTTCTGGCAGCAGTGTAAACCCCGCCGCTCCACCTACCCGGCCTGTCGGGCGGTGATTGCCGCAGGATTGCAGGGCGCGACTTTCTCCGAAGCGATGATTTTGGCCATCCAGGAAGCCTACTATCTTTATGCACAAAACCCCTCCGACAACAAAACGCTGATCCAACTTGCCGGCAACATCGGGCTGGATGAACAGCAGTTCTCAGAGGCGCTGGAATCACCGGCCACCCATCGACTGCTGGAAGAGGAGATCGAAAGCAGCCGTTCAATGGGGGTTCGCAGTTTCCCGGCCCTGATCCTGCAGCAAGGCATGGGATTCTGGCCCATACCTGTCGACTACCATAGTGTGGAACCTATCCTGGAAACCCTGGATATGGTACTTGATTGACTTTCCCGCCGAAGAGGATAAAACTCCGCCGTCATGCTGGATCGAGAAACACTAGAAAAGTACCGCAGGGACATTGTCTTCGATGCCCGTCTGCGGGATTTGCCCTTTGTCTTCCACACTACCTGGGGACTCTTCTCCCCTCGCGATATAGACGAAGGCACCCGCTTGCTGGTGGACCGGCTGGAGATCGAGGCGACGGATAACTGCTTCGACCTCGGTTGCGGTTATGGCCCCATCGGTCTGCTGATGGCCCGCCTTGCCCCACAGGGTCAGACGCTGATGGTGGACAAGGATTTTATCGCCGTGGACTACAGCAACGGCAATGCCGAAAGAAACGGCCTGGACAATGCCAGAGCCAAACTCAGCAACGGCTTCAATCAGGTCGACCCCAATCTGCGTTTTGACGTTATCGCATCGAACATCCCGGCAAAGGTGGGCAAGGAGATGCTCAGCCTCTATCTTCATGACGCCCTGGCAAGGATGAATCCCGGCGGCCGCCTCTATCTGGTCACCATCAACGGCCTGCGCCAGTTTATGAAGCGCAATTTGAGCGAGGTTTTTGGTAACTATAAGAAACTCAAACAGGGTAAGTCCTATACCGTGGCTTTTGCCCGAAAGGAAGGTTAAGCCCGTTTGCCTGCCGCCAGCACTTTAAGGACATGGGACACCGCCACCAAACCGAAAGTGGCGGTCACCGTCATGGCCGAACCATAACCACCACAGTTGAGCGAACCCTCCCCCCTACCCGGCTTGGTATCGCAGACACCTCCAGTCTCATCGGGGTATGTCAGGTTTTCAGTGGAGTAGACACTTGGCACATGGAAACGGCGTTTTGACTCAGCAGCCGGATAGCCGTATTCCCGCCGCAACAATTTGCGGGTCTTGGCGAGCAGCGGATCCTGCCTGGTGCGACTCAGGTCAGCAAGGCAGATACGGGTTGGATCGGTCTGTCCACCTGCACCACCGATTGTAATCAATCCCACCCGCTGGCGGCGGCATGCAACAATCAGCGCCGCTTTGACCCGAAAGCTGTCGATACAGTCGATGACATAATCGAAGTCGCCGTCCGTTATCAGTTCGAGATTATCCGCCTCAATGTAGGACTCGATGATGGAAACCCGGCAGTCAGGGTTGATCTCAGAGACCCGCTCCGCCATGGCTTCGACCTTAGCCATCCCCAGCGTGGTATCCAGCGCATGGAGTTGGCGATTGATATTGGATTCCGCAATATGGTCGAGATCGACCAGGGTAATGGCGCCAATACCACTGCGGGCAAGCGCCTCCACAGCCCAGGAGCCTACGCCGCCGATACCAATCACGCAAACATGAGCCGCAGAATAATTTTCCAGGACCAACTGACCATAGAGCCTGCCAATACCACCGAAACGGCGCGAATGATCCAAACGAACCTCCAGGATTCGAACAACCTATTCCTGGGCATTTTCTCATAAATGCTGAAGCGGGTTCGAGCACAGATTGACATCACTGTCGCTTACACGCACTGTTTAGCTCCCTGCAATCACTGCACTGGAGGCACAGATGCAATTCAGTTTTCTCCGTCCCACCATAACACTCTGCATCCTTCTCGGCAGCATCTGTCAGCCTGCCCAGGCACTGGAGTTGCGTTGGCTTCAATACTCTCCCGTACGCTACTTTACCGACAAGGACTGGGACATGATGAAAGAGACGGCCCGAGAGCTGTTCAACAGTGGAAAGGATGGTGACAGTGCGGCATGGGAAAACCCGGAATCAGGGAACCAAGGCAGCTTGAAGGCTCTGTCAACCATGGAAAAAGGCGGCACCACCTGCCGTGAAGCAGAAATCACCAACCAAGCCGGAAAACGCAGCGGCACTTCAAGATTCACCTTCTGCCGACAAGCCGACGGCACATGGAAAATCTCGCGTTAAGTCAATAGGATGAGGCTGACAAGGAATTTTCCATGTTATTAGTTCTACTTTGTCAGATTCCATCACCCGGCAACCGACTGTTCCAGCGTCTGTTTTCGATATTGGGAGTCGATAGCCGCTTGTCGTTTACGATGCCGTTTCGTCATTTGCCGTAGTATTTCATCGCGTTCAATATCTCGCCGTGGCAGGAAGGCACGCAATAGCGATTCGATGTCTGAACAACTGAGTAAGGGGTGATCATCTTTTTGCACAATTCGCTCTTCGAGCATGAATAACATCGCCATCATGACCAAGGCCATATGGTGATGCCAGGATTTCCATTTACGGGCCTGATAATCAGCAAGACCTGATTCACTCTTACCATCCTGGAACGAACGCTCAACCCAGAACCGCTGCGCCTGCATCTTTGCAAGACAATGGGATGGCGTTTCTTCCGGTGCATTCGACAAGGTGTATTTAATCGTCTCCGGTGAATTGACCTCTCGTCGTACAATCAGGTGCCATTGATGTGCCTGGGCTTCTTTTCCATCCCAAAGCCAAACCCGATGATGCAGGATCTCGACGCGCAGTTTGCCCTTGCTGCTATCCCGTAATACCACTTGCTGCCACTCGCTGTCCCGTTGCTCATTGAGCCACTGGTCAACGCGCAGACGGGCTGCCTGGGCTTGCAGACGACTTCGACGACGACCGCGCGTTGTCGTGCTCTCCGGTATGAACGGCTGTGGATCTTCCAGGTAGACCTGTTGGTCTTTGTGGATGTCCACCACAAAGGTTTCACCCATCGCCTCCAAACCCCTCAGAAAAGCCGGATCCTTCCCGTATCCCCCATCTGCACCCACCCAGGCAAAACGCAGGCCAAGCGTCCTCTGATGACGCACCATCTCCAGCGCCAACTCTGACTTGCTTTGATGTTTCCGTTCAACTTCCGGGATACCCGCCTTGCGACAGCGAGCCGGGTTCGATACCCACTCTTTGGGTAGATAGAGACGTTCATCTATCAGCGTGGACAAGTGCCCTTTACCCAGTGCTGCGAATACACCAACCTGGCAGTTATCCACCTTGCCCTGGCGGCCATTCCATTGGCGTTTAACCCCCACTGAATGTTTACCCTTCTTGGCAAGGCCACTCTCATCGAGCAACAGACAGGTATCCGCGGTTCCACCCAGCCATTGATCGGCTTCCAGCGCCACTTGGTCTAACACCGCACGATGATCCCACGGGGACTCGGTGAGCATATGCTGGAGACGCTGATCATCTGCGCCTGCAACCACCTCTTCCATGCGTTCCATGTTCTTTCTCTGCGCTTGCATCAGGCCTTTGAGATAGTGTGTGACCGGTTGAAACACCGACCTCGTCTTGCTTCGAAAATGGGATTCAAAGCGGTACTGGAAACGTTGGAATCGCTCCGCTATGCGATCGATTCTACTTATGCGCGTATCAGGTAATTCAAATGACCTTGGTGCTTGTCATTTGATGCTCTTCCTTACGATGATTGCCAAGAAATTCACAGCATATATTTTATATTATTCAGTGAGTTACTTATAGATCTAATCTGACAAAGTAGAATTAGTCTGGCCATTACCGGAATTAAAGTTTTTCGCGTAGTGGTCGAATATAGTTTTGATAGCTATCTAACTGATAGCTGTCGCGTTATAACCAACAGAGGCAAGGTATGGAAACCAGGCAATTGAACTAAAGGGAACAGCCCCTCTGTTTTGCATCGAGAGATGCCACATCAGATAGAAAGCTTGAAGGAAACAACCTGACAATGCAGTTACAAACCAAAGTCCTGGCTGTTACTGCAATCGTCTTTTTAGGCCATTTTGTGACCGTGGAGTATATGGGTCACCGGCAGGTTGAGTCTCAAGTCGTCGAAAATATCCGCGACCACGCCCGGACCATTCGCGGCATGCTGATGTCTTTGCGAAATGTCTACCAAAGGCATTTTCTTACCCACAATATCCCCATTGATGAAAAAACCCTGGGGTTTCTCCCGGCCCACTCTATCAGCCGAATTTCCAAAGAGTTCAAAAAATGGGTGGACTCCGGCCTGACCTTCAACAATGTCTCTGATCGCCCGAGAAACCCCAATAACAAGGCGGATATGATTGAGATGGAGGCTATCCGCCACTTTCAGGACAACCCGGAGGAAAAAGAGAGGATGGTTCCCTATGACGGACCCAACGGTGAACCCTTCTACCATTTTTCCCAACCGATCTGGGTCAAGCCCCACTGTTTGAAATGCCACGGCAAACAAGAGGAAGCCCCCCCCAGTATCAGAGAGAAGTACGGCTTGGCTTACGATTACGAACTCGGTGATCTGCGGGGTGTAATGAGCATCAAACTGCCCGGAACGATTGTCGAAGAGCGGGTGGCCGCCCAAACACGCCAGAATATCATCAGCCACTCCATCGGATTCATCCTCACATTCCTGATCCTCTCATGGTTACTCAGGCAGACCATCATCAAACGGATCGGCAAGCTGAAAAATGCCGCCCTGCAACTGGCACAGGGAAACTATGCAGTATCCGCATCCATGCCAGGAGAGGATGAGATCTCCCATGTTGCAGCGGCATTCAACGAGATGGCTGAAAAGATTGGTCTGCGGGAACGCGCGCTGACCACCCAAAAATCCATGTATGCCGCACTTTCACAGACCAACAAAACCATCATACGGCTCCACTCACCTGAACAACTGTTCGAAAAAGTCTGCCGTATTGCAGTAGAGCTTGGTGGCCTGAAATTCGCCTGGATTGGTCTGGTAAACATTCGCACCAGCTCGGTGGAACCCATCGCAAGCGCCGGCGATGATGTTTCATGCCTCGCACAAACCGAGTTTTCCCTGGACCCCGATCACACCAAGGGAAGCGGACCTCTCTCCATTTCGATCAATGAGCGACGGCATGTGATTATCAACAATCTGCATGAAAGCACCATAACCGCTCCATGGCAGGATCTGGCCCAGAAAGCGCATATCCATTCAGCCGCCATCTTTCCCATCACGATGAATAAGAAAGTGATAGGCACCTTCTGTGTCTATTCCGGGGAGAGCGAATTCTTCAATGCCGATATTGTTGACCTCCTGCAGGAGATGACCTCCGACATCTCCTTTGCCATTGGTAACTATAAGCAGGCTAAGGAGCACGAACAGGCCCATAAAAAACTTTCGGAGTCCTCTGCTGAACTTGAAAAAATAAACAGCCAGATGCGTCTGTTGCTGGAGTCGACAGGCGAAGGGATATACGGCATTGACACCAAGGGAAACGTCACCTTCGTCAACCAGTCCGCGCTCAAAATGCTTGGATTCTCACGAGAAGAGTTGTTGGGAGGTGATATTCACGCATTGACACACCACACTTATGCGGACGGCACGACTCTCCCCATCGGGGAGTGCTCAATCCATGAAGCATTCCGCACCGGCCTATCCTGCCAGATCAACAACGAGGTTTTCTGGCGCAAGAACGGCACCTCCTTCCCTGTCGAGTATTCGGCCTATCCGATCAATGAAGGGGGAGAGGTCAAAGGCGCCGTAACCGTCTTTCGCGATGTCACCGAAAGCCATGCAATCGCCCAGCAGATGAATTTTCTGGCAACCCACGATACCCTCACCAACCTGCTGAATCGTTACTCGTTTGAAAAACATCTCAGCCTGGCCTTCAACAATGCGCAAAGCGGTGACGTGGATTATGCGCTCTGTTACATGGACCTTGACCAGTTCAAGGTGGTTAATGACACCTGCGGGCATGTCGCCGGTGACGCACTGCTACAGATGGTCTCACGCCTGCTGCAACAAACCATCAGGCACAGTGATATTCTGTCACGGCTCGGCGGCGATGAGTTTGGCCTGCTGCTTGAGGACTGCCCGATGGAACAAGCTATTCGACTGGCCAACAAAATCTGTGAAAACGTAAAGGATTTCCGTTTCTCATGGCAGGACAAGACATTCACCATCGGCATGAGCATCGGCATCGTCAGCATCAATCATGAAAGCGAGGGTCCGGAAAGCGCTCTGAGTGCAGCGGATGCCGCCTGCTATGTCGCCAAAGATCTGGGACGAAACCGGGTGCATGTGCATAGAAGCCATGATGATGAAACCATTCGCAGACAGGGAGAGATGCAGTGGGTCTCCAGAATTCAGCGCGCAATCGAAGAGAAGCGGCTCTGCCTCTACCAACAACCCATCGTTCCTCTTGATGACGATGAAGAGGCCGGGCAACATTTCGAGATTCTGCTGCGAATGACAGATGAAGACGGCCGGATGGTGCCTCCTGGTGCCTTTATTCCCGCAGCAGAAAGATACAACCTGATGCCGACTCTGGATCGCTGGGTAATCGATACAACCTTCCAGTGGCTGGCTGATAATCCAACCCGGATAGCAGATATTGAGCTCTGCGCCATAAACCTCTCCGGGCAGTCGCTGGGAGACGACAGCCTCCCTGGATATATCACTGACAGACTCAGCCACTACAACCTGGATGCCAACACCATCTGTTTTGAGGTGACCGAGACGGCCGCCGTCAGCCGTTTGGACCAAGCCATCCATTTTATCACCCATCTGAAACACATCGGCTGCCGTTTTGCGCTGGATGATTTCGGCACTGGCATGTCCTCATTCGCCTATCTGAAAAACATGCCGGTGGACTATCTCAAGATCGACGGCAGCTTCGTCAAGGATATTGCGGATGACCCGATAGACCGGGCGATGGTGGAATCCATCAGCGAGATCGGCCACCTGATGGGGCTCGAAACCATCGGGGAATATGTGGAGAACGACACCATCCGGAAGATCCTGAGCAGCATCGGCGTCGACTACGCTCAGGGTTTTGGCATTGCAAAACCTCAGCCACTGACCATACTCGACGAAAACTGAACGACAAAAATCATCAGCCCGGCAGAGAGATGCCCGTCACCTTTTTATAGAGTGAAACGGCATATGAATCGGTCATGCCGCCGACGAAATCAGTCAAACGCAGCAGCCGGGTGTAAGCATCTTCCGCCGGCTTTCTATCGGGGCCGATAAACTGATCCGGCACCAGAAGAATCATCATCTTGCTACGGGAACTCGCCTGCAGGCCATGCTCGGCAACATCATCCACTACCTGAATAAAGCGCTCCAGCAATTCGCTGATCACCTGAAAACCCGCAACCTCAATCTCAATCACCTCTGGCGCGTTGTAGATCTTCTCAATCGCCACCTCGATCAACTGGTTCATCTCCTCCCGCTTGGGTATAAGACTCAGGAGGGGCTGGTCGAATCTGCCGGCCAGGATGTCATCTTCAGAATCCAGAAAACAGCTCATCGACTGACCGATCGCCTGATTGATCACCTTGGCGCGCAGAAACTCAATTTTCTCCTTGTTTCCACTGATGCCACGCAGCCGTTTCTCCTGCCGCTCAGGTTCAGAAAGCACCTGCAGGAAAAGCCCCAGTGCCTCATCAAAGGTAAGGTGTCCCAAACGGTAACCATCTTCAATATCGATCACCCGATAGCAGATGTCGTCCGCCGCTTCCACCAGAAAAGCCAGTGGATGGCGGTGCCAGATCGCCAATATGGGATCCCGTCTTATCAGCCCTGTATTCTCCACCACGGTTTCAAACAGTACCCGATCCGCGGCGGTAAAACCCGGTTTTTTGGCACTGACCCCATCAAAGCGTCCTTTGCCGATACAGGATTCACGGGGATATTTACTGAATGCCGCCAAGGTGGCGCTCGTCAACTGCAGGCCACCGGGATTGTCACGGTTCTGTAAACGTGAAAGCACACGAAAACCCTGGGCATTACCTTCAAAGTTGAGGAAATCCTCCCGCTGACTGCCATGCAGTACCCCAACCCGCCCTTTGCCGTAATCCGCCGTCTCGGCCCACAGACGGATCGCATCCTCGCCTGAGTGGCCGAAAGGCGGATTGCCGATATCATGGGCCAGACAGGCCGCAGCGCATATATCACCAAAATCGGAAGCCTCGGCAGAGGCCAAATCATGACGGGTTATAATCTGCTCGCCAACCAAAGTTCCCAGAGAACGGCCCACACTGGAAGATTCCAGACTATGAGTCAGACGGGTCCTGACATAGTCAATCTTCGACAGCGGAAAGATCTGCGTTTTGTCCTGCATACGCCGGAAGGCGGAGGAGAAAACAATCCGATCGAGGTCCCGCTGATAGTCGGTGCGGGCAGTCGTCTCGGAGGGCTCATCGTCTGATCCCAGGCGTTTGCGGGAGAGCAGTTGCGGCCAGTTCATCGCCATTCTAGCCTCTATTCCCAGCCAATGACTTCGTAACCACGCTCACTCAGGCAACGCTGCACAAAGCGCTTGAAGGTGGGATTGAGTTCCGCCGACTGAAAGGCTCCGCCGACAGCTCCCGTTGCCGCACCTGCTGCCGCGCCCGCGACTGCCCGCTCTCCCGCATCACCGCGAAACAGCCCCCACACACCAGAAGCAATACCGCCGACAGCAGCGCCTTTGGCAGCCTTCTTTCCAACCTCACCATCCTGGTTCTCACTCACGCCGGAATCCCGGGCCAAAGCCATGCAGGCCTCGGCATCCTGTTCCGACTGACTCTTTCCCACAGTTTTCATGTGATCATTGGGATAGAAGACCGGACGTTTTGGTCCCGATGCACATCCGGCCAGCATCAAAACAAGGACAACAGACATGGCAAGCATTGCTGGCCGAAATGATTGCATTCTTCTCATCAGAGCAGGTCCCTATGGGGGGTCAGGAAAATTCAAGGAGATAGTGAAATATACTGGAACACGGCACAAGTCGCCATCAATGCAGATTCTATCCGGCTTCTCACCGGCTGTGTCAGGAGAACTGGAATATGGCACAATGCCGCAGAATTTATCCAACAACGAGTGACTCTCTCATGAACTCCGTTCGCACGAAATTTCTGCTGTTATCCCTTTTGCTGAGCGCGGGTTGCTCCACCGTCTACTACGACACCATGGAAAAAGTGGGCGTCCACAAACGTGACATTCTCGTAGACCGGGTGGAGTCAGCCCGCGATGCCCAGACTGAGGCCCAGGAGCAGTTCAAATCGGCCCTGGAACAGTTCGCCTCTGTCATCAAAGTTGAAGAGACCGACCTCAAATCAGCCTATGAAAAACTGAATGACGAATTCGAAGAGAGCCAGTCCGCCGCAGATGACGTCTCCAGTCGTATCGATAAAGTCGAGTCGGTGGCAGACGCCCTCTTCGAAGAGTGGCAGGAGGAGCTGGATCTCTATCAGAATAAAAACCTCAAAGCCGCCAGCGCCAAAAAAATGCGGGCCACCAAAAAGCGCTACGGCCAGATGCTCAAATCGATGCTTCAGGCCGAAAAGACCATGCAGCCAATCCTCGACAGCTTTCAAGACAACGTGCTTTTTCTCAAACACAACCTGAATGCACAGGCCATCGGAGCCCTGCGTGGCGAGTTCAGCAATCTGAAGTCCGATATCGGAAAGCTTATCAAGCGGATGAACCAATCCATAGCGCGCTCGAACAGTTTCATCGAGTCACTTCAGCAGCCTTAACGCCCAAGTTCGCAGGTTTCTAAACACCTTCTCTTCATCAACAACGGAGTTCGGCCATAATGGAACTCTCAAACATCAAGCAGATTGAAGACGCCACCCGTTTCGGCCGTCCCGAAATCTTCCGTCTCGGCATCGGCATCATATTCATCGCAGGTGTGATGCTCTTTACCGATTTCCGCTTTGGTAATACCACCGACAATACCATGTTGATCGTGGCAGCGATGATCGGCGGTTATATGGCGATGAACATCGGAGCCAACGACGTTGCCAACAATGTCGGGCCGGCGGTGGGTTCAAAGGCGCTGACACTGACCGGCGCTATCTTACTTGCCGTAATCTTCGAGGGAGCAGGGGCACTGATCGCCGGCGGCGATGTGGTGGACACGATCAGGAAGGGCATTATCGACCCCTCCCTGATTGCCGACAGGGACACCTTCATCTGGATTATGATGGCGGCTCTGCTGGCCGGAGCAGTCTGGCTCAACATCGCCACTGCAATGGGTGCACCTGTCTCCACCACCCACTCCATCGTCGGCGGCGTACTGGGTGCGGGCATTGCCGCTGGCGGGATCGATATCGCCAACTGGAACAAGGTGGCAGCCATCTCCGCCAGCTGGGTCATCTCCCCGGTTCTGGGTGGCCTGATCGCCGCTGGTTTCCTCTACCTCATCAAACGTACGATAACCTACCAGAGCGATATGGCCCGTGCCGCCAAAAGAATGGTGCCACTGCTGGTCGCACTTATGGTGATGGCCTTCTCAACCTATCTCATACTCAAAGGGTTGAAGAAAGTCTGGAGGATTGATTTCCAGACGGCCGCGATGACTGGTCTTTTCTTTGCGACTGCGATCTATCTGCTTGTCCGTCCTGTCATCGAAAAAACCGCAGACCGCCTGCCTAACAGCAAAGTCGGCGTTAACAGTCTATTCACAGCCCCTCTGATCTTCGCTGCCGCCCTGCTCAGCTTCGCCCACGGCGCCAATGATGTTGCCAATGCAGTTGGGCCGCTTGCAGCCATCAACGAGGCAATTTCCGGATCCAGAATTGTCCAAAAGGCTGCAGTTCCTCTCTGGGTAATGATGGTAGGCGCTTTCGGTATCGCCTTGGGACTGGCGCTCTATGGCCCTAGGCTGATCAAGACAGTGGGTTCCGAAATCACAGAACTGGACCAGATGCGGGCCTTCTGCATCGCCATGGCGGCCGCCATCACGGTCATCATCGCCACCCAGTTTGGTCTGCCGGTGAGTTCTACCCATATTGCCGTCGGTGCGGTATTCGGCGTCGGCTTTCTACGAGAGTTTCTGAAGGCCACCTATGCCCGTACGATGGAAGAGATCATGAGCCATCACGATGGACAGGACCAAGTGGTCGTTGAGGCGTTTCTTGATGAATTCAGCCGCGCCTCGACCAACCGCAAGGGAGAGATGCTGGCACAGCTCAAGGCACACTCCGCCGAAGCCGACCTCACCAAGAAAGAGCGAAAAGGCCTGCGCAAGATCTATCGTCAGCAACTTGTCAAACGATCAGCCCTGTTAAAGATCCTCGCAGCCTGGTTGATTACCGTGCCGGTATCCGGCTTGTTGGCCGCCGCACTCTTCTACGCTATCAGGGGCTTTATGCTTCCTTAATTGTTCGACCCATCTCCGAAATCAACAGCCGTCGGGTCTGCTTTTTCCACCACGTCATCCGGCGGGGGAAATCTTTTCACCAATCCGTTGGGCAGCTCAGCCCTGGCAGCCATGAATATGCCACTGGACTCCAACACAAAGCAGACCATCACTGTGAGCAGGGCAGGTACGATTGCGACACGAAAGAAGGCGTCCGCCATGATCGCACCTTTACTGTCCCCGGAAGTTGCCATTGCGGTCAAACCGATGATGGCGCCGGTAACCACATATCCGACCAATAGAATTTTGGTGCGGCTCGCCGCCAGCCGCCAATGAGCAGCCACGAACCAGGGATCTTGCTTCTCCGCCCTGCTCGCACGAATCCAGAAAAACACGATAATCAGCAGTGAAACCGAGAGCGGTATCAGCAATCCCGGTTTGCCCATGAAGACAAATGAAGCGGGAGCAGCCAGCAGATGAATTCCAGCCAGGTTCAGCATGAAAATATCATGGGGGTTTTTGGCCCGCTTACGAACAGACTCATCGATCTCGAACAGCATAAGCCCTCTCAGATTTACCGGGTGTTCCAGACAGGAAACAAGATGAATTCTGCATGATGACACAAGTATCGTCGTTGATATTACGCAACCTGCGACTGTTCGCCAGGCACGTTTGCCGCTTTTCGCAAAAAGCCTATTGACCTGCCTCCAAAAACCCTTAAACTACCGCGCTTCTTCTTCGGAGCGGTAGTTCAGTTGGTTAGAATACCGGCCTGTCACGCCGGGGGTCGCGGGTTCGAGTCCCGTCCGCTCCGCCATTTTCCCTCTCCGGGTTAAGCCAACTGAAGCCCGATAAAAACCAATTCCCAAAATCACTCCGCCAAGCCAAGTGGATCATTAGGATTTATACCTTCCATGAACGGGTATTTCCGCTCCTGATGAGTGACCTGGTAAACCTTGCCGATCCAGTTACCCAAGACTGCCTCAGCAGTATCGTGCCAGGTATTGTGGATGGAATCGCTGATCAACGATTCCGGAAACTCAGGTAGCTCGCCTCCCTCGCCGAGTGCAGTCAACAGGCGGTCATGATATTCGCAGAGAATCGCCTTGTCTCTAGCATGTAGATAGTTGTCGGGAAAGGGGGGGAAATCCACCCTTTCACCAGCAATAAAGTGCTTCACTTCACGCTTGTACTCTTTAAAAAGGCTGATGGTGTCATACTCGGGATGACCCTGAAAATAGACCACGCGAAAGCCATCCTCACTGACAGCGAGATGCACCCCACCTTCATCACTCTCTACAAGCACTTTCAAACCAGACGCATCGAACTGATCGCGGGTTATCTCATTGAAGCGGGAGTGAGGGACATCGAACAGGGTGTTGACGTCGTTGACCAACGGATGAGTGCGGTCGACCACCTTGTGGCCATACACGCCCCAAAGCTTGTCTCCCATATGCCGCCGTTTCTGACCATGACGAAACTCCATCACCGCATGGGTTGCCAGACATGAACAGAGCATGGATGTGACATTTTCGTGAGCCCAGTCGACCACCTCAATCAACGGCTTCCAGAACGGCTCCTGAGAGAGGTTGGGATGAGTGACGTTGGCTCCGGTAATAATCAGGGCATCCAACCCATCTTCCTTTAGCTGCTCGAAAGATTCATAGTACTGCCCGATATGTTCACGGGCCTTTTCATCCCGGGGCAATCCTTCCAGTGTAAAGGGATGAATATAGAACTGCGCAATCTGATTCGCCTCTCCAACGAGACGAAAAAACTGCCGTTCAGTGGCACCAAGCGCTGCATCCGGCATCATATTGAGCAGGCCGATGTGCAGTTCCCGGATGTACTGTTTCGCCGCGCGTTCGGGGGGTAAAACCGTCTGGCCTTCCTGCTGCAGGCGCTGGAAGGTTGGCAGTGATGAGTGTGCGACCAATGGCATGAAGGACTCCTCAAACACTGGGTGGATTTCGTTCAATCACACTTTCAAGCATGACCAAAAAATCATCGACATTCTGGACCTGAGCAAGCTCGTCCGTGGTTACTGTGTAGCCATAACCCTGTGCAATCGCCTCATACCGGGGAATGCGGCTACGAAACAGTTTGGGAAAGACCCAGCGAACGAATTTAATGGGTTCGATCATCGCCACGTAGGGCAGATCCTGTTCCTGCAAGTAGAGATCGAGCTGCTCATCGAGAAAGTTCTCCCGATAGTAAAGTGGCTTGGGATCACGCACAGCCCGCTCGATCAGCGCTGTCTCGTCACGCTCCGAGGCCCGAATGTAGAGTATCATCGTATGCTCGGAGAGCAGTTCAATGATGCCAGGTTCATCCAACTCACACAGGCTGCCCCCTACATCGTTGATGAAATGGCGATACCCATAAATCCGTTGTGCCTTGCGGATAAACCCTGGCACATCCCTCATGGCCGCAATCTCCGCCTCGCGATGCAGATTCTGCCGCCGTTTGAATTCACGCAGCGGCATACCGCCAAGTTCAGGGTTACCCAGCATACCCAGAAAGATCGAAACCGGTTTGAGATGATCGACAGTGATATTATTGCGAATATAGATAGAGTCGGAACGAAGCAGATCCCGCAACACAGGCACCTGCATCGCCTGCTCCTTGATATGATCGAGGATCGGCTCATCCAGATAATGGGTGCCAATCCGGTAATCTCCCGAATAGTGAAACCAGTCACTGTCACGCAGGATGTTGGACAGACGCGTCTTTCCAACGCCTGACATCCCCATCAGCGTCACGCACTTGTGCTCCCATGCCCGGAAGTCACCTACACTCAGTTTCACTGCTACCACACTCCTAAAGAAATCCGGCTTGATGCCGATACCCAGCTAGTCGATCGATTCTACGAGGGTAGACGAAGGGTGCCAAGCTGAGAACGCTTCACTGTGCCTTATATTTTCGCCTGAGAAACCCGATTACCCCGTTTCAACCTCGATCATCCGGCCGTTTACTACAAATTTGACCGCAACAGGATTTCACATGAGCCAATTGGAGTTAAGTGACCTCAGCGTCATCCTTGTCGAGCCTTCGTTGACCCAGAGGCATATCATCGATGGCTATCTTTCTGACTTGGGCATCTCCAAGATTGAAACCTTAGAATCCGGTGAAGCAGCTCTGGAGGCCATGCGCCGCACCCCGCCAGACCTTGTCATCAGCACGCTCTACCTGCCCGATATGACAGGGACTGACCTTGTCACCACGATGCGTAGCGAACCACTACTCGTGGATACAGCCTATATCCTGATCTCCAGCGAAACCCGGTTCCGCTTTCTGGACCCGATTCGCCAGGCAGGCGCAATCGCCATTCTTCCCAAGCCCTTTTCGGAAGATGACCTGAATATTGCCTTGAAATCCACTGTCGACTATATCGAAACACCCGAAATCCATCTCGACAATATCGATACCGAATCGTTAAGAATTTTAGTGGTGGATGACAGCCAGATGGCGCGAAACCATATTCGCAGGCTGTTGGAAGCCATGGGCATGGAGCAGATCACCGAGGCGGAGAATGGTTCCGAGGGAGCACAACTGGTCAATGACCACTATTTCGACCTCGTCATCACCGACTACAATATGCCGGAGATGAATGGACAGGAGTTTATCGACTATATCCGAAACAACAGCTTACAGCCGACCATTCCCATTTTAATGATCACGAGCGAGTCGAACCAGAGCCGTCTTGCTGCGGTGCAGCAATCAGGCGTTTCCGCCATCTGCGACAAACCTTTCGAACCCGTCATTCTCAAACGCTATCTGGAGAAAACGCTGGCAGATGATAATAACTGAAAATTGCGGGGAATTCTGCTAAGGCATTGTAAAATAATATAAATATGAGATCATCCACCTGTTCCTTCCTGCAAATGTTATTTTTGTAACAAGTGAAATTTACCCTGAATCCAGCCTTCCATTAACAGAAAGTCACAGTATCGTTGTTTGATTGTGAAAAGGTCACATGGCCAACACCTGATTTGTGACTTTAATTCTGATAGGGTATTGCCTGAAACCGCCCATCAGGTAGAGTTGGGTTTGCACTACTTTTCAATGAGTTGGCAATGAGGTTAGACTAAGATATGCCCCAGGTTCTAATCATCGATGATCAATCCATCAGCCGGATGATTCTGGAGGAGCTCACCCGCTCAATCGAACCGGATGTCACCACACAATCCTTTGCCGACCCCGTCTCTGCGCTGGAGTGGGCCAAACACAACGAGTTCGATCTTGTCATTACCGATTTCAAAATGCCGCAGATGGATGGCGTGGAGTTTATCCAGTGGCTGAGAAAAATCCCCTCCTGCAGTGATATCCCCGTTGTGATCATCACCTGCGTCGAAGATAAGTCGGTGCGATATCGTGCACTCGAGTCAGGCGCAACCGACTTTCTTACAAAGCCGATTGACCATACCGAATGCAGAGCCAGGTGCCACAATCTGCTGACAATTCGTCGTCAACAGCAGATTATCAAGGATCGCGCCTCCTGGCTGGAACGGGAGATCAGGGATACCACCGAGGAGTTGCATCTGCGCGAGCAGGAGACTCTACTGCGTTTGGCGAAAGCAGGGGAGTTCCGCGATCAGGAAACCGGGAATCATGTACTGAGAATGTCTCAATACAGCGAGATCATTGCCGAAGAGATCGGCATGTCCAAGGATGAGTGTCATCTGATCCGGCACGCCGCACCCATGCACGATATCGGAAAAATCGCCATCCCGGACGCGATCCTGCGCAAGACAGGCACTTTGGCAGCCGATGAGTGGCAGATCATGCAGAGCCACTCACAGGCAGGGCATGATATCTTATGTGAGAGCCCTTCCAAATATCTGCAGATGGGCGCAATTATAGCCCTCCATCATCATGAGCATTTCGATGGTAGCGGCTATCCATACGGAAAAAAAGGAGATAAAATCCCAATAGAGGCACGCATCGTAGCTGTTGCCGATGTTTTCGATGCCTTGATTTCGGAAAGACCTTACAAGCGGGCATGGAGCGTAAACGAGGCATTGGCCTATCTGAAGCAGGAGAAAGGCCGCCATTTCGACCCAGACTGTCTGGGGGCATTTCTCACACGCTTTGGGAGAGTCATTGAGATTCACGACTCACTCGACGATGCTCCAAAACAGGCCACAGGCTTAGGAGCCTCTGAATGAGACTGGGTATGCAGAGTTGTGAGACACAATTTTACGATGCGAGGCGGAAATTACGGGCAATAGGCGGCCTATTACCCAAATTATTAACGCAGCAGATGGGAATTAATTCAATGATTCCATGCACCTCTGCCCTTCGAGGCTGGCATGAGAAACGGCTCCCGACCGTTTTTTGGGCCACAAGACTGCCGTCCATACCTCGTTCAGCAGCTCCTTAGCGCCAAGGAAAGCAATATGCAAAATCAGCCCACCTTCCACGGCAGACGTCCTTTCGGTTTCAATCAATTCCCCGATTTTGAAATCGAGCATTCAGGCATTCGCCTGCTGGTCGCCCTACCGATTTTCTCCTGGCTGGTTATTCAAACCTACCTCAGCCACACAGGTTCCGAACTGTCTCCACCGTTAATTCTTGCAACTGGTTACGTTGTTTTTGCCGCCACCATGTTGCTCTTTATTATTAACGACCCACACCCCTCGTCTTCCCGGCGGATTGCCGGCATCATTGCCGATGTTGCCTTTCTCTCCTGCCTCACTTTTTTCAGCGGCAAAAATGGTCTGTTTCTGCTATTTCTCTATCCACTGCTCATCAGTAGCAATGGATTTCGGTTTGGCGCCTCCTATCTCTACTTCACCCTCTCAGTCAGTATTCTCGGTCTCGGTGCCGCACTGATTACGAGCACCTTCTGGTCTCAGCATCTGTTACAGGGAATGGGCGCTTTAGCTGGAATAACTGGCGTCTCTCTCTACCTCGCATCTATCATTAAGGCTGTGGGAAGCGATAGCTGGGGTCCATTGGATTCTGAAGAGATCACCACGAAAGAAGTACTTCCGGAGACTCCACAAGATACAGGCATCGAGAGTGCCCAGGATGCCGTGGATCTGGCATTCCCTTTCACAGAATCCGCATTGGAAGCGGAATCAGGTGCACACAGCAATAATCGCAAGGTACTACTGCTTTCCAGGAATCCGACCAATGCGGAGCACCTCAGCACCTATCTCAAAGACTGGAATCATGCGTTCGAGACGAGTCAGAACAGCATGCAGGCCTTCAACCGATTGATGGTGAACGCCGACACCCAAGACGATCAACCCTTTGATATCCTGTTGGTTGATCATCGTCAGTTGGAAATGGATCCCCTACAAATTGCTGCGGCCATTTCCGAAGAGCCAGCGCTGGCCAATACTTCACTGTTTTTCCTTGGCCCAAAACAGCCTGAGCAATATCGCCAACAACTTCTCCAGGCTGGCTACTCACAGATCCTTGAGACACCACTCAATAAATCCATTCTGTTCGCGGCCCTGCGTGCCAACCCGGAAATTCAGGATAGTGAAAAGAGCGTTGTCAGCCTGATCAGTCGACTTAATCTCAAAGCCTGCTCTCTCCCCCCGCAAGAGATCCTGGTTGCCGAAAATAATCCAGTCGACCGGAGCAGCATCGAACGCGCGTTAAAGCAGGAGGGCCATCGGGTCTACGCGGTAGAAAATGGTGAACAGGCGCTGGATGCACTCGAGAGCCACCATTTCGATCTTGCGATTGTCAATCTCTCCATGCCGGTCATGAGCGGCATTCAGGTCATTAAACTCCACCATTTCACCCACTCCATGCGCAGATGGATGCCGTTTGTAGTAATAACAGACGAGAATTCCCCCGCAACAATCAGAGAGTGCGAAAGTGCTGAAGCCGATGCCTGCATCTTCAAACCCATTCAACAAAACGAGTTGGTTAAAACAGTTACTGCAGTTATCTCGTCTGATCAGGAAAAAACCAGAGAAAGTACAACTGTGACACCTGAAGACGGCGTCACCACCCGTTTCCACAATGCTGACACACTGGATGTCAGCGTTCTGAAAAATCTCGAAATACTCGGGAACGATCCGCAGTTCATCTCCAATTTGATTACAACCTTCACTCTCGATAGCGAAAGAACCCTGCAACAGATGGATCAGGCCCTTGCCGATAACGACAGTGAACTCTTTAAAGACCTCGCTCATCTGTTCGTAGACAGCGCAGGACACCTGGGGGCATTCGCACTCTATGAATACAGCCTCAGCGCATCACGTATACTGCCTTCTGAATTCGACGCCCATGGTGCCAACATCCTGCAGGAGATGCGCGCCACCTTCACCCGCACCAGTGACGCACTCATGAGATTTCTCTCCAAGGACGATGAAACCAGCTCCTATCTCAGCTAACCCTTCGGTCGCTGATTAATGCCAAAACGACAGATTGACCCAAAAGTTCAGCCATTTGGTTCGGACGCACTGAAACTGACAGAAAAAAGACTCAACCGTTTTTTTACCCGTGAGTATCAGGAACAGTTGGAGAATCCTGAAAAAATCTCCGAGAAATTAATCCAAATCGCCTCTCATGGCCCCATGTGGGAAACCACAAGTCATCTGATGGCACAGCATTACGACGCGTCAGAAGCTTTTTTTCGCAGTTTTCTGGATAGCGAATACCTGGCCTATTCCATGGCGTTCTACAGCGAAAACGGCGCTACAGCCGCGACGATAGAAATATCATTGGAAGAGGCGCAGAGAAGTAAATTCAAAGCCATCTGCAAACGAGCAGGACTCCAGGGTGATGAACAGATTCTGAACATCGGCTGCGGATTCGGCTCTTTCGAGCGTTACCTGATAGAAAACTATCCGCAACTTCAGATTACATCGATCACAGCCAGCACAACACAGAGCAGCTATATCAACAATGCAAGAAACAATCCTGCACATCCCCTTTCATCAAAACGTTTCAAACTCATCACGGGTGATTTCGCAGATCTCACCGAAGAGACGCTTGGGATTGGAAAATTTGACAGGGTTTTCTCCATTGGTGTTCTTGAACATGCAAGAAATCTCGCGGAGTTATTTAAAAAAATAGCTATTCTGACCAAACCTGGCGGCTACGCGTTCCACCATCTGATTGCGTCCCGCATCCCTATCCCCCGTTTCCTTACCCCAGAAAAAACACTGATTGGAGACTATTTTCCAGGGGGGAGAATCTGGCCTTACGACCTGATAGCCAAACAAGAAAGTGGTTTCTCCCTGGAACAGGGCTGGTTTGTCAATGGGATGAACTACTGGCGCACGCTGAATCAGTGGCACGAACGTTTCTGGAAAAACATGGATAGCGTCAGCCAAGATGAGCTTTCAACGGACGATATCCTGTACTGGAACAACTACTTCTCCCTTTGCAAAGCCTGCTTTGCCCCGATGGAAGGTGAAGTATTCGGCAATGGCCAGTTTCTCTTCAAGAAGACCTGAGACGCACCTGCATCATTTGTTACTGAAAGACACGCACTGCCAACACCGCGTTCAACCCACCAAAAGCGAAAGAGTTGCTGAGTGCTGCATCAATGGACCCAAACCTCACTTCATTGGGCACATAATCCAGATCGCATCCATCACCTGCTTCAGTAAAATTTACTGTTGGTGGTATGAACCCCTCCTTCACAGATAATACTGTCGCCACCAATTCAATCCCACCCGCAGCACCCAGCGCATGTCCATGCATCGATTTCGTTGAACTCACTGCTAAAGAAGCGGCGTTTTCCTTGAAGACCTTGCTGATCGCTGCCGTTTCCGTAACATCATTTGCCTGGGTCGCAGTACCGTGGGCATTGATGTATTGCACATCCGCCGGACTCAATTGCGCATCCTGCAGGCACAACCCGATAGTTCTTGCCGCTCCATCCACGGAAGGGTCAGTAATATGCCCCGCATCCGATGACATGCCAAAACCCGCTAATTCAGCATAGATGTCTGCATCTCTTGCCTTTGCGTGACGTTCTGATTCAAGAACAAGGATACCTGCCCCTTCCCCGAGCACCATGCCGGATCTGTCCTTGGAAAATGGTCTGCATGTATCTTTTGACATCACCCGCAGCATATCCCAGGACTTTAACAGCCCACAGGTAAATGGCGCATCAGTGCCACCCGCGATTGCAACATCAACCAAACCATGCCGTATCATCAACGCTGCCTGAGCAATTGCATGTCCAGACGAGGAACAGGCGCTTGTTACGGAAAACACTGGCCCTTTGATCTTCATTTGCAGACTGACTTGGCTTGCTGCCGCACTCGGCATCCCTCTCGGTATCGTCAGTGGATGTACCCGTGATCGCCCATCACGATAGAGCTGGGAATAGGTGGCCTCATCCGTCTCCTTTCCACCGCAACCTGTACCGATAATCGCAGCAGCATTCTCATATTGCCCGGCGGTTAACCCAGAATCATTCAAGGCTTCTTTTGTTGCAATCAAGGCAAACTGCGAAAAACGATCGAGATAGGGCAATAGTGCCTCATCGAGATAGTCGGCCGCATTAAAATGGGGTACTTGGGCACCAATAACCACCCGCAAACCACTGCAGTCTATTTTTTCGAGATTACGAATCCCGGCAGTTCCCGCAAGCAATGCCGAACGAAACGGCTCAACGCCCACACCAAGCGCGGAAACAGATCCCAATCCGGTAATAACAATACGTTCGCCCACGGGACTTACTTATCCGCGAGCAGGCTGCTGATGCCGTCCACGATGTCGCCAACCGTTTCCAGTTTTTCAAGTTCAGCATTAGGTATCTCGACGTCGAAGGCCTCCTCGACCTCATAGACAATCGTGATTGCATCCAGTGAGGAGACACCTAAATCCTGAAGACGTGATTCACGTTTTATGCTGGCTGTATTCAGCTGCTTTTGAGTGGCGATCGCCGATATTACGACCGTTTCAATATCCAGACTCATCTTTCTGATAACCTTTACTATTACCAACCATATGCGAATTAGAGGCCATGATCGAAAAATGCCTCAATATCGTGTCCTGAAACACCACTTCGAAGAAATGCAAAACAAATATGAATTAAATATTTCACATCGAAATGCAGAATAAATATTGTTGTTCGTTATAATATCAGTGTTTCTTCACATTCTCTGGCATAGACTTGGAATATGCTTATACGCGATCCTTCAACCCCAAAAGGCGGAAACACGCATACCATCATCAGACACTCAAAATATAGGAACGATTTCCTAAACTCAAGACTATCGACCTATTGACCAACGCTATCCGACCAAGTCGCGCACAACGATATTATACAAGTTATGCAGTCTATTAAAGACATTTATCAATTTCTAAAACGCATATTTGTAGACAGAGAAAACTCTGAGCAGGAACAGGCGCTTGTTCGCATCATCCTGTCATCCGCAGTGCTTTTCTATCTGTTATTTTCAGGGCCGACCAACCTGCCCCTGCAGCACCCCCGGACGCTGACCACGATCCTGATATCCAGTTTTCTCTTTTTTTCCATTGGAATTTTCATTACCACGTTAATTTGGCGGGGAGTATCCCATCCACGTCGTATCATCAGCATTGTGTCGGATATTGCTGGTTTCAGTATCGTATCGAGCTTTACCAACGACCTCCTTGCACCTTGGGTCTGGCTTTATCTATGGGTGACATTCGGCAACGGGTTTCGCTACGGAGAGAGGTACCTCCATTTTTCCACAGCCCTTTCCGTTATCGGTTTCAGCATCGTCATTGCCACCAACGAATTCTGGCATTCCCACATAAGCCTGGGGTTGGGGCTGCTTGCATCTTTTCTGGTATTACCTGGGTACGCCGCCGTACTCATCAGACGCATTCATAAAGAACGCAAACGCGCTGAGGACGCTAACCGGGCAAAAAGTGATTTTCTCGCCCGTATGAGCCATGAAATCAGAACCCCTCTAAACGGAATTATTGGTATCAGTGAGCTATTGAAGTGCTCCGATCTTCCCACGGAAGAACGTGAATATGCCAATGCCATCGCCAATTCAGGCCAAACGCTTTTCATGCTCATTGAGGACATACTTGACTTTTCAAAGATTGAAGCAGGAAAACTCATCCTCGAACAGACACAATTTGATCTGCATGAACTGATTACTCACACCATGCGCATGCTATCTCCGCAGGCGCAACAGAAAGATATACGTTTAATCAATAATGTCAGCCTTGAAATTCCTCACCTGCTCATAGGCGACCCTTTACATTTGCGTCAGATTTTGATCAACCTGATCGGCAATGCGATAAAATTCACACTTACGGGAACCGTCGAGATACGCTGCCATTTAATTCACCTCATTGAAAAACAGGCTTTGATCCATTTCGAGGTCATAGACAGTGGAATTGGTATTCAACAAGAGAAACAGACGACCATCTTCGATAAGTTCAACCAGGCTGATGAAAGCACCACCCGGCGTTTTGGTGGTAGTGGCCTCGGAACTGCCATCGCCAAGCAACTGGTCGAATTGATGGGTGGACAAATTGGGCTGGAAAGTACACCTGATGTCGGCACGACATTCTGGTTTGATATCGAATTCAAATCCAGTTCACCCCCAGCCAAAGCCGGCATAGACACGCAATTGGAAAACTGCCGGGTAATCCGGCTTTGCGAAAAGACCGGCATAAAGACGATAACCGGAAAGTACCTTCGAGAGTGGGGAGTCTCCTTTCAGGATGTCCAGAACTCGCGAGATATGTTTCGGCTCATACTCGGAGAAAATCGTCAGCAGGCACCCTATCAATTATTAATTATCGATCAAGTCCCAGTAGACGAGCAGATGCAGGAACTGCTTGAATCCTTCCGTGACGAACTTGCAATGGACAGTTTCGACATTTTGGCCATACTGCCCGATGGTGTGCCGACGTTCCCATTGGACGAGGTTACCAGCCGTATCTCAACTCTCCCTTCTCCCGTTGACAAATCCATGCTCTTCAACGCACTGCATGCCGCCTATGCAAACCGGGCTGAACAAGAGCATGTAGTAGACTTGAAGGCGAAAACCGTCAACAGCCAGGACGACTTAACAAAGCAGCGCATTCTTGTCGGCGAGGATAACTCGACAAATCGCATGGTGGTGGGAAGAATGCTCGAACTAGCAGGACACCAATTCAAACTAGTCGAAAACGGTCAGGAGGTACTGGATGCCTTGGAAAGCGCGCCGTTCGATCTTGTCATTGTCGATATGCAGATGCCGGTTCTCGGTGGACTCGACACCTTCAAAATGTACCGATTCGCCAATGGTGTGGATGCAAACGTCCCATTTGTCATGCTAACCGCCAACGCCACACTGGAAGCCAGGCAGGAGTGTGAAGACGCCGGTATTCAATTTTTCCTGACAAAACCCGTTTCTTCATCGAAACTCCTGGACACCATTGCGCAAGCTACTCATACAGGGCCAGAAAAAGCAGCCCCCATTGAGTTGAGTTCGATTAAACAGCCTCAAGCGATAAACGCCGTGCCCGCGATCATCGATCGCAGGGTGCTTGATGAGGTCATCAACCTGGGTCAGGACAACGACTTTCTTGAACGTCTGGTAGACAACTTTCTACACGACGGCCAGCAACTGATCAGTGCAATGAACAAAGCACTCTCCGCCAACAACCCCACCGATTTCAAAGACTCGGCCCACGCCATGAAGGGAACCGCTGCCTATCTTGGCCTACAAGAACTCACCAGTGCTTCAACTGATGCAAATCAAGTGGACGACTTGGCGCTCAACAACAGGGGAGCGCATACGCTGACGTCCATTGAAACGGCATTCAGCCGCGCAGAATCAATCCTGAAACAGGAACTGATAACACGCTCAGTAGCTGGAGATAAACGTTCTCAGCCCACAGCCTGACACATCAGATCTTCTTTTACTCCCCAACGCCGCTCTTGGGCGCGTAGCAGATAATCCATGAGTCGCAGGTTTTTCTTGCTCAGCCCCATCGCCGCATCGACCCACATCGTGGTGATCTTCATCAACTCTTCATAGGTAACCGGATTAAACTGGTCCATGATCTTATCAAGACAGACAAATCCGGCTGAGCGATTCTGCTGGTGCTTAATATAGTTATTAACCGCCTCCTCACCCTTGCCATCTGGGGCAATCACATCAACAAGCCCCATCTCATACAGCTCCCCCGCCGTGTAGACTTTGCCGGAAGCAATAACACGTTTTGCCAACGCAGGCGACATGCGTCTGGCGAGAAAACTAAAGGCACCCATCCCCGGAAAGAGGCCGAAAACTGTTTCCGGAAAACCAAAAGTTGCGCTCTCTTCTGCAATCAACACGTTGGTGGAAAGCGCAGCCTCAAAGCCACCTCCCAGCGCCTCTCCCTGCACCAGGGAAATAGTCGTAAATGGCAGGCCATAACCAATCGATGAAGGATAGAGAATATCGATGCAGGACTTTGCATATGACATCAGGGAGTCACGGTCTTTACGCTCAATCAGGTCGATAAAATGAGCCAAGTCACCCCCCAAATTGAAAACCCCTGGAGTCGCCGAACTCAATACCTGATACCGCAAACGATTTTCATCACCGGTATTATGTCCGTAGCTGGCATATTCACGAATCAGCTGCTGTGCCTTGGCAACATCATCCAGTAACCCCTTACTCATGCAGGGACGCCCTGGGTATTGTAATTTCGCCCAAACCGCGCTGTACTCAGGCTCATATTTAACTTCAACGTGATCAAATGAGTTGTTAAGACGGATTTGAGATTTCAGTTTATTCATCATCGTTCATCCCCTATAAATATTGTCGAGTAGAGTATTTGTTCCAAGTCGCCGCCCAAATTGAAATCCCTCTCGAAATGCTGAAAAATCACAGACCACATGATTTCAACACTACTGCCCAGCACTGCTTTCATGTTTACTGACCCTAGAAACCCTATCATTTTGTGAAAAAAGGTTGCAGATTAATAATAATGTAAAGTGAATTATCCATCCTGGATATCACTATTTGATGCTAAAATTCGAGAAATATTGACCCAACACGCATTTTTGCTGTCGGCTTTTTACCCGAACCTGCTTCTTTTTACTCACTTGTCCACAATAAAGCCAGCCCCAAACATGATAGATAACGTTTCCATTGCCGGCGTCATTCTCGCCGGGGGACAGGCAAGCAGGATGGGGGGAGGGGATAAAGGCCTCATTCCTCTCAATGGACAACTTCTGATCGAGTATGTGATCGAGGCGGTAAAACCTCAGACAGACCATCTACTCATCAGCGCCAACCGAAATTTTGACCGATACGGAAATTTTGGATTTACGGTAATTCCAGATCCGGTCGATGGTTTTCCCGGCCCTCTGGCGGGCATGCTGTCCGCGCTGCAACATACTACAGCTGATCTGCTGCTTACGGTCCCCTGTGACAGCCCCTGGGTACCCACAAACCTACGGGAACGGCTTTTCACGACATTGGCAAATGAGAATGCCGATGTCTGCTGCGTTTACGATGGAGAAAGAATGCACCCCGTGTTTTCACTGATCCGACGTGAATTGACAACTGAACTTGCTGCCTACATTGATGCCGGCGGACGGGCTGTCCATCGCTGGTTCAAACAACAGCGGCTGGCACTCGCCGATTTCTCTTCTGATCCCGAACTGTTCACCAACATAAACACGCCCGGTGAGTTGGAACGAATCGAAAAGCTGATGCAGGAACAGGCAAGGAACTAGGGCCTGTTAACAGGCCCTACAACTCATCTTCTTCGTGGTTTAGCCCTGGCAGTCGCTTGAGCCTGCCAGGGATCGTCCGGCCAGTGGTGTTTTGGATACCGCCCTTTGAGCTCTTTTTTAACTTCGCTGTAGGTGCGATCCCAGAAACCACGCAGGTCCTGGGTGACCTGAATCGGCCGCTGGGCGGGTGACAGTAAATGTAGCATGATCTGAATCCGGTTGTGGCAGATCCTTGGGGTATCTGCCAACCCGAACATCTCCTGCAGCCGCACCGCCAGCACGGGCGCTTTTCCCACTTCGTAAGTCAGCGCCTTACGGGAGCCACTGGGTACCGTCAAGTGAGTGGGCAATGTTTCATCAAGCACTTTCCGCTGCTCCCAGGAGAGCAAATTCTGAAGAATATCCGCCAGATTCAAGCGCTGCAGGTGCTCCCGCCTGGTGACACCATCAAGCCATGGCCCAAGCCACTCACCCAGACACTCAGAGAGCCAACGATCCGATAGGTCCGGCCAGTTGCTTTCAGGCATCCATTCCCGCATACAGACAACACGTGTCTGCCACTGGCGCAATTTATCTGTCCAGGACAGCGATTCTAGTCCCATCTGTTCGATACCCTGCAGCATTGTCTGCTTAAGCGTTTCCGGATCCGGAGTTTCCAAGGGAAAACTGGCCAGCATCAGAGCATCCAGCCGCTCTTCATCCCTGGCTACCACCCGGTGCCTTGCTGCATCCCATTCGATTCGCGCAACCCGTCGCAACCGCAGACCCGGCAACGCCCTGATTTCATCCTTATTCAAGGCTGCTGCAAGCTGTATACGTCCCTCGGTACGTCCTGCATCCATTTTCGCAACGACTATATATCGCTCTCCAGCCAGTACATCATTCACGGCCAGTACCGCCCCTCTGCCGGAAGCCAACAGATAACTGCCGTGACTACGCTGTTTGGCTATCCTGTCCGGGTAGGCCATCGCCAACAGACCACCCGGGGAAAAAACCTTGCCAGCAGCACTCATCTCCTCTTTTTTTGACAATTGCCGCCACTGACGGCTTACTTTGTCCACCCGGTGACACCCCGCTCTGTCCAGATTCTGTTCGGACGACTGCCGGCCACCCTGCTCGCGCCAGTGGTTCAATGCGGTCAGGCGGAGTTCCACATCAACACTCCAGGTTTCCCTGGAGCCACGCCTGAAGATATCCTGCTCACTCAGCAACGCAGCAATATCTGCAGCCATCGCACTCTCGCCGTGTTCCATGCCCACCAACAGCATATGCCCAAGCCTGGGATGCAGGGGCAGTCCTGCGATCTGTTGACCGGTCTTAGTTATCCGACCCTGCCGGTCCAGGGCATCGATGGATTCCAGCAATTCACGGGCCTGGGAGAACGCTCCAGCAGGAGGGGCATCCAGCCAACGTAGTTGAGCCGGATCGTTAACCCCCCACTGGGCCAGATCCAATGCCAGAGGCGCCAGATCAGCCTCCTGGATTTCAAGCGGATGTTGGGCTGGAAGCCGATCCTGCCGATGTTCGCTCCAGAGACGGTAACAGTGTCCGGGACCGAGCCGCCCTGCCCTGCCGGCACGCTGATCGGACGCCGCACGTGAAACCGGAACAGTCTCCAGACGCGTCAAACCGATACCGGGCAGAAAACGGGGCATTCGAGACCAACCACTGTCCACGACACAGGTCACCCCCTCGATGGTAAGGCTGGTCTCAGCGATGGATGTGGCAAGCACAATCCTGCGCCGCCCGCCGGGATCAGGGCGAATGGCACGATCCTGTGCCTCCCGCCCAAGGTCACCATAGAGCGGACAGATCAATGGGGGTTCATTGCAGGGGAGAAGACGTTCCAGGCGCTCCACCGTCTGCTTTATCTCTCCAACGCCCGGCAGGAACACCAGCAGATCTCCCTGCTGTTCCTGCAAGACCTGAAGCACGGCAGATGTCACCGAGTCGGGCAGACGTCTCATTGCAGGCGGGTCACCAAGATAGTGGAGTTCGACAGGATAGCTGCGCCCTTTGCCCTCCACCACGGGTGCCCCCTCCAGCAGATCCGACACTGCACCGGTGTCCAGGGTTGCCGACATCACCAGGATACGCAGATCCTCTCTCAGTCCGGCCATTACGTCGAGACAGAACGCTAGCGCAAGATCCGCATGCAAACTGCGTTCGTGGAATTCATCAAAGATCACCAGCCCAACCCCCTGTAGTTCGGGATCATGCTGCAATCGTCGGCTGAGGATACCCTCAGTCAAGACTTCAATGCGGGTCCGCCGGGAAACCTTGTTATCGAGGCGAATACGGTATCCGACCTGCTCACCCACCCGTTCGCCCAACTGTTCCGCCATGCGGGCCGCAGCGGCCCGGGCAGCCAGGCGTCTCGGTTCAAGCAAAAGGATTTTACGCCCCTGCAACCAGGGTTCATGGAGGAGTTCAAGGGGAACCAGTGTGGTTTTGCCGGATCCTGTCGGTGATGCCAGAACGGCGCTTTGACGACTGGTCAGAACTCGCCGCAGCGTGGGCAGTACGGCGGTAACCGGCAGGTCATTCAATTCGCTTGCGGAAGTTTTGCCACACCGATATGCGCCTCAGGATGGTGGCTGAGGATCATCTTCTGCGTCTTGGCCACATCACCTCTGGGTATATCCACCATCAGGAGCACTTCCCCCGCTTCTATGGCACGCTGAAAAGCATCGAGATCGTGGTTGTGTTCGTGACTGGAGAGCAGCGCAGAGACCACCGCCCCAAAACCCGCGCCGGCAACGGCAGCGGTCAACAGCGCCCCACCGCCCAATATGATACCTGCAGGGGGGAACGCCATTGCCAGCAATCCCCCTAATCCTCCGGCAACACCGCCCAGCCCGGCGCCCCACTCCAGACCGTGGGTCAACTCGGTCTTTTGCAGAATACCGGCCTCTGGCAGACCATCCAGGCTCTGCTCTATGCCTGCCACGGCATGCAGGTGTCGCTCGGGGATACCTGTCTCCTCCAATTCCGCAACCACGGATTGACAGGACTCTACATCAGGCATAAGAAAAAAGAGACGGCGCATAATCAGATCTCCTTCGACTACTTAATTCCCTCGTCCGGAAACACGGTTATAACCACGAAGCGGACGAAGTACACAATTAAATTGTAGGAACGGCGAGAGCGCCGTTCCTACGAACTCATTGCAGCAAGCTGCGGGGGAGTTAAACCACAAAAAATCAAATGCTGTCCATATCCCTGTCACATTCAATGTGCAGATCGAAATGAACATCATCTGGAAACTCCTGGCCAATGATCCAGATTTGCGTCAGCTCATCACTCAGCGTCGGCAATACCGTGAGTGAACTGCGAGTACGTCTTTGGTCAAAAAAGGCGAATGGTTCATCGAGGAAGAGAAACTGCTCGGCATCGACGGTACGCTTGATCAGTTCCTGGGAGAGCGCCAGTCGCACTGCCAGCATGATCTGCCGTTGGGTACCGCTGGAGATCTCGTCCAGATCCATGAAATCGCGTTTTTCACTGGAAAAAGCCCGCACACTAAGATCATCGGCAATCTGCAAATGTTCATATCGGTGTTCGGTAAACAGCGGTAGCATCTTGCTTACCAGAGATTTTAGCTTGATGTTGAACTTGTTTGAGACTTCGCGGATAGCGCCCTGAATCAATTCTCCGGCAAGTTCACAGGTTGCAATCTGCTGCATCTGTTCAGCCGCTTTGTTTTTCAGGCTGTCGCGGATGGTGATCAGGCCGTCCGCCTTGTTAATCCTGTTCTGCTCCTGCCGGATCGCTTCATCCAGCTCTCCAACCCGCTCCTGAGCCTTTTCGATTGCATGGCGCAGCAGATTTTGCTCGTTGCCGACCCCATCCCGAACCTCAGGGGCATCCGCAATAAATCCAGCCACACGCTGGGCCAGACGTTCTCTGGCCGCCTTATCCACTACGACAGTTACGATTGATTGAGGCTCATCATCCGTGTCACCGGTAGCTTCCGCTTCAGTTTCAGGACTGTCTGATTCCTTCGTCACTTCGACTGGATTTTCAAGGCCATCCAGCTCGGCAACCAATGTCTGCGCTACCGTTTCAAGACTGGCGGCACGGCGATTGAACACGCCACGACGGATCCAGAAAAAGATGAAGAGCGCAGCAAGGACCGCGACTGCGATGAGCAGCATCTCCACCTGCCACTGCGGCACATGCCCGGCCAGCCAGTCGGAGGCCTTAATCGCAAATTCATGCTCAGGCATCCTCACCAGCAGGCCCCAGAGTCCAGCCGTAGCCAGTGCCAGGATCAACATGATGAAACGTAATATTGCCGCGCGCCACCGGCCGCCGAGTGCTGCCTTGCGCACTGGCAGCGCGTCCTGATAGGCGTTGGACGCTTCGTCAATCGTTTCAACCTGGCGATCATGGTCGCCAATCTGCCTGTTGAACTGGGCCCGCTCATCCTCGAGCAAGTGAAGATATCCGGAATCGATGCCGATCTCATCGATCTGTTCATTCAAATCAGAGATTTCCCGATCCGTCTCTTCAATAACGCCTTCAGCTTCGGCGATATCCTCCTGATTGGCTGCAGCGCAATATTCGAGCGTCACCACCCCTGCCATGGTTTTGACCACGTAGCTGTGGGGGTGCGGCGTAGTGATTTCACGCTGTGCCAGATAGAAGGATTCAACGAATTCGTCGAACTCGTAGCCAATCAAGTCATAGAGCTTGTCTGCAACCGCTTCCACGCCACGAGCCAATGGCTCATCACCGGCAATGTCCTCCAGGGTTGAGAGCATGGCGCTGTGGTTTCCCGCATCATCGAGAAAACGCTCCAGGTGATATCGCTTGCGGTCGCTTGCGGTGAAATCCAGTTCCACGGAACAGTGTGTCTCTCCCCACAGAATAATCTTTTCGAGGTCATCGTCGCCGAGGGAAAAACTGCGCCCGAAGAGCGCAAAACAGACGGTTTCACCGATGGTGCTCTTACCCGATTCGTTGGGGCCGGTAATGCCGATCAGACCATTTTCCGGCAGATTCTCGAGCCTGAGACTGGAATATTTCAGGACATTTTTCGCAAGGATGCGGTGAATTATCATGACCATCCCTCGTCTTCGAGTACCTTGAGTTTACGCAGCACTCTCTCCATCGCGACTTCAAAACTCTCTTCATCGAACTCATCTCCTGAGTTTCGACGACGATCTCGTTCCGCCTCGCAATAATTAATGAATTCCCGGGCCGAAACTCCAGTTCCCTCGGCCTTTGTAATCTCTGTCTGGTCGGGCAAAGACATGAAAATCTCCAGCTTGTTATATCTCCGGCTAGAGTATAGGGAGAATTTGCGGACAGGTCATCACCTCACTGCGGCCAATTTTTGACAATTCTCCAATCGAGATACATACTGGTTGGTATGTTCCTGTTCTAAACAGTGGATTTTGAAGATTGCAACCTGATACGACACGCCAAGTACTGCTGAACGCTGCATTTCATGAGATCCACCGCAAGGGCTTCCAGTCCGCCAGTCTGACGGCAATACTCGACAATGCTGGGGTTACCAAAGGTGCACTCTATCACTACTTCGGCAGCAAAAGAGAGCTGGGCTATGCTGTTCTGGAAGAGATAATCAGTGACCATTTGCGTACCCTCTGGCTCGAGCCGTTGGCTGAGGCAACGGGTGACCCGGTTTCACAATTAAAGGGTTGTCTGATCAAAGCTGGCGAACAGCTGAATGAGAAGGACATTCGGCTTGGCTGCCCCTTGAACAATCTGGCCCAGGAGATGTCTCCCATTGATCAAGGGTTCAGGGAACGAACCGACGTTATGTATAAACTCTGGTTACAGACCATCTCTTCTGCACTGCAAAACGGTCAACAGCTTGGTAAGGTAAGGAAGGAGGTCGATCCGGAGGAGACCGCACTTTTTATCGTAGCGGCACTGGAAGGCTGCATGAGCATGGCAAAAAATGCCCAAGACAAAACAGTGCTGTTGCAGTGCGGGAAAGGTGTTTTAAATTATCTGGACAGTCTGGGAACCTGACCCAATAAACAGATAAATCGAACAATAATCACAATCAACGGAAACAAAATGAAAGAACGTTTTTTTCGTTTCATTCTGGACAGGAAGTATCTGGTCATCCTATTGGCCTTCATCATAACGTTCATCCTGGCTGCCGGGATGAAAAACCTGCAGTTCAGCAACGACTACCGGATGTTCTTCAGCGAAGAGAATCCGCAGCTGACCGCTTTTGAGCAGTTGCAGAATACTTATGCCAAAAACGACAACGTGCTGTTTGTGCTCGCGCCGGAAGACGGCAAGGTATTCAGTCGTAAAACCTTGAGCGCCGTTGAAGAGCTGACCAAGGCAGCCTGGCAGATTCCCTACTCTCTGCGCGTCGATTCCGTCACCAACTTTCAACATACCTATGCCGAAGGCGATGATCTGGTGGTTGACGACCTGGCCCGCAATGCTGCCAACCTGCCGGATGAGGATCTGCAACGAATTCAGGAGATTGCGGTAAAAGACCCGCTCCTGGTGCATCGTCTCATCTCCCCCAAGGCACATGTCACGGGCGTTAACGTAACGATACAGCTGGCGGAAAAAAAGCTCACCGAGGTACCTGAAGTTGCCGAGGCAGCCCAACAACTGGCACAGCAGATCGAGCAGAAATATCCCCATATCAAAATCTACCTCACCGGCATGGTGATGATGAACAATGCATTCCCGGCAGCATCGGTAAAAGATATGAAAACGCTCTACCCGGCCATGTTCGCCGCGGTATTGATCACCCTCGCGCTGATGTTACGTTCAATCCCCGGTACTTTTTCAACCCTGATAGTCATCATCCTGATGATACTCGGCACCATGGGAATCACCGGTTGGCTTAACATTAAACTCTCTCCCCCAACCACCACCGTACCCATCGTCATCATGACCCTGGCAATAGCCGACTGTGTCCATGTCCTGGTCAATTTCCTGCATGGGATGCGCGTTGGTTTGGCCAAACGGGATGCGTTGCTGGAGAGCCTGCGCATCAATCTGCAGCCGATCTTTCTCACCACGATCACCACTGCTATCGGATTCTTGAGTCTGAACTTCAGCGATGCCCCACCGTTCCGGGATCTCGGTAATATGGCTGCAATGGGTGTCGTCCTGGCATTCATCCTCTCGGTCACTCTGCTGCCGGCGATGATGATGATCCTGCCGGTCAAGGCTATGAATGCTGATTCACGCGGAAGCAGAGCGATGATGCACCTTGCGGAGTTCGTGATCCGGCATAAAATCAAGCTGCTTTGGGTGGTAGGTGGCTCAATTCTGTTCCTGATAGCACAGATTCCCAACAACCGGCTGGACGACCAGTTCGTCAAATATTTTGATGAAACCAATGAATTCAGAACCGCCACTGATTTTGCGACGGACAATCTGACCGGCATCTATTTGATCGAATACTCTCTCGATTCCGGAGAGGCAGGCGGGGTCAGCAATCCAGAATTTCTCCGCAATGTCGAAGCATTTGCCCAGTGGTACCGGCAGCAACCCAACGTCCTGCACGTCAACACACTTACGGATATCATGAAACGGCTCAATCGGAACATGCATGCGGACGACGACGAGTGGTATCGCCTGCCGGATAAACGTGACCTGTCAGCGCAGTACCTGCTGCTCTATGAATTCTCGCTTCCCTTCGGACTGGATCTGAACAACCAGATCAACGTCAGGAAATCGGCCACACGCTTCATTGTCACGTTGGAAAGCATCTCCACCCAGCAGATGCTGGCCATCGAGGAAAGCGCGCAACAATGGCTGGCAACAAACGCGCCCGGCATGAAAGCCGATGGGGCCAGCCCCAGTATCATGTTTGCCCACATCGGCAACAGGAATATCCGCTCCATGCTAAAGGGCACCACTCTGGCGCTGGTGATGATCTCTGCAATCCTTATCCTCGCCTTCCGCTCTCTGCGCATCGGTGGACTGAGCCTGCTACCGAATCTGGTCCCCATCGGTACGGCCTTTGGTCTATGGGGGCTCCTCGTAGGAGAGGTTGGGCTTGCCCTCTCGGTGGTCAGCGGCATGACCTTGGGCATCGTGGTGGATGACACGGTGCACTTTCTCAGCAAGTTTCTGCGCGCCCGCCGGGAGCAGGGTATGAATGCCGAAGATGCCGTGCGCTACGCTTTCTCCACCGTCGGTACGGCACTATGGGTCACCTCGTTTGTGCTAATGCTGGGTTTTGCCATCCTCGCCCTCTCCCACTTCCAATTGAATGCCGGCATGGGTCTGCTGACATCGATTACTATTGGATTGGCCCTGCTGGCCGACTTCCTTTTCCTACCACCCTTGTTGATGCTCTTCGGAGGCCGAACAAAATGAAACGACTGCTGCTCATCGTTCTCTGCAGCTTGCTGCCGCTTACCGGTAACGCCATGACACCGGAAGAGCAGGGCCTGGAGATCGCCAGGGAGGTGGATCGCCGCGATACCGGCTTCCACGACTTCAAAGCCACCATGACCATGCTGCTGCGCAACAAACACGGGGAGGAGAGCCTCCGCCACATGCGCACCAACGCCCTGGAGGTTGAGAATGATGGTGACAAGACGCTGATCATCTTTGATCGCCCACGGGATGTAAAAGGCACCGCCCTGCTGAGTTACTCCCACAAGACAGGCTCGGACGACCAGTGGCTCTACCTCCCGGCGCTCAAACGGGTGAAGCGCATCGCCTCTCGCAACAAATCCGGTCCCTTCATGGGCAGTGAGTTCGCCTACGAGGATCTGTCGTCACAAGAGGTGGAGAAGTACACCTACAAATATATCCGCGATGAACAGCTCAACGGCAAAGATGTCCTGGTTCAGGAACGCTATCCCGTGGATCCCAACTCCGGCTACACCCGTCAGGTGGTATGGATCGACAAGGCAGAATACATCCCGTTGAAGATCGAGTTCTATGATCGGAAAAAAGCTCTGCTGAAAACCCTGGAATTCAAGGGTTACAAGCAGTATCTCGATCGTTACTGGCGGGCCAGTGAAATGTTCATGCAGAACCAGCAGACCGGGAAGAGCACCTTGCTCACCTGGGAGGATTACAAGTTCCGCGCTGGCCTGAAATCCTCCAACTTCGGCAAGAACAGTCTCAAGCGAGCCCGTTAATTTCCAACAGAAAAATTGCAAATATCTTTAATAACCACCCAGTATGCGGTCCCGGCCAAGCGCAGCAGATCGGGCATTTCAAAGCAAAAAGGCTTCTGCAGTTTTGCCGGTTCCGCTCCGCTTGAACCGGCCTACGCCGGAAACAACGATCAAAGACCAAGCAGCATAAAAATGAAACACTGGATCAAAGCCCTCTGCCTCATCCCATCATTGGCCGGCGCCGGCGAATGGACAGGTTATATCGAAGGCCAGGGGCGCTACTTCACCCAGGAGGCACTCGATCCGGCACAGAGTGACGGCTCACTCTCCCTGGCATTCGAACCCGAATATTACCACGCCTGGGACGACGACCGCCAAAGTTTCATCTTTCGTCCCTTCCTGCGCTGGGATTCCCAGGATAACAGCCGCACCCATGCCGACATCCGCGAACTGCTCTGGACCCATGTCGGCGACGAGTGGGAGGTTCAGGCGGGAATCGGCAAGGTCTTCTGGGGTGTCACCGAGGCACGTCATCTGGTGGATGTCATCAACCAGACTGACCTGGTGGAAAACCCGGACGGCGAGCAGAAGCTCGGCCAACCCATGATCAAGCTCTCATTCGAAAGGACTTGGGGGGTACTGGATATATACGCCCTGCCCGGCTTCCGGGAGCGAACTTTTCCTGGTGAGAAGGGTCGTCTGCGCTCACATCCCAGAGTTGACAACGATCTGGCAAGCTATGAATCCAGCGCCGGCAACAAGCGCGTCGATCTGGCCCTGCGCTGGTCCCACTCGCTCGGCGATTGGGATATCGGACTTGCCCACTTCTATGGCACCAACCGCAATCCTCTCCTGCAACCCATCCTGAACAGCGCCAATGAGACCGTATTGGCACCCTATTACGAACTCATTCACCAGACCAGTCTCGACCTGCAGGCAACCAAAGGAGACTGGCTGTGGAAACTTGAGGCGCTCTACAGCACATCCGATAGGGAGGATGTCTTCTCCTACACCGGTGGTTTTGAATACACCTTCATCGGTCTGGGCGATAGCGATATGGACCTTGGGGTGCTGACCGAGTACATGTATGACGAACGGGGCGACAATGCACCCATCGCTTTCGAGAACGACACTTTTCTCGGTCTGCGGCTGACTGCCAACGACGAGCAAAGCAGTGAACTGCTGACCGGCGTCATCAAGGACATGGATTCAAGCGCCTGGTTATATAACTTGGAGGCGAGCCGCCGCATCGGTGATACCTGGAAGGCATCCGCTCAAATCCGCCTCTGGATTGATGTGCCAGCAGACGACCCGCTCTACACTACCAGTCAGGATGACTATATTGAGTTCAATCTTGCCCGATACTTCTAACTGGTATCTGTTCGGAAACCTGTATCGGGGCTAACTGTGTAAAGCTTTGCTTGCTACAGAAATCGATCTGTAAACGGGTATTTACAAGGTGAAATCTGATGGCTTCCAGACATTCCGAGTTTGCCTATGGACCCCTGCTAGAGGCTATCGACCTAGCCTATCTCGCTGATGAGGAGGCGTGTGTACGATCTCTGCGGTCAGCTTTAAAACTGACTGCAGGGCAGCAGCAGAGAATCCAGCAACGAGCCCAGAAACTGGTGCTGGCCGTGCGCCGCGAGCAGGCAGCCAAGGGCGGCATTGAAGCCTTTATGCATGAGTACGATCTCTCATCCGATGAGGGAGTGGTATTGATGTGTCTGGCTGAAGCGCTACTGAGGATTCCAGATAGCGACACAGTCGATCGCCTGATCCGGGACAAGCTGACCCGCGCAAACTGGAAGGGACACCTGGGACAGAGCCACTCCCTGTTTGTCAACGCCTCAACCTGGGGACTGATGTTGACCGGCAGGCTGGTGAAGTTGCCGGAGACCCTGGGTGACGCCCAGGCAACGCTGCATGCCCTGGCCAAACGCAGTGGTGAGCCCCTGGTCCGAACTGCCATCAAGCAAGGCATGCGGATCATCGCCCAGCAGTTTGTGCTCGGCCGTTCAATCGAAGAGGCGGTGGAACGGGGACGGAATCACTATCCCCCAAATTACCGCTACTCCTTTGACATGCTGGGTGAGGCCGCCCTGACCCAGGCTGACGCCGACCGCTACTTCAGCGCCTACAAAAATGCTATCAGCCTGTTAGACCAACAGACACCGGCAGATTCCCGGGGGAATGCCACTGCCGATGGCGTCTCCGTCAAGCTCTCTGCACTACACCCCCGTTATGAGTTCTGTCAGTGGTCACGGGTCATCAGAGAGCTGACGCCGCGCCTTACTGAACTGGCGGTGCAGGCTTCGCAGGCGGGTCTGACATTAACCGTGGATGCCGAAGAGGCAGACCGTCTCAACCTCTCATTAGAGCTGTTTTCAGCCGTCTACAGAGATGACAGACTGGAGAATTGGGAGGGGTTTGGGCTTGCGGTCCAAGCCTACCAAAAACGTGCACCGGCGGTGATTAAGTGGCTGCAGACTTTGGCCCGTGATGTGGGCAGACGCATCCCTGTACGCCTGGCCAAAGGCGCCTACTGGGATAGTGAGATTAAGCGGGCACAGCAGCTGGGACTGCAAGACTATCCGGCCTTCACGCGTAAGTCGGCAACTGATCTCTCCTATCTGGTCTGCGCACGGCAACTGTTTGCAGCGGGTGACTGTTTTTATCCTCAGTTCGCCAGTCACAATGCCCATACCATTGCCAGCCTGCAGATAATGGCTGAAGGAGAGGGTGAGTATGAATTGCAGCGACTGCACGGCATGGGGAATGCGCTTTTTGATTGCATCAATGAAGATGAGGATCATCAGGTTCCGTGCCGCCTCTACGCACCGGTAGGCAATCATGAAGAGCTGCTGCCCTATCTGGTTAGACGTCTGCTGGAGAATGGCGCCAATTCATCTTTTGTCAATCGTATTGAGGATCAGGCCGTGCCAGTTGAGGCGTTCATCGCCGATCCCCTAAAGAAGCTTGATGGTTATGAACAGATCAGGCACCCGGCCATTCCGATACCACCTGCACTCTACGGCGCTGAACGCGAAAACTCCCTGGGGCTTAATCTGGACGATAACGCTGTCAGTAAAAAAGTGAATCAAGCGCTTGAAATATGTCAGACAGCCGACTGGCAAGCCATGCCCCTCGTCGCCGGCAGAAGGCTGGAGGGTGAAACGAGGGACGTCTTCAACCCTGCCGACCAATCTGTCATCGGCAGTGTCGTTGAATCCTCTCCAGCCTCTGTTGAGCGAGCGTTGCAAGCAGCTGAATCAGCCGCTGACTCTTGGGCAAAGACGGTTCCCCAGCAGAGAGCAAACCTGCTTGATAAGGCCGCTGAACAGCTGCAAACAAACCAGTTGGAACTGGCGACGCTCTCCATTCGAGAGGGTGGCCGAACCATCACTGACGCCCTCTCTGAGGTGCGGGAGGCGATCGATTTTTTTCGCTACTATGCCGCGCAGCTACGGAGTGAATTTTCCCAGCCAAGAATACTCCCCGGACCCACGGGAGAAGAGAACCGGATGAGTCTGCACGGCCGTGGACTCTTTGTCTGCATCAGCCCCTGGAATTTCCCTATTGCCATCTTCAGTGGACAGATTGCGGCAGCGCTGGCTGCTGGCAATACAGTGATCGCCAAGCCAGCCAGTCAGACACCACTGACGGCAATGCGCATTGTCGAACTGCTGCATGCTGCGGGCATACCACCAGAAGTGGTACAGCTTCTCCCTGGCAGGGGTGCTGATTTGGGTGCACTGCTGCTAAAGGATCAGCGGGTTGCCGGGGTGGCGTTTACCGGCTCCACAGAGACGGCACGGCAGATCAATCAGATATTGGCTAACCGCCCAGGACCCATTGTCCCGTTGATTGCTGAAACCGGTGGGCAAAACGCAATGATCGTTGATAGTTCAGCACTACCGGAGCAGACGGTTTCAGATGTTATTCAATCCGCTTTCAACAGTGCAGGGCAGCGTTGTTCTGCACTGCGTGTGCTCTTTCTGCAAGAAGAGATTGCCCCCAGAATTCTGCCAATGCTGTCAGGCGCAATGGAGGAGTTGTCGATGGGAGATCCGAGCCTTTTCTCCACGGATGTGGGCCCCGTGATTGACCAGCAGACCTGTAAAGTGCTCCAGGCGCATGTCAATCGAATGGATATTGAAGGGCGCCGGTTGTACGCGTTGCCGCTCACAGCCAAACACCAGCAGGGGAGCTTTTTTGCACCTCATCTCTACGAAATTGATGCCCTGTCGCAACTGCCCCAAGAGGTCTTTGGCCCCATTCTGCATGTCATTCGCTACCCGGCGAATTCACTGGATCAGGTGTTGGCCTCAATCCGGCAAACCGGTTATGGCCTGACACTGGGTATTCACAGCCGTATCGATGAGACGGTGCGCTATATCCAGCAACAGTTGCCCATCGGCAACACCTACGTCAACCGCAACATGATCGGTGCAGTGGTAGGGGTGCAACCCTTTGGTGGTGAGGGACTCTCCGGGACCGGCCCCAAGGCGGGTGGTCCCTACACCCTTTTCCGCTACTCAACGGAACGGAGCGTTACGGTGAACACGGCTGCAGTGGGCGGTAATGCCCGGCTGTTGTCCCTTGACGACTGATACCTTTCCGCCTATGAAAAAATTAGGGGTATGCCTGAAATGACACTGACTTAAAGCACAATAATCAACTACTTGAGTTGTTTGGGCTAGGCCGTCTTTTTGGCCGTAACCCAACAATAAGCGCCATTATTGTCGGGTTACGCTACGCTAACATGACCTACTGTTTTTTAAGGTATTTGGCAGTCAGTGATATTACGAAAATTCTTTTGGTGCCTTAATTCTACTTTGTCAGATTCCATCACCCGGCAACCGACTGTTCCAGCGTCTGTTTTCGATATTGGGAGTCGATAGCCGCTTGTCGTTTACGATGCCGTTTCGTCATTTGCCGTAGTATTTCATCGCGTTCAATATCTCGCCGTGGCAGGAAGGCACGCAATAGCGATTCGATGTCTGAACAACTGAGTAAGGGGTGATCATCTTTTTGCACAATTCGCTCTTCGAGCATGAATAACATCGCCATCATGACCAAGGCCATATGGTGATGCCAGGATTTCCATTTACGGGCCTGATAATCAGCAAGACCTGATTCACTCTTACCATCCTGGAACGAACGCTCAACCCAGAACCGCTGCGCCTGCATCTTTGCAAGACAATGGGATGGCGTTTCTTCCGGTGCATTCGACAAGGTGTATTTAATCGTCTCCGGTGAATTGACCTCTCGTCGTACAATCAGGTGCCATTGATGTGCCTGGGCTTCTTTTCCATCCCAAAGCCAAACCCGATGATGCAGGATCTCGACGCGCAGTTTGCCCTTGCTGCTATCCCGTAATACCACTTGCTGCCACTCGCTGTCCCGTTGCTCATTGAGCCACTGGTCAACGCGCAGACGGGCTGCCTGGGCTTGCAGACGACTTCGACGACGACCGCGCGTTGTCGTGCTCTCCGGTATGAACGGCTGTGGATCTTCCAGGTAGACCTGTTGGTCTTTGTGGATGTCCACCACAAAGGTTTCACCCATCGCCTCCAAACCCCTCAGAAAAGCCGGATCCTTCCCGTATCCCCCATCTGCACCCACCCAGGCAAAACGCAGGCCAAGCGTCCTCTGATGACGCACCATCTCCAGCGCCAACTCTGACTTGCTTTGATGTTTCCGTTCAACTTCCGGGATACCCGCCTTGCGACAGCGAGCCGGGTTCGATACCCACTCTTTGGGTAGATAGAGACGTTCATCTATCAGCGTGGACAAGTGCCCTTTACCCAGTGCTGCGAATACACCAACCTGGCAGTTATCCACCTTGCCCTGGCGGCCATTCCATTGGCGTTTAACCCCCACTGAATGTTTACCCTTCTTGGCAAGGCCACTCTCATCGAGCAACAGACAGGTATCCGCGGTTCCACCCAGCCATTGATCGGCTTCCAGCGCCACTTGGTCTAACACCGCACGATGATCCCACGGGGACTCGGTGAGCATATGCTGGAGACGCTGATCATCTGCGCCTGCAACCACCTCTTCCATGCGTTCCATGTTCTTTCTCTGCGCTTGCATCAGGCCTTTGAGATAGTGTGTGACCGGTTGAAACACCGACCTCGTCTTGCTTCGAAAATGGGATTCAAAGCGGTACTGGAAACGTTGGAATCGCTCCGCTATGCGATCGATTCTACTTATGCGCGTATCAGGTAATTCAAATGACCTTGGTGCTTGTCATTTGATGCTCTTCCTTACGATGATTGCCAAGAAATTCACAGCATATATTTTATATTATTCAGTGAGTTACTTATAGATCTAATCTGACAAAGTAGAATTAAGTCAGTACCATTCAGGGAGACCTGTTCAAAAATTGATATAACTCGATGAGTTCAGACTCTTCCGAGCATAACGCCAATCGTCGATATGATATTTGGTGAACGGGAGATCTGTTAATTCAAAAAACTGCTTCCAGCCGATGCGATCGATCCAGTCACTGATCCGCTCCCAATCCTGTGCGCTGTTTTTATAGGCCGCAAGAATACGCTTTACGATAGCCGTGACCTCCGGCCAGCGAGGTGGATTGTTGGGGACTCCCGCCACTACCAGCTTTTGAAAAGTTGGCCGACTGCGGGCGTTCGAATGGTTACCCCCTACCCAAATAGCGAGCTTGGAGTGTTCGGGATCGTTGATCTGCATGGGTGGACAAGGTGGGTAACAGGCGCCGCAGCAGATGCATTTTCGTTCATCCACTTCTAGTGAGGGTTTGCCGTTTACCATCGCAGGCCTTATGGCAGCCACGGGACAGCGAGCGACAACCAAAGGCCGTTCACAGATGTTGGCGACCTTACTATGGTCAATTCTGGGTGGTTTGGTGTGTTGAATATTGATTGCGATATCGCCCTGGCCACCGCAGTTGATCTGGCAGCAGGAAGTTGTGATATGCACCCGGTTTGGCATCTGCCAGCTTTTGAACTCTTCCACCAGTTCATCCATCATCGATTTGGCCACCCCAGAGGCGTCTGTGGCGGGGATGTCGCAGTGCAACCAACCCTGGGTGTGTGAGATGGAGGTGACAGAGTTGCGGGTACCACCCACTACGAATCCTTCACTCTCCAATGCCTGGATGAGGGGCGCGATTTTGGCACCGTCCGCCACCATATATTCTATATTGCTGCGGATGGTAAAACGCACATAGCCGTCGGCATAACGGTCACCAATCTCACAGAGCTTGCGCAGAGTGAAGAGATCAAGAATACGCTGAGTGCCGGCCCGCACGGTCCAGATTTCATCGCCCCACTTTGCGACATGGCGCAGTACGCCGGGTTGCGGGTCCTCATGGTATTTCCACTGGCCGAAATTGCTGCGCATCACCGGATGCATATACTGAATGCCGTCGGGGCAGCCGCTCTCGATGGGGGTGCGGGGGTGGACTTTAGCCATGGTTGTCTCCGGATTCATCACTCCAGGATCGGGGGAACGCCGCTATCAGGCTGCGTCTATGACCGTTTTTTCCATCTTGGTCTTGCGTTCCTGCCATTTTTTCGCCTCTTCATCCCAATGATCAGTGCGAACGTAGGAGTTTTCCCGTGGATGCACAACCATATTGGGGTCGATCTCCAGGCCAATACCCTCCAGGAAATTAACCAGGCCGATACGTTCGATCATCTCCCCGGCGCGCTCATGTTCCAGAGCATTCTCAGCAAAAAAATCCACCGTCTCCTCTGCAAGCTGCTGGAGCTTCCGGTAGTCGTCCTCAGTCTCCAGTTTCATGAACGGCACCACGACGGACCCAAACAGGTCACCGATCTTCAAAGTACGTTTTCCGCCGATCAGGATAGTGACGCCTTTGTCATCCCCCGGAGACAGCGCTTTTGGCATCACGTTCAGGCAGTGCATGCAGCGGACACAGTTCTTGTTGTCCACTAGCAGTGCATCGTCCGAATCGAGGGAGAGCGCATGGGTGGGACAGCGGGAGATGACATGGTCGTTGAGATATTTGCGTCCCTTCCTGGCGACGTAGTTCTTAACCTCCAACTGATCCACCTTCATATCGTCACGCCAGGTGCCGATGACAGCGAAATCGGAGCGTTCGATGGCGTTCACGCAGTCATTTGGACAGCCTGAAACCTTGAATTTGAACTTGTATGGCAGGGCCGGCCGATGCATCTCATCGATAAAGTTGTTTATCAGTAACCGATGGATCTTATGCTCATTGGCACAGGATTGTTCACAGCGGCCTGAGCCTACGCAGGATTGCGCGGTACGCATACAGGGACCTGCGCCACCCAGGTCAAATCCATACTCATTGATCTCGTTGAAGAAGCGTTGGGTGTTCTCCGTGGTGGCACCGATAAACATGATATTCCCGGTCTGGCCGTGGAAGGTCACCAGGCCTGACCCGTATTTTTCCCAACTATCCGCCAGTTTCAGCAGAATTTCGGTGGTGTAGTAGTTGCCTGCCGGCGGTTGAACCCGCAGGGTGTGAAACTCCTTGGACTTCGGATATAAATCCCCCACCTCGGAGAAGCGGGGAATAATACCTCCACCGTAACCGTAGACGCTGACGGTGCCGCCCTTCCAGTAGCCTTTGCGGGTTTCATAGGAGTGCTCAAGTTGACCCAGCAGATCATTCGTCATCTCATTGATCCGCTTATCCGGATGCTTATCCCGCAACCGCTTGATTCCCTTGACGAAACTTGGCCACTCCCCCTCTTCAAGCTGATCAATCATCGGCGTGTCATGGATCTTCATCAAAAGCCTCACACTTGACGGGCAATAAGAATGCAAATCACTCTTATTACCAGGCTAGCAGGTTTGATGGAGGGTTTTATATAACCAATGGGATAGCGAGGGGGAGATTGACCTTGCTCTAGAGGAGGTTTGCTTACAGCAAGTTAGCCATATTAATTTGAACATATCATCAGGATTTCAGGTTCAGTCTCCCTTTATCCCATTGTTTATCAATATGCGGATTACTCTGGAAAAATGAGATCGGCCTTATCTCCCATGGCCATCCGCATCTCCTGGATCGATGGCGGCCGCGCCCAGATCATATCCTCCAACACACCTCGGCAAGTCAGGCGCATGACCTCAGGCTGGATGTCGGAACTGATCCACAGGTGTACGCCACGGAAAACCATCGGTACGCCGCCGTCGAGACCAGTCAGATTAAGACCCGCCACCATCAAGGGGGCATCTAACATGACGACCTGCGCCATCTCCCGCTGTAGCCGACTGACGACGAACGATTCAGGTCTAATCTCCTGCGCATCCTCCGAGAGCGTTAGAATCTCAAAATTGCAGTTGGGGACATAACGATCCATCTTCGACTTACTCACTACAGCACCACCCTGCAGATAGACACGGGTCTGCCCGGCAGGCACAAACAGGGACTCGTTGAGAACAATCGTGGTTCCCACCGGGGGCATTGCATAAACATCCGATTCACCACCGCTTACCCTGTCGAAACCCGCACAGCCCGTCAGCAATAGCAGTGTAGCTATGGCAAGTAACGTTTTCATTCAAACCTCTCTACCAACCCAGTGTAGCCTAAGGAGCCTCTGAATAAGTCTGGACGAAGTAGATTGCGATTCAGAATGTTCAGATTTGAGGCGCAAATCGCACGTAATAGCTGGCTATTGCGAATATTTGCAACGAAAAAGCTGGGCATTCTGGACGCAAGATACGAGTTCATGACTTGTTCAGAGGCTCCCTAATGGACTGAATCAACTTTAGCCCAGCACACTGAAATAGCAGGCCAGATCCGGCAGATCGATCTCCCTCGGTTTGAGACGGATCGTCTCATTGAGTTCAGGTGCACTTTTCACCCTGACCTTGGTGTCCATGCCAAGTTCAGGAATCATTACCGTTGCCCGCTCACCCTCTCTGGCAACGACTACCGCTTCACCCTGCCAATCCGGATTGTCACGCAAAAAAACCAAACGCCAATGACTGTTGGAGAGCCGTTCCGACTTGCGGATTGCAGCACTGCCAACCTCTGCCACCCCTATTCGCTCCGATACAGCGTGAATATCGAGTGGATCCTCACCCCGCAGGTGAGCCCTGAGCTGCTGATGGGTCAGCAGATCAGAATAGCGTCTCAAGGGGCTGGTCGCCCGGATATAAAACGCCAGACCAAGACCTGAATGGGGCTCAGGTTGCGTCTTGATCTGGCTGGGTTTGAACTTCCTCCGGTAGGCGAACATGGCTGCCATCCCCTCAGGTGTCGACGGCTCATCAGGTGGCGCCTGGGTGGCAAAAGGTACTGGGATATCTTTATCGATACAGTATATGCCCACTGCCTCCCCCGCCATCAGCATCAGGTCCGTCACCATCTCACGGCTGGCCAGTGGGGGCAGCGGGGTCACCCGAACGCCTGCGTTTTCAACCCTGATCTTCACCTCTGGCAGATTAATGAAGGCGGCGCCTGCTGCTGCACGACGCTTGCGGTAGATCTGTGCCTTGCGCTGCAATTCGGCAAAAGGCGCCTCAAGCAAACGCTGATCAGCATCCTGATAGCTTATTCGGGTCACTTTCAGACGGGTGGTCTGAATCTCTATATCATCGATCTCTCCCGCATCGGAAAGCGAGAAACCGATCGACAGTGCAGGTGACTCATCCTCCAGTCCGAGCCCCAGTCGATGGGTCAAGCCGGGAGGCAACATGGATATGACCTGTTCCGGGACATAGAGATTTGCACCGCGGTTACGTGCATCCAGATCCATCTCGCTATCGGGGGGCACCAGTGCGGCAACATCCGCCACATGTACCCAGATACGCTCGCCGTCAAGACTGACGGCATCATCCGGATCCTGATTACCCTCATCATCGATGGCGTACGCGGGCAGGTGGGTCAGATCGAGACGGGACTCATCCGCCAGCGTGGGTATCTCATATTCCGGGGTCTCCGGATTGATGCCGAAACGGCGTGGATAGGGGTTCTCATTTCCAGTCCAATAACCGGTCTTCACCAGCAACCGATGTGCATTGACCGGTGTCTCCTGAAAGCCCAACTCCTTGAGAATCCGGCTGTTGCTACGTCTTCCCAGGGCGAGGGCCTCCACTTCGCCCAGCGGCTTGTGGTCCTCATCCACCAGTTCGCCACGGTTGACCCGGTCGACAAAGGCGGTCCAGGCCGTCTCCGCTGCCTCTTTGGCCTCGCGCCGTTCCCGCTCTGCGTGCACTTCTGACGCAGGTCTGGGGGTGATGGCCTGAGGCTCTCCCGCAAAATAGAGACCATCCGCCACCACCTCCCAGGCAGCCCAGGCAGTCGCCGGCGTGTAAGCATCAAACAGAAGTTCACTAAACTCCTGAATCTCGGTGGTGCTCTCCTCCAGTAACTCCCAATTCTCCTCGATCTCTCCCGTCTGCGGAGTGAGATCCTTCAGACTGGCAAGAGGACCGGGATGCAGCAGAACGATATCCTTGGTTCTGACACGCTTGGTTTTGCCCCCCTCAAACTCGATAGTGATCTTGTCGCTGACTTCAACCACTTTTGCGGGACGTATTTTATACAGGACCAGATTGCCTGCGGCGGGACTACTCATGCGGATTCCAATAGTGTTTGAAGGAGCAGCACGAAACCACACCACAATGGACGTTTCGTACCTCAAATGATGGGGTATGATACGCACAGAATAGGAGCAAACCCAGGAGTCCGTCCACACCATGAACACACAGTGGTCAGCATTCATGCAGTCACGCCCGGCTTCAGCGGTACAACCCACCGCAGAGGCCTGTATTTTGAACGATCTCTCCCACTTTGGCCTGTTGCGGGTCAGCGGAGAGGATGCAGAAGGTTTTCTTCAGGGTCAGATGACGAACGACATGCGCGAAGTCACCGCCGGACACAGCAATCTCTGCGGCTGGTGTACAGTCAAAGGCCGCATGCTGGCAAGTTACCGAGCACTGCGCCAGGGTGACGACTTTCTCCTGCAAACACCTGCCGGCAATATGGCAGCAAGCCTCAAACGACTGCAAATGTTTGTTATGAGATCCAAGGTCACTGTCACTGATGCGAGTGATGAGCTAGTTCGTTTCGGACTCACCGGAAACTGTGCGGAGGCGCTTCTGCAACCCCATTTCACCGGCCTGCCCGATGAGATAAACAGCGTGGTGGAGCAGAACAACCTCATCCTGATCCGCCTGTCTGGTGAGGTACCCCGCTTTGAGATCATCGGTCCGGTGGATGAGTCGATCAGTCTCTGGGAGGCCCTGGAGTCAGGGACCACAACGGGTGATGATCATTATTGGGCGCTGCAGAATATCCGGGCCGGAATTCCAACTATCTTTCCGGAGACCGCAGAAGCATTCGTTCCCCAGATGACCAACATGCAGCTTGTCGATGGCGTCAGTTTCACCAAAGGATGCTATACCGGCCAGGAGGTGGTGGCGCGCATGCATTATCTGGGCAAACTCAAGCGCCGCATGTACCTGGCCCATGCTTCGGGAGATATTGCACCGAAGCCGGGTGACGCACTATACGCGGCCGGCAGTCAGTCGGGCCAAGGCGCCGGCAAGGTCGTGGACGCACAAGCCGCTGATGGTGGATTCGACCTGCTGGTGGTTATCGAGGTCGCCAACGCGGAAAATGAAAAGATCACATTGGGCGAAACCGGGCCGGCATTGGAGATTCGCAATCTGCCTTATGAATTTACTTCAGAATCCGAGTAACCCTGCCGCTAAAGAGAGGAACCGACCATGTCACCATGCGGCCATGCGGCAACACATTGATCCGCAATAACCACCGGGAATAACAAGACACGGATATGATTGACGAAAACGCCTTTCTAGACTCTATCTTCAAAGCCATCGACGAACATAAACTGACCCTGCCGACGCTGCCGGAGGTTGCATTACGGGTCAGGGATGCGGTCGAAAGCGAAGACTCCACGGCCCAACAGATCGCCAAAATCGTCGCCACCGACGCCGCGCTCTCCGCCCGCCTCCTACAGGTCGCCAACAGCCCGCTCTATCGTGGAAGCAACCCTATCGACAATCTGCAGATGGCGGTAGCCAGGCTGGGTACACGGTTGGTACGCAGCCTGGTGGTCAGCCTGATCATGCAGCAGATCTTCCAGGCCACCTGCGATATCCTGGACAAACGTTTTCGGCAGCTCTGGGAAGAGAGTGTGCAGATTGCCGCCATCAGCAGAGTGTTGGCACAGAATCTCAAACACCTGGATAGAGAACAAGCGATGCTTGCCGGGCTGATCCACAATATCGGCGCCCTTCCTGTGCTGACCATGGCGGAACACTCTCCGGAATTGATCAGTGATCAGGAAGAGCTTGACCGGGTTATCGAGGCCCTGAGCCCCAGGATCGGAAAACGCATTCTCGAAGACTGGGATTTTCCGGAATCCCTGATCAAGGTGCCAGCACACTTTCAGGATCTTGGTTATGATGGGGGTACACAAGCGGACTATGTCGACGTCGTTCTTGTCGCCCGCATGCAGACCGCCTTGGGTAACGACCATTCTCTTACCAATGAGGACTGGGGCATCATCCCTGCCTTCGCAAAGGTGGGCCTGGAACCTGAGATCAATGTCGTGGATATCGAGGGGGTAGAAGAAGAGGTGAAAGAGGTCGAAGTGATGTTTCTGTCCTAATACCCCACAAAGATGATCGAGGTAAAAGACCTATCCAAACACTATGCCGGCCTCAAGGCGGTGGATGGCATCAGCTTCACTATTCCCCGGGGCATCTGCCTCGGTCTGCTAGGCCCTAACGGCGCAGGAAAGACTACCACGGTAGAGATGCTGGAAGGCATTCTGCGCCCCTCCTCCGGCACCATTCTCTACAAGGGCGCTCCCTTGGGCGTTGAGTTCCGTAACGAAGCGGGCATCATGTTTCAGCATACTGCCTTGCAGGAGCACATCACGGTCCGTGAGGTGCTGAAGCTCTTCCAGCAGTTCTATCCCCATACCCGATCTCTGGATGAGTTGATTGAGATCTGCGCATTGGGTGAGTTTCTCGAACGGGACACCCGCAAACTCTCCGGCGGTCAACGCCAGCGACTATTGCTGGCGATTGCCCTGATCAATAACCCCGAGGTCGTCTTCCTCGATGAACCCACGACCGGACTGGACCCCCAGTCACGGCGCAACCTCTGGGATCAGGTCAGGCGGATCAAAGGGGAGAACAAGACCCTGGTACTCACCACTCACTATATGGAAGAGGCCTATGAACTCTGCGATGAGATCCTGATCATGGATCACGGCAAGATCATCGCCCGTGGCGTACCCAGGGAACTGCTTGCCGAACACTACAAAAATTCGATTCTCACCCTTCCCGCAGATGCGCTTCCGGCAGGTTTCAAACCTGACCCGGGATCCAGCCTCCTTCCACGGGGGGACCGGGTGGAGATCCTTTCCAAGGAGGTGAACACCAGCGTCGAGCATCTGATCAAACACCAGGTTTCACTGACCCACTTGCTGGTGCGCTCCCCCACCCTGGAAGACCTGTTCCTTGAATTAACCGGCCACTCTCTGCGATCCTGAACTATGTCACCACACCGTTTTCTTGCCCTTCTCAAGGCCCGCAATCAGGAGTTTCTGCGGGATCGCACGGCGCTTGGCTGGAACATCATCATGCCGGTGCTTATCGTCATCGGCTTCGCCTTTGCCTTTGGTTCCGAAGATCAGGATCTCTACAAGGTAGGCGTCCAGGGAGAAACAGCGGATAACAGCAGACTGGAAACCTTTCTTACAACCCGCCATATCCAGTTTATTCCCGTCGAATCACAGACAGATGCCATCACCAAGGTGGACCGTCATCAGCTGGATATGCTGATAGACATCCCAGGCAACCGCTACTGGATTAACAACAGCTCAGCCAAGGGGTATATCCTGGAACGACTGCTGGACACCAGCGAACTGCAGAAAGAGTCGGTAAGCGGCAAGGAGATCCGCTACGTGGACTGGGTGATCCCCGGCGTTCTGGGAATGAACATCATGTTCAGCTCCCTCTTCGGAGTCGGTTATGTGATCGTGCGGTACCGCAAGAACGGCGTCCTGAAAAGACTCAGCGCCACACCACTGACAGCATTTGAATTCCTCCTGGCGCAGATCGTCTCCCGGCTGTTGATGATCGTCGCATTTACTACCCTGGTCTATATCGGCACCGATCTGCTCATCGGATTCCGCATGTATGGCTCCTACTGGCTACTTCTAGCGGTTCTCATCCTGGGCGGACTGAGCATGATCAGCGTCGGCCTGTTGATCGCGGCACGCATGACCAGCGAGGAGGCTGCCAATGGCCTGTTGAATCTGATCAGCTGGCCAATGATGCTGCTCTCCGGTGTCTGGTTCTCCCTGGAAGGCTCTCATCCACTGGTGCAGCAGTTAGCCCTTGCCCTGCCCCTGACCCATATGGTCGACGCCGCCAGGGCGATCATGATAGACGGCCTAGGTCCGGCAGAGATCTGGCCCCAGCTCACCGCACTCACCGGCTTTAGTGTTATCTTTATCTGGATTGGGGTCAAAACCTTCCGTTGGGAGTAGTCACCATGGGTCAGGACGAGAAGGCGTTCATGCAGGAGGCGATAGCTCTGGCGCGCCGGGGTGTGGAGCTGCATCACGGCGGCCCTTTCGGCGCAGTCGTTGTGCTGGATGGACGGATCATCGGCCGTGGCTGGAATCAGGTGGTCAATAACAACGATCCCACTGCCCATGCTGAGATCAATGCCATCCGCGAAGCCTGTGGACAGCAGGAGAGCATGCATCTCAACGGAGCCACACTCTATGCCAGCTGTGAACCCTGTCCAATGTGCCTGAGTGCCGCCTACTGGGCCCACATTCAAACCATCGTCTATGCGGCAGATGCCAATGATGCAGCCGGGATCGGCTTCTCCGACCAGTTTATTTGTCAGGAGCTGCAAGGTCCCCCTGAAGAGAGGAAGATCCAGTCCCGACAGCTGTTAAGGGAGGAGAGTCTTGCTGTCTTCCAACTGTGGAAAAAAGATGAGCAGCGTTTCAAATATTGAGGATCTCATCTGGTAGCAATCATGGTGCGTAGATTGCACCCTTGTCACATGTCATGGGATCAACCAGAGGTACGCCCGATCAAGCATAGCGGATCGGGCGCCCCGCCAACAGGCGAATCGCTTCCCGATTAGTCCAGGAAGTGGCCAATTGTGCCCCCTTCTCCAGCGTGGACAACCACCGATAAGTCGTATGTTCCACCGGATTCAGATGAGGGATACGGCGTGAATTGAGGGGCAGCGCAAACCAGTGCTCACGGTTGGTCCTGGCGCTAGGTGCATAGCGGGCGCGCCAGGGGGAGATGATCGAAAACTCCACCTGGTGATGCAGGTCGATCAACCCACAACCCGGCATCATCCCGGTCTCCTCGTAGAGTTCCCTGCGCGCCGCCTGCAAAGGGGATTCGCCCCAGCGCAGGCTGCCGGTAACCGACTGCCAGAAATCATTGGGGCTTTTGCGGCGCAGCATCAGTACTTCGCCGGCGAAGGTGTAGACCACCACCAGCACTGACTCGGGGCGTTTGTATCGCCTGTTGGTCATCTGGATTCAAATCCGTAGGTCGGATTAGCGCAGCGTAATCCGACAATGCACTTGATTAACCTGCTCAGGAGGCCTCTTCACTCTGTGGTTTGCGCACCCGGATTGAGAGTTCACGCAGTTGCGTCATACTCACTTCCGAAGGCGCGGAGGTCAACTGGCAGGCAGCAGACTGGGTCTTGGGGAAGGCCATCACGTCGCGGATCGATTTCGAACCGGTCAGCAACATCACCAGCCGGTCGAGACCGAAAGCGAGTCCACCGTGGGGCGGGCAACCATATTTCAACGCATCGAGCAGGAAGCCGAACTTCTCCTGTGCCTCCTCTTCGCCGATCTCCAGCAGTTTGAAGATCTTCTGCTGCAGCTCCTCGCTGTGGATACGAATCGAACCGCCGCCCAGCTCCGTCCCATTGACCACCATGTCGTAAGCGCGGGACTTGCATTTGCCGGGATCACTCTCCAGCAGATCGACCTGGTCGTCCTTCGGCGAGGTAAAGGGGTGATGCAGCGGATTCCAGCGGTTGTGCTGATCGTCCCACTCGAACATGGGGAAATCCACCACCCACAGAGGCCGCCAGGCGTCCTCCATCAGATCCAGATCCTCGCCAACCTTGACGCGCAGGGCCCCCAGGGCCTCATTGACCACATGCGTCTTGTCGGCGCCAAAGAAGATCAGGTCGCCATCTTTGGCACCGGTACGTTCCAGGATGCCATCCACCGCGCTGTCCGGTAGAAACTTCAGAATCGGTGACTGCAGTCCATCGCGCCCCTTGGCCAGTTCATTGACCTTGATATAGGCAAGGCCTTTGGCGCCATAGATACCGACAAATTTGGTATATCCGTCGATCTTCTTGCGGCTCAGGGAGCTGCCACCAGGCACATGCAGCGCGGCGACACGGCCGTGAGGATCCTTCGCCGGTCCGGAGAAGACCTTGAACTCCACCTCCTGCATCAGGTCCTGCAGATCGACCAGCTCCAGGGGAACCCGCAGGTCGGGACGGTCGGAGCCGTAACGGTCCATCGCCTCATCGTAGGTCATGCACGGGAAGGGGCTCGGCAGATCGACGTCGAGGATCTCTTTATAGAGCTGGCGGATCATCTCCTCGTTCAGTTCCATGATCTCATTCTCGTCCAAAAATGAGGTCTCGATATCGAGCTGGGTAAATTCTGGCTGGCGGTCGGCACGCAGGTCTTCGTCGCGGAAGCAGCGCACGATCTGGTAGTAACGGTCCATCCCTGACATCATCAACAGCTGTTTGAAGAGCTGGGGTGACTGGGGCAGCGCAAAGAACTCACCGGGATGGGTCCGGCTGGGCACCAAGTAGTCCCGTGCACCTTCAGGGGTCGCTTTGGTCAGCATCGGGGTCTCTATATCAAGAAACCCCCGATCATCGAGAAAACGGCGCAGCAACTGGGTCGTCCTGGCCCGGATGCGGATCTTCTCCTGCATCTCGGGACGGCGCAGATCGATGTAGCGATAGCGCAGGCGAATCTCTTCAGAGGCCTTTTCGTGCTCATCAAGTTGAAACGGAGGAGTATCGGCCTTGTTCAGCACCTCTAGTTCCAGTCCCAGCACTTCCACCTCACCGGTGGGCATGTCCGGATTGACGGTACCTTCCGGCCGGGCACGCACACGGCCTTTCACCCGCAGCACGAACTCATTGCGCACATGTTCCGCAGCGGAAAAAACCTCCGGCAGGTCTGGATCGTAGACCACCTGCACCAACCCCTCGCGGTCACGCAGGTCGATGAAGATTACCCCACCATGATCCCGACGGCGGTGAACCCAACCGCAAAGTTCCACTTCCTGATCGATATGAGAGCTGTTGAGCTGTCCGCAATATTGGCTGCGCATGGGAGGATTGTCCTGTGAAAAAATCGCCCGGTAAAAAGCGGGAATGTTACGGCCTGATTCGGGCCTGTGCAACCCGGAAGTCTCCAGGCAGGCCCTAGGCAGACTCTGGAGCTTCCGTTTGTGGGTGGTCCGGCACCACTGCCCCCATGGAGAGCAGCATTTTAAGGCCGTCATCAACGCTCATATCAAGTTCCTGCACATCCTCCCGAGGCACCAAAACAAAGTAACCACCGGTGGGATTGGGTGTGGTAGGGATATAGACGTTGATCACGTCACGCCCGGTCTTCTCCTGGGCTTCACCCTGATCGGTGCCGGTCTGGAAAGCCAGTGTCCAGAGACCACGACGGGGAAATTCGACCAATAGCACCTTGCGAAACGACTGTCCCCCATCGGAAAACATGGTCTCCACCAGTTGCTTCACCGCAGAGTAGACAGAACGCACCAGGGGAATCCGCGCCAACAGCCGTTCCCACAGACTGACCAGTTTGCGGCCAAACAGATTGGCCGCCACCAGTCCGGTGAGCAGCAGGATGATCAGTGTGAGCACCACCCCCAGGCCGGGAACGGCAAAACCAAGCAGATTTTCAGGCCGATATGCCTGAGGCACCAACAGCAGGCTGTTGTCCATCCAGCGGACCAACAGTCTGACAACAAAGAAAGTGGCGCCCAGCGGTAACCAGACCAGCAGCCCGGCAACCAGATAGCGCCTTAGTAGTACCATGTGAGGGGTCAGTTACAGCAGGAACCACCGCCACAGGAGGGTTTGGAATCCTTCTTGCCGGTATCGTGAACATTTTTCTTCTTGCCGCTCTTGAAGTCGGTTTCATACCAACCGCCGCCCTTGAGACGGAAACCTGCAGCAGAGATCAGTTTTTTCAGATCCTGTTTATTACACTCGCTGCACACAGTCAACGGTTCATCGCTCATCTTTTGCAGCGCTTCAAATTCGTGCCCACAGGAATCACAGCGATATTCGTAAATCGGCATGGCAGGTGTCCTCGTAATCTCGTGTCTACCGTCCGGCAGTCAGCAGGCGGCATTTAATTGCGGAGGGATTCTACCACATCTTATAAAAACAGCCGCTTATTCCAGCCCAAATTCGCCATTATCAGTCTCTTCCTCATCCCGTGTCTCCTCCCGGATGGACTCCAGCAGACGCACTATGCGGGCATGATCCTCTTCCGGTTGGCCAAAGCGGAAGTAGCGTTCCGCCAACTCAGCCAACCGTTCCAACTGCTCATTGCGGTGTTCCAGATGTAGCAGGCATCTGCCGACAGCATCACCAGTATCTTCCCCACCAAGCAGTCCATGGGCAGCATCCAGGGCCAGGGAGATATCCTCGTTATTGGGTCTTTTCACTCATCCTCCAGCAGTTCCCGATCCTCCCGTTGTTGGCGCAACACTGCAGCCTGACGACGCAGGATATGCCTGATCAGGGCATCTCTGTCAGCATCGCGAATATGAGAAAAATTGACTCGCAGGTTCCACGGAAAATCGGCATCATCCGGCGCCGCTTCACTTCCCACCACCTCACCATAGATAAGGACACCGGTAAACGACGGCAATAGCAGCATCTTGATCTCAAGCTGAGTACCGATTTCGAGGGACTCGGTAGTGCACAAAGACATACCACCCGCACTGAGATTGACCGGTTTTGCAGGCTGTTCCGTCAGATCGATCTCATCCGCCAGAAAAGTCTGTCCCAGCAGTTCGACTTTTTTATCCAGCGCCTTGAGGTAATCGGCCACGTCAGGATCTTTCTGCTCGATACGATGCAAAGATGCCGAAAGGTGCTGGCTTAACGCCTGCAAACGCGTCATTACTGTAAAGCTACCGTTGACACTGCTGTCGAGTTTCTCCAACCGCAACGATAACTCGACACTGTCTACAACACGGTAACTCAACTGAACCGAGTCATCGATACGAAAAAATTCACGGCGATCCGCCTGATCACCTGCTTGGTCTTCAATGGCCATTGGTCATGTTTCCCCAGGGCTGCGCCGGCCCCTAATCTTGGCTACAGGACTCCGTATAGAAGTCGGTTCAGTTACGCTATCATTCTGAGACATTGAGAACCTCTCCACTCTCCTCATCCTGCCCACGTTCAATAACCAACTCAACACGCCGGTTCTTCGCACGATTTTCCCTGGAATCATTGGGTGCCAGCGGATTGGAATCCGCATGTCCCTCAATCAGTACGCGGGCTGGATCCAGGTCTGAATTACTCAACATAGCATGGACCACGGTCACCGCACGCGCCGATGAGAGTTCCCAGTTTGAACGGAAGCGCTGGGTGGAGATAGGTATGTTGTCAGTATGTCCAGCCACTACGATATTCCCAGGGGTCTCTGCCACGACATCTGTGATTCGTGTGACAACATCGAAAAAGCCGGGGTCCAGGCTTGCTCTACCAGAGGGAAATGACCCCTTCTCCCGAATCCGGATGATGATCTTGGTCTGCTCGGTCTCGACTTCAAGCATGCCCTCCTCAATCTCCTCCTCCAGCATCTCTGCCAACTCTTCAGCCTGCTGCTCGACCTCCGCCTCAAGCTGCGCCTGCATCGCGGCTTTCATCGCTTCATCCACCTCGATCTCATCGGCACTCTGCTTGCCGTCGTGAACGTCAAGGTTATCCTTGGTGTCATCCGTCGTCTGCTGCCGGATCTCCTCCATGAGCGTCTCTTCCGGCTTGCCGGGACTGAACTCCTGCTTGATGACACTGGTACCTTTCACAATCTCATTGGCGGGAATCTCCGTCTGCACACCAAAAGCATCCTTCATCGACTCGGCCATCTTTTTGAAACGGATAGCGTCCAGCTCCGCAAAAGAGAGCAGCAGGACAAAGAAGCACATCAACAGGGACATCAGGTCGGCAAAGGTTGCCAGCCAGGCGGGAAGACCCGTTTCACATTTTGGGCAATCGTCAGCCATCCTGGTTGCCCCCGCTAATCACTATCGCCGGTTGGACGTTTGCCGGTAGGCAGATAGGTACTGAGCAGTTGTTCCAACACCCGGGGATTCATGCCCTCCTGAATACCGGAAATCGTTTCGATGATCAGGGATTTGTTGGTCTTCTCCATGGAACTGGAACGAGCCAGTTTGTCTGCCATCGGCTGGGCGAAGGCGTTGGCAATGACTGCGCCATAGAGCGTAGTCAACAGAGCCACTGCCATGGCCGGGCCGATACTGGCCGGATCCGACATATTCGCCAGCATCTGCACCAAACCGATAAGCGTACCAATCATGCCCATCGCCGGGGCCATGATCGCCATATTTTTAAACATGGTCTGTCCAACTTCGTGACGTTCGATGGTCAGGTTGATATCTTTGGAGAGCAACTTATTGACCAGCACGGGATCGTGGCCATCGACGCATAATCCAACACCCCGCTTTAAAAAATCGTTGCTGATCTCCTGGCCCTCCAGTGCCAATAAACCGTTTTTTCGTGCGATATCAGCCAGTTCCACTGCCTCTTCGATCAGTTTTTTGGGATCATCTGTTTTGTAGAAAAAGGCCTTCATGCCAATTCCGAAAGAGCCCAGAAAATCACCCAGAGAGACCTGCATCAACGTCACCATGAAGGTGCCACCCACAACGATAAGGATTGATGGGACGTTGACAAACAGCATCACATCACCGCCCGTAGCGATTGCCACGATGATTATGCCAAGTCCTCCAAGTAAACCTACCAGCGTTGCAATATCCACCTAATCTACTCTCCACGTTCCAACACTGCGCCAGTGCATCTGTATTTGTATGATTGTGCTTGACCTGATTGTCATCATTTTTGATTGTTCAGGCGCATATTCCATGATCAAATTCCGACTCGCTAAAGGTAGCGGTCAATGCCTGGGAAACTTTAATTTCCCAAAGAAAAAAATTCCGCCCGCATTTTTGCTCCATTTTGCGCAAATCCACCTCAGGACTTAGGTTAAAAAGATGTCAGAAAAGAAAAACATACTGATTACCGGCTGTTCCAGTGGTATCGGACACTGCGTGGCCCTCGGCCTGAAGTCGCGGGGATATCGTGTAATCGCCACCGCCCGAAAAGAGGAGGATGTGGAACAATTGAGGGAACATGGACTGGAGACGCTGCAACTGGACCTGGACGACTCTGAGAGTATTGCGCAGGCGGTTGAGCAATCACTGAAACTCTGTGACGGTAGACTCTTCGCCCTGTTCAATAATGGGGCCTATGGACAGCCGGGCGCGGTGGAAGACCTGACCCGGGATGTTCTGCGCGCCCAATTTGAAACCAACCTTTTCGGCTGGCATGAACTGACTTGTCGACTGTTGCCGGTCATGCGCCGCTGGAAAGAGGGAAGGATCATCCAAAACAGCTCGGTACTTGGGCTGGTCGCATTGCCCTATCGGGGGGCCTACAATGCCAGCAAATACGCCCTCGAGGGACTCACCGATACCCTGCGCATGGAACTGCAAGGCAGCGGTATTCACGTCTCCCTGATCGAACCAGGCCCAGTGGAGAGCCGCTTCCGGGCGAATGCCCACAGGATGTGGAAGAGGAATATCGACAGCGAGCATTCAGTCCACAAGGCGAATTACCTCGCCATGGCAGCAAGGCTGGAGAAAGAAGGCCCTGTCGTGCCGTTTACCCTACCGCCGGAAGCCGTATTGAAAAAGGTGGTCCATGCGCTCGAATCCCCCAGACCCAGAGCCCGTTACTATGTCACCTTCCCCACTTACCTATTTGGCACACTCAAACGGTTGTTAAGCACACGCGGGATGGATTGGGTGATGGGGAAAGTCTCCGGCGGCGGTGACAGGTGACAGGTGACAGGTGACAGGTGACAGGTGACAGCAGGATTATTGCGGGAGCATTATTAGGGTCAAGTAGCAATTACCATAATTTTCACTCCCCCTCCTGCAGAATGGTCCCCTCCCCTGTGGGGAGAGAAAGAGAGGGGGAATCAAAACAATCTGAAACCTGTTACCCGTTATCTACCGTCCGAAGGACGGTCATGCGTTGTTGTGCAGGTCTAGAATGGAGCGGCCCGCTGCATCCTCTTCACTTTTTGCATTGTCACTACGCAGCAGTTCCAGCTGATCCAGATAAGTCTCGCTGACATCACCGGTAACATAATCACCGTTGAAAACCGAGGTATCGAAGCGAGTGATATCAGTCTTGCCCTTCTTCTGCACGGCATTGATGAGATCACTGAGATCCTGAAAAATCAGCCTGTCGGCACCAATATATTCACGCACATCCTCCTCCGTCCTGCCGTGAGCCACCAGTTCGGTAGCTGAAGGCATGTCGATACCGTAGACATTGGGAAAACGTACTGGCGGAGCTGCAGAGGCAAAATAGACCTTGTTAGCACCGGCCTCCCTTGCCATCAGCACGATCTGCTGCGAAGTCGTTCCGCGAACGATTGAGTCGTCCACCAGCAGGACATTTTTGCCCTTGAACTCCAGATCGATGGCGTTGAGTTTCTGCCGCACCGATTTTTTGCGTACGGTCTGCCCCGGCATGATGAAGGTCCGGCCGATGTATCGGTTCTTGATAAACCCCTCGGTGTAGCGAACATTGAGCTTTCCTGCCAGGGAGAGCGCCGCAGTACGGCTGGTGTCAGGAATCGGAATCACTACATCGATATCGTGATCGGGCCACTCCCGCTCTATCTTCTTTGCTAGCTTTTGTCCCATCCTTGAACGGGCCTTGTGCACAAAGACATTGTCGATGATCGAATCAGGCCGGGCGAAATAGACAAACTCGAAGATACAGGGTGAACGCATGGGATTGCCGGCACACTGCTGTGAGTAGAGCTGACCGTCATGACTGATAAAAATCGCCTCACCTGGATCCAGATCCCGCACCCTTTCAAAACCCAGTGAATCCAGTGCGACACTCTCAGAGGCAACCATATATTCCGTTCCCCAGTCGGACTCGCGACGTCCATAGACAACCGGACGGATACCATAAGGGTCACGGAAAGCGATGATGCCAAATCCAGGTATCATCGCGACACCGGCATACCCGCCACGACAGCGACGATGCACACCAGCTACCGCACGGAAAACATCTTCCGGAGCGATGCGCAGTTTGTTCTGCGCCTGTAACTCATGGGCAAAGATGTTGAGTAAAATCTCAGAATCGGAGGAGGTATTGATGTGGCGCAGATCCTCACGAAACAGGTCTTGCTTCAACTCTTCCGCATTAGTCAAATTACCGTTATGGGCCAGAGTGATGCCGTAGGGAGAGTTGACATAAAAAGGCTGCGCTTCAGCAGATGATGAACACCCAGCGGTTGGATAGCGAACATGGCCCAGACCCATATTACCCCGCAATTTGATCATGTGACTCGTGCGAAAGACATCGCTCGCCAAGCCATTACCCTTGCGCAGGTGCAGTTTACCGCCCTCGCAGGTCACTATACCGGCGGCATCCTGACCTCGATGCTGCAACACCATCAAAGCATCGTAGAGTGACTGGTTAACCGCCGTTTTGCAGACAAGTCCAACTATGCCGCACATTTCCGGGTCTCCAAAGGCTTAATCTGCTCGAACAGGTGAGGAGAAAAGTGTATCGATACGCCTTTATTCATGCGGGACACATCTTCAATAGCGAAAATTACTTGCGATGTCGCTGGGCAGAAACTCTCTCAACCAGAGCGCAATCTCTTGGAAATAGGGGATCAGGTGTGATTCACGCCACCAGGGGTCATTCGGCATAGGTGTCAATCCGGCAAGCAGCACCAAAATGGCTACTACTACAACACCCCTCGCCGCACCGAAAAAGACGCCGATCAGACGATCTGTACCGGTTAACCCGGTACTGTCGACCAACAGACCCATAAAACGGTTGACCAGACCACCGACTATCAGGGTGGCCAACAACAGCAAACCATAGGAGACACCCAGACGAATCGAGGGGAGATCTATCCAGGGCACTAAATACTCGGCAACTGGCCGAAAAAAGAACCAAGCCACCCAGAATCCTGCCACCCAGGTCACAAGAGAGAGTGCCTCGCTTATAAAACCACGGACCAAACTGATGATGGACGAGAGGAGTATGATTCCGATGATGAGGATATCGATCCAGGACATAGGCAAGAAAGGGTCAGAGGCGCCGGAAATTCATCGAATTTTACAACAAGCATGGGGCAGTTGCGAATTATTCAAAAGCCCACGAAAAGTGGCCGCCTCTCACAAAATCGTCACTTGCCAGAACGAAAAAACCCTGCTGCAACAATGCAGCAGGGTTTGATCTGGTGGAGCCAGGCGGGATCGAACCGCCGACCTCAACACTGCCAGTGTTGCGCTCTCCCAGCTGAGCTATGGCCCCGAAGAGAGGCGCATGTTAGGACAAGCATTAAGGTTTGTCCACCGGTTTTTTATTCCGATCTGCTATTTCAAGTCATCCACCGAATCGATGACCGAAGGAGATCGAGAACGCTCTAACTTTATTGCGGTCGGAAAAGTTTTACTGCAGGTACATCACCCACAATAATGTGGCCGCACTCACGGCCGCCATTACCACCAAGGCGACTGTGATACAGGATGTACAAATATTACCAAATAACTGCAAGCTTTTTTCACTCATGACTATCCTCCAGGAATCTTTGATGTAAACAGCGAAACAGATTTCCCGTCGCTGTAAAAAATCAGCATTCAAAAACGAGGAGCTGTTTGCAGTCAGGCTGCAAAAGATTTTGTTACTGCTCCCACTTGCATAGAGTAAATAGCAGAATCACATAATGGTTACAAGGATGAAGATGCAGGTATTTCTTTTTTGTATTTCTTTTTATCTGACAATTACTTAGGGGCGTCAGGGAAACTACCTAGAGACCACATGGAAACACCCCTGTTAAGCACAGAGATCACCGGGGCGCGATGAGTGCCGGTAAACGGAGACTATAATAACCACTCTTTCTAGTTCTACTTTGTCAGATTAGATCTATAAGTAACTCACTGAATAATATAAAATATATGCTGTGAATTTCTTGGCAATCATCGTAAGGAAGAGCATCAAATGACAAGCACCAAGGTCATTTGAATTACCTGATACGCGCATAAGTAGAATCGATCGCATAGCGGAGCGATTCCAACGTTTCCAGTACCGCTTTGAATCCCATTTTCGAAGCAAGACGAGGTCGGTGTTTCAACCGGTCACACACTATCTCAAAGGCCTGATGCAAGCGCAGAGAAAGAACATGGAACGCATGGAAGAGGTGGTTGCAGGCGCAGATGATCAGCGTCTCCAGCATATGCTCACCGAGTCCCCGTGGGATCATCGTGCGGTGTTAGACCAAGTGGCGCTGGAAGCCGATCAATGGCTGGGTGGAACCGCGGATACCTGTCTGTTGCTCGATGAGAGTGGCCTTGCCAAGAAGGGTAAACATTCAGTGGGGGTTAAACGCCAATGGAATGGCCGCCAGGGCAAGGTGGATAACTGCCAGGTTGGTGTATTCGCAGCACTGGGTAAAGGGCACTTGTCCACGCTGATAGATGAACGTCTCTATCTACCCAAAGAGTGGGTATCGAACCCGGCTCGCTGTCGCAAGGTGGGTATCCCGGAAGTTGAACGGAAACATCAAAGCAAGTCAGAGTTGGCGCTGGAGATGGTGCGTCATCAGAGGACGCTTGGCCTGCGTTTTGCCTGGGTGGGTGCAGATGGGGGATACGGGAAGGATCCGGCTTTTCTGAGGGGTTTGGAGGCGATGGGTGAAACCTTTGTGGTGGACATCCACAAAGACCAACAGGTCTACCTGGAAGATCCACAGCCGTTCATACCGGAGAGCACGACAACGCGCGGTCGTCGTCGAAGTCGTCTGCAAGCCCAGGCAGCCCGTCTGCGCGTTGACCAGTGGCTCAATGAGCAACGGGACAGCGAGTGGCAGCAAGTGGTATTACGGGATAGCAGCAAGGGCAAACTGCGCGTCGAGATCCTGCATCATCGGGTTTGGCTTTGGGATGGAAAAGAAGCCCAGGCACATCAATGGCACCTGATTGTACGACGAGAGGTCAATTCACCGGAGACGATTAAATACACCTTGTCGAATGCACCGGAAGAAACGCCATCCCATTGTCTTGCAAAGATGCAGGCGCAGCGGTTCTGGGTTGAGCGTTCGTTCCAGGATGGTAAGAGTGAATCAGGTCTTGCTGATTATCAGGCCCGTAAATGGAAATCCTGGCATCACCATATGGCCTTGGTCATGATGGCGATGTTATTCATGCTCGAAGAGCGAATTGTGCAAAAAGATGATCACCCCTTACTCAGTTGTTCAGACATCGAATCGCTATTGCGTGCCTTCCTGCCACGGCGAGATATTGAACGCGATGAAATACTACGGCAAATGACGAAACGGCATCGTAAACGACAAGCGGCTATCGACTCCCAATATCGAAAACAGACGCTGGAACAGTCGGTTGCCGGGTGATGGAATCTGACAAAGTAGAACTAGGGCTTCCCTGCTTTTGCCAGCTGTTCAATCTTCGCCCAGGAATCGCGGAGGGTAACGGTCCGATTGAACACCGGCTTGTCAACTGTTGAGTCTCCGTTATCCATGCAGAAGTAACCCTCGCGCTCAAACTGAAAGCGTTCTCCAGGCTTGGCTTCTCCCAGGAGCGGCTCAAGATAGCAGTCGGTCAGGGTCCGCAAGGAGTCGGGATTGAGATTATCGGTGAATGAGCCGCCCTCCTCCACTGAATCAGGATTGGGCTTGGAAAAAAGTCTGTCGTAGAGACGCACCTCGCCCTTGACACCCAGAGTGGCGGATACCCAGTGGACCACGCCCCGGACCTTGCGTCCCTCCGGATTCTTACCAAGCGTCTCCGAGTCGTAGCTGCAACGTAACTCAATGATGTCGCCCTGATTGTTCTTGATCACCTCTTCGCATTTAACGACATAGGCGTTACGCAGCCGCACCTCGCCGCCAGTCACCAGTCGCTTGTACTTCTTGTTGGCAGACTCGCGAAAATCCGCCTGGTCTATGTATACCTCGCGGGTGAAATGGATGGTGCGGGTTCCCTTACTCTCATCCTTGGGGTGATTGGCCGCCTGCAGCGCCTCCTCTTCTCCTTCGGGAAAGTTCTCGATCACCATCTTCAGAGGATGCATCACCGCCATGCGACGCGGAGCATTTTTGTCCAGATCCTCGCGGATACAGTTCTCCAACACCCCCATTTCGACCAGATTGTCTGACTTGGTAACACCGATGCGTGCGCAGAAATCCCGAATCGAGGCGGCGGTATATCCTCGCCGCCGTAGCCCGGCAATCGTTGGCATCCGCGGATCGTTCCAGCCCTCCACATACCCTTCATCCGCCAGTTGAGTCAGTTTCCGCTTGCTCATCACCGTATATTCCAGGTTGAGACGGGAGAACTCGATCTGCTGCGGCTGATTTGAGATGGTGATATTTTCCAGCACCCAATCGTAGAGTGGGCGGTGATCCTCGAACTCCAGGGTACAGAGTGAATGGGTAATCCCTTCAAGCGCATCGGAGATCGGGTGGGTAAAGTCATACATGGGGTAGAGACACCAGGCCTCACCGGTCTGGTGGTGTACCACACCGTGGCGGATGCGATAGAGCGTCGGATCGCGCATGTTCATGTTGGGCGAGGCCATATCGATCTTCGCGCGCAACACCTTCTCGCCGTCGGCGAACTCCCCCGCTTTCATACGCGAGAAGAGATCCAGATTCTCCTCCACCGAGCGGGCGCGGTAAGGGCTCTCCTGTCCTGCTTCTTTGAGGGTCCCCCGATAGGCGCGCATCTTTTCGGCATCAAGATCACAGACATAAGCCTTGCCCGCTTTAATCAACTCAACTGCAAAACCGGAGAGCCGATCAAAGTAATCGGAGGCGTAGAAGAGTCGATCCTGCCAATCAAAACCCAGCCAGCGCACATCGTCCTGGATGCTCTCCACGAACTCGATGTTCTCCTTATGGGGATTGGTATCGTCAAAACGCAGATTACACAGGCCGCCAGGATAGTCCTTGGCAATACCGAAGTTGATCACAATCGATTTGGCATGGCCGATATGCAGATATCCATTGGGCTCCGGTGGAAAGCGGGTATGTACCCTGCCCTCGTTTTTTCCCTGAGCCAGATCCTGCTCAATGATCTGACGAATGAAGTTACTGGGGGTTGTCGTCTCTGAACTACTCATAATCTCTCTAATTCTCTCAGGCCTGAGCCTCACGCCGCCGAATATACTCCAGCGCCATATCGATACGCCGCAGGGTCGCGGCTTTTCCAGCCAGCTGCAGGGTTACGTCGATCCCCGGCGATGCGGCCCGGCCGACGACAGCAACTCTCAGCGGCTGGGCGACCTTACCCATCTTCACTTCAAGGGTCTCGGATACCCGTTGCACCTGCTCATGCAGAGCCTCCGGAGTCCAATCCTGCACCCCCTCCAGTGCTTCACGCATCTTTTCCAATGGTTCCCGGGCAGCGGGCCGCAGGTGCTTTTTTGCGGCCTTCTCATCAAACGTTTTGTAGTCCAGATAGCAGAAGGCGCTGATATCCGCCATCTCCACCAGCGTCTTGGCCCGCTCCTGCTGTGCTTTGGCAACATCGGCCAGATCCGGCCCCTCTGCTGGGTCGATACCCAGGTTACCCATGTGCGGACTCAACAGATGGGCGATCCGCTTGGGGTCGTCCACTTTAATATAGTGCTGATTGAGCCAAAGCAGCTTTTCTGTATTAAAGCTGGAGGCAGCCTTATTGACCTGGTCGATATCAAACAGTTCGATCATTTCATCTATGGAGAATATCTCCTGATCACCGTGGGACCAGCCAAGGCGCACCAGGTAGTTGAGCAACGCCTCCGGCAGAAAGCCCTCCTCCCGATACTGCATGACACTGACGGCACCGTGGCGCTTGGAAAGCCGGGCACCGTCATCTCCCAAAATCATCGGCACATGTCCATATATCGGCGGCTTCTTACCCAACGCCCGCAGAATATTGATCTGGCGGGGGGTATTATTGAGATGGTCGTCGCCCCGGATGACATGGGTTATCTCCATATCCATATCGTCTACCACGACGGTAAGATTATAGGTTGGGGATCCGTCGGTGCGGCGGATAATCAGGTCATCCAACTCTTCGTTGTTGAAGGCAACCCGGCCGCGGATCAGGTCGTCTACCACAACAGTACCACTCTCAGGATTGCGGAAACGAATCACATGGGGCTCATCCGGATCGACATGCAGACTCTTGCAATGCCCATCGTAACGGGGTTTCTCCTTTCGCTTCATCGCCTGCTCTCGAAGGTCGTCAAGACGCTCACGTGAACAGTTGCAGCGGTAAGCCAACCCCTTCTCCATCAACTCCCCTATCACCTCGTTATAACGCTCGAAGCGGTGGGTCTGGTAGAAGGGGCCCTCATCATACTCAAGCCCGAGCCAGGTCATTCCCTCCAAAATCGCATTCACCGATGCCTCTGTGGAACGCTCCAGATCCGTATCCTCGATGCGCAGCACGAATTTACCTCCGTGCTTGCGGGCATAGAGCCAGGAGAAAAGGGCGGTACGGGCACCGCCGACATGGAGATAGCCGGTAGGGCTGGGGGCGAAACGGGTGCGAACGGTCATTATTGCTCTGTCTTGGCTGACGGGAAAAAAGGGAATTCTAACAGACCCGGCGCCAATGGGCAGAGTGGATTGACGGAACAACTTCCGATCTCTAGAATGGCCGCTCCTTACTGAAGGGGCGTATAGCTCAGCTGGGAGAGCGCTGCAGTCACATTGCAGAGGTCACAGGTTCGATCCCTGTTACGCCCACCATTTCCTACTGTTTTATAAGCACTTTCCAGCTACGCAAAATAGCCGCGCAAGGAATTAATGGTGCATGGTAACCCAGTGGTAACTGGGACGACTTGGGGCAGCCATGGCGATGATGTGGGCGGGGTTCATGTAACGGGCTGCTCCACCACCACTTCGATCAACTCCTCCCTGATGATCTGAACGTCGTCGGGTGCTTCTATGGAGATTTTGGCCTTGTAGGTACTAGCGCGGGTTAGGACGACGCGGATCATCTGGCCGGCAGAGGTGATGAGAATGAGAGATTCACCCTCCTTGCGTTCGAGTGTCAACATGTCCTTTGCTCCGCGTTAGCTAAAGAGAAAGGGAAGCAGAAGCCTCCTTTTCAATTAAAATGGGGAGTTATGTTTTCTTGCAACGACTGGAGAGGCCGAGTCCGACCAGAGCGATACCCAATAATGTGATTGAGGTGGGTTCAGGTACAGTCCAGTAGGCCCATACATTCCTGGGATAACCGGTTGTGTTCCAAGTTACCAGGTCCGCAGCCGGACTGTCAGGCACAAAGTCGAAAGTGCCAGGGCGATCGTCACTGTTAAAGGCCGCCATTACGATAACTTCAGGGCTTCCAGGCTCTCTTTCATAGGGGGTCAGGATTCGGGCGACCTTGGTGTCTTCGATTCCATTCACCATCCAGGGGTTGGTATCGAGGGGGATGTGGGGCGCGAAGTTTAGCAAGACCTGATCGAGCAACGCATGACTCGCAAGCCTTGCAGCTACTTCGTCTTTGAAAAGAAACTTATTTCGGTCACAACCAGACCAAAGAGCTTCACAAGAACTGTCAATAAACCAAACATCGTATAGCCAGCCACCAACGTCGACATTCCGGGCACCGATCAGCTTATTGTTTATGGGGTTCCACTCGAGGATGGGAGTTGCTTGGACCGATTGTACCTGCAGCAACGCGAGCAGGACCGCCAGTGCGGCTGCGATTTTGAGACCCAGGTTTTTCCGCCTGAGTTGAGCCAAGGTTCGATTATTCATATCAACACCCCACATTATGATCTGGCACCAAATAAACCGCAGCATTATCTGTGCCACGAATATAATTCACATTGATATCAATGGCCTACAAATCTTCACACGTGAAAATTGCACAACATGTAAAAAATACCGACAATTAAAGTAGGTGAATTATCCCTTTTAGCCCCTATCCTCCATAGAGTAACGAGCATTGACACCTTTTAGCCCAATAAAAACAGGGCCTTAGCGTGAGTGATGTGCTTATAAGCCACCTGAAAGGGGATGTAAAAAAAACCGACAGGAATGAAATCCTCGTGTCTCCCACTGCCAGCAGGCGTCAGAAGCGGCACCCCGGAACAGAATCACGACCAATCAGTGGGTGATGGTTGCTGCAAATATTCTGAAGATTGAAGTTGGTACAAACCCATTTCGCAGGTATACAGGGTCGAATTTTTTCCGACTCAAAGCGGAGCGCTTCAGTCTTCACCCTCAAGCGTTATGTTTGCCAATAAGTCACTGTCGGATTTCTTTACAGCAGTGCCAATTGGTATTTTTTTACTGTTAAACCTCCCCAATTGATTGAAACTAAAGGCAATTCAGTTCTTAGGCTATAAATTCCAGTCACTGGACAGCTTCATGCTGTGAATAATATTCCTAGATTCTGTCGGGATATTTTGCACATTCAGAAAGAAGACTTTGGAATTCACGCTTAACTCGTTGAAAAAACAGGACATATTGTTGTTGGCGCGTATATTGCTGTAATTGAATTAGCGAAAACGATAAATATAATGAGCGTGACTATGAAAATCAGGTTAACCCTTTTGGTTCTGCTATTCGTGTCTTTCTCCTCGTATGCTGGAAATGTGAATGTTTGTAAAAATGCAAACGGTGCAACTACATTTACTGACGGCGCATGCCCGGAGGGTGACCAAAAAATAGAGTCGAGGCATTTTCAGAAATCTCAGTCGTCTGTACGACGGACGGGGGTTATTCAGCAGCTACAATATATAAAATCACTTCGATACAAGCGGACGTAGAAAAAAGAACACACCACCAAGAGCGGCTTTATTTTCAACTCCTTCATGACCAGACTTACTCAATGAAAGATTACGGGGACAGCCTCCATGGCAATGTTCCACTGTCGGCAACATCAACATGATGCTTTGCCTGACCCGTTTGGCAAACCGGTTATCTTGTCAGCTACCTTTGTCAAACATGCTGATACGTATACAGCGCTCCTGAGAACGTGCCGGCTAAAGCCGAGCTGGTGAATTGTCAGCCCATTCGGTGTTCTGGATGTATTCATGCTCCCGGTATTCCACCCAGCCTATTCATCAGACCCCTCCCCCAACCCCTGTAACCTTATCCACAGTCAGGCTGTAATCGGCCGGACCAATCTATTGTCACACCAATCGGACATAGGTATTCTCCGAATTCAGCATACCTTCAAGTAGTACCGTATTCCTTTTTCCAACCACTGCGTCCGAGCAAAGGGTAATGATGAGATCGTCTCGACCTGAACACCAATCGTCCCCGAATATCCTCAACCATCTGCTGAGGACGACCCTCGTAGTGGTATTACTGGCGATTGCCTTTTTCGCCTTCGCCGCAGAGTCGGGCGGCGCGATCGAATCTCCGGACTGGCTGCAGCTGTTCCTCGGCCTGTTCGGCGGCTTGGCCCTGTTTCTCGGTGGATTACAACTATTGTCGGATGGGATGACAAAATCCGCCGGCCAGACATTGAAAACAGTACTGGCAAAGCTCACCACCAACCGCTTGAAGGGCGCGCTCACCGGTGCCTTTATTACCGGCGTGCTCAACTCTTCGACGGTAACCACACTGCTGGTCGTTGGTTTCATAAGCGGTGGCATGATGACCCTCACCCAGTCGGTCGGGGTGATCATGGGAGCCAACATCGGCAGCACTGTGACCGCCCAGTTGCTGGCTTTCGATCTTGCAGCTTACTCTCTCGGTCCCGTCGCCATCGGTTTTTTCATGCTCTTTACCACCAAGCAGGAGAAGGTGAAGTACTACGGCATGATGATCATGGGCATAGGTCTGGTGTTTTACGGCATGGGCCTGATGAGCGAGGCAATGACACCCCTACGCAGCTACGAGCCCTTCCTGGAAATACTCAAGGCTTTGGAAAACCCGATGGCGGGCATTCTCGCTGGTGCGGCATTCACTGCCATCGTACAGTCCTCCGCAGCAACGGTCGGCATCGCCATCGCGATGGCGAGCGAAGGACTGCTGGCCCTGCCTGCGGGCATCGCCCTGGCGCTGGGAGCCAACATCGGCACAGCCGCCACGACGGCACTGATGGGCATCCTCAGCGCCAAGTCCACCGAAGCAGTGCGAGCATCGGCAGTGCATGTAATATTCAACATTCTGGGTACCCTGATATGGCTTCCCTTCATCTGGCTGCTGGTGGATATGGCAGTCTGGATTTCCCCATCCAGTCCGGAGTTCGAGGGCATGGCTCAGGCAGCGGCGGAAGTGCCGCGCCAGATCGCCAACGCCAATACACTGTTCAACGTCATCAACACGCTTATTTTTATCGGTTTTACCGGCTGGTTCGCGAAGCTGGCGGAGCGCATCGTACCGGAGCGCAAGCCTGCGGAAGGCATTATCATAGAACCCAAATTTCTGGACGAAGGGGTACTGAGGGCGCCCTCCGTGGCGTTGCAGCAGGTGCGGCTGGAACTGGGGCGGGTTGGAGCGATTACGCTCAACATGCTGCAGGACATCGTGCCGGCCCTGAGAGATGGAGATCGGGACCGCCTCGATGATATCGTCCGCCGCAACGATCAAGTCGATATACTGGACCAGGAGATACTCAATTATCTGGGCAAGATTCGCGGGGGCACGCTGACAGAACAGGAGAGTCTGGAGTTTCAGGGACTGATGATGGCGTCAGATAACCTGCAGAGCCTGGCGGATGTTGTTGGGATCGACGTCGTCTCTCTGGCCCGCAAAGCGGTCGATCTGGATTCCGAGTCGGGAGAGGAGACCCGCAAGATGTTGGTGGAATTCTATACTACGATTGTCGAGTCCGTGGAACTCACGGTGAAGGCGATTCGTGACAACGACCAGCGGGCGGCGGAATCCGTGTTGATGATGAAGGAGAAGATACGGGATCAGTCGGAACTCTTGTTGTCCCGGAAGGCGTCGCGTCTGACGGCGGACGATCCGGATTATTTGACGCTGGTGCGGCTGGAGATGTCGTTTATAGACCAGCTGCGACGTATCTACACCCTGGCAAAACGCACCGCAAAGGTTGCTCTGCCACAGGTGCTTGCGCAACGCGATTGACCCTGACTGGGGGCGCATAGGCTCAGAGGACAACTGCCGGGTAGCACCTGGGAACTCTCCAGGGCCGCAGATAGCCGTCGAATAGTCTAGGAAGAGGCAATGAGAGCGAGCGCCTGCAGCAGACTGCCTGACAGCAGGATACCCGCGGCGACAAGCACAATCACCGGCAGGGAGAAGGGTTGTCCCCGCAGCCTACGCAGCACGCTGGTTATGAGAATGCCAAGCACCGGCCAAAAGGCGTTGATCAGTACGCTGTGGCCCAAACCGATGCGCTCTATAGAGAAGAAGAACAACGAGTAGGCGATGCCAAAACTGATAATGCCGTGGAAAAGGAACGGTGTCAGTGAAGCTAGCCCGCGTGGACTGCTGGCAACTCGCCGCAGTGGTGCAATGGCGAAAGGCACGAAAAGCAGTGCACCGGTCATCAACGCTGACAGATTGGCCGCGACCGGATGCGTGGTACGCACGCCTGTCGCCATGAAGAACTCACCCAGTGCCCATAACGCGGCGGTGGACAACCCCAGGAGCACACCCCCGAAATCAATTTTGCGCAATCCCGAACCAACCAGCAACAGCAGGGTGCCAAGTGCAATAAGTGACACGCTGCCCATGCTTCCCCGGGTTACCGGTTCATGCAGAGCCAGCGCAGCCAGGCCGAATGAGAACAGAGGTTTGACCTTGCTGAACAGAGAAGCTATATCTGCACGTCCGCTGAAAGCAACACCTGAGAAATAGTACACACCGGTCGCCAGCGGAAACGTGAAAATACCTGCCAGCACGAGATCAGTGCTGAACACCACCCTCTCATCCAGCCACAGGACTATGCCGCCGAGTACGCAGACTCCGGCTGTCATCGAGGTCATTAGCCCGGCCAGCACCTGCGTGCGTGCATCTCCGCAGGATGGATTGCGTATGCCGGAGTTGATTATCGGGGCCGAGATTGCCCACAGCAGGGCACTGGCCACCGCATACAGATAGTCAGGCATGCGCGCTCCAGGCGATGACCACAATCTGCCAGACAAAGGGCGCGAGCAGAATGGCTGTCGCAAGCTTGCCACGGTGCCTGTAGCGCGGTTTGCCAGGCGGTGTGTCAAAAAACGGTTGGCAGGCGGCGCGGATATCCGGGAACCAGAAACCGTAGCCGAATATGACGATGCAGCCTATGGCGAAGGCGGACAGTACCTCACTGTAGAACGCGAGCAGCAGTACCATTGAAACCAGCAGGCTGGCGGTGGCGATATAGCGTGGATTGATGGTGTATCGATAGAAATAATTGACCAGGACGTTTCGCACATTATGGGTACGGAATTGATTGAACATGGTATCGAAGGCATCGACACACAGTACGAAACAGACGAAGGCCATGGCCGCAGCGAGCATACCGGCCCAGAGAATGCCGTGCTGCCACAGAGATGTCGCCTTGTCTGAACTCCATATGTCACCAATCTCATCGAAGATCAGCAACGATACAGCGATGAGTATAGCCAGAACCTGCATACCTGCCGTACCTTTGTTGCGGTAGCTGGCGACCAGTTCAGCATTGTTGACTGCACTCTCGTCCCAATGGACGCTGGTAAAACCCAGCAGTCGGCGTAGCGTCTGCACCTCCAACTGCGGATAGGGATGCGACTGACCGTTGCTGACTTGCAGCTTTGACTGGAAATATACCCACCACATCGCAGTAAATAGCGCCATATAGGTGATCAGCATCAGGCGATTGAGGCGGGTAGCGAGGTCGACGACAAGAAACTCCTGGATATACGCCTCAAACGCAGCCAAGTCAGGAAATGCCCAGGCTACGTATGGATACCAAGCCCCGGGACTACTGGGTATGGCGACAGCAAGCAAGAGGTAAAGAGCACAGGCAACTATCGCCAGCAGGAGGGTACGCTTCCCGATCCAAACCACAGGATCACCCTGGCTAAGATACCGGCCAAGAACTGCGGCATCTGTGATATCCGCTTCAGTTGGATTGTCGTGACCGTTTTTTGTCGACATATACTGGTTTCAGGGCCCCAGTTTCCCTGTCGAACGGTACTGGAAAGTTGTACCCTAATCCGGCGCACCGAAAGACCGGTCAGGTATTCTTGTACTGTAGAGTGGTTTCCCCGGCAGCGAAGTGATTATAGCCCACCCGGGCCATCACTATCCCTTTTTGTTGCACGGAAAATAATCTGCGTGTCAGGAATTTTGACTCAACCACTGAGGCTTCGGTAGATCGCAATAAACGCTTCTATCCCCTCCAAAAACAATGGCTACTTACAAGCAGAGCAGTAGCGACTGAAAGTTCCACTACCGCTAAAGCGATAAGCATTAGATAGTCACCTTGAACCACCCTGGACAAGTAAGCACCAAGTGAAACCATAAGACCTAGAAAGACAAAGAATCTGGGCCGGTAAAACTGCCATAGCATAGGCTGCTTCAACGCATTGATGCGCTTTAGATTCCTGTTACACACATTGATGAACAGGTATTTTGCCTTAACCCATCCAATCACCAATCCACTTACAATAGCCAACATAATCCAAAGCGGATCAGCCCCGCTCCTGCCCGCATCAAGGAACAAGCCAGAACTTTTAGTCAGGAGGACCACAACACCAATATACCAAACCAGTGCGGCCAATCTTTTTAGGGTGAGAGAAGAAGTTTTGAGCACTAGATTAACGGGAGATTGAAACATAGGCTGGGCAAGCCTGTTGATTTCCGCACCCGGCCTTGTTAACTGCTCACATTGGCATATAAAACAAGCTGGTCACTATGAACATTTCCGAGCAAAACAGCAAACTTAATTCCTACCGCTGGCATCTCAAACAATGGTAGGTCCACCGGTTACCCTAACCGCCCCATGCAGACTTGGGTATGCGATAGATCGGACTGGAGAAACCGCTTTAAACCCGCATCCCCCAGACACCCACCCCCGTCAACAATATGACAATAAATAACCCAACGGTGGCCGTAGTCGGTATCTCTTTGATAAGATTCAATTGAGTCTCACTCGCCTGTTTCGATTGCTCCTCTTCCTTGGACGCGGGTTGCACATAATACGAGCCCATTTCAACATGGGGATAATCGCTTCGACCCGTCACGCTGCTCTGACCCCGCGTACGCTTTTCGCCAGCACTTCTTTCAATATCCAGATAGAGACTGCTCTCATGTGACGTTATTTTTTCGATCATGGGTTTCTGCTGCACGTGGACACCATTGCCCATGGACGGCAAATTGACACTCTGAATTCCAAACTCCGGCACGATGTCGGGAAAGAGTGACGCGGGTGCAGCATCAAAAAGCGACTCCGGTGCCATATCATACAGGGAGTGGATAACAGGAAAGATCTGTTCAAGTGGCGTCTCCTCCGTTGCCCATTCAGGATTGATCAAGTCCACTATCAGGGTTGAGGTATAGAGGCTACGCCAACTTGACCACCACAACTGCCAGCTATCCAGCATCTGTAAATCCTGTTGGCCTGACCCGCCCTTAACCAGTAATTCAGATATTTCCGACGACATGACCGATGCTTCGACCACAGGCTTCTGAATGTCAATGGGCTCCTGGAGCTGCTCGTTACACCCCACCATGTAAAACGGTAGAAAAAAAACCAGAAGGAAAGTCAATACGATTTTCATAACGCGGACACCTTATCGCAGCTGCACTATCGCGCAGCACTGCTCGAAAACACCGTGTCGATCTTAGAGCAAGGTGATTGCTCCGTATCTTTATAATCAGGTCTTTTAACAACTTCTCACAATGCCGAAAAACAACTTCACATTCATGCCATGCTTGTTGACAATTAGTCCGTTATTTACGGTTGGATGTTAATAATTGTTAACGGAATCATTGACTCATCAGTTGAACAATCAGCTGATACGCCTCTTCAAATACATCGTCGCCCTCTTCATCCAACCAATGATTTTCCTTATCGGCATTCAACCAGGTGAACTGTCTCTTGGCCAGTTGCCGGGTAGTGATAATGCCTCTTTCAATCATCTCTTCCCCGCTGTATTCACCTAACAGGTATTTCAACATCTGCCGATAACCGACAGCCCGCATAGATGGCAGATCCGGACTCAGATCTCCCCGGAGCTGCAAAGCCTGTACCTCTTCTTCAAAACCTGACGCCAGCATTTGATGGAAACGCTTTTCGATACGTTCGTGCAGGATTTTTCGATCTTTCGGTGAACGGACGAGTTTAAGTATCCGATAGGGCAAAGAGACTCCACTGCCATTTTGTTGCAGCTGAGTCATGGGGCGACCGGTAATCTCGATCACTTCGAGGGCACGAAGAATACGCTGCGCGTCATTGGGGTGGATGCGATCAGCGGCAACTGGATCGAGTTCCGCCAGGCGTTGATGCAACAACTCCAATCCAAGGTACTGCCGTTCCATCTCAAGCCGCTTTCGAATGGCAGGATCGGCTTCCGGCAAATTCGAAAGTCCCTTCTCCAACGCTCGAAAATAGAGCATGGTGCCACCTACCAGCAGAGGCACTTTTCCTGCAGCTGTGATCTCAGCCATCGCGTCCATGGCATCCCTCCGAAACGCAGCAGCAGAGTAAGCATCAGCCGGATCCCGAATATCGATCAGACGATGCGGCGCCTTTGCAAGCACCTCGGGTGCCGGCTTGGCGCTTCCGATATCCATCCCCCGGTAAACCAGCGCCGAATCGACACTGATGATCTCCATCGGCAGTCTCTGTACAAGTTCCACTGCCAGCTCCGTCTTGCCGGATGCGGTGGGCCCCATCAGAAAAACAGCGGGGGGTAGTTTCTGTTCCGCCATCAACGACCCCGTAGAAACAGCTTATCCAATTCGGTCATGGAGAGTTGAACCCAGGTCGGACGGCCATGGTTACACTGGTCTGCACGTTCGGTACGTTCCATGTCCCGCAGCAGTGCGTTCATCTCATCCAGGGTGAGACGACGGTTTGCCCTCACTGAGCCGTGACACGCCATGGTGGCAAGTACCTTGTCGATCTCCTCTTTGATTCGGCTACTCTCACCAAACTCCGCCAGATCGGAAAGCACATCACGCAACAGCCGCTCGGCATCCGCTCCCTGCAGGATTGCCGGAATGGCCCGTACTGCCAGGGCATCTGCACCAAGTCGCGAGACCTCAAGGCCAACACTCTCCAATATCGATGACTGATTCTCCGCAAGATCTGCCTCACGGCTATTCACCCGCACCGTCACCGGCACCAGCAGCGGCTGCCGGGTAATGCCCACATCGTTGTAAGTCTGTTTGAAACGCTCGTAGATGATGCGTTCATGAGCGGCATGCATGTCGACCAGTACCAACCCATCCTGATTTTGCGCCAGGACATAGACGCCTTGCAGCTGCCCAAGTGCATAGCCCAGTGGTGGCAGGGCTTCATCCTCACTCTGCGGCAGTGGCGATGCAGAAGGTTTCTGCGCATGAAAAGCCGCACGATAGGATGAAGGGCGTTCGGCAACCCGCCAATCCATGGTGTGCTGCACGCCAGGAGACGCTCCCTCAATCGGTTCACCAGATTGGGGAGAGCCACTACCGGAAGCGTCAAGACTGCCTGTGAATGCCCCCCCTGAAGGTGCAGCTATATCGGACTCACCCGCCGTTTGCGGGCGTGTCTCCGCCAGTGCGCTGTGCAGGCCACGAAAAAGAAAATCGTGTACCAGGCGACCATCCCTGAAACGCACTTCGTGCTTGGTGGGATGGACGTTCACATCGACCTTCCGGGGATCCAGCTCCAGAAACAACAGATATGCGGGATGACGTCCATGATAAAGCACATCCTGATACGCTTGCCGCACTGCGTGGGTTACCAGTCTGTCCCGCACCATTCGCTGATTGACATAGAAAAACTGCATATCTGCCTGGGAACGGGAGAAAGTGGGACGGGCCACCCAACCATAAAGTTTCAAACCCACCGCCTCATGCTCCACAAAGAGTGCGTTCTCGAGAAAAACCGCTCCCAGCAGGTCGGCAATGCGGCGTTCTCTGTCGATCTGCTGGGTACAGGGAGGCAGGGAGAGGATCTGCCGACGATTGTGCTGCAGTGAAAAACCCACATCAAAGCGGGCCAGTGCCAACCTTCGAACCAGCGTCTCGATATGACCGAACTCCGTCTTTTCCGTGCGCAAAAACTTGCGCCGGGCAGGCGTATTGAAAAAGAGATCGCGGACTTCAACCGTCGTGCCCTGAGGATGGGCTGCAGGCCGAGGCGTCATCTCTGATTCACTGCCGTCCCCACTGACCTCCCAGGCGGAGTCACTCTCCTGATTTCGCGAGGTCATTTTCAAACGTGATACGGAGCTGATGCTGGGCAGCGCTTCACCACGGAACCCCATGCTCTGGATTGCTTCCAGGTCTTCGAGACTGCTGACTTTGCTGGTGGCATGACGAGAGAGCGCCAAAGCCAGTTCATCCTCAACGACCCCAACACCGTTATCGCGAACCCGCATCAATTTGACGCCGCCCTGCTCCACATCGATCTCAATACGATTGGCGCCGGCATCAAGGCTGTTTTCAATCAACTCCTTGACCACCGAAGCCGGACGCTCCACCACCTCGCCGGCAGCAATCTGATTGACCAGTTGTGGGGGGAGTTGTTGAATGTGCATGGAGAGAACGTGGCCGTCGTGGATAGTGACGGCTATTGTGCCACCACACGTTCGAGTAAGCAGCTATCTATCGGGAAGAATCAACCGCCGGGGATCTGCAGCACCTGGCCGATGCGAATGGTGTCGTTCTTGAGTTCGTTGGTTCTACGCAGGCGATTGAGGCTGACGGCGTATTGTCTTGCGATTGCGATCAATGTCTCGCCACGAGAAATTGTATGTCGGCGGGGAGCCTCTTTCTCCTGTTTCGCTGCCAACCAGGTACCGGGAGGCGGCTGATAGTTAAAATAGTCGGAAATACCTGCCAGCAAGGCTTTGGCTACCTTTCTCTGGTGGGCCGGATCTTTCAGACGACGCTCTTCATCAGGATTGGAGATAAATGCGGTCTCCACCAGCAGTGAAGGAATATCCGGAGACTTCAGCACCATGAATCCAGCTTGTTGCACACGCTTTTTATGTGTCTTGCCCAGTTTTTTCAGCTGGCGAAAGACCCTGTCCGCCGCGGTGGAACTCGCCTGCTGGGTACCAGTTTGCGAGAGATCAAGCAGGACCGTGAACAAATCCTCGCCCTTGCCCTTGCCCTCAAATAAAACGCCGCCAACAAGATCTGCACTGTTTTCCCGCTCCGCCAGCCATTTTGCCGCCTCGTTGGACGCCCCTCTGCGGGAGAGGGTGTAGACGGATGAGCCTCTTACTCTTGAATCCTTAAAGGCGTCTGCATGGATTGATATAAACAGATCTGCATGGTGCTTGCGCGCCTTCGACATCCGTTTGCGCAAGCCGAGATAGTAGTCACCATCCCTGATCAGCACCCCGCGCATACCCGGCTTCCGATTAATCAGTTTTACCAGTTTGCGACCAATCGCCAGCACCACATCTTTCTCATAGGTACCGCGTTTCCCCCTGGCACCGGGATCTTCTCCACCGTGACCGGGATCGACCGCAATCACCACGTCTCTTTTCCCCGGCTTCTTTGCCGTTTTCACCGGGGTGGTGCGGCGCTTGCTGCTCTCCTTTTTGTCGTAGAGATCAACAACCAGCCGGTAGCCATACTGGCGATTTGGCTCAAGCAGAAAACTTTTTTCCTTGACCGCCATGTTGAGGTCGAATACCACTCGCACATCGCGCTTGTTGCGTTCCGCACTGCGCAGCCGCTTGATGAACCTGTTGTTGGATTCAGGCTGAGGCAGTTTCGTGGAGAGCCGGGTATTTTTAAGGTCCAGAACCAGCCGGTCCGGCTTGTCCAGTGTGAAGATTTTGTGTTCAACCAGGGAGTTGGTATCAAAAACCAACCGAACGTGATCGGGCGCAGACCAGATGCGCAGGTTGCGAACATCAGACTGCCCCGCATAGAGCGGCAGACTCCAGAAGAGGGCCAGAATCAGAATTGTGATAATTTTTTTCATGTTCCCAGATGACCCTGTTAGGCCTATGACTAAAAATAGCACGGACTTCCATTTTTTCCAACCTTTTCGGTCAGATAGCCTGACTTCCTCGCCATAAGTTCAATGTTCCCATTAAACCCTTTGTAAATCCTTGATAAGTTGCTTTCCTTTCTCAGAGCTGGACGAGAGCTTGAGCACTCTGCCCGTTTCCTGATATTCAAGTCTGATCCGCAGATCAGCCGAAGGCAATACACCTTTACCCCGATCTGGCCACTCCACCAGCAGTATAGCCTTCTCATCCATCAGATCCTGGATGCCGAGATACTCCAGCTCCTCCGGGTCTGCCAGCCGATAGAGGTCGAAATGGTAACACGCCGCCCCCTCCAGTTCGTAGGGTTCAAGCAGTGTGTAGGTGGGACTCTTTACCGCGCCCTGAAAACCCAATGCGCGGATAAAACCTCGTGCAAGGGTTGTTTTTCCCGTGCCCAGATTCCCTTCCAGATAGACGGTAAGCGGCGGTTTACATCGCTTGGCAAGACTGGCGCCGAAGGATTCCTGCTCCGCCTCACTATGCAGTTCAAGCCTCATAACTGCCACACTCCAGATTGAGCAACGGCCGCAGCTCCAGCAAAAGATCACCAGCCAACATACCCCGTTCGCCCTGCACGGCAGCCCTGTCTCCAGCTGCAGCATGTAGTGCGACGCCCAGTTCAGCAGCCAATCCGGGCTCAAAACCCTGCACCAGCAATGCAGCGATAATACCTGTGAGTATGTCACCGCTACCACCGGTCGCCATGCCTGGATTCCCGTCACTGCAGAGTGCCGGCGGGCGACTGCTGCCGTCAGCAATCAATGTCCCGGCACCCTTGAGTACCTGGGTACCGCCAAATCTCTCCTGCAGCAACCTCAATGCCTCAAACCGGTCTGCCTGAATTTTGCTGGTTTTTTCTCCCAGCAGTCGCCCCGCCTCACCAGGATGAGGCGTCAATATCCAATTCGGTCTTTTTATCGGTTCCTGCGCCAATAGATTGAGGGCATCTGCATCCACCACCAGAGGCAGACCGGAGGCAAGTGCCTGTTGATAGAGTGATCTGCCCCATTCTCCCTGGCCCAAGCCGGGACCCAGGGCAATGGCATCCGCCCTTTCGATCAGCGGAGCAAGAGACACACCGTTCGTCACGGGGTGGCACATCAGCTCGGGACGGCCGATATTGAGCAACGACGCATTGTCGGGATGGGTCGCCACGGAAACCAATCCGGTGCCGGTGCGTACAGCGGCTTCCGCCGCCAGGCGGATTGCACCGGAGAACCCCCGGTCACCCCCAATGAGCAGCAGGTGGCCAAAATCCCCTTTGTGGGCGGTACGTCTTCTGGGCGCCAGCAGTTGAGCCTGTTTATTCCAATCGATACGGCGGGCTGACAGAATCTGCCTGCTGTAGATTCGGGCGGGCAACTCCAGAGCATCAAAATGGATACGCCCACAACAGTCCGGTCCTGCGCCGGTAAACATCCCCTGTTTAAGCCCAATAAAGCTAAGGGTCGCATCCGCTCGTGTGGCAATCCCCATGAGCTGGCCTGTGTCTGAATTGAGGCCGGAGGGGATATCCACAGCGAGGACAGGAGCCTGATGACGATTGATCGACTCGATCATTTCGGCCCAGGCACCAGTCACATCTCTCTCCAGACCAGTGCCCAACAGGGCATCGATAATGAGGTCAGTCTTCCGCGGCAGACTAGGAAACGGGGCTGTCTCGCCACCGACCTCTTCCCACTTCTGCACCATTGTCAGAGCATCACCACGGATACGCGCTGAATCACCAAGCTGCAGCAACAACACCTCCAGTCCGGCTTGCCTCGCCAGGCGTGCCACCACAAATCCATCGCCACCGTTGTTGCCCGTACCGCATATAACTGTGATGTGGCGGGCCGCAGGCCAGCTTGCCTGCAGAAGCTGGAAGATGCAGGAACCCGCCCGTTCCATCAGATCGGCACCGGGAATCTCATACTCTTCGATGGCGATCCGGTCGAACGCCCGCACCTGATCGGCGCGATAGAGTGCATAGGGCAGCGATTCCGTGTAGGGCATGACTCGCATAAAAAAACGTCCTTTGATATTAACGAAAACCATACCGCGAAGCCGGTCCCGGATACCAGTTTAATCGCCGATCGGGGTATAGTTCGGGTTTATGGATCAAGCGCCTATTCCCAATCACCAACAACTCGCCGCAAACATCAAGATTTGGGGGGCAGAGCTGGGTTTCCAGCAGGTTGGCATCACCGACACTGAACTCTCACTGGCGGAGGCACGATTCAACGATTGGTTGCAAAAGGGCTTTCACGGAGAGATGTCCTATATGGCCCGCCACGGCAACAAGCGCAGCCGTCCCGCAGAACTGGAACCCGGCACCCGGCGGATAATCTCGGTACGTTTGGACTACCTGCCTGAACCCACGCAGAAGAGCCGGGAGATACTGGAATCTCCCACGCAGGCATTCATCTCACGATATGCCTTGGGCCGGGACTACCACAAGTTGATGCGCAAGCGTCTGCAGCAACTGGCCAAAAGGATCAGCAGAGAAATCGGTAACTTCGGCTACCGGGTCTATGTCGACTCCGCCCCGGTTTTGGAGAAACCGCTGGCGGAAAAAGCCGGTCTTGGCTGGATCGGCAAACACAGCAATCTGATCAATTGCAAGGCCGGCTCCTGGTTCTTTCTTGGCGAGATCTATACCGACTTGCCGCTCCCTATCGACCAGCCTGCATCCAACCACTGCGGCAGTTGCCGCGCCTGTCTCAATATCTGTCCGACCCAGGCCATTGTCGAACCCTATGTCGTGGATGCCCGCCGTTGCATCTCCTATCTGACTATCGAACAACAGGGTTCAATCCCAGAATCGCTGAGAAGCAGTATCGGCAACCGCATCTACGGCTGCGATGATTGTCAGCAGGTCTGTCCCTGGAACCGCTTTGCAAAACTCGGACCTGAGCAGGACTTTGCCCCGCGCAACGGCCTCAACAGCGCCACGCTGACAGCGCTCTTTGCATGGGATGAGACAAACTTTCTGAAACGTACCGAAGGGTCTGCAATACGCCGCATCGGCCACCAATCCTGGCTGCGCAATATTGCAGTGGCACTGGGCAATGCACCGCATTCAGAGAATATCGAGGCCGTACTCAAGGTGCGCGAACATGACCCGGCAGAACTGGTGAGAGAGCATGTCCGCTGGGCTTTGGCCAGGCAGCGCAGCAAATCACCGGGTTAAGCGGATCTGCACCGCCATTATAATCCGTGCCGACAACAATCCGGCAAGGACACCCAGCATATCCACCACCACATCACTCAGCCGAGGCGTTCGCCCGGGCACAAAAAACTGCAAGACTTCTGTCGACACTGCCAACAACAGCAATCCAATAAGCACACTGGGCAGACGCGCCCGTGAGTCAAGAAACAGTCCAGCGGAGAGCAGCAAAAAACCGAGCAGATGTCCCAGTTTGGAGATGTCCCAACTCACAGGCCAGAACGCCAACGGTTCAAAGCCATGGTGGTAGCGGCCTATCTCAAGATGTATACCCACCCACTGCCCAAACTGCTGGATTTGCACTTCGATAGCCTGCTTAACCTCCTGAGGCTGCAGGATACCCGCCGCGATCAGCAGCAACAGCAGCGCAATCATCCAGCCTTGGGGGGTAGACCAATAACGCTGCAGCAGCAGTCGCAGAGCCCACAGGCCAGTGGCCAGCCATAGGACTGCCAGCAGTAATTTCCCGGCACTGAAAAGCGCCTGAGACTCCGCCTGATGCAGTGCAAGCCCCCTGACCCAGATCCTGCCCGGCACATGGTAGAGACCGATCTCAAGACGCAATTCAACGGCCTCTTCAGGCACAGTGACAAGCAGCGAATAATCTCGCCACTCATTATCGCCAATCAGGCCGGTGAGGATATAAGGTATATGGTAGAACCCTTGCCCGAAGCTGTCATAAGCAATCAACTCCACCCTCGCCTCATGCCAACTGCGTCTGCCGCTCTCGACACCGGACGTCCTGACCTCTCCCTGCAACAGAAGTTGCTTGGGCATTCTTTTGACATCCAGCTTTTGGATCACGCTGTTCGATTCACTTTCCGGCGCATTGTCGACACGCAGTTCAGCCAATAGGGCTGGCGTTGATACCTCGCTCTTGCCCGGGCCTTGTTTCCAACCCTTCAGGCCCTGCTCGAACAGGGGGTTATTCAACAGCTCTGGACCGACGGGTTTGACTGGTGAAATCGAAGTAAAAAAAAGCAGCGTCAGTGCCGCAAGCAGCAGCACAATCCAGTTCACGGACCAGATCAAGCGCAGTGGATGAGGCAATTGAGTCGGATCAACAAATGGTGTTTGCCGGTTCCGCTGCGCTTGAACCGGCCTGCATCACTATCAGGAAAGACGCAGGAAATTATCACGGTAGAATTTCAGCTCGGCGATAGAGTCGCGAATATCATCGATCGCCAGATGCTTCGACTCTTTGGTAAAACCATCGGCCATATCTGGCGCCCAGCGCTTCGCAAGCTCCTTCAGCGTACTGACATCAAGATTGCGGTAATGGAAATAATCTTCCAGTTTCGGCATGGTACGGGACATGAATCGACGGTCCTGGCAGATACTGTTGCCACACATCGGGGAGGCTCCGGCAGGCACGTATTGCTGTAGAAACGCCAGCGTCTCCGCTTCCGCCGTCGCTTCATCATGTTCGCTTTCACGGACCCTTGCGATAAGACCGGAGCCACCATGCTGTTTCTGATTCCACTCATCCATGCCATCGAGCAGGGCTTCTGATTGCCGTACCGCGATTACAGGCCCTTCAGCCAGAATATTGAGGTCGGCATCGGTAACAATGGTTGCGATCTCGATGATCTCATCATTGACTGTATCCAGCCCCGTCATCTCCAGGTCGAGCCAAATCAGGTTGTTGGGGTCTTGAGTCATGCACGAATCCTCATACAGATAGGGGTTACCACGATGCGCGAATTCTAGCAGGAAGCGGGCGCAGACTGTATTCTTCCTCCATTGACCTGATCCGAACGACCCATTCCAAGCTGAAGGAGTCCATTACTTGATGCCGTTTTTCACTCAACTCTTCCTGCTCGCCCTGGCCGCAGGCACGATTCTGCAACTCTGGCTGCTGGCCCGTCAGACGCGCCATGTTGTTGACCACCGGGAGAAAGTGCCCGAGGAGTTTTCCGGCAAGGTAGAACTCGACGATCATCAGAAAGCTGCCGATTACACCGGGGCCAAAGCAGGTATTGCGCGGCTTGAGGTTATCTTCAGCACTCTGCTTCTGCTGGTCTGGACACTGGGTGGTGGCCTCGAACTGTTCAGCCGTTTCTGGAATAGCCTGGGTTTCGATGCTCTCCTGACCGGCGTCGCTTTTATCTTTTCGGTATTTTTTATCTCCAGTTTACTGGATCTGCCTTTTTCACTCTGGCGCACCTTCAAAATCGAGGCAGCTTTTGGCTTCAACCGTTCCACCCTGGGTGGTTTTTTCAAAGACCGTCTGCTGGGTGCGGCTATAGGATTGGCGATAGGCGCACCCTTATTGTGGGGCATTCTCTGGCTCATGGACTCGGCGGGTATCTACTGGTGGCTGGCGGCCTGGGCTGTATGGATCAGTTTCACCCTGATCCTTACCTGGGCCTATCCCCGCATCATCGCCCCCCTGTTCAACAAATTCACCCCGTTGGAAGCAGGCGAGATGCGCGATCGGATTCAGGGTCTGCTCAGACGCTGTGGTTTCACCAGCGACGGCATCTTCGTGATGGATGGCTCCAAGCGCTCCAGCCACGGTAACGCCTACTTCACCGGATTCGGCAAGCACAAGCGGATCGTCTTTTTCGATACCCTGATCGAGGCCCTCACGCCGGACGAGATGGAGGCGGTGCTGGCCCACGAACTGGGCCATTTTAGCCGCAAACATATTCTCAAGCAGATGGTAATGATGGCGCTGATCTCTCTCGCCGGTCTGGCGCTGCTGGGTTGGTTGTCGCAACAGACCTGGTTCTACACGGATCTGGGTATGACTCAACCTTCCAACGCGGCAGCACTGCTGTTGTTCATGCTGGCAGCACCTGTCTTCACCCTATTCTTCTCCCCTATCGGCAGCTATATCTCGCGCCGGCATGAGTTTGAGGCAGACGACTATGCTATCGCACAAACCAAAGGGGAATATTTGGTGCAGGCACTTGTCAAACTCTATCAGGATAATGCGAGCACCCTGACACCGGACCCACTCTACTCCATGTTTCACGACAGTCATCCGCCGGCGCCGGTACGCATCGCCCACATAACAGAACAATCTTAAGAAAGAGGATAACTTGATGCTTAGAATACTGATAATGATCGCTTCGATCTCAGCTGCATTCAGCGCTACCATACAGGCAGCTGACGTCAAGGCGGGCAAAGAGCTGGTCGACAATAACTGCGTCCGCTGCCACGGCGCAGAAGTCTACACACGGAAAGACAGAATGGTCACTACGCTGCCGGGTCTGCACAAACAGGTGCGCCGTTGCGAACAGATGCTGGGACTGACCTGGTTTGACGAAGATGTCGACAATGCGGCCGCCCATCTCAACGAACAGTTCTACAAACTGAAGTAGTGTCCCGGCGCCGCCTCACCCAGCAGCAACGGGCCAGGATAGAGAGTATCCAGGAACGGCGACGAACAAAACTCGCTGAACGTGCTGAGCAGAGCCTCTCTGATGCCAGTGAAACCCCATCACAGGAAGGCAAGGTGGTAATCCGCCATGGCGCCACCCTCGGCGTCGTGGATGAGAACGGCCAGGTCTTTCAATGCCTGATCCGCCAGAACATCGGACACCCTGTTTGCGGCGACCGGGTAGTCTGGCAGCCGGTGGACGATCATAGCGGTGTGGTCACCGCCCTCCAACCAAGAACGAGTGTGCTCAGCCGCCCCGACTACGGCGGCCGCGAGAAACCTCTGGCCGCCAACATCACCCAACTGGTCGTGGTACTCGCCCCTCGTCCTGAACCCAGCGGTTATCTGCTCGACCAATACCTGATCACCGCCGAGACCATTGGGATTCGGCCATTGATCGCTATCAACAAGATCGATCTGCTTGAAAATGAGGGCAAACAGCGCTTTCTCTCTGCTTACGATCTCTATCGCAGAATTGGATATGAGTTGGTGGAGGTGAGTGCAAAACTGGCCCACGGTCTGGACAGCCTCATTCAACACCTTGCGGGGGAAACCAGCATCCTGGTGGGGCAATCGGGGGTGGGAAAATCCTCTCTGATCAACGCACTGCTGCCAAATCTGGAGATCGAAACCGGCAGACTCTCGGAAGCTTCAGGGTTGGGACGACATACTACATCGACTGCAACCTACTATAACCTGCAGGAAGGGGGAGAGTTGATCGATTCTCCCGGCGTGCGCAGTTTTCGACTGACCAAGTTAAGCAGAGGGCAGCTGGAACAGGGATTTCCCGAGTTCCGCCCTTTTCTCGGCCACTGCCGTTTCAATAACTGCTCGCATCTGCATGAACCCGGATGCGCAATCAGGCAGGCAATTGAGGCGGGGGAAGTCTCCCCCCAGAGATTGGATAACTTCCTCCATCTGGCACAATCCATCACTTCCGGACAGAGTTGAGCGCTGGAGGCTACTTCTGACCGGCAGAGGGCTTACTTGGGGCATCCATAACCTGGATAGTCGACGGGTCGTCACCAAATCTGGTGCCACCGCCCTTGCCTTTTCCGATGTTGTCTGGGGAGATCAACATCTCGGTGAAAGCCCGGCTGTCATCACCGTAGATTCCGTCTCCGCCTTCATCCGAAAAATCACCCTGGCCAAAATAGTCGGGAGACGCTGTCGGGTCTCCGGCCTGACCGGAAAAAGCGCTGGGAATGAAAAAAACCAGCAGTCCGATGATCATTATCCTGGTCAATCGTTTCACTTGTCCCACTCCCGATTTTGTTCAAAATCCGCATTCATCTTCCGACTGTTTTAAGCACAGCAGGACTCTATTTCTGCTCGGCCAACATACTGAATTATTGAGCCAATTACCATATTTGTGTCCCGAAGTTCACATTTTCTGCTTGTAACCAATGGTAAAAAAAACGGCTTGGTTTTCACTAATGATTTGGTATCAAAGCAATCAGATCAGCCCCACCAAGCACCGACTTCCCGACAATCAACTCGCCTCCATAAGCACTGATGATATCGCTCACCACCGCCAACCCTATGCCCTGTCCCGGCTGCTGCTCATCCATGCGCCTGCCTCGCTGCAAGACACTTTCAGCCTGGGCTTGTGGGATACCGGCTCCGTCATCCTCAACGTGCAGTTCGATGCCATCGCCGGTAGCAAGGCCGGATACCCGCACTTGCTGACTGCCATATTTCCAGGCGTTGTCCATCAGATTACCCATAAATTCCATCAGATCACCCTCATCACCTGGAAACCCGAGATCGTCCGGCAGATCCAGCTCCCATCGGATCCCCTTTTCCAGGTAGACCTTACTGAGCGTTATGGCAATCCTTTCCACTGCTACCCTCACCGGAGTACTGAGGGCTAAAGTGGAACGTCCGGATGCCGCAGCACGCTGCAACTGGTGACTGACGATCTGGTTCATGCGGTCGACCTGCTCTGCGAGTTGACGACTTTCATTCCGATCACCTGTTTCTGGCCGCTCGGCCATGCCTTGCAGGATTGCCAGGGGGGTTTTGAGACTATGAGCCAGATCACCCAGACTGTCCCGGTATCGCTGCTGTCTGGACTGAGCCTGGCGAATCAGAGAATTAATGTTATCTGTCAGCCCAGTCAACTCCTGCGGATAGACCCCTTTGAGTTGATCCGACCCCCCGGATTCAATATCACTCAGCTCGTCGGATACCTTGCGCAGAGGGAACAACCCCCAACGCAGCACTCCCCCCTGCGCCAGTAACAACACCAGTGCCGCACCACCCAGCCAGTAGAAAAGCGTATTACGGAAGGTGGTAATCTGAACCTGATGCGGCTGCATGTCTTCCACGACCGAAAGCACATATTGGGTTTCGACACCGTCAAAATCCTCCCAGGACACACCGAAGCTCAGGGCAACCACTTCGCCGCCATTACCGGAGCGGACCTGACTGAAACGCCGCTCTCCAGGCTCCACCGACGGTTCCCCAATATTCAGATGGCGCCCCACTGCTGATGCAGAACGCCAGTCGAACGAAATATCGGGACTATGGACCTCTGCATAGAATCCGGAATCCGGCAGGTTGAAACGGGGGTCAGAGAGTATTTCCGGCATCGTCAGTCGGCCCTGATCATCCTCACCCGCCGCTGCCAACAGTGCATAGACGCTGGCCTGCAAACTCTCCCTCAGCGCTTTCTCTGCACTGGATCGAAAGGCCTTGTCCAAGGCCATCCCGGTCAAACCCAGGAAGGCAGTCAGCACCAGGCTTGCAGCCAGCAGCAGTCGGATGTGAATCGATAGATTCATCCCGATCTGGCAAGTACAAAACGGTATCCCCTGCCCCGCAGGGTCTCGATCGGTTTGTAATGCTCTTCGGGATCAAGTTTTTTACGCAACCGACGGACAAAGACCTCGATTACATTGCTGTCACGATCCCAATCCTGATCGTAGAGATGCTCGGTCAATTCGCTCTTCGAGACCACCTCGCCGGCGTGCATCATCATATATTCAAGCACTTTGTATTCGTATGCGGTGAGATCGATGGGGTTGTCGTCGAGCTTGACGCTCTGGCTGCGGGTATCCAGCTCCACCGGACCACATGCCAACACCGGCTGGGACCAGCCTGCCGCCCGCCGCAGGAGAGCATTCAACCTCGCCAGCAATTCTTCGACATGAAAGGGTTTGACCAGATAGTCGTCTGCACCTGCTTCAAGACCTTCAACCTTGTCCTGCCAGTTGCCCCGTGCGGTAAGGATCAGGATCGGAAAATGTTTACCCAATTTCCGTAATTCGCGGATCACCTCGATACCTGACATCTCCGGCAGACCGATATCCACGATCCCTACGTCAATGGCATATTCCCGTCCCAGGAAGAGCCCTTCGCGGCCATCCGCACCGGCATCCACGGTAAAACCTTCGCGGCTCAACCGTTCGGTCAGCGGCTCTCTCAACTCCGCTTCATCTTCTACCAACAAAACACGCACGATTTTGTTCCCTCTATCTGCGGCGATTGCCCGCAGGCGCATGCTTACGCCCCCTGGGAAGCTGCTGCCCACTTCTACCGTCGATCTGCATCCGTTTTACCCGCCCCTGTTTATCAAGGATGCGGATATCGTAGATCTCCCGGCCTTCCCACTCACGGGTCTCGGCCGAGATCACTCTGCCGTCACTGTCGAGGCGGGCACTCTCAACCGCCTGATCCAGGCTTATACGATTGCCAGCCAGCGAGGCATCAGCCCCAAGCAGTATCAACAGCAGCCACATAACGTTCAGCTTTCGAGTCAGACGCATTTCGGTTCAACCTGTGCCTTGGGAGGAAAACCGTACTGCCTGCGCATTACCTCGATCTTCCAGCCGCGAATTAAATATCATCCACTGGGGTGACACCAACCCGAACACGAATTCGCTTGCCCGGATGGTGTTTGGTGCGAGTGGTGAACACCTTACCTTTATAACGATACTTTACACGATAGCCGACCAACTGTTCTTCATACTCGGTATAAGTTTCAACCTCGCACTGCCGTTCCGTGGTAGTGGTATAGTGCCCTCCACGTTGGTTCCGGGAAATATCATTGCCAATCGAGGCACCCAGAAGGGTACCGGCGACGGTCGAGGCATCGCGTCCGCGACCCTGACCGAACTGATTACCAACCACGCCGCCGATGATGCCACCGAGCACGGTGCCGGTATAGGATTTACGTCTTGGCTGATAGTGCGTGACCTGCTCATCCCAACAGTGCTTTTCAGGACGTGAGATCTCAATGGTCTTGTAGATAGGGTCAACATCGACAACCTTGGCGGTGTCCCGGTAGTTGTGACCGTGCCCGCGGCCGGCAGTTGCACTCATGGAGGCTGCCAACAAAACGGTTCCGAGTGTGATGGCGATCTTTTTCATGGTTCTCTCCTAAACGATGTCTTAACCATTTGGACGAGACCTTTGGCTCATCCTTTGATTACAGACTACGCCCTGCAAACTGAACCGAGCCTTAACCGAGAAAATGATCGCCCGGTACGCTTCAGCGAGGGCTACTGGAGACAAACGTAGGCCCGATCAAGCATAGCGGATCGGGCAAACTGAAAGTGATGGTTACCAAAGGGTTGCCGGTTCCCCTGCGCTTGAACCAGTCTACTCAAACCAGGCGTTCAGCATCAAACCTTCTGCGCCACAATCATGGCAACATCCCGAAAGCCTTTCCTGAGATCCCCCAGGCGGTTCTCCTCCCGGTAGAAACGGAGCGAAAGGGGTGACAGGAGGGCGATGAGTTCATTGTCGCCAAGTCGGTAAGCAGAATTTGACGGGCCGGTGTCAGATACAGCAATGCGGGTAAAGGTCTGGTAGAAAATCAACCCGCCTGGCTTTAGGGCAGTAATCAGGGCCGGCATCAAGTCACGATTGAGAAAGTAGCTCACCACAATCACATCAAAGGCGTTCTCAGTCAGCAGGTCCTGTTCCACATCCCGCTGCTCCGCATTGAGAACCAACCCCTCTGAAGCCGCCAGATGTTGTAACCGTTCAACAGCAACGCTGGATATGTCCCATGCGCTAACCTCCAATCCGAATCTGGCCAGTTCCATTGCATTGCCACCCAGCCCGCAGGCCAGATCCAGCGCATTTCCTGTTTCAGGCAGCAGATGAAGGTTCTCCAACAGCACTTCAGCTGCCGATGGCTGCTTGTCGGGATCAGCGTGGCGCTGATCCCACATCATCTTGAGTTCGGCTGTGGCCTTCTCCATCAGAGGGCATCCAGGCCGCGAGCCAGGTCGGCCTGGATATCGGCAACGCTCTCCAGTCCCACGGCGATCCTCAACAACCCGGTAGAAATACCAGAGGCTGCTTTCTCCTCATCGGAGAGGCGCCCGTGAGTGGTGGTGGCAGGATGCGTGATAGTCGTCTTGGTGTCTCCAAGGTTGGCTGTGATCGAAAGCATGTTAGTCGCATCGATCACAGACCAGGCCGCCGTTTGGCCGCCCTTGAGCTCAAAGGAGAGAATCCCCCCCGCTGCCTGCTGTTGTTGCAATGCTATCTCATGTTGGGGATGGGAAGTCAGTCCCGGATAGTGGACCCGGGCGACCTGCGGATGCAACTCAAGCCACTCGGCCAAAACCTGAGCACTCTGCGAATGGGCCAACATACGCAGTTGCAACGTCTCCAGGCCCTTCAGAAACACCCAGGCGTTGAAAGGACTCATGGTTGGACCGGCGGTACGCAGCACGCCAAACACTTCTTCTCCAACAAGTTTGCTGTCACCAACTACCGCACCGCCAACGCAACGGCCCTGTCCGTCCAGGTACTTGGTAGCCGAATGCACCACGATATCAGCGCCCAGTCCCAACGGCCGTTGCAGCGCGGGGGTACAGAAACAGTTATCCACCACGAGCAGACAATCATGCGCGTGCGCCAATGCCGCAAGCGCCTGCAAATCAACAATCTCGGTCAGTGGATTTGACGGGGTTTCAAGAAACAGCAGCCTTGTCTCCGAACGAATGGCCTGTTCCCATGCGCCCAGGTCACTGAGTTCAACAAAGCTAGTTTTTATGCCGAACCTGCTCAGGTATTTATTGAAAAGTACCGTGGTGGTTCCGAAAACGCTGCGTGAAGAGACGATATGATCCCCCGCTTCGAGCAGGCCCATGCAGGTGGCAAGAATTGCCGCCATACCGGAAGCGGTGGCGACACAGGATTCGCCCCCTTCCAGCGCCGCCAAGCGCTCTTCAAAGGTGCGCACTGTAGGATTGGTAAAGCGTGCGTAGATATTACCCGGCTCATCTCCGCTGAATCTTGCCGCCGCCTCCGCGGCACTGCTGAAAACAAAACTGGAGGTGGGAAAGATGGGTTCGCTATGCTCCCCTTCTGCTGTTCTTGCGTGTCCTGTACGAATTGCCTGGGTGGCAAACTCCCAGAGAGTTGGGTCATCTATCGGCATCTTTTACTCCTGTCGTAATGCGATCAACAAGGGTGCTGCCGGATCTAAAAGACCTAAACAAAAAAACCGCCCAATGGCGGCTAAAGCAGGTACCCTCGCTTTAGCGGTATTTATCAAGCGCCCGCAATTTGAGAAAAATCGGCGCTCCGGAAAGGTTAGCCCCGGCATCAATGTGTGTCAATCACTGCTGGGAGAAGTAATCTGCGAGAAATTGATCGAAAGAGATCTTATCCGCCGACTCGATAACACCCTGCTGTTCCCAGGAACGCTCCGCCTCTTCGGTGAATACCCGCTGCCGTTCAGCAGAAAGCTGTTGCTTTAAAAAATAGTCCTGATGGTCGTGGGAGATTCGCTGGGCAAATTCAAAAAAGCTCTCTCCGTTTTCCCGCATCTCCGCCAGCATCCTGGCAGAGGGCGTCAACTCAGGATAACGCGCCCGCTCACTAAGCTGTTCAAGCGCCCTGCTGTAGGTTCGTGCACCTGTTCCTTGATCCAGGATTTCACATACTGCCTGCATCGATTCACAGATCTCAAGCGCCCAGTCACGCAAGCGTATCTCCCGACCATTCCGCTGCAGAAAAAGTTCAGGATCTCTCCCTCGGTGAGCAGATGCCCCTTCATTGCGATCTATCTCCCGTTGCTCGAAGACATTGATCGACGGGCTGTCGAGCAGCTGACAAAACAGCATGAATGCTTCCAGAAAATAGACCTGCTGCTCATCTATGCCCAGTGGGTCGAAGGCATTGACATCCAAAGACCTGAGTTCGACATATCGCACCCCTCGGCGCTGCAGGGCGAGAATAGGTTTCTCCAGGCCGTCCGGAATCTGCTTTGGACGAACGGTACTGTAATACTCGTTCTCGATCTGCAGAATATTGGCGTTTAACTGTTCGTAACGGCCATCCACTTTGACCCCGATCATCCGGTAGATTGGGCAGGCTGTCTCGGTGGCCCGTCCCAGGGTCTCGACATAGGCGTCCAGACAATCGTAGCAGGCCTTGATACCCGTTCCCTGCTCCTTGCTGTTCTGGTAACCGATATCCCCCATACGCAGGGAGGTGGCATAGGGATAGTAGTAGGTATATTTATCGAAGGGTTTGAGATTGGTCGCCCGGCCGCCCAGAAATGATTTACAGACAGCGGGAGAGGCGCCGAACAGATAGGGAATCAGCCAGCCGAAACGCTGCAGATTTCGCAGCATGCCGAAATAGGATTCAGTGATAAATCGTTGCAGATCCCTCTGATCCCCCTCCTGTTCCTGAAACAGGGGCCAGAAACGCTCAGGCAACGAGTAGTTGAAATGCACACCGGCGATAACCTGCATCACACGCCCATAACGATGTCCCAGCCCCCGTCGATAGACCGTTTTCATGGTGCCCGCATTAGAGGTTCCATAGCGAGCCAGCGGAATGCGTTCCCCTCCTTCGACCACGCAGGGCATGCTGGTGGCCCAGAGCAGTTCATTATCCAGATGATCGTAGACGAATTTCTGGGCATCACGAAGAAAAGCGAGGGGCTGTTTTCTGTCGGCAAAAGGCGGCGTAATGAACTCAGTCAACGCCTCAGAATAGTCCGTGGTGATATAAGAATGGCACAGGGGAGAACCAAGATTCAGTGGATGCGCTGCCTGGGAGATACCCCCGCTACTGGAAACCCTCAAACTCTCCTTTTCCAGGCCTACGAACCCCCCACGCAGGAGATCTGTCGATCGGTCCCGCACTAGTCGAAGCAGCCGCTGTTCCAGTTTTTCGTACAAGACCCGCGCAAGCCTCAGGGTGTTTTAAAAGACCGGGGATTATAACTCGCAGTTTATTATCAAACACTGATATTTTTTTCCGGTCACCACCACGCTGAATAAAATAATAAACTGAAGTTTATTCCTCTTTGGCCGATAGTATTACGATAATAAGACAAAAAAGGTTTCAGCATGAAAAATAATATTGACAGAATACTGGTTTGGGCGGCGATAACCCTGCTCATTATCGCAACTGCCACGGCCTTTCTTTCACCCGATTCGACTACAACACGCTGGCTGCTATTGATCAGCATGCCTCTGCTTGTGTTTGCAATCCTCTGGGGACAACGCATCAGGGCTCGATACAAACGCATGAGACGATTGGCCCACGAGTCTCTGACAGCCGCCATCCGGGACTATGAAGTCAACTCCAACCAGGTAATGGGGAAAAGTTCACAGCAATTCAATACATTGCGGGATTCCATTGATCAGGCTGGAAATATCATGACTAACGCTACCCAGCGTCTCTCCGGCAGTCTGGCCGGACTGGAGCACGAGTCCACTGGTCAACGTGAGAAGTTACAGGAGATGGTGGATGAACTCCTGGTGCTGGTTTCGAGCGATGATCAGAAAGAGCAGACCGAAGGTATACAGAAATTCACCATCGAGACGGAACAGCTCATCGGCCGTTTCGTCACTACCGTGACTGACCTCAAGAGCGCCAGTGACCAGATCGCAGTCGAGTTTGGCAGAATGAACCAGCAGGTTGAGGGGGTTGGCAACCTTCTGAACGACGTGAATACCATCACCGCACAGACCGATCTGCTGGCCCTCAACGCCGCAATCGAGGCAGCCCGAGCGGGCGAAGCAGGCCGTGGGTTCGCAGTGGTGGCAGATGAAGTCCGCAGTCTGGCGCAGCGAACCAGCCAATTCAGTGAACAGATTCGCTCACTATTGTCGGAAATTGAAATATCGATCAAAACCGTCGACGCTTCGGTGGAAAAAGCGACCAGCACCGATCTCAGTGTTGCTGCCAAATCTCAGGAGAGTGTTGCGTCAATGTGGGATGAGATCCAGGGGCTCAACAACAAGGCCACACATCAATCACAATCGATTGCGGGAATTTCCGAGAATATTCATCATCTCGTTAGCGAGGGTATCATCTCCCTGCAGTTCGAAGACATCGTCAATCAACTGCTGATCCAGATAGCAGACCGTTCCCGGAAGATGGAGCGCTATCTGCACGACGTGATCACAATTCAACGCCCGTCAGGGGATCTGGATGCAGCGGTCTTCCAGCATCGGGCTCAACAGTTGCAGGCACTGCTCTCCACCGCCGACAGACATTTCGGCGACATGGATGAGACAGCAATCACCCAGAGTTCAGTGGATGAGGGTGAGGTGCAGCTGTTTTAGAGCAGTTGCCGGGGAACGGACCGCATCGACCATTTAGCGCATCACGGCTCTTGGTGCCTGCAAATGAATCGAATCCGCTAAAATTCTTGCGGTTTCATTGAGTTGGATCAGGCTGGCAGCTTCGCTCTCTACTTTATCGGCTTCGTCATCGTGGTCTTCCCGGTCACGGTCCGTTTTGATGGACGCCATTCCGCTTGCGATACGGAAACGGTTTTTATGGTCCATCCGCGCCTTTTCACGCTGATCCCACTCTAGTTTGCGTTGACTCTCCAGTAAGGTGATTTCGGTACGGTCTTCAATCTCCTGGATACGCTTCTCCTGTTCAAGCAGCATCTGGAAGCCGGCATCTTTAGAGATTCGGCCCTTATGGCGATCCAACAGGTGGGAGACTGCATTACCCCCTTTTGGGGCGTAGCGGGCTGCCTTGATCTGCGCCCAAGGTAGCGCATTATCCAGAGAGCGCTCGCCATGTTTGGCCGAGTAGCTGGCCATTGGAAAGAGGATATCCGGAACCACACCACGGTGCTGGGTACTGCCGCCGTTGATGCGGAAAAATTGCGCCATAGTCAACCTTAGTCTGCCGAGGTCATCCTCATTGCTCGGTACAAAACGCCCCAGATCCACCAACGTCTGCACTGTACCCTTTCCAAAAGTCGGCTCGCCGATGACAATACCCCGCTGGTAGTCCTGGATGGCACCGGCAAAGATTTCAGAGGCTGACGCACTGTTGCGGTCCACCAAAACCGCCAGCGGACCATCGTATGCAATACCTGTATCGGGATCCCGCTCCACTTCGACCTTCCCGAAAGCGTCCTTGATCTGAACCACGGGGCCTGTGTCGATAAAGATTCCCGTCAGTTCGGTCGCCTCCGAAAGGGAGCCACCGCCATTCTGGCGCAGATCGATAACGACGCCATCCACAGCGGTTTTTTTCAACTCGGTAACCAGCTTACGCACGTCTCTCGTGGTACTGCGAAAACTCTCATCGCCTCGCCCTTCCGCCGCAAAATCCCGATAGAATGTCGGCACCTCAATCACGCCGATGCGCAGCTTTCCCATCCCCTCCAAACCTTCGATCACCGAACTCTTTGCGGCCTGTTCCTCCAGCTTGATCTTGTTGCGAACCAGTGTCACCAATTGGGTTTTGCCGCCGGAACCGGCATCTTTCGGCAGAATCCGCAGTCGTACGACCGTACCCTTGGGTCCACGAATCTTTTCCACCACATCCTGCAGGCGCCAGCCAATAATGTCGAGGATGTCACCCTCAAGCCCCTGGCCAACACCGACAATCCTGTCACCGGCATGCACATCTCCGCTAAATTTCGCGGGGCCTCCGGCCACTGTTTTCTGTACCACAGTGAACTCGTCATCCATGCGCAATACGGCACCTATGCCTTCTAGAGAGAGGCGCATACTGATATCGAAGTTCTCTGAGGTGCTGGGTGACATATAGCTGGTATGAGGTTCAAGACTCAAGGTGTAGGCATTGATGAAAGCCTGGTAGATGTCGTTTGAATCAAACTGGCTGATCCTGCGTTGAAGTCCTTCATAGCGTTCTTTCAGGGTTTTACGAATCTCGTCGTCTTCCTTTCCGGTCAAACGCAGATTTAGAAAGTCGTTTTTGACCCGTTTCCGCCATATATCCTCCAATTCGGTTCGGGTTTGAGCCCATGGCGCATCTTCCCTGTCGAACTGGTAGACCTCATCAATCGAGAAATCGAAGCCGGTATCAACCAGTTTGAGAGCAGTTTCGACCGCCTCATCGACCCGCTTCCGGTAGATGCGGAATATCGCAAATGCCGGTTCCAGCCTGGCATTTAGCAGATAGTTATCAAGTTTATCCTGATACAGGGAGATCCCTTCGATATCTTTGGCAGTAAAAAATGATCGATTGGGGTCGAGCGAGTCGAGGTAACGATCCAGAAGCTGCCCCGACATCTCATCGTCCAGTTTCGCTTTCTTGTAGTGATACTTGTCTATCACCTTCAGAATGATCATGGTGGACTGACGGTGTTGCTGAGTTGGCTCGAGCTCATCGAGTGGCAGGACACGCCTTTCTCCCCACGCCTGAGAAGACACGAGGAACAACGCAAGCAGGGTGTAGACACTCTTCCTAATAAATATCATTCATCCACCTGTATGGGATCTAAATTCAGCAGGCCGCTGAAAAAAACATATCAACTTTACGTTCGACCTCAATCCTGCAGTGCAGGTTCCTGAGAGTCTATTGTTGGCTTCATAAAATCTTGTGCCACTCTACGGAGGAATCAAGACGCTTTTCGAAAAGTGTTACAACTTTTCATGCAATCCCTCAACGATCTCCAGATAGTCCGGCGCACCGGGGGACAAAAAACCGTGCCTGATCATAAAATCGATAACGACCAGGTTACAGTTCAATTTGAACTCATCGGTTTGCCTCACGATCCGCGCTACCTCTTCCAGATTCATGAGGTAGAAAGCCTCAACCTCACCGTCTGTGTTTTGCGGCACGAAATCCTCAGGCAGCTCCAGATCATAGCAGTATAGCGTATCCGGTTTTAATCCTGTTTCCGTTTCCCGACAATAGGTTAGTGCGCCAACAGGAATCGCGCTGAGAGCCAGTTCACAGGGTACCGCAGCTTCTTCCCAACACTCCTTTTGCAGATTCTCCGCAAAACCCAGGCTCTGTGGCAGGCCGCCAGCCACCATATTGTCCAGTTTACCTGGATAGATCTTGCGATCCGAGGCTCGCCGGGCAATCCAGAGTTTGATGCCTTCCCCACTCCGCACATAACCATTCAGGTGCTGGCCGTAGGCACGGAGACCAAAATAGGGGGCCGCTGTCCGGTCAATAGTTGCGAAGGCATCCTCCCGGCCAGACGCAGTAACGGGGTATCGTTCCCCATGACTATGGGAGATGACCCCCTGCTCCACGAGTGCATTCACTATTTCGTCCAGCGCCTGAGTACGATCATCCATCTCACTGATTTCGCGAGTGAAATTGACACGATTTTCACTTATAGAAAATAGATTCGGCCACTGAGCGAGCGCTTTCACCATCTTCGGCTTCAACCTGCCGACACACTTGTCATCGATAAAGAGTGGCCGGAAATTCTCCGGATTCCAGTGATTGCAGTCCCTGATATGCCGCAGGTATCCCTCTGCTTCCTTCATCTCTTTTTTCATGTTGTTCTCTGTCCTGCGCCTGTCAATTTGGCTTCTTCCCACAGCTGGTCGAGTTCCTCCGTTGAAAGCTGCCGAAGGGTTTTCGCCTGCTCTCCAAGTCGGTCCTCCATGTAGGTGAAACAGCTGGAAAACTTGCGATTGGCACGCCGCAAGGCACTCTCTGCATCCACGCCAGCATGACGGGCAAGATTAACGCAGCTGAACAGCAGATCGCCAACCTCTTCTTCGATCTCCTGTTTCACACCGCTTTGAAGTGCGGCTTGGCACTCCGCCAGCGCTTCATCGATCTTCTGGCTGGCACCGGCTATATCCTGCCAGTCGAAACCGACTCTGGCCGCTCGCTTTTGCAATTTCTCCGCACGCATCAGCGCCGGCAAGGCTGAGGCAACGCTATGTAATGTCCCTGAGCCACTATATCCGGCTTTTTTCTTACGTTCCTGAGACTTGTGGCCCTCCCAAGCCTGGCGTTGCTGGTGCCGATCCCCTGGCTTCTCTTCTGCAAAGACATGGGGATGACGCCGAACCATTTTGTCATTTATCGCACAGACAACGTCATCGAAGACAAATTCGCCTGCCTCTTCGGCCATTCTGGCGTGAAAGACTACCTGGAACAGCAGATCCCCCAACTCTTCACAGAGCCCAGGCATATCTCCCTGCTGTATGACGTCCTCAACCTCATAGGCCTCTTCGATGGTATAGGGAACCACGGTTTCGAAGGTCTGTTCGCGATCCCAGGGACACCCCTTCTCCGGGTCGCGAAGCCTGGCCATTATCTCGATCAAGCGTTCCAATGAAGCCGACATTCGCACCTCTGCCAAGAAAAATAGCCAACTAAGGGGCCACTGAAGTAAGTCTGAACGCAAAATACGAGTTCATGACTTGTTCAGCGGCTTGCTAACCACCGACACAAATTTTTACAGCCGCCAGTATGAATTTCAGAGAAAATTGACAGGATATTTATTCATATAACCAGCTTGCGACTCTTGCCTTAGATTGTGAGCCAGTTCACAATACACAGTACATGAAGTAGTAGGGGATTTAGGTATGAGCCCTTCAATGGCGCTAACAGCACTGGCATACACTGCCGAAGAGACGCCTGTCCACCCAATGGATCTGGCGCCTGTTGATAAAATTCGCTATTACGAACATGAGATCACGCGTCTCACACCCGCATTGACACCTCTTGAGCGCAACCTGATTGAAACCTATCGCTATCTGCTTCGGGAGTGTCGAGAGCAGTTGAACCTCTCCTGACATCTTATCGAATCACCCATCACCCGATCCGACTGACGATCTTCATCATCTGAAGGATTTCTGCTGCGGCGATCAAATCGCCTCGAGTTTTCTCAACTTCTCCGGCAGCAACTTCAGATCAACCATTCCGCTCAGCAGCGCTGCAGGGAAAGTCGCCTCATCTTCATAAACCAGTTTGTAGTATTGAACCTTCATGGTCAGTGCACTGCCAAGAATAATAGAGGCCAACGCCAACATCGATCCAAGGGAAAGGGTTGAAACACCGGAGATTCCCTGGCCGATAGTGCAACCAACTGCCAACACGCCCCCCACCCCCATCAACACGGCACCGATGGCGTGATTGATGAAATCACGCAGATCATAAAACCACTCGATACGAAAACTTCGGCTCACCAGCGCATAGGCAAAACTTCCAAGCAACACACCCACCAAGGCGCCAACCCCGAAGGTGATCAGTAGACTATTGCCGGGATTAGCCATGTAGGCAAGCGTCTCTCCCATCGGGTTGATAAAAGTAAAGGATTGAACACCGATCCCCACCGGGCGCTCATCACCCTCCAACCACTCTGTTGCCTCCAGCCAGGTACCCTCCTCCCCAAACAGCAGACTGCCGGTGATATACCAGGCAAACAGAACACAGATACCTATGACCAAACCGCTCAGGAGTATCTCCCCACTGCGTCTGAAATCAGCGGAACGGAAGATGACAAAAGAGATAATGGTGGCCAGCAATCCCCCCATCACCAGACGCAGCATGCCGGCATCTGCGCCGGTAATGGCAGCCAGCAGGCTGCCCAAATCCTGGTTGGCAGGCAAATCCAGCGTAAAATGGCGGGTCCAGGGAAAGAAAAGGATAGAGTAGAGCGTTTTATCCGTCTCGGCAGAGAGCGTATGAGTCATGAAGTAGGCCATGGTACCCGCAATCAAAAAGACAATAATCGATTTGAGATTACCGCCACCGATACGCAGTAGCGTTTTGTTACCACAACCACTGGCCAGCGTCATACCGACGCCAAACATCAATCCGCCCAGTACGTAGTCGACCAGAGGGAACATGCTGCTGCGATAGGGCGGACGGGTGGAATCGAGGCTGAACAGACCGAGGCCTTCAAGCACCATCACACCAACGATGCCGACCACCATGGCCAAAAACCAGGTGCGCAGACGGTTGGTATCCCCCATGTTGATCCAGTCGGAGACTGCTCCCATGGTGCAAAAATTGGTTTTGGCCGCCACAAATCCCATGATGGAGGCGACGACACCTCCAAGCAGAATCACCTGAGTCGTAACATTGAGTTCCATCGCTTATCCTGGAAAAAGCTAAAATTTATCAAATTCAGCCTGGAAACCGGCTGCTATCGCTGGGCAAAGTTTATTGAAGACAACCAGTTAGCACAATCAAACAATCATATTCGGCGATGCCACCGACTCTTTCCCCTGAATTCCCCGCCATTCATACTACTGCCTGTAGGGAGAACTCTGTTCCAGATTTGCCCTGTAGTCCTGTATAGCGGGTCCCTCCCGACCCAGGAAATCGCCGATTGCCTCCCTGAAACCCATATGGGTAATCCAGTGGCGCGACCGGGTAAAACTGGGAAGAAAACCCCGCCAGATTTTATGTTCTCCCTGTGCTCCGGGTTCGAACAACTGCAATCCCTCTCTTATGCAATATTCGATACCCTGATAGTAGCAGGCCTCAAAATGGAGGCTGTCGTACTCATGGCTACACCCCCAATGGCGTCCGTAGAGCACTGTGTTGCTGCGATACATCAACGAGGCCGCCACACAGCGCTCTCCATAGTTCTACTTTGTCAGATTCCATCACCCGGCAACCGACTGTTCCAGCGTCTGTTTTCGATATTGGGAGTCGATAGCCGCTTGTCGTTTACGATGCCGTTTCGTCATTTGCCGTAGTATTTCATCGCGTTCAATATCTCGCCGTGGCAGGAAGGCACGCAATAGCGATTCGATGTCTGAACAACTGAGTAAGGGGTGATCATCTTTTTGCACAATTCGCTCTTCGAGCATGAATAACATCGCCATCATGACCAAGGCCATATGGTGATGCCAGGATTTCCATTTACGGGCCTGATAGTAAGCCAACACCAGGATCACATGATTTCCCATGGTCCTGCCAATCTCAATAAAGAACCCTTCATTGAGGGTCGCCAGACTATAACGTTCCTCGAAGGTCTTGGCATAAAAACGGGAGAAAATCCGCCACTCCTCGGCGGTCACCTCATCACCGGACAACACCCGAAAACGAAGTCCTGCCTCTCTGACCAGACGGCGTTCCCGCCGGATATTCTTCCGTCGTTTAGCCGTCAACGATGCGAGAAAATCCTCAAAACTGTCATACTCCCGGTTACGCCAGTGAAACTGCACACCCAACCGTTCCATCATGCCGAGTGACCCCATCAGGCGGCTCTCTGTTTCCGTGACAAACAGCAGATGCAACGAGGAGGCATCAAGTTCAGCAGTGAGTTCCACTGCCCTTTGGTAAAATTGCGGCAATATCTGATCAAGCGATATCCCGGCCGCTGTCATTACCCTTTCCCCTGTTGCGGGTGTATAGGGGATAGCGCTGACCAGCTTGGGATAGTAGCTCATGCCATGGCGCTGATAGGCATCGGCCCACGCATGATCGAAAACAAACTCCCCATAGGAGTTGTGTTTCAGATAGAGGGGCATGGCTGCCACTAAAACTTCCCCATGCCATGCGACCAGGTGTTTAGGCAGCCAACCAAAGGTTGGACCAACACAATTATGGCACTCCAGTGCGCTTAGAAATTCATGCTTCAGAAAAGGGTGGTTATCCCTGACGAGCCCATTCCATTGCAGCACGGCAATCTCATCGATCTGCTCACAGACCTCTATTCTCAGAGGTATCTCATCTCCCTGCTCCAATTCATCAGACATATTTCAAACAGAAGCCTTCGGATTTTGGGGGAGAGTTGGCCCCGGTTGCTGTTTCATATCCTTGCCATGAATTATCTGCGTATGCCACGCGACAGCACATTGATACCATATTTATCTGTTATCTCATCCATGGTGGAATAGAGCTTTTCCTCTCTCTCCCTGCTCGATTCAAAAAGATCTGACATTGGTTCCTCACTGCCAAAATCACTGATTCCGACGCCAATCAATCGTACCGAACGCCCCGCCAGACCACTCTGCTCATAGAGCTTCCAGACATGTCTAAAGATCTCACCATCGGCATTTACCGCCCTGGGCAGCCTGCACTGACGGGTGTGGGTCTCAAAGCCTTCAATACGTATCTTCAGGTTGACCACCCTACCCTTGAGGCTTTTGTGCCGGGCGCTACGCCCCACCTCTGCCGACAGTTGCCGCAGTTTCTCCCGCAGCTGCCGCGGACGGGTGACATCACGCTTGAAAGTCGTCTCCTTGGAGATTGACTTACGCCCTTGCGTTCCCCCAACACGACTGGAGGCAATTCCACGCGCCTGATCATAAAGATGGCGCCCGCCTTTCCGGCCAAAATGAGCGCTGAGGATCTCCAGTGAGTATTGTCTGAGTTGGTGGACCGTCTGAATACCCAGTTTCTGAACGATTTTGTCGGTCTTTTTTCCCACGCCACGCAGATTCGAGACCGGCATGGGGTCTAGAAAGGCCAGCACTTCCTCATGCCGAACTACCGTCTGACCATTGGGTTTGCGATACTCCGAAGCCAGTTTGGCAATCAGCCTGTTGGGACCGATGCCGACTGAGCACCCCAATCCCACTGTCTCGCGAATCTTCTGCCGGGTCAGCGAAGCAATCGACTCCAGCTCTCCGTTCAGGCGCTCCAACCCTGAGGCGTCAAGATAGGCCTCATCGATGGAGACAGGCTCCACCACCGGAGAGATGGATTGCAGAAGCTGCATGATCTTCCGGGATGCCTCCACGTAGCGTGGCATATCCGGCCGCAGAAAGATCGCACCGGGACAGCGGCGCCAGGCCTCCGAGATTGGCATGGCGGAACGAATGCCGAAAGCACGAGCCTCGTAGGAACAGGTGGCAACCACACCACGACCACCCGGCAAGGCCCCGACGATCACAGGTCGATGGCGAAGCTCCGGAGTATCGCGCTGCTCCACCGAGGCAAAGAAGGCGTCCATGTCTACATGCATTACCCAGCCGCGACTCTCTCTGTTCATACCCGGAATATCTCTCACTTAACTGCCTGAACTCAATTCAACTCATGCGGCCCGTTGGTATACTCTTGCAATCTTCAGGAACCTCTGATCTATTCTGAGCGAAGCAGATTGGAGATCAAAATTCGTCGATTTAAGGCGTTAATCGTACGTAATAGCTGGCTATTGCGAAGACTAACAACGAAAAAGCGGCGGATTTTGGCTTCAAGATACGAGTTCACGAATAGATCAGAGGTTCCTTTCATTATAGGGGGTCGGATCAAACCCTTGAATATTTTGACAGGAGGTACCATGGCCAACTACGCCACCCATGACATCCGCAATATCGCTTTTGTCGGGCATGCAGGATCCGGAAAAACAACACTTATTGAATCACTCCTGCTGAAATCCGGTGCCATCAGCAGCGCAGGCAGTGTCGAACAGGGGGACACGGTCTGTGACTATGATGAACAGGAGCAATCATTTCAGCACTCTCTTGACATTACTGTCACCCATTTAAACAGTGCAGGCAAACAGGTCAATATTATTGACACTCCGGGATATGCCGATTTTGTCGGGCGCAGCATCAGCATCCTGCCTGCAGTGGAAACTGCCGGTATCGTGATCAACGGCAGCAGCGGTATCGAATCAGTCAGCCTGCACATGATGGAAGCCGCTAAAAGACGCAATCTCTGCCGTATCATCATCGTCAATAAAATTGATCAGGATGATGTCGATTTTGAAGCCTTGATGGCGAGTTTCACAGAGACATTCGGCGACAACTGCCTGCCTATCAATCTGCCTGCCGAGAAGGGTTCCAAGGTGATCGACTGCTTCTTTCAGCCGGGCGGGGAAGCCACGGACTTCTCGTCTGTTGCAGAAGCTCACAGCCGCATCATCGACCAGGTCGTTGAGGTCGACGAGGCGTTGATGGAGCTCTATCTCGAACAGGGCGAAGAGTTGGCGCCTGAGCAATTACACGACCCCTTTGAAAAAGCACTGCGCGAAGACCACCTGATCCCGGTCTGTTTTGTCTCAGCACAAAATGGAGCCGGGATTGATGAACTGCTGGAGTTCTTCGCAAGACTGATGCCCGACCCAACGGAAGGCAATCCACCAGAATTCATGAAGGGTGAAGGCGCAGACATGGCCCCGGTCGAGGTTTCAACGGACCAGGGGAAACATGCTCTGGCCCATGTTTTCAAAATCATCAACGATCCCTATCGTGGAAAACTGGGAATCTTCAGGGTTCATCAGGGCACCCTGCAACCCAACAGCCAGCTGTTCGTCGGCAACGCCAGAAAACCCTTTAAGGCAAACCATCTGCTGCGCCTGCAAGGCAAGGAACAGAGTGAGATGGAGAGAGCCATTCCCGGTGATATCTGTGCTGTAGCCAGAGTCGACGATATCCATTTCGATGCAGTCATACACGACTCGCACGACGAGGACCATTACCACCTCCGCTCAATTGAATGTCCCCTGCCGCTGTTTGGCTTGGCGATCAGCCCCTCCAAGCGTGGGGATGAACAGAAATTGAGTGACGCCCTGCACAAACTGGAGGATGAGGATCCATGCTTTCATGTCGAACACAATACATCCCTCAACGAAACCATCATGCGGGGACTCGGTGACCTGCAGTTGAAGGTATTGCTGGAAAAACTGCACAACCAGTACCACGTGGACGTTGAGACCCATCTGCCCAGCATTGCCTACAGGGAAACCATCACCCGTCCTGCAGAAGGTCAGCATCGGCACAAAAAACAGACTGGTGGCGCCGGACAGTTCGGTGAGGTATTTTTGCGTATCGAACCCATGGAGCGAGGCAGTGGGTTTGAGTTTGTCAACAAAGTGGTTGGCGGCGCCATCCCAGGACAGTTCATTCCTGCAATTGAAAAAGGGGTGCAGCAGGCAATCAATGAAGGCGCCATCGCAGGTTTTCCCATGCAGGATATCCGGGTGACCGTCTATGATGGAAAATACCACGCAGTGGATTCCAAAGAGATCGCCTTTTCCACTGCGGGAAAGAAGGCTTTTATCGCTGCGGTTGAACAGGCTACACCGGTCGTTCTGGAGCCTATTGTTAATATCTCGATCACAACACCAGGCGCATTCATGGGTGATCTGTCCGGTGATCTGTCCGGGAAAAGGGGACATATCAGCGGCACCGACAGCGGCAGAAATAATCAAATCATCATTAAAGGCGAGGTACCGCTCGCGGAACTACAGAGCTATGGTACCGAACTGAAGGCGATCACCGGCGGTGAGGGCAACTATAGCATCGAGTTCAGCCACTATGAGGCGGTACCTGCGATTATCCAGCAACAGCTGAAGCAGGAAAGCAAATCCAACTCTGACCATTGATCAACACGATCTTCTGTGGCAATCAACGGCCCTGACCATCATGTTCAGGGCCGTGTCACCGTCCGCAGTTACGATTCTGAACCCGTGACTCATTTTACGGATTTAAAATCATTTGCCGCCTCCGACATGCTATCGATCTACTGAGCAAGACACTAGTGGGCCATGCGGAAAGTAAGGAAACAGATTTTATTCATTTGTGGTGCCTGGCAAGGCGCAAGACCGCCGCTGTAGCCATTCTACAGCAAGCGACTTGCAACGACGGCAGACGCCGCGAAGGGATGAAAGCTGTGAACATATTTTCCGCATGACCCACTAGGTACAGAAGCAAATCGGATTGAGGCTACCTGGGAGCAGGCTGTAATTGGTAGTTGAACGAACCAGAATCCAGATTTGGCTGTGATGTGCTGGTTAGTACATTTGCAATCTTGGTAGAACACCACTCGGCAATTTAGTATAGACTCTGCACTCAGATTCGACCAAAGCCCATCATAAAGAGGCTCGCATAGGAGGAAAGAAATGAAAACGATCTACGGGATCATTGCGCACACACTATTTGCACTAACCCTGACACTTTCTCAAGCGGCAACTGCCTCCGCTGAAAACCCTAATAACAATGCTGAAATTTCGGAAGCGGTCAAGCTCTATTCCCAGGCGCTTCCATTGGATATGGACTCCCCCAGGAAGGCCGAGCTGCTAGAGCAATCCGCAGCAATCCTGAAAAAAGTCATCGCGAACGATCCCAAATCACTGGAAGCTCACCGTAAACTAATGGGAGTCTATGTGTTAAAGCAAGACTACAGTAATGGGATCCGCACCATGCAGGATGCGATCACCCTCTCCCCCGAGGATCCAAAACTGTTCATTTCCCTGGCCTTCCTCTATGAACATTCAGGCGCCCTCGAATACGCGATGGCAATGCTGGACCAGGCATTGACGCTGGATCCCAAGCAGCAACTTGCGATGGAGTACAAGGTAGCTATCCAGAAAAAAATCGATGCGCTGAATATGGAAGATGCGCATCAAGGAAAGAGTGTGATGGGAGCAAAGCACGGACAATTGACTGGAGAAGCCGCTCACCCCCCTACCACTACAAAGCATTAACAAGGCACCTCCAGTACGCACAGAAACACCATATCTTTTTCCTCTGAACCCTGCATCCGGCAGGGTTCAGAACCCGCACCAATCTTCCTGTTTAAAAAACCCAAGGGTTCCCATGATGAATTTTCACCTATGAGTAACGAGCAACCCATGAAGTCATTGAAAACACTGATTGTAGCCGTTGCCTCTGTGTTGATCTGCAACCCGGTGCTGGCGGATGAGAATGCACTGAAGCAGCGCATCTCTGATTTGGAAAACCGGGTTACTGCGCTTGAGCAAATCATGGAGGAGACAGGTTCAAAAAACCGTTGGAAAGATCCCATTCTCTGGCAACGGATCAAGAAAGAGATGAGCAGCGACGACACCCTGAAGCTGTTAGGCAAGCCTGGCCGGGTCGAGGAACAGATTTTTACCACCTGGTACTACCATCCGACCTCCAAACTCCACAGTTATGTCTGGTTCGACGAGGGCAAGGTACTGGGATGGGAGGCACCGAATTAGTGAGTGGCCATCCATATTCCTGGAAATTAACCACTATGGACTAAAAGTCGCGTTCTTGGCTAAAGCCAACTGAAAGCCGCATATCCAACTGCCAAAAAATGCTTATGGATTTTACCCTGTTTTCACGGACACTTCAGAAAAGAGGCACAATGCGTCCAAGGAGTGTTTATGTCGAAGCGAAAAAAGTGCAGCGCCGAGTTCAAGCGTGAGGCCATCGAATTGACTCGTCAGCCGGGAGTGAGTTACCGCCAAGTCGCACTTGAGATCGGAATCAATCCCAACCTGCTGAGTCGATGGAAGCGCGAAGCCGATGAGGCAATGCCGCCACAGGAACCATAGTGTCTTAGAGCAAGGGCTGGAAAGGATTCACGGTCCAAAAGGAAAGGTATGATCGACCGGCAGAATACTTTGCCCGTGACCCGTCAATGCCAGTTACTGTCGCTAAATCGCTCAACGGTTTACTATCGGCCTAAGGACGTGTCAGCACGTGCTTGTGGGTGTGGCGCTTAACTGGGTTGTAACAACACCCTTGACCACGTCAGCTTACTGCATGTCATTTTGTTTCATACTTACCATAAGAATCACGATCCATATCAATTATTTCGACCGTAATTACTGAAGCTGGAATATGCAATGTAGTTAAACCTGATAAAATTACCTCCCCAAGACGCTTTTTGTTGTCTGCATTCCGGCCAGATTTAATCCGCGCCTGAATATGAATATAAGGATTACTTCCGCCTGCGTTGGTAAACCCTCGGAACGGATAGGCGCGCGTTTTAATTTGATTAGCTTTAAACAAACCACTATCTGCAATAGATTGATGTACTGTCCGCAAGACAACATCCACTTTCTCGTCATCAGCCAGTTCTTCTTGGTATTCAACAATAATATGTGGCACTAGTATTTCCTCTATTAATTATTAACTTTGAGGCGCTGCTTTTTTTAAATTCATCCTGCTTAAGCCTAACGAGCCTGTCGAAAAACCTACACTTCACACAGCATCCTGCATAGAGTCGATTTCCGACAAGGTTTTTTCATTGGTCGAATATTTGATCCGTATTTTAAATCACTGCGTAGTTTCTGTCTGAATCCATCTCGTAGTCGCCGCCACTTCCATTCACTAACCCCATTCCCAACCATAACGGTGAATCTTGAGGATGTTGTGTAGCATCATCATCAATTTCCATGACCATCCACCTTGTGTTTGCCTCTAAGACTGAACCGCCGGATGCCGATGGCATCTGTGATATGACCAAACACCGGCTCCACGGTACCCAGCCTCTGGCTGTAGATATGGCGTCCTGCCACACTATCGATCTTGCGCTTCATGCGTTCGATGATGCCTGCCTTCTGCTCCTGTGTGATATCCAGTGTGACGTTGATCTGTCGGGGTGTGATCTGTTGGACGCTCCTTAGGCAGCGTACTTTCAGTGTGCAACCTGCGCAATCCTTTTCATAGGCCTGGAACTGCATGAACAGATGGTGACCGATACGAGCCTGTTTCGCCTTGAGCCACATCGCGTGACCTGCCGGGCAGTGAGCAGTCTGTTGTTTGCGGTCGATACGAAAATCTGACTGAGTGAAGCGGGCCTGCACTTTGCGCCGGTTACGCTCAGGTTTTTCCTTGTGATCCTTGAAACGTGGGTCACGGGATCGAAAACCGGTGTCGGCCAGATAATCATCTATCCCTTCCGACTCCAGGTACTCCAGACTTTTTCTGTTGTGGTAACCGGAGTCCGCCGTGATCTTGGTCTCTCTGATCTTGGCTTGTGTCTTGGTATTTGTCTGGCTAAACGTATCGTGGATCGACTCAATGGCCGGTTTCAGCAGATCATGCTCCTGACCCTGCCCGAAGGCTTCAGCCTCAACGACAACCTGATATTGACTGTCTGCCGCTGCTACGCCGGTGTAGCCCTGGATCACACCATGCGAGGTTTTCATCTTGGCGCTTTCGTTATCAGTGATATTACTCTTCACCGCTTTGCCGCTGCTGCCTGTACGCTCGTTCTCCGATGCAAGAAAGGTCTTGATCTTGCGCGAGGCAGCGCGCAGCTTCTTGATCTGTGCCTGCTCTCTGGCGTGTATATCCGGTAGCAGTTCCGCCATATCCTCTTCTCGATGCCGGTGTAACATGCGGCGAACGGCACGATCAATCTTCTGCCGTTTCTTTTTTAACTCGGCATGGGTACCGCTCCACTCCTTGGAGGCATTGGAAGGCAGCTTGCAACCGTCTATGGCAAACATCTTCTTACCGATCAGGCCCAGGTCATAACACATCAGTACGACCTGGCTGAAGAGATCGGCAATGGCCTCGGGGGAGCGGGAAATGAAATCGGCAATGGTGCTGAAATGGGGGCGCGTGTCTGCCGAAAGTGCCATGAAAGTGATGTTCTCATGGCAGAGTTTTTCGATCTGACGACTGCTGGTAATGCCTTTGGAATGGGCCATGATGACAATTTTCAGTAAGAGGCGGGGATCGTAAGCAGGACGACCGTTGTCATCGTTATGATAGTGGGACTCAAATGAAGAGAGATTGAGCTCCTGGTCGATCAACCAAGCGAGAGAATATTCAAAACTGCCAGGTAATATCTGACGATCAAAAGCCACAGGGATCATTTTCATCTGATCGTATCGGTTCACCGTGACCTTCATAGATGAGAACAGTTCCGTCTTCTTGAATCTCAGCCTGATAAGGGGAGTTTTCTCGAACTGACATCAGAATCACCGTGTGCCGGCCATTCATTCGGTAGTTCATGCCTTTTTGAAGACTACTACCTTCTTCCTGACACATTTCAAGGTAAGAAGTTATGTTTCCCCTCATTAGGGCTCCCTTTTACACATAACATCTAAGCGTTTATCCGTTGTGCGCAGCATTTTCCAAGATAGATGGTGCGGCCTATTATTTTATATGTAGCCATAGGCTAGCCTATGTGCGGTGGAAATAAAATCCCGCACATCATTCTGACTGCGCGATATTGATAACAGAAAAATAGTGGGATCGCTTCCCCTGCACTTAGATTGATTCCGCTAAAAATCGACAGCTCATTAATCGGCAGCCTATTCCAGAATAGCATGCCGGCCGAGCGCAAAATATGGTGCAAATAGATTTGTTTGGACAGTTTGATCAAAATGAAACTGAACTCACCCACTCAACTACCCCGCTGCAAGCGGACGCGGTATTAGATTGTGAGAGCGGCGGCCCACCGCGATGACTCCGCAGATAGGTAAATCGCAGCGATGGCGCCGCTCCTACCGCCTCTTCACGGCATGTTGTAGGGAACTATATCTACAGTGATTTAATCGACAGCAATACTCTGCATGGCAAGATGACCTGAGCGGCCTTCAAGTTCGCCCCAGCCGATCTGGTGCTTGGGCAAGGTGGCAAGATCCAGGGAATCATAGGTATCCCCCACCGCCTGAACAGTGCCTTCGAAGCCTTTCCACATCACCAGCAGCTTCTCCATGGTCGACAGCAACTGCATCCCTTCCAGCTCGGCATGTAGCGTGTAGACATGGCCATTGGGCAGAATATGCTGACTCTCCGCGTAAATGTATTCGTGTACATTCTCTTCGGTGATGCCGTCGCGACCGATTAACTCATCAAGGGTGGGAAGCGTGGTGGGAATCTGCGGACATTTGGATTCGACGCCCTGTAGCACAGGATAGAAGGCGCTCTTGCCACGAACATCACTGGCGTATTTCAAACCGGCCTCCTCTTCCCATTTCAATGTATGGGCATTGAGCTGCCAACCTGCGGCACCGTGGGTAGTCGCAGCATGGCCGAAGACTTCCTGGAAGGTCTCTGCCGCCAGATCCAGTTCCCGACTGGTCCATTGCTCATCCTTGTGGGCAACATAATCCTGCCAGCGCACATGATCGTAACAGTGGATACCCACCTCGTGACCTGCCTCGGCCACTGAACGCATCACATCACCCGCTTTTCGACCGATGTGCGGTCCTGGCAACAGCACTCCATACATCAGGGTTTTGAAACCGTAGTTGCTGGCCACTGAGGTACGCCGCACCTTTTGCAGGAATCCGGGACGGAAGATGCGCCGCAGGGCGCGGCCGGTGTGGTCCGGTCCCAAACTAAAGAGAAAGGTGGCACGCACCTGATATTCGTCGAACAGGCGCAACAACGCCGGCACCCCTTCCAGGGTGCCGCGATAGGTGTCTACATCAACCTTGAGTGCGACTGCCATAATACCATTTGATGTTTAGCCTTTTGCCTGATCCGCTGCGCTTGATCAGGCCTACGGATCCAGGTTACCAAACCCGGATCAATCGTCGAGCAACGCGCTGGCTTCTGCGACCTCGTGACGGTAGGCTTCGAAGATCTTACGCAGTGCGTCACGCACCTCAACCTCGGGCGCCCAGTCCAGCTCTGCTTTGGTATTACCGATATGGGGCACGCGGGTCTGAATGTCCTGATAGCCCTCGCCGTAGTATTTTCCGGATGAAACCTCCAAAAGTTCGACCTTCGCGGCGCCAGGCGAATACTCAGGGAACTCTTTGGCGATCTCGACCATCAACTCCGCCAGTTCTCGCACCGACAGGTCGTTAGCTGGGTTACCGATGTTATAGATATTGCCAAGGGCACAGTCGTCCTTGTTCTCTATAATCTTCATCAGCGCGCTGATGCCGTCGCTAAAGTCGGTAAAGCTGCGGCGCTGGCTGCCGCCGTCAACCAACTGGATCGGCTCGCCGCGCGCTATGTGGCCCAGGAACTGGGTAACCACCCGCGAGCTGCCCTCTTTCGGTGTGTGGATGCTGTCGAGGCCGGGACCAATCCAGTTGAAGGGGCGGAACAGGGTGTACTCAAGTCCTTCCTGCTGGCCGTAGGCGCTGATAACCCGATCCATCAACTGCTTGGCACAAGAGTAGATCCAGCGCGGCTTGGTCAGCGGACCGAGCACCAGATTGGACTCATAGGGGTGAAATTCACTGTCCGCCGACATGCCGTAGACCTCGGAGGTCGACGGGAACAGCACCCGCTTGCCGTATTCGACACAGGCCCGCACGATCGGCAGATTGGCCTCGAAATCGAGCTCAAAAACCGCCAGTGGGTTGGTGACATAGGTGGCAGGCGTTGCGATCGCCACCAGCGGCAGGATCACATCGCACTTTTTGACGTGGTACTCAACCCACTCGTGGTTGATGGTGATATCGCCCTCGAAGAAATGGAAACGTTCGTGATCAACGAACTCCTGCACCCGTTCGGAATGCATATCCATGCCGTAGACATTCCAGTCGGTGGTTTCGAGGATACGGCGGGACAGATGGTGCCCAATAAAGCCGTTTACGCCCAAAATCAGGATATTCATAACAGATGCTTCTCCAGTTTCACTTTATTCAAGGTCAGAGCTTCAGTTCTTTACCGAACTGTTGGGTAAATGCGGATTCGTCCAGCACCTCACCATCAAGCTCCAAGCGGGTCAATTCGATTCGTTTTCCATCGGCACAGTCCGCGTAACAGCGGCCAGCCTCCCAGTAAAGCCGGGTATTATCGCCTTTTCCTGTCTCATTGCACCAGTAACTGCCCATCAACAGCAGCTTTTTTCCATCCGTATGGGTGAAAGCCCCTGGGTAGGGCGGCGCCACGGCCCGGATCAGATTGTGGATCTGCCAGGCGCTCCGGCTCCAATCCACCCGGCCGTCTTCCGGTCTGCGGCCACCAAAGTAACTGCCAGCCTGAAGATCCATCGGGGTTGCTTCGAACGAGTCCTTCATCAGACCCGGCAGTGAGCGGGACAGGACCGTCTCCGCCGCGCAGACCAGCTTCAAGAACAGATCCAATGCTGTGTCGTTGGGTAAAATGGTCACCGCCTGCTGGTCGACCAGATCACCCGCATCGGGCTTGATCTCCATGCGGTGCAGACTGGCGCCGCTCTGGGTCTCACCATGGACTATCGCCCAGTTCACCGGCACACGCCCCCGGTAGTGGGGCAGCAGGGAACCGTGCATATTGTAGGCTCCCTGATGGGGGATCGACAGCAGATCAGCTTTGAGCATGTGCCGGTAATAGAAGGAGAAGAAAAGATCCGGCTCACAGGTACTTATCTGCTCAACCACTTCCGGCGTGTTGGGATCTTCCGGCGTGATCACAGGAATGCCCGCCCGCCCGGCCAGTTCGGCGACAGATTCCCACCAGATATTCTCGTTGGGATTATCCCGGTGTGTCACCACCAGTCGTACATCCACCCCCTGAGCCAACAGCACCGAGAGGCAACGCACACCCACCTGGTGGTAGGCGAAGACTACCGCACTGTGCGCAGTGGCCACCGTCACTAAGCCTCTTCCCCGGTTTCAGGCTGACCGTTTTTCTCAAGTACCATGCGCACCAGATAGCGAGGCCGTCCACGGGCCTGCACATAGATGCGTCCTACATACTCACCCAACAGGCCGATACCGAAGAGCAGAATACCGATCAGAAAGAAGACGATGGCGAACAGGGTGAACACACCTTCCACTTCCGGCCCGACGATAAGACGCCGCAGCACCAGAAAAAGCACGAAGGCAAAGGAGACGATGGATATCCCCACCCCCACCAGAGAGAAGACCTGCAGCGGCATCAGAGAGAAACCGGTCATCAGATCAAAGTTGAGATGAATCAGCTGATAGATCGGATATTTTGATTCACCGGCCGCCCGCTCCTCGTGCTCCACCACCACCTCAACCGGGTTACCAGAGTAGAGATAGGCCAGCGCAGGAATAAAGGTATTCGACTCTTTGGAGTCCAGAATTGCGTTGATAATTTCCCGGTCATAACCACGCAGCATGCAGCCCTGGTCGGTCATATGGATGTTGGTGATACGCTCGCGCAGCCGGTTCATCGCCTTGGAGGCTATATCCCGCCAGGCACTGTCCTGCCGGTTGCGGCGGATGGAACCGACATAGTCGTGCCCCTTGTCCAGTTCGGCCAGCAGCTTGCCGATCTCCTCCGGCGGATTCTGCAGATCAGCATCCAGGGTCACCACGAAACGGCCACGGCACTGCTCGAATCCCGCGATGATGGCGGCATGCTGGCCGGCGTTGGCACGCAGGCAGACCACACGGGTCTCCTCGGGCCGCGCCTGGTACTGCTTGCGCAACTGCGCTACTGAACGATCTCGGCTGCCGTCATCGATAAAGATGATTTCATAGCTGCGCCCCAACGCATCCAGTGCCGGATAGAGCCGGGAAAAAAGCGACGGCAGTACCGCCTCTTCGTTATAGACCGGAATCACAACCGACAGATCGGGACTCCCTTCCAAGGTTTGCTCCGTCATGGAGTGACTTCTCCGCTAAGTAATTTTTTCAGCGCATCGCATACCTGATCCACATCCTCATCGGACATCGCGGGAAACAGGGGCAGGGTCAGCGTCTGCTCACCGATCCGCTCTGCAATCGGAAAATCACCTGCTCCATAACCGTAGTGCCGATAGAGGGAAAACAGATGCATCGCAGGATAGTGAATACCGGTTCCGACACCCATCGTCTGCAGTTGTTCCTGAAAGGCCTTCCGGGAGGTGCCGAGGGAAAGATAATCGATACAGACGGCGAACATATGCCAGCTGTGCCCCGGCACATCCTTGGGAATCACCAAAGCCTGATGCTTAGGCAGTCGCTCGATATAGCGTAGCGCCAGCTCGCGGCGACGGTGATTGAAACCATCCAGTTTGGGCAGCTGAACCAGGCCCATGGCAGCCCCCACATCCGGCATATTCATCTTACCGCCCCACTCGGGCACATCCATACCGCCCTCGTCATCCCGCTCGATCCCGTGGAAGCGAATGCGCTCGATGCGGCGGATAAATTGGGGGTCACTACTGGCCAGCGCGCCCCCTTCAATGGTGGTGATATTCTTGTTCGGGTGGAAACTGAAACAGACCGGATTACCGGAAGCGCCGACTTTGTGGCCGCCAATACCTGTGCCGATCGCCTGAGCGGCATCCTCGATTACCAGCAGATTGTTCCTCTCTGCCAGATCGTAGATGGCATGCATCTCCACCGCCAGTCCTGCAAAATGAACCGGCATGATGGCGCGGGTCCGGGGGGTCAGCGCAGCTTCAACAGCTTTCACCGTAAGATTGCGACTCACCAGATCCACATCCACGAAGACCGGCGTGGCACCTACCCGAACGATGACATTGGCGCTGGCGGTAAAACTCATGGCGGGGAGGATCACCTCATCCCCGGACCCAACGCCGGAAGCGATGAGCGCGGCTTCCAGGGCGCTGGTCCCAGAGTTGAAGGCACGGACCAAAACGCCGCCGCCAATATAGGCCTCCAGCGCCGCTTCGAAAGCCTTCACCTTGGGACCGGTGGTGACCCAGCCGGACTCCAACACTTCCTTTATGGCCTGCTGCTCCTCTTCACCAATGGTAGGACGGGTAAATGGCAACATAGTCAGCTCCTGGCCAGGATAAACACGCCGAGGATAATGACCCCGATACCAGAGAGACGCGCAATGCTCAGTACTTCACCAAACAACGCCCAGGCGGCAAAAGCATTCACCACATAACCGATGGAGAGCATCGGATAGGCAATCGAGACATCCACTCGTGAGAGAGCCAGAATCCATACGATGACGCTGATGCCGTAACAGAAGAGCCCGACCCAGAGCCAGGGTTCTCCCATCAACCGCAGGGCCACAGCACCGGAGTCGGCCATTTTCAGTTCGATGGCCCCCATGCTGTTCACACTCGCCTTGAGTGCCAATTGGGCGACGGCGTTGAGCAGCACACCTGTCAAAATCAAGGCAAAACTTACCAGGTTCATCGACGTATCACCGCTAATTTGCGTGGATCTCTGTAGATAATCTTCATCGGCATCTCATCCAAGTTGAATCTCGAAAAACTCTCTGCATCAAAAACAGCTATGGCCTGTTCATCCTGCAGCCAGCGCGATTTGAACGCAGCAAAACTTGGAATCCATTTCTCGGGTTCCTGACGAATGCCCATATCCAGTTCACTGCGCATAATGGCCAGTTGCACAGGTTTTCCGAGATAGAAGGGCAATGACTGAGGATAGGTCTCCACAGTATAAACCGGGGCACCGGCATCGACATAAGGGCGAATCTGCTCAGCCAACGCCCGACTGGAACGGGAACTGCTCAGGGTCTGATAGCCCCAGGAGAGCAGTTGTACTGAAAGCAATGCGGTCAACGCCAGCGCAGTTATGGCCTTTGGCCCGGCAGCGCCAAAATGCCTCACAAGCCAGAAACCACCGAACATCAGCCCTGTTGCAGCCAGCCACCAGGGACGATAGGTATGGAGTAATTCAGCCGGTAGTGCACTGGTCGCTACCAAATCAATCTGCCAGGCAGCAACCAGAAACACCAGACCCACAACCGGCATCAGCCAGATCTCCGGGCCAAGACGGGGATTGTCCGCCAAGGTTTTTCCGATCATCAGCGACAGCGCGGGAAACATCGGCAGCAGATAGGCGGGAAGTTGGGAGCTGCCCATGGAAAAAAAGACAAAAATAAATACGACGAAGACCCAGAGAAAGCGTATGGGATCGAAAAGAGCTGTTTTGGAGGGCAACCAGGAAAACCCCGGTTTAAACAGATTTTTCGTCACTGCGCTGATCCAGGGCACTGCGCCCAGCAGCAGAATGGCGAGAAAATACCACCAGGGTTTGTCACGCATATGAACCGTTGAGGTATAACGGTCGAAGTGTTCGTGGATAAAGAAAAACTCCGGAAATTCCGGATTCGCCAGACTGACGGCGATAAACCAGGGGGCCGTCACCAGCAGGAAGAGCAACAGCCCCTTGCCCAGATGAAGATGCTTCCAGAGCGCCCAGTCCCTCATCCACAGCGAGTAGAGCACAATTGCCGCACCCGGCAGCACCAGGCCGATCAACCCTTTCGTCAGGGTAGCGATGCCCAAGGCGGCCCAACCCAGCAGCATCCAGTTACGCACCTGGGTCGGATTATTCCGGTCTGACTGAGCGATCAGCAGCGCCCCCACGCCAATGCCGAGAAACACACTGACGGTCATATCCAGCGTGATGATATGCCCCATTGCCACATAGAGCAGTCCACTTATCGACACCAGAAAAGCGTAGAATCCCGCCGCCTCTCCCCAGAGCCTGCCCGCCACGAACATCACCCATAGCGCGCCCAGAAAAGAGATCAGCGCCACCCAGAGCCGGGCTGTCGCGTTGCTCTCTCCAAACAGAGAGAAGCTAACCGCCGTCATCCAGTACTGGAAAACGGGCTTTTCAAAATATTTGAGGTCGTTGAGCCGGGGCGTGGTCCAGTCGCCCGTCGCCACCATCTCACGGGGGATTTCTGCGTAACGCCCCTCGTCCGGCTCCATCAGGTCGCGGTATCCGAGCAGGGAGAACCAGATCACCGCAGCAATCGCCACGATCATCCATTTGGTGCTGGAGGTAATAGAGAGATCAGACATCTATCGGACAGGGAAACCTGGAGGTGAAAAAACCGGGCATGATAGCGGTGATTGCGTAATAAAACCAGAAATTCAGTAGATTATGAGCTGACAAACGACAGATGCGGATTGAAACATCAATCCAGGTAGCGGCAGATCAACCCCAGATTCACCTCATCCACCGGCAGTTTTACCCGCACCTGATAACCACCACCCAAGGCCTCAGATATCGGATTACCCTGGCGATCCTGCATCTCTTCAAGGACAAAAGTTGTGTTGCCTGCCTGGGTCATCAGCTCCAGGCGATCACCCACCCGCAGCTTGTTTTTGATATCCAGATCGACCAGTCCGCTCCCTTCATCGATACCGGTCACTTCAGCAACAAAGATCTGCCGGTCGGCGCTGGAGGCGCCGATACGATAGTTTTGTAACTCGTTGGATTCATGACGCTGATAGAAGCCATCGGTATAGCCACGGTTGGCAAGCCCTTCGAGATCGGCCATCAATTCAGGCTGGAATGCACGACCCGCCACCGCATCGTCGATAGCCTGGCGATAGACCTGAGTGGTACGGGCCGTGTAGTAGTGAGACTTGGTACGACCTTCGATCTTCAGGCAGTCGACACCGATCTCCACCAGCCGCTGCACATGTTCCACCGCGCGCAGATCCCGGGAGTTCATGATGTAGGTTCCGTGCTCATCCTCAAAGATAGGCATCAGTTCACCGGGACGGCCCTTCTCCTCCAGATAGTGAATCGCATCGGCTTCCGGCTGGTGGGTCATCTCGGCCACATCGAGGGGTTCATCCGGCCCTGCTACCGGTTGGCTGACCTTGTACTCCCAGCGACAGGCGTTGGTACAGCTCCCCTGGTTTGCATCCCGGTGGTTGAAATAACCCGAGAGCAGGCATCGCCCGGAATAGGCGATGCAGAGCGCTCCATGCACGAAGACCTCCAATTCCATATCGGGACAGGTCTGGCGAATGGTCTCGACCTCATCCAAAGAGAGCTCACGGGAAAGTATCACCCGTGTCAGCCCCTGCTGCTGCCAGAAACGGACTGCGGCGGCATTCGTGGTATTGGCCTGTACCGAGAGATGCACCGGCATATCGGGCCAGCGCTCCCGCACCATCAAAATCAGGCCGGGGTCTGACATGATCAGCGCATCCGGCCCCATCTCCACCACCGGTGCCATATCGTCGATAAAGGTCTTCAACTTGGCCCCGTGGGGCATGATGTTGGTGGCCAGGTAGAAATGCTTGCCCTGCCGATGGGCCTCATCGATACCGATAGCCAGATTTTCCGGAAGAAAGTCATTATTGCGCACCCGCAGACTGTAACGGGGCAGGCCGGCATAGACGGCGTCCGCGCCATAGGCAAAGGCGTAGCGGGCATTCCTCAGGGTACCGGCAGGTGAAAGCAGTTCGGGTTTCTTCATTGTCGATTTTTGGAGTGAGGTTGAGGGGGCGGACGAAACTACCGCAGTTCAACCTCTATTGTGTGATTTGCACTGCCGAGGACCGGCCAGGTCCGCCGCACTACCACATCCACTTTTTCGCCAGGCAGGCTATCCATCAACGCAATACGCACATCTGCATAGCTTGTGATTTCATGTTCGCCAACTTGGAGAATTCTGTCGCCCTTCCGCACGCCCACCTTCTCGGCGCCACTATGAGGACTGAAACCGCTCACCTTAACAGGTGACTCTTCAACATCCAGAAAGACGCCCAGCTTACCGGTGGGATGCAGTCGGTTGGGTTTCGTCATCATCACGAAATCACCCATTGCAGGTTCGAGTTCGCTGGCTGTGGAGGCGTTGATCACAATCGCGGTGGTAACCGGCACCCGGCGCTTGAGCCGATTGGGGATCCCGGAACCATAGGCGATGTGGCCGCCGCCAGCCAGAATCACCATATGCCCCTGCGGATTTTCGCGGAACCAAACCGCTGCCCGCTCCGCCATACCTTCATCCCAGAGCAGCTGCACATCCATAAAGTGATCGAAATTCCGCTTCTCCGGATGAGGATGCATCTGAAAGACGGCTTCGAGCCGCTGCCGATAAGCTGTATCACTGCGATCTATCTCTTCCGGGATGCGCAGCTTCAGCGTTTTTTCAATACTATCTATACCCCCGGCAGAAGCCTGACCCGTAATCTCCTTTTCAAGATTCAGGGCGATCAGGGGGATGCCCTTTTCTTTGGCGTAACGAAAGATCGGTCGGTAGAGCCGGTAGTCATAGCGCCAGCGATCGAAATATTCCGACTCACGGAGCAGTGCGTTTTCGTCGATCTCACCGCTGATGTAACGATCCAGCACCGGCTGAAACGGTTGCTGAAAAAATTCCAGGCCGATCACCATATCCGGATGCTTTTTGTACATTCCCTGGATAATCGCCAACTGATTCAGGTGATGTTCGTAACGATCATGGGTCTCGCCGACAAAGACCGCCTGCCGATCTTCAATCTGTTCCATCAACCGTTCAACATTCATCAGTTCAGAGAGCGCCACTACGGTAGCCTGTTGCTGCGAACCATGAGCTGACTTCTCATCTGCCATAACAACCGTGGTGCCAAACAAGCCAACCACGCCAAAAACCAGCAATAAAACACTATTGATGAGTGACTTCGCCAATTTATTCCCCTTGTATAAAACCGCTTCCGATCAGGTTGTGATGCCGTAGAATAGAAATCCATGAACAATACGACCAACAATCGCCTATTACGTTTCATCCTGCCGATGATCTTACTACTGGCCTCCCACACCCTCTTGGCGCAGCCTGTAGTCGATCACCGGATCGAGGTGAGCATTGATCCCGAGACAGGGAGTCTCACCGTCAAGGATACCGTCACCCTGCCAGACAACGGCAATACCGGGTTCACCCTTCATGCGGGACTCAAGGCACGCATTCTAACCCCCGGCGTGCAACTCTCCCAAACGAGTCGCGCAAACCGGGAGATTCCGCTGCAAGGCTATCGCGTCAGCCTGCCCCAAGGCGTGAAACAATTCACCCTGGAGTATACAGGGAAGATCAAACACGGCTTCACCACCACCCACGAAAGTACCGGCCGCAGCCGACAGAGACTCGCAGGTACCATCTCATCCGAGGGAGTATTTCTCGATGCCGGCGTTGCCTGGTACCCCCGGTTCAGCGGCTCCCTGAAAACCTTTTCGCTCAGTGTCGATCTGCCCGACGGCTGGCTGGTGGTCAGTCAGGGCAGTGGCCCCGTAAAAGCGCAGGACAGCAAGACAACCGTTTGGTCCGCCAATCTGCCCCAGGACGACATCTACCTCATCGCTGCACCTTTCCACTTCTACTCGAAACAACAGGGAAACACCGAAGCACAGGTTTTTCTGCGCCAGAAGGATCCAAACCTGGCGGAGCGGTACCTGCAGGCCACCAGCCGCTATCTGACACTCTATGAAAAACTGATCGGCCCCTACCCCTACGCCAAGTTCGCACTGGTGGAGAACTTCTGGGAGACCGGCTACGGCATGCCTTCATTCACCCTTCTGGGCTCACGGGTGATCCGACTGCCTTTCATCATATACACCTCCTATCCTCACGAGATTCTGCACAACTGGTGGGGCAACGGTGTCTATGTCGATTATGCGCACGGCAACTGGAGCGAAGGGCTGACCAGCTATCTGGCGGATCACCTTCTGAAAGAGCAGCGGGGCCAGGGGATGGCGTACCGGCGTTCCGCCCTGCAGCGCTATGGGGATTTCGTCCGCGACAGCAACGACTTTCCCCTCACCGCCTTCCGCAGCCGCCACACCAGCGCCAGCCAATCGGTAGGTTATGATAAGGCATTGATGATGTTTCACATGCTGCGCCGCAAACTCGGTGACGAGCAGTTCGTCCAGGGGCTGCGTAGCTTCTATCGCGACAACCAGTTTAAGCAGGCCGGTTACGCTGAACTGCGCAGCGCGTTCGAGCAGGTTAGTGGCAGCGACCTGAGAGCCTTTTTCCAACAATGGACGGAGCGAAAGGGAGCGCCAAGACTGGAGCTCAGCGAACTCAAAGTGGCAGCACAAGCCGATGGTTACCGGCTATCCGGCAAGCTACGTCAGACTCAGGCGGCAGCCCCCTTTGAACTCGACATCCCCATTATCATCTATCTGGCAGATGCACCCCCGTTACGAATGATCCTGCCGATGCGAGAACATTCATTGGACCTCAATTTCACCCTGGCGGGAAAACCCCTGCGTCTCGAAATCGATCCCTGGCTCGACCTCTTTCGTGAACTGCACCCGGACGAGGTTCCCCCAGTCTTCAGCAAACTGTTCGGCGCGGAGCAGTTGCTCATCGTACTCCCGGCAGATGCCCGGGAACCACTGCTTGAAGGTTACGGGCAACTCGCAAACCAGTGGGCATCCGGCAACAACAATATAGAAATCAGACTTGACAAAGACTTGAGCCAGCTACCGGAAGATCGACAGATCTGGCTGATGGGCAGGGAGAACCAATTTCTGGAAATATTAAATAAGACATTGAATAACAAGGATTATTACTTTTCAGATGAGACTGTTTCTATAAAACATAAAACCTTTCCCCGATCTGCTCACAGCTTTGCCCTTGCCGGACGATCCGAATCAGGAAACACCATCGCCTGGTTGACCAGCGACGACCCGGCAAGTCTGCCGGGACTGGCGCGCAAACTGCCCCATTATGGAAAGTACAGCTACTTGGTGTTCGAAGGAGAGCGACCCGATAACCGCGCCAAAGGCCAGTGGGATGCGAGCCGATCTCCGCTGCAACGACAGTTCCACAGCGGACCCGTTGATCGTATCACCCCTCCTGCATCCTTATTGGATGCCCTGGACAATCTACCGCACCCGAGTGCCGAAGTGACCGAGTCAACCTTGCAAAAATTGAAGATGTAAATGCTGTAGGTGTCTGATCTGCTACGCTTGATCAGGCCTACAACCCCAGCAGCTATTCGGGGTCTTCCAGCATAGGCAGGATTTTCTGTTCAAAGGTCTGGTCATCAATGACCCCCTTATGTGCTCCAGACAGTCTTCCGGATTTGTCGAAGAAAACCGTATAGGGAATCAAACCGCTGGAGTTACCCCACTTGGCAAGCAGTTTGCGGTTACTGTTAGGCTCCGCCACCAGCACTGGATAGTTGATTCCAAGAGTGCGCGCAACATTCTTCAGCTTACGTGCCTCATCCAGACCCAGGCCGATAATCTGCAAACCTTGCTTTCCATACTGTTCCTGGTAGCGAACAAACTCCTTGATTTCATTCAGACAGGGCGCACACCAACTGGCCCAGAAATTGAGCAAAACAACCTTCCCATTCCATTCGGTTAGTGAGTGCATTTCCCCGTCCAGCCCTTTATAACTGTAATCGGGCAGGCTGGGAGCCTGCTTTTCCTTTGACTCCGCTCCACTGCCCGTCGCCGAATCTGGCCCGGCAAAACTGCTGGCAGCCGCAGTAATTAATACCGCCCCCAGCAGAGTGACCCATTTCTGTCTATTCATGGACTAGTGCTTCTCTCCAATCAGATTCCAGACCACCTTGTAGCGTTCACTGAGTCCATTGAAATAGTCAGCAGACTTTTCTGAAATCAGGCTCTGTGCAACCTTGTCACGCATACTCGCAAATGTACGTTTGAGGCTGGGACTGCGCTCAAGGATCATCACAAGGTGAAACCCTGCAGGGGTCTGTACAATCTCACTCAGCTGATTATCTTCAAGACCGCTGATGGCCTTCTCAATATCAGGGTGACCTGCCCCCTCTTTGACCCAACCCATGTCGCCTCGCATGCGTTTGCCGTAAGGATCAATGCTCAATTCACCGGCAAGGAGAAACAGGCTCTCACCCGCTTTGATGCGTAGGCTTACAGCTTCTGCATCTTCATGGCTTGAAAGTACGACCTGGCCGATATGCCAACGCTCCATAGTGCGACTGAATTCAGGATGGGCATCGTAGTAGTTTTTCAGGGTATCCTTTCCTGAGATCCACTCTCTCTGTTTCTGTTCAATCATCATTGCCGGAAGACGCTCATCACGGTAACTGTTGAGTCTGTCACTCAGATCAACACCTTCGCCATCCGCCGCCTTGGCAATCACCAACAATTCAGCACGTTGGTAGAGTCGCTCCATGAGCCAGGTCTTGTTCTGTGATGGATTGACCTGATTACCCACTGCATGCTTATAGGTAATGAGAATCCCGTCACCCTCAAGCAATACCGTATCATCGCTCATCTGATGTGGCTGAATCCGCGACTCATAGACCTTGATGTTATATTTGTTGCGCAGGTTCTTGATGGTGAGATAACGCATGGCGCGATAGCAATCAGACAGGTAGGCAGCCCTTGCAGCGGCTGCGCCATTTGTATCATTCGGATACTGTTGCTTGATACTTGCTGTCACATCCTCCGGCACACTGATACCTTCACGCAGCTTATCCATAAAGTGCCTGTAGAGCAGACCAAGACGAAACGTCTCAACGTCCTGTTGGAAAGCCTCGGTTTTATCAATTTCCAACCGCTTTGCCTCCTGGTGGAGCAGCTTTGAGGCGACCAATCGCTGCAACAACGAACCACGAACCAATGCCTGGTCTTCCCGATCCATTGACGGGAACTGGGTTGCAAACGGAGAGCTGGCCATGGCTGATTTAAGATCATCTGCTGTGACGCTCATTTCACCTGCAGTTGCAAGGACTTGGGACTCTGCGATGGCGTAACTTTGTGGCGCAGCAAGGATGGTGGCGAGCAACAGACTGCGCTGAATAACAGACAGCAACTTCATAGATCATTTCCTGGTGGTATGAGGTTTATTTGACTTGGCAGGTTGATACCCGCTCTTTAATATAGGGAAGCTCTGATTAATCGTCATTTCCATCCTTAGGTTCGTAAACGCTACATCCGTGTAGCACTACTCGAACGCAGTGAGAAATCTCATACCCCGAAACCTGGCTATGCGCCTTGTAGTTTGAGATCTCTCCCCATGGTCGAGATGACAGTGACCCAATTAATCAGAGCTTCCTTAAGTAAGTATTCAGTAATTACCCACTATTCTCAAAAACACACTCCATTTTTACATCAATGCGCTGCTGAAAAACAGCAGAAATAAAATGGTCAACCAGTCGAAAAAACGGGGAGGGTCAAGCCCCCCGATCTTTCCTGTTAGGGTCAATCCCGCCGGACATCCCTGTCGCGGCAGGTCAAGTGATGGCCATCACTCTTCGTCTTCATCCGGGATCTTACCACCCTGATCCAGGGCATTGGCGTGCATCCAGGATACAGACGCATCGTAGTCATTCATGATGCCCTTGCCGTTCCAGTTGTAATCGTCCTCATCGGTAGCGAGGAAGGGAACACCCTCTTCGTTGACCTCATGACAGGCGGCGCATTTGAAAGGACCGTGGGAACCATCCGGGTTGTACTGCGGCGCCTGACGGTAGGTTGTCAGATCGGTACGCGGTGTCACCGGATAGAGACCGTGGATGGACTGATGACATGCCTGGCAAGCCAGACCCGCATGACCCTTGGAGTAACGCACGTTGGCGTACTTACCCGGCTGGGTGATCGGGAAGGCAACACCACCCTGACCTTCGACGTAAGGCGCCTCGTGGCAGTTTGCACAGTGAGGAACGCCAGGGGCCAGCCAGTAGTCACGGCCATGGGTTGCAGCATCGTAAGGCACTGCGGTAGCACCGGTTGCGCCTTCTGGCAGCTTCAGAGAAGCGATATCGATTGTCGGATTCGCGGAGAGCGGAACCACGCTGACGTTACCATCTTCGTCCTTGTTGATCATCGGACCATCACCCTTCAGGGCAATGACCGCTATGTCAGGAACCAGACGCTTCTGCGACCAGGTCTCCAGGATGCGGGATTTGCCGGGGGTGTCATGGCCTTTGCCGTCTAGGATGACTTTCGGATCCATCATCTCTTCCAGCTCTTTCATGCTGACACCAATACCCTTGGCGATCTCAGACAAAGACTTGTTACGCAGCGTCTTGCCTTCCTGTTTGAACGCATTGGTCAGTGCATCACGCTGATACAACTCACGGGAGAGCTGAGTGTGACAGTTGGTGCACCAGAGGCCCTTGCCGTTCCCGCCATTACCGATCTGGGAGACATTCTCCTGCAGCCAGTTACCGATTGCATTCAGATGCTCAGGTGTCTCTACACCGTCGGTATCCTTGCCGGGATTGGAGTGAACGTCACGACCGACGAAACAGCCGCCGGCAGCATCGCGATTATCGGTAGCCGCATAGGTGTTCTTGCCGTCCTGCGTAATCGGATAACCCTCCATGCTGCCGTCCTGACGATGGACAGGGTGACAGCCCTGACAAGCACCGGTACGGCCCTGGGAATCAGGCATTGGGGTAGCTTTCAGATGAACGCCATGAATAGCCTCGGTCAGAGACATGATCACCTTCTCTTTACCGGACTTCGGATCTTTGAAGGTTTTGGAGTTCAACACACCGATGACATTATCAGCATGACACTTCTGACAGAGTACCGGATCGCGACCAAGACGGTTCATGGTGGCGCGACTGCCCGGCTTGTAGTCCTTCATGAAGTCGGTGCCGTTGTTGTCGTCATGCATCTCCAGGATGGAGACAGATGTCGCCTTCAGATTGGCAATCCAGTCAGATGCACCAAGAGCCTTCCAGAAGGCCTTCTCTTGCTTGTAGAGGGTGTACTTGTCACCATTCCCGGTCTCATTCGAGTGGCAGTTGGAGCAGTTGGGAACATCAACAGGGTTGGTGCCCACGAAGGTAATCGGCTTGCCGCTGTGGCTATCCAGAACAGGTTCACCGGAATCGGCATCAACCATACTTACCCAGGCTTCCTGGAATGGCTGAATATCAGACTCCACCAGGGTCAACGGATCTTTTGCGGCCACGCTGTCGGTAAATGGGGTCAGAGCCAGACCGAGTGCATCCCAGATACCTGGATGAGTCAGCATGATCGGCACATTCTCCAACACGGGAGACTGAGTGTAGACGATAGTGCCCACCTCTCCAGTGTAGTGAAGGTGTCCACCCTGCATCGGGCTGGGGGCTGCCGCACCGGCAGGACCATTGTCCTTCGGCACAGGCACTTGCAGTCCTACACGCAGCTTCTCGCTTTCCTTACTGGTTCCCTTGGGGTTGCTCCCTTTCAGATCTTTATAGACATAAAGATGGGGCCAGTAGGCATTGGCAACGTTCTCGTTGGGACCGTACTTGCCGTCCTCATTGACGTCATAGGGAACATCCCAATACTTCAGCTTGTTGCCTTCTGAGAAGTTGTTGTCGATGTGTCCATAGTTGAGTTTGAAGCGTTTTTTGCCGTCAACAACAACCGTCGGATCATTTTCATCCGCTTCCAGCATCTCCGGGTATTTCTTTCTACCGGTTGCCGTCTTGATAACCTGAGACTGAATCGAGTTGTATGGCGGCAACACGCAGCAGTAGGTAAAATCGAAGCCGGTACAGTGCATGCCCAGCTCGTAGTTGATGGTGATGTTGTAATCGTTCTTCGGTTTGTTGGGATCTGCGGCAACCAATGGTCCCGCATAACGCTTCATTCCGCTGGGCGCTGCGGTTTCGTGAGCCATTGCAGCCTGTCCCCTGGCTTCCGCTGTGTCTCCAGCAGGCTGCTGGGTGGTACAACCAACAGCCACCGCGACAGTGAGAGCCGTGAGCACAAAGGTATTTCTACCCATTAGGAACCCCCTTTGGTTTCTATTTTCTACTGAGGAAAACCCAATTGAATGGGATGGTATTAAATGAAAAAACCGAATGCTACTTATTATCATCTGGAGCTAGGAAAACTATAGCAATCACAAGGGAAACCCACAATTTCCAAGTGAAATCAATAGGTTATTAATTTAGAATATAATGATTGTCATCGTAGTCTGGCTGTAGCCTGCAACAAACCATTAGAGATACCAACATGTCGTCAGGATTAATTTTCAGAATGAAGATGATGGGCTGGGATGGGCTGACAACCTTCTTTCTCTCAACGCTGATTGTCCTGCTATCGTTGGGATTGAGCCTGATACCATCACTCCGCACAGTCTGTCTGACTGCAAGAAAGACTCCCTCGACCGCTCCCGCCAAAGCACTGCTTATCGTGCTGGGCGCGCGCCTTGAGCAAGATGCTGTCTCTGCGCGCTTTATTACGCGGCTGCAGCGAGCATTGAACTTGTACAGGCAGGCGCCACCCAGGCCAATAATGATCCTGGGCGGTATCACAAGCCATAACCTCTTCAGCGAAGCAGAACGTGGACACGAGTGGCTGGAGTCTGAAGGAGTCAGCAGCAATGATATCCAAATGGAGATGCGCTCACGAAATACCCTGGAAAATCTGAAACATGCACGCGACCTGATAGATCAAAGCCAGCGGGTTCCCGTTTTCATCACAAGCCGTTTCCATCTGGCCAGATGCGCAGCCATGGCCAATGGTCTGGGGCTGCCACACCAGCTCTGCGCGGCGGAGGAGAAGCTGGTATTCAGACCCTCACTCATTTTTTTATGTCTGATGGAGGCCTTCTATCTACATTGGTACCAGGTGGGGAAATTCTGGTCCAGATTGACCCAAAACAGAAAAAGCCTGGAGCGGATCAGCTGATCTTTTGTTGACAGTCACCACCCCAGAAAAGAGAATATCCGCCCATTCAATGGGGGATGTCACTCATCCCGTTACTTTTTTGCTATTGAGCCATACCCGAAATGCTGGAAAACGAAGTCGCCACGCTGATTATCGATACCCTCAACCTGAGGGTCGACCCTTCATCCATCGACCCCCAGGCTCCCCTGTTCAACGAAGGACTCGGGCTGGACTCTATCGATGCGCTTGAACTCGCCATGTCGATCTCGAAAAAATACGGCTTTCAACTCCGTTCCAATGACGAGAACAACACCAACATCTTTGCCTCACTCAGTTCCCTGAGCAAACACATCGAATCCTGCCGCACGACGTGAGCGTCGGCACCTCCCATGTCCGGGGCCTGCGGCCGCTCGTCATGATGATGACCCTCAGTTATCCAATAACGCTACACCTCGCTATTATCAATGGTTTTCTGCAACTGGCCGTCTGGATACTGTTGGCGATTGCAGTGGCACACTCTCTTCTTATATTGAATTCGTCGAAACGCAAACTGACCGACCTGTTCCCACCATTCGTTGCAGCACTGGCAGTCATCTGTCTGCTGTTGAAGGTCGAGACCGCCCTCTATCTGCCGCCGGTTCTAATCTCCACTCTACTGCTCTATCTTTTTGGCCGGACCCTGTTACCCGGACAGGACCCCCTCATCACCCGTATCGCCCGCAAAATGGGCGACAATGATCTGCCTCATCGCCGCTACACACAGGTACTTACCTGGGTCTGGACGCTTTTCTTTGCAGCTATTCTCATCGAGTCCGTACTACTGGCGCTGTTCGCGACCATTGAAATCTGGTCCCTCTTCACCAATTTCATCAACTACCTCTTGATCCTGGTATTATTCCTGCTGGATTATCTGGTCTTCCGGGTCATCTATTTCCGCCGACCACCCTCTCTCAGCGCGGTCAGACGCATACTGCGGGAGAGAAACCTGCAACGGATAGTGCGAGATTGAACCACCTGCCTCTGACAACTCCAGCCGATCCGGAAAGAATCGTCGTCTGGTGTAACAATGAACCCCGCAGCCTGTCTCGACTGCTGATGGATGCAAGAACCCTGGACGGGCAGTTGCCGGATCGATCCTGCCTGATCAACCTCTGCGAAAACCGCTACCGATTTCTCGTTGGTCTGATTGCCGGCATTCTGAAGGGACAGAAAATCGTGCTGCCGCCAGGACGGGCAAATGAAGATCTCAAACGCCTGCAGCAGCGTTACGAATCGATCTATTGCCTGACCGACACAAATACACGGCAGGGTGACATAGAGATTCACCGCTACGTCGATCCCGTCTGTAGTAACCCGATTGAACAAGCGATACCCGTGGTACCCTCAGCCAAACCGCTCATTGAACTCTTCACATCCGGCAGCACCGGCAAAGCCACGCCCCACCAAAAAAGCTGGGGCACCCTCTGGGAAGGCGCCCGGCTGACCGGTGAACGGCTGGGTCTCGACCATCTGACCCAGGCGGCAGTACTCGCCACCGTCCCACCGCAGCATATGTTCGGACTGGAGGCATCCATCCTGCTGCCGCTGCGGTGGGGGCTTTCAGCCTCATCCGAACAGCCACTGTTTGCCGCTGACATCGTTGCATCGCTGGAAAAACTGCCAGCACCACGCATCCTCATCACCACCCCACTCCATCTGCGTAACTGTGTCGAGGAAGGGATCAAGTTACCGCAAACCGCCTTCATTCTGTCGGCCACATCAACCCTCTCCCCTACACTGGCAGCCCGGGCTGAGATACTGTTCGATACCCAGGTGCTCGAAATCTACGGTTCCACTGAAACCGGCGCAATCGCCACCCGCCGGCCAGCTCTGGAATCGGACTGGTCACTGTTACCGGGCATAACCCTGAATCAGGAAACGAAAGCGTGGTGGGTAACAGCCACCCATCTCCCGAAATCGATACTGCTCAGCGACCGGCTGAAAAAAACGTCGGAACACTGCTTTCTTCTGCTTGGCCGGGATAGCGACATGGTAAAAATCGCAGGCAAACGTGCTTCCCTTGAGGATCTCAACCTGCGGCTTCAATCTCTCGATGGTGTAGAGGATGGCGTCTTTTTCCTTCCCGACCAGAGATCAGCTTCGGTTCCCCGGCTCACCGCTTTTGTTGTCTCAAATAGTTTGGACGAGCAGGAGATTGCCCTGGCGTTGCGTGAACAGCTTGACCCGGCGTTCCTGCCCCGCCCGCTGTTTAAAGTCGACCGATTGCCGAGAAACGCAACCGGCAAACTCCCTCAGAGTACATTGGTTACCCTGTTCAAACAATGCGGGACAAAGCAATGATCATCCCCACAAACCACCCTGCCCTGGCTGGCCACTTCCCGGGTAACCCCCTGATTCCCGGCGTGGTGATTCTGGATTATGTGTTGCAGAAGGCCAGAAAAAAGGGGCTGGAAGTAACCGGTATCAGCCGTACAAAGTTCATCGCCCCCTTGCGGGCTGAAACCCCTTTCGAGATTGAGATCACCCTGTCGAAAGAGGAGTGTGAATTTCGTGTTCTGTCTGCGGGCGACACCCTCGCTCACGGCACATTGGACTGCCCGGACCACTTTTCGTGAGTCGCCAGTGGCTGAAACAATCCGAACGCGGCAGCCTGTTTCTGATCCGTTTGATCGCGCGCATCACCCTGCTCCTTGGTCGCCCGGTAGGTCGGCTGCTGCTCTACCCCATCACGCTCTACTTCGTTCTCTTCTCCGGTAAGGCGCGTAACGCTTCCCGGAATTATCTTAAACGGGTGGTGCCACAACCCATCGGCATGCGTCACATCTTCCGTCATTACCACACCTTTGCCGCCACCATCCTCGACCGGGTCTATCTGCTCTCCGGCAGACAGGTCTATTTCAACATCGATATCAGAGGTGAAACGTTGCTTCTTGAGCAGTTGAAAGATGGCCGGGGCTGTATGTTGCTGGGTTCCCATCTGGGCAGCTTCGAACTGCTGCGCAGTCTGGCGGCAACTCATCCGGATATTTCAGTAAAGGCACTGATGTATGAAGAGAATGCGGAGAAGATCAATCAGGTCATACAGACACTGAATCCGAAGATCGCCGACATGATCATCCCTATCGGCAGGCCGGACAGCCTGTTTCAGGTTCAGGAGGCCATCGAACGGGGCGAGATCATCGGTATCCTCGGCGACCGCATCGCCCTGGACGACAAACAGGTCAAGGTTCGTTTCTTCGATCAGACATGCCGTTTCCCCGCCGGACCCATGCTGATTGCAGGCTTGCTGAAGATTCCGGTGGTGCTGTTTTTCGGCCTCCACCGAGGAGGTCGAGACTACCAGATTCACTTTGAACGGCTTACCGAAGGTTTTCATCTCGACCGTGAGCAGCGTTCGCAACAGATCACCGAATGGACACAGCGTTACGCAAACCGGCTGGAGTACCACACCCGACAAGCACCCTTCAACTGGTTCAATTTCTACGATTTCTGGGATGAATCAGGGGATAGACCAAAGTGAACCCGGCGGCGAAACAAAACAGCCTGATCTGGCTGCTGCTGGTGATCGCCTCGATCTGGATCATTGTCACTGCCCCTCCACTGGAAAACGATATGGGTCAGTTTCTGCCCAGTGCGGTAACACCTCAGCAGGCACTGATGCTGGATGAGATCAGCCAGGGGACAGGATCACGTCTTTTCCTGCTGGCAGTCTCGGGTGGGGAACCGGCTCATCTGGACGAAACAAGCCGCACACTGAAACAGAAACTGTCAAATACCAGCCATTTCCAGCAAGTATTGAACGGCGAATCCCTGATCGACGAAAAAACCCGCCAACTACTTTTAGACTATCGTTATCTGCTGATAAAAACAGAGATCACCCAGGAAACCCTGCACAACGCCCTGCTGAAACGGTTGAGGGAACTCACCTCTCCAGTAGGTATGCCAGGCAGACGTTATCTATCCAACGATCCCACCGCCGTTTCCCGGAAGATCTTGGCTCGGTGGACATCCAACAATGGGGCTGTAGAGACCCGAGGAATCTGGCGTTCACCAGACAATTCTCAGATTTTGTTGATGCTGCAGAGTCACTATCCTGCAACGGCACTTGAGCAACAGGCGGCTGCGACCGAAAGTATCAGGCGTGCATTCGACACCCTGCCCGACCATGGAAGGCTAAACCTGACCATTACAGGCCCCCCCTATTTTGGGGTGGAGTCACGCCGCATCATCCGCCAGGAAGCGCGGTCGATGTCACTCTACGCCTCTATCGGTGTCGCCCTGCTGTTGCTCTTCTCCTTCCGTTCATTGCGGCTGCTGCTGCTGGCGGCACTGCCACTTGCCAGTGGTGTGCTGGCCGGAACCGCAACGGTTTTACTCACTTTCAACAGCATGCACGCCATCACCCTGGCCTTCGGCATCACCTTGATCGGTGTAGCGGTGGACTACCCAATTCACCTCTTCACCCATCTGCGCCATGGCGAATGTGGAGAGGAAGCCATGCAAAGAGTCTGGCCCATCCTCAGACTCGGACTGATCACCACCGCATTGGGATTCAGCGCCCTGCTGCTGACCGATTTCGGCGGACTGGCTCAACTCGGCGCCTTTGCGGTGGCCGGTCTGTTGGCGGCGGCCCTGGCGACCCGATATCTGCTGCCCACACTGACGCCGGAAAATGTACAGACCAACCCCTTTGAACGACCTGTCAGAAGACTCTTTTCTGCCCAATCATCCACCCGCCACAGGTCGGCCATCCCTCTGGTTATACTGGTGTTGTCCGGCCTCACGGTTTTCCTCTCGGGCGAACAACTCTGGGAGCATGACCTGAGGCGACTCAGTCCAATTTCAGCCGAGACACGGGAACAGGACCAACAACTGCGACAGCAGTTGGGAGAGGCGGATACCGGCCGCCTGCTGATCATTTCCGGCACATCCGCCGATGATGTCCTGCAGCAGAGTGAGCAGTTGGAGAGTTTGCTTGAGCATGCCGTCAAGAAGGGGCTATTGAGCCGATTCGATCTACCCTCCCGACTGCTGCCGAGCCACCGCATCCAGCTTGAAAATAGAAATCGACTACCTGATCGTCACTCACTGCAAAAAGATCTGGCCCAGGCAGCAGCGGGCATGCCCTTCAAAGCCGGGCTTTTTACCCCTTTTCTGGATGACGTGGCCAAGGCTCGCAAGCGTACCCCCCTCAGCTTCGAGCAACTGGAATCCTCTCCACTGGGCCTGCGTCTCTCCGCCCAACTGCAACGGAAACCGGATGGCAAATGGCGGGGGCTTATCCCCCTGACCGGCGTGAGTGACGAACCCGCTCTGGAACAGTTGGTAGCGCATGCAGGCATCTCTATCGCCTATCTCAACCTGCACCGGGACACCTCGGATCTGGTGGGCAGTTACCGGGACGAGGCCCTGCACCTCGCAGGCATGGGTGGTGTGGTTATCCTGTTTGTACTGCTCTTCGCGCTGCGCAATCTGTCTCAGCTTGTCCGGGTGACGCTCCCGGTGGCCACCGCAGTTCTCACCACTGCCGCCCTGCTGGCACTTCTGGGAGAGCAGCTCTCCCTCTTCCACATCGCCGCCCTGTTGCTGGTCTTGGGAATCGGTCTCGACTATGCGCTCTTCGTGGCGTACACGCCGACCTCCGACCCGGCATTCCCCGCCACCTTGAGTTCACTGCTGATCTGCAATCTGTCGACCCTGCTGGTTTTTGGATTACTGGCGGCAACCAGCGTGCCTGTTCTGAGCGCCATTGGTCTCACGGTCCTCACAGGCGCTGTTTTCAGCCTTATTTTCAGTGTATCGATGGTGCATAATGAGACGCATCCATAGTCCAATGCCAATAAGCGCCATTTGAATCGTTGATGGATCCACTCCAGATAACTGCATACACCACCGTCAGTGCTGCTGGAGATGGAAGAGAGGCACTACGAAGCGCTCTGCTCGAAGGCAAAGGGGGACTCCAGCCCAACGACTTCGGCCATGCCCCTCTCGATACCTGGATCGGGCGCGTGGCCGATCTGGAAAACCGGCCATTGGATGAGGGCGACCGGCAGTCCGAGTGCCGCAACAACCGCCTGGCCCTGATGGCACTCCAGCAGGACGGCTTTCTTACCGCAGTCGAGTCCCTCAAATCCCGCGTTGATCCAACCCGCATTGGACTCTTCCTCGGCACCAGCACCTCGGGCATCCTAAGCACCGAGCAGGCCTATCTGGAGCTGCGCAAGAGTGGACGCTGGCCTGCCGGGTATCACTTCAAAGGCAGCCACGACCTCTTCTCGGCAACCCAATTTGTGCGGCAGAAACTGGGTCTGAAAGGCCCCGCATTCTCAGTTTCCACCGCTTGTTCATCCAGTGCCAAGGTCTTCTGTGACGCCCACCGGTTCATCTCCACCGGACTCTGTGATGCCGCTATCGTCGGCGGTGTCGACTCACTTTGTCTCACGACACTTTTCGGCTTCAACTCACTGGAACTGGTCTCCGGGCAGCCTTGCCGTCCCTTCGACCAGAACCGCGACGGCATCTCCATCGGAGAGGCGGCAGGATTTATGATTCTGGAAAAAAATTGCACGACCGAATCAGGCGTCGCACTGCTCGGCTATGGCGAAAGCAGCGATGCCTACCATATCTCCACCCCGAGACCGGATGGCGCCGGTGCCGGACTCGCCATGAAGCAAGCCCTGAACCGGGCAGAACTGACAGTTGATGAGATCGACTACATCAATCTGCATGGCACCGCGACACCCAGCAATGACCGGGCTGAGGCCAACTCGATCAATCGGCTCTTTCCGTCATCAACCCCGTGCAGTTCCACCAAAGGCTGGACCGGACACACGCTTGGTGCGGCGGGGATCACCGAATCGATCATCGCCTGCCTGACGATTGAAGCGGGTTTTATACCCGGCACCCTCAACACCCAATCACCGGACCCAACCCTTGGACTCAACATACAGTGCTCGACTAAAACAGAGCCTGTAACCCGGGTATTGAGTAACTCCTTCGGCTTTGGCGGCAGTAACTGCAGTCTTCTCTTCGGGCGAACCTCATGTTGAGTTTCTATCTGGAGGCCCCCGCCGTTGCAGCCCCTGGGTTGGATGGCTGGGTAAACGCCAAACCCGTGCTGGCGGAAGAGACTGCCTATCGACAGACCCCCCTGCCCGATTATGTACCGAAAATACTGCCGCCAACCGCCCAGCGCAGAGGCAGTCAAAGCACCCTGCTGGCCACCCAGGCCGCCCAGGAATCACTGGGCACTACAGAGATCGCCCCAACGGAACTGGCCTCGATCTTCGCCTCCTCCATTGGTGATCCTGAGATCGTCGATCGGCTCTGCTCTGCATTGGCAGATCCGCAACCGATGGTCTCGCCCACCCAGTTCCACAACTCGGTTCACAACGCCCCCGCCGGCTATTGGAGTATCGCCATCGATTCGCTGGAGAGCACCAGCAGCCTGGCGGCCAGCGATGCCAGTTTCGCTGCGGGTCTTTTGTCGGCAGCCGTTCAATGCCGGGCTGAGTCACGCCCACTTCTGTTGGTCGCCTATGATCTGCCGTTTGAAGCACCACTGGATGCAGCCCGTCCGCTCTCCGCGCCATTTGCCACCTCGATGGTAGTAACGCCCTTCGCCACCAGACAGACCCAGCTGCACTGCACACTGGAAATTAACGCCATCTCTGCTCCAGCTTCCCGCATGGCTGACGCCAAATTGGAACAACTGCGCGTCGGCAACCCAGCAGCCCGCGCCCTGCCGTTATTGCAGCAGTTAGCCTCCCCGACTGAGAAAGAAACCCTCACTTTTGATTATCTGCCCGACTGCCAACAGCGATTGAAGTGCAAACCATGTTGAATAGACGGCAAATCTGCGAGCGTCTTCCCCACTCAGGCAGCATGTGCCTGCTCGACAGAGTGGAGCACTGGGATAACGACTACATCCAATGCATTGCAATCAACCACAGAGAACCATCAAACCCACTACGCAACCCTGAGGGGCTGCCCACAATCAGCGGCGTCGAGTACGCCGCACAAGCCATGGCGGTTCACGGCAGTCTGTTTGCAGATGACAACTCGCCCCGCGTGGGTTTTCTTGCCGCGCTACGGGATCTCGAACTCAAAACAGAATGGCTGCATAATCTGCCGGGAGAGCTGATTATTTCCGCTCACAAGCTGGCTGCTGATGAGGGTGGCGCCATCTATGATTTCCACATGGAAGCCAACTCGGAGTCCTTGATGGAAGGACGGGCCACGGTGATCTATCAGAACAGAGGGAGAGAATCTTGAAACGTGCACTGGTAACAGGAGGCAGTGGCACCATCGGCGGCACAATCTGCAGAAAACTTGCTGCCGATGGCCTGTTTGTACTAATCCACGCCAACAGCAAACCGGAACGGGCCAGGCAACTGGCTGAAGAGATCAACAACCAGGGGGGGTTTGCCGAAGCGGTCTGTTTTGATGTGCGGGACAACAGACACAGTAAGGAGGTCCTCGAACATCTGCTGCACGGGGGACCGGTACAGGTACTGGTAAACAATGCCGGCACCCACGATGACATGCCGATGGCAGGCATGGAAGCCGACCAATGGCAGAATGTCATCGATGTTTCACTGAACGGTTTTTTCAACGTCACCCAACCCCTGCTGCTGCCGATGATGTCCACACGATGGGGGCGCATCATCTCACTCTCTTCTGTGGCAGGCATCATGGGGAACCGGGGACAGACCAACTACGCTGCCGCCAAGGCAGGGCTGCACGGCGCCAGCAAGTCCCTGGCCATTGAACTGGCCTCCCGTGGCATAACCGTAAATGTAGTTGCCCCTGGCGTTATCGAATCCCCGATGCTCGGAGAGCACTTTACACCGGAAGTCATCGACCGGTTGGTGCCAATGAAGCGTGCTGGCAGGCCTGAAGAGGTGGCGGATCTGGTCTCTTTCCTCGCCTCTGAAAGCGCCGCCTATATCTCGGGGCAGATCATCTCCATCAACGGCGCAATGGCCTGAGTCAGGGACAGGATGTCGATTCCAGTAACAGTGGTCATACCCGCCTATAATGAGGCGGCCACCATTCGTGATCTGGCGAAACGTGTCTTGCAGTATACATCCCAACTCATCGTGGTGGATGACGGCTCCAGTGACGGCACAGCTGAGCAGCTTGCCGATCTGCCGTTGACACTAATCAGGCATCAGGAAAACAGGGGTAAGGCGGCCAGCCTGCACGATGGCATGCAGGCGGCGGTGAAACAAGGCGCCAGATGTGTGATCACCCTTGATGGCGACGGCCAGCATGTACCGGAGGATATTCCCAAACTCTATGCAATCTGGGAGGACAATCCGAAACACCTGGTCATAGGCGCACGCCTGCAAAATCGTGAACAGGCCCCCAATGCGCGGCGCCGCGCCAATAACTTTGCCGACTTCTGGATATCCTGGGCGGCGGGCTGCCGCATCCACGACAGTCAATCCGGGCTCCGACTCTATCCTGCCGATGCGATTCAATCAGTTTTCGTTTCTCACAGCAGGGAACGGGGGTTTGTGTTTGAGAGTGAATACCTGATCGAAGCAGCAAAAAAGGGGTTTGGGTTCAGCACGGTTCCCGTCGAGTCCCGCTATCCGCAGCAGGCACGGACAAGCCACTTTCGCCCAGTGGCGGATATTACCCGTATCGTCCTGATGGTGGCGGGGAAACTCATCGCAAGCGGCATGTATCCCATGGGACTCTACCGGGTTTTATTCAGAGAGAATAACGAACCTGACAGGTTTCCTCATGAGAAATAAGCGAGTAAACTTTCAGCCGCAGGTTATGTATAAGCCTTTATCAACTTAAGGAGAGTTAGTGATGAAGCAGAAATTATTGGGCGTTCTGATCGTCGGTATGGTTACACTATTCCTGGCGGGATGCCCGCATCAGGCAATGGTCTACAACGTTGAGGACGCATCCGTTGTCGCCAACAAGGATGGGGTCACCATGGACGATGTCCGTAAGGCTATCATCCGCGCCGGGGCTACTCTCGGCTGGAACATGAAAGATATGGGATCCGGCCTGGTTGAAGGCACCATTCATCTTCGCTCCCACATGGCACAGGTCGATATTCCGTATGATGCCCAAACCTACAGCATCAAGTACAAAAACAGCGACAACCTAAAGTACGATGGCGAAAAGATCCACAGCAACTACAACGGCTGGATTCAGAACCTCGACCGGGCGATCAAGGCGCAGTTGAGTACGCTCTGATACCGGTTGTTTCTGGAACAATAAACCACCCCGCTGCATGTTGCGGGGAATTAAACCAGCCACCTTGTAGGTTGGGTTAGGTGCACATCGCCGATAAGATCAATTATTTCCGCTAAAGGCAGGTGTGCACCGTAACCCAACCTACGTTTTTCTATCTATCCTACCCAGGCACGGGCATTTCTGAAAAGACGCAACCAAGGCGCGTCTTCACCCCAACCATCCGGATGCCAGGAGTGTTGCACCGTACGGATTACCCGCTCTGGGTGGGGCATCATGATCGTGACCCTGCCATCGGTTGTGGTCAACCCGCCCATGCCCTCCGGTGAGCCGTTGGGGTTTGCCGGATAGGCGCTTGCCACTTCACCACTGTTTTCAACGTAGCGTAATGCCATCAGTTCACCTGCCTTTGACAGATGTGCCGCATCACGAAACTCCGCCCTGCCTTCACCATGCGCCACTGCGATAGGCAGCCGGGAACCACTCATACCCTGTAACATGATGGAAGGTGAATCCACGACCTCAACAGTAACAAAACGGGCCTCGAACTGTTCGGAACGATTTCGCACAAAATGGGGCCAATGTTCTGCACCGGGAATCAGTTCATGCAGATTGGAGAGCATTTGACAGCCATTACAGACACCCAACGAAAAGGTATCCTCCCGCTTGAAGAAGTTCTGAAACTGATCTCTGGCGCGTCCGTTGAAAAGGATCGATTTGGCCCAGCCCTCGCCTGCACCCAACACGTCGCCGTATGAGAATCCGCCACAGGCCACCAGCCCCTTGAACTGCTCCAGCGAGACACGCCCTTCGATAACGTCGGACATGTGTACATCCACACACTCAAAACCGGCACGATGAAAAGAGGCCGCCATCTCCAACTGACCATTGACCCCCTGCTCGCGAAGAATCACCATTGGCGGGCGAACCCCGGTGGCGATCATGGGTGCGGCCACGTCATCATCAATTTCGAACGATAGCTCCACCTGCATGCCGGGATCATCCGCAGCGATCCGCTCGAACTCCTCCTGGGCGCAGTCTGGATTATCCCGCAGCGCCTGCATCTGTCGGGTGGTCTCAGACCAGGCCTGCTGGAAGGCTTTACGCCCCCCCTCCAATACAGTCTTGCCGTTACGCAGAAAGTCAAGACGGTCTGACTCGTTGAGACTGCCGATGACGTGACTGTAATGTCCCAGACCGGCATCATGCAACCGCTTCAGGACATCATCCGTATCATTATGCCGAACCTGAATTACGGCCCCCAACTCTTCACTGAAGAGGGTGGAAAAATCATCATCGCCCAGATCATTCAACTCGATGGTGATACCACAGCGCCCGGCAAAGGCCATCTCACTCAGGGTGGCAAACAGCCCACCATCGGAACGGTCATGATAAGCCAACAGCAGACCATCCTGATTCAATTCCTGAATCTGCAAAAAGAAACGTTTCAATGCGTCGGGATCATTGAGATCCGCGCCACGATGTCCCATCTGCTTATAGACTTGCGCCAGAGCGGATGCCCCCAAACGGTTCATGCCCTTGCCCAAATCGATTAGAATCAAGTCGCTATCACCCAAGTCCGTGCGCAACTGGGGCGTCAGGGTTCGCCGCACATCGCTTACCGGTGAGAAGGCGGTGATAATCAGAGAGAGCGGCGCGGTAACCTCACGCCTCTCTCCCTCCTCATCCCAGACCGTCTTCATGGACATGGAGTCCTTGCCCACCGGGACCGCGATGCCCAGTGCCGGACAGAGCTCCATACCCACGGCCTTTACCGTCTCATAAAGCTTGGCATCCTCGCCGACATGGCCGGCAGGGGCCATCCAGTTAGCGGAGAGTTTGATATCGCTGATTTTATCGATGGAAGCAGCGGCGATATTGGTGATCGCCTCACCGACGGCCATGCGCCCCGAAGCGGGAGCATCGATCAATGCGATGGGGGTTCGCTCGCCCAAGGCCATCGCCTCGCCGGTATGCCCCATGAGACCCGAAGCCGTCACCGCCAGGTCGGCAACCGGCACCTGCCAGGGACCCACCATCTGATCCCGCGTCACCATACCGGTGATCGTGCGATCCCCGATGGAGATGAGAAAGATCTTGTTTGCTACTGTCGGCAGGGACAGCACCCGCAGGGCCGCCTCTTTAAGATCGACATCACTGAAGTCGAGTTCCGGCTTGTGGAAAGTGCGATGGTGCACATCCCGCAGCATGCGCGGCGCTTTCCCGAACAGCAGGGGCATGGGAATGTCGATAGGGTTGTTATCGAAGTGAGCATCGCCCAGAGTCAGGTGCTCCTCGTCGATCGCCTCACCCACCACGGCATAAGGACAGCGTTCCCGCTCACAGATCGCCTTGAACTCATCGAGGCGGTCGACATCTACCGCCATCACGTAGCGCTCCTGGGACTCGTTACACCAGATCTCCATGGGAGACATGCCGGGATCATCGTTGGGTACCGTGCGCAACTCGAACCTGCCGCCCCGTCCGGCATCGTGGACCAGTTCCGGCAGTGCATTGGAGAGGCCACCCGCCCCCACGTCATGGATAAAGAGGATGGGATTATCGCTGCCTCTGGACCAGCAGGCATCGATCACCTCCTGACAACGGCGCTCCATCTCAGGATTGGAGCGTTGTACCGAGGCGAAATCCAGATCTTCCGCCGAAGTGCCGCTGGCCATGGATGAAGCGGCGCCACCGCCCAAGCCGATCAGCATCGCCGGCCCACCCAGCACCACCAGTGGGGAGCCATCGGGAAAGGTGGTCTTTTCAATATGCTCGTCTCGGATATTTCCCAACCCACCAGCCAGCATGATCGGTTTATGGTAGCCCCGTAACTCATCCCCGTCCGGCCCCGACACTCGCTCCTCGTAGGTTCGGAAATAGCCGCAGATATTGGGACGCCCAAACTCATTATTGAACGAGGCCGCACCGATGGGGCCTTCCAGCATAATATCGAGCGCGGAGACGATACGGCCAGGTTTGCCGTGATCGGTTTCCCAAGGCTGTCCGGCGCCAGGGATTCGCAGATTGGAAACCGAGAAACCACAGAGCCCGGCCTTGGGTTTGGATCCCTTTCCGGTAGCCCCCTCGTCACGAATCTCTCCGCCCGACCCTGTCGCTGCACCCGGATCCGGCGAGATCGCAGTGGGATGGTTGTGGGTCTCCACCTTCATGAGAATGTGAATATCCTCTTCGCCAAAGCCGTAAACGTTGCTTTTGGCGTCAGGAATGAAGCGTTCGGCCCTTGGGCCTCTGATCACTGCAGCGTTGTCCTTGTAGGCAGAAAGAACATCTTCCGGCGCTTTCTCTGTGGTATTGCGGATCATCTTGAACAGCGAAAGATCCTGCTGCTTGCCGTCGATGACCCAGTCGGCATTGAAAATCTTGTGACGGCAATGCTCCGAGTTGGCCTGGGCAAACATCATCAGCTCAACATCGGTGGGATTGCGTCCCAACCCCTGAAAACTCTCCACCAGATAGTCGATCTCATCATCCGACAGTGCCAACCCAAGTTCCACGTTGGCCTTTTCCAGTGCAGGACAACCACCCCCGATCACATCGACGCTGATGAAAGGTTTGGGCTCTGCATGGCTAAAGAGGCAATCTGCATCCCCCATCTCCAGCAACACCACCTCAGTCATACGGTCATGCAGTAGAGGCATTACCGTATTGAGTTCATTATCGCTAAGGATGTTCTCCCCGGCCCCCAAATAGTAGGCGATACCGCGCTCGATCCGGGCAATCCGTTCCAAGCCGCAGTGGTGAGCAATGTCCGTCGCTTTGGTCGACCATGGTGAGAGAGTGCCTGGGCGCGGCACCACAAGTAACAGACTCCCTTCCGGATCGTGCCCGGTCAAATGGGGACCGTAGCGCAGGACACGTTCGAGAACCCCCTGCTCGTCCTCCGCAAGTGACTGATCCACCTCGGCAAAGTGCATGAATTCCGCATACACGGAGACAGGCTTGCCAAGGCTGTTTTCCAGCCGCTGAGCCAGTTTTTTCAGACGAGATTCGGAGAGCGCGGGTGCACCACGGAGAATGATCATCGTCGGGCCTTTTCCTGCTTGTTGGGAGAAGAGACAATGATACTCGAAAAAGGGACAGGTGGCAGAGTAGAGGTTTCAGGTTCCAGCTGTGTAGGCCTGATCAAGCGTAGCGGATCAGGCATCCGTGCCTCCGGCTGCCGGTTCCGCTACGCTTGAACCGGCCTACGTTTTTCGCCTGTCACCTTTTTTTTACCACTCGATCCGTTCGATCCCATCAAAGGCCAGCTCGCTGCCATCAGCAAGTGTTACGACACCCGCCGTATCCGGATTGAGTTCCAGGGCGTGAGCGGCCAAATCATACTCCATCAGCTGTCCATCGACTTCGATGGTCCAGGGGTTGTTCGGATCCGCATTGGGGTCTGCGGTCGCATCCAGATGAATAGCATCGGTCCAACCGCCTCCATCCCCTCCATGAAAGATGTCGTTGCCGTCGAAGGGATTGAAGAAGTAAGTATCGTCACCCGCTTCGCCTTTTATGACATCATCGCCCGCACCCCCGTACAGTTGATCATCACCCTTGCCGCCTTTCAGCTCGTCATCACCTGCACCGCCTTTGAGGATGTCGTCTCCCTCTTCGCCTTTTAGCTTGTCGTTTCCATCACCACCGTGTAGCAGATCATCACCCTTCCCGCCTTTCAGCTCGTCATCACCTACACCGCCTTTGAGGATGTCGTCTCCCTCTTCGCCTTTTAGCTTGTCATCTCCATCACCGCCAAAGAGCTGATCATCACCATCACCACCTTTCAGGTCATCCTTGCCGGTTTCACCAAAGACGACATCATCGCCATCACCCGCTTTAATCTTGTCTTTCCCAGCGCCAGCGACAATAAGGTCATCACCATCACCGGCGAAAGCAGGTGCTATATCAACATTGTGAGAGTCATCTGACAGCTGGGATTGATGCGAATCGCGCGATTGGCGGGAGAGATCAGAACCAGTGTCAAGCCCGATAGAATCGTCACCCGAAGTACCGTAGATAGTCTCACCATCCGCGTTGATTACGTCAATATTATCACTTGTGACCGCCGTTTTTATCAGACCATTATTTTCAAATTCGACGCTAGTCTGTAAATTAAAATCGATATCAACAGCTTCTGACACAATGATCTGCAACCCGGGGAGCTGGCTTTCATTCAACGTCCAACTTCCATCACCATTGTCAGTACCTGCAGAAAGCTGCACCCCTTCCGGCAAGTCACCGAAAGAAATGGAGGTAATGGAAGCGCTTGTATCTCCGAGTTGAAGATTCAAGTCATAACTATATGCAGGATCGTCCTCATGATTCGCCGGTCTGATTATGTCGGGATCACCAACCTTAAGCGAAAGTGTAGGTGTATTCGCGCTGATCTCATCCAGAGTTACGCTATGACCATCCAGATAAACTTCAACCTGTTCGATATGAGTCGCTGTAATACCCAGTTCAGACTCATAGCTTCCACTGTGGCCAGGCAACTCGTTGGCCAGTTGCGTGATCATATCTGCTAGACCAGCATCTGCGTTCAATTGGCTGCTGGTCACCTCGATCCGCAAGGTATCTGTACCAGAGCCACCATCAAACGTATCATTTCCTTCACCGATTTTGTAGATCAGTGTGTCATTGCCGGTACCACCATCAAGCACATCATTGCCAGCACCACCTTGCAATATATCATTTCCCGCATCGCCATAGAGTTCTCGACCGGTATCGTCGTTGATAATGGTGTCGTTGCCACGGCCGCCGTTGATGCGGTTGATATTCTCTAAGGTGGGGGCATCATCCACGCTGAAGTCGAGGGTGTCGTCGCCGCCCGTGCCCAGCACTTGGTTCCAGCCTGTGCCGCCATCTATCTCTTCAACACCGTTCAGGTTGGAGAGACCATCAGATACCCGGATGGTATCGTTGCGGCTTCCGCCCTGCACTGTGTCGTGACCTTCGCCACCGGTCATTTGGTCCAGACCTGCGTCATAGTCGACACGGAATACATCATCTCCGGCACCGCCGATAATGGTGTCATTTCCCGCATCGCCATAGAGTTCTCGGCCGGTATCGTCGTTGATAATGGTGTCGTTGCCACGGCCGCCGTTGATGCGGTTGATATTCTCTAAGGTGGGGGCATCATCCACGCTGAAGTCGAGGGTGTCGTCGCCGCCCGTGCCCAGCACTTGGTTCCAGCCTGTGCCGCCATCTATCTCTTCAACACCGTTCAGGTTGGAGAGACCATCAGATACCCGGATGGTATCGTTGCGGCTTCCGCCCTGCACTGTGTCGTGACCTTCGCCACCGGTCATTTGGTCCAGACCTGCGTCATAGTCGACACGGAATACATCATCTCCGGCACCGCCGATAATGGTGTCATTTCCCGCATCGCCATAGAGTTCTCGGCCGGTATCGTCGTTGATAATGGTGTCGTTGCCACGGCCGCCGTTGATGCGGTTGATATTCTCTAAGGTGGGGGCATCATCCACGCTGAAGTCGAGGGTGTCGTCGCCGCCCGTGCCCAGCACTTGGTTCCAGCCTGTGCCGCCATCTATCTCTTCAACACCGTTCAGGTTGGAGAGACCATCAGATACCCGGATGGTATCGTTGCGGCTTCCGCCCTGCACTGTGTCGTGACCTTCGCCACCGGTCATTTGGTCCAGACCTGCGTCATAGTCGACACGGAATACATCATCTCCGGCACCGCCGATAATGGTGTCATTTCCCGCATCGCCATAGAGTTCTCGGCCGGTATCGTCGTTGATAATGGTGTCGTTGCCACGGCCGCCGTTGATGCGGTTGATATTCTCTAAGGTGGGGGCATCATCCACGCTGAAGTCGAGAGTGTCGTCGCCGCCCGTGCCCAGCACTTGGTTCCAGCCTGTGCCGCCATCTATCTCTTCAACACCGTTCAGGTTGGAGAGACCATCAGATACCCGGATGGTATCGTTGCGGCTTCCGCCCTGCACTGTGTCGTGACCTTCGCCACCGGTCATTTGGTCCAGGCCAGCATCGTAGTCTACACGGAAGGTATCGTCGCCTTCCCCACCCTCAAGGCGATCGTTCGCGCCTTTTCCGTAAAAAGTATCATCACCAGCACCACCAACCAGTTGGTCGGCATTGTTGGTGCCGAGAAGCACCATACCTGCTGGACGTTCATCCACATCTCTGACATCGATGGTAACCATCTCTGCGAAACTATTGCCGTCAGAGTCAGTGACCTGAACCGTCAGGTTATGCTCAGAGGAGTCTTCATAGTCTATGTCAGCACCTTCTTTCACCCTGATCTGGTTGCCGACGATCTCAAAATTTCCCGAGGGATCATCGGTCAGTGCATAAGAAAAAACTTCACCTCCATCTTCGTCTGTAGCAGATAGATTCGCCACCACAGTGCCCGCCTCGGCGTTCTCATCCAGTGAATCACCCGAAAATATAATATCGACCGGTGCTTCGTTCACATCTGTCACATCAATGGTTACGGTTCGGCTGAAAGTGCTGCCACTAGCGTCCTGAACCTCGATCGTCACATCGTGACTGGATATGTCTTCATGGTTCAGCGTCACACCATCAGCAACTTTGATCTGATCACCATCGATCACAAAACGGCTATCCGCATCATCGGTCAGACGATAAGTGAAAGTGTCCCCAAAATCGGCATCCGCCGCTGATAGATCGGCAACGACTGAGCCGCCAGCCGCATCCTCATTTATGAATGAGTTGGAAACAGTAATAGCAGTAGGTGCGTCACTGGCGCCATTGAGTGTGATTCGGATCTGGGCGTTATCGGTCGAGCCCTGGTCGTCAGTCACTGTGACTGGGATGGTCAGTGTGGTGGAGTCACCGACGTTCAAATGATCATAGGCACTATCGGTGGGATCGAAGCTATAAGAACCGTCGGAGTTTAGACTGAAACCCGCAGGTGCAGTAGATCCCTCGGAAACAGTAAAGGTCGCAGAAGCATTGTCATCCAAATCGGTCGAGGTTAGCTGACCAGTGATGGCTGCAGCATCTTCACTTACTGATGTGGTTACATCCGCCCCAGCTACTGGCGCATCGTTGGTACCGTTTACGGTAATGCGAATTTGGGCAGTATCGGTTCCACCTTGGTCATCGGTGACCGTAACCGGAATGGTGAGTGCTGCTGAATCGCCGACGTTCAAATGATCATAGGCACTGTCGGTAGGATCGAAACTATAAGAACCGTCGGAGTTCAGACTGAAACCTGCAGGTGCTTCACTACCCGCACTGATGCTGAAGGTGGTGGTTGCATTATCATCCAGATCAGTTGAGGTCAGCTGACCACTGATTGAAGCTGCATCTTCATCCACGGAGGTCGTGACATCAGCACCAGCCACCGGTCCATCGTTGGTACCGTTTACGGTAATGCGAATTTGGGCAGTATCGGTTCCACCTTGGTCATCGGTGACAGTAACCGGGATGGTCAGAACTGCTGAGTCACCCACGTTGAGATGATCATAGGCTGAGTCTGTCGGATCGAAGCTGTAGGAGCCATCTTCGCTCAGACTGAAACCCGCAGGTACAGTAGATCCTTCGGAAACAGTAAATGTCGCAGAAGCATTGTCATCCAGATCCGTCGAGGTCAGCTGACCACTGATTGAAGCTGCATCTTCATCCACGGAGGTCGTAACATCAGCACCAGCCACCGGTCCATCGTTGGTACCGTTTACGGTAATGCGAATTTGGGCAGTATCGGTTCCACCTTGGTCATCGGTGACAGTAACCGGGATGGTCAGAACTGCTGAGTCACCCACGTTGAGATGATCATAGGCTGAGTCTGTCGGATCGAAGCTGTAGGAGCCATCTTCGCTCAGACTGAAACCCGCAGGTACAGTAGATCCTTCGGAAACAGTAAATGTCGCAGAAGCATTATCATCCAGATCAGTTGAGGTCAGCTGACCACTGATTGAAGCCGCACCCTCATCCACCGAAGCCGTGACATCCGCCCCAGCCACTGGCGCATCGTTGGTACCATTAACGGTAATGCGGATCTGGGCAGTATCGGCTCCACCTTGGTCATCTGTGACCGTAACCGGGATGGTGAGTACAGCACTATCGCCCACATTCAAATGATCATAGGTACTATCGGTAGGATCGAAACTATAAGAACCGTCGGAGTTTAGACTGAAACCCGCAGGTGCAGTAGATCCTTCGGAAACAGTAAATGTCGCAGAAGCATTGTCATCCAGATCCGTCGAGGTCAGCTGACCACTGATTGAAGCCGCACCCTCATCCACCGAAGCCGTGACATCCGCCCCAGCTACTGGCGCATCGTTGGTACCGTTTACGGTAATGCGAATTTGGGCAGTATCGGTTCCACCTTGGTCATCGGTGACCGTAACCGGGATGGTGAGTACAGCACTATCGCCCACATTCAAATGATCATAGGTACTATCGGTAGGATCGAAACTATAAGAACCGTCGGAGTTTAGACTGAAACCCGCAGGTGCAGTAGATCCTTCGGAAACAGTAAATGTCGCAGAAGCATTGTCATCCAGATCCGTCGAGGTCAGCTGACCACTGATTGAAGCCGCACCCTCATCCACCGAAGCCGTGACATCCGCCCCAGCTACTGGCGCATCGTTGGTACCGTTTACGGTAATGCGAATTTGGGCAGTATCGGTTCCACCCTGGTCATCGGTGACCGTAACCGGGATGGTGAGTGCTGCTGAATCGCCGACGTTCAAATGATCATAGGCTGAGTCTGTCGGATAGAAGCTGTAGGAGCCATCTTCGCTCAGACTAAAACCAGCAGGTACAGTAGATCCTTCGGAAACAGTAAATGTCGCAGAAGCATTGTCATCCAGATCCGTCGAGGTCAGCTGGCCGCTGATTGAAGCCGCACCTTCATCCACGGAGGTCGTGACATCAGCACCAGCCACCGGTCCATCGTTGGTACCGTTTACGGTAATGCGAATTTGGGCAGTATCGGTTCCACCCTGGTCATCAGTAACAGTAACCGGGATGGTCAAGATTGTTGAATCACCGACGATCAAATGGTCGTAGGCACTATCAGTAGAATCGAAATTATATCTGCCGTCAGGGTTTAAGGTAAAACCAGCAGGTGCAGTACTCCCGTCGGAAATTGAAAACGTCAGCACAGCATCCATATCCTGATCACTCGCTGTCAGGACTCCACTCAGCTCACCACTGCCTTCGTCCAGCTGCATCAGAACATCATCACCGATAACTGGGGCATCATTGAGGTCGTTGATGTCGATGGTGAATGTCTTGGTAAACTGATTGCCGGCACTGTCGGTCACTGCTAGTATGACGTCATAGCTGGCAGCTTCCTCAAAATCGATTTCAACACCTTCCTTGAATACAAGTTTATTGTCATCCAAAATAAAAATATTGGATGAATCTCCAACAATAGAGTAAGTCAGACTATCATTACTGTTCTGATCATGGCCCTCAAGCGTAGCGACGACCTTGCCCGCCTGACTGTGTTCATCGACGCTGTGATTGGAGAGTACAAGGTCATCTGGCGCCAATTGTACCTCTTCATCATCTTCACTTTCGTCCAGTTGTACTGAAGGATCATCCTCTACCACTGCCATTGCAGGCGCAGGAGGCTCCTCTACCAGAATTCTTTCTTCAACCGTTTCCCCTGTGTTATTGGAGACATCGCCAGTACCACGGGTCTCACGCACCGCCTGTTCAGCTTCAGGCGCACTCCTATTCTGAACGGCAGGTTGGATCTGAAGATCCTGATCGGAAAATGAAAACTCAGTCCCTGATTGCCCAGGAGTAACCTCCTTTGGTGTTATCGGCTCAACACCCTCACCACGCTTAACAATCCGCTCATCACGTTCTGACAGCCCTGAATCGTCTGTTAGGTCAAGCTCTCCAACTACAGGACTCTGTCGTTCAAGACTATGGGCAATCTCCTGTTCACCACGGCTACCCTCTTGAATATTCTGACGAAAAAGCTCCTCGGAGTTCTCAGCCGCCGCACTTTTCCCAGGTTCCTCCGGCCGCGCATCCCGGTGTTGGTAGGGATCAGCGTCCCTGTCGAACAATTCCTCAGTACCTTGTTCACGCGCTGGCGCTGGTGATTTATCTGGATTCTCGTTCATCACAAAACCTGTCCGGATTAGGCCAATTACCCAGCCACGTTGGCGGCAACCGGGAAAAATTCTTAACTAATTCAACGGAATAAAATTCATAGACTAATTGTTAAAGTAACAGACACATACGCCGATATAGGAATCAAAGTCAGCAATTGTCGAACTTTAAGTCCTATCATAATTATTCAGGTTCCATGCGGCGAAAGAAATCAGACATTTTTGGCAAAGGTCAATTCAGAACACCGGACACCTGGCGGAAACCGGTTGTGCTGCTGGCCTCACTTGGCATCAATGTGATGGCCTTGGCACTGCCAATGGTGATCCTGCAAGTTTACGACAGGATTATTCCAACCCAGGCAGCTGATACTTTTCTTTTTCTGATCATAGGTATGCTTGGCGTCCTGATTCTGGATACCGGACTCAAGGTATTTCGCTCAATGATCCTAAGTTGGGAGGGAGCAAGGTTCGATCACCGGGAAAGCCTCAGGGCAATGAATCGGATTCTTGATTCAGAAACACTCGCTTTTGAGGAGAAACCTGCAGGATTTTACCTCGACAAGATGCATGCTCTGGAACAGATCCAGGAGTTCTACTCGGGTCAATCCGTCCTGCTAATGATGGACTTCCCTTTTGTTGTAATTTTTCTCGGTCTTATTTGGGTGATTGCCAGCCCTCTCATCCTGATCCCGGCTACGCTGCTGATCATATTTTTCGTTACATCTATCTGGACTGGCCGCCATCTTCATGAGGCGCTAGATACACGCTCGACAATGGAGGATCGGCGTCAAAACTTTATTATTGAGACACTGAGCGGCATTCATACGGTCAAATCGATGGCAATGGAATCATTCATGATGCGCCGTTATGAAAGATTGCAAAGCCAATCTGCCGCCAGTGTATTCGAGCTCAGCCGCATCAGCAGCATCGTTCAAGGTATAGGAGCCACCTTCTCCCAGGTTGCAGTCGTCTCTTTCGTAAGTATTGGAAGCTACTCAGTCATCAGTGGCGAACTGACCATCGGTGCTCTGGCAGCCGGCACCATGCTTTCAAGCCGGGTACTGCAGCCCGGGTTAAAGGCTATGGGTTTATGGAGTCAGTTTCAGTCGGTACGCCTCTCACTGCAGAAGGTGGAAGAGCTGTTTTCCATGAATCAGGAAAAACATGGCCACTACAGGGCTGAAAAGGGCATCAAAGGCGCACTGGAACTGAATAACGTCTACTTCAAATATCCTGCAACAGAAAAGCCGTTACTGCAGGGTGTCTCTCTAAACATTGAGCCTGGAGAAGCCATCGGTATCACCGGCAGTAACGGCGTTGGAAAATCCACGCTCATAGGACTGTTGTCCGGTTTTCTTCAGCCAGACCAAGGGGAAGTCTTGCTGGATGGACGAAAAATCCGTGATTACGAACTCGAATTTTTGCGTTCTCAGATCGGTATCGTGCCCCAGCACGGTACACTATTTGAAGGTACCATTCTGGAAAACATGACTCTCTATCGGGAAGGTGAGGCCATCGACCATGCGATAGAACTTGCCCATGAACTGGGTTTGGACGCAATACTATCGCGTCTGCCAGACGGACTGGATACGTTTGTTGGTGGGAGTGCAGTAGACACACTTTCGGAAGGTGTCAGGCAGAAGATCATCATGGTCCGCTCTCTGGTTGGACATCCATCCGTGATGCTATTTGACGATGCCAATGCCAACTTTGACATCAAAAATGACCTGAAATTTCTCAATGTGGTTAAGCGAATAAAAGGGAGCCGTACAATAATCGTAATCTCACATCGCCCATCTTTTTTGCGCATTTGCGACAGACAATTCTCACTAGAAGAAGGACAATTAACCGATATCACAGAAAATTGGCCTGGCTATTTCAATAAACAATCCAGCACACAGCAGACGACCAAAACATCAGCCACAGGAAACGGATAGACCAGATGAATATGGCATCCATTCAGGCAGCAGAGAACGTTCATCAGAAGCGGCCACCTATCGTTTCAGAAATGCTGGCTAAAGCGTTACGTAATGATCAAACCGAGGCCTTCAACACAGCCTCTCCTTATGCTGCATGCCTGATGCCTTTACTACAGGAGCTTGGCTGGCACAACTATGCCCGCGAACTGGTGGAGTCCCTGCCCCATTATACCGAGCAGTTTGACCTGATCGATTTGAGGAATGTTCTTGTTACCCTGGGATATGAGAGTATCGCTCAAAAAATCCGCATAGAATCAATCAAGGATGAACTGTACCCCTGTCTCTTTCTTTCCAGGGACGGCGCTGTCTATGTACTGCTGGAACGGGAGGAAAATAGCGTTCGATACTTCGATGCCCAGCAGCATGAGTACATAAGCGCCGACATTCTATGGGATTACGGCACTGCATATCTGTTTACTGACACGCACCCAACACACGGTGTCTCGCGGGCAGATACTGCTGATACAGAGTGGTTTACAAAATTGTTGCAACGTTTCAAGCACATGATTAAGCATCTGCTTGGAATAACATTCATTATAAACCTGGTTGCATTGATCGTACCGCTTTTTATTATGATGATCTATGACAAGGTTATTGGCGCAAAATCTCCAGATACTCTTCCTTATCTCGTATCTGGTGTAGTCATATTGCTCTTGTCTGACCTTGTTCTGAGGCTACTACGCGCGCGCCTACTGGGGTCTGTCGCAGGACGCCTGGACTATCTGATCGGTGTTGAGACATTCAGACATATGATCCTCCTCCCTCCATTGTTTACTGAACGCTCATCAGTAGCAGCCCAATTATCTCGTCTGAAACAGTTTGATTCTGTAAGAGACTTCTTTACCGGACCCAACGCGGCCATCGTACTGGAATTGCCGTTTGTTCTTCTGTTTATCATTGTTATTGGTGTACTCTCCGGCCCAATCGCCGTTATCCCACTGGCTATGGTTGCTGCATTTATCGTGCTTGGCCTTCTCTGGATACCAAGTTTAAATCAAAAGATCCTCCGATCTGGAAAAACAAGAACGGATAAGCACCGCATCCTCATGCAAACTCTCAATGGACGCAGTGAGATAAAGGCAATAGGCGGTGAAACTGTCTGGTGGGAGCGATTTCGGGAAGTCTCAGGAGAGGCTGTCATGGCCAATTATCAGACCCTAGTAGGAAATGGCATCATGAGTAGTATTGCTCAAGGCATGATGACTCTATCCGGCGTGGCGGTCATTGGTCTGGGCACATTATCTGTAATCGCAGGGGAAATGACCATTGGCGCACTCATAGCCACCATGGCGTTAGTCTGGCGTGTCCTCTCACCTTTGCAAAGCGCCTTCCTCTCTTTCTCAAAGTTTCAGCACACGCTTAAAGCAATTAAACAGATCAATCAACTTATGCGCTTGAAGATTGAACGCCACACTGGTCAATCAAGTTTAATGCTTTCAGAATTACAAGGCAGCATGAAAATCGATCGTGTCAGCTTCCGATACGGACCAGAAATGGACCCGGCATTACTCGGCGTAGCCTTTGAAATCAAAGCAGGTGAGATGGTGGCTGTTGTCGGTAACACAGGTTCTGGAAAATCCAGTCTGTTGAAGCTAATTGCAGGAATGTATCGACCCCAGGGTGGTTCCATTTCCATTGACGATCTCGATATGCGTCAGCTCAATGCCATGGATCTCCGACGCGCAATTGCCTATGTTCCACAGGAGACTAAACTCTTCTATGGTTCCATAGCCCAGAATATGCGACTCAACAATGGTATGGCCACAGACAAAGAGCTGGAAGAGGCAGCTAGTGAGGCTGGCATTTTACAAGAGATACAAAACCTACCAAAAGGTTTTGATACCCTTGTAGGTGACAGTACCACAGATCGTTTGCCGCCCGGTTTTTTGCGTTCTTTATCCATGGCCCGAGCATTCGTCAGCCCTGCGCGCATTCTTCTTCTGGATGAGCCGGGAGCCTCGCTGGATGAAGCCAGCGACCGGCGTTTCATAGAACAGATTAATAAACTCAAGGGCAAGCGTACCATTATTATGGTTAGCCACCGACCCAGTCATATCCGTTTGGCAGATAAAGCGGTTCTGCTTACGAATGGTTCTATCAATTTCATCGGAACGGCGGAGCAAGCAGTCACCAAACTTCTGGAGGATGCACAATGAAAGAAGACAGTTACGTCTTTACATCAAAAGGCACCATAGGTATCCCCCGCGCACGTTCCCGCTTCCTGGCACAGGCAATTCAGTTAGAAGAGCAGCCACCTTCCCTTATAATCAGAAGCACGATCTATTTCATGGTTATGATACTCGTTGCCGCGATCATTTGGGCATGGGCAACGAAGGTCAGTGAAGTCACAACTGCGATGGGAGAGGTAGTACCTGCTGGCCTGATTCATGATATTCAGCATCTTGAAGGCGGCATAGTAAACAATATTACCGTACGTAACGGTGATCATATCAAAGCCGGAGAACTACTATTACGTTTCTCTCCTCCCGCTTCTCAATCAGAATATGCACAAACCCAGGTTCGAAAAGCTGCCTACATGATGGAGTCAGAGCGCCTCCAGGCAATTATCGACAGACGCATCCCTGAATTTAGCAGCTTTGGAGAGCAATTCCCAAATATTGCTCGCAAACAACAGACCATCTACCTGGCCCAAATCAACAGCCACGAAACTGAATTGAAGGTTGTTGATGCACAAATAAGGCAACGAAAAACCGAATTGTTCCGCCAACAACATCAAGTCCAGTCAATCGACAAAGAGCTTGAATTACTTAAAGAGCAAGTCGATATTCGATCAGTGCTCGCAGAAGACCAGCTTGTCGCACGCACTGAACTGATTTCGACGCAGACTCGTCAGGCAGAAACACAAAGTGAACAGAGGGCACTCTACGATAGCGTCATCGTTTCCCAGTCAGCTTTGGATGAGGTAACACAAAGACGTCTTGAGCTAGTTGCCAGATTTAATAAGGAAATAGAACTAGAAGCAGGAGAAGTCACCGCACAACTCGCTGAAGTTGAACAGGTTTTGATTAGCCTCCAGGATAAGGTCGCAAGACTCGAAGTCTATTCACCCGTTAACGGTATCGTACAGGGACTATCTATTACGCGTATAAATGCCGTGGTTGAACCTGGACAGGTCATTCTGCAGATCGTACCTGTAGATGATGATCTAATTGTTGAAGCACGCATTTTGCCAAACGAGATCGGGCACATCCACCCTGGCCAACAGGCCGATGTAAAAGTTGACAGTTATGATTCAGCCCGCTTTGGCAGCGTAAAAGGAACAATAAAGCAGATTTCTGCCTCTACCTATCTTGATGAAAAACGCAACCCTTTCTACCGGGCAGAAATAGAACTGGAAAGCACCTGGGTTGGCAGCCAACCCAGTTTAATGAGGATCATTCCCGGCATGACAGTGAAAGCAGATATAAAAACAGGCTCAAAAACAGTACTGGACTACTTGCTCAAACCAATATCCCGTGGATTTGATAGCGCGTTCAGAGAAAAATAGACAAGAATACATCTGTCCTGCTCAATCCTTTCAGGATTATCGTGCAGGTTCTATCGTTAAAAGTTCAGCTATCTCCAAATAAACGCTAAAGCAATAATCAAACATACCGATACATAAATAAGCCTGGAATATCTGCACACGGATGGTTGCATCAAGTGCCTCTACAACAACAAAAATATGCCAATTTGAGTCAATAACCGCTTCCAGAGGCACCAATGACAAAGACCATTGCCAACATTTCCATTAAATATAAACTACTTACATCATTTAGCCTTGTTTTGCTGGTGCTGATTATCCAGAGTATCAATGCTATCATCAGTCTTTCCAGTGTGCATAATCAAGTTGATCAGGTGGTCGGACATACCCAGCCGGCGGTACTGCAATCTATGAGCGTTGCCTCTGAATTACAGCGCACCACCAGTGCGTTAGGCTTTTATCTTCTGAGTAAAGAGGCTCAGCACAAAGAAAACTATCTAAACGGACTGCAAAAGATAGATAAACAACTTAATAGTTTGCAGGAGCTTCCCGCAATAAATGGTGATCCAATCAGCGTACAGCTGATATCCGATATAACCTTAGGTATAAAACGTTTTGATGAATTTCGCGACAGCATGCTTGTACTTGCTGGAAACGACAATGAAAACATCCCTGCAATACAGTTTGCAAGTACAAATCTCAACCCAATGTTCAGGGAAATGCTTCAACACCTTAGCCAGATGATTTTATCTGAGGAGACTGAAGAATCATTAGATGAACGCAAAGAGTTACTTTCTAAAATAATCGCCTTACGTTTCAGCTGGACCACACAGAACAACGAGGTTCGACTCTACCTTGCATTTCGCACACCAGCTGCCTTGAATGAGTTATTGTCAAAAGTGGTGTTTGCCAACCTGAATCAAGCGGCAGCCTGGCCGATTTCTGTCACTTCGACACCATCTTTAAATTTTATTCCGGTTATCACCTTCGCCAGGTAATCGAAACCACGTAGGCGCCTCCATCTCTTCTCGGCACACTGTCCAAGTTTGAACATCATATGCAGCATGCCGTCCCGAGACAGGCAACCCTTTGAACGCTTGGTCCGGTGACGGATCGTGCCGAACGTTGATTCAATCGGATTGCTGGTCCGTATGCTCTGCCAGTGCTGTGCAGGGAAATCATAGAATGCCATCAGTTCATCGCGATCTTTTTGCAAACAGATTGCGGCCTTCGGATATTTTGGCTCATAGGTCTTGAGGAACAGATCAAAGGCTTTCTCGGCATCTGCTTTGGTCTCCGCCTGCCAAATCGCATGCAGTGCCTGTTTTGCCTTCGCCTGAGCTGATTTTGGCAGACAATTTAGCACGTTCATGGTCTTGTGCATCCAGCAGCGTTGTTGGCGTGTCTCACTGTAGACCTCTTCGAGTGCCGCCCAAAACCCCATGGCACCATCACCAATCGCTAACTCCGGCACATTCATTCCCCGTGATTTCAATTTCAGCAATACTTCACGCCAGCTCTGTGTTGATTCGCGTACACCGTCCTCAATCGCCAGGAAACGCTTCTCGCCGCGCTCATTCACGCCGATCACCACCAGCGAACACAGCTTGGTCTGTTCCGATCTTAATCCACTGTAAACGCCATCTGCCCAGACATACACCCAAGCATCCTTATCCAACCGCTCATCGCACCAGGCCCGATACTCCTGAGCCCAGACTTGCTTCAACCGTGACACAGTGCTCGCTGACAGCCCCTGTGCTTCTGGCCCCACCAGAACCTTCAGGGCCTCTCCCATCTCACCACTGGATACTCCTTTCAGATACAACCAGGGAATCGCTGCCTCCAGTGACTTCGTTTTCCGCACATAGGGAGGTACCAGTGAAGAGCGGAAGGTCAGCGGCTTGCCCGTCTTGGCGCGAACCTTGGGTATCCGGACTGTTACAGGCCCCATGCCTGTCTGCAGTTCTCGCTCAGGCAGGTAGCCGTTGCGCACGACACCGGCCCTGCCATCCTCTGTGCGTCGTCCTGAGTAGTCTTCAAGCATCTCTTGCAGTTCAACCTCGACTGCCTGCTGGATCAACTGTCGTGCCCCTGCCTTGAGCATCTCTGTCAGCGGGTCAGCAATCGTATCTCGACCTGCCAGGCCAACAACGGTATTCTTCTTCATGGTGGCGTATCTCCTCAGGTTGTTTGTCGTGTCGCAACTACAAATCAACCAGATACGCCGCCTTTTTTCAAATCAGTCAAACACCAGATTCAGTTATAACTCGCCTTGAATAACCTAAATATCTATCGCGAAGCAATCATGAGTCAGACCACTGATTTGGCAGAGTATGAAGATCTCTTCACGCTAGAACAGATCGATTCCTATGAGAAATTTTCTGAATTACTACCTACTTTTATGGGTAACTTGGATCGTTTACTCAAACTCCACGGCAGTGACCGCTGGCGGTCAGATGCCTTCCTGATACGCTCTGAACTAACACCACTACTTAATGAAACTAACACTCTGATAAATGAACTGATTGAACATCAGCGTAAGGAAATCACCATATCCCAAACAGCAGCTGCCGGCTTATACAGTCAGAAACGTCTTGAGTTCTTCATCATTGGTATCCTTTCTGTGATCGGCATTATAGCTATTGCGTGGCTACTTGGACGGAACATAACAATGCCGTTACAGAAGGCCGTAGATATGGCTGAACGTATCGCTAAGGGGAGACTCAACAATTATATCGATTCACCGAATAAAGATGAAACTGGCGTATTACTTCACACTTTGATGAAAATGCAGGATAATCTGCGACTCCGCATTGAAGAAGAGCAACAAATAGCGGCAGAAAATCTTCGTATCCGCTATGCCCTTGATCAGGTATCAACTTGTGTGACCGTATCTGATGATGAAAATCAACTCATCTATCTAAATCATGCAGCTCATTCCCTGCTTGATGAAATGATACCGGCGCTAACGGAAAAGAATTTAAGATTTGATCTAAATAATCCACTTGGAAATCGTCTATCCGATCTATTCACTGACGATAAACTCGTTGAAGCATACCGATCTCACTTGAAAGAACCTAAAGAATATGACACTGAACTTGTGGGTTACCAGTTACATTTGACAGCCAATCCCGTGCTCGACAGTGACGGTAAATATCGAGGCAGAGTAACTCAGTGGGATGATATAACGAAACAACTTGCAGTTGAAAAAGAGATAGATATGCTGGTTGAATCCGCACGTTCAGGTAATCTTACACACCGTATCAGCCTCGATGGAAAACAGGGTTTTTTGCTGCAACTGGGTAGAGGCTTCAATGAATTACTCGATGAGCTTTCCAGCGTTTTTGATGAGGTTGCAAAAGCAATGAGTGAAATGGCTAAAGGTGATCTTACCTACATCATTGACAAGGAATACCAAGGAACCTTCGGAGAGGTAAAAGAAAATGTAAACCTGACGCGCCTTAACCTCGAGCAAGTGATCAGTGAGCTGCATCACTCTACGTATATGATTGCGAATGCTTCAGCTGAGATTTCCAGCGGGAATAATAATCTCTCATCTAGAACCGATCAGCAGGCATCATCTCTTGAGGAGACTGCCTCAAGCATGTCTGAACTCACTGGCATTGTTCGCAACAATGCTGACAACGCACTCAAGGCTGACAAACTTGCCAATAGTACGCGCCATCAGGCAGAAGAGGGTGGTGGCATTGTCCGAGAGGCTGTTCAGGCAATGGATCAGATAAATACAGCTTCAAATCGAATAGCCGAGATTATCGGTGTCATTGATGAAATTGCTTTCCAAACAAACCTTTTGGCACTTAATGCTTCTGTTGAAGCCGCCAGGGCTGGAGAACAGGGACGTGGCTTTGCTGTAGTTGCCACTGAGGTCAGAAACCTTGCATCACGATCTGCTACCGCCGCGAAAGAGATTAAAGATTTGATTCATGATTCCGGCAATAAAGTCCAGGCTGGCTCGGAACTTGTCAATAGATCAGGAGAAACACTTGAGGAAATAGTTATCGGTGTAAAGAAGGTTGGCGACATCGTTGCTGAAATTGCCTCTGCAAGCCAGGAACAAGCAACTGGCATCGATCAAATCAACCACTCCATTGCCAATATGGATGAAATGACCCAACAGAATGCATCTCTTGCAGAAGAAACCTCGGCTGCCTCAGCAGCGATGAACGATAAGGCGCTTGAGATGCAGAACCGTATTGCCTTTTTTAAATTGGAACACGAAGGTGAGGCTACCTGAAACCATTTAACTCCAGGGTCTGTCAAGCAATCCACCACAGGAAGGCGAAGATCAGTGATCGGCTCATGGGAGAGATCGCTCCTGCACTCTTTCTGCATTTCCACTATCCCTGGAGGTCAGATGCAGGAGATAGAGCAACGCAAGGTGTAGTTACCATGAGCAAGCTAATGAATAATCGTTATTGAATTTAGTATAATCAGGCCTACTGTGCCTTAGTGTGCGTTGCATTTTCTCCAGGGTTCTGGAGAAAGACTGTCCTAGTGCGTCTTAATACTGAAAATGAAAACCGTCGACATCCACACACACCTTCTCAACCCACACGTTCGTTTTGATCGCCCACTTGATCGTTTTATCGTTCGTTTTTTTGCCAAAAAGCTGGGCGTAGAAGCCAAGTATCTTAAAGCAGATCCTTATCCGGTATACCTGGAATCAATGGCACGCGCGATCAACAAGTCCGTATTTCTTAAAAAAACCTGTCTGTTTGGCGTCGATAGCCGGGTCGACAAACATGGCCACGATACTCATCGTGATAAAACAGTCTGTGCCTCAACCGATGATGTACTCGCTGCAGCAGCGCACTACCCAGATAGCTTTATCCCTTTCCTATCAGTTAATCCAGATCGTCCAGATGCATTGGATCTCATCGATGAGTATGTCGAAAGAGGCTGCAAAGGAGCAAAGTTTCTACAGAACTACTGGGGGGTCGACCTTAATAGCGAACGATTTCTTCCCTACTATGAAAAGCTTAAATCAAACGATATCCCGCTGATCATACACATAGGTTGCGAATACACAGTTCAGTCTGATCCTGCCTATGAGCGGATCAATATGATTGAGCTGCCTTTGAAATCAGGTGTGACGGTTATCGCCGCGCATATGGGATTGGGGCGGCCAAATTACAAATTGAAATTCTGGCGAAACCTTTCAAGAAACCCTGATTTCTTTGACCAGGACTACTACACGCTACTGGAAAAGCTGACCGTTTACGATAATCTATATGCTGATTTGTCAGCCATTTTAACGCCTTTTAAAGCCCGCTCTCTCAGACATATCTCACAACAAACAATGGCACATGAGAAGATTCTTTTCGGCACAGACTTTCCAGTGCCGTTCCCTATCGTCTTCAATACCTACGATTTAGACATTACGACAAGACTCCGAATCAATGCGACGCAGAACCCGTTCGACCGCTACATTGAAGCTTTGCTTGAGTATTTCCCTGCAGGCAGTGCAATCTATAGTAATTACCAAAAGGTGCTTGGTATCACATGACTCAATCACAATGGATCATTGTGAAGGTTAATGCTGGCACTCATTGAGTCTGCCGTTCACAGACGGAAATAATGACAGGAGCAGTGTGACAAGCAGAACCACTGGACTTGCTAATATTGCTGCAAACCCTGCAAAGTGAAAAAAGAGAACAGGGAGTTCCAGTTGAGCTGAAAAAATCACTGTTGGCGAAACAAATACCATGCCTACCAACAACAGACCTATCGAAACGACTACCGAAGCGCGCAAAGTTCCACAAGAAAAGATCGACATGTCCATTACCTCTCATTGACATGAATTACATGTAAGTATATTAGTGTTTACTTATTTATAAGTCAACAATAATACTACTATTTAGTAAAAAACCGTACTGGAAACAGATTCTGTATAGACACTATCGGCCGGATAAGGAGGGACTTGAACCTGGAAGAGAATTCAGTAATTGCGTATTCTGGCGAACGTGAACGCTGATTCTGGTGATCGTGAACACCCAACCTAACCACACATAGGGCTCGGTGTATTTTTACTTCAAGTGTTCACGATCAGTCAAGTTATGGCTTGCCGCTTCCGTAAAGATTCGCCTTTCAGCGTGATCCGGTGGGCGTTATGCATGAGCCGATCCAGAATGGCATCAGCCAACGTATTATCACCGATGGACTGATACCATTGATTCGTTGGCAACTGGCTGAGGATGGCCGTTGATGTGCTGCCATTTCGGTCATCCATTATTTCCATGAGATCATTTCGCTGTGCAGCGTTGAGCGGCTCCAGTCCCCAGTCATCAAGGATGAGCAAGTCGAGCCTGGCCAGTGTTTGCAGTGCTTTGCTGTAACTGCCATCGGCTTTTGTTTGTGCGAGTTCCAGCAGCAACCGGGATAGTCGATAGTATTTGACCCGGTAACCTTTCATGCAGGCAGCATAAGCCAGCGCACAGGCAATGTAAGTCTTTCCGCTGCCACAAGGACCGGTCAGCAGCAGATTTTGGTTTTTATTGATCCAGTCACATTGCAGTAGACTGGCCACCAGGGATTTCTTCAGCCCTCTGGGATGCTGGTAATCAACGTCTTGAGGGTTGGCTGCTATTTTGAGCTTGGCCGCTTTTAATAAACGCTGTTGCTTGCGATGCTCCCGGTCATTGAGTTCATTATCTGCCAGTATTTGCAGGCGCTCCTCGAAGGACAGGCCCTCGTAAGTGCCAGGCTGCTCCTGCTGAGTTACCAGTGCGTTGGCCATGCCACTGAGCTTGAGTTGTCGTAACTGTGTAATGGTTTGATCTAACATTATGGTTTCCTTTGGGTTTAGTGGAAGCTCTTCGGGCCACGGATGTTTTCATGTGACTGGGGTAATAAAGAGAGCTGCTCTTTTGATGCCGGCAGCAGTTGATCCTGATTGCTTTGCAGGATGGATTTGATCTGCTTTAAGCGATAAAGCTGGTGATGATTGGCAATCGCACATGCTTTATTCAGCCGGTCAGGTTCGTATTTTCTGGATAGATTCAGCAGACCCAGGCAGACACGGTATGCCTGCTGCTCATGTTGCTTTTGAGCCAGTATGCTTTTTACCCAGATGAGAACCTCATCACCCAGATCCTTGGCCCAGTTCATCAACCGTCCAGCAGACCATTGATGATGTTTCTCATGTTTTTTGGGCATGTGGTCAGGAACGGTGGTCATGCCATGGCAGTATTTTCGTACATGGCTGGTCACCCGCTTGTTGTGGAAGAAGATCTCTACCAGTTTGTCTTTGGTATGGATTTCCAACTGCTCACCAACCAGCTGATGGGGCACAGAGTACAGATGCTTTTCATACTGCACATGGTAATCCACGTTGACCTTCACCTTTTTAATATAGGTATATTCATAGGTGTGCTTCGGCAATGGAGACAGAGCAGTCTTGTCGATTGACTGGAACCATTCCTGACGTGAACCTTCCAGTTGTTTAAAAGGTTTTTTGTTAACGTCAGCCAACAAGGCAACGATACATTGGTTCAACTCGGCCAGGGAGAAGAAGGTATGGTGGCGTAAGCGAGCCAGTATCCAGCGTTCGATGATTTGCACACCCACTTCTGCCTTGGCTTTATCCTGTGGCTTTCTGGGGCGAGCCGGCATAATGGCGGTACCGTAATGTGCACCCAGTTGTTCGTAACTGGGGTTGAGGTCCGGATCGTGACGGCAGGCTTTGGTAACGCCGCTTTTTAAGTTATCCGGAACCACTAATTTTGGAACACCACCGATAAAAGCGAATGCTCTTGCATGACTGGCCAGCCAGTCTGGCAAGCCCTGTGTCCAGGTAGCTTCTGCAAAGGTGTAATTGGAGGCGCCTAGTGGGCCATGCGTAAAATAATGTAACTAAAACGTTAACGGTGTAAAATATGGAATGCGTTTACCTAAGACATTTCAGATTACTGATAAAGCCGCTGGGATTTTAAAAGAGTGGTGCCGATCAACAACCCTTCCTCATGGCCAGATCATGAGAGCCAAGATTATTTTACAACTCAGTGAAGGGATGACACCGATGGAAGTTGCAACTGCCCAAAGGACATCAGCGAAGACAGTGCACCGCTGGCGAAATCGATTTGAGGCCGAAGGCGTTGATGGACTACTTGAAAGAGTCCGTTGCGGACGTCCTACGGTCATAGACAAGGCGACTGTCGACAAAGTTCTATTTCTGACCACAAAAAGAATTCCACAGGAATCTACACATTGGAGCATCGAGTTAATGTCTCGATACGCAGAAGTGACACCTTGGCAGGTTCGTCAGACCTGGAAGGCTGCAGATCTGCGTCCACACCGGCTGAAAACGTTTAAGATCAGTAATGATCCTGAGTTCGCTGATAAAGTCATTGATATTGTCGGTCTGTATATGAATCCTCCTGAGAATGCAGTTATTCTCAGCGTGGATGAGAAGACGCAGATTCAGGCATTGGATCGTACCCAACCTGGACTACCATTGAATCCGAGCCGGATCGGCAGTCGCACTCATGATTACAAAAGACACGGCACCACCAGTCTTTATGCTGCATTTAACACACTGACTGGAAAAGTGATTGGCAAAGTTTCGGATCGAACGAACAGCAAAAAATTTCTATCTTTTCTGAAACTACTTGATAGACGCACGCGTGCAGACCGAGAATTGCACATCATTATGGATAATCTGAGTGCTCACAAGACAGAGGCTGTTCGAGAATGGGTGGCCTCCCGACCGCGCATCCACCTTCATTTTACGCCAACCAGTTCATCATGGCTCAATGCCGTGGAAGGCTGGTTCTCGCAACTTGAGCGACGTGCGTTATACCGAGGGGTGTTCACCAGCGTTCCAGAACTAAAGACTGAGTTGGAGCGGTTCATCAAGGTTCATAACAGGGAGAGCGCAAAACCCTTTAAATGGACTAAACCTGCCAGCCACATTCTGGCGGCTGTTGGGCGTGCAAAGAAATCATTACAGAATTAACCGCATGTCCCACTAGTACCGCGACAAAGATCTGGGCAAAGCGCACTTCACCGGTATCACCTTGAACAATTGGTACGGTCTGGCCTGCATAATCCACGAACAGTTTGTCACCGGCCTTATGGGTCTGGCGCATGGAGCGTTTTTGTTTTTTTAGCCACTCACTGTATAAGTGGCAATACTGCGGATAGCTGTAACTGCGGTTGGGGTATTGCTGGGCATATTCTTCCCGGAGCAGGTGCTTGGTGACATGTTTAAAATGCAGTTCCTTATAAACATCTTTCCAGTCTGGCAACTGTAACGATCCAGAGGTTCGTGTGTCTGATTCAGGATAAATGGCATTGGCTAACTGGCGATCATCCAGTTTTTCGATAGCCTCCCAGTCCAATCCCAGTTCATGAGCTTTGCAGGTGATTTTTTGCACTGCACCCAGGCTGAGGCGCAGACTGTCCCGGATTTGCCGCATGCTGAGCTGGGCAGACAACCGGAGTCTTAATATCTCTCTTAATTTACGCATTGATAGTCTCTTTGTTGGCATCGCCTTCCCCGGTCAAAACGGGCAAGGTTAGCAAGGCTTTATCAATGTGTGGAAAGGGTTTCTGGCATCGTGAACGGTGATTCTGGTGAAATGCCAAAAGCGTTCACGATCAATCAGAATGGGGGTTCACGTTCGTCCAGAATAGGTGTTCACGATGGATCAGAATCAGTGTTCATGATGGGCCAGAATATGCAGTAATTAACATCCTGATCGATTCACGACATATTGAATGTTCAATAAACTGACTTGCAATCAGCCGTTGCTAACCTCATTTCTCCAATTCGATATCAGCCCGTCTATTTACAGATCTTGCCCGCTCAGTACGGCCGCGAACTTTGGGCCTTGATTCACCATAGTGATATTTCGAAAGTAAATTGTTCTCAACTCCATTCGCCAGCAGAAAATCTGAAACACTTTGCGAACGACGCTCCGACAGTCTCAGATTATATTTTCGCGATCCCTGATCATCCGCATGACCGGATATCTTTATCCGTTTTATCTCCCCGTCTGCCTTCACAAACTCTGCGAGTTTTCTAATGACCATACGGGAATCCTCATTCAGATCATGAATATCCAGAGGAAAATGGACTTCCGTAAGTCGATAGTCGGCGAAACCTTTTGCGGGCAGTTGCTTCAGGCACTTCCTGAAATCCTGGTATGGAGTCTGAAAATAGACCGGTGAAAGCTGTAGATGCACACGTTTGCGCGCATCATCCCAGTCAGGAAAATCAATACTGGAAAGCATGCCTCGATCAAGTGATGCCAATATTCTGGTTGCCTGTTTGCGCTTGAGCAGGAGTGGTCTCAACCCAATGTTCAGTGTTACAGATTCAACCAACAGATCCGGTTCATCGTAGACCCAGGCTGGCGAGACTTCCCGCAACTCAGCGTCAACAGCGGATGGCGTCGGCTGAAAGCTGTCGATATGAAAGGAGAGCGTCTGACCCGCGCGCCGTAGAAAATATGCGGTGCCAAATCCGGGAATCTCATGGCGCAGCTCACATTTCACCTTCGTACCGCTGAAATGCCATTCAGAATTGTGCTCGTCTGCCACGTGGATTTCATCGCTGAACGGCAATGCAGCAGCATTTATCGGCCACGCCAATAGTAAGATCAGAATTCCCGGCCAACTTCTCATTTGGATATAGGCACCTCATATTGCACGATATTCACAGGCGTGAAGCATATCGGCTAATATTCAGAATTCTTTACTTTCTATAACGCAGAGAACCTGTTTTTTTGAGTAGGGTCCGCCGTGCGCACTCTACGCTCTAGGATTTACAGCGGCGTTTGGACGAACACCCTTTAGCAAAAATCACTCATTGCCATGATCTGAAAGAAAATCAATAAGTCCACGAAACCGCGCAAAATCCTCCCGGCTGAACAACTCATCTTCACCAAGTGGAACCTCAGCCAAAAGCCTTTCCCAGTCCTCAGCAGCCAAACACTTCTCCAGCAGAGGGAAGACCTCCTGCTCCTCCTGGTCGATATGTTGCCGCTGAAGGGCAACAAACTCACGCCCGCGGACTTCCACCTCTTCCCGTGGCATCACCTCGCCCTGGATCACCCCCTCCAGGGTCTCCCTGAAACGGTGAGTCAATGCCTCCAGATTAGGGTGCTGATTACCAATCCGCTCAAACAGCTCCCCATCTTCTGAACACCTGTTCTTTGCAACCTGAAATAACAGGTCTTCAGTGGGATGATGAATCTGCTCGGCATAGTGCACAATGAAGTCCAGCAGTTCGATCTTGAGATCAAAATTCGATTCATGGCCTGCAAAAAAGGCATCCAACTGACTGCTCAATAGATCAAGCAGACGTCTCAATATGGTGTGATCGCGATGCAATCGTTCCAGAAGCGTACTCATGCCTTTTCCTTTCTTTTCAACCAGCGCCACAACAGACCCTGAGGACGGGCCTCTCCTGTCAGTATATAGCTCAATGCGTGTTCATTTTGCAGGGTCCACTCCATCCGATTTGCAGCCGAGTGTGACCCGCAGAACAGAATCTGGTCATTTCGATGCAGTATTTCATCCATTTCCGGGAGCAGCACCCTTTCATTATTTCTCAACATCATCAAAGGGATACACTGAAGTAATTCTGAGCGATTCCGAGGATCTGTCACCACATCCCGAAGACTTACCGCCTTCCCCTCCAGGACTGACTGGCAGATGGCGTGGGAGGACTCCTCAGAAAACGCCACTTCCCATATGTCCGGCGCATGGGAAGTCACCAGCGCCAGGATACGGCTCACCAGTTCACAGGCCCACCTATCATCCTGATACAGAACAAGCTGCAGAAACTCGTGCAGCATTGGGGTTCCAAGTAATACACGGATGCGGTTCGCCACAATGGCACTGGGATGCATCACCATATCGGCCTGCAGCGCTTCGATGATTGCATCGTTATCCTGCCGGTTCTGCCGCATAATCACGAATAGATCCGGGTTGAGTTTACGTGCCGTCATGATAATCGAGAGATTGTTGGCATCATGATCAGTACCGGCAATCAGTCCCACGGCGCGCTGAATATTGGCCTCCTGCAAGGTCTCTGCTTCAGTACCACGACCCATGACGCAGTACTCTTTCGGCAGTCCGGTTTTCTCCGGCTCAGCCTCGACAATAACGAGCTCCAGCCCCTCCTTGCGTAACTGGTCATACACAGCCTTGCCAAAACGACCGTATCCGCATATCACCCACAACCCCTCACTTGGTGGGTAGATAGGATCTCTGAGCTCACTCTCTTCCCGGCCCGTCAACCACTCCTGCAACAGGTTGAGACAAGGCGCCTGTATTGCAGTGGCGAGATGAACAGCAAAGGTATCGAAAGGATCGATGATGTAGTCGGTACCGAAAGAGGCCATGTTGGCTTCAATATCGTGGGAATCCGCGCGGCAAATCACTTTGATTTCCGGGTGTAACAGTTTTGCAGTGATGGCTACCTTCAAATTTGCATCGTTGGAGTCGGTCAGGGCAACCACCCCGGAGCAGAGCGCATGCTTCAAACCTGCTTCCATCAGATGTATCGGCATGCGGGCATCGGCACACAATGCCGGAACATACTGTCGCAGATTTTCCAGTTTAAGCAGGTTGACCCGATCCTGACGTATATCGATTGCCACAGCATGCTGATCGCGGTCGGTAAGCGCCTGGATCAGTGCACTGCCGGTCTCACCATAACCACAGATCAAATAGAATCTATCGCGGATCCGCCGGATCTGGGCCGTAAAACGACGTTCTGTCAAAGCCCGTTGAAAAGTGGGATCCTGAAACAGCGTCAGCAGGGTACCTATAGAGTAGAGCCAGACAACAACGGTAAAAAAAATGGAGAAGGTGACCCAGAGGCGCTGGGCATTGGTGAACTCAAATGGAATCTCCCCAAAGCCGATGGTGCTGGCCATGAAGCTGACAAAGTAAAAGGCATGAAAAAAATCCATGCGCCAGGGATTGCCATCTGCATCCTGCCCTGGAATCAGCACCAGACCCAGCACTGCGATTGCATAGGTAAGGATCAGGGCCAGCAACGGCGCCCGCATGCGCCGAAAGATTAGAAAGAAGATGTTTTGCATGACGGATAGCCGTCAACGTCGCAACATGACCGTTTCGATCACCAACAGCACAACAGAGACCACATTGGCCAGCATGGCGCCACCGGAAAGGGAGACAATACTGGCAGTTACCACCGGCGTAAGTCCGATTGTTGTAATCTGTTCCGCCACAGTCCAAACCAGCGCGGCGGCAAAAAGCTGCAGCAGCGCCACCAGACTGGTGGCAAGCAGCACCGCCCCCATCTGCGTCCGGTCACCGAATTTCAGCACCGTGGCGACTAGGTTGACAACGATCACCGCAAACAACTCGTACACGTGATGATGATCCGGATTATCCAGTTCGCCGACAAAAAAACCAAAGTTGAGGGTCAAGGCCAAAACAATGAAGAAACCGAAAAGGACTTTTTCAGGGTTCACGCTATGTCTCCTTTGTCATCGGGGTATTTCACGCCCCAATGCAGTTGATACTTATTTTTGGATACGCTGCACCGTCAGTACAACCTTTGTTCCGATGGGCGGTGCACGCTCAACGTCGGTAAAGACGAAACCCCACTGCTCCAAACCAAGACCCAGGCGGTGTTCAATAATACTTCCGGGGTCATGAACTACACCGATCAACGTACCGTGCATCTGAGCAAGATAACGATCTCCTTCGATGAAGGTGGAACCGGTGTAGCTCCATACCTGCCTTCTATTGTCCTTGGGTGCTTCAGCGCGCAACTTGACGAGATCCAGCAAATCGACTTCGACCTGTTTACCTTTCTCTTCCCAACTGACGCGAATATCCACCGCATCACCATCTACAGGTTTGGTATCGAAGTGGTATTCAGGTAGTCGGACACCTTTGGCATCCAGGCCAATTAGAATACATGCCAAATTAAACTCAAAGGCATCGGCATCCAACTCAAGCACACTCTCATAGGATTTGAAGCCACCTTTCATCACTGCCATATATTCTATCGGTCCACCCTCTTCATAATAGAGCATGACACCCGAGAGGCTAAAACGCCCCGCTTTCTTGTCCAACTGAATGTTGCCGATACGGTACTTGCCTTTACCCAAATCCTCGACTCGGGGTTTCGTTTTCATCAACCCATCACCAGGTTCTCTGGCTTCTGGAGGCATCACGATCTGTCCCATAGCGGGCGTTTTGACTTCTGCCAAAACCGCGCCGAAAAAGACAAACAGGCCAATCATAAAAAAGGCCATTACGGTGATTTTTATTCGACGCTCAGACATATTCTGTCCCTTCATGGCTTGATTCCCGTTACGATCCGATGCGGCATAGGTGGTGGAAAGGGACTCTTCTCTATATTAGTAAAACCCTGCTGCTTCATCCAATCCACCACATCGGCATCCGCATGCACTCCACCATCCTCTGCTGTCAGCAGCATGTTGAGGCCGAACAGAGTGGCAAACCGGGGACTGTTCCCACCTGCATCGGTAAACACATCGCTTACCAACAGCATACCGCCCGGCTCAAGAGCATCAAAGGCCCTCTGGATGAAGCCACGGCAAGTCTGTTCGCTCTCACGATGAAAAACACCAGAGATCAATACAACATCGTTACCCACTGGAAAAGCATCCTGCATGTAATCCAGTGGCTCGGTTTTGACTCGCTCAGACATTCCCATGGATTCCACGATCTCGACCGCTATCGCCACCACTTCAGGCAAGTCCAATACGCGGGAGTGCAGCGCCGGATTTTTTGTCGCAAACAGCGCCGAATAGGTGCCCGGTCCACCGCCCACATCGATCATGCGGGTTCTCCCGGAGAGATCGACCAATTCGACCATAACCTGTCCGATGCCCAACGCCCGATCGTGCATACCGTAGACAAAGTCACGGGTCTGCGCCTTGTCGTTACCGGTATAGGTCTCAGGAGGCATTGGCGGCCTGTCCTCTTTCAACGCCCGTTCCAAGTTACCCCAGGTAGTATAGAGATTGTCGCTGTAACGGAGTGCATTGCCCAGATAAGCCGGACTTTCGGATGTAAGAAAGGTTTGACTCAAGGACGTGTTGGTAAAGTTGTTTTCCCGTTCATCAACGAGGTCCAATCCGACGCAGGCTTTGAGGAACAGCCGCGTCGGTCTCGGCTCGGTGCCCAGTGCGGTTGCAACCTCCTCCAGCGTTTTCCCACCATCCGAGAGCAGATCGAACAGCCCCATTCTGTTGGCGGTAAGCAGGGTCTGTGAATCCCAATAGGCAGTTGACAATTGCATCAACGGAGCGGGACTTAAACCCTGCATAGCTTTATCGGGCTGGCTCACTCCATTCTCCTAGTAGTGGTGCTTACAGGATTTTTCCATCTGTCGGATTCTAACCCAATCCGCTAGACTGAAGTACCTTTCAATCATTCACACATCGATGCGACTTCATAAACAACAGATTCTTGTCATCACCCTGGCTCTGCTGATTCCCATCATCCCCTTCGCGGTAATCGGGGAACTTCCTGGGGAGCAGTGGCTCTCCGCCACCGATGATAACGCGCTCTACTTCGGATTGACTGGGGCAGGTCTGCTGGCCAGTGATATCCTGCTGCCGATTCCTTCGAGCATCATAGGTACCATGCTCGGCGCCCGTCTCGGTATTGTCCCCGGCTGGCCCTGGTGCTGGCTTGGACTGATGCTGGGAAATGTGTTCGGTTGGCTGGCCGGGCGTATGCTGCTCTCCAGACCAGACAGGGTGTTGCCCGAGGCACCAACGCTGGTCATACTCGCCATCAGCCGACCGGTGCCGGTGTTGGCAGAAGCGGTCGCCTTTGCCGCCGGTGCGGGAGGCATGTCATTGCGGCACTTTTTTCTGGTCACACTCATCGCAAACGGACTGATCTCCCTAGTTCTGGCAGGTAACGGCGCCACCCTTCTGCCGGATTCATTTCTCGGCCCCGGCCTGCTGATTCCATTGGGTCTGCCGGTGGTAACCTGGCTTGTCTGGAGACGCTATCAGAAACGGAGCGACGATAGCGGCAGCTCTTCAACGCCCTAAAGTTCAGGCTAGGGGATACTTTTCGCAAACAAACCAATAGTTAAGATATGCTGTGTTGAGACATAAGCAGTTTGTTCAGTGAGTTACATGCTTAGCGACGGCATCTATAAACGGCTCTTTATCCCTTATGTGGTCACTCTGCTATTCAGTGCAGGCGCAGCTTGGTGGATGGGCAGTCAACTCTTTTCCGAAACGCTGGAAAAGCGTCTGCACGAACAATTGATCCACGCCGTAGAGACACTCTCCCGCAGAGATTTCCCCCATACGACCGGCATTGTGGAGCAACTATCACAGCTAATCAGAGCCGATCTATCCCTCATCAGCACCGATGGAAAAGTAGACTTTACGACCTTCAAGGGAGAGAGAGACGATCTGCAAAGGATTATCACTGGATTGCTCGCCGACCACCCTAACCTGCTGCACTCTGAAGAACGCCACAGAGTCGATTTGAGTGGGGCCGACTATCTGCTGGTGATGCGGCCGATAAAACCTCGCAGCAGCAGGAACATAATCTATGTTGCCGCCCTCTCAAACCTGTCAGATATCCGCGCAACCTCACACCGTATGGCTTGGTGGCTGGGGCTCGGCGTCATCTCTGGGCTGCTGCTGGTGGCTTGGGTCGGTCACCGCACCAGCCGCAGCATCACCCTGCCTATTGAAGAACTGGCGGATATGGCTGAGAAGATTGCCACCGGAGAGCGCCAGACATCAGTCAGCATCCACCGCCGGGACGAAATCGGCCATCTTGCGGCCGCCTTGAATACTATGGCGGGCAGACTGCAGGAGTACGAAAAGACGGTGGCTGAACAGAGCCGCATGGCCACGCTGGGGGAGATGACCGCCCGCATCGCCCACGAGATCCGCAACCCATTGACCGCCATCAAGATGCAGTTGCAGTTATTGAAGGAGATCTCCGGCAAAGAGGATCTTGGTGTATTGCAGACATTGCTGGACGAGGTTGGACGACTGGAACTGATCGTCTCCGGCACCCTGCAGCATCGCCTGCCGGCAAAACCGTCAAGGATCACCGTCAATGTCAATCTGCTGATCGATGAAATCATCCGCCTCACCCGACTACAGTTCGAGCACCAGCATATTCAATTGGAGATGACGCCTGGTCGATCTCTCCCCCCGTTATCCGCCGACAGGGATATGCTCCGCCAGATACTGCTCAATCTGCTGCTCAACGCCAAGGATGAACTGCCAGATGGCGGTAAGATTGTTCTCAGCACAGGCGTGGAGACGGGCGGCCGCAGCCTGTGGATTGCAGTGGACGACTCGGGACCGGGCATTCCGCCGGATCGGCAAGTTACGCTGTTCGATCAACCCAGCAGCGACAAACCGGGAGGGTTCGGTCTTGGATTGCGGCTCTGTCGCGAGTTGGCCGAGCTTCATGGCGGACAGATTCGCGTCGAAAAGAGTAAACTTGGCGGCGCCAGATTTTTCCTCAGCCTGCCACTTCAGGATACCACCGCATGAGCAAGATCCTCATCGCCGACGACGAACGCGCCATCTGCGATGCTTTCTCCCGTCTGTTCGAGATGGAGGGACATGAGGCGCTGATTGCCAGCAATGGGAAAGAGGCCTTGCAGGTCATCCGCAAACAACATCCCGACGCGGTTTTCATGGATGTCAGAATGCCCGGTATGGACGGCATCGAGACACTGGCTCAAATCCGTGATGAGATCGGCGGACTGCCTGTTGTAATCATGACCGCCTATGGCGCCATGGAGACAGCGATGGAAGCGGTGCGCCTCGATGCCTTTGATTATCTGGGCAAACCGGTGGAGCTGACCCGCGTCAGGCAGCTGCTGCACCAGATGCTCGAACAGTCCGCCACCGAACCCCCAGCCCCTGAAGCCGAAACCGGGCAGGCAGAACCGGAAACTGAGCCCAGACTTGTGGGACAGAGCGCTCCCATGCAGGAGCTTTTTAAACTGATGGGACTCTTGACCACCAACAACATGACCGTGCTGATCGCCGGCGAGAGCGGCGTCGGCAAGGAGTTAGTGGCGCGAGGCATCCACCTACACAGCAGACAGTCCGAGGCCCCATTTGTTGCCATCAACTGCGCCGCCATCCCGGAAAACCTACTGGAAAGTGAACTCTTCGGTCATGAAAAAGGAGCCTTTACCAGCGCCGAAACTCGTCGTATCGGACGTTTTGAAAGCGTCGGTGAGGGCACTCTGTTCCTCGACGAAATTGGTGAACTTCCCCTGCCCCTGCAAGGAAAGTTGCTGCGGGTGCTACAGGAACGGAGTTTCGAGCGTATCGGCAGTAGTACCCCTATCCCCCTGCAGGCGCGCTTGATCACCGCCACCAACCGGGACCTGGCCAAGGAGGTTATAGACAAACGTTTTCGGGAAGATCTTCTCCATCGCCTCAATCTGGTCACTCTACAGGTCCCACCGCTACGCAATCGCCAGGAGGATATCGAACTGCTGGCCCGTCACTTCTTAAAACAGGTCGCAGGTGAATTGAACAAACCACTGTCCGATTTTGAACCCGGCGTCATCGAGCGGCTGTGCGCCCATTGTTGGCCGGGCAACGTCAGAGAACTGGAACATGTCATCAAACGCTCCGCGCTGCTCGCCCGGGGCAACAAACTAACCAATCATGACCTTGCACTGGAGAATGCATCTCCCGCATCGCCCACCCATGAATCCGGTTCAACTGCCCAGGACGAGTTCGAAGAGCTGAGTGGCACTTTACGTTACACCCTGCGCCAACTGGTAGAAAAGAACAGACCCACCGGGAAAACTGACGGCCCTTTTCATATACTGATCAGTTTTGCCGAGGGGGAACTGGTCGACGAAGCGCTCCGGCTCTGCGACGATAACCAGGTCTCCGCAGCCAAGCTGCTCGGACTCCACCGAACGACACTGCGCAACAAAATTCCGTCACCGTCAGATGAGTGACATCCTTCTGTACAACCATACCAACAAATAATCATATCAATCCAACTCATTGATAATTAATTAATTATTATATTTTTTTCGCCTTTATCAAAAAGCAGACTGTACACTCAGCGTACAATATAAAGCTTTTTCCCATTCCGCCAACACCCACCATAACAATAACTATCCTTTTGTTATTAATAAGTTTTCTTCAACATTATCAGATCAGAAGACATTGGCCCTCTTTTTGCGTAATTTATGCAGACGAATCAAGAATCAACACGGACGCTTCGGCAGAAATCATGAAGAGAGAACGTTCTCCCAGAAAAATTGGCGTCTGGCTCACCGGCGCTCGCGGCGATATCGCAACAACCTTGATTGTCGGTACTCTGGCAGTACGAGCCGGACGGGTTTCCAGCAGCGGCATGGTCACCGAGATCCCGCCCATCAGCGATCTCGATTTGGCTGACCTGGACTCATTGGTATTCGGTGGCCTGGATATTATCGAGGATTCCCTCGTAGATACAGCCCGTGTGGTCGCCAGGCGTTCCGGCACCTATACCTACGAGTTGATTGATGCCATCGAATCCGATCTGCAAGCAATTGATGCGGATATCATCTATGAACCCACGGCGCTCTGGGGACCCGGTTCACCGGTCGAAACACGACCTAACATGTCGATGTTCATCTCCAGAATTCGCAGTCATCTGAAACGATTCAAAGAGCGGCATACACTCGATCATCTGGTGGTGGTCAATCTCACCTCATCCGAATCCCTGCCCGTGGAAACTGAAGCCCATGAGACGAAAGCGGGCATCGAGTTACTCATCGAAGAGAACCGCTCCGAATCACTGACCCCGAGCATCTGCTATACCCAGGCCGCTTTTCTTGAAGGCTGCTCCTATATAAATTTCACCCCCAATCCCGGTTCTGACCTGAAAGGTCTGCACGAACTGGCGGACCAACAGGGTGTGCCATTTTATGGCAATGACGGCAAAACCGGCGAGACGCTGGTCAAGACAGCCCTGGCACCCATGTTTGCCTATCGCAACCTGCGCATCCTTAGCTGGGAAGGCACCAACATGCTGGGTAACGGAGACGGCAAAACACTGGACGACCCGGACCACAAAGTGGCCAAGCTGCGTAACAAGGGTAATGTTCTCGACTCGATCCTCGGCTACTCCCCTCACGGGGGGATCGACATTAACTATGTCCCTTCACTGGGAGACTGGAAAACCGCTTGGGACCTGATTCATTTTCAGGGTTTCCTCGACGTCAAGATGACCATGCAGTTCACTTGGCAGGGTTGTGACTCCATCCTGGCGGCACCACTGGTACTGGATATGATCCGCCTCAGCGAGTTCGCCGCGCGGCAGGGTGAATCCGGCCCCATGTACCATCTCGCGGCCTATTTCAAGAACCCCATCGATTGCGATGAATTGGCACTCTACCCCCAGTTCCAACTCCTGCTCGAATATGTTGATAGTCATCTGCAGAGAAATACCGAAGCAGTCAACCTGGAAAGCATTGGCTGACGATGTTCCATCCGGCACTTGGCGAACGGATGAATCCGGTGCAGATAATGGATTGGCTGCTGCGTTGGGGGCTCGCGGCGCTTTTGGTGCTGCTGTTTCAACACACGACGCCCCTCTCAGGGTCATCTTTCCCCTCTGATGCATGGCTGGTGGTCAACCTGGGATTGGCAACCTCTCTGGCCTGCCTGCTGATGCTGCCACACACCGGCGGCACATTTTCTCTTGTTTTCAACAGCATCGCCTCTGCCATCATATTTCTGCTGTTGCTGTTTGCACACGATAAAGGCACGGTCCCCTATACCATTCTGCTGCAGAGCACACTTGCAGTGTTCATCACCACACTGCTGCTGTTCAGTCTTGCGGGTTTTCTAAAAAGATTTCGTGCAACCACAGAGATCGCTCTACCGACGGTATTTTTGCTGGCACTGGTTGCCGGTAGCGCCACCCTCTGGCTTGGCCCCGTGGTTGAACTTTTTGTTTTCAGTGACGCCGCAGTCAATGCGATCATCGCGGCAAGCCCCATGAGCTATATATCCGCCGCCGCTGAGTACGACTACCTGCGTAGCGAGTGGCTCTATCGCAACACACCCTTCGGCAGCCTGCGCTTTGCCTATCCCGACAGCCTGCAACTCGGCGCTATCTATCTGGGGTTTGCAGCAGCGTTGCATACCCTAACCCTGCGACTTAAACCCAACCTGCATTGAATCGGCAAATATTGACGAAGAGACATTACCCATGAAATTGATGACCAAGACACTAACATTTCTGTTCACCTTCCTGTTGGCTTTCAGTGTCTCCGCCACGGATGCCAACATGAATTCAGGGCTGAAGAGTAAAGCCAAGCGCGCCACCGATAACGGCCTGCGTTACCTGCGGGAACAACAGGAGGAAAACGGCTCCTGGTCGGGCTCAGTCGGCATCACCTCACTGGCGCTGCGGGCCTACCTGGAAAGCCGCCGCAAATATACCGAGGATGACGGCCCCTTCATTACCAGGCCTGTTCAGTTCCTGCTTTCTCATGTGAAAGAGGATGGTTCCATCAGTGAATCCATCAACAACCGCAACTACAACACGGCAGTTGCCATCACCGCACTACAAGCCACCGGCAACCCAAAATACAGACAGACCATCAAAAATGGCCAGCTGTTTCTGAAAGGACTGCAACTGGATGAGAAAACCGGTTATACAAAGGATCACAAATACTACGGCGGCATCGGCTACGGTGGAGACGAACGCCCTGACCTCTCCAATGAATACCTTGCCATCGAAGCGATGAAGGCCACCAGCCTTGATCCCAACGATCCAGTTTGGGAGAAGGCGCTGGTCTTTGTCAGCCGTTCCCAAAACAATAGTGAAACCAACGATCTTAAATGGGCAAAGAATGACGGTGGCTTCGCCTATATGCCCGGTTATAGCCCACATGGAGACGCTGTCTCCTATGGCAGCATGACTCATGCCGGACTCATTAGTCTGCTGTTTGCCGGTGTCGACAAGAATGATCCCAGGGTTCAGTCGGCCTTTAACTGGATCCGTGCCAACTACACCTTGGATGAGAATCCCGGCGCGAAGAAAAACCAGGGACTATTTTACTACTTCAACGCCTTCGCAAAGAGCATGTATGCCTTCGGTGAAGCAGAGGTCACGGATAGCAGCGGCATCAAACATAATTGGCGCAACGACCTGGCCGAAAAACTGCTCGGCCTGCAGGACAAAGATGGCTCCTGGGTCAACCCAGACTCCCCACGCTGGTGGGAAGGCAACAAGAACCTGGTGACCGCCTGGGCCGTCATCTCCCTGAATCATGTCATCCGTTGAAGGATGTCTGTGACTGATTGTCATTTCGAGCGTTGCGAGAAATCCAATACTTCGGAAATCATTCATGGTTTCGGGGGTTTGAGATCTCTCCCTCCGGTCGAGATGACAATGAGGTAATTAATCAGACTTATTCAAAGGAACCTACCCTGACCCTCCTTCCTCGCACCTCAATCCTGCTGATCCTGCTGCTGTTCACTGTTCAGGTAGCAGCAGGGGCTTCAGCTGATCTGCGCGTGCGAGCAGGTTTGCTGGGGAAATTCCAGCCGGGGAGAACCACCGAAATCGGGGTGGAGATCATCTCATCCCGCGCAGCAAAAGCCGATCTCTCAATCTCAGATGCCAACGGCAAAACGATCCATCATCTGCAATTAAACGAACACGCCAGGAAAAAACTCTGGTTTGGCATCAAACCCAAAAAAAAGGATGGTTCGGTTACCGTCACCCTGACGGTGCCAAGCGATAAAACGCTCACCCACTCCATCAATCTCACGGCCACCAGATTACCGATCACCCTGGTTTCCATCGCGCCGAACGAACGAATGAGGTCCACTGCGCAGCTCAAAACAACCGAAGAGCGCGTTATCGTGATGCTCTCTTCCGCCGGGTTTCCCCATACCACCCAGGGGTATGGCGCTGTCCAATCGATCATCACCGACCTTGAAAGTCTGGCTGCCCTTGAGCAGCGACAGTCTGAGGCCTTGGGTCAATATCTGGCGGGATGCGGCATCCTGCTGCTGGATAAGGCATCTTCATCAGTAATTGAACGTCTGGGCAGATCAGCCGGTTGCGGTGGACATCTCATCCGCAGTTACGATCAACTGTCGGGGATTCCCCAACTATTGCAGCAACTCGATGGGCTGCGTCCTCCAAAACTACCTGAAAGCACAACCCTGGCATTGCTCACCACTAGTCAGCCCAACCTGGCGGTGCCGTTATACCTTTTTGGTTATCTTTTGCTCATGGTGCTATTGAGCAGTCTGCTCAAGCGCCCCGCTCTGCTGTTGGTGCTCCCGCTTCTGACTGCTGCTACAGGTCTGGTGGTCTGGTACGGTGCAGGGGTGCAGCAGCTTACTCTCTGGGCCGAAGCGGAGACAGGAGATCCTATCGCCAGGCTGGCGGCGATCCAATACAGCGGTGGTGACCGCAGAGGTTTTCAGGAGACGATATTTACCAGGGATATGGTTATAACACGTCTTGAGAACCAGGAGACATCCACACCGATCGAACACAGAGAGGGGAACGATCTCTATCATCTGACCAGCGACACGGCGTTGTTTGCACCGACACGCTATCGTCTGGACGGCATCGTCCGGCAACCCCACCGGTTCTCGCTGATACTGGACAGCGGTCAGCCGATTGTCCGCAATACCGGAGCCAGGGCAACTCCTGCCGGACGGCTGCTCTGGAAACGCCACAGTTATGTACTGCCCGCACTTTCACCCGGTGAAACATGGCAGCCTGAACAGCAGGGCGAAGCCCCCACAACCCCTGCCGAGCGACTACTCAACCGACGGCTCTCATTCAGCAACGCCGCACTGCTGATCCCCATTTCCCAGGAGTGGGGAGGATTCGCCCCTTCGGCCACTTCGACCACAGGCTGGTTGGTAATCCGTTCCTCCACGGGGGAGCGATCATGAACCTGATCCGGCTCGCCACCATAAGCAGTCTGGCCTACCTGCTGCCACTCACACTCTGGCTGACGGCACAGCTGGAACTCAATGACTGGGCTGCTGCCAGAGTGACGACACTGTTCGATCAAGCAGTCCATGTCACGCTCATTGCACAGATCATCGGTGTGATACTGCTCTTCTTCAAGCCTGTCGATAGCTCGCGACAAAACGACATCATGGGGGTGGCGTTGGTACTCTTTTTTCCACTGCCGCTACTGACCCTGAGTTGGCTCAGCGGCAGTCTGGAGATCATTTCCATTGCGCTGGGATCACTTGTTGTCACACTCACCGGCTTGACTGCATTCGGTATCCGGCAGGGCCTGAGCTACATCCTGCCAAATCCAGCTATCAGAGAAGGAATGATCGGTGCACTGCAGATTGCACTGCTCATTCTGCTCTGGCAGTTCCGTCAAATCTGGTGGGGTTGGGCCGGACTGTGAGTGAAACACTATCCAAGACGCTGCCAAGACTGGTTCGGCGGCAACAGCGGCGGCTCTGGTCGGCACAATTACTGACACGGACAGCACTGCCGCTCGGCTGGTTGGTTCTCATCCTGTTCTCCAGCGGAGTCATTCACCAAGGGTGGATGCAACTGAACAGCCCGCTGTTTTTCACCCTTGCCCTGCTGCCTCCCGCCCTCTATCTGTCAGTGGTGGCTATCAGGCGGGTTCCCACGATGGCTGAAGGGGCAACAGCAGCGGACACCCAGCTCAAGGCCCATGCACTTTTCCTCTCGGTTTGGGAGATCACCACTTTTCGGCAAATCCCCTCCAGCACACAAAAATTACTGCTCGTCCGTGCCGCCGCAGAACTTCCACACTGGCAGGAACAGCTAAGACCACAACTCAAACAACGCCCCGGCTCATCTCTCCTGCTTGGAATCACCCTGGCAATTCTCGGCTGTTTCCTGCTTCTGCTGCCGGGAAAGGTAACCCAGAAATCGTTGGAAGTCAGAAACAGTGACGACACGAAACAGCAGCAATCAAAGGACTCGGAAACCATCGATCCTCTGGCTGCCATCAATGAAGTACTCTTGGCAGAAAAAAAGGCAGCACTACAACATGAATCTCAGGCAACCACGCAGCACGCCAAGGCAGAAGGCCCTCATCCTGAAGAGGAGCAGACAGGGAATCCTTCGAACGGGCAATCCCCGGAAAAAGCAAACGAATCCCGGATGGAGAGCAGTACAAACGGAGAAACCCGGAAAAATCCGGCAGCCCGGATTATCATTGCCAGCGATGTCGGGGAGAACCCTGGAGAATCCGCCGAACGACATAGCGGAACCGCCCCCGGCCTGGATGCCTCTGTCACAACGGATCAGACAACCGGTCAGGCAGCACCATTCACACAACAGCGCTACCAGGATATCTCACTGGATTCTGACCGGGAGAGCCAGGCATTCGACCGACAAACAGGTCAACACCTGACGACTACCAGCCAGCCACTAAAAACAGGGTTATCATCAGTCGATCAGTATTTCACCGGCGCCGGTGAACAAACACGCTCTACCTCCATGACGCCAGACCAGCGTGTGCTGGTAAACCGCTATTTCAAACAGTTGAGTCAATTCGATGCAAGCAAACCGTGAACTTACCGAATCCGACTTTCAGAACGCCCATGACGACCTCAGAGGCCTGAAGCAGGCACTGGAAAGCACTATCGTGGGGCAGGAGGAACTGATCGATCGTCTGCTCATCGCCTTTATCTCGGGGGGACACATCCTGCTGGAGGGACTGCCCGGCCTGGGAAAGACCCATCTGGCCAAAGCACTGGCCGGAGCCACCGGTCTCAAATTCTCGCGGGTGCAGTGCACGCCGGATCTGATGCCTGCGGATATCACCGGCAGTGAGATCCTGATCCGGGATTCCCAAGGCGAGCAGCGGCTCGATTTTCAGCGCGGCCCGATCTTCGCCCCGCTGGTACTGGTGGACGAGGTCAACCGTGCCACTCCAAAGACCCAGGCCGCACTGTTGGAGGCGATGCAGGAACATCAGGTCACCCACGCCGGCGCCACCCATCCCCTACCCTCGCCGTTCTGGGTAATGGCAACTCAAAACCCTATCGAGATTGAAGGCACCTATCCGCTGCCGGAGGCCCAACTCGACCGCTTTCTGGTGAAGCTCAACGTGGAGTTTCCCAGCGAAGCGGCCCTGCTCTCCATGCTCGACATCTCCCTTGACGACGAACCATCCGAGCATCTGCAACCGGTGCTGGATCTGGAACGGCTGGATTCGATCATGGCGACCGGTCGGGAGATCGTGATCGCCGACAGGGTCAAACAGGCTGCGGTAACCTTACTGCTCGCCACCCATCCCGACACATCAGGCGGAACCAGCCACTTTCGCTACGGCGCCAGCCCAAGGGGTCTGCAGGCGCTGCTCAAAACCGCCAGAATCCACGCGCTGTTACAGGGTCGCCTACAGGTCGATTTTGACGACCTGGCCAGGATGGCGTTGCCGGTGCTGCGCCATCGGGTGTTGCTCACTATTGAGAGTGAACTGGACGGCATCAACAGCGACAGCATCCTGCGTCAGATCATCCAGGAGTGGCGGAGCCGGATCTGATGCACCCCCTCGAGGCCCTGAATGAGCAGGAACTGGGTCAGTTGACCCGTATCGCTGATCATCTGTTCAATACCCGGCTGCTGCTGGCCCCGGGCCACCGGTCCAACCGCATGCGGGCCGGATTCGGAGTAGAGTTTCTGGACCATCGGGAGTTCGTTCCCGGTGATGACCTGCGGGATATCGACTGGCGCGCCACCGCTCGCAGCCGCCATCCGAAGATTCGCCGCTACTGGGACGAGGCAGCTGCTGACTGGACCATCTGCCTCGATCACAGCGCATCCATGGGATCGGGGGATAAATGGGCGCTGGCGGTTCAATGTGCCGCCGCCCTGGCCTATCTGCTGATCCATCTGGATCATCGGGTTGCAATCCTGCTCTTCAGCGACCAGGTCGATCAGCGGGTACCGCTTGGACGAGGATCCACCCACTACGCCCGCGTACTGCAGACCCTGCGGAAAACCATGCCCCTGACATCCGGTGGCGGGTCGGATCTGCGCGCCTGCATCTCCCATATCAAACGCCGCAGTCCGGTGTTCGTCATCAGCGATTTTCTGGTGGAGGATGGCATGCGCCCCGCCCTGGACAAGCTCAGATTGCTTGGGGACCGAATCCACGCCCTCCAGGTTCGGGCTGACAACGACTTCCCTGATGGTGGCGACGAGATGACACTCATGGATGTGGAGAGTGGCGAAACTCTTGCCGTCACGCCTACCGAAACCGACCGGGAACATTTCAAGCTGACGCTGGACGCCTTCTCTGCATCCCTCGAAAACTATTGTCACCGCCGCCATATTCAGTTCTCCCATGCCACACCGGACATCCCCTGGAAATATGTACTGACCCATCATTTACACGCCAGAGGCAGAACCTCGTGATCGGCCTGGGCGCTCCGCTCTGGCTCCTCCTGCTGAGTGGCCTGCCGCTGCTGCGCTGGCTACACCGCTTTCAGCGGCAGGGCCACATTCGACCCACTGCCGCACTCTTCCTCTGGCGACGTATCCAGACCGAGGGTGCCGCCGGGAACGCCCCCACCAGACCCGATCCGAGATGGCGTCTGCGGGCAGTGATTGCCGCTCTTCTGGTTCTGGCGCTGAGTGATCCCTATCGGGAAACAATAAGCGGTATACCCATGGAAGTCTGGCTCGATGACTCTCTGAGTCAGTTCACTCAGGAAGGAGGGAAAACACGGTTACAGCGGGGCATCGACCGGCTCACCCAGCGAGTGGAGAAGGAGCATCCCTCCTCATTGATCCTCCACTCACTGGGCAACCCCACCGTCACTTGGGTAATAGACCCCCAGTCCGACAGTGATTGGATCAGTGAACTCAAACAGTGGGGCAACGATCCCCGGGGAGAACCCCACCCTCCAGCACCTGCGTTGATGCACCGGAACAACAGGCATATCCTTTTAACGGATGGCGCGGATGTCCGGCTCAGCCATTGGCTGAAAAGTGCACCGTTTTCAGAGATCATCCAGACCGGCCGCAGCACCGGCAATCTTTCGTTGACCCGCCTGGCCATTCGCCCCTCACCGGATACCCCCTCAGCTGCACAGGGGTTGGTCGAGCTGCGAAACAGCGGCGAGTCTGAAATGAACGCCAGATTGATCCTGATCCAGCGAGGCCGCGAAATAGAGAGCTGGTTGGTCAAGCTCCCACCCGGAGAGCGCAAGCTGCTGGATTTTGCGGCAGACCTCAGTTACCCGGCCGACCTTATTGCAAGACTTCATGCAGCAGGCGATTCACTGCCCCTGGATAATGAACTAAGGCTCCCGCTCTCCAGCGCATTGAAACCGATTGCCGTCAAGGTAACGGGAGAGTGCGGCCTTTATCTGTCTGCTTTTCTGCAGTCCCATCCGGGGCTTGAACAGTCCGAGCGCAACCCTGGCATTTTCATCGACTGTGACAACATACAGACCTCTGCCGGCACACCCCTGCTCCGACTGCACAGCGGCGGGAATCATCAAACGACCCATTCACCGGGGCACTGGCATGTAAAAGAGGGGGTTCAACATCTATCGATCCACCGGGGCTTAGCTTTCATCCGGGAAGAGAGTGAAGCAACATCTTCAGGCGTCACGCTGCTGAGTGCCGACGGCCACTCCCTGATTCGCGAAACTCGTACACCCGCACAGACTATCGACGTCTATCTTGATCTCCAGCAGCCCGGTTTCGCTCACAGTCCGGAATACCCACTTCTTTTGTCAGCACTGATCGAGCGCATGCTGCAAAGTCCCCTCGCTGAAAGCCTGGTCTCCACCTCCCGTGACCCGGATGCCTCCCGAATCACGCCGCTCGCCCTGTCGGAAGCCTCAAACAGACTCGTTGCTGATCACTCCAAACAGCAGGTATCCATCACCAGCCTGCCAATTATTGCAGCCCTTGTACTATTGCTGATCGACATGCTGTGGGGCTTCCGGTCGCAACGCAGGAGCGGTGGATGAGAGAGGGTGCATTCCATAGATTGTTTCCTCTTTTCGGCTATCCACTTGTCGCGTTATTTCTGTTGCTCGCTTGGTGGAACCCCGATCTGCTACCCGCCGAAGAACCTCTGGATCTGCTGCTGGTGATGGACGAATCCGAGAGTGTCGGCCGGCAATTTTCGGACCAAAGTTGGCAGGGACTCAGACCCCTGCTGGCCGATCTTCCCGCCAACAGCCGATTCAGTCTGATTCGTTTTGCCGATCGGCCGCAGACGGAGATCACCTGGAAGCCGATATCCGACAGCGAGCTGCAACAACAACTCCAGCAACCGGCACCGCCCCGAACCCTCTCCCTCGACAACAATACCAGCGCGATTGGAACAGCACTGGAACAGGCCACCAATCAGCTTGTTCCCAGCCACAGGAGCGCCATTCTGCTGTTCAGCGACGGCCGTGAAAACAGTGACACGTCACCACCCGCACTTCCCGATGCCGAGGGTAACATCGCACTCTTCTGGTCCGCACCTCCAGCACGGTACGCCGCTGGCCACCCGGTTATCGAGTCGATCAATCTTCCGGAGAAAGTAAAACCGGGGATGACGTTTCCCGTCAGTATCGCCATAACATCCCCCACGGCTGGAGAGAACCAACTGATCGCCAAACTCGACGGACTTCAGCTGACGGAAAAACCATTGCGCTTTACAGCGCAATCAAGCACCGTCCATCATCTGCAACTCAGCGCGACAACCACTGGGCCACATCTGCTGGAGTTGGCGATTTTAGACCCGAACGGGGATCCATTGGATTCCAGACAGCGCTATTTTGAGGTCTTACGGGAACATCAACTGCTCTATATCTCGCACCAATCCCCTTCCCTGCCAGTGCAACAATTACAACAGAGCGGATGGGGAATCACACAGTTGTCACCACGACAGTTGAATTCCCGGCCAGATAGCTTCAAAGACACCTCGCTCGTCTTGATTGACGATATACCCGCCGACGAATTTGAGCCGGAAACCGTGACTGCGCTCACCGGGGCGGTGGAACAGCAGGGAGTGGGACTCATTGTACTCGGCGGTCCCAACGCCTTCGGCAGTGGTGCATACCGTCACTCCACACTGGAGCGGCTGCTGCCTGTCGAAGCGGAATCCGCCCGTCCTGAGACGGCAGCGGCATTTCTCTTTCTGGTGGACAAATCGGGCAGTATGGACTCAGCAACTCTCCCCCAGAGCCGTCTCGCCACCGCGTTTCGGGCAGTGGCGGAGAGCGCCGGATCGATGCGCGCCGGAGATCATATCGGGCTGATCGCATTCGATCGTGATGTCCAGCCGTTATTGCCGTTACAGGCCCATGCCGACCCGCAATCAACCCTGAGTCGAAAGTGGAAAGTAAACCCCTCCGGCGGTACCAGACTGGCGCCCGCTCTCACAACCGCTATCGGGCAACTGGAGACTGCAACGCCGGAAAAACGCTTTCTGATACTGGTCACCGACGGATTCGTTCAGGGGGAAACCATCGAACCACTGATAGGAAAAATGCAAACCGCCGGCATCAAGTTGATCGCCCTTGCAGTCGGTGAGGACGCAGATCTGTCGGTGCTGCAGCAACTCGCTGCCGCCACTGGTGGACAGGTCCTGCAGGTTACCAAAACTGCAGAGCTACCCCGCTTCATGCGGCACGAGTTGGAGCAGCAACGGCAGAGTTGGCAGCCGACTGTGGTAAAAACCCAATCCGTGTCGCCACTGCCATTTTCCATCCCGAAGGAAACGGCCTGGCTACCCGTCAACGGCTACCAGATAACCCGCACCAAACCCAACTCCACCGCCTATCTTGCCACCCCCAATGGCGACCCTCTGCTGGCCGTCAGGCAGACGACAGCAGGACGGGTGGCCGCCCTCCCCGGCGGTTTGCTCCGAGCAGTGTATAACAGACATTTTACCCAGAGCCTGCTGGCATGGCTCGACAGACAGGGACATAACCCTCACCTGCAGCTGGACTATCGAAGTATGGCAGGCGAGTTGCAGATAAACATCGATGCTCTTGATAGCGATGGTCGCTGGAGTGATGCAAGAGCAGCCGAGTTGATTCTGGAAACACCTGCTGGAATCCGCCGGCAACACCACCTGACACCCTCTGCACCGGGACGATTTGAAGCCATTATCAAGGCTCCTCTCTCCGGCCTCTATCAGGCATGGGTCAAGGTTGGCAACGAGCGGACCCACCGATTGCTTCAGCAGGTACGAAACAGCGAATCAATAGAGACCCCCGTCGTCCCGTGGCTACTGGCTGGAGTTGATCAGGGCAGCATCCAAAACGGGTCAAAAGCAGCGTTTATGGAATTCCTGGAGTCAAGCAGCAGAAGATCACCATCGCGTAAGATCTGGTTGCTGCTGGCGCTCTTTCTGTTCTTTTCAATCCTGCTGCACGAACGGCGCGCCGGCATCTTTGCAGCACTCCCACAAAAAATTGGTGGAGACCATAATGAATCAACCTGACATGATCCGGGTATGGGATCCTTTAGTACGCATCTTCCACTGGCTGCTGGCAGCAAGTTTCGCGGTTGCCTGGTACACCCAGGAAGCGAATTACGAACTTCATCTACAGGCAGGTTATACAATCATCGGGCTGGTCTGTTTTCGCATACTATGGGGCTTTACCGGACCCTCCCATGCCCGTTTTTCCGATTTCGTCAAAGGCCCACGCAAGGTACTGGGTTATACGAAGTCGTTGCTGCAGCAACAGGCATTACGCCACCTCGGACACAATCCGGCGGGAGGCATGATGGTGCTGCTCCTGCTGCTTGGGCTTTTGGTGGTGACAATCAGCGGCATCGCCCTGGACGGTGCAGAGAACTGGTCCGGCCCGTTTGCCGAGATGGAACTCTACCGCCATAAACAGATGATTCTCGATATCCACGTTTGGAGTACCAATGCCTTGTTGATCCTGATACCACTGCATATTCTCGGCGTCATCCACTCCTCCATTGCACACCGTGAAAACCTGATCAAAGCGATGATCAGCGGCAACAAGCGAAGTTCGCAGGCCTGATCAAGCGCAACGGATCAGGCAGCTGCACTGGTGGAGCATGCGACATTTGCCGGTTCCGCAAGCTTGAACCGGCCTACGGCGTTACCCGATTATTAATGATGACTGATTTATCTATATAAATATCAGATGAAACTCGCCTACAGCACCAACGCCTATACCCGCACCGATCTTTTCAGTGCGTTGGCCAGTATTGCCGATATCGGTTTTTCCGGCGCCGAGATTCTCTGCGATGCGCCCCATTTGCGCCCTCATCAGGCAGACGCCGACGAAGTTTCTGCCATCTCCAGGCTATTGCAGGAGAAGCATCTTGCAATCAGCAATCTGAACGTCAATACAGCCAACATCTATTTCAACCCGCTGCCACCTGAAAATGTTTTCGAACCGGCACTCAGCAGCCGCAGGGATGAGTGGCGGGAGTGGCGGATCGAATACACCATCAAGGCATTGCAACTGGCGAAACAGCTTGGGGCAAAGTGCATCAGTGTCACCTCCGGCCAACCCGGTTCCGGCGGCGATCCAGCAGCTGGGCTGACACTTTTCGTCGACAGTCTCAAACAGGTCTGCAACCTTGCAGAAGCGTTGGATATCCGGGTGGGCATAGAGTACGAACCCGGACTGCTCGTTGAGCGCGCCACCGAGGCGGCCGATATTATCGACCGGGTGGGATCAGCCAGCCTCGGAGTCAACCTCGACATCGGTCACTCCTATCTTGATGGAGAGTCACCAGAGGTCTCGATCGAACTGCTCGGCGGCAGGATCTGGAACGTGCATGTGGAGGACATCCTCGGCATGAAGCACTACCATCGTATTCCCGGTGATGGCGACCTACCCTTCGAACGTTACTTCGAAGCGCTGCATAAACAGGGTTATGATGACTTTCTGACGGTAGAACTCTACACCTATCCGCACAACCCCATCGAGGCGGGTGAAAGATCTCTCGCTTATCTCTCACGAATTCTGCATCGATGAATACAACGCAGAGACCCCCATTGATCGACTACCTGCAACTGGTACGGGCGCCGGCGGTCTTCACTGCCTTGTCAAACATCCTTGCGGCCCATCTCATCATCACTCAAGGAGAGATTGCCTGGCCGCAGCTGCTGCTTCTGCTTGGTTCCACCGCCGCACTCTATACCGCAGGCATGGCGCTCAACGACTGGTTCGACTACAGAATCGATCTGGAGGAACGACCACAACGCCCTCTGCCTTCCGGCAGAATCGAACGACAGAACGCTTTGTTTCTCGGCTTGGAACTACTTGTGATCGGCATCGGTCTCGCGGCCTATGCACATATTCAGTCGATGTTCATCGCCATCATCATCACACTGCTGGTGTTGCTCTATGACGGCCTGCTCAAACGCACCCTGCTCGGCAGCCTCAACATGGGGGGCTGCCGCTATTTCAACTGGCTGCTCGGGTTCTCTTTCCTCCCACTCACCGGAGACCTGCTGATCATTGCGCTGCCGGTTTTTATCTACATCACTTCTCTGACGCTGCTCAGCCGCGAAGAGGAGCAGGCAAGGCACCGCTGGGTGCTCATATTCACCTTTGTGGGCATCAACGCTGCTGGGTTACTCATTTCCCTTCTGGCACCAGTGCCAATACAGGAACATCCACTATTGGCGCTGGGGATAGTTGCGAGCCTGTTCATCGTGTCCAGACAGTTACTTATCACCTACCGTGACTTTACCCCTGCAAGAGTCACAGCCACCGTCAAACTGCTGCTGTTCGGCATCATCCTGTTGGACGCACTATTGGTACTGGCCTTTGGTCCCTGGTGGGGCGCCCTGGCCGTATTGAGTCTGATGCTGCCGGGAAAGCTGCTGGCAAGGTTCATGTATGTCACATGAGAAACCCTTGGTTCCAACCTTTTCAAACAGGTTTATACAGAAAAGCCATACCGTGACGATACCTCTACTAAATCACAGAAAAAACGGCTTTTAGATACCCACCTTAGCGATATAATCTCTAAAATTCTGGCGGGGCGATACTAAATGGAACAATCCATGGAAGATCTTGATAACTTTCAAGCCCAGCTGACTGCGGCGATAGCGCCAGTCCTGACGGACAGCGGCAAGACATGGCTCGACAATACGTTGAAGAAACTGGCCGCCAGCGATCAAACTCTTGACGATCTGGGACTCTACTCAGCAATGGCCAAACGCAAGCTGGGAAACAGGCGATTGGATCATGCCCCCGCCATAGACGCCGTCTTCTCTCCTCTTGATATCCGCCGCTGGGGGGAAGCTGACGCCGCCCGACTCGTTCTGCTGCTATCGGTGGTCAAGCGCCAGCCTGATCAAACCGAAGAGCTGGTGCAAGCTTATTACAGGATGGGTGACGAATCCGAACGCATCGCCCTCATCCGGGGACTGATCCTCTTCGCACCAGCGGACTATCTGACCACCATCGCCCTCGATGCAGGCCGCACCAACAGCCTGGAACTGCTCTCCGCCCTCTCGCTCAACAACCCCTACCCCGCCTCCTTCTACAGTGAGCAGACGTTCAATCAGATGGTTTTGAAGTGCCTCTTTCTCGGTCTTGCCATAGAGCGGGTGGTAGGGCTTGAACAGCGGGCAAATCCGGATCTTACCCGTATGTGCGAGAATTATGTCGTTGAGCGGGAGAATGCCAGCCGTACCGTGCCGGTCGATATATGGCTGGCCATCGGGCCTCATGCGTCACCGGAAGGGGAACAGCAGATCCTGGCCTATCTGACCCACGAGGAGACAGGACACCGCTACTACACAGCACTTGCCCTGGGACAGCGTCTGTCGGAAAACCCGCCGCTTAAATCACATCTGCAAGATCGGCTGAAACAGGAAAATAACACGCTCGTTCTCGACTTACTCCAGGATCTCCTGCAACAACAGCCGGGCTAACCAACAGATTCAGGGAGTCATTTATGAAATATTTCGACCCACACATCCACATGATGTCACGCACCACCGACGACTACGAAAACATGGTGGCTGCCGGTATCCTTGGCGTGGTCGAACCCGCCTTCTGGCAGGGACAGCCCAGAACCAATGTTGGCACTTTCATCGACTATTTCGATACCCTGATCGGTTGGGAGCCCTTCCGCGCCAGTCAGTTCGGCATGCGTCATTTCTGCACCATGGGCCTGAATCCAAAAGAAGCCAACAACGTGCCTATGGCTGAAGAGGTGATGAAGGTGCTGCCCCGCTTCTGTCAGAAGGATACAGTAGTCGGCATCGGCGAGATCGGCTATGACGATCAGACACCGGAAGAGGAACGCTTCTTTGCCGAACAGATGGAACTGGCAAAGGAGTTCGAACTGCCGGTACTCATCCATACGCCCCACCGTGACAAGGTACAAGGTACCGAACGCACCATCGCGCTGGTGAAAGAGGTGGGAATCGATGAAGAGATGGTCATCATCGATCACCTCAACGAACAGACGCTGCCGATGGTATTGGAGACCGGTTGCTGGCGGGGTCACTCCGTCTACCCTTTCACCAAGATGTCGGAAGCGCGCATGACGGAACTGCTGAAACAGTACGGCACCGAAAAGATGGTGGTCAACAGTGCCGCAGACTGGGGGCGCAGCGATCCGTTAAAAGTACCAAAAACCGGTGCAGCGATGATCGCAGCCGGGTTCAGCGAGGCAGAAGTTGAGAAAGTGCTGTTTGAAAATCCCATCAACTTCTTCGCCCAAAGCGGTCGCATCTCTCTGGAGGAGATGAACCCGAAAAAGGTCGACCAGACCAAACTCTGGGAAGAGAACTCGGTGTTACGTGGTCAACAACCTATCGTGGAAGAATAACAAGCATCCTTTCGAAAGCGGTAATCGATAATAAGCGTATCTATTCAGGATGTAGGCACGATCAAGCGTTACGGATCGGGCACTGCCGGATCGCCGGTTCCGCTGCGCTTGAAGCGGCCTACTTTTGTTCGGCATTTTAGGGGCAGTATGACGCAAGACAGACAAGAATACGCTAAAACCACATGGCATCGATCTGACCTGACCTACTGCACCAATGTTCACCCCAGCGAGACATTGGAACAGCTGCTCGCGGTCATCAATGGCCCGCTCGCCGCTGTAAGGCAGGCACGCCGGTTACCCAATATGGGCAGCGGCCTCTGGCTGAGCCATGCCACCGCCACAAATGTGCTGACTTCCGACAAAACCTATCGCGCATTTTCCCGGACCCTGGATGCCAACGGCATCGACCTCTTTACCCTCAACGGTTTTCCCTATGGTGACTTCCATTCCAAACGGGTCAAAGAACGAGTCTATCTGCCCGACTGGTCCGATGAAACAAGGCTTCTCTACACCCTCGACCTTGCCGTCATTCTTGCCGGAGTGATGCCGCCGGAACAGCAGGAGGGCACCATCTCCAGCGTCCCACTCGGTTTCGCCCCCGGTTGGAGTGAAGCCCGCCAGGAGAGAGCGCTGGATACCCTTTGCCGCTGTATTGGCGGTCTTTATGAAATCCATCAGGAGACCGGCTGCAGCATCAGGCTCTGTCTCGAAATGGAACCGGGCTGCGTATTGGAAGACACGGATCAGTTGATCCCCTTCTTCACCAGGGAACTGCCCAGTGCGCTGGAGCAGCTGCAGATGGATCCGGATCTGCTATTCCAACATCTCGGCATCTGCTTCGATGTCTGCCACCAGGCGGTGATGTTTGAAGACGCCTACGAAAGCCTGTCGCGGATTCATCAGGCGGGGATTCCGATCGGTAAGATACAGATATCCAGTGCCCTGGAACTCTACAACCCGGCCAGTCAATCGGCCAGAAATGAACTCGCTGAATTTATCGAGGCGCGCTATCTGCACCAGAGCTGCCATTTGGATGAGAACAACCAGGTTCAACGCGTCATGGATCTGGATCAGGCAGTGGAGACCTTTCCCCGGACGACACCTTGGCGCTCCCATTTTCACATCCCCATCCAGACCCGGGAACTCGCCTCCGGCTCACTCGGCACCACCCAGAACCAGATCCTTCGGACACTCGATTTTCTGGTGGACCACCCGGACTTTCATCCCCACCTGGAGGTAGAGACCTACACTTGGCAGGTTCTGCCGGAAGCCATCCGGCCCAAGGATGAACCGGCATTGATCGACGGGCTGAGCGCTGAACTTGAATGGCTGGAGCAAGCGATGCAAAGCCGCGGTCTGTTACAGGAGACGTCACAATGAGCAGGCCACTGGTGGTCATCGATATTGTTGGCCTCACTCCAGCGCTATTGGGAGAGGAGACCCCACACCTCAATGCATTGGTGAACGACGGTTTCATGGCCACATTGGAAGGGGTCTTCCCCGCCGTCACCTGCACTGCTCAGGCCTCGATGCTCACCGGTTTGCCCCCCAGTGGACACGGTGTCGTCGCCAATGGGTGGTACTTCCGCGACCTGGCGGAGATCTGGCTCTGGCGCCAGTCCAATCACCTGGTACAGGGAGAGAAGGTGTGGGATGCAGCCCGCTCGGCCGACGCGGAATTCACCTGCGCCAAGCTCTTCTGGTGGTACAACATGTACGCAGATGTGGACTGGTCGGCAACGCCACGACCGATCTATCCGGCTGACGGACGCAAGATTCCCGGCATCTACACCGAACCGCCCACACTGAAACAATCGCTGCAGGAAAAACTCGGCCCCTTCCCCATGTTCAACTTCTGGGGACCCGCCTCTGACATTCGCTCATCAGCCTGGATCGCCCAGAGTGCCAGAGAAGTTTTCGATGCCCACCGACCCGGGCTTTCACTGGTCTACTTGCCGCATCTCGACTACAACCTGCAGCGACTGGGTCCAAACGATGCCACCATCCGCGAGGATCTGCGCCAGATCGATCAGGTCGCGGGTGAGCTGATCGAACACGTTCGCGCCCAGGGAGCGGAGGTCATGGTGGTCTCCGAGTACGGTATCGAACAGGCTACCGGCAGTGTCGATATCAACCGGATCCTGCGCACGGCAGGGTTTCTGCGCACTCAAGAGACGCTGGGTTGGGAACTGCTTGATCCTGGCGCCTCACGCGCCTTTGCAGTCGCCGATCATCAGGTCGCACACGTCTATCTGCAACGCGCTTCAGACCTGCAGGCAGTGAAGCGTCTGCTGGAGAAGACACCAGGTATCGAACGGGTATTGGATGCGGCAGGAAAAAAGGCTTTCGGCATCGACCACGAACGTGCCGGCGAGCTGGTCGCAATCGCGGAGCCCGGCCACTGGTTCACCTACTACTACTGGCTGGACGAAAACAAGGCCCCTGATTTTGCGCCCACGGTGGACATTCATCGCAAGCCGGGTTACGACCCGGCAGAACTGTTCCTTGATCCGAAGCTGCGCTTTCCCAAACTGCGCATAACGCGCCGGTTGCTGCAGAAAAAACTGGGCTTCCGTACCCTGCTGGATGTCATACCCACTCATGCGGATCAGGTTCAGGGAACTCATGGTCGCTTGGCGGACGACCCGAAACAGGGTCCGCTGCTGATCGGTTCGGACAGAAGCCTGGCGGCAGACGAATACGCCATGACCGATATCAAGCAACTGATTCTGCGCTCCCTGGCGTGATCTCAGAACCGGTTACGGGGTCGGAGTCAAACCGGGTAGAGCTGCGGGAAATTGATATAGAGTTGGGCGGTTTGACTCCGACCCCTCAGGCAACCCTAGATCAAGGAACCAACACCTGCTCCGACCAATTCCCGTCATTTTGCAAACGAAAGAGACGACGGTCGTGCAGACGATCCTTCATATCGCCGTACCAGGATTCGACATAGTCTGGCTGGAAGCCCAGACAGACCAGCTCATGTGGCATCTCCAGACTGCTCTCTTCGGGAAACCTGGCGCGAACTTCCGCCGCTGTCTCGATGTAGGCTTCCCGTGACGGCAGTTCAGTGCTTTGCGACAAAACTTCTACCTGAAAAAGGTCATAAAGTTTGCCGGTATAGGGCTTCTGCTCCCAGCTACGGCGCTGATCTTCATTTTCAAAAATCTCATAACTGCCACGCACCCGAAACTGCCGCAGTTGACTCGGCCAGAAGAAGAGCAGTTCATAGGCAGGATTGAGTTTCAACTGCTCGATCTTGGGACTCACGCGATTGATGTAGATAACGATACCCGTGGTCGATATCTCTCGAACAGTGACCGTCCGGGACATCGGGAAACCGGACTCGTCCAGAGTAGTCATGGCGAAGAATGGCCCATTCGTGTCACCGGCGGCTTTTGCCCGCTGAAACGAATCTATCAACATGTCGATTGGATTATCCATCGCTCAACTCCTGTAACGGATATCTGACCATCCGCTCAAACGCCTCTCCAAACCACAGAGTGAATCCCACGCTATCGGAACGATACCAATCGAGTAGTTCCGAAACCGACACCCAGCGATAGCTCTCCAGTTCTTCAGGATTAGCCACCACCGGCCCATCGTAAGGTAATACAAATAGAGAGCAGTACTCATTCTCAGCACGGCCATCCAGTTGCTCAAGATATGTGTAAGAGAGCAGATAGCGAGGTACAAGCCCATCTGCAATACCGAGCTCATGGGAGAGACAGCGTCGAATCGCTGCGGCGAAGGTTTCGTTGGAACGGACGTGGCTGGTGGCTGAAACATCCCAACGTCCACCACCGAGTTTACTTCCCTGGCGTTTCTGGATCAGTAGTCGTCCGGCCGGGTCGCTCAGGAAGGTAACGAAGGCACGGTGCCTGACCCCCTGTCCAAGATGGCAGTCCCCCCGCCCGGCAGTGCCGGTCCGGTTGCCGAATTCATCAACAAGTATTAACGATTCCTGCATTGTTACAACACATTTCCTTACAGCGACGGGACAATGCCCTCTATCAACACACTTCTAATCCTTAGGCGCAAGCCAAATCTCACCCAACCCCAATGTTCTGGAAACAACTTCCTAAAGCTTTTCGCCTATTGGCCGCTAACGTTAGTGATCCGGGAGGAATAATCCCTGCTTTGCATAACGAGGATGTCCCTTCTCAATCCACTTCCACAACTGGATAACGAGTAATGGCAAATTTCATTAAATCAGTCGATGATCGCACCCGTCTGGCGGGTACCAACCGACTGGAGGTGCTTCTTTTCAGCCTTGGACGTGATATGAATACCGGCAGGGAAGAGACCTTCGGCGTTAATGTTTTCAAGGTTCGCGAGGTCATGCTGGTACCCGAAATAACCCGCGCACCAGAAATGCCCCCCTCTGTGGAGGGCATGGTCAGTCTGAGAGGGAATATGATCCCGGTGATCAACCTACCCAAATTTTGTGGCATTCAGACAGAACAGGAACCCAGTATCCTGGTCATCACCGAGTACAACAAGAACGTGCAGGGCTTCCTGGTACATGCGGTCGACACTATAGAACGGCTGGCCTGGGAGGATGTCAAGGTACCACCACCGATGATGATACAACAGCATGGAGGCTTGGTGACTGCCGTCACCGAACTTAAGGATGGCCGACTGGTGATGATCATGGACGTGGAGATGGTACTCGCCAAGACCTCCGGGTTTGGTGAGAGCGAAGACCTATTCGATGGTATCGAACACATCGGAGATAGAGCGATCACGTTGCTGTTTGCCGATGACTCCGTCGTGGCGAGAGATCAAATCGTCCGTACTCTCAACCACATGGGCATAAAATATATCAGCACATCCAACGGTGCCGAAGCTTGGGCAAAGGTAAAGGAGATCGCCGATCGGGCTGCTGTAACTGACCGCAAGGCCAGTGACTTCATCCAGATTATTCTAACTGACGTGGAGATGCCTGAGATGGACGGATATGTGCTGACCAAAAAAATAAAAGAGGATTCGAGACTGGCGGATATCCCGGTCATCATGCACTCATCTCTCTCCGCCGAGGCTAATCAGGAGCTGGGGAAGGGCGTGGGTGCAGACGCCTATGTACCAAAATTCGAGCCTACCGAGCTCTCTTCCAAGCTGCACGAAATCATCGAAAACAGCAACCAGGCGCAATAATCTCAGGCCTGCGGATAGTGTCCATCCAGAAACCTGGTAACAATTCGCTTTCCTTTTCAAGCATGGGTGTAGTGATGCACAGGTACACTTTTTAGCCGACCGCTTCCGCCCAAAGTATTCCTGATCTGGTGACGAAAGCGGGCACCTGAATAACTGACAGATACCGGACGGGATCTGAAAACCGTCCGCCAGTCTAATGCGCACTACGCATTGTTACCTTCTGTAACAACTGCTAGGCTCTCTGCATGCAGCCGGGTCAGGAAAATCGACCGATCTACGACAAGACGATCCTGCTCGTCCTGTTTATCCTTTTTCTCTTTGCCTCCCCAGTCGTCTACTGGTGGACCAACCCCGGCAGCCCCTGGTATCTGCCCTATCTGCTCTGGCTGGTGGCCATCCTGCTCGGTGCACTCATCCATATCAGGCAGCACCATGAGTCATGATCTGGCACTTCTTTTCTCGGTCGGAATCGCCTATCTCATCCTGCTCTTTCTGATCGCCTATGCGGCAGACAGCGGACGTTTACCGGAACGGCTGCTGCACCACCCCTCGGTCTATGTGCTCTCACTCGGCGTCTACGCCACCTCCTGGACCTACTACGGTAGCGTGGGATTCGCCCAGACTCAGGGTTACCTCTTTCTCACCATCTATCTCGGGGTCACCATCGCCTTTGCCCTGACCCCAGTACTGTTTAAGCCCATTCTACGGCTGACCCGCGACTATCAGCTCACCTCCCTGGCAGATATCTTCGCCTTCCGCTACCGTAGCCAGTTTGCCGGTATCCTGGTAACCCTTTTCATGCTGGTGGGTACCTTGCCCTACATCGCCCTGCAGATCCGCGCCGTCACTGAATCGATGCGGGTACTGACCCAGGAGGCGACGCCACAGGTGTTGGCATTGGGTTTCTGTATCACGCTGATTCTGTTTGCCATCCTGTTCGGTGCCCGTCACACATCCCCAAGAGAGAAACACGAGGGGCTGGTAGCGGCGATCGCCTTTGAATCACTGGTCAAACTTGTCGCACTGCTGGCTGTCGGGCTCTTTGCCATCTTCGGCATCTTCTCCGGCCCCTCGGGTCTCAATCAGTGGCTGATCGAGCACCCTGAAGCGATAGAGTCTCTCTACCGACCGGTGCGTGAAGGCTCCTGGGGCACCCTGCTGTTTCTCGCCTTCGCCGCCGCCTTCCTGCTGCCGCGTCAGTTCCACATGCTCTTTACAGAGAACATGGAGCCACGGGCGCTCAATACCGCAAGCTGGGCCTTCCCGCTATTTCTCCTGCTTATCAACCTGGCCATTCCTCCAATCCTATGGGCCGGTACACGGCTGGAACTGGGAATCGATGCAGACTACTACGCTCTCGGCATCACACTGAACCAAGGACCGGGATGGCTGCCGATGCTGACCTTCATCGGCGGGCTCTCCGCCGCCAGCGCCATGATGATCGTCACCACTCTCGCGCTCTCATCAATGACACTCAACCACTTGGTTCTGCCCGCCAGCTATCCGGCACCGGAGGTCAACCTCTACCGCTGGCTGCTGTGGGGACGCCGTCTGCTGATCGGCGCCATCGTCATGGCGGGTTACGGTTTCTATGTCATGCTGGAGCAGAATCAGGGGCTGGTTCAGCTCGGTCTGATTTCGTTTGTCGCCGTGGCCCAGTTCCTGCCCGGCATCATCGGCCTGCTCTATTGGCGCCGCGCCAACCGAAGCGGTCTTATAACCGGTCTGCTTGCAGGCATCGGAGTCTGGAGCATCACCCTGCTGCTGCCCATGCTGGAGGCCTCAGGTTTTGTGCGAACCGAAATCGACGTCGAAGCCCTGCGGCACTACGCAGGCATGGAGAAGTGGCAGTTCGCCACCTTCTGCTCGCTGAGTTTCAATACGTTCTTTTTTATCCTCGGCACACTGCTGACCACACAACGCCGGGGCGAACGGGAAGCCGCATACGCCTGCTGCAGCGAGACATTCTCTCCCCTTAGCGGTGTGGTCAGCGCCACCTCCACCGATCAGTTCGTCAAAGAGATGTCCAGCGTGCTGGGTTTGGAGACGGCACAAAAAGAGGTGCAACAGGCCCTCGACGATCTCGGCATGCAGGCCAGTGAAACCCGCCCCACCGAACTGCGGCGTCTGCGGGAGCGATTGGAGCGCAACCTCTCCGGCCTGATCGGCCCACAGCTCGCCCACGTTATCATCAGTCGCCGCCTGCAGCTCGATGCCCACGCCAAGACCGCGCTGGCCGACTCGATGCGTTTTGTGGAGGAGCAGCTGGAGGACTCCCGCTCCCGATTGCGTGGACTCTCCGCCGATCTCGACAGTCTGCGCCGTTACCATCGGCAGATCCTGCTTGATCTCCCACTCGGCGTCTGTGCCGTCGACCGGGAGCAAACTGTAGTAATCTGGAACCTGGCGATGGAGGTGATGACCGGAGTTGCGCCAAAGGATGTGTTGGGTGTACCGCTGCACCGGCTGCCCGAATCCTGGGGCCAGCTGCTGGCCGGTTTTGCCGCCGCACAGGATTTCCACATCCATCATTTGAAAGTGGAACATGAAGGAAAACCACGTTGGTTCAATCTGCATAAGGCGGCGATCCCCGGCCCCACAGCCCCCGACCACCCCGTGGTAGAGGCCCGTACCAGCCAGGTCATGCTGCTGGAGGATCTTACCGATCTGGAGATTCTTGAAGCAGAACTGGCCCACAGCGACCGTCTCGCCTCTATCGGACGACTGGCCGCAGGCGTCGCCCACGAGATCGGCAACCCGGTCACCGGCATCGCCTCTCTGACCCAGAATCTGCGAGAGGAGGAGAATCGACAGATCGTTGATGAGAGTCTGGATGAGATCATGAACCAGACCCACCGCATCACCACCATCATCCAAACCTTGATGAACTTCAGCCGCAGCGGCAAGGTCGGCACCGATTTCCAGCGCTTTCCCCTGGGGGAACTGACAGACGAAGCGATCCGGCTGGTCCAGCTCACCCACCGGGGCAAACAGATCGAGTGTATCAACCACTGCCCATCAGAATTGATGCTGTTGGGAGACCGGCAAAAGATATCCCAAGTGCTGGTCAACCTCTTCTCCAACGCCGTTGAGGCATCCTCTCCCGGTGACCGGGTGGAGTGCTTTGCCTGGCAGAAAGACGGACAGACCGCAATCGAGGTATTGGATCAGGGAGCCGGCATCCCGGCAGAAAAGCAGGAGTACGTCTTCGAGCCTTTTTTCACCACCAAGCCCCCCGGCGAAGGGACCGGCCTTGGCCTGGCCCTGGCGTATAAGATCATCAACGACCACAACGGCAGCATCGAGATCGACTCAAAACCCGGTATTGGCACCCGGGTTGTACTGAAAATGCCCAGAGGAAGTAACAAGCAATGAGTCGGATATTGATCGTCGAGGATGAAAGCGTCATCCGCAATGCGATGCGGCGCCTGCTGGAACGCAAAGGATACCGCATAGATGATGTCGACTCGGTCGAGCGGGCCGAAACCGAGTACAGACTCAGTGACTACGACCTGATCATCGCCGACGTTCGCCTGCCCGGTCTGGCCGGCGTCGAATTGATCAAACCGGCGGCACCCGTACCGGTACTGATCATGACCAGCTACGCTAGCGTACAGGCAGCGGTGGACGCTATGAAGCGCGGCGCAGTGGACTACATCGCCAAACCCTTCAATCATGAAGAGTTGCTGCTGTTAGTGAAACGCATCCTTAAACACGCCAAACAACTGCGGCAACAGGCGGTGCTCAAGTCCGAACTCGAAAAGAACTATCCGGTAAAGGGCATGGTGGGAGAGTGCCCCGCCATGGTGGAGATCTGCCGCCGCATCAGCAAAGTCGCACCGACCGATACAACAACCCTGATTCTGGGTGAATCAGGCACCGGAAAGGAACTGGTAGCCCGCGCCCTGCACGAACAGAGCAGACGCAACGACGCACCTATCATCACCGTCAACTGCGCCGCCATCCCAGAGGCACTGATCGAATCGGAACTCTTCGGTCACGAAAAAGGCGCCTTCATCGGCGCCGATACCGCACACACCGGATTGATCGAATGTGCCGATGGGGGCACCCTCTTCCTCGACGAGATCGGCGAACTGCCGGCAGCCGCTCAGGCACGGCTGCTACGGGTACTGCAGAATGGCGAGATCAAACCCGTCGGTTCCGAGCGGTCAAAACAGGTGGATATTCGCCTCATCGCCGCCACCCACCAGGATCTCAAACAGAGGGTGCAGGAGGGTGAATTTCGCAGCGACCTCTACTTCCGCCTGCGTGTAATGGAGCTCAACCTGCCACCACTGCGTGAACGAGGACGGGACATCATCAAACTCTCCGTATTCCTGCTGCAAAAGATCTGCAAGCAACTCAACCGCACCACGATGGAACTCACTCAGGAGACACTCAACGCCATCACCAGTTATGCCTGGCCGGGTAACGTCCGGGAACTGGAGAATGCCATCGAACGTGCGGTAATTCTTTGTGAGAACAATCTCATCACACCCGACCTGCTTGCCATCGACATCTCGGTAGCCACCGAGACTACTGCCTCCCCATCTGAAGATCTTTCGCTGGAAGACTATTTTCGGCAGTTCGTCCTACAACATCAGGAAGGCATGACCGAGACAGAACTGGCAAAAAAACTCGGCATCAGTCGTAAGGCACTGTGGGAGAGAAGGCAGCGGCTGGGAATACCCAGGCCGAAGAGATAGGCGTTGAGCAAAATGACGATGCCGCCCATGCTCTGTCTAGAATGCAAGGGGGATCAAGCGAAGCGGATCCACCAACCTACTTGAGTTATTTGTTGGCTGATATATCCACAAGCTGACCATCAACGAACTTGTGCAAAACGCTGGACACCAATGTTTGGTATGGAATACCTTCCTTTAAAGCCCGTGCCTGCAACGAGCGAAGATCCCGGGAAGATAGACGGATGTTGATACGGGCATCTTTCTTAAATGTCGCTTCAGCAACAGCTTTATGTTGCTTGATCTCCTGCGTGACATTTTTCGCCCGTTTAAGCTCGCCTTTTTCAAAGGCTTCAAGGATCTCTTTCTCTTCAGAATCAAGCTTACTCATTGGAATCACCTGAATATTGCTTAGTTGCTTTACGACTCGGAATGATAATTTTCAGAAAGATTTCATCTTCATTTTCAACAAAAGGCACGAGATATGCGTAACCTTCAATAAGAACAACAGAAATCTTCTGGCCTGGATAACGCCCTTGGTTGGGATGGTCGTAGATGTCCACCTCATTTCCAAGCTGGATATGGAGAACAACCTCTTCGAACGAAACCCCTCTTTCTTCTTTGAGCAGATCGTTCTTTTCCGGATTCCAAGCAAAAGTCTTCACCTTTGAATAATAGCAAGGCGTGTGCCTTTTGTCTTCACTCAGATAACAACAAGAATGTAGAAGAGATCAAGCAAAGCGGGTCCCGCAAAACTCCAGCACGACAAAATCCATAAAAGTGTCGGTTTTACTTACACACCAATATAACGCCAGCAATCCGATAACACTTTGATTCCCAGGCACTTTGTTCCCTTTCTGTCTATTACGTCCCTCTCTGAAATGTTACGCCGCAAAGAAAAACCTGACATAGATCATCAAAAACCCCGTTTTTGTCGGGATTCTTTACAAAACTGAATTCTGCAAACACCAAGCCTTTTCTCTGTTTCAAAATACGAAATAAATAATGTCGGGATTTGATTTGTTAACACATTGTGCAAAAAGATGATCACCCCTTACTCAGTTGTTCAGACATCGAATCGCTATTGCGTGCCTTCCTGCCACGGCGAGATATTGAACGCGATGAAATACTACGGCAAATGACGAAACGGCATCGTAAACGACAAGCGGCTATCGACTCCCAATATCGAAAACAGACGCTGGAACAGTCGGTTGCCGGGTGATGGAATCTGACAAAGTAGAATTAATAAATATTTTTCAGGCGATTACGTGATGCTGGATGAATATTGCACAGGATTGAATGATCCATCGCTTCCAGTCGCGTTGATGCGTAAAGGAGGTGGAGCTGTTGGTTTTGATATTACACAAGGGATTGGTGGCATGAATGCCAACCGATCTATGGAATTAGCATTTACAGCGATAAAAGATTTTCTAACCACTGGTGGCGCAAATCTCATGGCTGGGGCAATTGATGTAGATATAGCAAAGGCATCAGGGCTAAAGGATGGAAAGCTTCTCGCAAAAGATTATGGCTGCAAGAGTGTCGTTTTTACTAATTTGTACAAAAATATTGTTGCCTACGCGAACAATAGGCCGCCACTTCATTATAGTGGTCTGCCTGCCTTAAAAAGAAGCTGTAAAATCCATTCTATGTCTAAAGGAGGTGAAGCAACGAAATCACAATTCGTTTGCGAGTGTTTTGCTTCCGGTTTTGACAGGATCGGAGTGGCACGGAGCGATATTGACTGGTTGGGTGAGAATTATGATCAGGGGAAAAATTTCATGCAGCTAACGCAGAAATATGACGGTCTACATGAGAAAATATCTGACTGTCTTTTTTAGAATATTTTGCGGAATAATCTACAGATCTTGTAAATAGAACAGGATTTTTCATTGGTGGAATGGTTACATGTGTACGAAAGCATCTAGTGTTTCTTTTATGGGTAGAATTGGCATCAGTGTGACTTTACTGGGGTGTCTTTCCCTGCCTGTTTTTGTATTTTCCAGCGAATCTAATGAAAGGGTTCAATTAGCAGCTGTAGATGAGAGTACGATGACAAAAAAAGAGGTGCGTGAAGCTAAAAGAGCCAGGAAAAAATTAGAGCGTGAAGCAAAAAGAGCTAAGAAAAAAGCAGAGCGTGAAGCAAAAAAGGCTAAGAAACAAGAGGCGAAACGAATTGCTTTGGAGAAGAAAAAGGCTAATAACAAGGCAGCAAGGGACAAAAAAATGGAAGGATACTATGCGGGGCTTGCATCCGTGAGTCCATCCACAGAGTTTCAAGGTGATCCTTGGCGTTTCCAGATGAATTGTGGACGTGAAAAATATTTTGGATTTCTTTTTCTTAATCTGGATGAAGCGAACACCAGGGGTGTGCTGAAGGGTTTTGCCAGATCATCCTATCGGAAATATGGTGTTCTCCGTGCAGAAGGTAAATATAATAGTGCATCACGTAAACTTAAATTGCGGTCTTCAGGCTACGTAGAAGATAGGTTTGGACGAGATATTCCACCTACTGATATTAACGCGATATTAACAGAGGATGGCTCCTATATGGAAGGAGATGCGACGAACGCCAGTAGTTGCACGACCTTCCAGGCCTGGAAAACTGAATTTGATACAAGAGTGAATCCGGAAGGCCTTGTTGCGAGCTTCCAGCCTCGCTCAAGGGCAAGTATTGAACAATGTGAGCAGTACTTAGAGTGGTATCTTGCTGCCAGTGAAGTACTGGAAACGCCTGCTGGAAAGGTTAGTTCTTCGGCTGTTGAGTCGAATTTGGCTTTTGATATGCTGGGTGTTGCTTACGATGGATTGACTGCCAAAGATGCAAGTGTGCTTCAAAGTCTGGGGCAACAATGCTCGGCTCTTTTAGAAAACACTGGTGATACCAAACACACGGCCCTATTGGATTCCTTGCGGAAGATCAGTGGGCAGTCTGCGGATTACGCGCCGTATATTTTTCAAAATACAGTTAAAAGTATCGGGTGGCACCGCAACATGTATTTTGCAACCTCTATCCGCGATGCGCGGAAGCTTTTGCCGAAAATGGCTGAAGAATTGAATGCATTGCCTGTGAATCTGGAAAGCTTGAAAAAAATTCAGGCTGGTATTGATGAGACTGATGCCAAAGGCGGGCTATTCGCGGCTTTACCAGAAAGTGACAGGCAGCAATTCCTATCAGAGTTGGACAGAGTGCAAAAAATCGTAGCAAATGGAATTGCAGATGAAAGTCTAGCGGCTGTTAATTGGGAAAGCTTTTCCGCATCCAAAGAAGGTATTTTGAAGCTGAAGACGACAAGCGAGAATATGAAATTATCTTACAGGGGTATTATGCCTTCGTTTGGACTGTCTCGTATAGATCGTGAATTTGATAAAGTGAACTTTGGTCTGTCTCGTGAATTAACTGACAAATTGATAGCAAAATATCAAACAGTCGATCACTCCCTTAATGGTTTGCGTGAATATCAAGTTGCGATCAGACGTGTTAATCAAGAATACAGTGCTGTACTTACGCAAAAGCACCATAAGGAGCTGTTAAACCAACACATGAACCCGCTGTTACAAAAAGCAAGGACAGCTTCTGTCAGCAAGATGCCAGGATGGATTGATCAACAAATCACTTCCAATCGCGCAGGCCTTGCAGAGCTTAACCAGATAGCAATGGATTTTTATGAGCGAGATATTGATGAATTGAAAAATCCTTCTGAATCAGCAAAGGTCTCAACTGGTGTATTTACTCCTTTTCTGATTGCCAAGTCGCGGCAAATCAAGCGTAGTGAGTGTATTTTGCCAAAGGGATTTGAAGATATGGCTAAGGCTTTTTGCCTGTGAGCACATAAAACCTACTGGCAATATCGTCCTGTCCTCTGTTTACTCTCGCGTGCGGCGGATTGGAGCTAAGGCCTGTAGAAACCGAGACCAACGGGACCTAATCCCAAAAGAGTCAGGGTGTTGGGTTCTACGAATTACAGAATAAGCTCTCGCACTCCTACTGGATCCGCCAAGTGTGGATAGGAGAAGGGATTGGAATTTGTTTCCGCCAAGCGAAGCAGATTTAATCGCACCGTTCATGGTTGACTCCTGATTCCATGCTCAAACAGCCTGGATTTCTATTACCCTACGCAATATTCGCGCCACCACTATAAATCAAGGACTTATGCAATAGATGATTAGTCAAGTGTAAAAAAATCCGACGGCCAAAAGTTGATAAATAGCATGATCAAACGTAACCAATTGATTTATTAGTCGAAAAACTATGACAATAGTGTAAGGCCAGCCGACACTCAGAGTAAGTCGAATTCCTTTCTCTATTCGTGAGTACGAGATGTGTCTATTCTGGTGAAAATGCTGGCCATCCGCATAGTGTTGACAGGCCCTAACTCAATGTAATCTTTTCCCATCTATACTTAAAATAGCCCCGGCGTATGCATGCCGGGTTTCCACTTGTCGATTCCACGGGAGACGGAACCATGGCGTGGACGAAGGCAAAGTTCCAGCAGATCCTCGATGATGCCGGTATAAACGGCGAGGTGATCATGGCCTACCAACAGGGACAGGATCCCTTGGTGAAGGGGTTTGCCCAAGGAGAGGGGATCTGTGCCGGAATCTGTTACTCGTTTCTGCGGCACGATCTGGTGCAGCCCAACGGTATGCAGCGCTCCAAAGGAATCCAGGGTGGGCGTTCCACTGCCTCCGCCCGTTTTGTGCAGGCGTTGCTGGAGGCGAAGATCCGCGAAGGTTCAGGGGGCAAGAGCTTTGGCGAGGCAATCGCACCGGTGATGAAACGGGATGGACTCAGTTCACGCGTCGTGGCCAAGGGAAGTGCCGATCTGTTTGGGCTGGGGGCTGGGGTAGCGATGGCGATCGATGATCTGCTGACCACCTCGGCGCCACCTCACGGTACCGCTACCCTGGCGGTAATGAGCCGCATCCGCAAATCCACCGGGGGGCAGCATGCAACCGCGTTCACGGCGGTGGTGCCGGACGGCCCGATACTATTTCTTGACCCCAATCTCGGCAAGGTCCGTTTCACCGACGCTCTGGATTTCGGCACCTTCTGGGAGGAGAAGATGGAAGCCATCTACGCCAACCGGGGCTACGATCAGTACTTTTTGGAAGTGTTCAGTTGATTGCCGGGCGGTGTATTACGAGTTATCGGGACACGCAGGTGAAATTCACAGCTTGATCCAGTAAGCCAGACCCTGAATAGCCGTTAACTGCAGTAAAATCGGAGTCGCTTGCGTGACGTATGGTTCAGCGTGGCCAGTTTTTGGGAGGCTCTTATCATCATGTCAATTCAGTCACTCCGGTTTGTTCGTTTCCCGCTCCAATGTCTTGAGATGATGGTAATTGAAGGTGCCTATAATGGCGGTGAGGAAAAAGTAGAGCAGAATGAGAGAAAATAACAATAACATAGTGGAGGGAAACGACCCCTGTACTGCGCGTAATACCAGGGGCAAAAAGAAGAGTAGGAAAAGCGATATGGATGCCAAGCGGGATTTATAAAATAGTCCCGCGATGCAGGCGATTACGATGATCGCTCCGGCGGCCATTTCTGGCCGCGAGAAGAGAAAGGAAAGCGTTTGTTCCCCGTGCACCTGGAGCAGAAGCCCAAAATCGAGAATCAGCCAAGCCACTGCGGCATAGATGCCGTTGACAATTGCCTGTTCAGCTTTCGCTAGATTCATGGTATCCAATCATATTCGAATCAGTTTCATTTCGGGTTGTCAGCGTCGCGCTGAGGACTTTGGTCACTACCCGTATGGTCAAAAAACTAATCCGTAGCGGGATATCAACAGCGTAGCACCTATTGTACGTGCCACAATGCCTCAGTGTCTTGCCCCAATCAAGGCTTACAATTGAACGATTAATTCTATAGACCTGCGTTGTACTTTCGCTCATGTACCACAAGCACACGACGCTCAGTACGCCGAAAAAAAGGGCTCTGTCAATGGGTATCCGCATAGTGTTAACAGGCCCTAAAACCCATGATCTGTCCCTGTTTACTCTCGCCCGCAGTAGACTGGAGCTAAGCGCCCTCAAACTAAATCTCTCTCTGCCTGTAGAAACCGGGCCAGCGGGACCTAATCCCAAAAGAGTCAGGGTTGTGGATTCTACGAGCTACAGAATAAGTTCTCGCATTCCTACGGGACCTGCCAAGTGTGGATAGGAGAAAGGATTGGAATTTGTTTTCGTCAAGCGAAGCAGATTTAATCGCGCCTTTCATGATTGACTCCTGATTCCATGCTCAAACAGCCTGGATTTCTATTAACCTGCGCAATATTCGCGCCACCAATATAAATCAACGACTTAGGTAATGGGTGGTTAGTCAAGTGTAAAAAAATCCGACGGCCAGGCGCTGATAAATTAGCCTGATCAAAGGTAACCAACGGATTTATTTGTCGAAAAAACCATGAATATACTGTAAGGCCAGCCGACACTCAGAATAAGTAGAATTCTTTTCCCATTCATACTTAAAACTCAAGTTTCGGAGTTCGTGGTTATGGTTATTAACCCGGCATCATAATAAGCCATATTAAGCGGCGTATTGAATACGCGGATGCTCAAAATACTTCCTAACCCTAGCCGGTTTCTTTTGCAGCATTTGCATATGACTCCTGACCTTGCTCTTTAACTGTTCCTTTGATCGGGTTGGCAGCCCACTGTGCACCCCATGCTTAAGATCACAGTTCAGATATTCATCTGGATTCATCTCAGGCGAATATGCAGGTAGATAAAAAACTTCAATCTGTTTTCCTTTGTCCTGCAGCCATTCCTTGACAACCTTGGCATGATGGACACGTAGATTGTCTAGTATAAGGAAGACTTTTCTCTTGGCTGCTTTGATCAGTCGCTTCATGAAATCGATCAGGATATCCGCATTCATGTTGCCTTCAAATATCTTGAAACGCACCTTACCCTGGTTGGTAATGGCAGAAAGCATATTGGTTGATGCTCGCTTGGCATTGAGATGGATAATGGGCGTTTTTCCCTTGGGTGCATAACCCCGTTCGTGCTGGCTATCATTGCGCATCCCAGTTTCGTCTCCCCAATAGATTTCCGCCTTCTCTGCCTTAGCCTGTGCTTTGATCTCAGGATAGGTCTCGTCCAGCCAGTGGGCAACTTTCTTGGGGTTTTGCTCATAGGCCCGCTTCAAGGGCTTCTGTGGGGTGAAGCCCCACAAAGACAGATATTTTCCTACCGTCCTAATTGCCAGTTTGATCTTGAATTCCTGAGCTATCAGTTCCTTCACGGCTTCTCTGGTCCACAGTGCATAAGCCATCTTGAGTTGATCAGGTGTCTTGTCAGAGATGAGCTTTTGGATCTGTTTTTCTTGCTCTGGCGTTAGGCATCTTCCCGCTCCCATCGGCCGGCCCTGCTTCTTTGCCTTCAGAGCCTTATCACCTTGGGTTTCATAAGTGCGGATCCAGCGGATCACAGTGCGCTCATGGACCCTTACTGATTCCCCTATCGCTTTGTAGGTCTGGCCTTGCTTGCGCATCCGTACTGCTTGTTTGCGTTTTTCTTCCTGGGCTAGTGCAGGAAGGCTTCTGGCATCTTCTTTGTTCATGACGGCAGTATATCATGATCTATTAACATGCCGGGTTAATAGCATGGGGGGAGTAGCATCGCTAAATGTGACGAGCGTAGGGTGCGCCATGCGCACGATAATTGCTGTACCGGCTTATTCTGGTGCGCACGGCACACCCTACCAGGCGCTCATGAAATGAGTAAAACGCCATCCTTCATCTTTATTCAGGTGCGGTTGGCAAGGAGCCATACACTATATTATCCTCGATAAAAGAACTGAATATGTGTCAGAAGAATGCACAAGAAATCACATTTTTGCCGACTGCCTTTGCAGTCTATTGATGCCGAGGTCATACCAACGGGCGGAACCAAGGCGTTGAGAGAGAGGACATGTCAAAAAATATCCGTGCATTAAGCAGTCACCAGGGCCTTGAAAACAATCTATTCGATTTGCTCAGCGCGACGATTCAGTCAGACACAGAGAAGACCGATGCGGCAATGACCTTGTTGGCGGAGGAGGCTCGTCTGTCGACTTCGGTCATCAAAGGAACCGCCAGTTTCTATGACTTTCTGAACGAACAGACGAAGAACAGCGAAGTGTTGGTGTGCCACGGCACAGCTTGTCTGGTAAACGGTTCTGCAGCAGAAACCGCGGCGCGCCATCCGCACGCGGACAAAACCATGTGCTGCGGATACTGCTATCGCGGAGCGGGTTTGCTGAAACACGAAGCTGAAGGCCGGCTGGATGGATACCATCAGGGGGATGACGGTTTAAGCCGGCCGGAAATACCGGTCTATTGCCTCTCCCGGTCAGCCATACTTACCGGCCCGGTCGATTCGTTGGAAGCACTCTATCGGATCGCACTCAACAAGCGCGATGAGATACTTCCTCAACTGGAGCGCTCGAAACTCCGCGGCCGAGGTGGTGCGGGTTTTGGCTTTGCCTTTAAATGCCGCGCTACAGCCGAGGCTCAAGGCAGCGAAAAAGATGTCGTCTGCAATGCGGACGAGGGCGATCCCGGTGCCTTCTCGGACCGCTATCTGCTGGAACAGCAACCACATAAGGTTATGGCGGGCATGTATGCTGCCGGAGTCGCAGCAGGCGCCAACACCGGAGTGCTCTATATCCGTCGCGAATACCCTGCGGCGATTCGCAGGATGGAAGCGGCTATTGCCGAGTTTGATTCCTTGCCGGATCAGATTAGACATAATTTCTCTTTTCGAATCATCGAAGGCGCAGGTTCTTACGTTTGCGGTGAGGAGACAGCGCTGCTCAGCTCGATTGAGGGGCAGCGTCCTGAAGTTCGTGTACGCCCCCCGTTTCCTGCCACCTATGGTCTTTGGGGCAAGCCGACGCTACTTTCCAATGTGGAAACATTCGCCAATATTTTCTGGATACTGCAGCACGGCGGCGAAGCCTATGCCGCCATCGGCACCGAGGAGAGCAAGGGGACCAAGCTCATCTCGCTTGATAGTCAGTTTGTGAAACCAGGACTTTACGAAGTGGATTTCGGCTATCGGTTCAGTGATCTGATCCTCGGCGACGCTGGGGGGTTCAAGACCGGGGTGAAAGCGTTACAGGTGGGCGGACCGCTTGGATCCATTCTCCCGCTTGCCGTGATCGATGCTCTGACAGTGGACTTCGAGAGTTTCCAGCGATCCGGTTTCGCCTTGGGGCATGCTGGAATCATCGCCATCCCGAAGCGCTTTCCCATGATCGATTTCATGCGCCATATCTTCGAATACATGGCCGAGGAGTCCTGTGGGAAATGTACTCCGTGCCGGCTTGGGACAGCGAAGGGCAGTCACCTGCTGGAGCAGGCATCAGCGGATAATCCGTTGGATAGCAAATTGTTTGATGAGCTGCTGGAGCTTCTGGAGGCCGGTTCATTGTGCGCCCTGGGAGGCGGTGTTCCACTACCGATGCGCAATGCCCTGACGCATTTTCATGATGAACTTACCCCCTATTTCACAGCCAAATGAACCAGCTCACTATCAACGGCACGGCCTATCCATTCAAACCGGGCGAAACCCTCTATGAATGTGTCAGCCGGCACCTTGGGGGCAACGAGATTCCCGTGCTCTGCCATGACCCGGCATTGGAGCCGTTTGGCGCCTGCCGGATATGTCTGGTCGAAGTGGCGCGTGGCAAGGGGGAGGCCGGTCGCTTAATGGCCTCGTGTCATACCCCCGCAGCAGATGGTTTGCATATCTCGACCCACGGAGAGCGTCTGAGCCGGGTGCGAAAAGGCATACTCGAACTACTGTTGAGTAACTACCCGCAGGATAAACTTGAACCTGCGGCGGACGAGAATCCGTCGCTGTTTCAAAAGCTGCTGCGCGAGTACGGTATCACCGACAGCCGCTATCCACGGGAGCAGGAACCCGGTCAGCCGGCGCAACCCCATCCCTATCTGCGATTCGATCCGGCCGAGTGCATTCATTGCTATCGTTGTATCCGTGCCTGCGATGAGGTGCAAGGTCAGTTCGTATTATCCATGGCCAATCGTGGCATAAAGAGCCATATCATCCAGGGCCTGGCGGGTGACTTTGGCGAGGCGGGTTGTGTCTCCTGTGGTCGATGCGTACAGACATGTCCGACCAATGCCCTCAGTGACCGCTACCGTGCCAAGACTCTGCGGGCAGATAACAGAGTCCAGACCGTCTGCACCTACTGCGGCGTTGGCTGTAATCTGGAGGTAAAGGTCAAGCAAGGTCGCGTGTCCGCTATCAGCGCCATCGAAGACGCAGAGGTCAATCGGGGACACACCTGCCTCAAAGGGCGCTACGCATTTGAATACGTACACCATCCGGACCGCCTGACGAGTCCGATGATTCGCCGTGATGGCAAGTTGGTCGAAGTCAGTTGGGATGAGGCGCTCGACTATATCGCGCAACGGCTCGATGCCATCAAGCATGAACATGGTCCGGATGCCATCGCAGCCATTTCGTCGGCCCGCTGTACCAATGAAGAGAACTATCTGATGCAGAAGTTCATGCGTGCAGTGATCGGCAATAATAATATTGACGGTTGTGCACGGGTCTGTCACTCCCCAACTGCTTTTGGCATGCAGCAGGTCTACGGTACTGGTGCGGCGACCAATTCGATCGGGGAGATTCCGCTGGCCGACTGCCTGCTAATCTTTGGCGCTAACCCCACTGAGGCACATCCGGTTACCGGGGCCAGGTTGAAACAAGCGGCAATCCAGGATACGGATCTCATCATCGTTGATCCACGCCGCTCCGAACTTTCAAAGTATGCCGCATGTCACTTGCAACCGCGCCCGGGCAGCAACGTAGCCCTGCTTAATATGCTCTGCCGTTACCTGATCGAGTTGGGATATGTCGATCAGGCTTTCGTTGCCGGCCGGACCGAGGGTTTCGAGGAATTCAGTGCGAAGGTAATGGCACAGGATCTCGATCAACTGGAAAAGACAACCGGTGTCTCGCGTGAAGACGCCAGATATGCCGCCGAGATTTACGGCCGTTCCCAGCGGGCCATGGCCTTTCATGGCCTTGGAATTACCGAACATTACCAGGGCAGCCGGGCGATCATGATGCTCGCTTCGATGATTATGATGACTGGCAACATCGGCCGCCCGGGTACCGGCATGAATCCACTGCGCGGGCAGAATAATGTCCAGGGAGCCGTCGACATGGGGGTTCAACCGGATTTTGGCGCAGGCTATCTGGACTATAAACAGCCGGAGATCAGGGCCCAATTCGAGAAGGTCTACGGCACCGAAATCCCGACCCAGGCGGGTCTGAAGATTCCGCAGATGTTTGGTGCCGCGAGGGATGGCAAGCTCAAGGCGTTATGGATCATGGGCGAGGATGTACTGCAGACAGATCCTAACTCCTGCGAAGTGAAGTATTCTCTCAGTCTGCTTGATCTTCTGATCGTACAGGAGCTCTTCATGACCGAGACATGCAGCATGGCCGACGTCATTCTGCCGGCCTCATCATCTCTTGAAAAGAGCGGAACCTTCACCAACGGCGAGCGGCGAATTCAGAAACTCAACGCAGCCGTCGAGCCTTTACGAGGTACTCGGCCGGACGGTGAGATCGTCTGCAACGTGATGGAGCGCATGGGATATCCACAAGGAGACTATGATCCCGCCGAACTGCTCAAGGAGATTTCCCAGGTGGTGCCGTTCTTTGCCGGTGTTACCTGGGAAAACCTCCATGGTAACGGCAAGCAGTGGCCGGTAGCGGTAGATGGAGCTGAAACTAAAATTCTCCATCAGCAGCAGTTCAAATTGCCTAAGGGCAGGTTCCGTTTCTTCGAGTTTCAGGAGACCCCGGAGCTTCTCGATCACTCCGCAGAGTTTCCCTATATTCTAACGACCAGTCGACGGCTGGAGCATTACAATTGCGGCAGCATGACCCGGCGAACACCCAATCTGGAACTGGTCGATCATGATGTTTTGCTGATCAATCCGGCCGATGCGGCAAGAGAGGGGTTTACGGACGGTTCACGGGTGGAGATTCAGTCGGCCAACGGCGTTACCCATCTTAATGTGCGGGTCAGTGATGAGGTAAAACCGGGTGTTCTTTTTACGACCTTTCATTTTCCGGAGATTGCCATCAATCATCTTACCAGCGGTATCTTCGACCAAGAGAGTATGACGCCCGAGTATAAGGTCGAGGCAGTGCGGCTTGCCGCAGGGTGAAAAACGATAGGACGTGAGTCTTTCCCTCTCGGCCGCACGTTGTCAGGCGCGGTGTGAAGATGGCCGATGTACTAAAATTAATAAACTGGGGAAAATCAGGAAAATCGCATCAAAGCAGCACTTCAATACTATAATTACCAGTAGAAGGAATGAGCACCCGGGGTAGCAGGAGGGGGCTCGAGGGATGGCAAGTAAACCTCCTCATGCATGACCATCGAGGTTAGCAGTGCGCTGTTAGAGGAGGTATGTATGAAAAAATTATTTCTGTTAGTAATCCTGTCTGTATTCTTTGTTGGCCCAGCCTTTTCCTATGATCAAGGGTTGGCAAAGAGCTATGAACAGTATTTCAGCTCATTCTCAGGCAAAGGCACCGCAAAGGCGTTGCAGATGATTCCAACGAAGGTCTTTGTGGAGTCTCTGAAAAAGGGCGAGAAGCTGTTTATCGTGGATATTCGGACGCCGGGAGAAACTGGAGTTTATGGCTTTAACTTAGCCAACAGTACAGTTATTCCGATGAATGAGGTTTTCACATCAGCCAACTTGGCAAAAATCCCTACGACTGGAAAGGTTGTTATTGTCTGCAAGGCTGGCCACAGGGCGATGGCGATTGCCACAGGGTTGCGTCATATCGGGTTTAAGAACGTATTCGTTCTTAAACATGGAATTTCAGATGTAGCCAAATTACTCTCGCCGAAAAACGCTTATTAGTCTGGCGTTACTCCCTGCACTTTCGTGTGGGGAGTTTTTCAATGTTGCCTGTTCTCTAAGTCTACCAAATATCCTTTTATTTGCCCGTTAATGGGACAGCAGCGTATCAGGATGACAGAGTAGTTGATCGCTCAAGATCGAAAAGACCATGAGATGGATACTATGGCTGTTCGCTTCTTCTCTTGCATTTAATAGATCTTCTTCCACCTCTTCAAACTCATTCTGAAGTTCAGGATACTGTTTAACGGCTTTGTTGGGTCCTAGGAGTCTGTCGGATTTAACCAGTCCCATTTGATAAAATACTGTAAGCCAAAGAATAACGAACCGAAGTCAGTATGTCAGATAAATTCCGCACGATTAATCGAGACACCCCCTATCTGTTGCCGCCCTCATTACAGGACTGGCTACCAGAGAACCATTTGGCGCGATTTATCGTGGACATCGTAGAACAGCTGGATCTGAAAGAGCTGGAATCTCAATACGGTGGCGGAGGAAAAGCGCCCTACCATCCAGCCATTTTGCTTTCACTGCTGTTCTACGGTTACGCAACCGGCGTATTCTCCAGCCGAAAGTTGGAGCAAGCCACCTACGACTCCGTGGCCTTCCGGTTCATTACGGCAGACAGCCATCCAGACCATGACACCATCGCCACCTTTCGCAAACGCTTTCTCAAGGAGTTGAAGGGATTCTTTGTCCAGATATTAGTGATAGCCAAGGCGATGAGTCTTTTGAAGATAGGCAATGTGAGTTTGGATGGGACAAAGGTCAAGGCCAATGCCAGCAAACACAAGGCGATGAGTTGGGGGTATGCCAACAAGCTTGAAGAGCAGCTTCATCGTGAAGTCGAGCTGTTGCTGAAAAAGGCCGAACAGGCCGATGCAGAAGAAGAGCCGGAACTGGATATTCCAGAGGAACTCAAACGTCGTGAGGACCGGCTTGCTGCGATAGCCAAGGCTAAGAAAGAGATCGAACGAAGAGCGCGTGAGCGCTTTGAAAAAGAACGGGCGGAATACGAAGAGAAGGTGAAGCGGCGTAAGGAACGAGAGGAAAAGACAGGGAAGAAGGCCAGAGGTAGAGTGCCAAAGCCGCCAGAAGAAGGTCCACAGGAAAAAGACCAAGTCAATTTCACGGATGAGGAGTCACGCATCATGCCCTCATCGGAAGGGTTTGTTCAGGCCTATAACGCCCAAGCGGCAGTTGATACCGGTACCCACCTGATCGTGGAGAACCATATTACCCAGCAACCCAATGACAAACAGGAAATAGAACCTGCACTTGCACAACTGAAGGCAGCAGAAGAGCAGCTGGGAAAACCACAAGGTCTGTTGGCGGATACGGGTTACTTCAGTGAAGAGAATGTCAATCGTTGTGAAGCACAGGAGATCACCCCCTACCTCTCCGATAGCCGCGAACAGCACAACCTGCCGCTGGAAGAGCGGCTGAAACAGGTGCCGCCCTGCCCGGAAGATGCCGATATGTTAACCCGAATGAGGCATCGACTCAGTACACCGGAAGGCAAGGCCGTGTATGCCACACGGAAATCGACAGTTGAGACCGTCTTCGGCATTATCAAAGAAGTAATGGGATTTCGGCAATTTCACCTTCGAGGGAGTGATTCAGCGCAAGGTGAATGGAATCTGGTATGTACGGCATGGAACCTGAAGCGGATGCATGCGCTGGCAGGCTGAGATATCGACAAGGATAGGTCAGTCTTTCATAATTCACTGCCCTACATAGGGCTTATATTCCTACAGAGGCAGCGATTATGGGAAAAACACGGTGGGCCGGAAAATATCCCTGGCTCAATGGATCAAACCCGACAGACTCCTAGCAGACAATAGGCTGCGGCGATTGCAGCGGTATGTGTATGTTCTTTGATGATCTCACTTTCCGGCATCTGGAATTTCTTGTGGACACTGTTGGAGCGTTCGCGAATGCCCTGGGTGATTTTCCTGTAGGCGGCGGGATCGATATCGCCCTGATCCAGCCCAAAGGTCCTCAATGCCTCAACAAAATGGTCGTTATATATTTTCTTTTTGAAGAAGATGTGCATGGTTTTATCCCTCAAAATCGATGTAAAAATCCTTCTCTATTTTTTTCAATTTCTCACAACAGATTGATGTTGGCATTGATAATTGTTCAGCATCGTGAAAAGAGGACGCAGCGGCTTGGTTTAGGTTGGGTGACCAATAACCAGATGTCTGGCAGCGAGCCTGGCATTGAGAAAATGTGGTAGCCATGGGGATCCAGATATAGGTGTGCAGGGAAAGTCGCACTCGTGGACAGTGATAATAAACAAGGAAGTCGATGGTGCCAGGAGTAACGGGTGGCCTATAGGTCAGGTCTATGGGTGAAAAAGAATAATCGATAGGTGGCGGGGGGCTAGGAGCTTACTTCCTTAATGTTGCATTCTTTTTTATGCACGTCCCCATTATTGCCTTGACTGCAGATGTACAGGAAGGTGTGCAGGAGCAATGCAGTACCGCCGGTCAAGATGATTATCTTAGCAAGCCATTTTCTCAGAACGCTTTACAGGCGGTAATGAAGATATGGTTGTCAGAGAAAGATAAAGAGATCGATTTCGTATAACGAACAAGAAACGTATACCTACTTTAACCAGAGCTCAACCCGACGATTTTTTGCCTGCCCCAATTCGGACTCATTGGATGCTACTGGAACAGCGTTGCCATAACCACGGCTGGTAACGACCCAAACTCCCTTTTTCCTTAAGTATTTTCCAACCTGGTCGGCTCGCCGGACTGAGCGATTGTAGTTGACCATCGGTATGCCATCTGGTTTTTGCTCGGTGAAGCCGAAAAGCAGGATCCCACTCTTCAGTTTGTTTCTCTCATCCAAATATCGGTAGATACGGTCTGCATCCCGTTTTGCCTTGTTGTCCAGGAAGACTGTGCTTTCAGAAAATCGCATATTGACGGAGAGCCGTTTTGTACCCTGCGCAAGTTTCCTCAACTCTTTCGGATACTGTTTGCCCAGTTCAAATGTGCTGGCGAATACCTTCTGTGAAACGAAGCCTACCTTTTCTATCACCTCCTGAGCGGCATCGGAACGCGCATATTCGGTGAATTGTTGTGCCAGAGAATTGGCGTCGTCCGGGTTGGGGAGATAGAGGTAGAGTCGGCGAGACAATGCATAGTCTTCAGTTGCGACTGAGAAATTATTGGGTTCGATGGCCGGCGCCTCCCCATCGGATATCGCCAGAGCCTTGGATTGTAGAATGTGGGGCAAGCCGACAAAGCCTATTCCCTCTTTGTCCAGCGCAACGCTGTTGGAAAGGTCGGTATTATCCGCAAAACGTTTTGCTTTTTCTGACATTGGAGTCTTTTTTCCCAAGACAAGGCTACGGAAGACATCAAATGTTCCGGATTGGTCATCCCTGGCATACAGATGGATTGCGCCCGGTGCTCTTCCCAGCATTTTCCAGTCGGTTATTTTTCCGGCGAAGATGTCCCGAATCTGGGATTTTTTGAGGGTCGAGAGGGAGGTCTCAGGATGCACGATGACCGCTATGCCATCCAGTGCAATGACATGTTCGTTCTCCAGTGCAGTCATATTTCCGAGTGACGCGAGCGCCTGGACCTCTTTCTCTTTGATTCGTCGCGACGACATGGCCAGATCCGCCTGGCCACCTTTCAACCCTTTAAAACCGGTACTCGAACCCTTGGCGATAATATCGACCCGTATGCTGTCGCCATTGGCTGCTTCCGCTTGTACGATGCTTTCCTCTTTCCGTTGCGAAATCTGGATAGACTGATAGCCATTGGTTTTCAGCCAGGCCCTAATCAGTTCGGGTGCGAGTTGGGCACCGACAGTATTTGATCCATGAATACGCAGTGACAGACTTTTGGCCTCAGCATTAAACAACGAGAACAAAAGTATGAGTGGAACTAACAACCGAAAATTCATAAATTCTCCTTTTAATCAAACTGTTGCGTATTAGTAGCGAACAGCATATTCCAGTAAAATCATTTTGACGGGATATGGAAACGATACCAGAACAGCGATATCCAGACGATTATGTGGCTATCGCAGTCTACGGTTTATGGGGGATTGATCACGGTTTCCTCTCAGATCCAGACGCAAATTGCTGCTGCGCTGGTGTGGCCGGGAAAAACCGTGCCTGGCTACAGGGATGAGCAATCAGTGCCAGAACCCAAAGAGAGGATCAGTCGGCAATCTTAATGATTCTACTTGTCCTTGCCATCAGTACGCTGTCAGCTGGAGCGATTCCGAGGCGTGTCACGAATCCGGGGGGATATCGGAGATATCGAAGCGCCACTTCGGCCTCCAGGCTACCCGATGCGTCAGCTGGCAGGGTGAAGCGAAACATTTCGCGGCGTACTTCGCCGGCCTTCAGCCGATTATCGAAGACCTTGTCCACAGCCTCCCAGTTATTGAGTGTCTGCTGACCCTCCGTGTCCACGACAATCGCCCGGTAGAGCCGGCTGCCATCCGCGATCTCCGTGCCAAGCAACGCGGCATCGGTGGGGTTCAGCCCGGCAACATCCCAGCGGGTACGCGTATTAGGTTTTGCCTTAAGCTGCCACTCCTGCCCAGAACTCTGATTCCTGAGCCTGACATCCAACCACGCCAGGCGCAATTCGATGGCTCCGGTAGGCATGCTGTGGCCCGCCTCGCTGTTGTCCAGTTCGACGCCGACAAATATTGTTTGGCTTGGCTTGGCTTTGCCCGGGAAGCTTTGAACCCGTAATTTGACGGCCCCTTCGAGTTGACTTTTCACATTCGCGCCGGGAAACTGGTGGCTAAACACCTGTTCCCGCGTTGGTGGTGAGAGGAGGGTACCGGCGGCGACGGTTCCCGTCTCAAAGACCGGGCTCCCAGCAATCAAGCGTCCAGCGGCACTCATATGACAATCCTGGCACTCGATGCCATTCCTCGACCAGTAGCTAGTCTTCCATTCACTGTAAGTGGTGTGTATTTGCACGCCTTGCCCATTTGTCGCTTCGTGGCAGACGGCACAGGCCTCGCTCTTGCGTTGAAACGGTGAGTATTCACGGTGCCAATCTGACGCGAACTTCAGGGGACCATACTTTATCGGGCCGGGCGATGGGATGTAATTGGCATTACCCGGTGCCAAACCCCTGTGGCCAATAGTGGTATGACAAAAGTCACAGGTCACTCCGGGCGGACTCTCACCCAGACTGTCGCGGGCAGGCAAACGCTGGTCCTGAGTCAAAAAGGTGGTGGGCGAATGGCAGGCCAGGCATGAGCCTGCTTTGTGTGCGGTATCTGGGTCTCCTGATACTTGGGGAAGCAGCACGTTGTAGACTTGATTCTGGAAAACCGGATTCGCGAAGGCTCTGGCGTGCATCGATTGCTCGAATTGGTTGTACAAATGTGCATGGCAGTTCGAACAGACCTTTGAGGACTCATAGGCTCCTGTTTTAGCCAGGTTAACCGCACCAGCTTGACCGGCTTTCGCCACCGGGGCAAGAAACACTGCGGCCATGAAGGTGATGAACGTGGCACGAAGCAGATTAGACGCCATCTCGCGGATTGACCAAGCGCTGTTGCTGTAAAATCGATATCTGGCCACCATTACCTCTACTAGATTTTCCCATCGAATCTTTTCATTGTAGTAGTTTGCTAGGAATTAATTCTACTTTGTCAGATTCCATCACCCGGCAACCGACTGTTCCAGCGTCTGTTTTCGATATTGGGAGTCGATAGCCGCTTGTCGTTTACGATGCCGTTTCGTCATTTGCCGTAGTATTTCATCGCGTTCAATATCTCGCCGTGGCAGGAAGGCACGCAATAGCGATTCGATGTCTGAACAACTGAGTAAGGGGTGATCATCTTTTTGCACAATTCGCTCTTCGAGCATGAATAACATCGCCATCATGACCAAGGCCATATGGTGATGCCAGGATTTCCATTTACGGGCCTGATAATCAGCAAGACCTGATTCACTCTTACCATCCTGGAACGAACGCTCAACCCAGAACCGCTGCGCCTGCATCTTTGCAAGACAATGGGATGGCGTTTCTTCCGGTGCATTCGACAAGGTGTATTTAATCGTCTCCGGTGAATTGACCTCTCGTCGTACAATCAGGTGCCATTGATGTGCCTGGGCTTCTTTTCCATCCCAAAGCCAAACCCGATGATGCAGGATCTCGACGCGCAGTTTGCCCTTGCTGCTATCCCGTAATACCACTTGCTGCCACTCGCTGTCCCGTTGCTCATTGAGCCACTGGTCAACGCGCAGACGGGCTGCCTGGGCTTGCAGACGACTTCGACGACGACCGCGCGTTGTCGTGCTCTCCGGTATGAACGGCTGTGGATCTTCCAGGTAGACCTGTTGGTCTTTGTGGATGTCCACCACAAAGGTTTCACCCATCGCCTCCAAACCCCTCAGAAAAGCCGGATCCTTCCCGTATCCCCCATCTGCACCCACCCAGGCAAAACGCAGGCCAAGCGTCCTCTGATGACGCACCATCTCCAGCGCCAACTCTGACTTGCTTTGATGTTTCCGTTCAACTTCCGGGATACCCGCCTTGCGACAGCGAGCCGGGTTCGATACCCACTCTTTGGGTAGATAGAGACGTTCATCTATCAGCGTGGACAAGTGCCCTTTACCCAGTGCTGCGAATACACCAACCTGGCAGTTATCCACCTTGCCCTGGCGGCCATTCCATTGGCGTTTAACCCCCACTGAATGTTTACCCTTCTTGGCAAGGCCACTCTCATCGAGCAACAGACAGGTATCCGCGGTTCCACCCAGCCATTGATCGGCTTCCAGCGCCACTTGGTCTAACACCGCACGATGATCCCACGGGGACTCGGTGAGCATATGCTGGAGACGCTGATCATCTGCGCCTGCAACCACCTCTTCCATGCGTTCCATGTTCTTTCTCTGCGCTTGCATCAGGCCTTTGAGATAGTGTGTGACCGGTTGAAACACCGACCTCGTCTTGCTTCGAAAATGGGATTCAAAGCGGTACTGGAAACGTTGGAATCGCTCCGCTATGCGATCGATTCTACTTATGCGCGTATCAGGTAATTCAAATGACCTTGGTGCTTGTCATTTGATGCTCTTCCTTACGATGATTGCCAAGAAATTCACAGCATATATTTTATATTATTCAGTGAGTTACTTATAGATCTAATCTGACAAAGTAGAATTAAGGGAACGGATTTATTTACTGCCTTGTCGAATGAACAATAAATCTGCCCCCTTTTCTGGGCTATTGTGGTGGTATGGCCAACAATTGCGCAACGTTTCGCTTTTACGAAGAACTCAACGACTTTCTCCCCCAGGCGCAACGCAAGAGAGAGATCGTTTACCCATTTCACGATCATCCGGGGATCAAAGATTCCATTGAGGCATTGGGCGTTCCTCACAGTGAAGTGGATCTGATTATCGTCAACGGGCTATCGGAAGGGTTTGATTACCCACTACAGGATGGTGATCGCGTAGCCATCTATCCGATGTTTGAGTCCCTTGATATCACCCCTCTGTTGCGACTGCGTCCGCAACCGTTGAGGGTGGTTCGCTTTGTTGTAGATGTTAATCTGGGCAAATTGGCTCGAATGCTTCGCTGGTTGGGATTTGATACTCTCTATCGAAATGACTACCAAGATCGGGAGATAGTCGATATATCAGTCAACCAGCAGCGTATCATCCTCACACGTGATCGGCGATTGCTCCGTGCCAAAGCAGTGACACACGGCTACTGGGTGCGCGAGGTAGATTCGGAGCGTCAGATTAAGGAGATACTCGCGCGCTTCGATCTGCGTCGGCAAATCATACCCTATGCCCGTTGCCAGGAGTGCAATGGCTTGGTCGGCGCTGTCGACAAGGCTGTGGTGCTTTCTCAGCTTGAGCCCAAGACCATCCGCTATTACAACAAATTTTACCAATGTGCAGATTGTGGAAAGGTATATTGGAAAGGGTCACACTATTCGCATATGCAGGCTAAATTACAGCGCCTTCTGGAAGATGCGAAGTTATAAGGGGGCACCCATCTGCATCGAATGCACTTCAATGATGATGAAAAGGTATACTGTCCCCAAATAGTCTTAATCGGGTTATATGCCAAACGTGAGGCTATGAGCAATGGTAAAGACCCTCACAGGATATTCAGGTTAACGTGATGAAAAGATTTATCGATCTGTTGAACGAGTGCCTTCCTGAAGTGGAGGAGATATACCCTTGGGATCTGGAAGATCAGATGGAGGAAGGGCTTGATATGCTGGTTGTGGACGTACGTGAACTCTATGAGTTCGACGTGATGCATATCGAGGATTCCATTAATGTTCCCCGTGGAATACTTGAGTCTGCGGCCGAGTGGGATTACGAGGAGACAGAACCGGATCTGGTGCAGGCACGTGACCGTTACGTGGTTGTTGCCTGTCGTTCAGGCAATCGAAGTCTGTTGGCAGCTAGAACGCTTTCCCTTATGGGCTTTAAAAATGTTGTTAACCTGAAGACGGGGCTGCGCGGTTGGAATGACTACGAGTTGCCCCTGGTGGACCAGACCTATCTGCCGGTGACCCTCGAGGAGGGCGATGCCTACCTGGCCAACAAGGTGCTTCCTGAACAACGTCGACCGGAGGAGTAGCAGGGACAAAAGTAACCGATTTATTTAAACGTTCTCCAATGAAAAATAAATCTGTCCACTTTTCTGATGGGGCGTTTAATTACCCAGCGAAATCCACAAACCAACAGGCGTATACGAGGTAGTTCCGAGAGAAGCCCAGTTGTGCAGCTTTCCATCTCCAGGATCCATGTACAACCCGTTTTCTCCAAGCGCCAGCCAATGGAATCCACCCCCACCATTGTCCACACAGATTGCCTGACAGACACTTGTTGCTGTAGGCGAAAACACGCCTTCCTTCCCGCCAGCGCCTAACGTCTGGCAGGCCGACTGTTCATTCTTGAAAAGTGCACCGAAGAGAGGATGACTAAGAAGAGGGCATCCCTTCATGAAGCCGACGGTTGGTTTCAGCCCGAACTCCACTGCCACATAGCTCATGGCAGCAGGCAAGTTATTCCCGCCAGGTCCACAACCTGTTATTGCATAGATATTTCGGGCCACTGTAAGGCCGGAAGTCCCTTGATAAATGGCTGATTTTCTGTTGCCATATTTTAAAAAGGTGGTCTTTGAAGCTGGTAACAGATTGAAAGCATCCAGGATGGCAGTCAGTGCATAGGCACCGCACACCATCGACCCACCAGGTTGCGCGTGAAAACCCTTCAAATCAGGCATGGTAAAACCCTCCCTTCTCAAATCATACTGCCTGCCGCCAAATAGTTAAAGGTGAAAAAGGTGACAGATCCAGCATCAGCTACTCCCTTCCGAAAAAAATAAATCTGTCCCTTATTTCATGAGCTGAACAGTTACAGATAAATTGCATACAGAGAGCTATTTCGTTTTCAGCTTGATCCAATGATGGTTGATGAGATTCGTTTTAGCGACGACTGGAAACTATGCTTTGGGTAGTTCACAGTTCCAGGCACAAATTGCCGCAGCTTTGGGGAGACGGGTGAGTCCAGGTAAAGCAGGACGGCCAGGAAAAAAATGTGAGCCGGAATTGAAGGATTTGTTTAGTGGAGATTGAGGATAGGGGACAGAACCGTGGTCTGTCCCCTATTGTTTTATGGTGGTGTTTTGGTGGATCCGCTTCACTTGATCCCCCCTACATTGTTACGCAAACGCCTACCTCTTCGGCCTGGTTATTCCCAGCCGCTGCCTTTTCTCCCACAGTGCCTTGCGGCTGATACCAAGTTTTTTTGCCAGTTCTGTCTTGGTCATGCTGTCCTGATGTTGCAGGACGAACTGCCGAAAATAGTCTTCCAGCGAGAGATCTTCTATCAATGAGGGGACGAATTTATTTAAAGCTGCCTCCGATGAAAAATAAATCTGTCCCGAATGGCACTTACTTAAGAACTAACATATTGATATAACAATAAAAAAAGGCTGGTTCAGGTGATAAGATGCAAATCGCCAAACCCACACCAATCAATTCAGGAACCAGCCTTAATGCATCCTAGCCAACGCGTCCGTATACATCAACAAAAACGTATCAGTGCCCACGCTGCAAACAGCGACTCCTATGAGTTCTTCAACCTGCTGACCGCCCCGGAATTCCTGGATAAAGTGGAATCATTACTACCTGACCACCGGGAACGCCTGTTTCCCCCAACTGAGACGCTATCGATGTTTCTGGCACAGGCAATGAGTGCCGATCGCTCTTGTCAGAGCGTGGTAGATGATGCAGCAATCAAACGATTGATGGGGGGACTCTCAGCCTGTAGCACCCATACGGGTGCATACTGCAGGGCACGGAAACGGCTACCAATGGAAATGGTTTCTACATTGGCTCGTTACACTGGACGCATGATGACCGAGTCCACCCCGGAGACTTGGCACTGGCGAGGACGGCCTGTCAGGTTAGTGGATGGGGCAACCGTTGCATTGCCTGATACAACGGACAATCAGGAAGCCTATCCTCAGCCACGTAGTCAAAAACCTGGTTTGGGTTTTCCTCTTTGCCGCTTTGTCAGCATCATTTGCCTTGCCAGTGGTGCAGTACTTGATACAGCCATGGGACCTTGCCGGGGAAAGGGAAGCGATGAGCAGTCATTGCTTAGATCAATGCTGGATACCCTGGAAGCGGGTGACATCCTATTAGGGGATGCCTTTTTCGCAACCTATTTCCTGTTGTGTGCATTGCAGGAAAAAGGCATGGATGGTGTTTTCGAACAACATGGTGCACGGAGACGTAGTACGGATTTTCGCCGTGGTCAGCGACTGGGGCAGCGTGACCACTTGATAGAACTGCATAAGCCAAAGAAAAAGCCCGACTGGATGAGCCGGGAAGCGTACGACCAGGCACCAGACACACTGAACGTGCGGGAGCTGCATATCGGCGGAAAAACTTTAGTGACAACGCTGCTTTGTTCGAAGCAAACAAGCAAAACAGCCCTGAAAACACTCTATCATGATCGCTGGCAGATCGAGTTGGATCTGCGTAACATCAAGACCACCCTGGGTATGGAGATATTGAGTTGTCGCACTCCGGCTATGGCGGAAAAAGAGATCTGGATCTATCTGTTGGCCTATAACCTAATCAGACTTTTGATGGCTCAGGCAGCTCTGTTGGCCGACCTGATACCCCGCCAACTCAGCTTCAAGCACACCTTGCAGTTGTGGCTTTCCTGGAGGCGGGGCGATCCTGGAAATTACGATGATGAAAAACTTGGCCGCTTGTTCATCCTAATTGCACAACAGCAAGTCGGGAAGCGACCAGGACGCATTGAACCGAGGGCACTCAAGCGACGAGCGAAATCCTTTCCTCTACTTGTCAAACCCAGGCATGCAGCGAGGGAGGAAGTCAGGATAAATGGACATCCCAAGAAGCTTAAGTAAGTGCCATTTAAATCTGTCCCCTTTTTTGTCCTGAGCCCGTTTGCGACCCATGAAGCCCATACCGACAAGGCCTACGGACAGCAGGGTAAGTGCTGAAGGTTCAGTGATGCTGGCACCTCGAAACATGAAGTTCCCATGAACCGTAGTTCCAAAATCATAGTGAATCAATCCGGCCGTAAATGCATAATCGTAACTTGCAGGACTAAGGTAATCATAAACTCCCACTAATCGCTGGTACGTTGGATCCACGCGACTGCTCGTGATACCGAATGCACCAGGAGACGTGTTCGAGTTGAACGTCTGGCCTAACAGAGCTACTGTTGACGGCGCCCAAAGCGATGCTACTTCGCTGTAATCGGGGTCCGCAGTTGTAAAGGTGTGTGGCACTAATTCTGATAACAGTGTTCGGACTTCGCCAACAGAAGCCCATGTCCACCCATTGACATCAACTATGATACCTGCCCCGGTAGTTATACCTCCACTACATAGGAATGAAGTGTCGTCGCAGGCCGTATCCATGGTTTCTGCAGAAATATCAGTAGTTTCAGTAAGCATGCGCCACTCATTACCCGATGTATCTATGTAACCGGCATGTAGAGACGTGGCAGCAAGGCTTCCGAAGCCAATGATGAGGGTGATGTTTAACCTAAAGATTCGATTCATGTTTTAAATCCTCGTGCTCTAGAAATATGGGGGCAAATAGGGGGAGTGCTTTATTGAAAAATCTAACCCCTTGTTTTTCTTTTCTTAGCGAACTTTCTCAAGCCAAGCCCCAGAAATCCAAGTCCTATTAATGCAATCGAGCTAGGTTCCGGGACAGCGGATGGGCTGAATAAGAATAATGGGGGGCAGACCACGTTATTGAGTATTGTTCCTTGAGTAATTGGCTATAAAACCGTGGTCTGTCCCATATTGTTCTCCCGTGTCCTCTTTGTCACTTTTTCCTTTACGTCGGGCGAAACCCAGACTAGCAAAGCCAATTGCTAGCAAGGCGAGAGATGAGGGTTCTGGGACGGTTGATGGTCGGTACAGTGCGCTAGCCATCGTACTACCGTGTGAGTCCCGGGTAACAGACACCTGGGAGAGGTCTATGTAATCCTGTGTAGCGCTGTTTCCTCCCGGTACGTCGTAGATGAGGGTCGCCCACTGGTGATCTGGGCCGGGACTATCTAGCGTCATAACGCGGGACCAGCCGTCTCCCACTGGGCAGCCGTTAACGCGGCAGTGCAAATCTCCCCAAAATGGCGCGAGGAAATCGAACACGCCATTATTAGCAGCTGACCAACCGGTGTAAAAGCCATTTCCACCGGCTGAGTCAAAAAGGGTCGCCAAGAGAGAGCGGCTTGCGAAACTAAACCCCTCGAACATACCACCAGCCCCGAGTTGTGCCGACACTTGATTGTAAGTCATTCCGCTAGTAACGGTGAGGTCTAACCACTCGAGGCCGCTATCATCAACGGTGATAAGTTCGTCGCCTACGGAGTTCCAGTCGGCGCTTAACAGCGCGGCGTTGGTGGCAGTGGTAGCTAGGGTGACTAAGCCAAAGCAGAGGGTAAGGGCTGATTTTAAAATTCGGGTCATATCGTAAATTCTCATGGGAAAATAGTTGTAATTTCTTCACTGCCTGAAACCGGAGAATAAGGTACTGACCTCTTTTACCCCTTTGGCACTTTTTGCGGTATTCCTATTTCTTAGCGAACTTTCGCAAGCCAAGCCCCAGAAATCCAAGTCCCATTAATACAATCGAGCTAGGTTCGGGGACAGAGGATGGACTGAATAATGCGTACATTGAACGAATAAAGGGGGACAGACCACGTTATTGAGGAATAGGTTGTGAAACCGTGGTCTGTCCCCTATTGTTTGCTTTTGCTTTTGCTTTTGCTGCAGGCGTTTTCTATGCTTTCCACTTACATCGCGTCACGCCTAGCCCAGCAAGGCCGATACCTAATAAAACAAAGGTTGTTGGCTCAGGAAGATATAAGTGTTTCCAACGGGGACTCGAATAATTCCTAGGGTTCGGATAGGAGAAAGCCCATAGGGCTTCAACCCTAAACGACCACTCCGCCCAAGGTGATGTCGCGCTTTCAAACTCCGCAGTATACGCTTGCCCCCACCCAACAAACGGTTCGACTACCGTCGTGGATATTGGCTCATCCCAGAACTGGATCTCTCCTATTAGCTCCGTCGCTTCAAACCACTCATGCCACTCATTCTTTCTCCAGTAGCCTTTATGAAGCCTCAAACTTCCGATTGGAAACGGTGACCAATTGGTCACATCTAGTGTGTACCGGACAGGATTGTCAGGGTCACCGGTAAGGCTGTACGAGTACTCTAGATCCATATCAAAGGGGATTGGATTTGCCGTAATTTCCAACTCAACCCCTCCTGACGGAACTCTTATTTCATCTCCATTCGTGTCATATGTATAAGGTTCATAGCTGAGCAGTTCGAATGGCTCCCCTAGCGGTGGCTCGTAATACCAGCCGAATTCATTATGAAACGTCTCCCATATCTCATCAATGTCGCGATCTACGAGATCAAGATTTAAACTCCAATTATAACGATAATCTGCCAACGGCACAGGATCACCATCACCATCACCATCTTCATCCCAAAGCGCAACACCTATCCAATAACTACGCAATTTCGCCAAGTCATTGATGTTCCTTATATCGGAGAAATACATTCTCTCGGAAAAGGTCCAGTCATTTGGTACCTCGTCCCCCTCCACGCTGTTATCATCCAATACAAATGTACCAGCGGTGCCATTCCCATGCAGGAATAATTCTGGGTAAAGATCGCTTTCACCCCATAAAACCCCGCCTTGTTGCGGTAAGGCATCATATGAGTCACTACTCCACGCCCTGTCGATTGAAACAGTAACATCGGTGTAGTCAACGGCAATTGCGTTTGCATGTTGAGTTAAGAACAAACACTGACACGCCGACGCAAGGATAAGAGTTAGTAATGCGCTTCCATTGCAATAAAGACCGGATACTGTGTTCTTCAGCACATTCACTTTCATACCCTCCAGGGGGTAATAGGGGACAGACCAAAATGGCACTTACTTAAGCTTCTTGGGATGTCCATTTATCCTGACTTCCTCCCTCGCTGCATGCCTGGGTTTGACAAGTAGAGGAAAGGATTTCGCTCGTCGCTTGAGTGCCCTCGGTTCAATGCGTCCTGGTCGCTTCCCGACTTGCTGTTGTGCAATTAGGATGAACAAGCGGCCAAGTTTTTCATCATCGTAATTTCCAGGATCGCCCCGCCTCCAGGAAAGCCACAACTGCAAGGTGTGCTTGAAGCTGAGTTGGCGGGGTATCAGGTCGGCCAACAGAGCTGCCTGAGCCATCAAAAGTCTGATTAGGTTATAGGCCAACAGATAGATCCAGATCTCTTTTTCCGCCATAGCCGGAGTGCGACAACTCAATATCTCCATACCCAGGGTGGTCTTGATGTTACGCAGATCCAACTCGATCTGCCAGCGATCATGATAGAGTGTTTTCAGGGCTGTTTTGCTTGTTTGCTTCGAACAAAGCAGCGTTGTCACTAAAGTTTTTCCGCCGATATGCAGCTCCCGCACGTTCAGTGTGTCTGGTGCCTGGTCGTACGCTTCCCGGCTCATCCAGTCGGGCTTTTTCTTTGGCTTATGCAGTTCTATCAAGTGGTCACGCTGCCCCAGTCGCTGACCACGGCGAAAATCCGTACTACGTCTCCGTGCACCATGTTGTTCGAAAACACCATCCATGCCTTTTTCCTGCAATGCACACAACAGGAAATAGGTTGCGAAAAAGGCATCCCCTAATAGGATGTCACCCGCTTCCAGGGTATCCAGCATTGATCTAAGCAATGACTGCTCATCGCTTCCCTTTCCCCGGCAAGGTCCCATGGCTGTATCAAGTACTGCACCACTGGCAAGGCAAATGATGCTGACAAAGCGGCAAAGAGGAAAACCCAAACCAGGTTTTTGACTACGTGGCTGAGGATAGGCTTCCTGATTGTCCGTTGTATCAGGCAATGCAACGGTTGCCCCATCCACTAACCTGACAGGCCGTCCTCGCCAGTGCCAAGTCTCCGGGGTGGACTCGGTCATCATGCGTCCAGTGTAACGAGCCAATGTAGAAACCATTTCCATTGGTAGCCGTTTCCGTGCCCTGCAGTATGCACCCGTATGGGTGCTACAGGCTGAGAGTCCCCCCATCAATCGTTTGATTGCTGCATCATCTACCACGCTCTGACAAGAGCGATCGGCACTCATTGCCTGTGCCAGAAACATCGATAGCGTCTCAGTTGGGGGAAACAGGCGTTCCCGGTGGTCAGGTAGTAATGATTCCACTTTATCCAGGAATTCCGGGGCGGTCAGCAGGTTGAAGAACTCATAGGAGTCGCTGTTTGCAGCGTGGGCACTGATACGTTTTTGTTGATGTATACGGACGCGTTGGCTAGGATGCATTAAGGCTGGTTCCTGAATTGATTGGTGTGGGTTTGGCGATTTGCATCTTATCACCTGAACCAGCCTTTTTTTATTGTTATATCAATATGTTAGTTCTTAATTCTACTTTGTCAGATTCCATCACCCGGCAACCGACTGTTCCAGCGTCTGTTTTCGATATTGGGAGTCGATAGCCGCTTGTCGTTTACGATGCCGTTTCGTCATTTGCCGTAGTATTTCATCGCGTTCAATATCTCGCCGTGGCAGGAAGGCACGCAATAGCGATTCGATGTCTGAACAACTGAGTAAGGGGTGATCATCTTTTTGCACAATTCGCTCTTCGAGCATGAATAACATCGCCATCATGACCAAGGCCATATGGTGATGCCAGGATTTCCATTTACGGGCCTGATAATCAGCAAGACCTGATTCACTCTTACCATCCTGGAACGAACGCTCAACCCAGAACCGCTGCGCCTGCATCTTTGCAAGACAATGGGATGGCGTTTCTTCCGGTGCATTCGACAAGGTGTATTTAATCGTCTCCGGTGAATTGACCTCTCGTCGTACAATCAGGTGCCATTGATGTGCCTGGGCTTCTTTTCCATCCCAAAGCCAAACCCGATGATGCAGGATCTCGACGCGCAGTTTGCCCTTGCTGCTATCCCGTAATACCACTTGCTGCCACTCGCTGTCCCGTTGCTCATTGAGCCACTGGTCAACGCGCAGACGGGCTGCCTGGGCTTGCAGACGACTTCGACGACGACCGCGCGTTGTCGTGCTCTCCGGTATGAACGGCTGTGGATCTTCCAGGTAGACCTGTTGGTCTTTGTGGATGTCCACCACAAAGGTTTCACCCATCGCCTCCAAACCCCTCAGAAAAGCCGGATCCTTCCCGTATCCCCCATCTGCACCCACCCAGGCAAAACGCAGGCCAAGCGTCCTCTGATGACGCACCATCTCCAGCGCCAACTCTGACTTGCTTTGATGTTTCCGTTCAACTTCCGGGATACCCGCCTTGCGACAGCGAGCCGGGTTCGATACCCACTCTTTGGGTAGATAGAGACGTTCATCTATCAGCGTGGACAAGTGCCCTTTACCCAGTGCTGCGAATACACCAACCTGGCAGTTATCCACCTTGCCCTGGCGGCCATTCCATTGGCGTTTAACCCCCACTGAATGTTTACCCTTCTTGGCAAGGCCACTCTCATCGAGCAACAGACAGGTATCCGCGGTTCCACCCAGCCATTGATCGGCTTCCAGCGCCACTTGGTCTAACACCGCACGATGATCCCACGGGGACTCGGTGAGCATATGCTGGAGACGCTGATCATCTGCGCCTGCAACCACCTCTTCCATGCGTTCCATGTTCTTTCTCTGCGCTTGCATCAGGCCTTTGAGATAGTGTGTGACCGGTTGAAACACCGACCTCGTCTTGCTTCGAAAATGGGATTCAAAGCGGTACTGGAAACGTTGGAATCGCTCCGCTATGCGATCGATTCTACTTATGCGCGTATCAGGTAATTCAAATGACCTTGGTGCTTGTCATTTGATGCTCTTCCTTACGATGATTGCCAAGAAATTCACAGCATATATTTTATATTATTCAGTGAGTTACTTATAGATCTAATCTGACAAAGTAGAATTAAGCTGAGTGAGATAAATAGTAAACTCAAATGTGTTAATTTTGCTTAGTGCTTCAGAATCCCCGTCATGAAGTGCCAATAGAGCCTTTCCCTTGTCAAAACCTTGAGGATTAAAATAGGTATCACACCCTCTGGACTTATCATAAGGGTTATCACAAGCAGCAGCATTACCGCCAATATCACCACCAGCCAGTTCTTTAAACATTTCAGCTTTAGCATCAATTGCCGGAACAAAGCCCCCTGACGTGGTCCAATGGACAGGTACACCCCAGTTAAGCATCATTGACTTAACTGAGGTAGAAAAATGAAAGAACGAAAGAAATATTCGAAGGAATTCAAGCTAGACGCGGTCAGTCTGGTTCTTGAGCAGGAATATACTCGAAGGGAAGCAGCAAACAGTCTGGGCATCAATGCCCAAATGCTGGGGCGCTGGGTGAAAGAACATCAGGCAGAAGATGGGCAGGCATTTCGAGGCAATGGCAAGTTGAGTTCTGAACAGGAAGAAATCAGGAAGCTCAAGGCTCAGGTTAAACGCCTTGAGATGGAGAAAGAAATCTTAAAAAAAGCAACGGTATTCTTTGCAGCAGAAACGAAGTGAAATATTCGTTCATCACCCAGCATAAGAATGCCTATCCAATCAGCTTGCAATGTCAGGTTTTGGGTGTGAGTCGTAATGGTTACTACCAGTATCAAAGGGGCTTGGGTAACAGGCCAGACCGAATACATCAGGAGATGCTGGAGTGGGTTGAGGATATCGCCAAGAGTTCAGACTACACTTATGGCAGTCGCAGAATGAAAAAAGCCTTGAATGTCCTGGGCTATCCGGTGAGTCGGAATAAGGCAAGGAAGTTAATGCGTGAAGCCAATGTACAGGCGCGTCAGCGCAGGAAATATAAGGTTACGACAAACAGTAACCACCAGCAGTCGGTTTTTAACAACCTGCTCAAGCGAGAGTTTGCTGTGGCCCAGCCCGATCATGTCTATGCGGCGGACGTGACTTATGTATGGACCCAGGAAGGCTGGTTATACCTGGCGGTAGTGATAGACCTGTATTCACGTAAAGTGGTCGGCTGGAGCATGAGTTCCCGGATGAAGGCAAAGCTGGTCTGTGATGCATTGCAAATGGCGATCTGGCGACGTCGACCGAAGGGCGGATTGATTCACCACTCAGATCGTGGTTCTCAATATGCCAGCAAGGCTTTTCGGCGGTTACTCAAAGCCCATGATATCAATGGCAGTATGAGCAGGAAGGGTGACTGCTGGGATAATGCTGTAGTGGAAAGCTTCTTTGGCAGCCTCAAGCAGGAACGGGTGCATTGGAGAAGCTACCAGACACGTTACGAAGCCCAGCAGGACATATTGGAATATATTTCCATGTTTTATAATAGTACGCGGCTGCATTCATACCTGGATTATATGAGTCCGAATGATTTTGAGCAGCAAATGATGGCGCAGAAAAAAGCGGCTTAACTGGGTGTAACAAAATCCTTGACCACGTCACCCTGCAATAGCCAAGTCATAGTATGTCTCAGCAGTATCAACATCCTCTTCACCCAACAATCCAAAGCGATATATTTCCGCTAAATAGGCATAAGCTGGCGCATAATTATCTTCCGCTGCACCTGTTAAAGCGGCAATAGCTCCATCAATCTCTCCTTTCTTCAGTAATGCACGACCAAGCTGGAATTCAAAGCGAGCGGTTTCTGGATACTCCTTGAGAGCCTTATTGCAAAACAGAATAGCGGGACCAGGAGCCAGATCATCCTCGGAAACACCTGCTGCCCACTTACCAGAATCATCTGGGTGAGCTGCAAATTCGTCACACTTATGAATTATCTCAGCGGATTTAGCTTCAGCGCAGGGAGAGCCACAGATGAGAGTCATAGCTAGAAGACAAGATACAACCGTAACGTCATGCTTCATAGCAGACTCCATGTTGCTTGGATTGAGAAGATGGCGTATAACCACTAGCCATTTTCATTATCCATAACATACAAAATAAAGGCAGGAAAATCTATAAAAAATAGGTACGTATATGATTAAGAGCGCCCCACTAAGATCGTTACTCAGCCTCTTTCTTATCCTCTTATTGGGACTAAGCCTGGCTGGCAGTATCACGATCATAACCAGCGAAGAAGTCGCTGCGGACAGTTACAAAAAACCTAATCCACCGCCAAAAAAGGTCAACAAGGCCAAAAACACTACCACAAAAACCAAGAGCCTTAGTGGTATCGGCAAGAAGGCTACTCCTATAAAAACAAAGGCAGCAAACAAAAAGGCCAACCGAAAGCAAATTACTCTTTTAAAGAAAAATACCTCGAAAAGATCAATTTCGGACAAGTCAAAATTAGCTCTTGAAAGTTTACGAATTTCGAAAGCAAAAGATAAAGCCTCACATAACAGCTTAAGATTCGGTAGACAGGACATGATTTACGGCTTAACAAATCATGGAGGTCTAACGAAACTAATTAATAAACATGGTGGCAGAAGACTAGATGACATATACGGACACCCTTCTCAGAATCAAAGCTGGGGAGCGCACTCAAAAAACAGTATGGATCAGCATATAAAATCTGGCGGAAAAATAAGATTTCACTTGGACGGCATAAAGAATAATGATATGAAAAACCTACTTAAAAACAAAGGGGAATGGGCCAATGCAACAACATCCATCGAACTACGCTATTTAAGAGACAACTGGCCTCGATTTAAGAACAACGTACATTTTTATAAGAATGGGGAACATAAGGAGCCACCATGGAAGACTTTGAACTCTCAATAGGTAAACATAAAATCATTGCGAGAAGTATGGTTAACAAGCATTTTGATGACTGGATTAAACTTTCTATATCTGATGGAGAGCATGAATTTGAAATAGGCGAGGATAGAAAACATACATTCATAAGTAAATTCATCACCGGATTAAATGGTAAATATGATGAAATTAAGGGACACATTCAAGGTTATCCATGCACTGGAGTCCTTACTGTAGATGAAACACGTACAACGATTTACATGGCACACAAAGAAAGCGCCACCCTACTTCTTTTTCAATCAGCGAAAGGTGAAGCTATACAAATAATTGAAGCTACAAAATCAGAATTTGACAGCCTTATAGATCAACTTAATTTACTTCTATTGCCCCATTAATTGCACCGAAATATGAAATACCTACGTCGCATAGGAGCGACCACCATATCGTCTCATGTGCGATATTCAATCATATTTTAGAAAGGGATTAATTCTGCCAGGACTTCGGCATCCAGAAGATTATTGCTGCAAAGCGGCAGGATCTGGTGGAGGTGGTAGAGGATCGACACACAGGAAAAAGATGGACCGGAGACATGGCTCTCAGGAAACGGCAATGGAAAACACTCTGCAAACATGCCGGGGTTCGATACCGCCCACCAGGTCAGATGCAACACACATTTGCATCCATGGCGCTAGTGGCCGGGGAATCACCACAATGGGTAGCACAGCAGATGGGGCATCGAGACTGGACCTTTACGGCGCGTCAAATATTACCGGTGGGTATCAGGCGATGCGGGAGACGCGGGGAAAAAGGTAGTGGATAAGTGGGGCAATAATCCTGCCCGTTTCCTGTCATCAGCAACCCCAAACAACCCAACACTTGCCAACCTGGCAAATTTATCTTCTTGTAACTGATTGAATTATAAGGGATATTTGGCGGAGAGGGAGGGATTCGAACCCTCGGTACGGGTTAACGTACACACACTTTCCAGGCGTGCTCCTTCAGCCACTCGGACACCTCTCCCGATTTGGGAGGCGCAAGATTAAACCAGATCGGCATCAGACGCAAATCAAAAAAACCCGGATCTCTTACAAGTGATTGCTAAGCCTGGCGGGCTGTGCATCATCCATCAGGGAACGGAACTGGGAACCGCTGACATGGATGACCTTTGTATGGTCACCCGTCTCAAAAAAGACATCTGTCTGATCAACCAGGCACTTCTCCACCAAAGTCTCGATACCGTAGGGTTTGCCTACAGGTGGTACGGCCCCCGGCTCACAGTCGGCAAAAGCCTCGGTCAACTCCTGCTCGTCGATGAGCTCCAGATCCCGGCCAGTCATATTACTCAATTCCCTAAGCTCCAACCTGTGAGAAGCAGGGATGACCACCATCAGATAACTTTCATCATCGCCCAGCAGTACCGACTTTGCCATCTTGTCACCCGGAATGTGTGCTGCTTCGGACGTCCACAAAGTCGAATGAGTCCGCTGATGATCAATAACCTCGTAATCGGTATCGTGACTCTCCAGAAACTCTCTCAATGTAATCGCTATGCCCACTCTCTTTCTCCTCTCACACATCACCTTTACTTTGAAGTATAGTTCGCTATCTGATTTTTCTTCTGATCAAGTGTAGATCTCAGTATGGTCAAAAAACCGAACAAAAAAAGTAAAAAAAGGTCGACGATGGCTGAGCAGGCTGATCGTCACCATCTCTACGAGCTTTCCGTCCAGTGTGCTGAGTCCGAGATCGATTTTGTCGATGACGCATATAAGAAACTCCGCGGACGCCGGGCAAAACTGCTGCGCGAGGACTTCTGCGGTACCGCAAACGTCTGTAGTGAATGGGTGCGCCGCCGCAAAACCAACCGCGCCGTCGGCGTCGATCTGGACAAAGAGGTGCTGGACTGGGGTAAAACGCACCAGATTGGCCAGCTCAAAGCCTCCAAAGCCAAACGGATCGAGCTGATTCTGGATAATGTGTTAACCGTGCAAACAGAAGCGCCAGACATCATCTCGGCGATGAACTTCAGCTATTGGCTTTTCAAGGAGCGCGACCAACTGAAGGGTTACTTTAAGCAGGTACACAAGCAACTGGCTGAGGGAGGCATCCTCTTCATGGACGCCTATGGAGGTTACGATTCTTTCCGCGACATCGTTGAAGAGCGGGAGATCGAGGACGGGGACAGCAGCTTCACCTATATCTGGGAGCAGGAAAAATACGATCCCATCAGCGGCACCCTGATCTGCCACATCCATTTCGATTTTCCGGATGATTCGCGTCTGGAAAAGGCCTTCAGCTACAACTGGCGCCTCTGGACGCTGCCGGAGATCCGGGAACTGCTCGATGACGCAGGTTTCAGCAAAGTGACCTTCTATTGGCAGGGCTTCGATGAAGAGGGTGAAGCGGATGGCATTTTCGAACCTGCTGAAGAGGGCGAAGCCGACGCTGGCTGGATCGCCTACATTACGGCCGAAAAATAGTGCCGCTTCCCGCCTTCCCCGGCCCCACAGCCGGTAGCAGCTTTGGGGTCAGGAATGGACCCAGGCGATGCGGAAGCGTCCTATCGCCACGCCCAGCAGTCCAATAAGCATTAGCCCCAGTGCCGCGGGCTCAGGCACCACTTCGTGCATTTGAGCAGCAAGAATCTGGTGAGTGGCCGACGTGGGATGAAAGCCGTCCCATGAAAGATACTCATCCGGATTGGCACAGGCGGTTCCTCCGGCTAAAACAAACTCGCTGTAACAGGCATCTGTGGCATTGGTGAAACCAAACGAAGCAGGATCGTCATAGACCTGGTTGAGCAGTCCAAAGGTATCCATACGCATCAAGTTAACGTCTGCAAAGGGAGCGACAGCAGCCAGCAGGGCGGCATCGAGGGCGTTATTGAAGAGATTGGTCAGAAAAGACGCACCCGCCACCGGCGCTCCGCCACCGGTTACGAGAGGCACCAAACCCAAGTCGGGGACGTTGGGTATGAGGAAATCTTTTGCTCCGATGGCGGCGAGTTCCCCCACCACCTGAGCGATTCCGCCAACTGCAATGGTTATATCGGCAGTGGGATCGTATAAGGGATTTACCAACGCCTGGTCCAGGATGTCACTCATGTCATTGGATCCGGACCAGACGATAAAGAGAGCATCGGCATCCGCCGGTGTCATGCCCAGCCCGCCCAGGTAGAGATCCTTCTGTTCATTGAGGCTCAGTGCACCGAAGGCACCGAGTGGATGGGTAAAGCTGCGTGCACCGCCATAGGCGTAGTTGTTGCCGCCCAACACTGAGCTACCAGTGGGAAGACCCAGTCGGTCAGAAAAATAATCGACGTAGTTCAGTCCGTTGGTGAAGCGTCCACTGTTGATTCCGTCAGTGTATTCCGGTGGTGGTATCAATCCGCCGGTAATTGTGGCGACGTTACCCTGATCCGACAGGCTGTCACCAAACACATAGAGGTCGCTGAAGCGGCTGGCAAAGGTCGTCAGGGGCCATAGCAACACCAGTAAAAACAATAGACTCCAAAGTCCATATCTTCTCATTTTCAGCTCCTGGCTCCGGAAAACGGGATGCAATGAACCTAACTATAGCTTGTCAAGACAGGAATAAAAGGTGACCTGATCAGAACATCCGTCGGAGCGGCGACCCGCCGCGAGACCCAAAGACCAATCGCAGCGAGGCGCAGCGCCTACTCGTGGCAGACCGGCTGCAGGTATTTGAACAGGATGAAATCCCGTATCGCCGAAACATCGTTGATATCGAGTTGGGGCAGAGTCAGCAACACAGGTACAGGCTCATCGCTGGCCACAGCGACGATCGAGGGGTCCTCCAGACAGAGCAGAGGACGCCCCATGACAGGCCGGTGCAGTTCGATTTTGGGGAAACGCACATGACGAAAACCCTCCACCAGGATCAAGTCCAGTCGGGAGGCGTCCAGGCGATCGAGCATGGTCTGCAGGTCAGGATCGCCCTCGATCTCCTCTTCCACCATCAAGGCCCAGCGCTGGGCGGTCGCCAGCAATACCTGACCGGCACCGGCTTTGCGAAGTTCGTAGCTGTCCTTGCCAGGTTTGTCGACATCAACTTTATGATGGGCATGCTTGACGACACCGATCCGGATTCCCTCCGCCTTCAACAGCGGAATCAATCGGGTCAACAGGGTGGTTTTTCCGGTGCCGCTGTATGCGGCAAAGCCCAGTACGGGAACGGCTGCCTGAATCATCTTTCTACCAGCGTGGGAATAGGGGGAAACCGGGATGTGGGTCTCAATCGATGGGGGAGTTGTTTCGCTTCATGCCGTGCAACATGACGATCAGATCCGCCTCACCCCGACTGATGTTCAACTCATCCATCAGCCTATCGGCCTTGGCGCCCTCCTGAACCAGACGAATCGCCTCAGCGTAGGGAGGCTCACCGGTCCGTTGGTACTCCATGCTCTCCTGCCGCTCTTCCAGATCCCGCCCGTGGCGTTCAATCCGATTGACCCGTTTATCCACACCGACGGAACTGGAACAGAGGGCCCCGACCGTCTGCTTGAGGATCTCCACCTCACGCATTGCTTCAGCGAGACGCTCTTGAGTGCGATTGATTTGTCTGTTTGAGAGTACGATAAACACCAAAACAGCGATCACCAGTACTGCAAGGGTTATCCATAAGTTGAGCATGGCGCTATCCATCATGCGTATTCATCGATGTGCGGCTTGCCGTTGTCATTTTCCTGGGCGGGCTCTTTTTTCCTTCCTTGTTTGTTACGCTCTTCCTGAGGCTTCGGACGCTCACGACGCTCTGGCCGCCGACTGGGATTCACGGGGTAGAGTGGATTTATCGGACTCTGCTCACCGATTTCTGGCATTTCAGCTCCATTGTTTTTAGAGATCGGAGTCTAACTTGTGTTCGTCCGGAAGCCCATATCTAACCCCAAAGAACGCGAAGAGCGTTAAGGTAAACGATTGATTAACAATAAATTACCTTTCGGCAACTGCTCCCTGCGTTGCTCTACCTCCTGCATCCATGCAGTCGCGTGTACTTCGTGCGCTTCGTGGTAAAAAAACAGCGTTTCCTGACCGACACTAACTTGAAGGGAGTGTAGCATGGGATTGCTATTCGGCATCAGAACATGCTGATCTCAGCCCACTCCTCATCTGTCAGCAGTTTATTCAGATCCACCAGGATCAGCAGACCATTCTCACGGGTTGCCACGCCCTGGATATAACGCGAACTCTCATCATTGCCGACATTGGGGGCAGCGTCGACCTCGTCCTCGTTAAGTTCCACCACTTCCGCCACCGCATCCACCAGGATGCCAACCACCTGCTTTTCGGACTCAATGATCACGATACGGCTTGAGTCGTCCAGTTCGGCTGAAGGCAGACCAAAGCGGCTGCGGGTATCGATGACGGTAACCACGTTCCCGCGCAGATTGATGATACCCAGTACGAAAGGGGGCGCACCAGGAACCGGGGCGATCTCGGTAACCCTGAGAACCTCCTGCACCTTCATCACATTGATGCCGTATGACTCATCCTTCAGCCGAAAGGTGACCAACTGAAGCACCGAATCATTCGCATCGACTTCTGCAGCATTTGTGTTCATTTACGCACCTCATCCCACCTGTTACACCCCATCACGTCAAAAAGTGGACGGGAATTATGTTCTTTGAATTAATTAAGCACTAATCATGCCCAACATGCTGTCAATATCCAGCAGCACAGACAACTGCTCTACCATCGTTCCGGCCAGCCAGGGACGTTTTCCCTGGGCAGTGCGCCAGCGCACACCTCCAGCATTCAGCATAATCGTCTCTGCAATACCGTCCACGGCAAGGCCGTATCCGCCGTCACCCACGACCAATACATGGCCACCGCTCTGTCGTTCACCCGGTACCCTGTCACTGACTCTCTCCGGCATCACCAGACGAGCGGTGTCGACCACCACTATCTTCTGCCCGCGATTGACCAACACACCCAGGTGCCAGTCGGGCTGGCCCGGTATAACAGAGGCCTCATCCCGCCACTCAAGAATACTCACCAATCCGGTCAGAGGTATTCCCAAATTCAGCCCTCCTACCTTGAACACCAACACCTGAAAAGGCATTTCGGCCCAGGACGGAATGATCGGCTCATTGACTGCCTGTGTGACCTCAACGGTCTGACTGGCGACCTCGGTCGCCGGCCCGGCGGTCACCTCCTCACTCACATGTGTGGCGGAAACAGCCTCCGTCAACGTCTGTTCCGTAATATCGGCTATTTGGGTGGCAACTTTAGTTTCGGCGACCGGTGCCTCGACAGGAATCTCACTGATCTCCTGCAACAGCACATCCAGATAGCTGCTGAGGGCGGCATCCGGCTCCGCAAGATGGGTGGGGGGCTTTTCCTGTTGTCGATTCAACGTCCGACTCCGGCACTGACCGGCTGTCCCACTTCCCGTTGCAGGTCTTCGAGTAGATCGGTATAGGCGCTCACACCGCGACCACCAGGGTCAAACATTGCGGGAGGAATACCTGCCCTGCTCGCTTCGCGTAAAAGAGTGTCAACCGGGATCAGGCCTCGCCAGAGATGTTCCTGATAGGTCTCACGCAACACCTTCAGGCTGTCGACGGAAGCACGGGTACGCTGATCGTACATGGTGGGGACGATGGTATAGGGCAGCGAATTCTGTCGCGCCTTGAGTACCATCTTCAGGGTGTGCAACATCCGCTCCAACCCTTTGAGGGCAAGGAACTCTGTCTGCACGGGAATAATCAGCTGCTCGCAGGCCGCCAGCGCATTGATCATCAGAATACCAAGGACAGGTGGACAGTCGATCAATACATAGTCGAAACGATCTTCCAACCGGGCAAGGGCGTTTTTGATCACCAGACCCATGCCGTCCAATCTGCCGGCCTGACGATCGAGTGTCGCCAGCGCCATGGCAGCGGGCATCAGTTCCAATCCATCGGTACCAGTCTTGTAGAGCAGTGTCGCTGGATCAACATCCTGTTTGTCCGCCACCGCCTTGAAGAGCGAGTAGACGCTCTCTTCGATGGAGTCAGGGTCGTAACGAAAATAGCTGGTCAATGAACCGTGGGGATCAATATCGATCAGCAGGGTTCTGAGACCCCACTGTGACAACAGGCCACCGAGACCGACCGTGGTGGTAGTCTTGCCCACCCCGCCTTTCTGATTGGCGATGGTCCAGATCTTCATCGGCTACCATCAGGTAAGATAATGGTCCGATCCGGATCGCCGTTCATGCCGAGGATAACCAGGCTCACCCGGCGGTTCTTCTGCCGACCGGCCTTGCTGCCATTGTCGGCAATCGGGCGATGTTCACCATATCCGATGGCTGCCAGGCGTCCAGGGGCCACACCCATGCGGGCGATCAGATGCACGACACTGGCCGCGCGTGCTGCGGAAAGCTCCCAATTCGACGGATATTCAGGCGTATGGATCGGCTGGTTGTCCGTATAGCCTTCAATCTGCAGCTGATTTTTCAATGGTCGCAGAATGCTGCTGATATCCCGCAAAACCTTTACTGCGGCACGGGAGAGTTTGGCACTGCCACTGGGGAAGAGCATCTTGTTCTTCATATCCACAATCACCCGTGTATCGCTGTGGGATACATCGACCAGATCCTTTTCGATGTAGGGTTCGAGCATGTCACCAATGGTGGCCGCAAGATAGCTCAGACGCTGCGCCTCATCCACCGCGCTGTCCAGTGATCCATCATCATCGTAAGTGCCGGGACCGAAACGTGTCTCCGTCTGGATCAGCGCGCTGCTGCCTTCGGCACCCGTGGGATCTCCGCTGGAGCGGCTGATCTCGCCGATCTGGATCGGGTCCTGGCTGCGGGACGGCTCCTGAAACGCATTGGTCAAGGTTTGGGACAATACCCGGTATTTGCCCTCATTGACTGAAGATATTGAGTACATCACGACAAAAAACGCAAACAGCAGGGTGATAAAATCCGCATAGGAGACGACCCACCTTTCGTGGTTCTCCTGTTCTTCATGCCGTTTACGCCTGCGCGCCATTTTGCCCTCGTTATGAGAGAAAAGCCTTCAGCTTCATCTCAATATTGCGTGGATTTTCACCCTCGGCTATCGCTACAACTCCTTCGACCACCATTTCACGGTATTTCGTCATCCCCAGCGATTGGGTCTTCAGTTTTGCCGCTATCGGCAGTAGAAACAGATTTGCCAGTCCCACCCCGTAGATGGTGGCGACAAAAGCTGTGGCGATACCGCTGCCCAGCTTGGCGGGGTCTGCCAGATTTTGCATCACATGGATCAAACCCATAACCGCGCCGATGATACCGATAGTGGGCGAGTAGCCACCCATACCTTCATAAACCTTGGCCGCCTGCAGATCGTAGTGCTCTGTGGCATCCACCTCCATCTCGAGGATATCCCGAATCACTTCAGGTTCACTGCCGTCCACCAGCAGTTGCATGCCTTTACGCAGAAAGTCATCCGATTCCTTCTCGGATATGGTTTCCAGCCCGAGCAGACCCTCTTTGCGTGCGATATTGCTCCAGCTGACAAGTTTCTTGATGGTCGGGGACATGTTGATCCTGCCAGGCAGGAACACACGTCCTGACAATCTCAGCGCATGTAAAAAAACCGGTACAGGCGTCTGTAGAAGGATCGCACCAACGGTACCGCCAATCACGATAATCATTGCTGGGCCGTTGACCAGCGAGTCGATGTGTCCGCCTTCAAGCCAATTTCCGCCCAACACCGCCATAAAGGCGATGATGATGCCGATAAAGCTGAGAAAGTCGACTCTCATATTCTCTACTGTTCTCTACCCAGATTTTCAAGCATGGTCCCGATCTCATCAAGCGAGACAACACGGTCCACAAGACCCGCTTTTTCAACCGCCCGGGGCATGCCGTAAACCACACAGCTCGCTTCATCCTGGCTCCAGAGTTTGGCGCCTGTCGACTTCAACTTGCGTGCCCCCTCCAAACCATCCGCGCCCATGCCCGTCAGAACTACGCCCAGTGCCTGCGCACCAAAAACTCTGGCCGCCGACTCAAGCAACTGATCCACGCTGGGATGGTAGATCTGTCCCCCATGCGCATCCTTGACCCTCACCATTGAACCCGAGACTCCCTTTTCCACTATCATCTGCCTGCCGCCTGGCGCCAACAGTACCCTGCCGGGACGTAGCGGATCACGATCCCTCGCCTCCTTCACTTCAATAGCGCAAACAGTATTGAGACGGTCAGCATAAGCCGAAGTGAATGCGGCGGGCATATGTACCGCAACCACCAACGGAATTGGGAAATTCCGTGGCAGTCGGGTCAAAATATTCTGCAGCGCCACAGGACCACCGGTTGATGCACCAATAGCAATCATGTCAACAGGGCCGGTCTCCTGCCTGTATCCAACCGGCAACCGGCTTGCCCCGAGTCTTGTGTTTGTTGCGGATTTTGGCGGCAGCCGCCCATGCCCTACAGCTCTCACCCGCTGTCGGAGTTGCTCTCCGAAAACCTCTGCGGATTCACCCGATTTCAAACCATCCGGCGTTTTTGGAAGAAAATCCATCGCCCCGGATTCCAAAGCATCAAGCGTTTCCCGCGCCCCAGCCTTGGTGAGTGCCGAAAACATCAGGATACGGGTCGGGGATCTCGCCATGATGTGGCGAACTGCGGTAATGCCATCGAGTACCGGCATCTGCACATCCATGGTGATGACATCCGGATGTAGCTGTTGCGCCAGATTGACCGCCTCTTCGCCATTCATGGCGTAACCAGCTATCTCAAGATCCGGCGCAACCTCCAGCATCTCACCAATCCTGTGCCGATAAAATGCTGAATCATCGACGACTAAGACTTTCAGCCTGGCCTGCATTTCTCACCATCCATCTCTGAGAGACAGTTGTTTCCGAAACCATCTGCAGATCACTGGCCCGCTCAATATTTTCTGGCGTACTTGCGCATCAGCCCTGGGACATCCATGATCAGCGCGATTTTCCCATCGCCGGTTATCGTTGCACCGGCCATGCCTTCCAATCCCTGCAACATGGCACCCAGGGGCTTGATAACCACCTCTTCCTGGCCAATCAGTTCATCCACCACCAGCCCCACCTGGATGTTGCCGACATTGACCACAACGACATGTCGACTACTTTTTTCCTCTTCCACCATAGCGCTATTCTGCACCAACCACTGACTGAGATAGAAAAGCGGCAGCGCGCGTTCCCGTACCATGATCGTCAGTTGTCCATCCACCACATTGGTACGATTGAGATCCAGATTGAAGATCTCCACCACACTGGCCAATGGCAGGGCAAATGGCTGCGTACCCAGCACGACCATCAGCGTGGGCAGGATCGCCAACGTAAGTGGCAGTTTGATGGTGATGGTGCTGCCTCGCCCTTTTTCTGAATCGATCTCTACCGAGCCGTTCATCTGCGAGATGCGCGTTTTCACCACATCCATACCGACACCGCGGCCAGAGACGTCGGAGATTTCGGTCTTGGTTGAAAAACCGGGCTGAAATATCAGGTTGTAGCACTCTTTGTCGTCGAGACGGGCGGCCGCCTCCTGATCCATCATGCCCTTCTCCACAGCTTTCTGCCGCAGCACATTGGGATCCATACCTTTTCCGTCGTCACTGATTGACAGCAGAATGTGGTCCCCTTCCTGGGCAGCGGTGAGCAACACGGTACCGCGCCGTGGCTTGCCGACTCTTTCACGCTCGTCCGGCATTTCAATACCATGGTCAACCGAATTTCTGACAAGATGCACCAGCGGATCGGCAAGCGCCTCCACCAGGTTCTTGTCCAAATCGGTATCCTCACCCTCCATCTCCAGGTCGATCTCCTTCTTCATGGTACGGGCGAGGTCACGCACAACCCGGGGGAATCGGCCAAAGATCTTTTTGATCGGTTGCATGCGGGTCTTCATCACCGCCAGCTGCAGATCCGATGTCACCACATCGAGGTTGCCCACCGCGTTGCTGACATCTTCATCATTCATAGTCGCCTTGAGTGTCGCCAGGCGATTTCTCACCAGCACCAACTCACCCACCATATTCATGATGTCATCGAGACGCTGCGTATCGACACGGACTGTCGTCTCTGCCGATTGCGGCTTGGCCGCTCCCTTGGGTGCAGGAGGGGATTTGGGTTTTGCCTTTTGCGGTGCCTGCACTGCCGGTGCCGTTTCCGGTTTGGGTTTTGGCTTGGCAACAGCGGCCGGTTGAGCCACCTCTGATTTCACCGCTTTTGTTGCGCCGGAAAATTTCCCTTTTCCATGCAAGTCATCCAACAGCGCATCAAACTCATCTTCAGAGATCTCATCAGCGGAAGGTTCAACGCTGGCAGATTTCTGATCAGGTTCTTTGCCGGGTTCACTGGAAAACTTACCTTTTCCATGCAAATCATCCAGCAACGTCTCAAATTCGTCTTCGGAAATCTCATCTGAACCAACAGGGGATGTTTTTTCCGTCTCTTCTCCAGATTTGCTGGAAAATTTCCCCTTACCGTGCAGATCATCCAGTAAAGACTCAAACTCATCTTCGGTAATTTCATCACTGCCTGTTGTTGCTTCGGCGGTATCGGGGGTCTGAATTGCATCGAGCAACTCTTCAAACTCATTGTCGCTCAAGTCACCTTGATTCGATTGAGGCTCAGGGATTGGTTCTGCTTGTGCCACAGAAGGCACTTCAGCCGCGGGGGCTTCTTTCTCTTCCCCTTCGGGAACAGTAAAGGATTTCAGCCGGTTGATCAGTTCGGGATCGGCATTATCCGGCATCTCTCCGCCCCTGATCTCATCAAACATATCATTAACCACATCCACGACCTGTAGCACTACATCCATCAGGTCCGGTGTAATCTTGCGTTGTCCCTGCCGCAATATGTTGAATACGTCTTCTGACTTGTGGCAAATCTCTACCAATGAGTCGATAGCAAGAAACCCTGCGCCACCCTTGATGGTGTGGAATCCACGAAAGACGGCATTCAGCAGATCGTAATCATCGGTCTGCTGCTCGAGATCCACAAGTTGCTCTCCCAGCAGTTCGAGGATCTCTCCCGCTTCTACCAGAAAATCCTGCAGTATCTCGTCATTGAGATCTATGCTCATCTTTCTACCCCTGTCTCTATCCTTTGGTATAGATCTGATTCATTCATTACTTTCATGTTTTCGGCAGAGAACGCAAAAACTAAAATCCCAAACTCGACAAGAGATCATCCACATCATCCTGATTGGTCACTACATCGCCCTGTTCTACCCCAGGCACTACCGGCCCTTCCAATACTGTCGGGTCGTTAATTTTATTGCTAACCTCCAGCTTGCCGCCGGTAATCCGAACCAGCTTGACCAGTTTTTCCTCAACATCGTGAACCAGATCGATCACTTTACGGATAATCTGTCCGGTAAGGTCCTGAAAATCCTGTGCCATCAATACATTCGAGAGGTTTTCATGCAGACTGTTGGAGTGGCTTTGCGTCTGTTGAAGAAATGCAGCCAATTCATCGCTGAGACCCCGGAAGTCATCCTTGGTCAACAGACGGGAACGAAATTTGTCCCACTCCGCCAACAACTCACCCGCCTGTTTATCCAGCGCTTCCACCATCGGCAGGCTCTGTTCTACAGCCGTCAGCGTACGATCCGCAGACTGCTCCGTCATGGAGATGACGTAGTTCAAACGCTCCTTTGCGTCAGGTATATCCACCTGAGTCATCTCGGAGACCCGCGAGTCGAGCAGAAAACCGTTGATCGCTTCATGCAACTCCCGGGTCAACCTGCCGACTTCCGTAAAGAGCTCGTTCTCTTTTATCTCGGCCAATTCACCGATGACACGGTCGGCATCCTCATTCTTACCAGCTTCCAGGTGTGCCACGAGAGCACGCGCCAATTCGAGGCGAATCTGGTCAGTCTCTGTCTGTTCCTGCATTCGGGTTCTCCTGCCCCTGTAACCTGTCAGCCTTCGACACGCTCAAAGATCTTGCTTATCTTCTCTTCGAGTGTGCCTGCGGTGAATGGTTTTACCACGTAGCCGTTGACGCCGGCCTGGGCCGCTTCAATGATCTGCTCGCGTTTGGATTCAGCAGTCACCATCAGCACCGGCAATCCCGCCAGTTTTGCATCGGCACGTACCGCCCTAAGCAGGTCGATACCCGTCATACCCGGCATGTTCCAATCACTGACCAGAAAGTCGAAATTTCCAGTCTGCAACATGGGTAATGCAGTGGTTCCATCGTCCGCCTCCTGAGTATTGGTAAAACCCAGATCACGAAGCAGATTTTTGATGATGCGCCTCATGGTGGAAAAATCATCCACGATGAGAATTTTCATATTTTTGTCCAAGGCAACCTCCAATCACTGTGCCGCCGTACCAAATTGACGATTCCATCTGTCGCCATACTTACTCTTCATCTGCCAGACTGAGCCATTCCGTCAGCCGCGAACGCAGCCTCAATGTCGCCTGACTGTGGATCTGGCAGATCCGTGACTCACTGACACCCAGTACCAGCCCGATCTCACGCAGATTCAACTCATCGTCGTAGTACATCGCCACTACCAGTCTCTCCCGCTCGGGAAGACCAGCAATAGCATCCGCCAACGCCTGTTTGAAGGCATCCTTCTGCAAACCTTCGAAGGGTCCCTGCAGTGAATCCAGACTCCTCTCAGGGGCGATTTCACCCACCGCACTCAACTCATCCAGACTAAAGATTCGACAACCTGATGCATCCTTCAGGATCTGGTGGTACTGCTGTACCGACATATCCAGTGCATCGGCCACTTCCGAATCACGGGCATCCCGTCCCTCCTCGTTCTCGATGACGCGCATCGCATCAGCCACCATTCTGGCTTTGCGGTGCACTGAACGTGGCGTCCAGTCACTACGCCGGATCTCATCCAGCATGGAACCGCGGATGCGGATTCCCGCGTAGGTTTCAAAGCTGGCGCCCTGGGTGGGATCGTAGTTGCGACTCGCTTCCAGCAACCCCAGCATGCCCGCCTGAATCAGATCGTCAGCCTGCACATTGGGGGGCAGGCGATTCATCATGTGATAGGCAATACGCTTGACCAGCCCGGCGTGCCGGATCACCAGGTCATCATGTCCCTGTCTTTCCTCTATGGCGCTATATGTAGCCAAACCGTTCACCGTCCCATCTCCCCGTATTGACTTGAAAACTGGATCAAACGTTCAACGAAAAATTGCAGGTCGCCGCTCGCATTGGCGGGTACAGGCCAGTTATCGGCCTTCTTCGCTAAATTCTTGAATGCTTGAGCAACCCGAGAGCGGGGATAGGCTTCAACCACTGGTTTCTGCCCTTTTACCGCTTTGCGCAGTTGCTCATCGTAGGGGACGCTGCCCATGTAGCTGAGCATTACGTCCAAATACCGGTCTGTTACCCGGCACATCTTGTTATAGAGGTCCCGCCCCTCCTGCACACTCTTAACCATGTTGGCGAGAATGCGGAAACGGCTGACGCTATGTTCACGATTCAGCAGTTTGATGATGGCGTAGGCATCGGTTATCGATGCCGGCTCATCACAAACCACCACCACCACCTCCTGGGCTGCACGGCTGAAACTGACCACCAGATCGGAGATTCCAGCTGCGGTGTCGATCAGCAATACATCGACATCATTCGCAAGCTCACTGAAGGCATGGATCAGTCCCGCGTGTTCAGCCGGACTCAGCTCCGCCATCTGCTGCATGCCGGAAGCGCCGGGAACGACCTTCAATCCCTTCGGCCCCTCCACCAGAATCTCTTCCAGTGTGCGTTCACCATTGATGACATGGGAAAGGTTGTACTCGGCATGCAAACCCAACACCACGTCGATGTTGGCGAGCCCAAGATCGGCATCCAGCAGCATCACGCGCCGCCCCATACCCGCCATGGCCACGCCGAGATTCACCGAGACATTGGTCTTGCCGACGCCACCCTTTCCGCCGGTAACGGCAATCACCCGCACGGGATCCGGATTCACCATGCGCCTTAATCCTGAGGCCTGATCTTCAATAATGTCAGACATGAGCATGTTCACCTGTGCCTCCAAACGCGAACGCCATATATCCCTCATCCGGGGATTCATCCGCCTCCTGAGCCATCTCCATCGCCCGGCTCACCAGACTGTGGGCTCTGGCAACATGCAGATCCTCAGGCACTCGTTGCCCATCGGTGACAAAAGCCAGTGGCAGACCTGTATCGATCAAAGTACTGAAGACACCACCCAACGATGCCGCCTCATCCATCTTGGTCAGAATGCAACCTACTGGACGGGCGATGCTGAAGGCCCGAATCGCATGAGCGAGTGCCGAGCGCTGGGTAGCGGCTGATAACGTCAACAGGGTTCGTACAGGATGATTACCCGAGGTAATCATCGAAAGCCGTTGGCTCAGCTGGATATCCTGCTGACTCATACCGGCGGTATCGATGAGTACCAGGCGTTTTTCCGAGAAGGCGCGCAGCGCGGCATCCAGCTCTTCCGCTGTCGAGGCGGTGCGAACCGGCACATCCAGAATGCGACCATAGTTGTGCAACTGCTCCTGGGCACCGATGCGATAGCTGTCCGTGGTAATCAACGCCAACTGGCGGTTACCATGACGCAGGCAGAAACGGGCTGCCAGTTTGGCGATGGTGGTTGTCTTGCCGACCCCGGTCGGGCCGACCAGAGCCACTACACCACCCATGTCGAGGATATCCTCCTGGACCACAGGCAGTTCACTGATCAGGTGAAACAGCGCCTTGCGCCAGGCCTGATCCTCCGATTCCATATCCTCCACCCGGCCGGCCAGATCACGGCACAGGTCCGCACCCAATCCCATTCCCATCAGACGACGAATCAATTCCTGGGTCTGGGGACGGCGTTGACCCATATCCCGCCAGGTCAATTCGGAGAGTTCGTTCTCCATCATGCGACGCAGCGCCTGCATCTCCTGTCGCATCTCCTGCAACACAGGGTCCTGGCTCCACTCCACCTGAGGCTGGGGCTGTGCCTGGGATGTCTGGTGGCGGGCGCGATCGATACTGACCGGTTCTGCAAGTTTTACCGGTTTTTCGGAAATATTGGGTTCACGGGCCGGTCTGACAGCTCTTTTTGGTTCTGCTGCCACAGGAGCTTGAGGCTCATTCTGACGGGGGATCTCCGTTACCCTGTCGGTCGCTGCATCATTGAAGGCCGCCACGTCGTAATCCATGGCCGCCACCAGTTCCACCCCCCCCTCCACACTCTTGTTGGAGAGGATGACTGCATCGGAACCCAATGTATCCCGCACCGATTTCAAAGCCTGACGCATATCAGGCGCAAAGAAACGTTTTATCTTCATTGTGGGCAATCCCCCGCAGCAAACCGAGAAATTTTCGGATTACTTCCGGAATCGAAATCAATCTGCCAATTAAGTCTCTGCATTCGTGTTGCCGATTGTTGAAATCACCTTTATCTGGCGATTGTCGGGTATCTCGTTATAGGAGAGGATGTGCATGCCCGGCGCCGCGTGTTTCGCGAATCGCGCCATCCAGGGTCGGATCGGCGCAGCCACCAGTAGTACACTCTCCTGTCCTGCCGTTTCCATATTGGCTGCCGTCTCCGCCAGCGCCTGTTGCAACCTCTCTGCCAGTCCGGGTTCGAACCCAGCCTGCCCCCCTTCCGAGGCATGCAAAGTCTGCTGCAATATCTGTTCCAATTGTGGATCCAACACAGCTACAGGAATTTCCTGTGTAGAACCAATGAGTTGTTGAACAATACCCCGGGAGAGGGCAACCCTGACGGCAGCCGTCAGAACGCCAGGGTCTTGACTCCTGACAGCATGGTCCGCCAAGGTTTCGGCAATCGTGCGGATATCGCGGATCGAAATATGCTCCGCCAGCAGATTCTGCAGGATCTTCAGAAAGACACTCAGAGAGATCACCTTCGGTATCAGATCCTCCACCAGTTTGGGGGCCGTTCTGGAGAGACTGTCGAGTAGTTGCTGCGCCTCTTCGTGGCCTAGCAGCTCATGTGACTGGTTGTGCAGGATCTCGCTCAGGTGAGTCGCGACCACTGTGCTGGCGTCCACCACGGTAAACCCGAGGGTCTGCGCATGGTCGCGCTGCTCATGTTCGATCCAGACCGCATCCAGGCCAAAGGTGGGATCCTTGGTGGGTGTTCCCTGCAGTTCACCGAAGACCCTCCCCGGATTGATCGCCAGGTCGCGGTCGGGAAAGATCTCAGCCTCGGCTGCTGTGACGCCATTGACCGTGATTCGATAGGCGTTGGGAGAGAGATCCAGGTTATCCCGGATATGCACCGATGGGATCAAAAAACCCAGCTCTTGTGAGAGCTTGCGCCGCACTCCCTTGATCCGATTCATCAGTTGGCCGCCCTGGTTGCGATCCACCAGTGGAATCAGGCGGTAACCCACCTCCATACCGATCAGGTCGACCGGCTGCACATCATCCCAGCTCAACTCACGCTGCTCAGGCGGCTGCTCTTCAGGCAGTGGCGCGGCCACCTCCTCTTCCACCGGTTGCTGCTGGCGTTGCCAGATCATCCAGGCGCCAGCCCCAGCAGCAGCGGCCAGGGTAAGGAAAGCGAAGTTGGGCATACCGGGAATGACGCCCATAAGGAGCAGCACCGCTGCCGCGATCCCCAGCGCCTTCGGGGTGGAGAAGAGCTGACTGATAATCTGCCCACCCACATCCTGAGTACTGGCAACCCGGGTCACGATGATTGCCGCCGAGGTGGAGAGCAACAGGGAGGGAATCTGTGCCACCAGACCATCACCGATGGTCAACAGCACATAGTTTTGCAGGGCAGTGGCAAAATCCAGGTCATGTTGCACCATGCCGATGCCGAGTCCGCCGAGAATATTGATAAAGAGGATCAGGATACCGGCAACTGCATCGCCCCGCACAAACTTGCTGGCGCCATCCATCGCCCCGTAAAAATCCGCCTCTTGTGCCACTTCCTCGCGCCGTGTTCGCGCCGTATCCTGATCGATCAGACCCGCATTGAGATCCGCATCGATCGCCATCTGTTTGCCGGGCATGGCATCCAGTGTGAATCGCGCGCTCACCTCTGAGACACGCCCCGCACCCTTGGTCACCACCACGAAGTTGATAATCACCAGGATCAGGAAGACCACCAGGCCCACCGCATAGTTACCGCCGATTACGAATGAACCGAACGCCTCGATCACCTTACCCGCAGCATCACCGCCGGTATGGCCTTCAAGCAATACGATTCGGGTCGACGCAACGTTCAGGGCAAGCCGCAGCAAGGTCGCAATCAACAGCAGACTGGGAAAGACTGCAAAATCGAGTGGCCGGCGGGTATAGACCACCACCAGCATCACCACCAGAGAGAGGGTGATATTGAAAGTAAAGAACATGTCCAACATGATCGGCGGCAGCGGAATGATCACCATTACCAACAGCATGACCAAGACCAGCGGTGCACCCAGTCCCGCAGTACCGACACGTTTTACATTACCGAGAATCGCTGTGGCATCCATTTAGTTCGTACCTGGTTTGAGTGCTGAAAACCGATCAGTCATGGCGCAGATCCTCCGGCACCGGCAGCTCATCGGGGACCTGCGGTATGTCGCCACCCTCGGTTCGATAGACTCTGAGCTGGAAGACATAGGCCAGCAGTTTGGCAACCGCCAGAAAGAGTCCCGCCGGAATCGCCTCGCCCAATTCGCTGTGAAAATAGATGGCCCGGGCCAATACAGGAGATTCGACGATCGGCACATCCGATTCCAGGCCGATACGACGAATATTGGCCGCCACCAGATCGGCGCCTTTCGCCACCACCTTCGGTGCACTCATACTCCCTTGGTCATAACGCAGGGCAACAGCGTAGTGAGTCGGATTAGTGACGATCACATCAGCCTTGGGCACCTCTTCCATCATGCGCCGCTGGGCCATCTCCCGCTGCAGGCTGCGGATTCGGCTTTTGACCTCCGGACGACCGTCGGTCTCTTTCATCTCGTCCCGGATCTCCTGCTTGGTCATCTTCAACTGACGTTTGTGTTCCCAGAGCTGGAACGGCACATCGATGGCGGCAATAAGGATCAGGGTGGATGCGATCAACGTCACCGACCAACCGATGAGGGAACCCAACTTGGGCAGCGCCTGTTGGAACTCCATCCCATGCAGGTTCAGGTAGCTGTCCAGCGTGTTCCATAACAGAATTGCGGTAGCGCCTCCGATCAGCACGAACTTGGCCATGGCTTTGAGCAACTCAACCAGCGCCTTGGCGGAGAACATTCGCTTCAAACCCTTGGCCGGACTGAGCTTGCTCAATTTAGGTGTCAGCGCCTCGGCACTTATGGAGAAACCGCCCAATGCGATAGAACTGGCGATAGCCACGACTATCATTAATACAAAAAAGGGGACCAGCAGTATGAAGGCACCCTGCATGGCCGCACTGAGATGGGTGAAGAGAGTGCCGATATCGAAGATTTCGTCACGACTGAGCGTAAAACTTGTCTTCATCAGCGCCTGTAATCCACCACCCAGTTGGTTGCTTGTCGTAGCCAGAAAGATCACGCCGATCAGGGTGATCGCCATGGTATTGAGCTCTTTTGAACGGGCAACCTGTCCCTTGCGCTTCGCCTCATTCAGGCGTTTCGCTGTCGGTTGTTCCGATTTTTCCTGGCCGTCCTGATTTTCGGCCATGATTCACCTCGTTATCTGAAAAATTTGCATCATCAGCTGAAAGCCTTCATTCAACAGATGAGAGAAGAGATCCAAAACATTGGGCAGGGTTACGCTGATCAACACGAAACCCATTAGCATGGTGATGGGGAAACCTATGGAGAAGATGTTTAGCTGGGGTGCAGCCCGCATTACCACACCCATGCCCATGTTGATCATCAACATGGCGCCCATCATCGGCAGTGCGATCATCAATCCACCGGCAAACATACGACTGGCCCAGGCAATGATGTCGTGGATACCTGTGCTGGAGAGTCCACTCGTCGCCACGGGGATGGTCTGAAAACTGTCAACAACCAGTTCAACCAGTATCAGATGGCCATTGAGCAAGAGAAATACCAGGGTCGTAAGGATCAGATAGAATTGAGCCACCACCGGCACCTGCACACCGTTCTGCGGATCCACCATATTGGCAAAACCCAATCCCATGCTGTAAGCCATCGCCTGTCCGCCGAAGACCACTGCACCAAACACCATCTGCAGGATAAAACCCATCGTCACGCCGATGGCGATCTGCTGCAGCAGAATGATGAAACCGTCATGACTCAGCACATCCATGGGAGGCATATCACCCGGCAATGAAGGCATTGCCACCCAAGTGATGAGCAGCGCCAATCCCATACGCATACGTACAGGAAACTGGCGTGAGTTGAATACGGGTGAGGCCATCATCATTGCGCCGATGCGTATCAGCGGCCAGAGATAGGCGCCTAAGAAGGCGTTGAGTTGTGCTTCGCTGAACGACATTTGGACAACCTGAACTACCCCGTCAGATAGCCGACATGCCAAACTGAGGGACGCCGTAAATACATCCATGTAGGCTTGACGGCGGCATCCCTACCGCCAACACCCTCACTTGGACATGTCGGCCATCCAACGGCTTAACAAATAAATATCCCACCATCCATGGCAGGACAGCAGTCGCACCCGCGACCGCACGCACACCTCGTTTGGAACGATCCATCACTGGATCAACTCCGGAATCGATTCAATTAGATTCTGCGCAAAAGTCATCAGCAGCTGCAGCATCCAGGGACCGGCAAACATCAGGATCAAGCCGACTATCGCCAGCTTGGGGATAAAGGTCAGCGTCATCTCGTTGATCTGCGTCGCAGCCTGAAACATTGCCACCAACAGGCCAACCGCTAATGCAGGCAATAGCACCATGCCGGTGAGTACGCCGATAACCCCCAGGGTCTGCTGCCCGATAGCGATGATTGTGTCCGGTCCCATATTGAGTACCTAAACCTGAAAACTGCTGGCCAGGGTGCCGAAAACCAACGCCCAACCATCGATGAGTACAAACAGCATGATCTTGAAAGGCAGGGAGATGATCATCGGAGAGAGCATCATCATGCCCATCGACATCAATACGCTGGCCACCACCATGTCGATCACCAAAAAGGGGATGAAGAGCAGGAAGCCAATCTGAAAGCCGGTCTTCAGTTCACTGGTGGCAAAGGCGGGCAGCAGTAGGGAGAAAGGGACTTTGTCAGGACTCTCCAGTTCGCCGAAATCTCCGATACGGGCGAACAGACCCAAGTCATCCTCCCTGGTCTGCGCCAGCATGAATTCACGCACCGGGCCACTACCCGCCTCCAGCGCTTCCATGGTCGTCATCTGATCCTGCATATAGGGCTGCACTGCAACCTCGTTAACCTCATTGAATACGGGAAGCATAATGAAGACGGTCAAAAACAGAGCCAGACCAATCAGTATCTGGTTATTGGGTGTGTTCTGGGTGCCCAGCGCCTGCCGCAGGATCGCCAGCACGATGATGATGCGGGCAAACGACGTCATCATCATCAGGGCACCCGGCAGCATCGTCAGGGCAGTCATGAAGAAGAGGACTTGGATGGTCAGGGTATAGGTCTGCCCGCCTTCGGGGTCCTGGGTCACAGTCAGCGCATCCACTCCAGGGGCTGCCTGGGCCGCCAAGGTAAAAAGCATGCCCGCAATGATCAGCCAGAATTTCATGACGGCAACTCTTCCTTGGCCTCTGCCAACTGCTCATCGAAGGTAACTTCATCTTCGTTCTGATCCAGCACGTGCAGGGTCTGTACCCGTCCAGGCGCAACCCCGAGCAGCAGACGAGTATCATCCACCTTGACCACCACGACCCGCTCCCGAGGACCGACAGACGTGCCGCCCAGCACGGTCACCATGCCCTTCCCAGACATTTGCAGCTGCCCGAACCGTTTGAACAGCCAGCCTGCGGCAAAGATCAGGAATATTACGAACAGCAATCCACCCGCTGTCCCCAGCAGATTCTGCGTACTCAAAGGGGAGACTTCGACCTTCCGTACGGCGGTTTCAGCCGCCAGCAGGGAACCGGACCAGATGACGGGAATGAGCGCAAGAATACGCATCAACTAAGCCTCTTCACCCGTTCCGAAGGACTGATGATATCGGTCAGGCGCAGACCGAATTTTTCATTTACCACCACCACTTCACCCTGAGCGATCAGCGTACCGTTGACCAATACATCCATCGGCTCACCTGCCAGGCGGTCAAGCTCCACCACCGAACCCTGATTGAGTTGCAGCAGATTGCGGATATTGATCTTGGTACGGCCAATCTCCATGGAAATCACCACAGGCACATCGAGAATCGCATCCAGGTTGACGGAGTCATCTTTCGACCCGTCCTCCTTCAACTCCTCGAATTCAGCTGTCTTTGCAGCATCTGCCTCACCTTCGGCCTGGCCTTCCAATGCATCCGCCCACTCATCTGCCAGAGCTTCATTCGGATCTGTCGTTTTCTCTTCTTCGCTCATAATTGCGATCCTATTGCTAACTGATTTTTCATCGCTCTACTGAACTCCCGCATCTTCAATATCCAGATAGTCATGCAGTGCGGACTGACGGCTATTGCGCATCCAGTCAGAAATCTTGACTGAATAGCTCCCTTCGGAAACTCCTAACTTAGCGGTAAACACCGGCACTTCCGCCGCCTTCACTTCCACCTCTTCGGGCATTTCAATTGGGATGATGTCACCCACTTTGAGACTGGAGAGTTGATGTAGTGTCATATCCACTTCGGTCAGAACGCTGGAAAGCTCTACTGATGCACCAAGGATCTCTTCCCGTAGTGAATGTTCCCATCGTTCGTCACGCTCGCTGCTGTCACTCTGTACACCGGCGTCCAGCAGCTCACGGATCGGTTCCAACATCGAATAAGGCATACAGATGTGTAAGTCACCGCCACCGTTTTCCAGATCCACATGAAAGGTCGTTACCACCACCACCTCTGACGGACTGACAATATTGGCAAATTGAGGATTTACTTCAGAACCGCAGGACTCAAAGGAGACATTGAAGACCGGCTTCCATGCCTCCTGAAGATCGGTGAATGCCTTGTTCAACAGCAGTTGCACCACCCGGTTCTCAGTAGGCGTGAAATCCCGGCCCTCGATCTTGGTGTGAAAGCGGCCACTGCCCCCAAAGTAGTTGTCCACGACACTGAAGACCAGCTTGGGGTCAATCACAAACAGGCCCTTGCCACGCAGTGGCTTGATCTTCACCATATTCAAACTGGTCGGCACAAACAGACTGTGAACGAACTCGGAAAACTTCTGCATCTGTACGCCTGAGACGGATATGTCGGCGGTACGGCGAAGCATATTAAACAGAGTGGTGCGGAAATGACGGGCAAAACGCTCGTTGATCATCTCCAGGGTGGGCAGACGCCCACGGACAATGCGATCCTGGCTGGCAAAATCGTAACCTGACACACCATTTGCATCGACCTCTACTTCTGCTTCGGAGGCGACATCACCGCTATCGACGCCATGCAGTAGCGCATCGATCTCTTCTTGTGAAAGTAAGTCGTTGGCACTCATGACGTTACTGCATCACAAAGCTGGTAAAAAAGAGGGCTTCAATGTCACCGGGGCCATCCAGTTCCTCTGCAATCCTGTTCAATTCATCGAGCATCTCCTTCTGCAGGGACTCTTTGGCAGACCGCTCTTTAAGCGACTTACCATCCTTTGCAGAGAGAAGATTAAGCAGATGGTGACGGATCATCGGGTCGTTATGTTTAAGGAATTCGACCATCGCATCGCCACGCACACGGACATTGACACCCACCTGCAACAGCTTGGGTTTGCCGGGCAGATTTGCCACGAATACCGGCTTCAAATCATGGTAGAGGAGAGGCCCTTTTTCAGCATCTTCAGCTGCTGCTTTCTCTTCTGCCACCGCCTCTTCCGTCACTGTCTCTTCACTTTCATCGCCGCTAAAGAGCAGGAAATAGGCTGCGGCGCCGCCGCCAAGTAACACCACCACCACAATGGCGATGATGATGATCATTTTTTTCTTGCCTGATTTCTCGTCGCCGAGATCCAGATCGTCCGCTTCTTCTTTGGCCATTTTGCAATCCCCAAACAGTTTCGTGTTCAGTACTGCAAAATAAGTGCCATAAATATTATTTCTTTATATTCAATGAGTTAAAATATAATGTTTGTTATTCGTCGAAACTTTGACGAAAAAACGGAGGGCGTACAGGCGGATTTCCGACAGCAGGACTATCAAGAAATATCAAACGGGGTAATCAGAGACGAGGCAGCATAGGAAAACATGACAACGATCTTGATAATCGTCGATGGCGACTGCTAAGGAAACATGGCACCACGTTTCCTATTTACCAAGAGGCTGTCAGTAAGCATTTTCACACAACACCTCTTCCCTATCGTGGACTTACATCCTTTTTACCCGATTACAGGCACTTTTCACCCGCCGAGGCGCAGATCGACCCAAGCGACTTGTCGCTTGCCGAATGAATCTAATTTTCTTCGCTCTGCCGCTCAGCGTCCGCTGGAGCCTTTGTTATGTTAGTCTGCATTGGGGAAGGGCAAGGATCTGGCCGGTTAAACTGGTATGTCGCATAACCAATTAACATTAGACAGATAATAACTGCAGCAACTTCCGGTCTATCTTTGTTAAGATCCTTTTTATCTTTGCCAACATCCTTGACATTAACAAGATCAAGGGGGTGATAGATCCCTTTCCGATAGAACAAGAGAGTGACAAAGAACATTACTGCAACAGCCAGGAAGGCGTGAATGGTATAAGTAAAGGCTGTTCGCGCATCGCAGCCGGTAACCTGTGTCGCGCTGGCACCAAGAATCGCTGCACATGCCATCATGGCCAAGGCGAATACATTAATAGGGGTTCTAGCTTGCATTGCAGCTTTCCAAGGAGTCTGCGAACTATCAGACGAATCCACCTGCGCAGCATTAGGACGCCCGCAATTTACGCAGGTAGCCGCTTTGTCTGAGATTTCCTGACCACAGTCATGGCATTTCATTAAGGCCATCCTCGTCTCCTATATTCAAGCATAACACCTAAGCTCAGCTGACCACGATGCGGACTCTTTTTCTTCCGCCTGTACTACAAAAGAGGCCACTAAAATAGCTCTCCACAAATACAAAATGAACACGCTACTTGTCACCACAAGGACGCTTGAATCTTTTGCGCGCACGTTCCACTTTACTTCTGATCTCACAGTCCTCAACGTGATCGTTGATCAGACCCATTGCTTGCATAAAAGCATACGCCGTGGTGGGTCCAACGAATTTCCAGCCCAGTTTTTTCAGATCCTTTGACAACGCAATCGATTCCGCCGATGTCGATGCAGTCTGCGGTTTTGCGAGTTGCTTCTCGTCTGGTTCGTAACGCCAGAAAAAAGCTGCCAACGAACCCTCCTGTTTGACGAGTTCCTTAGCTCGTTTTGCGTTGTTGACGACCGCCTCTATCTTGCCGCGATGGCGAACGATGCCTTCGTCCTTGAGAAGACGATTGATGTCACGCTGGGTGAAATGCGCTATTTTGTCGAAATCGAAATTGTGGAAGGCAGAGCGGAAGTTCTCGCGCTTGGCAAGGATAGTGCGCCAGCTCAGCCCGGATTGAAAACCCTCCAGACACAATTTCTCAAATAACCGATGATCATCACTGACAGGAAAACCCCATTCTGCATCGTGATAACCGAGAAACTCTGGTGCGGAATCGCACCATTTGCAGCGCAATTTACCGTCAGCGCCTTTTGTTGTCGCCCCCATAGATCTAAGCCCTTGTATTACAAATTATTAAGTTGAACGCATTAAAAATTAACCACCTCTTCTTTCTTTACTTTTGGTTATTCATTTAACTCTTTTGCTAGCTGGCACTCTTGAACACCTTTTTTCCCTTCTTCTTCAGACATTATTTCTATATTTGCACCTCCCACAAAAACCCCCATTTTAATATAGTGGCGTAAAAAGTAATTCGTGTTGCTTTTGGTGTTTAAATCAAAATCGTTATTACTGAATTCTGATTGTGTAGATATAGTGTGTTGTCCAGCTTTAACTTCTTTATAAAAATAGGTCATTGGCGCACTTTCGCCAATAAACTGGCCATCTACGTAGATTGCTTTTTTTAGTGCGGCACCAAAATTTGAATTTCTATAGACATATAATCCTGACATGCCTTGTGTGGGCAAGGCGAACATTTTTCTATCAGCATCTTCTTCAATTGACCCCATTGGGACAGATGCGCAACCTGAAAAAAAAGTTGTTATAACAGCTATAAAAATAAATGATTTGATCCTCATGAAATACTCCTTATGTTTACAGATTAGATTTGTATTGCCTACAACTTTCCTGGACCGCCAAGGAACGCGCAAGGGATCTCACGAGGTTGGTCTCAAGGCGATCATTCGGCCCATAGTCTTTGAAAGTAACGCGAAACCTTGTTATTTTAATCAGCATCCTTCATCTCGGCAGTTTTCACCATGCTGGCTCCAAGTACACTTGCACCCCCTAGCGACCAACCGCCATCGACAGGTATAACAGCACCGGTAACATATCCCGCCAGAGGAGAAGCCAAGTACATAACAGTATTAGCGATCTCTATTGGTGTACCCAACCGACCTAGCGGTACTGAATCTGTTACAGTTTTCTGAAGTGCTGGAGTGGGTGTCAAACGCTTCATACCCTCTGTTCCCGCGATCGGTCCGGGCACGACAGAATTAACCCGTATTCCCTCAGGCCCCCACTCCATTGCTAGAACTCGAGTAACCATATCGACGCCAGCCTTCGCGGCACAGACGTGAACCTGATGTTCCATCGGGACAAAAGCCTGGAGCGCTCAAATATTGATGATCGAAGCACCAGGCTTGTTCAGGTACGGGTGCGCGGACTGCAGCACGTGAAATGTGCCGAGAAGGTCAATATCGATCACCGATCTGAAACCGTTCGATGACATACCAAGCGCTGGCGCCGGAAAATTCCCTGCCGCACCTGACACAAGTACGTCTATAGCTCCAAATGCTTCATACACACCGACCAATGCAGCCTTGACCGCATCGACATCTCTTACATCGGCGTTGAATCCTATGGCCTCGCCACCATAACCCAACAGTTTCCCGACGGCCACGTCAATCTTGTCTTGCGAGCGACTGGCCACAGCGACTCGCGCCCGCTTGGCAGCGAATGCATCTGCGATGCCAAAATTGATACCACTGGTTCCACCTATTACAACGACAGTCTTACCTGAAAAGTCTATTGAATATTTCACGCCCATCTCCTAGGGAATCAGACTCTCGAGCTTTCTGCTTCTTTTTTACATACTCCAAGCTAACATTGCTTTCAGCGGTTTATCCTCTGTAATGCTTTGATACTCATTGAGCCTCCTCCCTCAGCGGGAGTGGCAGCATAACCTACCATCCAATTGTGTACCTTTGCACAATGATGAAGAAGGAGGCTCATATGAAATTCTACACCAAATCACATACCCATTTCTGCGGTATCGATCTCGATGCCAGATGCCTTTATGTTTGCATACTTGAAGCATCCGGTGAAGCTTTTGCCTGCCCGGTGGAGCCCTTTATAAGCGCAATAATGTCGAATGGTTATTGTTTTAGTTCCACATTAGATATGCTGTACTCAACAACATCAGGAGCGACTCCTCTAACAGCAGGGAATAACTTGTAGGTCCACTTCTTTCCGGAATTATCCGAAACAATTAACTCTATTGATTCTCTTGGGACGTGAGAGATAACAATATTCTCCTGGGCTGGTTGAATTTTTAATTCATTACCGCTTTTTGTTGATGCACGGATAGTTAGAGCCGATAAAGGAAGTATGTTTTTTTGATCAGAATCAGAATAAAGTTTAATATGGTATTACCCACGAAAAGTAGACACGTTTAATTGTGAATATTTTCGTTCATATTGATTGGGGCTGATATAATCATTTGCTGAATGTCGTCTTGTCTGGTTATAAAACAACTCGATGTATTCAAAGATAACGGCGCGTGCTTCATCAACTGCGTTGTAGTTCTCTGCATAAATCAGCTCTACTTTTAACCGACTGAAAAATGATTCCATAGCAGCATTGTCCCAACAATTCCCTTTTCGGCTCATACTACTCCTAAATCCATAATCCTGCACCAGCGTCTGGTATCGGTTGCTACGGTACTGAACGCCTCTGTCTGAATGTACGATGGCGTCATCACTGAGATCCCTGCTATGTGCTGCCATGGTAAAAGCGTCCATGATCAGTTCTTCACGCATATGGGTGTCGAGTGACCAGCCAACAATCTTTCGTGAGTACAGATCCATGACCGCAGCCAGGTAGAGCCAGATGCGCCCGACCTTGATGTAGGTGATATCGGAGACCCATTTCTGATTAGGTCGATCTGCTTGAAAGCGGCGCTGCAACAGTGTGTCGGTATTGATCCAGTACTCTCCACCAGGCCAACCTTTGACGTTGGGCGGATTGAACAGATCCTGGCCGAGACGGCGACTCGCCAGCGCCAGCAAGCGCCCACTCTCCACACTGATTTCCAACTGATGCAGGGTGCCGATCAACAGCTCAACCGGTGATTTGATCAGGCCTCCACGATTCTCACCGGCACGAAATTGGGCGGTATTGAAGAGCGCTTTCAGCAAAGGGCGCAACTGATAGTCACTCTCCCTGAAAAGCTTTGCCAATCGTTTGATCTCACACGTATCGGGCGTAGGTGAGATGAACTCACGCCAGAGTTTGTCTGTAATGGTAATCGCGGTTCTGGGGTGATCAAGCAGAATGCGCAAAATGTCATCACCATCAAAACGGCCTCTTCTGCCGAGAAACAGCTTCTCTCCATCATCCTGCCAACGGCTGTAGTAGCGGAATCTACCGCTGCGACGATCGATGCTCCAGCCGGTAAACGCCCTGGCCGCAGCCTTGATATCCGCTTCTGTGTAGTAACCTTCACCCAGGGTAAAGAGTTCCAGCAGTTCCCGTGCAAAGTTTTCATTTGGACTCTCCCGCCGATTTACCACACCATCAAGATAACGCAGCATTGCCAGATCCCGAGCCATCGCCTGCAGCAGATCACGAAAATTACCCAATGCATGTCTGTGCACCGTCTCATGCTGCCTGAAAATCAGCGGAACCCACTTCACCTTCTTCATCGAAGAGGTAAAGTGGTTATGCCAAAAGAGCACCATACGTTCCGCCAGGGGCGATTCGGATGCCAACATCTGCCGCATCCACCAGGCCTGAAGTGCAATGCCGCGCTGCCGCCGCTGTTTACGCAGCATCTTTTTCTCAGCATCATTCAAACCACGCAGATACCGGCGCTCGCGGGGTAGGGTATCGACCCATCCAGGGGTTGCCAGAATGATGGCGGTGTCAGCAGCAGCCACCAACTGCTCCACCGCCGATTGATGGGTTACTCCAACCAGCTGTTCAATCTGCACGGTTGTACCGCCGAAGCCACTTCGTTGAAGCAGGTGCCTCGCCTCATCGAACGACATGGCATGTAACATACCGGGCAGGCAGAGCAATAGAAAAAGAGGTGTGTAGGATGACATGTGAATTCCTCTCTGTTTATCAAGGAATAACGCAGATCTCTGCCATCGGTTGACCAAAGTCATTTATTTCTTATGGGCACTGCACAATTGGATGAGCCAGCTGATCGATTGTGAGAGAATGATTGTTAAATTTCGTCTCTGTTTGTCACTAAGAAGCTAAATCACACAATGGCCCAATACATCTACACCATGAACCGGGTGGGCAAGATCGTCCCACCCAAACGCGTCATCATCCAAGATATCTCCCTCTCCTTTTTTCCCGGCGCAAAGATCGGAGTGCTCGGCCTCAACGGGGCGGGTAAATCGACGGTTTTGAGGATCATGGCCGGTTTGGATACGGAGTTCGAGGGTGAAGCACGCCCCCAGCCAGGCATCAAGATCGGTTATCTGTCCCAGGAACCCAAACTCGACGAAACCAAAGACGTGCGTGGTAACGTGGAGGGGGCGCTGAGTCATCTGAAGGAGGCGTTGGCAGAGTTGGATACGGTCTATGCCGCCTATGCGGAACCCGATGCCGACTTCGATGCCCTGGCCAAACGGCAGGCGGAACTGGAGAACATTATCCATGCTGCGGACGGCCATAATATCGAACGCCAGCTGGAAGTTGCCGCGGACGCCCTACGGCTGCCGCCCTGGGACGCGGATGTGAGCAAACTCTCCGGTGGTGAACGCCGCCGCGTTGCGCTCTGCCGGCTGTTGCTGGAACACCCGGACATGCTGCTGCTCGACGAACCCACCAACCACCTCGACGCAGAGTCGGTTGCCTGGCTGGAGCGCTTCCTGCACGAATACAACGGTACTGTTGTTGCCGTCACCCATGACCGCTACTTTCTCGACAATGTTGCCGGCTGGATTCTGGAACTGGACCGTGGCCACGGCATCCCCTGGGAGGGTAACTACTCCTCCTGGCTGGAGCAGAAGGAGCAGCGTCTCGAACTGGAGCAGAAGCAGGAGGCCGCCAAAGTCAAGGCGATGAAACAGGAGTTGGAGTGGGTGCGCTCCAATCCAAAAGGCCGCCACGCAAAGAGCAAGGCCCGCCTGCAACGTTTCGACGAACTGCAATCCCAGGACTTCCAGCAACGCAATGAAACCAACGAGATCTACATCCCGCCAGGGCCGAGACTGGGCGACTTGGTCATAGAGGCCGAAAGCCTGAAAAAGTCCTATGGCGACAGGACGCTCTATGACGACCTCAACTTCAATCTGCCGAAAGGCGGTATTGTCGGCATCATCGGCCCCAACGGGGCGGGTAAGACGACCCTGTTCCACATGCTCACGGGACAGGAGACACCGGATGGCGGAGAACTGCGTATCGGCGACAGCGTCCAGATATCCCATGTCGATCAGAGCCGGGATGCACTCGATGACGACAAAACCGTTTGGGAAGAGATCTCAAACGGCCAGGACATCATTACAGTGGATCGTTACGAAACCCAATCCCGCGCCTATGTCAGCCGCTTCAATTTCAAGGGCTCCGATCAACAGAAACGTATCGGTGACCTCTCCGGTGGTGAACGCAATCGTGTCCATCTGGCCAAGCTGCTGAAAAGCGGCGGCAACCTGCTGCTGCTTGACGAGCCGACCAATGATCTGGACGTGGAGACCCTGCGCGCACTAGAACAGGCGCTACTCACCTTCCCGGGCTGTGCTGTTGTGATCAGTCATGACCGCTGGTTCCTGGATCGTATCGCAACCCACATCCTGGCGTTTGAAGGCGAATCTGATGCAGTCTGGTTTGAAGGCAACTATGCTGACTACGAGGCAGACCGTAAACGCCGTTTGGGGGCGGATGCCGACCAACCACATCGCATTAAATACAAGCGAATCTCAAACTAAGGGGTTCGATCAATAACGAGCGGTTCATGACGTTGGAAAAGCTTTCAAGGCGAACAAATCATCCGCTGAAATTTCTGCTGTTTGCCAACATGGCTGCAGCATTGATTCTGCTCGCCCTGGGCGTTCGTGAGTATCAGAACTTTCACACGTTTCATAGACAGCTGGCGGAAACCCAAGTCACGGATGGTGCGCGAGAGATTGCTCTCCGGTTACGGGAAATCCACACCAGCGTAGCGCTGTTTATCCTGCAGGAGACTCAACTTCTCTCCGACCTGGCTGATGATCCCTTATCCGACGAGCAGTACAATCGCACCCGTCAACGCATCAAACTACACTTCCCCGATACCGAAGGTTTTATGCTGGCGGATCATGAAGGTGTTTCGCTGCTTGACGACCCTTCGGCAACGCTCGACGATCAAAGACTCTTCGACCTCAAGCAGTTCGCGCAAGGCAGACAGCAAGCCACAATAATCAGAAGGCTCAGTAACAACAGCTATCAATACGACATCATGATTCCCTGGAGCGGGCAGAAGGGAAACCGCGGCATCTTTTTTGTCGCCTTCCGTTGCAAGGCGATCTGTCGGCTGCTTGCCACCCACCAAGTCTATGGGCACACGCTAAACCTCTATCCATTGAATCCCGACGATCCTGTGGACAGCCCCAAACAGAAGGCCATCACAGCTGAAGTTCCAGGTATTGGTTGGATATTGGCAAATAGCTTTACCCCATCACTGTTCTCAAACAAATTCGCTGAAATTTCGCTTGTCGGAATATCTATTCTGCTGGGATTCTTTGCCCTCTCCCTCATTTTGTATCGCAGAGCCCGCAAAGAGGAGTCAGAAAGGGAAGTCACCGAACAACGGTATCGCGACTTGCTGGAGACATCGGAGGATCTGATCTGGAACATAGACAACAAAGGCTATATCACACAGATCAACGATGCCGCCTGGCCAATTCTCGGCTATTCTCAGGAGGAGTTAATTGGCCGGCCTCTGGTGGAGATGATACCGGATAATGAACTCAAAACGCAGTTCAAGGCGATTCGCGAACTGTTGAAGGGGACTCCCTGGAACAACCACATAACACGCCTCAACTCAGGTGACGGACGCGAGGTACACCTAAGATTCAACGCCCTGCCTGTCATCGATGAAAACGGTTCTTGCATTGGCGCAACCGGTACCGCCAGCAATATTACAGAACAGGTACGTGCTATGGAGGTACTGTCCGAAAAGGAGTCACGCTACCGCCAGATGTTCGAAGTCAATCAGGCCATCAAGCTGATCCTGGACGCCAAGAGCGGCAAGATCATCGAAGCAAATAGCGCCGCTGCCAGGCTTTATGGTCATTCGATCATCGACCTGAAAAAGATGAACTACAGCAAACTGAACAATCGATCCGCCAGTCAACTGCGCAAACAACTGAACGCCATAAGCCAAGGCAACATCTCCAGCTACCAGGAACTTCACACCAGCGCCTCAGGCACCAAGCATGATGTTGAGATCCAGGTCAACCCCACTGGAACAAACGGCAACACCCTGCTCTACCTGATAATTACCGACGTCACAGAACGTGAGAAATCTCTGCGTGCCCTGAGGGATAATGAACAAAAGTTGCAAGGCATCATCGAGGCTGCCGTCGAAGGCATCATCATGTTCGATACTGCCGGTGTCGTACAACTTTTTAACCCTGCGGCTGAGATGATGTTCGGCTATCTCGAAGAGGATATCGTCGGCAGCAATATCGGTCAGCTGTTTTCACAAAAACAGGCACACGTTCCCAGCACAAGCATCCTTGAAACCCTGGGACTCTCTCCAGATGGCAATGCCCGTGAACTCGTTGGCGTACGCAAGGACGGCAGCAACCTGCCGGTAAGACTCTCTATCAGTCGCCTTGAGCTTGATGATCAGACTCACTACGTCACACTGATACAAGATATTTCGGAATCACACCAAGCTCACGAAAGGCTGACCTACCTGGCACAGCATGATGTACTCACCGGCCTGCTCAATCGCGCTGAATTCGAACGACGACTGGCCGTACTCATTTCCGTGAAGAAAGCGCCAAAGGAGCATCATGTACTCTGCTTCATGGATGTCGATCAATTCAAGCTGATCAACGATACTTGCGGTCACAAAGCCGGCGATGAATTGCTGCAACAACTGGCCATTATCACCAAATCACAGTTGAAGAAATTCGAGTTGATTGGGCGTGTCGGCGGCGATGAATTTGGTGTCCTGCTCTCCAACTGCAGTATGGAACGTGCCGAGACAATCTGCAGCAATCTGCTACAGACCATTCGCAACTTCCTTTTTACCTGGGAGGATCGTTCTTTCGATGTCGCTGTCAGTATTGGGCTTTCCGGGTTTAGCCCAATGGAAGAGAGCACCTCGAGTATATTGAGCACGGCAGATGTTGCCTGCCACATGGCAAAGGAACAAGGTCGTAATCGCCTGCATATCTATCACAGTGGTGATTCGGAACTGATTCGTCATCATGGCGACATGCATCTGGTTGCTGACATCAACCAGGCTTTGAATGAGGGGCGTTTCCATCTCTATGCCCAGCCTATCGTTTCAGTTGTCGATAACGGAAAACGGCACTACGAAGTATTGGTCCGGATGTTTGATGAAGCGGGAGAGCTGATCATCCCCGATAACTTTATTCCTGCTGCCGAACGATACATTCTGATGCCGGCCATCGATCGCTGGATAATCAATGAACTCTTCTCAACGCAGGGTAATAATCTCAGGCACTGGTCAAAACTGCACCCTGAGAAAGGGCACTTTCTATTTGCCATCAATCTTTCCGGCACTTCATTGACTGACGAAGGATTCCTCAACTATCTGGAGCGACTCTTCAAGGATTGGGACATCCCACACCATGCTATCTGTTTTGAGATCACAGAAACCGCAGCCGTGGCAAACCTGGATCGGGCACAACATCTGATCGAGCGCCTTAAATCACTGGGCTGCTCTTTTGCGCTGGATGACTTCGGCACCGGCCTCTCTTCCTACACCTATTTAAAGGATCTGCCCGTCGACTATCTGAAAATTGACGGCAGTTTCGTGCGAAATATGGCAAAGGATCCTGTTGACTACGCCATGGTGGAGTCGATTAATCAGATCGGACATATCCTAGGCCTGAAGACAATTGCCGAATGGGCTGAAGACGAGGCCACGCTGCTTCAGCTACGTGTGCTCAATGTGGATTATGCTCAAGGTTATGGTGTTGGCGAACCCAGACCATTGAATGAGTTCGAACTCTGATTGGCCTATAAGTGGCGTCGGCTCACCCCCCTTCAACCTCAACTGTCCAAACCGTAGGCCCGATCAAGCGTAGCGGATCGGGCGATCGCACATTAAAAACACAAATGTATCTGCCGGTTCTGCTACGCCTGAACCGTCCTACATTCATTCGTTGGCTGTAACGGATCAGGAATTTCGCCGGCAAAAAAAAGCGGGGCCGAAGCCCCGCTTTAATCCATTACTAAAGTGTTACTGAGTTATCAGACGATGTTTCGCGGTGCGAAAGACATGCTGCGGAACTCTTTCTTATACTCAGACGGCCCAAGATTCTTGATCTTGCACACACCGAGCTTATAGTTGTAGTTACCACTGATGTTATCCACCACGCGGCCCTGCAGTGCATTGGATGCCTGCTTCTCAGTAATGAAGTAGGAATAAAGTGTTCCCATCTTCACTGCTGGGGTTACGATGGCGATAGCGGTGGTAGCACCCTTCTCCAGTGCGATATGGCCGTTCTTCATCAGTTCAGAGAACTGGAAGTCTTTGCCGTGAACACCCTTGATGGTGTTTTTATGCACCGGCACCCGGTTCGAAAAGAGCATCACCCTATCACCCGACTCGATACCGCGGGAAGCAGCATCATCCGGATGGATCTCGGTGAAGTTCTCAGGCCAACGCTGGGTGATGTAGGCACGACGCTCTAAATCATCGAATCCGGACTGCCAGATCTCGTTGATACGACCGTTGGTGTGCCACAGCTCATCCTCTTTAGGACTCATCCACTCCCAGTAGTCAGCATAGAGGCTCCAGGGATGCTTCTGGATGTTCACACGACCGGTCTGGGAATTAAAATGCGTTCCCTTCTTGTTGATCATGTTCGCACCCTTGGTACGGCCTTCCGCCACCAGTTTCTCCTGCTTGCACTGGGTATTGTGCAGACGCACCGTTCCAAGCAGCTCACCAGTATCGTAGTTGTAGAAGGTCGGACCCTGGATACCCTCGGTACCGAGTTCAGCCAGCTTCTGATGCAGAGTCTTGCCCTCTTTATGGGCAGCGATCTTGATCATATGGTAGGCCTTGCGGTTACCACGACTGGAGCGGGAAGACTCCTCGCAAACCTGGTTGGAATCTTTCCAGTCATAACCCTTGAAGCCCATTTTCTGGGCCAGCCGGGAGATGATCCACCAGTCAGGCTTGGCGTCACCGGGAGCATCGTAGAACTTCTGATAGAGACGTATGCGACGCTCACCGTTGGCGCGGGCAAAGTCCTCTTCACCCCAGGTGGACGCAGGGAAAACAATATCCGCAAAACGTGCGCCGATGGGATCACGCAGGTAGATATCCTGATCGATCACCACGGTACCACCGGAATCAGCACGCGCCTTGAGGGTCTCGATGATCTCATCCTTATCCCAGGAGGTAACCTGGTTCGGATTGTTGGTCACCAACTCCTCAAACTTGCTGTGCAGACCGTTTGCACCACACATCGCCTGAATCCAGGTGGTACCGATGACATGAGCCATGCGGGTGTGGCCTGAATAGAGCCACCGATCCGTATCCAGGGAACGACGCCGACGACCCGGCACCTTCTCAGGTGACCTGTTGCGGGGATAACTGCCACCACCTGCACCACCACGCTGGTGACCACCGAAGCGGCCTACCATCTGACCTGGACGACCACCTGCACCGCAGATAGTTGCCAGAGAGGAGATGGCGTTGGTGTTGCCGGTATTGTTGGACCAGTAGAAGCCCTTCTCGATTCCGAAGGATGCTTTGGGGCGATCACCACCACCACCAGTCAGCCACTTGGCCGCCTTATAGAGATCGTTCACATCGACGCCGGCGATCTTGGCTGCCACTTCTGGCTCATGCTCCTTGCGGGACATAACCCAGGCCTTGTAGCCCTTTTTGCCGTATACACCATTCGTCTGGAACTTGCCCCAGGTGGTACGCCACTGCCATGGGGTGTTACGTGTACCCTGGCCGAAGCCGGAGCTGGATCCCCACTTGTCGTTGACCCAGTGCTTGATCCAATCCTTATCTTCCCAACCGTTCTCCAGAATAATGCGGGAGATAGCACCGAGTACCGGGGTATCGGTACCGGGATTGATCTGCAGATGAATGGTCTGATCGTCGCCCTTGCTCTTGGCATATGCCAGACCGGCAGTCTCACGCACGTTCAACCAGATGGTCTTTTGACCGCGGTCGATAGCAGGCTTGATGAACTGGGTGAAGATCATGGTCTTGGTTTCATACGGGTCGGTACCGCAGATCACCAGGACTTCCGCATCCCCCCAGTCCTTATAAGCCGGACCGAAGTTGTCGAAACCCGCGTCCCGGAAACCGGGAGTGGAGGTCACATCGGAAGGTGTGTCGTGGAAAGTGAAAGCCGCTGTCTTGATGGAACGACGGGCGAACTTCTTCACTGCATAAGTGTTCTCGAAGAACTGATAAGAGAAGGTCTTCACACTGTATGCGTTGGCGCCATGCTCTTTGAGAACATGGTTGCCTACATTGGCCGCAATATCGAGCGCAAAGTCCCAGCTCACCGGCTGCAACGTTCCGTTGATCCGCACCAGGGGTGAGGTCAGACGATCGTTGGTCGGTGTGTTGGGGTTGTAGCACTTCTGCGCGATACAGCCACCACGGATGGAGGAGTCACCGCCAACATTGACGACCTTGGCATCCTTGTCCGGGATGATAATCACGTTGTGGGGACGCCCTTCGTGCATCACCACGTTGTGCTGAGTGGGTGCCACCCAAGCCTGTAGCGGGCCGGACGGAAAGTCGGTATTGAAGGCATTCTCAGATGCCTTCGGACCGCCATCCGGGGTACCTACCGGCCAACGATAGACCTTGTATCCGCAGGCGACGATGCAGTAGTCGCAGCAGGTGGTCTTCACGTCCGCATTTTTCGGTGGTAGCGGTGTATGATCCTCAGGGAGGTAATATTTAGTTGCCATTGTCTATTCTCCTCCTCAGGATTCCAACAGGTTTTCGTTACGGCCAAAGATCAGGCCCATCATACCGACGGCATAGATGTCATCACCGTCAACTTCCAGCAGGACCTGTGGCACGCTCTGGTATGCCTGTCCGGAAACGATTATGCCGTGACGCGTCAGATCATAGGTCGAAAGATGCAGCGGGCACTGGCCCAGTACGCGATGGTTGCCCACCGCCTGGTACTTGCCGATCATGTTGCCACCCTGGTGGGTGCAGAGGTAGCTGAAGGCCACCACGTCACGCTGATCACCAACACCGCCACCAGCCTTAACACCGCCCATTTTGACCAGCATGTTGATAGCGCCGTCATCTGGATAGGTGAAGTTCACCGGCTGATCGTCCTTAAGAGCGCTGAGCTGGCCAATCTTCTTACGGGGATAACCCACGACACGGGCCTTTGCAGCGGCCTGGCCGGGGAACAGACTGATTGAAACAGTGCTGGCCGCGGCAGCCGCGGATCCACTGTACATCAGGAACTGACGACGATTGAGCATGCACTTACCGTGATCTGCTGCAGTCTCGTCTTTTTTCTTGATATCAGACATTATTTTGCCTCCTGTGCCGCTTCAAGCTCTGCCAAGGTAAACAGCGGCGCATATTCCGGCATCGCAGGTTTTTCCATCAACATCTCTTCGCCGGACATCGATTCGAGGAACGCTATAAGGGCATCCTTCTCATCATCAGTCAAACCAAGAGGCTTGATAAGCGAACTCTTGTTCTCTTTGAACATTGTGGTTCGGCCATCTTCGTCGAAACCACCACGGTCGTAGAAATCAACCACCTCTTCCAGGGTGTAGAAGACACCGTTGTGCATATAGGGTGCGGTGTATTTCAGGTAACGCAGAGGCGCGGTACGGAACTTACCCTTGTCCCATGCATTCTTGGAACGGTAGTAGAAGCCCCAATCGGACTTGGCCTTGCGGTAACCCTCCTGGGTCTGTCCCTTCGCATACTGCTCGAAACGGAAGGTGATCTGTGCCAGTCCATCCTCTTCCCAACGCTTGTTCGGTGGAATACCAATGTTGTGGAAATCCTGGTCAGAGGTGATAGCGCCATTATGGCACTGGATACAACCACCTTTACCTTCAAAAATCTCCTTACCCTTGAGTTGCTCTGCATCCAGTGCGGTCTTGTCACCCAGGAGATATTTGTCCAGGGGAGTATCACGCTGTACCAGAGTACGTTCAAAGGAAGCGATTGCACGCCATGCGTCCCGAACGATTGGCCATTCGGTACCGAATGCCTCGCGAAAGCGTTCCACATATTCAGGAATCACCCTGAGACGCGCCTCCATGATGTCGGCCTCGCCGTTACCGGCTACGCCACCTCTGGCTGCGCCCCTGGCCTGCGACTCGTTTGAAGAGGCGGAGCCTGCCCAGAACTGGCGGGGAAAGTAGGCACTGTTAATGATGGTTTGGCTGTTGCGCCAGTGGACCGTACCGGGATAACCGCGGGAGAAGTCCTCGGCCCAAGCCCAGCCCTGATCCGGCTCATGGCAAGTGGAGCAACCGGTGGAAGCATCACCGCCCAAACGGGGATCAAAAAAGAGAATTTTTCCCAGTTCGATTTTTGCAGGACTCTGCAGATTATCCGGCGGGATCGGTGGTTCACCCAGTGGCGCCAAAGGGGGAGGACCGGCCATCGCCATAGGTGCTGCAGCCATCGACTTTTCAGCTGCAGGTGCAGCAGTGGATTCCGAAGTCGCCTGGCCAGCACAACCTGCCAGCAGTGCCGTCGTGATGGCAGCGGCCAACAGGGTCGGAGTCTGTATTACATTACTCATCGCTGTCTCCTCGACGTTTAGTTCTTGACCTGAGTCCAGTTTTCGATAACCGGATACTCAGCAGGATAGGGATCTTTCCAGACGTGCTGACCGCTGGTCAGAGGATCACCCGACATAGACTCGAGGAAGGCAACCAGGTCTTTGATATCCTGCTTACCCAACTTCAAAGGCTTGAGACGGGAGTCCTTACGGCTGTCCTTGCCGCCACCCCTGTTGTAGAAAGCAACCACGTCGTAGAGGCTCTTGACCATGCCGTTGTGCATGTAGGGTGCGGAGTACTTCAGTTCACGCAGGCTTGGGGTCACGAACTTGCCCGTATCAGCCGCATCCATGGTGATATTGTAATAACCAGGGTCGCGCTTCAGGTTCATATAGTCTTCGATACCCTGAAACATTGCGAAGGCGATGAAGGCATGATGGTTCATGGGATCAAGAAAGATATCGAAGTTCTCCGGCACACCAGTGTTGTACGCCTTGCCATCAGTGGCAAGCGGACCGTTGTGGCACTGGATGCATCCAGCCTTACCTTCGAAGAGCTTCTGACCACGCTTGGCGGAGGCAGACATTTTGCCGGTGTCGATGGGGGCATTCACGGAGGTCAGGGTCTTCAGGTATTCCGGTATCGCCTTACGTACCGAACCGTTGGAGGGTTCACCGTATCCGGCATCCTTGAACATCTGAACATATTTTGGATCCTGCTTCGCACGCTCCTGCATGATCCGCATATCCATGTTCATGATGTAATCTTCCGTGAGCATTTCACGGGTTACGTCATTGAGGTTGGTACCCAAACGACCGTCATGCATCCAGACTTTTTTGTGTGCAGCGTTGATCACGCTGGGGCTGTTGCGGAAATGTCCGTTACCGGGATAACCCGGGGACAGCGCATCGGGATGCGCATAGCCGTTTTCAGGTTTGTGACAATCTGAGCAGGCTATGCCTGCATCACCCGAGATACGGCGATCGAAAAAAAGTCGCTTTCCCAACTCAGCCTTGGCCGCATTGATCTTCAGATCAGGCAAAGACGTGATGTCGGGATACTTGCCGGCTTGCGCACCGAAAGCCATACCCAGTCCCAGCGCTGCCGCCAGAAGAGTATGTCCGGTTTTGACTCGTACACCCATTGGATTTCCTCCAGGTCAATTCTTCATTTATCGGTATTCCAACTCGAGAATCAGGACAACGGAACCAATATGAATACCGATAGTCCAATTCGACCTCATTCACTGCATTTTTCAGGCCAAGCAACGGGCAAAAAATAAATACCTGTAGTTACGTGGGGTTAGAAAAAACTTATTGATTCACGTCAATTTGTTTTCTGAGGCATCCTGAATGAATTGTTCTATCAAAGCAGCATTGCCAACCTCACTTCGATCAATTTGTTCAAGAGAAACACTACCCACTCGGGAATATCTCTACTCAGTAAAACCTCTCTAAACACTCGATATTTTTTCGTACAATTCAACTTGTTACGTGATTATTAAGTAACTTTTCAATAATCCCTGCAAATGGGTAGAGTGGATCATGGTGTTCAGCGGAGAATTCCCTAGCTAGGGTCCATCCGGAAGCCCACATCTAACCACAAAGGACACGAAGAGCACGAAGGTAAAAGATTGATTAACCATCAATTTTCTTCGTGCTCTTTGTGCGCTTCGTGGTGAAAACAGTGTTTCCGGACGGGCACTAACTATGCAGACTTGGTTGACCCCCAAGTCATTGGCGTTTATCCGAATAGCGTTTTGAGCAAATACCAGACACAAAAAAACCGCCTTGCGGCGGTTTTGCATGTGGATTTGTATGCCTTCAGTTACCGGCCATCAGATAGCGTATTCCCTCAAGCATCACTTGCGGCGGAGTCTCATGGGGAAAGATAAAACGTAACTGTCCGTCGGGCGCTATCAGGTAGGTTGCAGCGGAATGATTCACCGAATATCCAAAAGCCGAACCTTCCAGTTCCACCTGGTAATATTGAGCCCCGTACATCTTAGCCACCTCGGCTACCTTCTCCTCACTGCCGGTTACCCCGAGAAAGCTCTCGTGGAAGTACTCCACGTACTCTTTCAGCTGCTCCACCGTATCGCGTTGGGGATCGACACTGACAAAGATCGACGTCAGCGATTTCAACTCTTTCCCACTCAATTCGTTCAGGGCCTGGGTTGCCAGGGAGAGTGAAGTGGGACAGACATCCGGACACTTGGTGTAACCGAAAAAGAGCAGTATGACCTTGCCTCGAAGATCACTGGTTGAAACCGGCCCGGCTGCAGAATTGAGAGTGAAATCACCGCCAGCCGGGGCCCCGCTCTGATCCAGAACCTCATCCTCACGCGGTGCCTCCCCCCCGGCCTGAGTCACAAGGGGAAGAAACATGAGAAGAAGAAAGATGGACGCCATCCGCTGAATCATAATCAATTCACTCCTGCTGCTTAACTGGATAGGCTCGAAAAAAGTAAGTAGGAGGCGCGCCCTGTCACCTGTCTCCTGTCACTTTTCTCCTTTGCGACCTTACCAACATCAGGCCAGCAAGGAAAATCAACAGGGCAATGCCTGCCGGGAACCCATAGACCCGCTGATAGTCGAACTCCGGCGGCAGGAAGAGCCAGTACCAGGTGCTTAGGGTGTGTTTGGATCCCACCTCGCCGTTACTGCCGTCCCAGTTGGCGAAGGAGATGGGCATGAACTGACCCTCGACAAAATCGATATCCCCAATCACACCGCCACTGCGCGGACGCGTCATGATGACACGCCACTTACCATCTTTCCACTCACCGGCCGCGCTAAAGGTACCGTCCGCCTCACGCAGCTTGGGGCGTTTGTTGGGGCCGACGCCTTCCATGAGCATAGCACTGGCATCCTGTTTTGGTTCGACACTGCCCGCATTCCAGTACCAGATGGTGGTGTGGTGACGCTTGTCGCCATGTCGATAGAAAGGTTTCTCCACCATCGGCGCCGACATATAAGCGGCCTCCATAGGGAACTGGACCGCCACCGCATCGGCGTGCATCTCCTTGTTCTCGTCCTGCAGATCGGTAAAGTATTCGATACCGGGACGGCTTTCGGTACGATCATCCACTTCTAGCAGAAAGGCGATCTCCTTCTCGTTATAGATGGCGCGCACGGTCACTGCATCATTTAGCGGCGTGAACAGACGCTCTTCCTTGATGATGTTGGGCACCAGACTCAGGGTAACCGCGTCCGCGCCATTCCAACGCTCATCATCCAGCGAGGTCGGCACTCCGCCGCTTACCTTGGTGCCGGTTACCACCGCACCATCTTTTGGCTGCACCGCTGTATCACGCAGGCTGTAGACGAAGTTGGAGATATGCCAGCGATCCTCCAGGCTGACTGGATCCTTGTTACCCTCTTCCACCGCACGGTGAGCAGGCATCGGCGTACCGGGAATACCGATGGAGAGACGGGTATAGATCGCCTTGATGGTGGCATCCCTCTCCTTCTCGGCAGAATCAGTGGACTGAGTGGCGCGCCAGGTCCAGGGCTTGGTCAGATCCCGCGGCCAGATGCGGAAGCCCCAATCGTCCTCCAGTTTTTTGCCGGAGACGATATTGCCCCTGCCCGCTTTGCCGTGGCACTCCTTGCAGGATTTGATAAAAGCTTCACGCCCCTTGTCCACCGACTCCTCCGAGAAAGGGATCTGGCCGCCCAGTGGTTCAACTTCTGCAGTCTGGCGAAAATCGGTCTTAAGATAGTGGCCATCGTCATCGAAGAAGTCGTCATCCGCATCATCAGGGGCCCAGGCGGCGGTGATATCGAAACCCTTGATCACCGGGATCAGGCTACGGATCTGCTCATCACTCATTAACGATGCCCAACCCGGCATGCCGGTTCCTGTCAGGCCGTTTTTGATGGTATTGAACAGGTCATCATCCAGCGGCAACAGAGTGCCGGGAGAGGTCTTGTATTTGAATAGAGCCAGGGTGAAATCCCGGGGCTTGGGATACATCAACTCCGCTGCCACGCCGTCTCCGGCGCCCTGCTCTCCGTGGCAGACCTCACAACGGAACTTATAGAGATCCTTGCCCTTGATCTCCTTGCGTTTGGCCAGCACCTCGTCCTTCATGCCGGTCACAACCCGGGAGATCTCCGGGTCCCAGATCCGCGGCACCTGGCCGTTATAGTCGAAGATGAAGGTGATAACGTTCCACACATCCTGTTCGCTCAACATCTCATGCCACACCGGCATGGCTGAGTTCCAGGGAGTGCCCTCCTTCGGCAGACCGGGACCACCCGTAGTGATGCGCCAGAAGAGGAACGACTCCTGCAACTGTGGGATGATAGTCGGGTCCTGGAAGTTGATCGGTTGTGGATTGAACCCGGAGCCATATTGACCCTGGCCGTCCAGCAGATCGCCGTGACAATAGAAGCAGTTCTGATAGTAGACGTCGCGCCCTGCACTTACCACCGTCTGGTATTTGTCCCAGCCCGCCGCTTTGTCGCCGGCGAGGGTCTTAAGAATATCCTCTCGAATGGGGTTTTCCAGCGTCGCAAGATCGAAACTTTTACCAAAAGCCTTGACCGAGGCTGGGGGAGCGGGATGTACCTGGCGCAACTCCACCGGAGCATCATTACTCGGCTTCACCATGCCATAGACAGTGTAGCCAACGATCAGCGGGATGATGATCAGAAACGCCCAGCGAACCATCGACAGATTATCGTTACGCAAAGTAGCAAGTACCGGTACCTGGAACTCCGCCCAGCGCTCGTCGTCGAAAGAGAAATAGAGCAGCACACCAATGATGGTGATAATCATGTACTGGATCATCAGCGTCTGTGGCAGCAGCGGCGGAAAACCGAACTTGAACGCCAGATAGGCTACCGCGATGATCAGCACCGCCTGCAGAAAAGCGGGAATCCTAAAGCTCTTCATTATTTTTTCTCCGCCAGATGCTGCACGATCATCTCCAGCTCTTTAACCGTCATCTTCTCCGCAAAGTCTGCAGGCATCGCCGGAGGAAAACCCTCCGTAATCACTGCGGCAGGATCAACAATGCTCTGACGTATCTCTGCCTCACTCAGGCGCGCCCCAACGGTTGCCAGCCCAGGACCCACCAGGGCGTCCTCAGAGTCCATCGCATGGCAGGAGCTGCAGGCATATTTACCCAGTGCCTCCTCCGCAGTGGTCGCTGGTGCTGGTGCCACTCCACCAGCTGCCGGTGCTGCAGCAGCAACTTCCGCAGCCGCCTCTGGTGACGGCAGGGATACGGTCACCTCATTGCCATCCTTCGCTTGCAGATAGGCGATGATTGCATCCATCTCCATCGCTGAAAGCTGGATCGGAGCTTTGTCGACGGCAGGCATTGGCGAGACGGTATCGTTGGATCCTTTTTTACCCCACCCGACGGCGACAAACTTGCTCGGATCAATCATCGATTCAAGGATATAACCCGCCGCATCTTTCGACTCACCCTGGTAGCGCTCATCGGCAAGACGTTCGGACGAAGTGCTCACCATGTCCATGCCCTGGATGTCAGGCGCTCGTCCGATAGGCGGCGGCTTGTGGCAGAGGGTGCAGGTGCCTTTGTTCATAAACAGGTCTTCGCCCATGGCAACAAAGTCGTCCATGGTCAGAGAACCCAGATCGACCTTCGTCTCCACCGGCGCTTCACCCTCCACTTGTGGCAGCAGCTGCGTCACCAGGGTGAAGACCAGGGCCAGGCCGATACTGAATCCAATGGTTTTGAAGAAGATGGTGATCCCGGACTTTCCTGTCCGGTCCCCTTCGGGTGCGCTCCGCCCATCCAAATCTTTTCCCGAAAGATTTGTCATGCCACGCCTCCTTCAGTCACCGTTTCCGGTTTGGCTTGTTTGGTTCCGCTAAGACTGGCAACCCAGAACATAAACAGCACAAACAACAGGAACAGTACGGTCACAATGGTGATCATGTTGCCGGCATAACCAATGGTGGGAATAAAATTGTCCGGCGAGTTGTCCTTCATCACTGTGTAGACATGCCAGTGCGTCTTCACCGACGAGCGCACATAGCCCATCAGACCCATCAGCCATGTAAAGGCAATCGGCAGGGCAAACAGGGCGTACTGGGCTCGATCGGGGATCCTGCCCCAGTGCGAAGGCAGGGTCTTGGCATTCTTGAACATCAGGCTGTCGATAACGATACCCGCAATGATCACCACCAGGGTCGAGCTCACCTGGGCCACTGACGAACCCACCTTATAGACCGTATTGGTGAAGTAGCCGTAGTAAACACCGAGGAAGATGATGTTGACGATCGCCACCACATAGATCGCCACCATCAGCGCATTGCCGATTGGCGCCCAGGTAACGGTCGCCACCTTGTCCGAACGGCGATAGAGCTGGAACGAGAGAAAGGTCACCACCAGCATCAGGTTAACGGCGATATTCTTCGCCGGCATGATGCCCAGGGGGCCGAGAATATGGTGGTGGCTGCCTCCCAGCTGCGCGATCTCCGACGCAGACAGTATTAGGGTATGGGGGGTAACCCAGGTCAGGAAACAAACCACCAGTACGAAAGCGATAAAACCAATGAAAGGCTTGTAGCGTTTGGAACCTTCGGTGCGAGACATACCCGCCCAAAGGTAGTAGTTGCCAGCCAGCAGGATGGTGCCGATCAGCACCGCCTGCACGATGAATAGCCAGGCCAGGATACCGCCCATGGCGGTGATGCCCATCTGCTGGGAGTAGGCGTAGATCTCCGCCATCAGCCAGTATCCAGCGAAAGGCAACGGCAGAAAAGCAAGGATAGCGATGAAGTTGGAGGTATATCCCATCCAGTCGTAATGGGCCCGCTTCTCCATATCCTTTGTGCTCAGGAACTTATATGCGGCATAGGCCCCGACAACGGCTCCACCGAAACCGATGTTGGCAATAAATCGATGCAAATTGATCGGGTTCCACAGCGGCCCCTTCATTACCTCCCAGATATTACCCACCACCACACCAACCTCATTGACGCCTGAAGGTGCCATCATAAAGGTGGCCCAGGAGTTGGAGATCACCATGATGGTCATGCCCGCGCCATTGAGCAGCAGACCAAGACTCAGGTGCACCCACTTCAGGTTGCCGTAGCGCATGGCGTTCCAGCCATAATAGTAGGTGTAGAGGAAGAAGCTCTCGAGGAAAAACAGCCCTGCGTAGACCAGCCACTGGGCACCGAAGACGTGCATCATGTAACCCATGAAATCGGGATAGAGCAGGAACAGCGCCAGTGCAAGAGAGCCGCCGAAGATGGCGGTGATGGAGAAGCCGGTAAGGCTGATCTTCATAAACTCATGGGCCATACTGTCGTAGCGCTCATCGCCAGTCGTCACCCCCACCAGTTCGATCACCAGGACAAACAGGGGTACCGCCAACACCAGGGCACCGAAAAAGAGGTGTAACTGGGCCAGGATCCAGACCACTGCCCGGCTGCTGACGCCGATATTCGGGTAGTCCTTGCGACTCGTTCGGGGTGCCGCGATTTGTTCCGGCTCTTCCGCCCCACTGGCCACACTATCCGCTACGGGAACAAAATCCTGGCCTTCAATATGGACCCGGCCGATCGGTGCGATGCGCTGTTCGGCCCCCCCCATCCCCATATCCGCAAAAACAGGGGTTACGCCAAATACAAGCAGAACTGCCAACAGGGACAGCAGCCAACCAGGCCGGTTTGAAAAACCGTTTCGACGTATCGATTGATGTCTGTTCGACCTCATCTCTTTCTCTCTCCCCTGCCTGCTCAACCCGCCGGGGTCAGGTCAGCATTCAGGGGCAGCCCCTGCATGTTCATAATCAGATGATCCAGGCCGTAGAATGCCACCAGGGAGATGGCCAGCGCGGCAATCCAGATGACCAGCAGTGCAGCACCACCAATCTTATTTTCTTCACTCATTTTTCCACCCCTTAACCGTGATGCACTGTGACGCCGCCCGAGTAGATCAGCAACCAGTAGAAAAACAGCAGGATACCGATCAGCACCCCAACAAACAGCTTCGGTCCCCAATTGGAGTGCCCGGACACATCTGTGCCCTCTTTTCTTTCAGATTCGTTGATTTTCTCTGGATCGGACATTAGCTGCACCTTTGGCGGCAATTGATGAAAAGTGCTTATTCCAGGCACTGAGTGCAAAATTCAGGCCAAGTGGCAATCACAAGCCAGACAGATATCGGTCCGGACTTGCCTTGCAGATTCATACAACTCTAATCCCTTGTATTCATACCAGGAATCGGTGGTGCACGGCCAAGCACTGGCCATACAGGCCTCTTTGGTTTTTACTATTTCCATGAAAGAGTCTCACTAAACAATCTGAACATTTCTTTCACTCAATAAAACCGGTATGTACCATTCGTTTCAACCCCCTCATGCGTTAACGCCAGTCCTAATAATCTGGCGTTCCCCCTCATAAAACCAATGAGGAACAGGGGATATCACCCAAAACAGCACAAAGCGTTCAATCATGCCTGCGTTATTAGACCTGTTTGAACGTATCGTTTAGTCTTCATTTTTCATCCATCACAATTCCAGCGCTAAGTCAGGCAGTTAAGGATCGGCTCATGTTGGTACAGCTCTTGCTTCGCATAGGGGGATCTCCATCCCAGACGGGCATTCGATGAATATGAAAAAAAAGACCGAACAGTCTCTGACAGACCTCCTTAAAACAGGCGATGAGGCTGATCGCTGCTACGCTGCCCGCACCTTGGGAACCCTGGGCAGCAGAAGTGCCGTGGAGGCTCTGATCGAGCAACTGACAGATGAGGACATAGATGCCTGCGTGGATGCCGCCGAGGCATTGGGAAGGATCGGTGACCAGCAGGCTGTACCGGCACTGATCAAATCTCTCGAGAACGAAGAGAGCGGTGAAGTCTGTACCGCCGTGACTGCTGCGCTGGGCCAACTCGGCACTGAGGATGCAATCACCATCCTGAAAAAGATTGCGGTAGATCGACCCGAAAGAATCGAATGGGAAGACGATTGGGATAGATGGTGGGACATACAACTCGCTGCGGTTGAGGCCCTGGGGAAATTCGGCGTCGAAGATGCCACCGGCACCCTGCTGCAGATCATGGAGGATGAAACATCCCAGGATATCGACCCGGAAATTTTCGCCGCCCTGGCCAATATCAAAGAGAGCGGCATCACCGCGCTACTCGAACTGCTGGCGAACGGTTCCATCATGCAACGCCGCCGTGCCGCCCGGGCATTGGGACATTCAGGTAACCCCGGGGTCACCAAAGCCTTGGGGCAGGCCCTGCGCGACGAATCACCGGAAGTCCGTGCGGCCACCGCCACAGCCCTGGCTGATATCAATGCCCATCGTTATCTGCCCGCTCTGCTCCTGCTGCTACGCGATCCTGAAGACGATGTTCGCTCTGCGGCCATAGAAGCCTGCAACCGTCTGACGAAATCCAGCACCGGCGACAGCGGCATCATCTCCGAAATCACTCCACTGCTCAGCGACCCCAGCAGTCTGGTACGTGCAATCGTTGCCTCCACCTTGGGCAGTTTGATCCAGCCCCGATCCCTGGATGAAGAGAGCCTAGCTGCGGTGGCGGACTCACTCACGGACAAAATCTATGACACTGCAGCGTCTGCCTGTGACCTTCTGGGTGTCAATGGAGACCCGGCTTCGCTGGACACACTTATCGCCACCGTGCGTAACAAAAATATATACAGCATGGTTCGACGACAGGCCACCCTTGCCATAGGCCGTATCGGCATACTCAACACCGACACCCTCGATCTGCTCAAGGAGGCGATCGCCGACAAGGAACAACCGGTACGCCTTGCCGCCCTCGACGCCTTAACGGCGCTCGACGCCATCCCAACAACAGAGGAAGAGACAACAGAAGCATTGCAACGTCCCCTCGACATCGTGCTTGCTGCCATCGCCGGCGAACTGGAACTCTCACCAGAGGAAACACCGCAGAAGGTCAGTCAGGCAGTAGAGTTCGATCCCACTCCGATAAAAGAGCAGGATCGCAAAGCCGAAGATACCGTAACCGAGACACCCGGTGTTCAAAATGCGGAGACGGGAGCAGAGTTGACAGATAGCGAATCCCTGGTGCTGCCGGAGACCCCTGGCCGTTCTGTGGAACCTGGCGAAGTCAATGCTGCAGTCTCCACCCTCGATGCCATCGCCCTGGACAATGCGGAGGTTGCCTTCGGAGTCCACGAGGCGCTGCCGGAACCCGAGGTCGAAATCGAACAGGAGATGGAGGATTTCCTTGAGGTCGTGGAAGATAACAAGCGCGTCGGCGAACGGATGACCCGCGGCCGTCGCAAGATCAGCATCGAAGACGATGTCCGCCGCCTCGGTGTGCGCGTGCTCATCGGTAATACCGACGATGCCTCGGTTGCAGGACTGATCCGGGCCCTCAACGCGGATGATGGCGTACTGCGTTATGAAGCTGCACTGGCCATCGCGGAAACTGCACGCCTGCACCCCGGACTGGGGAGCCTGATGAACGCCTTCGGCTCCCTGACAACCCAGTTGGGTCTTGGCGACGAAGACCAAAGAGTGGCGTGTACCCGCGCAATGGGTCTGCTCCACAACAAGGCAGCCATGCTGCCTCTACTTGACGTCCTGAATGACCCACAGACTACCTTGCGTGTCGAGGCCATCTCCGCTTTGGTTGAATTGAGCATCAACGGTGACGACCCCGACAAAGCCGGCCACATGGTGATCAAACCCGTCTCTCCCAAAACCATCCTGCGCAAACTCAGCAGCGCTCTGGGGGATTCGGAATTCAATGTGCGGATGGCTGCGGCCAAAGGCATCGTTCAGTTACTGAACCTTGAGGGACTTAGCGAGTCCAAAACCGAGATAGTGGAGCAGTTGATCGACACAGGTTTTCTCGGTGCCGGAGCCCAGGCCCGGAATATAGGCAAACTGCTGCGTTCCATCGATATCCAAGGCAGCGCCGAGAGGCTGCTCAGCCAACTGGAAACTGTCGATTCAAGCGCTGAACGCCGGTTTGTCATCGAAATGCTTGAAGAGCTGTTTATTTCCTCCAACGACCGGTCGCAACAGGCGGCTTGAGTTGAGTTCCATTTTTTCCATCACACCGAGTAATGTCACATCGCTGTTAACACTAGGAGAGTCAGCAAAATGAAGAAGTTGATCATCGCCCTCAGTCTGGCCGGCCTTTTCGCCCTGCCTGTCGCTGGACAGGCCGCTAAATACAAAGAGGTCTCCGTCAGCAACGGCGGCACCATCACCGGCAAGGTGAGTTTTGCCGGCAAGGACAAAGCGCCCAAAACCTACAAGATTTCCAAAGACAATGATGTCTGCGGCACAGGCATCCGCGAGATAGACTACGTTCGAGTCAACAATGGTTCACTGATGGACACCGTCGTCTATCTGGACAAGGTCAAAACAGGCAAGGCCTTCGACGCCTCGATCTCCAATGCAATCCTGGATCAGAAGGGTTGTGAGTTCAAACCCTTCCTGCAGGTAATGAAGAACGAAACCAAAATCGCGGCCGTCAATCAGGATCCTATCCTGCATAATATCCACACCTACGAAATCATCGGACGCACCAAGAAAACCGTCTTCAATGTAAGTCAACCCGAGCCCAACACCGTCACCAAAACGGTCAAGCTGAAACGCGGATCAGCCATGAAGGTGGAGTGCGACGCCCATGATTTCATGCATGGTTTCGTCTTCGTCGCCAAGAACCCCTACTACGCCAAGGTAGCGGAAGACGGCACCTTCAGTATCGACAATGTACCCCCGGGCAAATACACCATCAAGGCCTGGCACGGCACCCTGAAGGACCAGAAATCCAAGGTCGAGGTTACCGCAGGCGGCACCGCTAACGTGGACTTCACCTTCAAGTAAAACCCTGGGGAGACTGTCGGATGTCCTATTCCGGCAGTCTCCCATGGAGACCGGACTATGATATTTTCAAAACGGCTGAACCTGGCGCCGCTCGACTATCTCGCCATCGTTGCCGGGATCATCAATGCGCTGGTGATCGGGGCCATCGTTGTCTACTGGTTTCTTAACAACTGAAAGGTGGCAGGCAACAGGTGACACGCCTGAATCCTGCGACTTGTAACCTGTAACCTGTCTCCAGTTTTTATCTATGTCCGCACAAACTCAAGCCAGCTCCTCTGCACCAGTAGCACTGCCCACCTACGACTCCATCCTCCTAGCAGTGGACTCTTCCGACCATTCAAACCGCAGCATCACCGAGGCAGTCAATCTGGCCGCTATCTGGAACAGCGCCCTAACTGCTGCCCACGTCTATGCGGCCAAACTGCACGATGTGCGTTTCCGCCAGATGGAGGGAGGACTGCCGGAGCAGTTTCGCGAAGAAGAGGAGCTGGAACGCCAGCGGGATGTGCATGACGACCTGATCACCCGGGGACTCTCCATCATCACCGACTCTTACATGGACCAGGTGGAAAAGGAGACGTCACAACAGAACATCGAACTCAAACGCCGCGCCCTGGAAGGCAAGAACTACCGGGAACTGGCACGTGAGACCAACAGCGGAAACTACGATCTGCTGGTAATGGGTGCACTGGGCCTTGGCGCCGTCAAGGGCAGCCGGCTCGGCACTGTTTGCCAGCGCGTCGCAAGACGCTGCGACGTCGACATGCTGGTCATCAAGGATCCTCAAAAGTCCATCAAAAAAGGCCCCATCGTGGTCGCGGTGGACGGCTCCACCCGCTCCTACGGCGGGCTGCTCACCGCCCTCGCCCTGAGCAAGGAGTGGGATGTGCCGCTGAAGGTGATCTCCGCCTTCGATCCCTATTATCACTACGTCGCCTTCAATCGTATCGCAGGGGTGCTCTCCGAGGAGGCGGGCAAGGTCTTTCGCTTCCAGGAGCAGGAGAAACTGCACGAGGAGATCATCGACTCCGGTCTGGCGAAGATCTACCAGGGCCATCTCGAAGTGGCGCAAAACATCGCCGCAGACCAGGGCATGCCGATGGAGATCAAACTACTCGACGGCAAGCCCCACGATGTCATCAACCGTTATCTGAAACTGGAACAACCCTCACTGCTGGTGATCGGCAAGCTCGGCATCCATGCCGACGATGAACTCGATATCGGCGGCAATGCCGAGGCCCTGCTTTATGATGTGGATTGCGCAGTATTATTGAGCCAGCGAGAGTACCGTCCACCGGTGGAGCGCATCGCCGAGGTCACCACCTCGTGGACCAACGAGGCAGAGGTTCGCATGGAGCGGGTCCCCTCCTTTGTGCGCAACATGGCGCGTATGGCGATCCTGCGCTACGCCCAGGAGCACGGCCATACGGTCATCACCGAAAGCATCGTTGAAGAGGCTACCGCCCAGCTGATGCCGGGACACGCCGAACAGGCAATGTCCGAGATCGTCGAGGCCTACGATAATGGTGAGCTTAAACGCAAACCCCCTACCGAAGAGGTCATGCGTTGGGACGACCAAGCCAAACAATTGCTGCTCACGGTAGACGACCTCAGCCTACGGGGTAACCTGAGCATGCGGGCGGAGAAGAAGGCACGAGGGGAGGGTCATCGAATCGTGGTGGCTGACCATATCCGCCCCTTTATCGAGGACCTAGATGAGGGCCGAGGGCCAAGGGCCAAGGGCCAAGGAAAAGAACGCTCTGCTCCACCCTCGGCCCTTGGCCCTGATTCCTCGGCCCTGATACATTGGCAGGCCGCTGCCCTCGCCCGTCTGATGCGAGTCCCGGAGGGTTTCATGCGGGACGCATCAAAACAGCGTATCGAAGCCTATGCCAGTGACCAGGGACTCAATGAGATCTCACTGCAAACCGCCGAAGCGGGTCTGGCAAAAGCCCGGGATGCTATGGCGTCGGCCATGCAAGGCGATGCTCAACCCTCGACCCCGGCTACAGAGAAAAAGAGTGCTTGCCCCTTTGCCGAACTGGTGCAACCCGTACCCAAGCCAAAACCCGCTGTCCCGGAAACCAAGCTGGTCTGGAGCAATGATGCCGAAGCAATGCTCGCCAATGTTCCCGCGGGCTACTGCCGCGACATGACGATAAAAGCTGCCGAAACCATTGCCGGTCAGAGCGACATAAAACAGATCGACGCCGGCTTCCTGGGCCAGGTCATGCAGACCTTCACCCAAGGTTCAGCAACTGTAGAGGAGACAATGCCCTGGAACGAAGATGCCCGTGAGCGCATTGCCAAGGCACCTGAGATGGTTCAGGGCATGCTGGTGAAAGAGATCGAGGGCTGGACCCGACGGCAGGGACTCGACCGAGTCGATCACGATGCGGTAGACGCGGTGAAGCAAGAGTGGGCCGAACGTGGTGTATTCCACCTCGATCCGAATGATCACAGGAACGGTTAAACATGACTTGTAGGAGCGGCGCCTCGCCGCGATCAGGATACGGAACCGTACGCTTCGCGGCGAGGCGCCGCTCCTACGGGTAATGAGCAGATGAACGACCTCTTCCTTCTCGCAGTCAACCTCACCCGCCGCTGTAATCTGGCCTGCGAGCACTGCTACATGGACGCCGACACCCGGGAGAGCGGCGGTCAAAACGAACTCACCACCCACGAGGTCAAAGGACTGCTGGATGAGATCGCCGGCCGCAGCAACGAGACCATGGTGGTGCTCACCGGGGGCGAACCCCTGCTGCGCCGGGATCTGGAGGAACTGGTAAACCACGGCAGCGCATTGGGACTCTCCATCGTGGTCGGCACCAACGGTGTTTTACTCAATGAAAGCCGGGTGCAGCAGCTGAAGACGGCAGGCGCCATGGGCTTGGGCATCAGTCTCGACTCCCTGGACCCCGCCAAACACGACGGCTTTCGCGGCTGCCCCGGCAGTTGGGAGAAGACCCTCGCAGGCATGGAGGCCTGCCGCAAGTTCGATCTGCCTTTCCAGGTCCACTTCTCGGTCACCGAACAGAATGCCCACGAGGTCCAGGGCATGATCGATTTCAGCCGGGCCGCCGGTGCCCATGTACTGAACATCTTCTTCCTGGTCTGCACCGGCCGTGGCGAGTCGATGAGTGACATCACCCCGCAACGTTACGAGGCCGTGTTGAAACAACTGGTAGAGGCCCAAGCCGCCACCAGTGACCTGATCATCCGCGCACGCTGCGCACCCCACTACAAGCGCATCGCCTACCAGCTCGACCCGGAATCCCCTTTGACCCGCGCTCAGGGATACGAGGGCGGCGGCTGCCTTGCAGGCATTCACTACTGCCGCATCACCCCGGAAGGCAGCGTCACCGCCTGCCCCTACATTCCAGATGAAGAGGGAACTATCCGGGAGACGCCTTTCTGGCAGATCTGGGATAACTCTCCAACCTTTGCCCAGCTTGCCCATCCTAACTTGGGCGGCAAGTGCGGTAAGTGCGAATACCAACAGCTCTGCACCGGCTGTCGCGCCCGGCCCAAGGCCCTCGGCGGCAGTCTGATGGACGCCGACCCCTGGTGCTCCTATCAGCCGGAAGGCAAACCGATCATCCAGCCACTAACCCCCACAGCCACCAATGATGTGGCCTGGTCGCCCGAAGCGGAAAAGCGTCTCTCCCGCGTTCCCGGTTTTCTGCGCAAGATGGTGCGCAAACGCGCTGAAGACCACGTGCGGGAGCTGGGAGAAACTGTGGTCACCCCGGAACATATGGCCACCCTGGCGAAAAACCGCTTCAAAGACGGCATGCCCTCCCGTCCACCAGGCAACGTCAGTTCCATCGCCGAGGCGGGCGCGCAACCCATCAGCGATGCGCCTCCCCTGCCTTGGACGGCTGAGGCGCAAACCCATCTCGACACCATGCCCCCTTTCCTGCAGGAAGGCGTCCGCCAGGTGGCAGAAGACGTCGCGTGCAACGAAGGCCGACTGGAAGTCAACATGAAGCTTCTGCAACGCCTGGAGGATGAAGACGAACCCAGGCGCGCCTTCCCCTGGGAAGAAGAAGCAGAGCACCTGCTGAAAATAGCCCTATCCGACCGCGGACCCCAGGTCAGCCTCTTCGTCCAGCCCTCGATGGAGGCCGCAGTGGAAAGAGAGGTGAAACGCCGCCGTGCACAGCGGGTGGCCGTCGAGGACGTCATCAAGGTACTTGATACCCTGATGGCAGGCGTTGAATGGAATCCTGAAGCGCTTGAACGCGTAAAATCCGCCCCCGAATTCGTCCGTGCCGGCATCAAAAAGGCCGCTGAATTCGCCGCCCGCCGGGAAGGCCTTGAGGAGATTACCAGCGACGATCTGACCCGTTTTCGCAACCGCGCAATGATGCGGGCAGTCAGACGCATGAAAGGGTTCGATATGAAGGCGCTGGACTTCGACGCCTTCAGTATCGCAAAAGAGCACATGCCCCGCCTCAAGGACAACGAACAGGCCGCCAGGCGTTTCGCCGAAATTCGCGACTACGTCGAGAGCCACCAGAACCCGGACGGCAGCGGACTCGGCACGTTGGGGCGGGATCTGATAGAGAAGATGCGACGGGAATTGAAGGAAGGTGACAGGTGACAGGTTTCAGGGAACAAAACCGGCTCTTCGGCTTGGCACATAAGTTTGTAGGCCCGATCAAGCGTAGCGGATCGGGCGCTCAGAGCGTGGCGAAGCTTTCGAGGGTACCGGTTCCGCTGTGCTTGAACCGGCCTACAACTCGTTTCCTGTTATCGGTTCAGAGCAACGGTCAACCTGTCACCCGTCACCTGTTTCCTGTCCCCTGCCACCTGTAACCTGAATATGAGCAACGCGAATATTCTAATCATCGGCGGCGGCATCTCGGGTCTATCCACAGCATGGTGGCTGGCCGAGGGTGGTGCTCGACCCGAGGTCTGGGATGCAGCACCACGCCTGGGCGGCAAGATTCGCAGTCACAGTGAATCCGGTTATCTGACCGAGGATGCCGCTGGTATTCTGATGAACTTTCACCAGGAAGTGGATCAATTGGTTGAGACATCGGGTCTGTCCGACAAGAAGATTTCACGCGGCACTGATATGCGTCGCTATGTGGTACATAAAGGTGAGCTTCGACCGGTCCCCATGAAACTGCCCGCCCTGTTAGCATCACCCATGTGGAGTCTGCGGGGCAAACTGCGTATGGCGACAGAGATGCTGGTGGCAAAAGGGGGGCACGAACGGGAGACCGTAAGTGAGTTCATCAGGCGTCGCTTGGGCAACGAGATTCTGGAAAAGGTGATGGACCCTTTTATCGCCGGCACCCTGGCCTCCGATCCCGATAAAGCGAACGCCTGGGCCGTACTGCCAAGACTGACTGCTCTGGAGCGCCGCTATGGCAGTTTCACCAGCGGAATGTTTATCAACCGGGTACTGCATAAAAAAGGCCGAGCTAACATAGCCGAGGCATTTTCATTCTTTGGCGGTATGGCACAACTGACGGAACAGATGGCGGTACACCCGGCCATCAACACGTGCAATGACTTCAAAGCGGTGGATATTGAACCCGCAGACAAGGACGGCTGGTGCGTTACCGGCGTGAACAGTCAAGGCATCGAGATCACCCGCCGTTTCGAGCAGCTAGTGATAAGCACGCCGGCACCCACTGCCGCGAATCTCCTAAACCCCATTAACGGGGAGCTTGGAAAATTGCTGCAGGGAATCGAGTATGCACCATTGACGGTACTACATCTTGGCATGGCACGAGATAACATCGCACATCCGCTGGATGGAACGGGATTTCTCGCCCCCCGTCAGGAACAGCTCAGTTTCAATGGCAATATATGGATGAGTACACTTTTTCCGGACCGGGCTCCGGAAGGTAAGGTGCTGCTCACCAGTTATATCGGCGGTGCCCGCCACCCCCAACGTTGCAGCTGGGGCGAACAGCAGATGGTCGACAACACCCTGCAGGATCTGCGACAGCTGGTGGGAGTGACCGGTGAACCGGAATATGTCCGCAGGGTGCCGCATGCTCAGGCACTGCCGCTCTATCACGGACGCTACTATGAACGCACCGAATCGATCAGATCACAATTGGGCAAACATCGCGGCCTCCATCTGGCAGCAAACTATCTTGATGGGGTTTCGGCCAGAGACCGCATCATTCAGGGCGCTATTACAGCCCAGCGTATACTCAACAGCAGGCGATCTGCCAGTCGGGAACCCACTACTCACATTAATCCGGCTGTCGCCCACTAAGCAATGAACAACACGTCCTTACCCATGCAGGAGACAAAAAGCGAATTCAGACTCTGGCGGCTGATCGCAGCGGTATTGGTGATCCTACTGGTCATTTCGGCAAGCGCGCAATGGTATGCACGCAACATCACCCTGCCCAGACACTGTGAAAACCCCCAGGAGACCCTGACCCTGGCGCGCCTGGTAATCACAGAACGCACACCCGCCGGCGATGGCTCCCGCACGCCCTATATCAAAGCAGCCCGGCTGACATTTCTGGTACCCAGAGAGAGCGAAGAGCCCATCGACAGTTACATGGAACGGTTGCGTCACTACCTGGACCAACAATGCCGCTAAGCCCCCCACCTTCACCACTCACCCGATTGAGCCTAGTAAAAGGGTTCCTGCAGATTTTTGTGCCGCTGCTGTTGGTATTGGTCGTGGTGGGGTTCATGCACTATTACACGCTATACACTACCGAGCGGGTGAGCCGGGAATCGAGTGAGACACTCAATGTCGGCCTCGCACGCCGCATGATCGCCAGTGATATCAGCGCAGTGGTCAGCGATCTGCTTTTTCTGGTGGAACATATCGAACGGCAAAAGATCTTTCAGATGGATCTTTCAACCATGCGTGAGCAGATCGGCCTGGAGTTCCTGGTCTTTGCGGAGAAAAAACGGCTCTATGACCAGATACGTTTCCTCGACGAGCAGGGCATGGAGGTGGTGCGGATCAATTTCAACGACGGCAATCCTGCTGCCATTCCCATTGCAGAATTGCAGAACAAGGCCACACGTTACTATTTTCAGGAAGCCTCTCAGCTGGCATCGGGCAGCATCTACGTTTCACCACTCGACTTGAATATAGAAGCAGGGAAGATTGAATACCCTTTGAAACCGGTAATGCGATTCGCCGCTCCGGTTTTTGATATCCAAGGCAACAAACGCGGCATCCTCCTGTTGAATTTCCTCGGTGATCGTCTGATCGACAACTTTACCCATGCAGCCGCCAATATTGGCGAACATATTGAACTGGTAAACAACGAAGGATATTGGCTCAGCAGCCCTGTCTCCCAGGATAATTGGGGGTTTATGCTGGGAAATGATGCCACGTTTGGCAAAAGGCACCCCGTTGCCTGGAAACAGATCAGCGCCTTTAACTCAGGCCAGTTCGAGTTGGGGGATGGTCTGTTTACCTTTGCCACGGTGCATCCTAATCAGGCTGCACTGGAGACCTCTGCAACATCAATCGGCTCAGTCAGACAAAGCGAACTCAGGCGGGATAATTATTGGAAAATAATCTCCAGAGTACCGCCCAGCGAAATCTACTCAAGCATGCCGTTGTTTCTGCGCACGCACCTTGCCTTGTATCTCGCCACCTTCATGTTGATTGGGATCGGTTCCGCCTTTCTCGCCTACTCCCACCTCCGCCACCGTCGTGCCGAGGCACAAAGTGAATACGAACAGCGGTTCCGTCACACCCTGGAAAATATTGAGCTGGCCGCGGTGGCACTGGACAGATCAGGCAATATCCGTTTCTGTAACAATCACTTTTTATCCCTGACCGGCTGGCAACGCCATGAGGTGGTTGGTGAAAACTGGGTGGAAAAATTTGCGCCTCAGGAAAACGACCAAAATGTCAGGCAAGTACTGGAGAGAATGGCCAACCCGGAAGACTTCCCTACCCATCTTGAAACCCAGGTAAAAACAAAGTCCGGCAGCCTGCGACTCATTACCTGGAACAACACTCTATCCTACGACGCCGAAGGCGAGGTTATCGGCGTCACCGGCATCGGTGAGGACATCACGGAAAAACGCCATGCAGAGAATGAACTGCGCAAGCTTTTCATGGCCGTTGAGCAGAGTCCCAGTATCGTGCTGATCACTGATCGTCAGGGAAAGATCGAATATGTGAACCCGAAGTTCAGCGAAGTGACCGGCTACCTGCAGGATGAGGTCTTCGGAGAGTACCCAAGCCTGTTGAAATCCGGAGAGACTTCGAACAGTGAATACGAAACATTATGGCAGGCAATCTCACATGGGGGAGAGTGGCGGGGAGAGTTCCACAACCGGCGCAAGAATGGCGAACTCTACTGGGAGACCGCAGTCATCTCTGCCATCCGTGACACGAACGGCGAAATCACCAACTATCTGGCGGTAAAAGAGGATATAACCGAGCGCAAAAGGCTGGAGCAAGAGGTCGAAACCCGCAACAGGGAACTGGCCAGCTCCCAGACCCTGGCAGCGATGGGCCGCATGGCCAGCATGATTGCCCACGATCTGCGCAACCCACTCTCCTCCATAAAAATGACCCTGCAGATCCTGGGAAAACAGCCGGACGTAGCCGACGATAACAAGGTCAACGAACTGCGCCAGATATCACTGAGCCAGGTTCGATATATGGAAGAGATTCTGTCGGACATGCTTACCTACTCCCGTCCTGATGCCATAAACCCTGAATGGATCTCCCTGGAGAAGGTCATAGACACCGCGGTGGGACTCGCTCAGCGCAAAATCGAAGAACATGGTGTAAATCTGCAGACCTTCTATCAACCCGGTCTGCCAACCATATTCGGTGATGCCAATAAACTGCGGCAGGTTTTTTCCAACCTGATCGTTAACGCTGCGCAAGCCACGGATGGTGTCGAGGACCCAAAGACTTCGATTGAGGCAATGGTGGAACTCGGTGCCAAAGGAACGGGCTTACGCATAGAGATATGCGACAACGGCTGCGGTATCGACAGCATTGATCGGACCAAGGTCTTCGAGGCTTTCTACACCACTCGTGCACAAGGAACTGGACTGGGACTGGCCATCGTCAAACGCATCGTCGACCAGCACCACGGAACCATCGAGCTGCATCCCAACGAACCCAATGGCACCTGCCTCTCCATTATCATACCGACAACACCACAATCACCGGAGATGGTCGGCAATCGACCGGTGGAGGTAACAACATCATGAGCAAAATACTCATCGTGGATGACGACGTTGCAAGCTGTCGCACGCTGCAACTGCATCTGCAAACCCAGGGATACGATGTCAAGGTTGCTCACAGCGTGGAGAGTGGGCTGGCGCAGGCTGATGCCGACACGCCGGAACTGGTGATCCTCGACATCCGCATGCCCGGAATCTCAGGCCTCGAAGGCCTGCCTGAGTTCAAAAAGCGTTTCCCAGTGACCCATGTCATCATGATCACCGCTTTCCATGACATGGAGAGTACCATCGAAGCGATGCAGAAGGGTGCGGATGACTATATCCACAAACCCCTCGATATCGACGAGCTGGAAGCGGCCATCGAAAAACTGCTTGCCTTCCGAGACGGCACAGAGGATCTGGTACCAACTGAAGCACCACCAAAAGGCAGTAACCCACTCACTATGGTGGGCAGAAGCCGAGCTATGAAAGAGGTTTTCAAGACCATCGGACTGGTGGCCAAAAGTCCTGCCACGGTATTGATCACTGGTGAATCCGGCACCGGCAAGGAGTTGGTGGCGCGCGCCGTCCACCGTTCCAGCGAAAACCCCGAGGGCCCGTTTGTGGCAATCAACTGTGCCGCACTGGTGGAAACCCTGCTCGAATCCGATATGTTCGGACATGAGAAAGGCGCCTTTACCGGCGCGGTCAATCGCCAGGAGGGTAAGTTTGCCCTGGCCAGGGGAGGTACAATCTTTCTCGATGAGGTAGGTGAACTCTCCCCTTCCATGCAGGCAAAACTGCTTCGAGTGCTGCAATACAAGGAGTTCACCCCGCTCGGCGCCAAGATGCCGCAATCCACCGATGCAAGAGTCATCGCCGCCACCAATCTCGACCTGAGTGAGCAGGTGAAACGGGGGAACTTCAGAGAGGATCTCTACTATCGTCTGCAGGTGGTGAACGTCCATCTGCCGCCGCTGCGTGATCGCAAGGAGGATCTGATGGATCTCATCCAGACACTGCTCGGCCGTATCAACAAGGAGCTGCGCAGAAATGTCACTCACATCTCCAAGGATGTACTCCAATGTCTCGAGTCCTACCAATGGCCGGGCAATGTGCGTGAGTTGGAAAATCTGCTGATGAAGTGCGTCGCCCTATCCCCCGGCGATAACATCACCCGTGATCTACTACCCGACAACATCCGTTGCTGCGGCACGGCAGTAACCGCCCGGGATTCCAAAGAGAAACCGATGGACGAGTGGAGTCTGGAAGAGATGGAGATGGCGCATGTGGCGCGTGTCCTGAACGCCACCCACTGGCACAAGGGCCGGGCCTGTGAAATTTTGGGGGTTTCAAGACCGCGACTGCGGCGCATGATCAATCAGTTCCAACTCGTCTCACCCGCAGGTGAAATCGATGAAGATGAGGAGCCGACAACGATCAGCAATGCCTGATCAAATACCCGACCTCAAAAGATCCTGAAGCAATTCAAACAGCGCTGCCGCCTTGTCATAGGTCTCCTGATATTCCGCTTCAGCGGTGGAATCCGCAACGATACCTCCACCGACGCTGAACTGTAGAGTGTTGCCTCTCTGCAGCAACGTCCTGATTGCGATATTGGTATCCATGTCGCCATTGAAGCCGATATAGCCAATGGCTCCGCAATAGACGCCACGCCGCTGCGGTTCAAGTTCCTCGATGATCTCCATCGCCCGTAATTTGGGGGCACCGGTAATGGAACCACCAGGAAAACAGGCACGCAGCAGTGTGAGTGCATTCTCCCCATCAGCAAGTTCCCCTTCGACCCTACTGACTAAGTGGTGAACCCGGGCAAAGCTCTCGATCTCAAACAGGCGGCTCACCTCGACACTGCCCGTTGCACAGACCTTACCGATATCGTTGCGCAATAGATCAACAATCATCAGGTTTTCGGCCCGATCCTTTTCACTGTTTTTCAGCTTCGCCAGAGATATACCGTCTTCGCCGGGATTTTCATGGCGTGGTGTCGTACCTTTGATGGGGCGAGTCTCCACGTGTCGTCCCATGAGACGCAGAAAACGTTCAGGTGAAGAGCTCAGAATCGTAGCGTAGGGAGATTCCAGGTAGGCACAGAATGGCGCCGGATTGACCTTGCGCATGCGCTTGTAGACATCCCAGGGCTCACCCTGCACCTTCGCATCGAAACGCTGGGCAAAGTTGACCTGATAGCAGTCACCGTCACGGATGTAACGCTGGATGCGCTGAAAAGCGTCATGGTAGGCACTCTCCGTAAGATTTGAACGGATATCCGTCACATGAAAGGGCTCGGATGTGGCGTTTGAGGGTCTGCTCAATTCATCAACCAACCGATCCCAATTCTCTCCGGTTGCCACATCCCTGCACTGCCCGGCTAAGCAGGTACTCTCCTCTTGATGATCGGTGACCAGCGCCCAGTCGTAGATACCGATAACCATCTCCGGCAGGCCATCGGTATCTTCCGCCAATACCGGCAGCTTTTCGAAACGACGCGCCAGATCGTAGGCAAACCAGCCGATGGCACCACCGGTGAAGGGCAGATCAGTGTCGGGGGTTTGTCGTCCGGTCGCAAGATATTGATAGAGCAGTTGCAACGGATCCTGGCTGGAAACCGTGGAATCGTTGCGGGTATGTATCTCTGTTTTCTCCCCACGCGTTACCAGCCTCACAGTGGGATCGGCGGCGAGGATATCGTAACGCCCCTGCGACGTCATTGGATAGGCGCTGTCCAGAAAGACCGGCCAGGGGAGATTGCGGATCGATTCGAATAGCAACGCACTGTCCTTGCAATATGGCAGACGTTGATTTCGAGGCGTCATGGGGGAGTGAACCGTATGCAACCGTAGGCCGGTTCAAGCTTGCGGAACCGGCAAACACGGTCTGTGTTACCAATTTGTCTGCCTGATCCACTATGCTTGGTTAGGCCTACGTCCCCCTCCCGGCAAGGAAGGGGGGATTTAGCTCGATCAAACCTCGAAGGGGTGACGACGAATGATCGTCTCTTTGCGGTCGGGTCCGGTAGAGATGATATCGATCGGGGTATCACACAACGCCTCAACCTTTGCCAGGTAGTTGCGCGCCGCCACGGGCAGCGCCTCAAAATCTGTAACACCGACCGTCGACTTCGTCCATCCCGGCATTTCGATATAGACCGGTTCGCACTCTTCAAAACGATCCGCGCCCACCGGTGGCGTCGTTACCTCTTTGCCATCCAGTTTGTAGGCAACGCAGATCTTGATCGTCTCCATGCCGTCCAGCACATCGAGTTTGGTGATGCAGATGCCGGTGACACTGTTGATATCGAGAGAGCGCTTCAGGGCGACCACATCGAGCCAGCCGCAACGGCGTTTACGTCCGGTAGTGGCGCCGAATTCGTGGCCTTTGACACCGAGATGCTCACCATCGTCGTCAAACAGCTCCGTCGGAAAGGGACCTGCACCAACACGGGTGGTATAAGCCTTGACGATGCCCAACACATAATCGATGTAACGCGGACCAACACCGGTACCGGAAGCGGCACCACCGGCAGTGGTATTCGATGAAGTTACATAGGGATAGGTGCCGTGATCGATATCCAGCAGTGCACCCTGGGCACCTTCGAACATTACGCTCTTACCTTCACGACGCAACTGATGCAGGGTGCCGGTGACATCCTCCACCATCGGCTTGAGTCTCTCCGCCTGAGAGAGCAGGGTATCAAGAACCTGCTGATGGTCGACCGTCTCGTACTCAAAAAGATTCTTCAGCGCAAAGTTATGGTAGTCCATCACTTCACGCAGACGGTTGGCGATATGGTCGGCATCGAAGATCTCGCCCAGACGTATGCCACGGCGAGAGACCTTGTCCTCGTAGGCGGGGCCGATACCGCGACCAGTGGTGCCGATCGCCTTCTTGCCACGCGCCTTTTCCCGGGCAGCATCGAGAGAGACGTGGTAGGGCAGAATCAGCGGGCAGGATTCAGAGATGCCCATGCGGGAGGCCGCCGGAATACCGCCTTCTTCCAGCATATCGATCTCATTCAGAAACGCATCGGGGGAGAGCACCACACCATTGCCCACCAGGCAGCGGACTTCATCACGCAGAATACCGGAGGGAATCAGATGAAGCACTGTCTGTTTACCATCGATTACCAGTGTATGACCCGCATTATGGCCACCCTGAAATCGTACGACGGCAGACGCCTTGTCGGTGAGCAGATCGACGACTTTGCCCTTGCCTTCATCACCCCATTGGGTACCGATAATTACGACATTTTTGCCCATGACTGTTCTCAATCAAACCTAGTAGTCGGGTTTTATACCCGCAAATCACCCACCGGAAAAACCACTTCTGTTATTCCGGCCACACGAACTCCCGATCTCGCAAGACCAAAAGTAATTCTCTGGTTGGTTACCGTCTGGAAACTAGCCGTTGAAACGCAAAGTTTAAAGAGCCTCGGATTAATTGTTATTTCGAGCGTAGCGAGAAATCTCATACTGCGAAACCCAAAAATCACCCTGTAGCTAAAGATCTCTCCCTGCGGTCGAGATGACAATGACCTGTGTAAAGAGAGATTCTTTGCAATACCCGCGTTTCTTTCTTTTTCCAACCTCTACCGGCTAAACCGGGACCAGTTCCCAGCTATCCCCATCCAAACGCAGCACTTCGCTGCAGCCCATCTCCCTGGCTCCGCCTTGCTGTCCGGGCAGGGCACAGATAACGCGTCGCCCCGCCGCCCGCAGAAAGGTAATCTTCTCTTGCAGCATCAGGTCACCGGACCAGGGCGCAAAGATAACAGGCTCATCCAGAATGTCCCTCTCCTGACCCGCCATCAGCATCAATGTCTTGAGATCGGTGCTGAATCCTGTCGCAGGTCGCGCCCTGCCGAAAACCTTGCCGATATGGTCGTAACGACCGCCTCGGGCAATCTCTTTGCCGCGCTCAGGCGCAAAGGCGGCAAACACCACCCCTGTATGAAAATGGTAACCACGAAGCTCAGCCAGATCGAAATGCACCGGGACATTGGGCAGCCAAACCGCAATCTGTTCCGCCATTTTGGTAAGATAAGCCAAGGCTTCGCGAACCGGCTCATCTGCCGCCTGCAAGACTTCAGCTGCCTCGGCAAGTGCACCGTCACCATTGAGCTCGGACAGCTTGGAGAGCATGGCGGCGTGGCTTTCGTCCAGCTCGAAGGTGTGCAGCAACTCATTGATTTCAGGCAACGCCTTGCGCTGCAAGACATCAAATAGCGCGGCTTCCTGATGTTTGTTCAATCCCGCTTGCCTGGCCAGACCTTTGAAGATGCCGACGTGGCCAAGATCGAGATAGACGTTCTGTACCCCGGTCATTTCCAGGGTCTTCATCATCAGACGCAGGATTTCGATATCGCTCTCGACACCGGCATGGCCGTAAAGCTCGGCACCAATCTGCAACGGGCTGCGGGTACCGGCAAAGCCATCACTGCGGGTGTGCAGAACGGTACCCAGATAGCAGAGCCTGTTAGGTTCTTCACTGTTGAAATGATGGGCATCCATGCGCGCCGCCTGAGGCGTGATATCGGCGCGCACCCCCATCATGCGACCACTCAACTGGTCGGTGAGCTTGAAAGTCTGCAGATCGAGATCGCTGCCGGTACCGGTCAGCAGGGAGTCGAGAAAATCGACAAACGGCGGGATAACGAACTCATAACCCCAGCTATGGTACAGATCCAGCAGTTCCCGGCGTTTGCGTTCGATAACGCCCGCCTCCGGGGGGAGTACCTCTTCAATGCCGTCAGGCAGTATCCAGCGCTCGTTTTCCATCGGTTTCGTCAATTTACCAGATAGAGCAGGGCTACACCGCAGAGCATGCTGATAAAGCCGCTGATCCGCAGGGAACGGCTCTCCTGCTGTGCAATAGCCGCCATCATTCTACGCATGCCGTCCGGATTGATAAAAGGCCAAATACCTTCAATGACCAGCAGCAAGGCCAGCGCAACCCACAAATCGTGCCACATCTGTTTTCCATAAAAAAACCGGGATCATCCCGGTCCTGTCTGGCGATCCACTGCATCTTCCCAGTGGATCGCCGCTCATTGTCCCAAAGCCAGAGAGTCTTGTCTATTCCCCTTGGCGATTCTTAAGGTAACGGAAAAAATCAGAGTCCGGCTGCAACACCATCACATCGGATCGGTTATTGAAACTGTTCTTATAAGCATTCAGGCTGCGATAGAAGGCGTAGAACTCGGAATCCTGCTCATAGGCCTTGGCATAGATCTCTGCCGACTTACCATCACCCTCGCCTCGCATCTGCTCTGCTTCACGATAGGCATCGGCAACTATGACCACCCGCTCCCGATCCGCTTCGGCACGGATTCTCTCCGATGCCTCGCCACCCTTTGCCCGCAGATCCCTGGCCACCCGCTCTCGTTCGGCACGCATACGCTCATAGACGGATTCACTCACTTCCGGTGGCAAGTCGATCTGCTTGACGCGCACATCGAGGATCTCGACACCCAACTCTGCCGCCTTGGCATCTGAGTCCTTGGTCAGAAGTGCCATGATCTCCGTACGATCACCGGAGATAACCTCCTGAATGGTCCGTTTACCAAACTCGTTGCGCAAACTGGTATTGATACGCTCCGCCAGCAGACGAGAGGTCTTGGCATCGCTGCCACCGGTTGAGCGGAAGAACTGCGCAACATTGGAGATACGCCACTTGGCGAAGGAGTCTACTATAACGTCTTTCTTCTCGATGGTCAGAAAACGTTCGGGTCGAGCATCCAGGGTCTGGATACGGCCGTCGAACTTCTTCACATTGTTCAACACCGGCACCATCCAGTGCAGACCCGGCTCATAATCGCTGTCGACGATCTGACCCAAGCGCAATTTGAGCGCCATTTCCCACTGGTTGATGACGAATGCCGAAGCGTAGACAGCGACGGCAACCACGGCAATCAGCGGAACCAACAATTTAATGTTCTTCATTAACGCACCCTCCTGCCACGGCTCTGGTCACGGTTTTCTGTTGTCGGCGCCTGCTTTCTGGCCCCCTCAGGCGTGTAACCGCCACGACCGCCGGATTGATAGCCAGTGTCGGTCCCACCCATCATCTTGTCCAACGGCAGATACATCAGACTGTTGCCCTCTTTGGTATCCAGCATAACCTTGCTGCTTTGGCCGAGTACGGTTTCAACTGCGTCGATGTAGAGACGCTCCCGGGTAACCCTGGGTGCCTTTTCGTACTCTTTCAGTACCGCCAGGAAGCGGCTAACCTCACCTTCCGCCTCGGCGATGACCCGATCCCGGTAGGCTTTGCCGTCCGCTATTTTGCGCGCCGCTTCACCACGTGCCTGTGGCACGATCTCGTTGGCGTAGGCCTCCGCCTTGTTTTCCAGTCGCTCCTTGTCCTCGCGAGCCTTGATGGCATCATCAAAGGCGCTCTTCACCTGCTCCGGCGGCTTGGCCGGTTGGGTATTCACACTGGTAATCTCAAGACCGGTCTTATAGAAGTTGAGCATCTCCTGCGCATTGCTTTTGATGTTTTCCGCAACCGCGCTACGTCCTTCGGTCATGATATAATCGAGATCACTTTTACCGATGACTTCGCGCACCGATGTCTCGATGGCGTCACGAATAGTCTTCTCCGGATTCTGATCCTGGAACAGATAGTCCCCTGCGTCCTGGATACGGGACTGCACCGTCAGCTCGATATCCACGATATTCTCATCACGCGTCAGCATCGTCGCCTTATGCCGGAATGAGGTAATCTGGTCGACGTTGACCTTGTAGACCTCTTCAATCGGATAGGGAAGATGCCAGTGAGGGCCTGGCTGAGTCGTCTCGGAGTAAGCGCCAAAACGCAAGATCACGCCACGCTCCGCCGGTTCGATGATGTAGATACCGGTGGCCATCCATATCAACAGCAAGACCAGAGCAATCGCCCCGATACCCACACCGCCGGGACCACTGATCCCACCGCCGGAATCCGAGCCGTTGGACTTGCCGCCCCCGCCGCCAAACATACCACCGAACTTGTCCTGAAGTTTCTTTACCACTTCATCCAGATCCGGTGGACCCTGGTCGCCACCTTTACCACTCCAGGGATCTTTTTTACCACCACCCGGTTCATTCCAGGCCATCGGCCACTCCAAATATATCAGCAGAAAAACGTTCGCCACACTCTGTTCCAGACAGAGTGTCTGAAACCCTTACATCGGGGCGAAATAAAATAAATTCAAGACGATAGCTTATGAAATCAGGAAAAAAGCAGCACAGGCCACTTACATCGATACTCATACCTACCACACACTTCAATAGTCTGGCTGGCATTCTACCAGCCTGCCGGACCCATGGGAACGAAGACAACTATGTTTGAATCCGCAATTCAAACATAGGTTCTTCTTTCAAAAGACGTGCAAACTCCCGCTTTGCAATAGAGAATTCCATCTCCCAACCACCAGCATCGGTGCCGGTTTCCAACAGAACCTCGGCACGTTGGTGGAGCATGGCATGCAGACGCCCATCCCCCGCGTCGAGTACCACCCGTTGCTGTACATGCGCTTGTCTGAAAGATTCAGCCAGTGCCTGTAACAGCAGATCAAGCCCAGCGCCGGTCTTGGCAGAGAGCCAAACCCGCAGCACATTGCCTTCGTTATCGCGATCGATGCGAGGCGTTACACTCTCCAACAGATCGATTTTGTTGTATATTTCGATCTGTCGGATCTCATCGGCGCCAATCTGCAGCAATACATCATTCACTTCGGCCAGACACATATCCCGTTGATGGCTGGCAGCATCCACTACATGGAGCAGCAGTGAAGCCTCCGTCGTCTCCTGCAAAGTGGATTTGAAGGCCGCGACCAGATCGTGGGGCAGGTTACTGATAAACCCCACGGTATCCGCCAGCACAATGGAACCTTCCCCCTTCAGATCCAGTCGCCGCAGCGTCGGGTCGAGGGTGGCGAATAGCTGGTCCGCTGCATAGACACCCGACCCAACCAGGGTGTTGAAGAGGGTGGACTTTCCCGCATTGGTATAACCTACCAGCGAAACCGTGGGAATGTCGGCCCGCGCCCGCCCACGCCTCCCCTGAGCCCGCTGGGATTCCACCCGGGCCAACCGCCGGTTGATCTGGTCGATGCGCTGATTGAGCAATCGCCGATCTGTCTCAAGTTGCGTTTCACCCGGCCCGCGCAGACCGATACCGCCCTTCTGCCGTTCCAGGTGGGTCCAGCCCCGAACCAGTCGTGTTGTGAGATGCCGTAGCTGGGCCAGCTCGACCTGCAGCTTGCCTTCGAACGAACGGGCGCGTTGGGCAAAGATATCAAGAATCAGACCCGTCCGGTCCACCACACGGCAACCGAACTCCCGCTCAAGATTTCTTTCCTGACTGGGAGAGAGCGTGTGATTGAAGATAACCAACTCTGCGTTGGTCCCCGACACAACATCTTTGATCTCATCCCCTTTGCCGCGGCCGACAAACAGACGGGGATCCGGGCTGCGCCGACTGCCGGTGATAAATTCCACCGGATCAGCGCCAGCGGAAACGGCCAGTTCAGTGAACTCGTCAATTTCATCGGGGTCACTTACGCCACCCAGATCGATGTGCACCAGAACGGCACGTTCTCCGGACTTGGGACGTTCAAACATAAACGGCGGATACAGGCCTTACGGTGTGATAAAAGGTCTGAAGGAAGAACCGGGCAATCACCTCAAAACAGCCTGCCCGGCCTTTTTTTGTGTGGAAAAAATCAAAAATTACCCGCAGACGACGCCGGCTGATCTACAGGCGTTGTACCGTTCTCGTTGTGCTGGATACGGACGTTCCTCGCAGGAACCACCGTCGAAATGGCATGTTTGTAGACCATCTGGCTCACACTATTTTTCAGTAGCACGACAAACTGGTCAAACGATTCGATCTGTCCCTGGAGCTTGATGCCATTCACCAGAAAAATGGAGACCGGTACTCGTTCTTTCCGCAGCGCGTTCAAAAAAGGGTCTTGTAAACTTTGCCCTTTGGACATCACAGTTCTCCTTGTTATCTTTTAATAGTCTTTGAATAGCCGAAGAGATCAACAATCACCACGGATCATCCCGCTGGTAAAAATAAACACACAAACAGAAACAACCGCTATCCGGACGATACTGTTGTGTGTCCTCCCGTACAGCGGAATTGTAGCACATTGGGAAACAAGCAAATTCGCCACCGCTGTTTCAGTCCGGATTGTTTCTGTAACGGCTAATCAACCGAAGAATCAGAACCTCCCCCGATCCGATCCTTTGGGTGGAAAAGCCTATTCGCTCTCAGATTGAGTCAAAGTGATTTCCGCCCGTTCTCGCAGATCCTTTACAAGATCCTCAAAGGACTGTCTTCCGTAAAAATTGCTCAACGTGCGTTTTTCCTGAACGATTCGCTCCTCGTCAAGCGAATCCACTGAACCTTCCACGACTGCAGACAGGCTAAAGACAGCGAAATCGCCATCACCCAGCCGGGTTACACCCGACACAACCTCCCCCAGTGCAGGTTTAGGCGCACGAAACACCTGAGCCAGCAATTTCAACGGAACCTCAGTACCACGTCTTTTCACAGCACCGGGTTTCTTAAGCTCAAATTCACCCGCCACGATGTCGATCGTCTCTCCAGCCTTCAATCGTCCGACCAGTTTCTCCGCCTCTGCTTTCGCCAGCGCCTCGGCTTGCTCATTGCGGATTGCAGCAATAATCGTTGCCTTAACTTCATCAATCGCCCGATAAGAGGCCTCTTTGTGATCAAGAACGCGCAGCACCACCGACTGATTCTGATCCAGCTCGATCAGCTCACTATTGTTGTGTTCGTTCAGAACATCCTCGCTGAATGCAGCACCGAGCAATTTGGGAAAAGCGAATATGCCCGCCCCACCCTCACGACCGATCCAATCACTCTTCTTGATGTCCAGCCCAAGCGTGGTTGACACGGGTTGCAGACTGCTGGGATCTTCGTAGCTGAGGTCTGCAAGCCGCTCTGCATACTCATAATAGATACGCTCAGCTTCACCCCGTTTATAGGCCTTGGTAACCTCACCCCTGACTTCTTCAAAAGATTTAACATCACCCGCCTTGATACCGGTGAGTTTAATAAGATGAAAACCGAAGGCACTGCGCACAGGCGCGCTTAACTCTCCATCCTGCAATGCATAGGTGGCCGCTTCAAAAGCGGGATCCATGATCCCTTTGCCGAAAAAGCCGAGATCGCCGCCATTGGTCGCAGAGCCGGGATCCTGTGATGCACTCTTCGCCAATTCAGCAAAGTCCTCGCCCTGCTCAGCACGCGCTTTCAACGCTTCGATTTTCTTGCGAGCTGCATCGACTTCGCTCTCATCACCAGACGCCCCAACCAAAACCAGGATATGGCTGGCGCGACGCTGTTCTGGACGGCCGTAATTGTCCAGATGATCATCGTAGTAGCCGTGCAAGACTTCTTCGTCCGCCTCAATCGTCGCACTGAGGGAGTCTGCGTCGAGCAATATATATTCGAGCTTTACCTGCTCAGGGACGCGATAGCTCTCCTGATGATTTTTGTAGTAAGCCTGAACAGATTCATCGGAGATAGTTTCATCCGAGGCAAATTTCGTCCTGGGCACCGCAAAAAAGGCAAATTCGCGCGCCTGATCCTGCAAACGAATCTTCTCTTTAAGTTCGAAGTCAGTAACAAATGCGGTGCCGTTGACCGCTTGTGATAACTGCTCCGAAAGCAGAATGCGACGGATTCGCTCTTCAAATCCCGCTGCGCTGGTACCCTGCAGTCTCACAGACCGCTCGAAGGTCTCCTGGTCAAAACGGCCGTTCTTCTGGAACGTGGGTATGCCGAGAATCGCCGAACTTACCAGCTGATCACCCGCACGAAGCCCCATATCGTAGGATGCCTGCAGGATGACCTCGCTACGGATCATGTCCTGCAGTACTTCCTTGCGCATACGTTCGTCATCGAACAGTTCCGGGCGGTAGGAGGCGCCAAGGCGTTTGCGTAAATCCTGGCGGAAATTTTCGTAACGGCTATTGAGTTCACGCTCGGTGATCTCCGCTCCGTTGACGCTTGCCACTACCGGCTCGGCGCCGACACCCAGATACTCCTGGATACCCCAAAGAGCGAAAGGAATACTAATAAGAATGACTATGCCCCAGGCAAACCAGCCCTGAGCCTTATCCCTAATTGCCTGTAACATATCGGCTTATCGTTGAATGCTAAAGTGGATACAAAAACGGGGTATCAGATGATACCCCGCGTTTGCTTCGATATTGGCGGAGCGGACGGGACTCGAACCCGCGACCCCCGGCGTGACAGGCCGGTATTCTAACCAACTGAACTACCGCTCCAGATATGGTGGGTGCTGAGGGGATCGAACCCCCGACCCTCGCCTTGTAAGGGCGATGCTCTCCCAGCTGAGCTAAGCACCCCAATGAAGGCGCGCTAGTTTACGGCATCCTTCAACGCTTTACCAGCCTTGAACGAAGGAATGTTGGATGCCTTGATTTGAATGGTCTCACCGGTCTGTGGGTTACGGCCCTGACGAGCAGCGCGTGCCTTAACAGAGAAGGTACCAAACCCAATCAGAGAGACCTGATCACCACTTTTCATTGCTCCGGCAATGGCATCAACCATGCCATCCAACGCACGACCTGCCGCTGCTTTGGAAATGTCAGCGGCATCCGCCATGGCGTCTATCAATTCGGCCTTGTTCATAAATCGTTTCCCCTTTGGCTGACTCCGGATTACACCGTCGTCGAAAAATATCTGTTATGACTCCTTACCTGGAGCATGCAATCGCCGGGATTTTATACCGGCTGCCCATTGGCCTGTCAAGCAACAGGAACCGCTTTGTAACCACGGTTCCCGCTTAATTTGACCAAGTTTAGTGTTTTGTCAGGTCGGCGCCCTTTTTTTGCACATTTTCATCGTTGACCGCACCCTTCCCGGCCACGGGCGCCTCCTCTCGATTCAGAGGCTTGGGCATCTCTGTCAACGCTATCTGCAGCACCTCATCGATCCAGCGAACCGGCTTGATCTCAAGATTCTGTTTAATATTTTTTGGCATCTCCACCAGATCCCGCTCATTCTCTTCCGGAATAATCACAGTGGTGATACCGCCACGAAGCGCAGCCAGCAGCTTTTCCTTCAAACCGCCGATGGGTAGCACTTCCCCCCGCAGAGTGATCTCGCCGGTCATCGCCACATCGGCTCGCACCGGAATCCGGGTCAATGCGGACACCAGCGAGGTGCACATCCCAACACCCGCACTGGGGCCATCCTTTGGCGTCGCCCCTTCCGGAACGTGGATATGCACGTCATACTTCTGGTGAAACTCAGGCTCAAGTCCCAGGCCATCTGCCCGGCTGCGAACAACCGTCATAGCCGCCTGTATCGACTCCTGCATCACATCGCCCAGCTGTCCGGTGTGGCTGAGCCGTCCCTTGCCGGGCATCAGCGCAGCCTCAAGTTGCAGTAGCTCACCGCCCACTTCCGTCCAGGCAAGCCCTGTAACCTGACCAATTTCATCGTGTTCATCCTTGCGTCCATAGCGAAAACGCTGGACACCGAGATACTGCTCCAACCGTTTAGGTGTGACTGTGATCTTGCCTTTAGGCTTCTTCAGGAGAATCTCCTTCACCACCTTGCGGCAGATCTTGGCAATCTCGCGCTCCAGGTTACGTACGCCTGCCTCACGGGTGTAGTAACGCACGATGTCGCGAATGGCGCTCTCCCGAATCACAACCTCATCAGGTTTGAGGCCATTGTTCTCCATCTGTTTACCGACCAGATATCGTTCGGCGATATTGACTTTCTCATCTTCGGTATAACCAGAGAGACGAATCACTTCCATTCTGTCCAACAGCGCCGCCGGGATGTTCAGGGTATTGGCTGTTGCCACGAACATCACTTCGGAGAGATCGAAATCGACTTCGAGATAGTGGTCATTGAAGGTATGATTCTGCTCAGGGTCCAGCACCTCAAGCAACGCAGATGCAGGATCACCACGAAAATCCTGCGCCATCTTGTCGATCTCATCGAGCAGAAAGAGAGGGTTTCTGGCTTTCACTTTGCTCAGATTGTTGATGATCTTGCCCGGCAAGGCACCGATATAGGTGCGGCGATGGCCACGAATTTCTGCTTCATCCCGCACACCACCCAAGGCCATACGGGTAAACTTTCGATTGGTGGCGCGGGCGATGGACTGTCCCAGCGACGTCTTGCCTACACCGGGAGGGCCAACCAGGCACAAGATCGGCCCTTTCAATTTGCGTACACGCTGCTGTACCGCCAGGTACTCCAGGATGCGCTCCTTGACCTTTTCCAATCCGTAGTGATCCTCATCCAATACACTCTCGGCTGAGTCGATATCGTTACGAATCTTGGAACGTTTTTTCCAGGGCAGCCCCACCAGGGTATCGATGTAGTTGCGAACCACGGTGGCTTCCGCCGACATGGGTGACATCAGCTTGAGTTTGTTCAATTCGGCCTGGGCCTTAGCCTTAGCCTCTTTGGTCATACCTACCGATTCGATCTTTTTGGCGAGATCCTCGATCTCGTTAGGCGCCTCGTCCAGATCCCCCAACTCTTTCTGGATTGCCTTCATCTGTTCATTCAGATAGTACTCGCGCTGGTTCTTCTCCATCTGGCGCTTGACGCGGCCACGGATACGCTTTTCCATCTGCAGGATATCGTTCTCACCCTCCATCAGGCCCATCAGATGTTCCAGGCGCACACGCACGTCCGCCATCTCCAGGACCTGCTGCTTCTCTTCCAGCTTCAATGACATATGGGCCGCAATCGTATCCGCCAGGCGACTGGGGTCATCGATGCTGGTCAGGGAGGTCAACACCTCCGGCGGCACCTTTTTATTGAGCTTCACATATTGATCGAAAAGACTGGTGGCCGATCGCATCAGCACCTCGGTCTCCCGAACATCCAGTTCCAGTGCGTCTCCAAGGGTCTCAAGTTCGGCGGTGAAATACGCTTCGGTATCGACAAACCGGGTGATCCCTGCTCGCTCTCCCCCTTCGACCAGAACCTTAACCGTACCGTCGGGAAGTTTAAGCAGTTGCAGGATATTCGCCAGGGTTCCAATACCGTACATGTCGTCGATACCGGGATCGTCCACATCGGCGCTCTTCTGGGCAGCCAGCAAAATCTGCTTGTTACTGGCCATGGCGGCATCCAGCGCCTGGATCGATTTATCACGCCCCACAAAGAGCGGGATCACCATGTGAGGGTAAACAACCACATCCCGCAGCGGCAGGACGGGGACACTATTCATAGGATCTTCGATCATTGCTGAACTCTTCTGTTCTTGACCCATAACGGCTCTAATCCTCTACGACCAATGAAAAACAAAGGGCCGTTTGGTTAAGTATTGGTATAAATCTGGAGTGAAGCAACAACGGCTCACCCTTAATATAAATAGGCACTCCCGCCTTGATTTTTATATTCCTGCTACACAAATAGCAAATGATTACATCTAAAATACAGGGAGATCAGTCGGCTGACCAGACCAGGGTTTTCCCGGTGCATGTTCAGGAGGGTTGGGGCTGCCGGGCAGAACTTCAAGGTCTGCCCGGCAAAAAATGAGGCATCTCAGTCAGAAGAGGCGGCGATCTGTTGCTGCTCTCCACTCTCGTAGAGCATCAGGGGCTCGGACTCACCGGTTATCACTGACTCATCCACCACGACCTTGGTCACTTCATCCATGGAGGGCAGATCGTACATGGTGTCGAGCAATACCTGCTCGAGGATGGTGCGCAATCCCCGGGCACCGGTCTTGCGCTCCATCGCCTTGCGGGCGATGGCAGCCAGGGCATCCTCCCGAATCTCGAGTTCACAGCCCTCCATTTCGAACAGCCTGCTGTACTGTTTGGTCAAGGCATTCTTGGGCTCGGTGAGAATCCTTACCAGTGATCCTTCATCCAGTTCCTGGAGTGTGGCAACCACCGGCAACCGTCCCACAAACTCGGGAATCAAGCCATATTTGATCAGGTCCTCCGGTTCCACATCAACGATGATTTCACCAATCGAGCGACTCTCATCCTTGCTGCGCACCTCGGCTGAAAAGCCAATACCGCCTTTTTCGGAGCGATCCTTGATCACCTTCTCCAGGCCGGAAAATGCACCGCCGACGATAAACAGAATATTGGACGTGTCGACCTGCAGAAACTCCTGCTGGGGATGCTTGCGCCCACCCTGAGGTGGCACCGAGGCAACAGTACCCTCAATCAACTTCAACAACGCCTGCTGCACACCTTCGCCGGAGACATCGCGGGTAATCGAAGGGTTGTCCGATTTGCGTGAGATCTTGTCGATTTCATCGATATAGACAATGCCTGTCTGGGCCTTATCCACATCGTAATCGCATTTCTGCAGCAGTTTCTGGATGATATTTTCGACATCCTCACCCACATAACCCGCCTCTGTCAGCGTGGTTGCATCTGCGATGGTAAAGGGAACATTCAGCAGTCGGGCCAAGGTCTCGGCCAGCAACGTCTTGCCGGAGCCGGTTGGACCGATCAGCAGGATATTGGACTTGGCCAACTCGATGTCGCTGTCCTTACCGATAGACTCCAACCGCTTGTAGTGGTTGTAAACCGCCACAGCGAGGACCTTTTTGGCGCGGCGCTGCCCAATCACATATTGATTGAGGGTTTCATTGATCTCATGAGGTTTCGGCAGCTTGTCAGAGGTTTTTTCGCCAACCTCCTGCATCTCCTCACGGATAATGTCGTTGCAGAGGTCCACGCACTCATCGCAGATGAAGACCGAAGGACCTGCTATCAACTTCCGTACTTCATGCTGACTTTTGCCGCAAAATGAACAATACAGCAGCTTGCCGTCGTCATTTTTGCCGTTATTGTCACCACTCATATCACTCTATCTCCTGCGAGGACACCCTGCTTTGCATTCAAAGCGAGTCATTCCAATCTTATCCTACTGCACCCTTTTAACAAGCCCCCGGATCTTGTAACAGGGCTAGTCAGGTATGTCAGCCTTTATCTATTCAACTTGGCATCGAGGTCCGGTTTTCAAGCCATCCAGCCGGTCAATCGTCACTCTTCTCTGCTGCCTGTCCGGAACGATTCTCCAGCACACGATCGATCAACCCATAGGCAACCGCATCCTCACCGCCCATGAAATTGTCCCGCTCCGTATCTTCGCCAATCCTCTTCAACGGCTGCCCAGTGTGATCGGCCATGATGGTGTTCAGCCGTTCGCGCAGCAGCAGGATCTCTTTGGCGTGGATCTCGATATCCGTAGCCTGCCCCTGGAAACCACCCAGCGGCTGATGAATCATCATGCGCGAATTGGACAGACAGTGACGTTTGCCTTTAGCGCCGCCCGTCAACAGCAGCGCACCCATACTGGCGGCCTGGCCAATACACATGGTGCTCACGTCCGGCTTGATAAACTGCATAGTGTCGTAGATCGACAGTCCCGCTGTCACCGAACCGCCCGGTGAATTGATGTAGAGGTGAATATCCTTGTCGGGATTCTCCGATTCCAGAAAGAGTAACTGAGCCACTACCAGGTTGGCCATGTGGTCTTCGACAGGCCCCACCAGAAAGATCACCCGCTCCTTGAGAAGCCTGGAGTAGATATCGTACGAACGCTCACCGCGCGCTGTCTGTTCGACAACGATCGGCACCAACCCCAGATTCTGCGTTTCAAGACCACCCATGTGGTGTGTATCGGTCATATCACCTGATTCCTTTAGCCCTATCGGAAAATCTTAGCTTACTTGTCAACCCAGCCGAATTACTCCAACCACCCAATTCCGGTGGCGGAACAACCCCACTTTTCGCCTCAGCCCTCGTCGGTCAGGGCGGAAAACGAGGTATTTTCATCTTCGACCTGGGCATTTTCCAGCACCCAGTCAACAACCTGATCCTCCAGCACCACATTCTGCACTGCGGCCAACTGCTCGTGGTTGCCATAGTAGTGCTCGACTACCTCTTCAGGCTTTTCATAGCTGGCCGCATACTCCTCAATGGTCGTGCGAACACGATCGGCGTCCAGTTGTATCTCATTCTGCTTGATGATCTCTGCAATCAGCAGCCCCAGGATCACCCGCCGTTTCGCCTGCTCTTCGAACATCTCACGGGGCAGCTCCATGGAGGAACCCGGCACACCGGTGGACATGCGGTTGCGGGTCTGTTCCTGCAACGCGGTTATCTCCTCGTCGACCAGCGCACCCGGCACTTCGGTGCTATTGCTTTCCACCAGCAGATCCATGGCCTGACTCTTGATCCTGGCCTTGATGCGCTGTTCAAGTTCGCGCTCCATATTCTCCCGAATATCGCCCTTCAACTTCTCGACGCCCTCCAGAGCACCGAACTCCTTGGCAAAATCATCATTCACCTCAGGCAGCTCAGATTCAGCCACCTCATTGATCTCTACCCCGAAGGTTACCGGTTTTCCTGCCAGCTCTTCCACCCGGTAATCTTCAGGGAATTGGAGCTCCAGGGTGAGGCTGCCGCCCTTTTCCGCACCGACAAGACCACTCTCGAAGCCATCGATCATGGAGTTGGAACCCAGTACCAGAGGCACATCGTCAGCACTGCCGCCTTCGAAGGCCTCTCCGTCCATGATGCCCTTGAAGTTGATCTTTACCTGATCGCCATCAGCGGCAGCACGTTCGACCGGATTCCAGGTGATACGCTGGCCCCGCAGTTTTTCGATCATCTCATCCACGTCGCTGTCGACCACGTCCGCAACCGGCCGCTTGAGGGTACCCTCTACCTTCGGCGAGTCGATCACCGGCATGATTTCCAGCGTTGCGACGTAGGAGAAGAGACTCTCATCATCGGAGGTTTTCGGTTCGATCTTGGGCTGACCGGCAGGGTGCAGGCCCTCCTGGAGGATCGCTTCCCTGTAACTGGTCTCGATCAGTTCACCATACACTTCCTGCAGTACGTGACCGCCGTACTGGCGACGCAGCATACCCATCGGCACCTTACCTGGACGAAAACCATCCACTTTGGCAGTCCGGCCGATCTGTTTCAGGCGCTTGGTCACCTCCTGTTCAACCTGTTCAGCAGGCAGTTCCACGGTTACTCTCCGCTCGAAACCTTCACCCGATTCAACCGAAACTTGCATCTATCTCTTCTCCTGCAGACTGAACTGCCAATGATTTTCAAAACAGTTGGGTATTTACCAGGTCCACACCGCCGCCCGGTGGCCGTGTTCCCGATTAAAGGTACACGACTTCCGGATCAGCGGCAGGACTGAATTTGGTGCGAAAGGGGAGACTTGAACTCCCACGGGTTGCCCCACTGGAACCTAAATCCAGCGCGTCTACCAATTCCGCCACTTTCGCATTTTTCCAGCAATGGAATTTCCAACCGTTCATTATACCGATAGAACCAATAAGTCTCCAACCGTGATTCAGCAATCATGGTGCGCGCGGCGCAGCCTACGCTCTTTACCCCTCTGAGAAGATCACAAAGAACACTGAGGTAACTTGGCAGGGTGCGCCATGCGTACCAGAATAACTCACCCTACGCTCTGGATGGACGCTATTTAGGGAGAGGCTGTACAGTCAATTCGAAATTTCTAATAATGGCAGACGGTTTGAGTCGTATTCGAGAGTTCGCCATTTTGTACCGGCACAACCCCATCCGCTTTCTGCTGATCCTGTCGTTCCCTGCGTTCAGCACCCCTGCGTGTGGGCCGTGCAATCCCCCACCGCAGAAAACCTTGCGCTTCAGTGGCCTGGGATGGCCGCCATGGCTATTTTCGTCCTTGCCATTCTCGCGGTGACCTTTGAAGAGTTCATTGACATGCGGAAATCCAAGCCTATGCTGCTGTCGGCAGGGCTTATCTGGGGTTCATCGCCTGGAGCGAAACGCACCTGGGGCTTGCCCACGGGGCTGAAGCAGCAGTTCGGGACTATCTGCTCAAATATGCAGAGCTGATGCTGTTTCTGCTGGTGGTGATGACCTACATCAACGCCATGAACGAACGCCGCGCGTTCGCTGCCCTGCGAACCTGGGTGGCCGAACGCGGCTACACCTACCGCTCACTCTTCTGGTTGAGCGGCCTCACCACCTTCGTCCTCTCCCCGCTACTCGACAACCTGGGCACCGCTCTACTGATGGGCGCAGTGGTCTTTGCCCTCGGCCGCAGGAGGTCCGGTTCACCTCGCTTGCCTGTGTCAATGTGGTGATAGCCGCCAACGCCGGCGGCGTTTTCAGCCCTTTTGGGGATCTCACCACGCTGGTGATCTGGCAGCACCAGATCATCACCAGCCAGGGACCGCTCGATTTCTGGTCCTTCTACAATCTGCTGATCCCGGCGCTGATCGGCTATCTGTTGACCGCTCTTCTGCTCTCTCGCGCCATCCCGCATGGCACACCCAAAAGCCGAGTCGACAAAATAGACATGCTCCGGGGCGGCACGGCGATTCTGTTGTTATTTCTGCTCACTATCGCCACCAGCGTGACTTTTGAAACCCTGCTGCAACTGCCGCCGGTCATCGGCATGATGACCGGACTCGCTTATCTGCAGTTTTTCGGCTACTACCTCAAAAAGAGCCACAATGATGAGGAACATACCGGTGAAGAGGAGTGGATCGGCGGTCCGCTGCCCAGCCTGAAGAAAACACCGTTCGACGTTTTTCAGCGTATATCGCGCGCTGAGTGGGACGCTATCCTGTTCCTTTACGGCATCGCACTCAGCGTGGGGGGGGCTTGCCTATATTGGCTGGCTCTCAATGGCCGAGGCAGTGATGTATGGCCAGTGGGGCACAGACGTGGCCAATCTGATGGTCGGCTTCTATTCCGCCGTAGTGGAAAATACCCCGACGATGTTCGCAGTACTGGCGATGGTTCCGCAAATGACGCTTGGAGACTGGCTCACCGTTACCCTCACTACAGGCATTGGAGGCAGTCTGCTCTCGATCGGCTCCGCGGCCGGGATCGCGCTGATGGGACAGTCCTACGGACGTTACACCTTTTTCGTCCACCTGCGCTGGACACCGGCAATAATGCTGGGGTTCTTCGTCTCTGTGTTGAGCCATTACTGGATCAACAGCGCTTTGTTTTAAGAAAAGAGCAGGCTCAAAAGTGTAGGTCTGGTTAGCGATAGCGTAACCCGAGAAGTTTTTGATTATGTTGGGTTACGCTGCGCTAACCCAACCTACGTAGAACGTAGGGTGCGCCGTGCGCACCATGATTGCTTATTTTGGTGCGCGCAGCGTACCCTGCCAAACTGAGATTAAGTGGGCACCTGGAGGCTGTCAACTCTCTGAAAACCTCTCGGCAGCTTGTTGCCACGCCGCCCCCGCTCTCCCTGATAGTTGTCCAGATCAGCAGGTTTGAGAGTGATATGGCGTTTCCCGGCACAAACCTTGAGATGGCCGCCCTCCGGCACAACTGTGAGCGCCACGACAAACTCCTGCCGCGACTCCACACGCTTGCCGGGAATGCCGATAATCTTGTTTCCCTTGCCCCGGGAAAGCTCCGGCAGTTCGGCAACAGGAAAAACCAGCATGCGACCTTCGTTGGTCACGGCAACCACCCGGTCTGTTGCAGGATTTTCCAACACAACCGGCGGCAACACTTTCGCCCCTTTGGGCAGCGTGAGCATCGACTTGCCCGCCTTATTCTTGGCAAACATGGCTTTCATCTGTACCCGAAAACCGTAACCCGCATCGGAAGCCAACAGATACCAAACCTTGGGGTCCCCGCCCAACACGGCGGAAAACACCGATCCACCCGAGGGTGAGAAACGCCCTGTCAGCGGCTCGCCCTGACTACGGGCGGAGGGTAGCGTATGTGCCAGAAGAGAGTAACTGCGTCCGCTGGAATCGATAAAAATGGCCGACTGATTACTGCGCAGCCGAACGGAGGCAAGGTAGCCGTCCCCTGCCTTGTAATTGAGCCCGGCCGGATCGATATCGTGTCCTTTGGCGGCCCGTCCCCACCCCTTCTCCGAGAGGATCACGGTTACAGGCTCACTGGGCGTCAATTCGGTTTCGTCCAGTGCTTCCGCTGTTTCGCGCTCGACGATGGGAGAGCGCCGCTCGTCGCCATACTTTTCAGCATCAGCCTGGATCTCTTTACGAATCAGGGTACGCATGCGCTGCTTGGAGTTCAGCGTCTTTTCCAACCACTCCCGCTCAGTCTCCAGCGCCTCCTGCTCTCCGCGGATCTTGATCTCCTCCAGCTTTGCCAAGTGGCGCAAGCGCAGATTGAGGATCGCCTCGGCCTGGCGGTCAGAGAGACCGAAACGGCTTTTCAACTCCGCCTTGGGATCATCTTCATGGCGGATGATCGCAATCACCTCATCGATATTGAGATAGGCGATCATCAAACCTTCGAGGATATGCAGGCGATCCAGCACCTGATCCAGACGATACTGCAGACGCCGCGTGACAGTCGCTGTGCGGAAAGCCAGCCACTCCGCCAGCAGGGTGCGGAGATCTTTCACCGCCGGCCGCCCGTTGGTACCGATCAGATTGACATTGACCCGATAGGTGCGCTCCAGATCAGTGGTGGCGAAGAGGTGGGACATCAGGCGCGGTACATCAACCCGGTTCGAACGGGGGATGATCACCAGCCTGGTGGGGTTTTCATGATCCGACTCATCCCGCAGATCCTCCACCATCGGCAGCTTTTTCGTCTGCATCTGCTGGGCGATCTGCTCCATGATGCGCGAGCCGGAGACCTGGTGCGGCAGTGCGGTAACGATGATGTCGCCATGTTCCCGCTCGAACCGGGCACGCATGCGAATCGATCCGTTGCCTGTTTCATACATCTTGCGCAGGTCTGCCCGTGGGGTAATGATCTCCGCATCGGTGGGATAGTCCGGCCCTTTGACATGGACCATCAGATCCTCAAGGGTCGCCTTCGGCGTCTCCAGCAGATGGATACAGGCGCTGGCAACCTCCCGCAGATTATGCGGCGGGATATCGGTCGCCATACCTACCGCGATACCGGACGCGCCGTTGAGCAGCACGTTGGGCAGACGCGCGGGCAGCAGCGACGGCTCTTTCAGCGTGCCGTCAAAATTGGGCTCCCACTCCACGGTTCCCTGGCCCAACTCAGCGAGCAACACCTGGGCATAGGGCGTGAGGCGGGATTCCGTATAGCGCATGGCGGCGAAAGACTTGGGGTCATCCGGAGAACCCCAGTTGCCCTGGCCGTCCACCAACGGGTAGCGATAGGAAAAATTCTGCGCCATCAGCACCATTGCCTCGTAGCAGGCGCTGTCACCGTGAGGGTGAAACTTGCCGAGCACATCGCCCACGGTGCGGGCGGACTTCTTGAACTTCGCGGTGGCGCTCAGGCCGAGTTCCGACATTGCATAGACGATGCGCCGCTGCACCGGCTTGAGGCCGTCACCGATGTGGGGCAGTGCGCGATCGAGAATGACGTACATGGAGTAGTCCAGATACGCCTTTTCGGTAAAGTCGCCGAGGGGGACCTGTTCCACGCCCTCAAGGGTTGAATCGATGGTGTCGCTCATTGAGGCAATTCAGTTGCGGGCATATCCGCCCAAAAATTGCCTGAGGATAATACGGAAAGTGAAGCGCTTAGGGAATATGTAGCGCTTGACCCGGTCGCAAAAGCGGACGGAGCGCAACAAGCAGCAATGACGGCAGCAACCATCCCCCCAACCCCAACCAGAAACCGGCATTCGACAGCGCGAACTCCCCCAGTATCAGCCCCGATCCGGAGAGCAGCAGTCCCAACACGCCGACATAGAGCAGACCATTGATCCAGCCCTCAGAAGTGCGATGGTTATCCAGTGCAAAGCGGTAGATTCCGACCAGGGTGGTGATGGCGAGGTACCAACCAATAGCTAGCAGCACGAGATAGAGCAAACCCGGCTCCCCACCCGTCTGCCGGGAGAGATGAAAAGCAACCTGTGCTGCGGCAAACAGGAAGAAGAGCGCCCCGTAACGGACATAAGGAACCGGCGAACGCTTCAGCCATTCGGGGTAGCGCTGCAACAGATAACCGAATAACGGAAGTGGCGCGATGCCGAACAGCAGATTGAGACGCAGCCAGACCGGCACCGTCTCGCCCAGCAGATAGTCTCCCGCGGTCAACAGCAGAAAAAACGCACTGGCGCTGTCCAGAAGCCGCAGAGGCGATCGGGTCAGCCATTGCCAAATCCTGGATTTCGGCCGGGCGTTGGCAGATTTATTCGAGAGTATGGTGATACACATGGGCGGCGGCGAATGGGAGATCTCCAGAGTAGCGACTCATTCGATCACCCCACCCGATGGGCTGCCATGATAAATATCAACGCTCCGTCTCAGGGCTGGAAACATAGACATGACTCTGAGGATGGAACGCCGTCCAGGCAAACCAGAAGGTTGAAACAGCAGGCACCTGGTCACCTTGATGATCCTCCACCCAGGCAGATCGGCTCTGGCGATCGTAGCTGATTATGTAGTCGCTCCCGGCAAAATGATCCGTGATCCGCCCACCGGCCTTGTCCAACTCCGAAAAGGGGTAGGCCTTCCAGACACCATCGACCTCCAGCCCAATAATACGGGCCTTGGGGTGATAGCGTGGATCAGGATTGGAAACCGGGAAATAGAGACCTTCATCATTCTCATAGCCCGCATAGGGATCGACCCCATAGCTCCGCAGGTAACCGGTATCCTCCGAAAGCACCAGGGTTTCGGGATGCAGTTCCGACCAGCGCCCCCACGTCGTATGCTCCAAAGTCAGCATCTTCAAACGGGTGCCCTTCTTCTTTCCCGATACCGCCTGATGTTTCAACTGCGACCAGAGAGAATCAGTTTCACGGTCATAGAGCAGCACGTCGCTATTGTAGAGCAGGCCAGAGACGCCAAAATGCAAAACGCTTCCCCCCATCCTGGCAGAATAGGCCACCCCGCTACCGCAGAGGGGACAATAGGTAATCACCACCGGTTCGCCGCCAATCCGGTCATTGACGATCTCGTGCCAGTTGAGAATCGAAACGGGATAGGCCTTGCTCACCCCGTTTCTGCTGATACCCAGCACCCGCATCTCCGAGCGGAGATTCACCGCCTCGTCAGCCTGTTGAAATCGGGGATTATCGATGGCAGGGATACCATCCTTTGCCGGACCGCCATGATAGATTTCATCGACCGGTATCAGCGCATCTTTCAGATTGAAGCCATTGTTTTCGCTACCCGAACATTGAGTCAGTATGAGCAGACCCAACGCAAATAGGATAAACGAGGTTTGTTTTATCGATACCGGACCAGCCATTGAAATGAAGACGCTCTATCTTAATTTGGGATATATAGAGATACGCCGGAGGGATACTGGTGGATTCATTACGGGAATATATAGGCTGGATCAAGCGTAGAGCGTAGGGTGCGCCGTGCGCACCAGAATAAGCAATCATGGTGCGCGCGGCGCACCCCTACGCTCTGATCCACTACATTTGATCAGGCCTACAGTTTACTCCCCACTTTTCAATTTGTTGAATATCCGCTGGCATTGACGTAATCCCAGCTTGATGTGGTATCTGGATTGCAGGTGGTTCTGCAGCAGATGGCTATCCCAACGCGCCTTGAAAAAACCAAACTCCCTTGGATGGTGCCTGATTGCCCTGCCGAGGGCCGCGAGCGTTCCTGCATCCAATCTAGATGGGCGACCGCGCCGCTTCTCATCAAGCAGTCCCTCTTCGCCCTGCTGTTTGAATTGCTCTACCCAGCGTTCAATCGAGCGTGGATTTTCATCAAAACATTCAGCAACCTGATCAAAATCCAGGCCATTGTTCACCAACAATACGCAGTGTAACCGATGAAGATATCGATAGTCGGATGACTGTAACAATGAATCCTTTAATCGCTCCTTCAAAACCTCGGCTTTAGCAACTTCCCGATCCTGCTTCACGTTCCCGCCCCCAAGGAACACCGCCTGATTTTTTCTAAATTCTTATAGTCTTCAGGTGAAATCCCATCCGTGTTTACCCGCAATCAACGACTCTCTCCTGTCCTTCTATTGACCCTTTTCCCAGGAATCTATCGCATATTTATAGTATGGATGATTTTCTCCCCTTTTCTGACATCAAACATCAAATGAGGCCGATTGATGATCCAGATCAGCAAATCCATGCAATTTCAACAAGCAGGCTAAAGCGCATCATTCGGTAACATCAACAAACCACATCTGTTACCAAACACCCCAAAGCCCACTCCTTTGAAATAAACACTGGTAACAAGCCCTTGTTTAGTTTGACTTTCACGAGAGTCCGAAACGAAAATTCAAGGTGACGTATCCGGCCTTGTGGGATACGGAATAATAACTACGGGCACCATGGCCAATCCTTCTGATCGGATCACACCCGTTCAGAAGGACTGCCGGCAGGCAACCCCGTGCAACCCTGGAGTGATCATAACTATGAGCAATCGCGCAGAAGAGTACTGGCGGGCGAACATCCGCCTAGTAACCATACTGCTGGTGATATGGTTTATCGTCTCGTACGGATTCGGCATCATCCTAGCGGAACCTCTCAACACCATCAAAATCGGCGGTGTTGGTCTTGGATTCTGGTTTGCCCAGCAGGGCTCCATCTTCACTTTCCTGGTATTGATCTTTATCTATGCCAAACGCATGAATGCGTTGGATCGTGAATTCGACGTTCACGAAGACTAGGAGGCGGAGACTGATATGGATCTGCAAACACTGACTTATACCGTTGTGGGCATCACCTTTGCCCTCTACATCGGCATCGCATTCTGGGCTCGCGCCAGCACCACCGGCGAATTCTATGCTGCGGGACGCGGCATTCACCCCGTCGCCAATGGCATGGCGACCGCTGCTGACTGGATGTCTGCCGCATCATTCATCTCCATGGCGGGCCTCATCGCCTTCAACGGTTACGGCGCATCGGTCTTCCTGATGGGCTGGACCGGCGGTTATGTACTGCTTGCCCTGCTGCTTGCACCCTATCTGCGCAAGTTCGGCAAGTTCACCGTGCCGGAGTTCATCGGCGACCGTTACTACTCACGCACCGCCCGCATCGTGGCCGTCATCTGCCTGATCCTGGCCTCGGTGACCTACGTAATCGGTCAGATGAAGGGCATCGGCGTCGCCTTCTCCCGTTTTCTGGAAACTGACTACGATACCGGCCTCTACATCGGCATGGGCATAGTCTTCATCTACGCCGTCATGGGTGGCATGAAGGGTATAACCTATACCCAGATCGCCCAGTACTGTGTGCTGATCTTCGCCTATACCGTGCCTGCCGTGTTCATCTCCCTGAACATCACCGGCAACCCGTTCCCGCAGCTGGGACTGGGGGGCAGCATGGCTGACGGCTCCGGCTTGTATATGCTGGAAAAACTCGATCTGGTGGTGACGGAACTCGGCTTCAAAGAGTACACGTCCCAAGTCATGGGCAGTAAGCTGAACATGTTCGTCTACACCCTGTCGCTGATGATCGGTACCGCGGGCCTGCCCCACGTCATCATCCGCTTCTTCACGGTGCCGAAGGTTGCGGACGCCCGCTCATCAGCCGGTTGGGCGCTGGTCTTCATCGCAATCCTCTACACCACCGCACCTGCTGTGGGCTCCATGGCCCGTCTCAACCTGATGAATACCATCCAGGTGGGTGAAGTGGGTTCCGTCGAAGGCAACCTCTCCTATTCCGAGCGCCCACAGTGGTTCAAGAATTGGGAGAAGACCGGTCTGCTGAAGTACGAGGACAAGAACGGCGACGGTCGTATCCAGTACTATAACGACAAGAACGCAGAGTTCGCCGCCAAGGCCGATGCCTACGGTTGGAAAGGCAACGAGATGACCAAGGTCGACCGTGACATCATGGTATTGGCCAATCCCGAAATCGCCAATCTGCCCAACTGGGTTATCGCCCTGGTGGTTGCCGGTGGTCTCGCCGCAGCACTCTCGACGGCTGCCGGTCTGCTGCTGGCTATTGCCTCCTCGATCTCACACGATCTGATCAAGGGCGTCATGAACCCGAACATTTCGGAGAAGAGCGAGCTGCTTGCAGGACGTTTCGCCATGGCAGGCGCCATCGCACTGGCGGGATATTTCGGACTGCATCCACCGGATTTTGCAGCAGGCACCGTGGCCATCGCCTTTGGTCTCGCCGCCAGTTCAATCTTCCCGGCACTGATGATGGGCATCTTCAACAAGAAGATGAATCGCGCAGGCGCCATCTGGGGCATGTCTTCCGGCATAGGTATCACCATGCTCTATGTGTTCCAGCACAAAGGCATCATGTTCATCCCCGGCACCTCTTTCCTGGGTGACATGGGTCCCAGCTGGTTCCTCGGCATTTCGCCGAACGCCTTTGGCGCTGTCGGTGCGCTGGTGAACTTCTCAGTGGCAATCGCAGTCTCCAAGATGACCGCGCCGCCTCCGGATCACATACAGCACCTGGTGGAAGACATCCGCATTCCCAAAGGCGCCGTGACTGCCGTGGAACACTAATCACTGATCCTGAAATAACCTGAAACCGGCCCCGCTCACGCGGGGCCTTTTCCTTGAAGAGCCGCCGAGTGAACACAGTCATCTCGACTGCAGGGAGAGATCTCCAGCTACAGAGCACCGGTCATGAGATTTCTCCCTGCGGTCGAGTAGTGCTACACGGATGTAGCGTTTACGGACCAAAGGATGGAAATGACAACAAAATCGGTGTTCATTCAGTCGGAAGAACACCGCCCAAAACGGCTTTTTCGTCATAATTCGGTTAGTATTGCCCCATGGAAATCGAACTGGTCGAAATCAGAGATTTTCTTGCACAACGCCCACCCTTTGACGCGTTGCCGGAAGAGGCGCTCAATCAACTGCCAAAAACCCTGGATATCCGTTATCTGCGCCGCGAAAGCGCCTTTCCGCCTGCCGACACCGATGACAGCTTCATCTACCTAGTACGCTCCGGCGCCATCGAGCTAAGGGGCAAAAACGGCAAGCTGATCGAGAAATTGGGTGAAGGCGATATCTATCCCGTCCCCTGCCAACTCGTCGACCTGGAACAGGGCCACAACGGCACTGCCGTTGAAGACACACTGCTCTATCTGTTGCCCTGCAATAAACTCGGAGAACTGAGAAAAACCTCCGCCACCTTTGATCAGCACTTCAGCGAGTCGATGCGGGAACGGCTGAAACGGGCTGTCGGCGGCACCCGGGCGACATCCTCAAACAATGCCGCCCACATGTCGGTGGAAGTCCATGAACTGTTGAAAAAACCTGCGGTTTTCATCAATGTCAACTGCTCGATCCAGCAGGCTGCACAGCGCATGACCGAGAACAATGTCTCCTCCGTCATGATCCGCGATGGAGACAAACTGGCAGGCATTATCACGGACCGCGACCTGCGCAAACGCTGCATTGCCGAAGGGCTGTCGAGCGACCAGCCTGCCAGACTCATCATGTCGACCAGCCTGGAGAGTATCCCGCATAACGCCCTGATGATTCACGCCCTGTTGCTCATGACGCGGTTGCACGTCCATCATCTGCCGGTTTTGAAGGATGGTAAAATCTTCGGCATGTTGACCGCCAGCGATCTGGCGCGGCAGCAGAACACCAACTCTGCCTTCATCGCCACCGACATCCGCAAATCAAATACCATCGAAGATCTGGCACGGGCCTGTAAACGGCTGCCCGACCTGCAGCTCCATCTCAGCAACGCCAGCGCCTCTGCCCTGCATATCGGAGAGTCGGTTTCCTGCATCACCGATTCAGTCACCCGTCGCCTGATCGAAATGGCAGAAGTGAAACTCGGCGCTCCGCCCGTTCCCTACGTCTGGGTTGCCGGCGGTTCACAAGCGCGACGGGAACAGACATCACACTCGGATCAGGACAACGCGCTGATCATCTCCAACAAACTGAAACCGGAGCACGACACCTATTTCGCCGCCCTCGCCAATTTCGTCACCGACGGGCTGAATGCCTGCGGTTACGTCTACTGTCCCGGTAAAGCCATGGCCAGCAACCCCAAGTGGCGGCAGCCGTTGCGCGTCTGGTGTGAATACTTCAATGGATGGATCGACAAACCCGACCCCATGGCTTTGATGCTCTCCAGCATCTTTTTCGATCTCGGCCCGGTCTATGGAGACGACAACCTGTTCGAAGCACTGCAGGGGTCGATTTTGGCAAAGACCAAAAACAACGGCATCTTCATCGCCTACATGGCCTCGAATGCCCTGCAGCACAGGCCTCCACTCGGTTTCTTTCGCACCTTCGTGCTGATCCATGACGGTAAACACGATGACACCTTCGACATCAAGCATCGGGGCATTGTGCCGATCACCGACATCGCCCGCGTACTGGCGCTTGCCGAGGGACTGCCCGCAACCAATACCACCGACCGGCTGCGCGCAGCGATGCAGACGCCTTCACTCAGCGAAGAGATGGGGGAGAATCTGGAGGATGCGCTGGAGTTCATCGCTATCCTGCGTATGAACCACCAGGCGGAACAGATCCGCAATGGAGTCCCACCAGACAACTATCTGCCGCCCAACAGCCTCTCAGAACTGGAGAGAACCCATCTGAAGGACGCCTTCAAGGTCATCCAGAGCATGCAGGAGACCCTGGAAAGCCGTTACCAGCTCGGACGTTTTGGGTGAGCCATGTTGGAACGCTTCCTCAACAAGGAGTCTCAACGCAAACGGGCACTGGCCAAAACCGGGCCTGGCGTCATGCGGGATTTCCTGTCGGCACCGCATGTCGAAAAAAACACCCGCTGCAGTGAAGCGGAAATCGTCTCACTGGATCTGGAAACAACCGGACTTGATCCCGCCAAGCACAGCATTCTGAGCTATGGACTGGTGCAGATCGACAACATGACCATCCGTCTCGACTCCACTCGCCATGAGGTCATCAGCGTCGTGGAGAATATCCCGGAGGCCTCGGCAGTGATCCACCAGATCACCGATGACAGGTCCGCTGCCGGTTCACCGCTGGAAGAGGTCCTGCCTGATCTGCTGCGCATGCTGGCAGGCAAGGTCATGCTGGTCCACTATGCCAGTATCGAACAAAATTTCATCGATGCCGCATGCCGACGTTTATATGGAGCGCCTTTTGTGATCCCCACCATCGACACCCTGATCCTTGCGCAAAGACGTTTCGAGCGGCGCAACCACACCATTCAGATCGGTGACCTCAGACTCTTCAACCTGCGTCCGCGCTACAATCTGCCAATGTATAAAGCGCATAATGCCCTCAGTGACGCGGTGGCAACCGCCGAACTGTTTCTCGCCATGGCCGCGGAGACAGCGCCCCGGCCGGAAAACTGCACCATCGGCCAGTTCCTGTGGCATTGAATTAAGGTGGATATTGGTTTAACTGGGAAAAGCAAGGCATCTCTGATGCTTTGTCATCTCGATCGCAGGAAGAGATTTCAAACCAAAATACGACCAATAAGGACAAACGAGAGATTTCTCTCTGTGATCGTACTGACAACCGTAGCGGCGCCCCACCATGATGACTCCGTAGGTAGGTAAATCGAGGCGATGGCGCCACTCCTTTTACAAAGGCGGGATGAATAGTTACCATTGTTCCTATGGATTGATAAACCTCCGCAGCCGCGCCACTCCCTCTTCCAGGTTGGGCAGGGAGGTGGTGTAGGCGAACCGCAGATGCGCCTCGGGCCGGTTGAAGCCGAAATCGCGACCAGGCGTGACGGCCACTCCGGCCTCCTCCAGCAGCGCCTCGGCAAAGGCATAACTATCATCCGTGACCGTCTCGCAGTTTGCATAGAGATAGAAGGCTCCCTGCGGGGTGACGGGTAGTTCAAATCCCATCTCGCGCAGCGCGGGCAGCAGAAAATCCCGCCGCTGCAGACACTCGACCCGACGCGCTTCAAGTATCTCCAGCACCTCCGGCTCAAAGGCCTTCAGCGCTGCATGCTGGGACAGGGTGGGGGCGGCCAGAAAGATATTCTGGGCCAAACGGTCAAGAGGGTCGACGGCAGCCTCAGGCGCCACCAGCCAGCCGAGACGCCATCCGGTCATGCCGAAAAACTTGGAGAAGCTGTTGACCACGAAGATGTCATCGGCGATGGAGAGGGCGGTTCCTCCAACGGCATCGTAGATCAGTCCCTGATAGATCTCATCGACAATCAGCAGACCGCCCAGACGGCTGACTGTATCGTGCAACGCTGTGAGCTCCTCCAGTGTGAGCAGCGTCCCGGTGGGATTGGCCGGCGTCGCCACCAGCACGGCCTTGGTATCCGGCCGCCATGCCATCTCCACGATCTCCGCCGTGAGCTGATAACCCGTATCCGCGCCCACCGGCACACCCACTGGCTTGCCGTCAACCAACTCCACGAAGTGGCGGTTACAGGGGTAACCGGGGTCGGCCATCAGTACGCTCTCTCCAGGATTGATCAGCACACTCATCACCAGCTGCAGGGCACCGGATGCCCCGGGCGTTACGATGATGCGGGCAGGGTCGATATCCACCCCGTAGCTGCTGGCATAGAATCCGGCAATCGCTTCCCGCAGAGCGGGCAACCCCTTGGCGGGCGTGTAGTGGGTCTCACCCGCCGCAAGGGCCGCTTCTCCAGCATGGATGATGGGGGCTGGAGTGATGAAATCGGGTTCGCCGATCTCCATGTGGATGATCGTACGCCCCTCGGCCTCCAGACTGCGCGCTTTTGCCAACAGGTCCATGACATAGAAGGGCTTGATACGTGCCATCCTGTCGGCAATGGAGATCATTTCCCTGGTTCCTGCGTAATTATGACGGTGTATCAACCCCGGCCGTGAAAGGCTCTCAACAGCGCAAGATCGACATAGCCGGCGTCACCCCCATCACCTGTGATCACGCGAAAATTGTCGTCAGGATCGCCCAACTGGTCGAGTACCAACGCCGCACCATTGAAATCGTGATCCTCGGTGTAATCATTGGTAGTGACCAATATTGAGCCGATACCGGCATCCGCAGCCGATTTCACACCGTTTTCCGAGTCTTCGAAGGCTATGCACTGCTCGGGGGATAGTTTCATCTGCTCAATGGCCCAGGTATAGATATCCGGAGCAGGCTTCTTGGCTGGTACGATATCACCAGCAGCGATCACCTCGAACCACTCCTCGGCAGCCGGGTCCAGAGCATGCTGCAGCAGCGCGCTGACATTGGCCGGGGTAGTGGTGGTGGCGATGGCAAGCCGTAATCCCGCCTCCCGCACCTCGGTCAAGAGTCTCCTGACCCCGTTGCGCATGGGGATCGCACCTTCCGCCAACATACTGGTGTAGTGGGCGGTCTTCTGTTTGTGCAGCGCGGCAATAAAACCATCCAAGTCTGCAGGTCGCTCAAAATTGGTATTAAAACTGTCCAGATAGTAGCGAATCCGCTCTTTGCCTCCGGTCACCGCCAGCAACTCTCCATAGAGCGCCACCGTCCACTCCCAGTCGAGCCCTGCATCGGCAAATGCCCGATTAAATGCCACCCGATGACCATCCTTCTCGGTATCAGCCAAGGTGCCGTCCACATCGAATATCAGCGCTTCCAATTCAGCCATTACTTTACTCACTAATCAGTCAAATCGCGCTAGCTTACCCAAACCACCGCAACCTTGCACCCCCACGTAAAAAAGCGGAATTTTAAGTTCGGGGAAAAGAATCGTCCTATTAATTGACTTGGCACATTAAGAAAATGGCAATCTGGACGATACTAGTTAATGTCAAGCAAACATTGATTGAAGAGACACCCATTTTGTTGTCTAGCAACTGGGTTTCTGGTATAGATAGTCCCCTTCACTCAAGAGGTATTCAGGAGTCAGTGAATGGCCCAGAAGAAAGCCAAAAAAGATGTGAGTTCAGGACCGTTTGGTTTTGAGCCCTATCAGCCCGCTGAGGGCGAAGAGTACATGAACGAAGAGCAGGAGGTGCATTTTCTCGCCATCCTGCGGGCCTGGAAGGCGGATTTGATGGAAGAGGTCGACCGAACCGTGTATCACATGCAGGACGAGGCGGCAAATTTCCCTGATCCAAACGACCGGGCCACACAGGAGTCGGAGTTCAGTCTGGAACTGCGCACCCGCGACCGCGAGCGTAAACTGATCAAAAAGATCGATTCAACGATTACTCAGATCGACAATCACGACTATGGATTCTGCGAGTCCTGCGGTGTAGAGATCGGCATCCGACGCCTGGAGGCCAGGCCCACTGCCAGCCAGTGTATCGACTGCAAAACCCTGGATGAGATCCGGGAGAAGCAGATGGGTTGAGCCTGTCCAACCCCTGCGAATTAAAAAACCGGCTCACGCCGGTTTTTTAATTCTTGTCATGAACTCAGTCAAAAACAACCAGCCCCCATCCTACCGCGGCCGCTTTGCCCCCTCCCCAACCGGACCACTCCATTTCGGCTCACTTGTGGCGGCCCTTGGCAGCTATCTTGATGCCCGGACCAACCATGGCGAGTGGCTGGTTCGCATGGAGGATCTCGATCAGACCCGTGAGATCAAAGGCTCTGCCGATGAGATATTACGTACCCTCGACCGCTTCGGTTTTGAGTGGGAAGGCGAGATCATTCATCAAAGCCGACGCACCGATGCCTATGCCCACGCCCTCGATGTTCTGAACAGAGACGATCTTGCCTACCCCTGTGGCTGCACGCGCAAAGAGATCACCATCGCCGCCCGCCCAGGCATCGAGTCTGCCGTCTACCCCGGTACCTGTCGCCAGGGACTACGGGCGGGCAGGAAAGAACGGGCTATCCGTCTACGAACCTTTGATAATCCATCAAGATTTGAAGACCTGATCCAGGGAGAAGTGACGCAAAACCTGGCCAGCGACATAGGGGACTTCATTATCCGCCGCGCAGACGGTTACCACGCCTACCAGCTTGCTGTCGTGGTGGACGATGCCTGGCAGAAAATCACTCACATCGTACGCGGCGCCGATCTTCTGCTGTCCACCCCCCGTCAGATACACCTGCAACAGCTGTTGGAACTGCCCACACCAGTCTATGCTCACCTGCCGCTGGCGGTGGATGCGAACGGGCGAAAGCTGAGCAAACAGTACAAGGATGCCCCGGTAGAGAATCGACATCCTCTACCGGCGCTGCTACAGGCACTGCACCATCTGGGCCAGCCTCTGCCTGATGAAAGGCCTACCGGCATCGACGATTTCTGGGGCTGGGCAATATCAAACTGGCAATTGGAAAATGTCCCGGCTAAACCAACACTTCAGCCCCATTGATCTTTGCATGGCTACGGCCCAGCGTTGGCACGATCAAGCATAGCGGATCGGGCATTTCTGTCTGCAAAGGTGAGATTGCCTGTTCCACAGCATTTGAACCGGCCTGCCGTTCAGGATTTCTATTCGCGTTTCAGAAAATGTGTAAAAATGGCTGACCGCACCACTCATAATCAGGGAAGCTATAAAAATGAAAACGACCTATCGCTCACTTACTGCTTTGCCTCTCATTCTAATGTTGTCGGGAAATGCCTATGCACTTTCCGGGCAGGATTACCTCGACAAATGCAAGGAGGCCATCACAACCCCATTGGAAAAGGAGACAGCGCAGCAGGCTGTCAACCGTGCGCTCGATGCCGGCTCCTGTGGAGGTTTTCTTGGCGGGACACTCGGCGGAATGAATCTGGTCGGCAATATGCTATTGCATAAAAAAGCGCTGAAGAGAAACTTCGTCTGCCTGGATGAGGGAAAGCAAATCAACGATTTACTGAAAGAGTTTCTGGTCTACCTTGAAGGGAAGCCAAAAAATTTAGAGGCTCCAGTACAGATGCACATCTTCAACCATTTCTCCAGGAAGTATCACTGCAAACCCATCGAGAAGCAGTAAGCGCTTCCCTATAAACCAGTAGGAGCGGCGCTTCGCAGCATGCTACGAGAAATACAATCCACTGGGATTAAAAAAGCCGCCGCTACTTTCGTAGCGACGGCTTTTTTGTCTCCATCAGTCTACGACTGAGTCAGCTTTCAGGCCCGCTTCCTACGGCGTACAAAACCTAAAGCACCAAGACCAAAGCCGAACAGAATCAGCACCGAAGGCTCAGGGGCAGTTACCGGCGGTACAAACACCGTAATTGGATTCTGACTCATGCCGACAGCGCCGGAACCGGTAAAGGTGAGTCCGGTGATGAAGGCTGTGGGATCCGTCGGGTCAAGCATCTCGGCAATTTCGATACCAAGGATACGAAAACGGTCGACACCGCCAGCACCGAAATCATAGCTCGCGCCAGCCGCCCAACCTGCTGCCACAAGAACCCAGTCAGTACCATCCCAAGTATAGATATCAAACAGATCATCACCGATGCTGGGCAGTAAAACTGTCTGAAACAGCGGCATGGTGGTCGGGTTGTCGATCTGATAGTCATAACCCACAGCAACGTCGGGGTCGATAAAGATGGGTCGACCCACGACAACATTGAAGTCGAAGTCCCAACCATCCTGATTCTCAACCGGCATCAGCGGATTTTCTGGAGTATCACCAGGTGGTTCACCATTGCGAATGGCGAAGGTCCAGAGTCCGGGGGTATCGGGGCTGACGTTACTGGTGTTTTGCAGTTCCAGCACTTCGGGGCTGAAAGAACCTGGCAGTGCGAGGAAGTTGGTATTGTCGCCGGCATCAAAACCTGCCTGCGCCTCGGTGCCACCCAGACCGTCAGTGCCGCCACTGGCATCACCGGTGGTCCACTCGAGCTGGTCGTAACGGAACTCGATATCAAAATCGCCGTCAACGCCAGTCTCGGCCGATGCGTCCCTCAGCACCAGCTGAAAATTGTTGGTTTTGGAGGTATCGGAGGGAAAGAAACCGACTTGGTCCCAAGTAACAACTACAGTACTGTCATTTGGTGAAGCAACCCAGACATTGTTCGGTTCATCATCGAAAGCGCCGCCGGGACCGGGACCTTCCTCGAAAAAACCAGTCAGCTCCAAAGCATCATCCAAGAGGATGTAATCCACACCATCGAAGGTGGATACGAGTATGCCGAAATCACCTGGAATAATGGGGAGCTCGGAAACTGGAACAAATTCCTGGTCAAAACCATTGGGGTTGAATGTTTCGGTCGGCAGCAAATCCGGATCGAAACCCTCACCGACTTGGCCATCACGACTGGTATCCACATCGCCCCACCAGGGCGCAATCATAGGTTGGTTCGCAACCGGGAAGGGATCAGGCGTGTAGGATGAGATCGGATTATCGAATGAGATGTTTCCGTTGTTATTGATGAAGAAAGAGCTGAACTCATTCCCGTAGAAATTGATATTGAACGGAAGATCCAGCAGATTGCTGGAGCCGTCGTCATTTGGCAACATCGCCTGGTCACCATAACCGCGATTTCCACCCAGGCCATCGATCAATTCTATCGCCTGTACAGATGTGGTGATACCGAATGCCAGCAATCCTATTGCCAGTTTTCTAAGATGCATTTTTATTATCTCCCTAGTACGCAGATGGACTAATTTTCAGCGTGTCCTGATTGTTTTAGCACTTCGAAGAAGATTCGAAAGCAAGAACCAGGCCAGGAATATTTTTCCTATATAAAACAAGAAGTAAAATCGTTTCAACATTACGCCATGTGAATAACTGTAAAGTTTTTCGACGACAAAACCTGCGTTTATGCAAACAAAAAATAGAGAGTACTTAGATTGATATGAAGATTACTGCTGATCTGCAAACGGGAGTACGTACCCCGGAGCATTCACTGGGAGATGAAAAATAATCAACTAACCATCTGATTTAAATTGAAATTATTAATCGACAGATTCTTTTTAGCGTTTTCAACGCACTGAAGTCGAACGAGATGCCGGTGTGCAGAAGAACACCACTCCCTCTCTATCAACGTGAGATCAATGAATGGATTTCTGATGAAACCAGGCTGTAAAGATGTGTAAAAAAGACCGACAACTTTAAATCGCCTTAGCTCTCTGCATGATCAAACCCCGGCAACTTCGCGCAGGTATTGGAAGAGTTTACGAAAAGCAGCCGGAGGCTTCTCTCTCTCCCGTTCTTTTTTCACTGCCTGGATCAACTGCCGCAGGTGTTGACGGTCAGCTGCGGGATATTCGGCCAAAAACTCGCCAAAGACACTGCTGTCACCCGCAATCAGTCGATCGCGCCAACGTTCGAGATTATGGAATCGCGCCACACCCGCCTGGTGTCTGTTATCGATCTCATCGATCACCCGCTCGATAGCATCGAGATCCTCGTGGCGTAGCAGCTTACCCAGCCGCCGCATGTGACGACGGCGGGCAATATGAGATTTGATGCGTTTGGCTTCTTCCAACCCATCCAGCAAAACCAGACTCAGAGGCATCCGGTCCAACTCTTTTTTGGAGAGCAGAGTCAAGCGTTCGCCCAACTTCTGCAGCGCCAGCATCTCCCGTTTGATCTCGCTCTTGCTGGGGCCGAGATCCTCTTCCTCATCAAAATCGTTCATCTCGTTAATTGGATATACTCCACTATCAGCTGGGGCGTTATCTGTCCCCGGTATTCGTTGACATCGAGCCGATACGCCAGCCGCACCTGCCCGGGCAATTCCCCCAGGTCCGCCTGATTGAAGGCGATAGCATCCAGACTCTCACGTCCACCCATGGGAGCAAGACGCAGTTTCAGATGGCGTTCTCCAACCACACGCTGCTGCCGCACCTGAAAGGTTCCATCGAAGGTCGGCTCCGGAAAGCCCTGTCCCCAGGGACCGGCGACCCTGAGTTGCTGCGCAAGATCCAGATTGAAATCCGTCACATCAAGCTCTCCGTCCGAAATCACCTCCCCCACCAGCCTGGAAGGATCCAACAAAGCTGCCGCTTCATGTTCGAAGGCCGCTTTGAAGCGTGGCAGATTTTCCTGTTTCAGGCTCAGGCCCGCAGCCATGGCATGTCCACCAAAGCGATCGAGCAGGCCTGGATCGGCGGCTGCGATACGGTCGAGCAGATCACGGATATGCAGACCGGGCACTGAACGGGCCGAGCCTTTCAACATACCCTCACCGCCATCGGCAAAGGCGATCACCGGCCGATGATACTGCTCCTTGATACGGGAGGCCAGAATGCCTATCACCCCCTGATGCCATTCAGAACGGAAGAGACAAAGTCCTGTGGGCAGTTCGCCCTCGGTGGAAAGATGGAGCTGTTCCAGCGCCTGCAGCGCCTGTTCCTTCATCTCCTGCTCGATCTCGCGGCGGGTCTTGTTGAGCTGATCCAGTTCGACAGCCATTTGTCGGGCCAGATTGTGATCGTTGGTGAGCATACACTCGATGCCCTGCCCCATATCTTCGAGGCGGCCTGCGGCGTTGAGACGGGGTCCCACGGCAAAGCCCATATCGGATGCCACTACACGATGCAGGGAACGGCCGGCAAGCTCCAGCAGCGTCTGGATGCCCGGGCGGCAGCGACCGGCGCGGATGCGCCGCAACCCCTGCTCCACCAGGATGCGGTTGTTACGATCCAGAGGCACCAGATCCGCCACCGTACCCAGCGCAACCAGATCGAGCCACTCGGCCATGTTCGGTTCGGGCAGCCCCTTTGTTTTGAACCAATCCACTCCCCGCAGACGACTGCGCAAAGCAGCCATCACATAGAAGATGACACCCACACCCGCAAGATTCTTACTGCCAAAACCGTCACCCGGCTGGTTGGGATTGACGATAGCGGCAGCGTCTGGCAACACTTTACCCGGCAGATGATGATCGGTTACCAATACCGGAATACCCAGTTCCGCCGCCCGTGCGACACCTTTCAGGCTGGAGATTCCATTATCCACGGTGACAATCAGATCCGGCGACCTTTCAGCCGCCAGCTCGACAATTTCCGGCGTCAGGCCGTAGCCGTATTCGAACCGGTTTGGCACCAGATATGAGAGCCGCTGCCCGCCAAACGCTTGCAGCGCCAGCAGGGAGAGCGCAGTACTGGTAGCACCGTCGGCATCGTAATCACCCACGACGAGAATGTGTCCACCCTTTTCCAGCTGCAGATGCAACAGCTCGACAGCCGCATCCACCCCGAGAAGAGGAGCCATCGGCAGCAGCCGATCCAGACCCTGTTCAAGATCCACATCCGTGGCCAAACCTCTCGCCTGATAGACCCGGCGCAAGACAGGATGAATGTTGGCGGACAGATTACTGCTTTGGGAGACGGTGGGGCGACGAATGATCTTCACGGTGTAGAATAGTAGACGGAGAGAACGATAAGTATAAGTGAGAGAGGCGCATGGAGTCATCGTTATCGAACTCCGAACCACATTCCTGGTCTGAAAAACAAGAGCGGGAGTATGTTAAGCGCCGATGCACACTGCAAGACGCCTCTCCTGCGAATCATCAACCAACACCTTTGAAATCATGATGCAGTTTCCATCGTTTCTCAGATACCCGCTATATCGATTTGTCATTCTCACCCTGTTGCTGCTGGCAGGCAGTTCGAGCGCCTTGGGTGAAGTAAGCGCACGTCTCTCCCGATCCGCCATCTCGGCGGACGAGACCGTCTCACTCACTATTCAGATTAAAGGGGAGAACGAAGCAAAACCCAATCTCTCCGTACTCGACACCCAGTTCGAGATCCTGGGGCGTTCCCAGCAGCAGAGTATCAGTGTGATCAACGGCAATGTATCACGCAGCCGTGGACTCAATCTAACCTTGCTGCCGAAAACCACCGGCAATCTGGAGATACCGCCGATTCCCGTCGGCAAGGAAGCCACGGCACCACTAAGACTCCAGGTAAACGAGGGAATGGGTGAGAGCAACGGCGTCCCTGGTTCCGATGTCTTTATCGAATTGGAGCTGAGTGAAACCAGCGCCTATCTGCAGCAGGAGATCGTCCTGACCCTGCGGCTCTTTATGGGAGAGGGGGTGCGGGGTGAACAGCTCTCCGATCCAAAATCCAACCTGCCGGACACCGTCATCCAGCGTATCTCGGAAACCCAGTACAAGACCCAACGCGCCGGAGAGAACTATCAGGTAGTAGAGCGGCGTTATGCAGTCTTCGCCTATCAAAGCGGTCAACTGAAACTCGATGGCGTGCGTTTCTCAGGACGCGGTGGCGGACGTGGCGGTTCCATCTATGATCTGCTCAACAGTCCGTTTGGCAACCAGAAGGTGGATCGGCACATCTATCGCGCCGTCTCTGATGCGGTGAACATCGATATCAAACCGATCCCGGCGAACTTCAATGCCCGGCACTGGTTACCGGCGAGGAATCTGCAGCTTGTCGAGACAGGTTTGACCCAGAATAACCAGCAGATCGCAGGTAAACCCCTGACCCGTACTATCATGCTCTTTGCCGACGGACTGACATCTGCTCAACTACCCGCCATCGATATGAGTCTGCCGGAAGGCGTTAAGCAGTACCCCGACAGACCGGAGATGAAAGACAACCTTTCCGGCGCAGGCATCACTGGCAGTCGCCAGAACAAAGTGACATTGGTGGCAGCGAACCCCGGTGACTACGAACTGCCGGCCATCGAGGTCCCCTGGTGGAACACCGAGACAGACCGGATGGAGACCGCCCGTCTGCCTGCTCGCAATATCGAGGTTCTGGGGGGCACTGCTTTAGTCCCACCGCCACTCTCCAAACGGAGTGGATCCTCAACGACAGCAGGTGAAACAACACCTGCAGCCGCCAACCTGCCGGTCGCTTCAGAGTCGACCGACAACCCGTTGACCCACTGGCTCATTTGGGTACTGGCGCTAGGCTGGATCACCACCCTGGTGGTATGGCGCATGAGTCGTCACCGATCAAAACAACAGGCTGCAGTACCCGCCGCAATCGACCCGGCAGAAGCCGTACGGCGTCAGTCGATCGAGCAGGCTATCGAAACACTGGAGGGCGCTTACCATGAGCAGGACCGGGATGCTGCAAGGGATGCCTGGCTGAGATGGGGGGAGCTGCGCTGGCCGGAGAAGGCACCAGGCAATCTCAATCGGTTGTCACACCGCTGTCCCAAACGGGTTGCGGAGGCGATTCTCGCGCTGGATCTTACCTTTTACAGCCAGGACGAGCGTAGCAATTGGGTCAAGTTCGATCCCAGCGTTTTACGCAAGAAGAGCGTCCTCTCAACAAACATGATACGAGAACAGCAGACAGCCCTTACGCCGCTGAACCCCTGAGAAGATGGAAACTACTCTTCCTCCCAACCGCCGTAATCGAAGGTGATCTCATCTCCGGTGTTGATGTCTCTGAGTGCAAAGAGGTCGAAACCGTCAAATTCTGCATTACCCTCATCTTCGTGGTTCAGGTAACGCAGCAGGTTGCGGCCGCTGCGGCCCACCGGTTCCTCGCCCTCTTCAAATACCCACAGTACATAGGTGCCGTCCCGCTTGGCAGTAGGACCTTCATAGGTGCCTATCTGCTGACCTTCGTTGATATCTACCTTGGCGAAAAGCCCAGTACCGTGAATAGTTGAGGGTGCCTTAAAGACCAGGTTACCCAGTCGTGGTTGTTTTTTCCTGCCAGCCATCTGATTCTCTCTCGATTGGACAAGCATCACCGTAAACTGCCATGATTGCTTCAAGCTCTCTGCGTACGGCTTTGCGTGCAACTTCATCCAGATCACGGATCTCCGGTAACACCACGCCCTGGGTCAGCAGTTTGATCTCCTCGCGCACGGCAACACACCCCTTCAGGCAGAGTTGCTCCACACAATCATCGATCTGCTGTCGCCCCATGTTCAGGTACCGTTAAGCCGCTACTGACGAGAATTATACCGAATCCCGTTCCAATACGCCTGAAATTCGGGAACAATAGTGCCGACTCACCCTCTAAAAATGTTGAATAACCCAAATTTACTCAATAACTCCAAATATCAAAGGTAAAACAATGCCCTGGATCAGAAGTCTGTTTTTTGTTTTTGCACTGCTCATGCTTCAAACCGTTTCCGCAGAATGGGGCGAGGGATGGGATCCAATTGAGCCACCGGTCCCCACTGCCGCACCTGAGGGCAAAATCGAGGTGGTGGAGTTCTTCTGGTATGGCTGCCCCCACTGCTACACCCTCGACCCGCTGATGGAGGAGTGGGTGGTCAAAAAACCGGACAACGTTGTGTTCAGGCATGTTCCCGCGCCGCTGAATCCAAGCTGGACAGTTCACTCGCAGTTCTTCTACGCTGCCGAGGCGCTGGGCGTGGTGGACAAGCTGCATGTACCCCTGTTTAAAGCCCTTCACGACAAGCACCGCGAACTGTTCGACAAACAGTCACTTATCGACTTTGCCGTAGAGCATGGCGTCGACCGCAAGAATTTTACCGAGGCCTGGAACTCATTCGGCGTCTTCGTAAAGGTTCAGCAGGCACGTAAACTCTCCCAACGCTTTCAGCTGGATGGCGTTCCCGCTGTGGGTATCAACGGTAAATACAAAACCAGCGCCACCCTTGCCGGCAGCTATCCGAAGATGTTCCAAGTAGTCGATGAACTGGTGAAACAGGAGTCCCAGCCCAAGTAATGTGTCATACGGATAATTAGAGTCCGTCAAAAAGCACAGCTATTACCATGAAGGACGCGAAGGTGAAAAATTGATCAACAACGATTTTTCTTCGTGTCCTTTGTGTTCTTCGTGGTAAGTCATGGGTTTTAGGGCTGACGCTAAACCCCGGCCTGCTGCATCAGCCAGGATCCCTTGGCGGAAAAAAATGCGATATAACGTACCCGAAAATCATCCACGAGCGACCCTTTCACTGAGGGTCTTGCCAACAGACGATCACTCCATGATTGCAATGGCTGTGGCTGTAGCCCTGCCAACTCAACCCTGATTTCCGCAAGCAGTTTCTGGCGCATAAATAGCGGTGCATAAGCCGCATCCAGCAGAGAGAACACCCCATCTCCATCAAACACGCCAGCATCAAGGGGCGCCAGCAGGCGTTTCAGCTGTCGTTCCAGATGTGCCTGCCGTTCTTGAAAAGTGGTTTCATCTTTCGCCAACACCAGTTCCATCTGATCAACCAGCAATCCGGAACCGAATTCAATCCATGCCTTGTGCTGTGCCCGCTGCAGTGGATCCATAGGGTGCAGGCGAGGCTGAAACACCTCGTCCAGGTAGTCGAGAATGACCGAAGATTCAAACAGAACCTGATCCTCCACCTCCAAAAGAGGCACTTTTCCCAGCGGGGAAATTACCTGAAACCACTCGGGGGGATGGGCCAGGTCGATATAGGTCACCTCATATTCGACCGATTTCTCCCTGAGCGCGATAACTGCCCGCTGAACATAGGGACAAAGTACAAAACTGACCAACTTGATCATCATAGGAAAACCCCTGCATTCTCTGCTGACAAAATTCGGTAACCACGATCATCAAGGCCGCTTGGCAAAAGATCACAAAAACCGGACTCAGACGCAAAAAAACCCTTACAATCAAACTCCTACTATAGTATCTTTTAGTGATATCACACTCTAAAATCGCTAAAGGAAGTGTTAAAGTGGGCGATATACAGACAACAGTGCGCTAATCTGCTACTGAAGTGAGACAACTTCGCGGAAGTCGCAGTGTCTGAAGATTGAGATTGATCATTCTGTCGTAAATAGGAATTACGGCATAATCAGGCGTTAAATTCGCGATAGTTGGACATGGAGCGCTGACATCCGTCGCTTCACCCTCTGAATCAGTACGGTCGACAATGGCAACAGTAAGCCGCTTTGGTTTCCGTATTCCCGAACAGGTTCCGCCTAAAGGGAAGGCCCTCTTTTTGAGTGCAAAAGAGGTCAAGGCCTGGACCGATAGACTGCCTGTTGCCAGTGTTGGCGAAACCTCCCGCCAAGTTTTCAAAGCGCTCGTAGAGTTCAACCGCTCCCTTGTCGCAGGAAAAAACCGCCTGTTTAGCATTGAGGGATTTCGGGAACCGGTCAACTACATCAGCGAAAATCTTGCCAAACACTTTATCGACGCAGGACTCCCCCTCTCCGAAAAATCCCATAAAATCGCGATATTAAGCCGCGAGCTCGCCAACGAACTTGCAACTGCCTATAAATGTGTCGTTGAAGATCTGCTGCGGGAATCGCCCGAGAAGGTGGATCGAAAACTGCTGGCCATCTCCATCCATCGCGGCATCAACTACCTCTCTGGTGTGCTGGTACAGTCTGCTCTGATCTATGACACCTACCCTCACCACACCTGGAAAGAACTGCACACGCTTCATCGACTGGCACAAAAATACAAGGTAAACAACCTTACCGTCAGGGATGACTTGGAGCAGCGCATCAAAACCTCTACCATCGACGAGGTCTATCGGCGCATTCTGCTCTATTCCCTGGCATCTCCCTACAAGATGCGGCAGCGGGATAACCTTACGGTATATCGGAATCTGCTGGAGTGGAATCATTTTACCAAGCTCTATTCACAGCAGGAAGCGCCCACAGAGGCCGTTTTCACCGTACAGCAGGACAGTGACTATCCGCCGTCTCACGAATCCCTGGTCGGGCAAACCAACGAAAAACATCGTTTGAGACTCGATACACGTGAACTCATCGACAAACTTCGGGAGCAGTTTGACGATACATCCGCTCCTGCTAAAGAGGGTGCCCCGCTAGTAGGTACCGAACAGATAAATAAGAATTTACTGAGGCAACTGATTCAGCTATGGACAACGATTCCACAGCGCGAATTCGTACGCACCAAACTCAATTTCGAGTTACGGGTAGCCGTCGGGCTATCAGATATCTACCATTTGACCAAGTCACCCGGAACACCTCCCGAGAGCAGCGTCGAGGCACGTCTGCAGGAAGATATGGACTGGATGGGCCAGCAGCCCACCAGAGGTAAACTAAACGAAAACAGGTTGGATGCCGACTCTTCTTTCACCCTTATACCCATTGAGCCGAGCAACGACATACGAAGAAGCGGCTTTGAAGATTTTGGCCCCGGTTCACGGGACGAATCTGAACCGGAGCCTACGGTTCCCATCTGGGGCAATGGCCGTGACAATGACAGCAGCGCGCAAACCCATACCTTTCGTACCCTCAATGAAAGTGCAGGGGGGTACTGTATCGCATGGCAAGGCGCTCGCACGCCCGCAATCAAGGTGGGTGAGTTGATCGGCATCCAGTCAGCCTCCGCCAACGGTCAGTTTGGAGTCGGCATCGTACGCTGGATCCGGAACACGCAAAAAAATTCATTGCAGGTTGGACTGCAGATGATTGCACCCAATGCCGTGGCGGTGGAAGCACAAAGGGAGAATCTCCCGAATGCCCTGACCCACGAATGCCTGCTATTACCGGAGGTTGGCACGTCGGGTCAACCCGCCAGTTTTATCGGCCCATCCTACCCATTCAATGTGGGTAACAAAATGAAGCTGGATGACGGCAGCAATAATCGCAAGATCAAGCTGAAACGGTTACTCGAGACAACCGGCACCATCTCCCAGTTTCAGTTCAGTTACCTTGACCAGGTCGACCAGTCGGCCGAAGGGAGTAGTGACGAGGACTCAGATTTCGACAATATCTGGTCCATCATCTGAAGAACTTCACAGGGGCCGGGGCGACAGGACACTCAGTGCAGTGATACCCCATCTATCCAGACTCCGACCTCCACCTTTAAAACCCAGCCTTTTTGTACCAGCGCTGCGCCTCTTCCGGGTCCTTTTCGACACCCCGCCCCTCCGTATACAACATACCCAACGTAGTTTGGGAACCTGCCAGCCCCTGATCGGCTGCTTTGCGGAACCACACCGCCGCCTTGGCGGGATTCTTTTCCACACACTCTCCCTCGAGATACATAAAACCAAGCCCATGTTGCGCCATGGGATGCCCGCTCTCTGCCGCAGACTTCATGTACTTGTATGCCATCAACGCGTTGACGACCATCCCCAAACCGCCTTGGGCCATGATCGCCATACGATACTGGGCTTCGTAATTGCCGGCGTGGGCCAGCGGTGACAATATCTCCGATGCACGGGCAAAGTACTTCGCTTCGAATGCGGCGATGCCGCTGCTCAGTTCCATATCGAAATTATCGCTTGCATCGCTCATACATTCTTCTCTCTGATTCTGTTACGGGGCTGGCGAAGCGCTCCTCCCCGACTACGTGATTTATTCATCGGCCGGATAGCGACCCGATTGGTTACCCAGGCGCAGACCTCCCCATTCGGCAGATAGAAACCGAACTCAAAAATGGGATCGCTCCGCGGACCCTGGGCTAAATCCGCCGCAATCCGTTGTTCGATATCCGCGTCGAAGTCAAAGCGCAACTCCAGATCAAATAGACCTGGACGCCGAAAATCGACTTCCAGATGCCTTGTCCAAACCGCATGGCCGGGAAAGACCCTGTTACAGGACAATGCAGGAATAGGATCTGCCAGTAAAGCAATGGAGCCGCCAAACATACTGCCACCAGGATTCCTGGTTCGGCGATTCAGCGGCAGCAGAAGCCGGACTTTGCGCCAACCGTTTTCCAGGGCCAACACTTTGACCCCCATACTTCGATATGGAGGGAACCACTCCAGACGCCGGGCGGGGGAGATCCAACCTGTATATCTCAACCAGTCGGTTAGACGCATCTGTTTTATATCACCCTCAGCTCGGGATACTCCCGTCGAATTCACAGGGTATATCGGTAAAATAGTTGGTTTTGATCTCAATCATCCGCAGAATAGGCGTTTTCCCCTTTGACCTCACTAAATGCAAACCAGACTCACCCCCCAGACACTTGAATCTGCCAATGGCCGGGAAGCGGAGCAGATCCTGCGCAGCTGCGTACATTGCGGATTCTGCACCGCTACCTGCCCCACCTACCAACTGCTGGGAGATGAACTGGACGGACCGCGGGGACGCATCTATCAGATCAAGCAGCTGCTCGAGGGTACGACTCCCACTGACAGTCTACAACAGCACCTCGACCGCTGCCTCTCCTGCCGCTCTTGTGAGACCACCTGCCCCTCAGGCGTCAACTACAGCCGCCTGCTGGAGATAGGACGGGAACACCTGGAACGAACCAAACCCCGGACCGGCCTGGACAGACTACGTCATAAATTACTCATCAAGACACTACCCTACCCTGAACGATTTGGCGCGCTACTGAAACTTGCCCGACCGATAAAAAAGCTGCTGCCGAAGCGTCTGCGGTACACCATTCCAGCCAAACAAAAGACTGGCCATTGGCCCGAGGCACGGCACCAACGCCGCATGCTCGTACTGGACGGCTGCGTTCAGCCTTCGCTGGCCCCGGTCATTAACTTCAGCACAGCGCGAGTGCTGGACCGGCTGGGCATCAGTCTGGTCAGGGTGCCGGAAGCGGAATGCTGCGGCGCAGTCAACCTGCACCTGGGTGCGAACGATGCAGCCAAACGTTTTGCGCGCCGCAACATCGATGCCTGGTTGCCCCTGTTGAAAACCGAAGCCGAAGCGCTGGTTATCACTGCCAGCGGGTGCGGGCAGACAGTCAAGGAGTACCCGCAGCTCCTGAGTGACGATGCTGAATATGCGGAAAAAGCCGCAATAATCGCTGCTGCCACCAAGGACATAGCGGAAGTGCTGCTGAATGAAGACCTCAGTCAACTCTCATTGGATTCCACACAGCATCCAGCCATCGCATTCCACTCCCCCTGCACCCAGCAACACGGACTGGGCATGCAAGGTGTCGTTGAACGACTGCTTCTGGGCCTTGGATATACCCTCACAACTGTCGATGATGCCCATCTGTGCTGCGGCTCTGCGGGCACTTACTCCCTGTTGCAGCCAGACTTATCCGATAGACTCAGACGCAACAAACTCCGCAATCTTCAGGCAGGTGAGCCAACACTCATCGCCACCGCCAATATTGGCTGCCTGAATCACCTGCAGGCTGAATCCAGGGTTCCTGTAAAGCACTGGATCGAATTGCTGGATCATTCTCGCACCCCTTCTTGAGGAGCACTAGCCGGCAATCACCCATTTGCTTCCCTCTCAGGTGGCAAATGCTATGATTGGAGGAATAAAGGATAAAGAGATGGTGCAGCGGAACATGCCTCAAACAATTCGACCTAAAACCTGGCGTCCACCGCGTTTCATTCAATGGTTATGCGCGGCTCTCTATCTGCTGCCACTCTGGTTCAGCCCCGTCCAAGCCACTGTCACTGACCTTCCGGAAAACAAGGCTGCGAGACAACAGTTTCTCGACGCCGAACAGGCTCTGAAAAAGGATCAGTTGAAAAAATACCAGGCACTCAAGCATCAACTGCAGGCCTATCCCCTGCTGCCCTATCTTGAATACCAGGAGATTACCCGGCATTTGGCGCGGCAGGATGCCCAAACCATCCGGACATTCATAGACAAGTACGCCGATACGCCGCTTAGCAGCAGACTGCGTAACAACTGGCTGGACTTGTTGGCAAACAAGCATCGCTGGAAAACCTATCTCGATTTTGCCAAACCGGGGGGAAGTATAAAACGCCAGTGCCACCGCCTGTGGGCATTGATCGAAACCGGCCAGCAGCAACACGCGTTTACTCAGATCGAACCTGTCTGGCTTAGCGGCCGTTCCCGTCCAAAGGCCTGTGATCCGGTGTTCAAGGTGTGGAATGATGCCGGTGAATTAACCGACACGATGGTATGGCAGCGGATCGGCCTCGCCATGCAGGCCAGGCAGATCCGTCTGGCAAGATATCTCAAACGTTTTCTGCCGAACAGCGAGGGTAACTGGGTCAGCCTCTGGATCGACATTCATCGTCATCCACAAAAGCTTATGCAGAATCAGCGTCTGCAGAAAAACCATCCCATGCGGGACGAGATTCTGGTTCACGGGGTCAGGCGACTGGCTCGCAAAAGCCCTGAAAAAGCCTTCGAATTTTGGCAATCGTTGCAACTGCGGGGGCAATTCACAGATGCTCAAAAACTCACCGTGGGTCGCACCCTTGCCGGCAATCTGCTGGACACATCAGGGGAGACATTTTCCCGCATAATCGAACAGGTTGTGCCGAAGCACCTGCGGCTGGATCCAAATCTCTCCGACAAGCAGTTCCGTCAGGCCCTGGAGTCCCAGGATTGGGAACGGGTACTCGCCACCATTGCCGACCTCTCCGAGTCAGACAGAGCAAAAGAGCGCTGGCGGTACTGGCGTGCCAGGGCGCTGTTACAACTTGGCCAGCAAGAGAAAGGCAACCAACTGCTCGAAACACTGGCGAAGAACCGCAGCTACTACGGATTCATGGCAACCAACCGTCTGGGCACCCGCTTCACCATGGCTCATGCAGCCATTGATGTCACCGACGACCTAGTGGATCGCATTGCCAGTCAACCCGGCATGCAGCGGGCGAGAGAGCTGAAAATTCTTCACAGGCCCATCGACGCACGTCGTGAGTGGAACTGGGCACTGAGTAACCGCAGCACCGAAGAACTCAAGGGCGCAGCCCGCCTGGCACAGCAATGGGACTGGCCTTCTCAGGCCATTATCACCTTGGCAAAGATCCGTCACTGGAATGATCTGGAACTCCGTTTCCCCCTCACCCACAGGACGCTGATCGACCGACAGGCCAAGAGTCTCGATATCGACCACGCCTGGATCTACGCCATTTTGCGTCAGGAGAGTGCCTTCATTACCGATGCCCGTTCCAGTGCCGGCGCCATGGGTCTGATGCAGCTAATGCCCCGCACTGCCCGCGATGTAGCGACAAGCACCCGGCACGGTCCATTCAAAACCCGGGATCTTCTGAAACCCGGAATCAATATCAAACTGGGCACCAGCTATCTGGAGAGCGTCTATCAGAAACTGCAGAACAACCCGGTACTGGCTACCGCTGCTTACAATGCAGGCCCCTGGCGCGTAATGAAGTGGCTGCCAAAAGAATCACAGCCATCCGACGTCTGGATCGAGACAGTTCCATTTCGGGAGACCCGAGAGTATTTGAAACGCGTACTGGCATACACAGTCATCTACTCCCACCGGTTGGGAGAAGCCCCCCTCAGCCTGTCAGAGGAGTGGTTAAAGCCGATTGTTTTGCCGGAGCCTGTTGAGGGGTAAGGAAATTAGGACTGTGCCTTCTAGTGAGGGTCAATTTCGCAAGGCTGCTGAAAATTCTAAATCGCTGGCGTCAACGGTCTGACGATCAGGCCATGACTCGACATGAGCGGACTTGTTGTAACCTGGTCGCAGGGTCGTAAATAGCGGCAACGTTACTCATAGCGTGTCCTGTCGTTTGTGACTTATCAGGCTTCAATCACCTCCTATCGCGGACACAATGACGATTGTGCACGTGCCGCGCAATAAAACCTGACAAGTACTTTTTTTCCTAATCAACCATAATGTTTTTGTTCAGTATTTCAATGGAAATGCGCTATAATGCAAGATTGGGATACAATTGGCCGCTAGCATTACGACCTACTTTAAAATATGAATCTACGGCATAAGTCATCCGCGTAGATCCTCACCGAATTGGGAAGACAACAACACATCTCTTCCTTATATCACTTTGTCGTAAAAATGTGAGGTAATTTAAAGTTTTCACCGCCCCAGTCGTTATCCTATAGCAATGAATACCTCATAAAGACTGACACCCATGAAAACCTTTCGCACTCTAGTCACCATTCTGATACTCAGTATCGTTCTCTCTGCTTGCGGTGGTGGCAACACTGACAGTGTCGATGACACGCCTTCCGATTCCCAAAGATTCACCTTCGGCGGCAGCGTGGGCGACGGTCCCATAACAGGCGCAACAATTACCCTGAAGAATGCTGCAGATTTACTGCTTGCAACCACCGTCAGTGACCAGCAGGCGAATTATTCCTTTGATATCAGCATACAGCCAAGCGACTTCCCTCTAACCATCGAAGCCACCGGTGGCATCGATTTAGTCACTGGAGATACCCCAGACCTTACCCTATTTTCGATCGTCCCTAACCTTTCAGCCAACCGGGCCAACCTGAATCCTCATTCCACATTGATCGTCGAGATAGCCAAGGTGATGCCCAGCGGTTTGACAGACGTTAATCTCGCTGCAGCAAAATCCACGGTACTCACTAAGATGAACTTTGGCCTGGACACAAGCCAAACATCCGACCCGATCAACGTCCTCATTGAGGAAAACAGTGTAGCCAACATCATCAAGAGCAGCGAGACCCTCGCCGAGATGATCCGTCGCACCCGCGATGCGCTGGTGCTACTCGGCACCGACTTCTCAACAGACAGGGTCATGCACATTCTCGCCGCTGATCTAACTGACGGATCACTGGATGGTAATGGTGCCAGTGACTCGGATCCGCGCCTGGCAGCCATCGCCAACCTCGTAACCGGCCAAGTCGCGATTGAGGCCATGAGCAATGAGCTGCAGGTCAATGGCGCAGATGCCACGAACGCAATGGACAATGCCATACAGGTGGTACTGCCCATCACCACCCAAACCACAGCTAACGTCCTCATCACCCAGGATATAATAATCCAGGCACAGCGGGCTGTTGCTGCCGCACAAGTTGTCGATTCAAATCCAGACCTTATTGCACTCTCAACAGCACTGGCCAATCTGCCGAGTAACGCCACGGCATCCACTGTCACTACACTGCTGCCATACGGGGCTGGCATCAGCCTGGACCAGAGCATTTCCATGGCTGTTACCTCAACCGATAACGAGCTTACCGCCATAAACTCAGCAGCCAACAGCGTTAACTCTCCACCTGGCATCAGCGGTACCCCTCTCCTCACGGGAGCAGAGAACAGCGCCTACAGCTTCACGCCCAGCGCCAGTGATCCTGATGGCGACAGCCTGACCTTTTCAGTCAGTGGCACACCCCTCTGGGCCAGCTTCAACACCGGCACGGGCACACTTTCCGGAACCCCCGGGTTTGACGATGCCGGCAGCTATAACAACATCATCATCAGCGTATCTGACGGCACCGCGACGACTTCATTGGCTTCCTTCAGCATCACGGTCGCCACCACCAACCAACCTCCCACTATCGGCGGCAACCCCCTCCTCTCAGGAGTGGAGAACAGCGCCTACAGCTTCACGCCCAGCGCCAATGACCCCGATGGTGACAATCTGACCTTTTCAGTCAGTGGCATGCCCCTCTGGGCCAGCTTCAACACCGGCACGGGCACACTTTCCGGAATCCCCGGGTTTGACGATGCCGGCAGCTATAACAACATCATCATCAGCGTATCTGACGGCATCGCGACGACTTCATTGGCTTCCTTCAGCGTCACGGTCGCTGCCACCAACCGATCTCCCGCTATCGGTGGCACCCCTCTCCTTACCGGGGCGGAGAACAGCGCCTACAGCTTCACGCCCAGCGCCAGTGATCCTGATGGCGACAGCCTGACCTTTTCAGTCAGTGGCACACCCCTCTGGGCCAGCTTCAACACCGGCACGGGCACACTTTCCGGAACCCCCGGGTTTGACGATGCCGGCAGCTATAACAACATCATCATCAGCGTATCTGACGGCATCGCGACGACTTCATTGGCTTCTTTCAGCATCACGGTCGCTGCCACGAACCAACCTCCCACTATCGGCGGCAACCCCCTCCTCTCAGGAGTGGAAAACAGCGCCTACAGCTTCACGCCCAGCGCCAGTGATCCTGATGGCGACAACCTGACCTTTTCAGTCAGTGGCACACCCCTCTGGGCCAGCTTCAACACCGGCACGGGCACACTTTCCGGAACCCCCGGGTTTGACGATGCCGGCAGCTATAACAACATCATCATCAGCGTATCTGACGGCATCGCGACGACTTCATTGGCTTCCTTCAGCGTCACGGTCGCTGCCACCAACCGATCTCCCGCTATCGGTGGCACCCCTCTCCTTACCGGGGCGGAGAACAGCGCCTACAGCTTCACGCCCAGCGCCAGTGATCCTGATGGCGACAGCCTGACCTTTTCAGTCAGTGGCACACCCCTCTGGGCCAGCTTCAACACCGGCACGGGCACACTTTCCGGAACCCCCGGGTTTGACGATGCCGGCAGCTATAACAACATCATCATCAGCGTATCTGACGGCATCGCGACGACTTCATTGGCTTCTTTCAGCATCACGGTCGCTGCCACGAACCAACCTCCCACTATCGGCGGCAACCCCCTCCTCTCAGGAGTGGAAAACAGCGCCTACAGCTTCACGCCCAGCGCCAGTGATCCTGATGGCGACAACCTGACCTTTTCAGTCAGTGGCACACCCCTCTGGGCCAGCTTCAACACCGGCACGGGCACACTTTCCGGAACCCCCGGGTTTGACGATGCCGGCAGCTATAACAACATCATCATCAGCGTATCTGACGGCATCGCGACGACTTCATTGGCTTCCTTCAGCGTCACGGTCGCTGCCACCAACCGATCTCCCGCTATCGGTGGCACCCCTCTCCTTACCGGGGCGGAGAACAGCGCCTACAGCTTCACGCCCAGCGCCAGTGATCCTGATGGCGACAGCCTGACCTTTTCAGTCAGTGGCACACCCCTCTGGGCCAGCTTCAACACCGGCACGGGCACACTTTCCGGAACCCCCGGGTTTGACGATGCCGGCAGCTATAACAACATCATCATCAGCGTATCTGACGGCATCGCGACGACTTCATTGGCTTCCTTCAGCGTCACGGTCGCTGCCACCAACCGATCTCCCGCTATCGGTGGCACCCCTCTCCTTACCGGGGCGGAGAACAGCGCCTACAGCTTCACGCCCAGCGCCAGTGATCCTGATGGCGACAGCCTGACCTTTTCAGTCAGTGGCACACCCCTCTGGGCCAGCTTCAACACCGGCACGGGCACACTTTCCGGAACCCCCGGGTTTGACGATGCCGGCAGCTATAACAACATCATCATCAGCGTATCTGACGGCATCGCGACGACTTCATTGGCTTCTTTCAGCATCACGGTCGCTGCCACGAACCAACCTCCCACTATCGGCGGCAACCCCCTCCTCTCAGGAGTGGAAAACAGCGCCTACAGCTTCACGCCCAGCGCCAGTGATCCTGATGGCGACAACCTGACCTTTTCAGTCAGTGGCACACCCCTCTGGGCCAGCTTCAACACCGGCACGGGCACACTTTCCGGAACCCCCGGGTTTGACGATGCCGGCAGCTATAGCAACATCATCATCAGCGTTTCTGACGGCACCGCGACGACTTCATTGGCTTCCTTCAACATCACGGTCGCTGCCACGAACCAACCTCCCACTATCGGCGGCAACCCCCTCCTCTCAGGAGTGGAGAACAGCGCCTACAGCTTCACGCCCAGCGCCAGTGACCCCGATGGTGACAATCTGACCTTTTCAGTCAGTGGCATGCCCCTCTGGGCCAGCTTCAACACCGGCACGGGCACACTTTCCGGAACCCCCGGGTTTGACGATGCCGGCAGCTATAGCAACATCATCATCAGCGTTTCTGACGGCATCGCATCAGCCAGCCTCAGCCCGTTTGCGGTCAATGTGTTAAATAGCAACCAGGCACCAAGCATAAGCGGCAACCCAAACACCGACGTTACCGAGGGTGAATTCTATTCATTTACGCCTACAGCTTCCGACCCAGATGGCGACAATCTGACTTTCACTGTTGCAAATCTGCCAGAATGGGCCATCTTCAACTCCGCCACTGGAGTCCTATCTGGCATACCAAACAACGCTGATATTGGCATTTATAATAACATCAGCATCAGCGCTACTGACGGAAGTATCTCATCGCCACTCGCATCCTTTGCCATCAGTGTAAATGAATCCATATCGAATTCAGCCCACATTGAATGGCAGATACCAACTACGAGGGATGGGGGCAGTCCGTTAGCCCAGAGCGAAATTAGCGGTTATCGGATCTATTTCGGGGCTTCCAGTAGCAATCTAAGTCCGATTGTGGAAATCAATGACGGAACAGCAACTCAATATACCGTCAACAATCTCACAACCGGGACACACTACTTTTCAATTACAACAATTGATACGGCAGGGGTGGAGAGCTCCCTCTCAAATATTGTCCACAAAATAATCTTATGAACTCGGACGAACCATTCGTAAATATCAAAGATACCTCGTACCCTAAATCTCAGTAGGGCATCAACTCCTTTGTCCTGCACCCAACCTATGTGACGTTCACGTTACCGGGGGGAGATGGCGGATTATTTGCGGGTGGATTGTCATAATCATAGATGTCTACCAGCATCTCTCCCTCATTCATTGTACCAACCCCTTTTGCATTACATCCCTGAAGGGTTTTACGGAAATTACATTCATTAGACGGGTCGAGATATGAAGCCTCGCTACCGCCATTTGTTGGACCAAGAATATATTTGGCCATCCAGTAGTCAAGAGCAACCGGTTCACTACAAAGACCTATTGTTTTAGTTTGCTCTGCACCTCCTGTCCAAGTCCTCCCCCCCCATCCAGACCATTCAGCTACTGTTATATAAAGGGTCGGCTGAATGACATTCGACACAAACTCTCCAACAGACTCACCAACAGCCTCTGGATAAATAGGGGAGCCATCATAGCCAGTAGCATGGATACCCTTGGTTCCATCTCCAGTACTCCAATTACCCCTCACAAACCCCAAATGGCATTTTACGGCGCTGGTGGCACCTGCATAATCTTCATTTCCTGCACCACCATGATTGTTGAGGGTGGGCAGGAATATTAATTTAACGTTCTGACCGTTGTAAGCCCCGCCCGACCAAACACCACTTTTTGTGTCGATGAGCTTTCCGCTATATGACGACTCGATTATTGGATATGACAAACGACATACTCTCCCGTTTGCACCGCCCGATTGTGAAATAGCGTAGTCAACATTTACATATCCCTGCCCCTCAGAAGGACCCGAAACAACAGGATAGAGACTACTATTCATTTTTGCTGCTGTCACATTGGGAAATCCATTCCCCTGAAACCAGGATATAAGCTCATCATAATTCATGTCAGGCCAGTTATTCCCACGATTACTGGGAGACGCAGCCCATCCCTTTGAGGTGCTGCTTTCATCTCCATGAATATTCTCAGCCACAATAATTTCTCCAGAAAAACCTCCTGGTCGGTTGAGAATTATTTCTATGAGGGCCTTCGTGGCTTCAGTGTGTGTGTATCCTTGGTTCTGCCACTGCAAACTCGGTTTTATTACAACAACATCATCTACATCGATGAAGTGGGTGATACCGCCAGCCATATCGAGCACCCTTTGCATGTTAGTAACCGGGGTACCATTCTTGGAAACAAAGATTCTGGAGACAACGGCAGCATTTGCGCCACTAATTGGTGAGAGTCTTTTCTTTAACCAGTTTGGCAAGAAGGGAAAGGCCGCACTGCTCCCAACCAGAATTCCCGCTTTTGTTAAAAAACCTCTACGCGAAAGCTCTTTCATCTTTCTTCCTCACTTCTTTATACTCAAGCCAGTCACTGCGCTAAGAAATAGAATATTCTTTGATGTATGATCAACTGCAGATACAAGATTAGCCCATATGTTACGTGATAGCCAAGTAGTCTCAGCGCACCTGTTCACAAATGGCTCCATAAATATTAACCATATTAGTATAGTGGTCTTTAGCACTTTGTTGAGCCACTCCGCATATTCTGGATACCACTTTGCGCAGTGCATGATGATCGATATTTGCAATTATGGCCGCTTAACCCTCATCCAAGGGTTAATTATATATCTTCGCAGTCAAAAAACGCCTAATGTCACAGAATCATGATGACTTAGTTGACCAAATACCCGCTGAATCCTATTGTTCAATTTGATTATAGACTACTCAATAATCCATCGCTTAGACTATAGATCCAATGGATCTGGAAACCAAAAACGTGCATCTCTATATTAACCCACATGGTGGTCTCGCAGGCGATATGTTCTGCGCTGCAATATTGGATGCCAGACCTGATCTCTTCGCCCCTCTACTGGAGACTCTGGCCACTCTTTCATTGCCACCAGAAATCCGGATCTCTCTTGATGAGGCTGGTGGCGACCTTTCAGGAAAGCACTTCATTGTGCGTTTGCCCGAGAAGAGTCGGGTAAACCACGGACACACTCACTACCGAGATATCAAGAAACTTCTGGAGAAGGCCCCACTTCCAGAAGGTATAAAAAGCCGCGCTCAAGACATCTTCCTACAACTGGCAGAAGCAGAAGCGTATGTACATGGTGTCAAAACCGAATCGGTCACCTTCCATGAGGTTGGTAACTGGGACTCGATTATCGATATCGTCTCAGCATCGTTCTTATTACATCAACTGAACATTACCGCCACACATACGGCCCCCCTACCACTGGGAGGGGGGCGCGTTATGACAGCCCATGGATTGTTGCCGGTACCCGCTCCTGCCACTGCTAGGCTGCTTGAAGGCTTACCACTCGTGGATGACGATATCAGAGGTGAAAGGGTAACACCCACAGGTGCAGCCATACTTAAGTCTCTAGATCCGGTCTGTCAGCACAACAAGCCCTTAGTACTGACAGGGACCGGATATGGCTTCGGCAGTCGCCAGCTAGAGGGTATGCCCAATTGTGTACAGATCCTCCTTTTCAAGGATGAAGAACGAGGCCGCAACAATACGGTGCCAGGAAAAATAGATCAGGTGATGGAAATCAACTTCGACGTGGACGATCAATCCCCAGAGGAACTGGCAATAGGACTTGACCGATTGCGTGATCATGAGGGTGTCCTGAGTATCACCACCTTACAAGGGATCGGCAAGGCGGGGCGTCCAGTCATGCAAATCCAGCTACTTTGCCGACCGGACCTTCATCAGATCGTAGCCACCGAGTGTTTCCATGAAACTACAACTATCGGCCTGCGTCTAAAGGAGACCTCTCGGTGGGTTTTACCTCGACAAAGTGTGAATGTGGAACTAGAAGGCAATAAATATCAAGTGAAAAAAGTGGATCGCCCAAGAGATGCTGTCTCCGCTAAGACTGAGCTGCGTAACGTTATAAAGGCTGACGGACAAATTGAACGACAACGGTTGCGCCGAACGGCGGAAACATTAGTCTTAGCTAAAAAAAAACCTTATGAACAATCCGACTCTTAAACAGATCTCTGATCTGAATTTATTATTGCATCGCCTACATCATGTCAAGGTGGCTGTTAGCGGCGGCGTGGACAGTATGACCTTAGCCCTCCTGGCCGGCCGTGCGCTTGGCAGGCAGGCAACCATTTTTCATGCGGTCTCTCACGCTGTGCCTGATGATTCCACTAACCGTGTGCGCGAGGTAGGCAAACATGAAGGCTGGCAGTTAGAATTTGTTGATGCCGGTGAATTCCAAAATTCTAATTATGTTAGCAACCCATACAACCGCTGTTTTCACTGTAAGAGCAGTCTTTACAGCACCTTGGCGAGTCATATGGAAGGTACGATTCTCTCCGGCACCAATATGGATGACCTTTCCGATTACCGCCCCGGGCTGAAAGCAGCTGAAAACTTTGATGTCATCCATCCATTTGTGGAGTGTGGTATCGATAAGTCAGCGATCCGACGAATCTGCCACCACTTGGGCTATGATGAGATAGCTGAATTACCCGCTTCTCCCTGTCTTTCCAGCAGGATTGAGACTGGTCTGACCATTAAACCAGAACAGTTAGTCTTCGTGCATAGGGTGGAGCGGAAACTACATAGTGCTTTAAAACCAAAAGCGGTACGCTGCCGTATCCGTCATGAAGGGATCGCCGTGGAACTAGACACTGAAACCCTTTCCTCTCTCACGAAAGACTCCACCAGATTGTGGACAAACACCATTGCCCACTTGGCGGCACAACAAGGGCTGTCCAACACAATCCTTATAGAGCCATACCGCATGGGGAGTGCCTTTGTCCAAACCACATGACCAAAATCCTATTGCCGTGCTCGATTTTCAGCGCAAGGAGCGAATAGGGCTTAGCGAAGCGGTCTTTTGCGCGAGAAAGTCGCCTGATCAGATTGCAAATATCCTGACCCAGTTTGAAGAGCGTACCACCAGCTGCCTTCTAACCCGGCTAGGTCAGGAAAAATTTAACGCACTTCCATCATCTCTCCAGATGCAACTCGATTACGACTCACTATCAAGCACCGCCTTCTTTCTCGACCCAAAGCCCATACCACGAAAAACCAGGGTGGCCATCGTCAGTGGGGGTACGTCTGATGCTTCTGTCTGTGCAGAAGCAGCCAGAACCTTATCCTTCTACGGCGTCACATCCAGCAGCTTTCAGGATGTGGGGGTTACTGGTCTATGGCGCCTTTTAGAACGCGTGGAAGAGATACAGGATTACCCGATAGTCATCGCTGTTGCAGGCATGGAGGGAGCCATTTTCTCAGTACTGGGCGGACTGATAGACGCCATTCTCATCGCTGTACCCACCTCAGTCAGTTACGGCATCGGTTCAGATGGAGAACTTGCCCTACATGCTGCACTCGGTAGCTGTGCGCCTGGCTTGGTTACTGTCAATATAGACAACGGCTACGGAGCAGCCTGCTCCGCTTTAAGAATTATCAATAAACTAAGGATTATCTAATTAATCACCATGATATATTGACCTAAGTGGCGAATCTGAATATACACAGAAAAACAGATACTCCCCTCATAAACAGCTGAACTCAAGGGTAGAATATTTTTGCAAACCGAACGGCCATATTCCTCTTCAGTGGCCGAAATAAAGAGAAAATCCCTTCTCATTTTTCGGCTCGCCAGCTGAATAACCCGGATTTAATTATTATTAACCTGGCGCCTATATAAGAGATGATACCATGCGCATATGAAAACAGAAGATGCGCGCACACTCCCTGCTCAAGTGCAGGAAGAAAAGCGAAGAAAGAAGGTGCCGAGATTTACTGGGGCGATGAGACTGGGCTACGTTCGGATAGCCAACATGGTCGCGGCTATGCACCGAACGGAAAAACACCAGTTATCCGACTATCGGCCAAACACCCCTCAACCAATATGATTTCAGCCATTACCAACCAGGGTAAAGTTCGGTTCCAGGTTTATGATGGAAGTAAGAATGCAAAACAGTTGATTGGTTTCATGAAGCGATTGATCAAGGATACCAAACGGAAAGTATTTCTCATACTGGACAAGTTATGCGTACCCCATGTAAAAGGGGTTAAGGCATGGTTAGCAGAACACGAAGAGCTTATTGAGATGTTTTACCTGCCAGCCTATTCGCCCGAACTTAATCCAGATGAATACCTCAATTGCGATTTAAAGGCAGGTGTTCATAGCAAAGCACCAGCGAAGAATAACAAGCAACGAAATAAGTAAGGTTATTTCGCATATGCGTATGTTGCAGAGGAAGCCAGCTAGGATCGCGAAGTATTTTCAGCATTTGAAAATTCAGTATGCCGCACAGCCAATGTATATTTCCACCGGGTTAATAGTTTAAGCGTACAATAAGGAACGAACATGACACTTCAAATCGACCACATATGCCTGGCTGTAAAATCTATCGATAAAGCCTCTCAGCGCATCTGCAATTTTCTTGGGTACAAAATCTCCACTGCCAAGGTTTTAAATACTAAGCAGGATGTCAATGTTCAATTCCTTTCCAAGGATAACTCACTTGATATTAAATTGATCGAACCAGGAAGCAGCAGTTCGCCATTGGTTAATTTTCTTAAAAAGGGAGAAGGACTGCACCATATTGGCATGATGAGTGACGATGTCGGCGAGGCCACAGAAGAAATGAAGTCAAAGGGAGGACTGGCCACTCTTCCGCCGGAGAAAGGAGAGGCTTTTTGTAATGAACTTATTTCCTTTTTCTATATAGGCAGCGGACTAAACATTGAACTCATCGATACAGATAAGCGGATACCGATTGAACCAACTGTTAATACTCCTGAAACATAGTAATCATGTATCTTGATCCGTATTAAAAAATATCCATCTTTTTCTATCCAAAATTGAGACTTCATTGGTTAGCAGTTCTTTATTCTTTACCAAAACAACCACGTCTCTCCGATTTTTTTGAGGGAAAAAGTCAAATCGAGACAAGTCCTTCTCTATTCTGCTGTTCTCAAGCAGGACGTATCTGACACCCCGAACATCCAGTTTTCTAGAATATTCCAGAAACCGGTGTATCAGGTCATTCAACGTCGGGTACTCATCATTAACAACCAAGTCACGTATTTCCGCAAAACCATCTGAAACACTGAATGCAACGCACCCAACCAAGGAGTCATCCTCCCTTTTATATAAACAGAAAAACTCATTTTTCTGATCAGGGTCGAGACCATATTTCCAGTTCATATAATCTAAACTTTTCTTTGGAACCACCACTGATTTATATATATTTAAACCACTCCTGAGTTCATCATAGTCTGAGCCAAGCTCATCAATTACCTTGTAATGATATCGACCAAAATTGAAATCCCATGTTTCAGGTGATATGGCTTTCATCAAATAATCAGTAATCGGACAAATTATTCCAGCAAGCGACTCAGGAACTCCCTTTTTGACCAGATATTTTTTTGTTTGAAATACTCTTACCCGCCCCACCAATGAACCAAGCTTTTTGTAGCCCACCCTTCTAAAAATCAGTCTTGCAGCATCATTGGGGAATGCATATAAAAAATCAATGTCTTCGATTTCCTCTGACTTAGCGATAGTATCAACCAGCATCAATGCAGGCCCAAGGGAACGGTGTTCTTTCCTGACAAAGAAGTCACCACCAATTCCGGCTTTGTACGGCACCTCTCCAACCAGTACTCCTTTATAAAAAACAGAGGCCAGTCCAACAACCTCATTTTCGTCTTCATGGATCAACATCCATACATGCGCAGCCCCATCCGGATTACCCTCGTAAATCCATGCAAACTTTGCATCAAGTGCCTTATTCTGATCATGGTTGTCATTCCAGAACCTGATTATTACCTCTTTGTCCTTTTTGAGGTCCGCTTTTTTTACCGAATATTTCATCGCCATCAATCTGGGTTAGACATGGATCTCTTTAACCTGCTCCATAAGCTGTGGCCTAAGATGTAGACTTGCAGTTGTCTTTCTTTTGGCCTCAATATCCTTATAAACGTACTCAGCTTGCTCTGGCGTCACCCCAAGCTCCACAGCCAAATCTTCTGCCTTCATGCCTTTATTTAATGCCCAAAGCGCGATATCCATCTTTTGGTAAGGAAGCGCGAAATAAAATTCTTCTTGCGACTGCGAAAGACTGTAGGTGTCCGTTGTAGGTGGTGCATTTCGAATACTTTCAGGTAGCCCCAAATGCTCAGCCATGGCATAAACCTGAGTCTTGTAGAGATGCGCAATCGGCTTAATATCAGCAGAGCCATCGCCATTTTTCACAAAAAAACCCTGATCGTATTCCAGCCTGTTAGGCGTACCCACTACCGCGTAGTTAAGCCTATCCGCATGATAGTATTCAAGGGTTTTTCGGATTCTCTGCTTGAAGTTGGTCGCTGCGACTATCTGCATATATTCCTTTAGACGGAGCGGCTCCTCGTACATGGTTCCATCCGGTGCCTGAGCAACAAGAAGGAAATGGTTAAAACGTCCGTCCAGGCCACCAGTAATGACTATCTTTGATTTCCACTCATCGTTATAAGACGGTATCACCCGTTTGATTGCCGCATCCCGCTCACTGTAACAGCCTATCGCTTCCAATGTTGAAGCGATATTTTTTTCTTCATAATCGACACCGAAGTGCTTAACCAGTTCAAGCCCCCTGTCACCGGTTTCACCCGAGGAGTCCTTCTCTGGAAGCAGCAGTGCATACACTTTATTGACCCCTAGCGCCTTGACACTCAATGCCAGCGAAACGGAACTGTCAATTCCTCCAGAGACGGCAACCACAAGCCCTCTTCTCTTGACTTTATCGCGTAAAGCCGTCTTGATGCCATTTGATATCTTCTCAACTTCTTTTTCTTTGTCGAAGTCCAGAGCCCCTTTGAAAGGGTTATTCATGTCTTGTGTACTCATAATCAATACTCCTTGAGGAGGTAACGCTTCACCTTCCCTGATTGGGTTTTTGGAAGCTCTTCAATAAAGGAAATTTGCTTTGGCACTTTATAATTAGCCAAGTTTTTCAAACAATAAGACTGGATCATTCTCTGGTCCAATTCAGTATCCGGTGCAAGAACAATAAATGCTTTGATCACCTCACCCATTAATTCGTCAGGCAGCCCGACCACCGTCACCTCAGCAACGCCCTGAAGCTCTGCAATTACCTCTTCAATCTCTTTTGGGCTGATTCTATTAGCTCCGGATTTAATCATGTCGGAAGCCCTACCATCAATATAGAGAAAGCCTTCATCGTCAGTATGTGCAAGATCACCGGTATACAGCCAGCCCGCCGCCAAAACACTGTTGGTTAAAGGTTCATCTCTCCAATAACCCGGCATAATATTTTTTCCGTAGGCGCAAATCTCTCCTGTTACACCACTTGCTACAGACTGACCATTTTTATCTCTTACCTCGATAGACACGCCATCGATCGCCATGCCTATCGACCCCAGCTTTTCATCCAGCTTCCCGGCATCTAAAATGGTTAATCTTGCGCTGGCTTCCGTCTGCCCGTACATCACATAAAAGTCCGTGTCACCGATTAATTGCTTCAGTTCATTTACATGTGCAGGTGGCATAGGCCCGCCCGCTTGAGCCATAAAACGAAATAAAGCGAAATTTGCTTCTTTGAGCTTCGTTCTTCTCAACAAAATGGCGTAGGTGGATGGCACACCATAGAAGCCGGTGATATTTTCCTGATCAAACTTATCCACTATCAGCTGCGGGTACATCATGCTGTTCTCCAATACCAGACACCCACCGGTCAGCAGATGAGTATTGAGAACAGAGTTTCCATAAGAATAATAGAATGGCAAAACATTCAAAACCCTATCTGACATGGATAATGCCAAACCGATTATTATCGCATCATAATTTGATTTCAGATTGCCATGGGTAAGTGACACACCTTTGGGTCTGCCTGTCGTACCTGACGTGTAGATGATCATAGCGATATCCCGTTCGTCAGTGTCAACAACGTCAACTGATGAATTGCCTTCAGCCGTAATTGTTTCGATACAGTCGAACCAACCGTTCTCTACAGAAGAGGAGCCGCCTATTGCCACACAGCGCACGTTTTCTCCTACATCTGGAATCGCCGCACGAGCCTCCTTGTTGCCAGCATCAAAAAAGAACCAGTCAGATTCAGAATGTCCGACCCAGTTCTTGATATCCCTTGATTTTGCGCCGGTATTCAAAGGCACTACAGTACCCCCTGCGGCCAGCACCCCATAGTAAAGCGCGATGTATTCCGGTGAATTGGCAAGATAAAGAGCAACTCGCGCCCCTTTTTGTATATCACGTTCTGTCAGGTAGTCCTTTATCTGACCGATATTTCCTAATAACTCTGCATAGGTTATCCGACGACTGCCGGAAACAACCGCATCAGAGTTAAGATACGCATGGGCATTATTGACTAATACCCATGCTAAATTCGAATTTTCAGGATGAGGGGAGCTATCCATTCTTCGATTCGACGAATTTTACAATTCTGGAGACGGAATCCAGATTCTCAGGAATCATCTCTTCCTGCGAGACATTCACACCATATTCATCTTCCAGAAAAAAGATAACCTCCATTACACCATTTGAATCCAGAATGCCGGTTTCAAGAAATGAATCACCATCCTTCAGCTTTGACTGGTCATCGGTAAACAGGTAGTTATCCAATACATAATTCCTAAGTTCTTCTCTAATGGCCATATTGCCCTCCTAAATGTTCAACAATTGTTTCTCTGTTACCCATTTTGTCTAGAAACAGGTAGTTGGTAGCCTGGGTAGACAATATACCGACTAACGCCATATTGTCTTTGTAACTCGTTGCACGTCCACGCCGGATTTTCTCAATTAGACGCGACACCTTTTTATCGTCAAAAAGCCCATATTTCTTTATATAATCAGTCCCTAATAGTTCCGTGACATCCGACTCACCATCATCACTGAAGAAAGCTGGGATATCCGGCGCCCTATAGGGCTGTTTGAAGCGATTAATGATCTTCTCAGGTACATGTTTCCGCATGGCAAACTTAAGCAGATATTTCTCATTCAGAACTTTCATCTTCTTTGTCGGGTGTATGCCGTTGGCAAACTCGATAACCCTATGGTCAAGAAACGGAAAGCGTCCTTCCACCGAGTTTTTCATTAACATCCTGTCCCCTTGAGAAGAGAGAAGGTATCCAGGCATCAGCATCCGGGACTCAATAAACTGAGCCTTCTGAAAGGCGTCCAAATTCGTCATTGCCGGTGCGAACCTTTCGCTCATCGAATCGACAGCCGACTTAGAAAGCTGGGCATTGATATCTTCTGAAAAAAACTCTTTGGTCTTCGCAGTAGTCAGCCATCTTGGAATATGGGAGAAAAAGAGAGAGTTCGGTTCATCCAGGCCTGCGCCAAAAAAGTTTTTCAGGTAAACCAAGGCTTGAGGCTGGGAAATATTTAGGTAGGGATAAAGTCTCTTCAACAATGCTGCGCGAAAAGAGGAATCCGGATTTTTCGCCCAGAACTGACGGATCTTCGTCTCCTTGAATATGTCATAACCACCAAATACCTCATCAGCACCTTCTCCGGTCAATACAACCTTATATCCCTGTTTTCTGACCATGCCGGAGAGCAAGCCCATTGGCACGGGTGCGGTCCTTAAAATCGGCGATTCTATATTCCAGACAGATTGCAAAAAATTTTCAGATATGTCCCGGTATGTGCATGAAAGGTGGCTATGATCACTTCCCAAGTACTCGATCATCTCCTTTTGATAATCACTTTCATCGAAGCTTTTATCATCAAAGCCGATAGAAAATGTTCTCAGATTGTCTTTCTTGTACCGATGAACCAACGAGGTCAGTACTGACGAATCCAAACCACCGGATAAATAGGCACCAACAGGGACATCAGCACGCAGTCGTATTCTGGTCGCATCATCAAGGAGACCTTCAAGCTGCTCAGCAAGATCATGGTCAGATTCACCATAATGCGCATCGGTAAATTCCCACTCCCAGTATTGAGAATGGGTCATCTTTCCATCCTGAAACACCAACATGTTTCCAGGTTCGACCGCATAAATCCCTTCAAATATCGTTTCCTGCCCTACGGAATTCCAGAACGTCATTACTTGGTCCAGGGCATGGATATTTATGCTCGGAGAAGAATGGAGCACCGGGAGGATTGCCTTTATTTCAGAGGCAAAAATCAGACTGTTATTAAAATATGTATAGAAGAGCGGTACGATTCCTACTCGATCCCGTATCAGAAGCAGTTTCTGCTTGTTTGCATCCCACAAGGCAATGGAAAACTGTCCATTGAGAAAGCGTACAAAGTCTTCACCATAATCTTCATAAAGATGGACAATCACTTCGGTATCGGAATGGGACGAAAAGTGATGTCCTGACTTTATGAGATCTGAGCGTAACTCAATGTAATTGAAAATCTCACCGTTAAAAACAACGTGAATCGACTTGTCTTCGTTCGCAATGGGCTGATGGCCACTATCCAGATCAATGATGCTTAGACGCGCATGCCCCAGACAGATACCGTAATCAGAAAAATAACCTTCGTCATCAGGACCGCGATGAGTGATCTGAGAAATCATGCGGTGTACTAGCAGCCTGAGACCCCCTTCTCCATTTGCCAATTTACCAGCGATACCTGCTATTCCACACACAACTATTTTCCCCAACAAGAAATAAAATCAACCGTCAACCATTTATCTTCGTAGCATATTCATTAATCGGCAGCCAATAGCTTTTCTTTACTTCTGGCGTTTCTTGCTCCTGATCTGGATGTACTCCCGGACTATCCGTTCATCTAGCCGTCCAGCACTCCCGCAGTATCCTCTGCGCCAAAAAATAACACGGGCATAACTTTATATAATATCCCGATTAGTGGAGAAATTTTCTAGTTTAAGTCAAGAAGCTAATTACACACACATTTTTATCCCTCTGTAGCAGGAAAACACCACGTCAGAAAGTCACTACCTCATGAAAGATTTTGGGACATCCCAGCCCCTAAAATCGACTCGCATACGCATAATACCCCAGTTTCCCTTCATCCGTACCACTTCGCCACACCATCGCAAGCTTAGCGCTGGCTATGCAGCACTCCGGCAAATGGCTGAACAGGGTACCGTATGCGTTTGCATATGCCCACGCAGGTTGAAAAAAGTTCCCGTGATCGCTGCGTTAATCTTCCTTGTTGAGAATATTCACCAGTCCCACCCCATCTGCCGGCTGTAGCTCATGACTGGCAGCCACAACGAAACGCTGGGATTTACCTGCCAGAGCGGGAACATTATTCATGTCCTGACTGAAGACAGGCACCATTTCATCTCCAATACCCACCGGCCCCGGACGAATCACTGAGATATAGTCGATATCCGGATGCTGCTGGGCATTCAACCAGTAGAGCAAACTACCGGGTTGGGCTGGTGTCAGATCGATCAACACACCCCAGGAGTCCTGGACCAGATCGTAGAGATCCCCCCCAAAGAAATCCTTGATAATGCCAAAGGGCCCGGAACTGTCTGTCGCATCCAGGGCCTGCACCGCACGAATAGTACCGAGATGAGGCGACCCAATGGTGATCAGTCTCTTGACCTTGGGAGCCCGGTCTTGAACTAGCGCCATTCTTGCCACCACTCCGCCGGCGGAATGACCTGCCAGGATCAATGACTCGTCAGGATGCCGGGCAGAGATCGTAGAGATCATGTCACCCAGAAGATTCGCCTGTACCGCAATTGGCGCAAGAGACGGCAACTCAACCGGGTAGACCTTATTGACGGCGTTGCTTCCCGATCCCGGAAGAATTCCCTGAGGAGTGGCAAGGCCTGCACGCTGCCAGCCGTTTTGAGCCAGAATCGCATTGACGCCACTGCTCTCCCAAGACGATGCGCTGCCCAGATAACCATGCACGAGGACTACAACATCAGGGCTGGCCGGCAGGCTCTGCAGGCCAAGAAAGAACAGAATGAAGACTTTTACTGCTCGCCTCATGGTTTCACCTCTCTTCACATCAAGTCAGTCAAATATTGCCAGATTGCTACGCCATGCTCTGATAGTAGAGATTCTGCGGATGCTGCGCCTCGGTAAAGAAATGATAACGTTCCAAAATCAGGCCGAGGTATTGGATCCCGAAGGCCAGCAACGGCAAGGTTTCCGACTCCAGTGCGTAAGCGAGCAGAATCAGAATCACGGGCACGACAAACACCATCAGCAGAAATGCATACCGGATCAGGTTCAGCAATCTCTGGGATCTACCGTGGAAAAACTCACGGGTATTAAATGATCCACCCATGAAACCCTGGGCCTTCTGCTCCAGCTGGGAGTGGTGAACACCCACGGCCGACTTTAAATCAACCTTGCATCTGAACTGACCGTTCCGGTAGAGGGTAGCAACACGGGTCAGCAGGCCGAACAGAGTCGCAATTACCGCCCAAGTGCCATAGAAACCAACAAGTGAAGTCCCCTGATAGGCGGAGAAAGCCGCTGCCAGCATGAACCCTGAAGCAATTCCGAGAAACAGAAAATTCGCTACTGTCAGCGGTGAATACCACGCCTTGATGAAACGCAGACTGGCATAGATCATTGCGGTACAGAGAAACAGGCCAAAAACTGCAAGTGTGCCCAGACCACCGATAATCAGGGAGAAATCAACCGGCAGTGTGCCTGAAATAACAAACAGCGGTTTCGTCAGATCGAAAAAATGGACCGTACCGTAGAGAAAGATCAGTCCCATGGCAGCCGGCAGGGCCAATACCTCACGGGAGAGCCAGGATGTACGCCATTGGGTGGCCGCGCGCCAGGCACGCTCAGGGTGCCCCAAGTGGAAAAACGAGGCGATCAGACCCGCAAACAACAGCGCCAGAGAGACCATGCTTCCGACCGCATAGAAGTTACTGCTCTGCGCTGGCAGCAGATTGGCCAGCGCATAGAGTTGGCCGGTATAAAGCGCCAGAAACAGGCCCTGACCCACACCGATCAACGTTGTCAGAAATATTACCGAAAATGCCGGATGCATTGTTTTCTCCGTTTACCGAATTCAGAAAGATCCTGAAGTCCGGCACTTAAACTTTTTTTAAGGAAGCTCTGATAAATTGGGTCACTGTCATCTCGACCGTAGGGAGAGATCTCAAGCTACAAAGCGCATAGCTAGGTTCCGTGGTATGAGATTTCTCACTGCGTTCGAAATGACAATTAATCAGAGCTTCCTTAACCTTTAGCCTTCCTACCAAGCCACATCGTCAAGAGTCTCACCGGCCTCAGGCAGCGTCGGCAGCTCTTCTTTCTTCAACGGATTATCGACACGCACCAGTTCGTCTTCATGGATCTGGATACGGGTCTTGCGCCGTGGCAGATAGTGGTTCGAGGGCTTTGTCCCCCACTCTGGCTGCAACGGATATCCCCCCTGCTCACGAATCGCTACCGATACATCAGAGTCGGGGTCATGGATATCACCGTAGATTCTCGCGCTGGTGGGACAGGCCAGTACACAGGCGGGCTTGCGTTCCGACTCCGGCAGAGTCATGTCAGTGACGCGGTCGATGCAGAGAGTGCACTTCTTCATCACCTTCTGCTGCTCGTCGAACTCGCGAACGCCGTAGGGGCAGGCCCAGGAACAATATTTGCAGCCGATGCACTTGTCGTAATCCACCAGTACCACGCCATTATCCTCCCGTTTATAGGAGGCTCCGGTGGGACAGACCGGCACACAGGGGGGATCTTCACAGTGCAGGCAGGATTTCGGAAAGTGGTAGGTCTCGGTGTTCGGGAACACGCCCGCCTCATAGGTCTGCACCCGGTTGAAGAAGACACCGGTAGGATCGGCATCATAGGGGCGTAAATCGGTCATGGGCCCGGCCCAACCAGAAGTATTCCACTCCTTGCAGGAGGTCACACAAGCATGGCAGCCCACGCAGACATTGAGGTCGATAACCAGTGCGAGTTGAGTCATAACATTAACCGTCTATACGTTCCTGCTTCTTCATTCCTGAATTTTCGTCTTTTTACGAAAAGCACCCGCCACGAATGCCTGCCACTTGCCACGCTTCGGATCCTGGCCCGGCACTCTCTTCTGCGGCTTGAACTGGGGCGAAGTTACCTCTGGCTCTCCAGCCTCCGCCGGGTAGATCCTCACCCGCACATCGAACCAGGCCGCCTGTCCGGTGACAGGATCGGAGTTGGACATATGATCCCCCGCCTCACAGGGCGGCAGCTCTTCAGAGATAACGTGATTGAGCAGAAAGCCCTTCTGGGATTCATTCGCCTTGGGAGATAAGCCCCAACTGCCCGCTGCCTTGCCGATGGCATTCCAGGTCCAAACCGTGCCCGGCTCCACCGCTTCGGAAAAACGGGCCATGCAGCGCACCTTGTTGGTTGGCGATTCGATCCAGATCCAGTCCCCATCGCCAAAACCATTGGCCTCTGCGGTGCGGGGATTCACAAACAGGTAATTGTGGGTATGGATCTGCCGCAGCCAGGCATTCTGTGAGTCCCAGGAGTGATACATCGCCATCGGCCGCTGGGTCAGGGCATTCAGCGGATAGGTATGGGTATCCACCAGCTTGTGTTCCAGCGGCGCGGAGTAAAACGGCAGCGGATCGAAATTATCCTGGATCCGTTTGCGCAGACGCTGCGGCGGTATGCGGCCTGGCCACTTTCCCTGGGCCGCCAGACGGAAGCGCTGCAACACCTCTGAGTAGAGGTGGATCGTAATGGGCTCTGCGTAGCGGGTCATGCTGTGAGCCCGCGCCCACTCCAGGTAGCCGCGATTCCAGTTGCGCATGTATTGATAGGACTTTGGCAGCTCATAGTGGTAGACGCAGCCGTTCTCCTTGTACATCTCCCACTGCCGGGGATTGGGATCACCCTTGAGGAACTTCTCGCCACCCTTGCCGCGCCAACCGGCAAGAAAACCGATGCCGGAACCCGGCGAGGTCTCATAGTTGACGACAAAATCGGGATAGTCTCGAAACTTGCGGCTGCCGTCCTCTTTGACAAATGCGGGCAGGCCGAGACGGGATCCCAACTCGATGAGCACCTCCTGAAACGGCTTGCAGTCGCCACGGGGCGGCACCACAGGAATGCGCACCGAATCCACCGGCCCGTCGAACTCGGAGATCGGCCGGTCGAGCATCGACATGGCGTCATGGCGCTCAAGATAGGTGGTGTCCGGCAGTACCAGATCCGCAAACGCCACTGTCTCAGACTGGAAGGCATCGGCAACGATCAGAAACGGGATCTTGTACTCCCCGTTCTCATCCTTGTCGGTGAGCATCTTGCGGACATTCTCGGTGTTCATGGAGCTGTTCCACGCCATATTGGCCATGAACAGCAGCAGGGTGTCGATCTTGTAGGGATCACCGCGCCATGCGTTGGTGATGGCATTGTGCATCAGACCGTGTACCGACAGGGGATACTCCCAGGAGAAGGCCTTGTCGAGGCGCACTGCCTCGCCATCCTCATCAACGAACAGATCATCCGGTTTCGACGGCCAGCCCAAGGGCATACCATCCAACGGGGCATTGGGCTGCACGGCCTCCGGTCCTTTAGGTGGCTTGGGACAGGGGGGAATCGGACGCGGGAACGGCGCCTTGTGGCGAAAGCCGCCGGGGCGGTCGATGGTACCCAACAGGGTCATCAGGATAGCCAGTGCGCGTATCGACTGAAAACCGTTGGAGTGGGCAGCCAGGCCACGCATAGAATGGAAGGCCACCGGGTTGCCGATCACCGAATCATGATCGTTGCCCCAGCTATCGGTCCACTGGATCGGCAGCTCAATCTTCTGGTCACGGGCCACCACCCCCATCTCATGAGCGAGGCGGCGGATGGTGTCAGCCGGGATACCGGTGATATGCGCGGCCCACTCCGGCGTATACTCTTCGACCCGATCCTTCAGCAGCTGGAATGCCGGTTTTACCGGCGTTCCATCCTCCAGCTTGAACTCGCCCATCAGGCGTGGATCGGATCCTGGCGTATGGGTGGATATCTCACGGTCCAGATCAATATCCCACCATAGCTTGTTCTCTGGGTCGAAACAGCCCTCTTCGATATGCATCTCGAAACGACGGAAAAGACCATGATCATCGCGGCTGGGATCATCCACCACCAACTCCGCCGAGTTGGTGTATTTGATCAGGAAGTCACGATCATAGAGTCCCTGCTTGATCAGCTCATGGGTAATTCCCATGATCAAGGCGCCATCGGTGCCGGGTTTGATGGGCACCCATTCGTCGGCAATCGCCGAGTATCCGGTGCGTATCGGATTGATGGAGATGAAACGGCCGCCACGGCGTTTGAAGTCCGAGAGCGCAATCTTCATTGGGTTGGAGTGGTGATCCTCCGCTGTGCCGATCATGACAAACAGCTTGGCCCGATCCAGATCGGGACCACCGAACTCCCAGAAGGATCCGCCAATGGTATAGATCATGCCGGCGGCCATATTCACGGAACAGAAACCGCCATGTGCTGAGTAGTTCGGGGTGCCGAACTGCTTGGCAAACATGCCGGTCAGAGCCTGCATCTGATCACGCCCGGTGAACAGGGCGAACTTTTTAGGGTCTTCGGCGCGGATCTTCGACAGCCGCCCCTCTATCAGCTCAAACGCATGTTCCCAGGAGATCTCTTCAAATTCAGAACTGCCACGCTCTGCCCCCTGCTTTCGCAGCAGCGGTTTGGTCAGTCGTGCCGGCGAATACTGCTTCATGATGCCGGAGGAACCCTTGGCGCAGATCGCCCCCTTGTTCAGCGGATGATCGGGATTGCCTTCGATGTGGCGAATCTCACCATCCCGCAAAGTCACCCGAATGCCGCAACGGCAGGCGCACATGTAACAGGTAGTCTCTTTGACCTCGACGCGTCCCTGATCACTGTCAGACCTGGAGGTGGGATCCTGCATGCTAAAAAACCTATGCAAAAAAACGAAAATAAAGATCGGCAATAATTTTAATATATTAGCTTTTTCTTATTAATAATGCCAATCGCGATGGTGTGGCAATAATCAAATTGAACCACCCAGAGATGAAGGTAGCGCAGAAATAACAGTAGATAGTGTTGGTTGAGCAGGAATCGACCGCTTACCCGGCAATTAGCCGGGTAATTCAGCTGGCATCAATGAAGGGGGTCCATCAGCTGCGGGCCGGCAGCACATGGCCCGTTTTTGCCAACATGGTATTCACCGCTTTTTGCAGGCGTTTGGGGTCGAAGGGCTTCTGCAACCAGCCGTTGGCACCCATGCGCTTGGCTTTATCCTTTTTGAAATCCGCGCTTTCGGTGGTCAACATGATGATCGGCGTCTCCGCATAGTGATCCAGACGGCGCAGTTTGCTGACAAGACTGATTCCGTTCATATTCGGCATATTGATATCACTCAGTACCAGATCAACAGCATTGTCGCGGGCTACCTGCATTGCTTGCATGCCATCCTCCGCAAGCAACACTTCGTGGCCTTCATCTTCAAGCACACCCCGCACCAGTTCCCGCATCACTTTCTGGTCATCCACCGCAAGAATTATCGCCATCTCCTGACTCCCGTTTCACTAGAGAATTGAGTTTCCTCATATATCGTCAGGTGGTGGGGGAACTTTAAGATAAACATGTGGAAGCGGCTCCCGGCCCGAAAACTCCGTAGAGGGTGAATCGCAAAGTAGGCAGGTTACCCGGGCGCGCGCAGCGCACCCTACATGCAAATGGTCATTGAGAGGTTACCTCTACTCAATAACTGAATTGTTTTAATACCTTGTAGCCAAACTCCGGTTTCCAGCCCCAGGAGTAGTTACGCAGATCCTTTAGTGCCGCTTGCTCCGCCTGAGCCGCAGACCCAGCGCTATAACCACAGCCATAGCTGGTTCTGGGTTTTCCGATGGCACTTTTGTAGTCGGTTTGTACTATGACCACATGGGCGTGGGAGAGAATGGTGTTGGCCTGGGGATGGGCGTCCTGGTATTTCTTGTGCCAACCCTGCTCGCGCAGCTTGGCTTTGGCCTTTTTAATCGCGCTGGCCACGCTCTCATTCTGGCCTGCAACCCACTCAATCGCCAGTGAATTTCCCAGCTTTTTCACCACGACACAGGCGGCCTCGGCTTGGGCATTCTGCCCAGCCAGCAACAGTGTCAGGCCAATCAGGTATCCACTCATCTGTCGCATGATAATATCCGTAGTCTGGCTTCAACTTTGTTGGGCTTCCAACGTCTCCCAGCGATCGAAGGCCGTTTCCAATGCCTGTTCCAGTTCTTTCAGTTCCCGCTGCAGGCCGGTAACTTTGTCACCACTCTGCTGATAGATTTCAGGATCACTCAACTGCTGCTGGATATCCCCAATCTCTTTCTCGATGGTTTCAATCCGCTGCGGCAGAGCGCCCAACTCGCGTTGGTCTTTGTAACTGAGCTTTCCTGCCCCCTTTTTCGGCGGACTCGGCTCAGACTTTACCGCTTTTTCTGAGGAAGCCACCGGCAGAGCCTGCTGCTGTTTGCGATGGCGGTCCCAGTCGCTGTATCCCCCAACGTACTCGGAGATCCGCTTTTCCCCCTCGAACACCAAACAGGCGGTGACCGCATTATCGAGAAAATCACGGTCATGACTGACCAGCAGCAGTGTGCCCGTGAAGTTGATAAGCAGCTCTTCGAGCAGTTCCAGGGTCTCCACATCCAGATCGTTGGTGGGTTCATCGAGCACCAGCACATTGGACGGTTTTGTAAACAGTTTGGCCAGCAGCAACCGGTTGCGTTCACCGCCGGAGAGCGCCTTCACCGGAGTGCGCGCCCGCTCCGGGGTAAAGAGAAAATCCTGCAGATAGGAGATAATGTGTCTGCTGTTGCCGCCGATCTCGACCTTGTCGCTACCACCACCCACATTATCCTGTACCGACAAATCCTCCTGCAGTTGACTGCGCAGTTGGTCAAAGTAGACCACTTCCAAATTGGTCCCAAGCTTCACGCTGCCGCTGTCCGGTTGCAACCGTCCAAGCAGCAGATTGAGCAGGGTGGTCTTACCGGCGCCATTGGGGCCGATGATGCCTATCCGGTCACCCCGCATGATGGTGGTGGAGAAACCGCGGATCACCGGCTCTCCCTCCCATGCATAGCTGATATCATCCACCTCGACCACCAGCTTGCCGGAGCGATCACCCGCCTGCAGCTGCATACGCACCTGACCAGTTTCACTACGCCTGCGGCTATGCTCATCCCGCATCGCCTTCAGCGCTCTCACCCGCCCCTCATTTCGGGTGCGGCGGGCCTTGATCCCCTGACGGATCCAGACCTCCTCCTGCGCCAGCTTCTTGTCGAAACGGGCATTCTCCTGCGCCTCGGCATTGAGCATCTCCTCCTTGCGGCGCAAAAAATTGTCGTAGTCTCCCGGCCAGTCGGTCAGGCGCCCCCGGTCAAGTTCCAGAATCCGCGTGGCAAGATGACGCAGAAATGCACGGTCATGGGTCACAAAGAGCAGCGCCCCACCGTAACCCAGCAGAAATTCCTCCATCCAGTCGATGGATTCGATATCGAGATGATTGGTAGGTTCGTCCAGCAGCAGCAGATCAGGTTCAGTCACCAGCGCCTGCGCCAACAGCACCCGTCGCTTGAGTCCACCGGAAAGTGCCTCGAACTGCATGTCAGGATCCAGCGATAGTCGGGAGATTACCGTCTCGACCCGCTGTTCCAACTGCCAGCCATCCCCTGCCTCAAGCTCATGCTGAACCCTGGCCAGGGGTTCGAGCAGGGTTTCGTCACCCGTCTCGGCAAGACGGGTGCTGATCTGATGGTACTGTTTTATCACTTCAGAGAGTTCCCCGATGCCATTTGCCACAATATCGAAGACAGAACCCTTCAGCGCTTTGGGTACTTCCTGCATGAGGCGTGCAATGCGCACGCCGCCACTGACGACCCGCTCACCGTCATCAGCAGTCAGCTCCCCAAGAATGATCTTCATGAGGGTCGATTTGCCAGCACCATTGCGTCCAAGCAAACAGATCCGCTCACCCCGTTCAATGGAGAGATCCACCCCATCCAGCAGCAACGGGCCACCAAATCCAAGTTGTATATTTCTCAGTCTGATCAGCGACATCGATTCACCGTTGGAGATTGGCGCAAAGAGAGTCCTATCGACCCACCGATCGCGCCAAAGGAAAAATCGGGTAGTTTAACAGGCTTGAAGTGGAATTAAGGAAAGAATGGCATGCGGGGAATAATAAAGCTGAAAACAGCACCACCATCATCGGCATTTTCCGCCCAGATGCGGCCCCGATGTCCATCGATGATCTCATGGCATATAGCCAGACCCAGACCGGTGCCGCCCGCACCATTATTGGTCTTGCTGCTCTGGATAAACTTATCAAACACGGCCTCGAGTTCATCTTCCGGGATTCCTATGCCCTGATCCCGAATGGTGAAACGCAGTGCATCGCAATCTTTACCATCGTCTTCCCGTCGCCCCATGGGGATTTCATCAGAAACGATGGTGATATGGACAGCTTTTCCGTCAGGAGTGAATTTAAGGGCATTAGAGAGTAGATTGGTAATCACCTGGCCAATACGTAACGCATCGAAAGTTGCCAGCGTTGACCCTTTTATCGGGTCGATGAAGACCCTCAAGTCATGTTCCTTGAATCTGGCCTCCTGTTCTGCGAGACAGGTATTGAAGACTTTTGCCAAGTCATTCTGTTCCAGCTCGAACTCCATGCGCCCGGCTTCCAGTTTCGACAAATCAAGCAAATCGTTCAGCAGTGCCAGTAGCCGATTGCCGCTCTCATTGATACGCGAGAAGTATTTGTTCAGCTTTTGATCCACCTCCGCTGAGACCTTATTGAGGCCAAATTTGGAGAAACTCAAGATTGCGTGCATCGGTGTACGCAACTCGTGGGACATGTTCGCAAGAAATTCCGACTTACTCTGGTTTGCCCGCTCAGCCGCCTCCATTGCCTCTCGCAGATCCCGGGTCTGCTCCGCCACCAATTCCTGCAGGTGATCACGATGCAGTCTGACTTCACTCTCTTTCTCTTCGAGCAGTTTCAACGCCTTGTCCAGACTGCGGGCATGGCCCTCCGACTCCACCAGACTGATCTGACCCTGCCAATATTCGGCAGCAATGCGATGACCAACCAGAAGAATAAATCCCCAATAGATTCCGGCATAGACCACCATCAGATAACCCAGGGTATCGCCCTGGATCCCGATATAGAAGCTGATTACTATAACGGGCATCCAGATCAGGGCGAGAAACATGTTCCAGACTTTCGGGAACTGCGTCATCGTACCTATCGCTCCGCCGCTCATACCAGCAGTGGCGATCAGCATGACGAAACCATCTGCGCTAAGTCCGGCGACGTGAAGTGCAAGCGCGGAGAAGAATCCCAGCAGAAAGCCGCTCGCCAAACTCCAGAAAGTGTATCCCCTGCGGAATTCGACAAGCCTCTCATCGGTAATCAGGGAGAGTCGTTTCGAGTAGAAATAACGAATGCCGCTGGCGGCAAGCAGCATCAGAGCAACAGGTCCCATGATCTGCAGCTGACTTCTGAGAAGCGTACTGCCGATGAGGATAAATGAGACAAGCGCGGGGTAGGCAAAAACGACAATTCCGGCCCGGCGTCCCATATCCCGGCTACCGCGCTCATTGACCTGGTGTCTCAGTTCAGCCGAAAGTTCAGATGCAATATGACTGTTTGAAAAGAAATCAGGCATGGCCCTCTCTATCTCCCATCAACCTGCCTGTTGTTACCCAACTTCAGATTCGACCGCATCAAGCAGCAGATCCATCTGATCGATAACCCGCTCAACGCTACTCCTGCTCATTCCCTCGGATGAATCATTTGCATTCCGCATATCAGACAGAATGTTCCGTGTCAGATCCTGCATCCGAAGCAGTGTTTCACCCTGCCTTTGCAATCGCTGCTCATTGTCGATTCCGACAACTCTTGCATTCGATATCTGCAGCATTACTTCCAGGTTTTTTTTCCAGCGGGCATGCCTATTCGCGTCTTCTACCGGCATATTCCTGATCAATACGGAAACACCGCCGTATTTGGCCAATGTGCGGCGTCCGAAATCGATGAAACGTCCATCATCCGGCCCCATCTCCAGCACTTCCTGCTCCAATGGGCCGACATCGCCTTCATGGGAGAGATAGAGATCACCTTCTTCACTCTCTATTCTCAACACAACTCTCAACCCGTAACACTCAAACATATCAAGCATGCTCTTGCCGAGATCCGCTCGACTGTTCAACGGGTAGGCAGCACCTAAAAAATGGAGGAGTGCTTCAGCTTCACCACTGACAGACAGGGCCGTTTGCGCCACATCCAGGGCATCAGTTGAGGACTGCTGAAGCGAATCGAGCTGGCGCTTGGTCGCAAGCGCCAGCTTGACCTTGATCAGGAGTTCCTCATCGTCGAAAGGTTTCGTGACGTAATCATCACCCCCTGCCCGGTAGCCCGCCAATCGCTCTTCCAGTTTGGAGTAGGCGGAGACGAAGATGACCGGAATATCCGAGGTATCGGGTTCTGCCTTTAAACGACGGCAGACCTCCAGACCGTCCATCCCCTGCATATTGACGTCAAGCAGAACCAAGTCAGGCGGAGCGGCATTTGCCTCGTCCAGGCAGGCACGGCCACTGTTCACAAGCGTCAACTCAAACTGATCTCCCAGAATCTCCTCGAGAATCTCCAGGTTCTGTGGTTCATCATCCACACCGAGAATCCAGAATTTATGATCATCTTGACCTGCAGCCATATCTCCTCCATTGCCATCAGGCATGAGCACGCAAAAACGCAGCTATGGTAGCATCAAGAAACTGCCTGAATGGACAGTTTGCACCATTTCAGATGAAATCAGGAAATAAATTCAGGCTTTTTCTCACACTGATATCTGCTATCGTGCAACCTGACCCCACACTCGGGAAAAAGCAGGCGTTTGACCTGCGACAGGGCTTGCCAGCCTACTTACATACCGTCGGAAAAGCCAACATGGTAAAAAATGTCACATTCAAAGAAGCCTGGGATGGTATTGCAGACTGCAAAGTCTGTGCGCTCAGAGAATCGGTGCTTTTTTCAGGGCTGGACGAAGAAAATTTTGAACAGATACACGACCCTATCGATCAATACACGCTTCCGGTAGGATCCACGCTCTATCGCGCCGGCGACGTCGGTGACCGCATGTACACTATCCGGTCGGGAGTACTCAAACTGGTACAGTACCTGCCGGACGGTAGCCAACGCATCGTGCGTCTGATCCGTGCCACGGATGTCACCGGGCTGGAGTGCCTGCTCGGAGAAAACTACAAGCACGATGCGGTCGTCCTGCAACCGACTGAGGCTTGCAGCCTGCCGGTCAAGGTCGTGGAAAATCTGAGCAAAGAGAACCCGAAACTTCACCGGGAATTACTCAACCGCTGGCAACGGGCGCTCAACGAAGCCGACGCCTGGCTCACAGAACTCTCAACCGGCTCCGCAAAACAGCGTGTGGCAAGATTGCTGCTGCGCCTGGTCAGTGATGCTGAAACCAGCGAATGCCTACTCTTTGCCCGTGAAGACATGGGCGCGATGCTGGGCATTACCACCGAAACCGCCAGCCGAACCATTGCGGAATTCAAACGGCAGAGTCTGTTGGTAGAGACCAGCAGCAACCATTTCCTGCTCGACATCCCCAATCTGCAGCGTATCGCTGAAGATTGACTATTTTCAATGCCTTCAGCCGGGATGACACTTAGCATTCCCACTGTCCTGAATGATAGGTTTTCTGGGCGGAAACTAACTAGACGGCTTGGAGTAGGCAAGGTGAAGCAAACACTGCTGGAAGAGACTTATCCTGTTTTTCAACTGGACATCAAGGGGCCGGAGTGCCGATTCAATTCAGTAGATGAAATAGTTGCCCATATCAGGCAACAGATCGAAACTCACCGAAGCGCCAGATTCATCGCCGTTTTTGATCATTTCGCCCATACGACGGCCCTACCGGAAGGACAGATTGCTGAAGAAATTACTGCCGCGGTCAACATCGTTTTCTGCTTCGGCCTGACCCTGCAAGACCCCATGCAGCTGGCTGTGCGTCCACGCTCCATCGGCGTCTGTGAAACCGACGGGCATTTCAGTATCACCTTCATGGAAGCCCCTATGCCTGTCGCCAATGCGGCTATGGAAGAGTGGGCCAGGTCACTCATTTCAAACCGGGCAGCCGCCTGAGGCCAGTATGAAAATCGGTATCACCAGCCAGAATTTCCGGACCATCACCGGGCACGCGGGAAAAAACCGCCGTTTTCTGGTGTTCGAACAGGATGATAGTGGTCAGATAATCGAAGGCGAGCGGCTGGATCTCCCAAAGGAGATGAGCATGCATGAGTTCCGCGGTAGCCAGCATCCCGTTTTTGAAATGGACGTGCTGATTACCGGTGGCTGTGGAGAGGGTTTCATTCGCCGCATGGCATCTCAGGGTGTCCGGGTTGTCGCCACCAGCGAGGCCGATCCACAAACTGCAGCCGCCAAGGTTGTTGCCGGGGAGGCATTGCCGCCCGCTGAACCACACGACCATGACCATAACCACGATCATCATCACAATTCGGTAATGCCCGGCTAAGGAGCCTCTGAATGAATGACATTTTTCGTCATTGCGAGCGTAGCGAAGCAATCTCCTTGGGTAGTACTCCGTAGCAGGAGATTGCCGCAGTCGCTACGCTCCCTCGCAATGACAGGTTTTCCTGTCCGTTCAGCGATTCCCTAATGGATTCGTCCTCAATAAACCTCGGATTTGGGCTGCCTGATCTACAGCGCTTGATCAGGCCTGCGGAACTACATCGACATCTCCAGGTCATCAATGACCTTGTCGATCCCCGCTTGGGCGCATGCCTCATCGGTCTTACCCGAAGGTGCCCCGCTGACGCCGATACCACCCACCAACTGACCACCCACCTGGATTGCCAGACCGCCAGCGGACATCACCAGCCCGTCGATGCGGCCAATCGGCGTATCGGCCCGATCGCTGAGTTGAGAGGTTGCCGCATTGAAGTTAACGGCGGTAAAAGCCTTTTGCCGGCTGATCGGCACGGTGATGGGAGCGGCAATGGTATCTCTGAGCACGACCTGTACCGTTCCCTCACGATCCACCACGGTGGCGGCAATCTGGATACCCTGTTCGCGGCAGGCCGCAACTGCACCTTGGGCTATGGATGTTGCCACCTCCAGGGTGAGGCGTTGCGTCGACACCAGAAGTGCGGGTTCTTCATCAGCCGGTACGGCCTGGGACAGGGTCAGGCCTACCGTTGCCAATAACAGGTCTTTTGCTGGTTTCCACATTGTCTTCTCCCGGCTGATTATTGAATAAGAACGTCATGGTGCACACAGCGCACCCTACCATCTCAGAGTTTCAGAGGAAATCAGGAAGTTTTTTTGCAACATAAAGAGGGGCGGAGGAATAATTATTCCCTCGGCCCCTCTTCCTGTTTTTCTGGAACGCTTATGCAGCAAGTTTAGGTAGGCGGGGAGACGTAATCGTCTGGCGGGACACTATCGCCGCTCACTTCATCCCTATGAAAGCAAGGCCACTGGTCGTTGGCACAGGAAATCGCCATGCCGGCGGCTGCAGTGCCCAAGACTATCCAAACCCAGGGGTATTTTTTCATGCTCGCTTTCGAGGCCGCGGGGGTCGAGCTTGATCCTCCTTCGCCGCCGGGTGAATAGGCGAGCGTCTGGCCACGCAGATCGATCGAACCTGCACCGGCTCCAGTCATATTGAAATCGAGTAGTGGCGCCATACGGAAACGCGACGCCCCCCATTGCACTCTTTTCTCATTCCACAACTGACGGGAATCATAGTCGAGCCGAAATCCGAGCCGTTCTTCACCGCTATTCCGGGAGCTACTCTGCCCAAAAGGCACATTCACGTAGAACATCACACCCGGATCGAACGTGGGCTCCGCCATGGCCGTGGAGTGTATGCAAAACGAGGCTGCCGCCGCCAGTGAAATCAGTGTCAATCTGTTCAATGTCTTATCCTCCGCTTCAGTTTCCGCTCCCGCCAAACAGCGGGTAGCGGTCTTTTCCGACGTATTCCTCTCCTGGAAACTCGCCGTCAAATTGGGTAGTGACACCCAAATACTCACCTTGCTCGGTTCGCATCCCACCTGGTTTCACTGCCCGGCCAGGATACTCTCCTGCTTGATATCTTCGCACCTCGACAGCACCGCCGTTTCGGGCAGTGGCCCGTACATCTCGTCCGCCAGCTCCCGCACCGCAAGCCGGGCCTCCCGCTCATCAACCTCACTATCCAGCGGAAACAGCGCCAGACCCGCATCCATGAATCTGTCCACCGGTTTTCTCAGTCGCACGTCGAATCCGTTCCAATAAAAGAGGTTGCCCAAGCGCTGATCACAGGTGAAACGACGATGCAGTTCCTCTTTCAGTGCGTTGAGCAGATAGATCTCGGCCAGTGTATGTCTGGTGCTCAACAACGCCACCCGCTTTGATGCAACGACAAGATCTGAAGGCATCAACAGCCCATGGTCGGGGATCTTCAGCCAATCCAACACCACTGAAACCGAACGATTTGGGCGATTCGGAGGGAGTTCGAAACGTTCTGCACCTCCCACCTCCAGCGCCAAGGCAATGAATTCGGTGCAGTAGAGCTTTTCGTGCTCAGCGTAATTGAAATAGGGGTCGAAAGGCGCCTCCTCACGGAGCTGGGTCCGGGCATAGTCCGCAATACGCGCCTTGTCCAGACCCGTTGGCTCGTAGATCGCAACATGATGGTAACTCCGGACAAACTGCCCAAAAGGTGTACGCTGCACCTCGCCTTTGATCACATCTGTTGGTGGAAGGCAGGTCAGGTTGAAACCGGCGGCACCCGTGATGTCGTAGACATAGGGCGCGCCGTCATCGATTACCAGGATGCCGGCATGGAGATAAGGGGGATAGGACTCAGGGATCAGGGTAATGCCCATATCCATGATGGCGCCGGAGCCGATAACCACCACCTGACCGGAGACGAGGGGCAAACTGAGAAACTGCTGCGGGTCCTCACCGGCCACCTGCCAGGTCTTGAAATCCTGCCGCGTCGGATTGGTGCAGGCGGCCAGCAGGAAGACAAGGAATAACGACAACCAGCGCACTGCTCAGTTCCCCTTGCTGCCGGCCGTTTCGGAACTGCGACTGTCACGCGCTTCCGATGGGAAGTTGTTCGGCTGGCCCGCCAAGGGTTCGAGCAGCTCCGCTTTTACCTCCGGCGGCAGACTCACGCAACCAGACAGTGCCGGCAACGACACCAGAAAAATACAGAATAGACCTGCTTTCACTACCTCTCGAGCCATAACGGTTCCTCTGACCTAAGGTTGTCATGCAAGCGAAGACTCTCTTTTGGCAGGCATTATAACAAAAAACCTACTTTAAGTGCGGCTACTGAATTATTATTTCATTCGCCCTCTTCTACTTGCAGTGCGACCGCGTAAAAAACGTTGAACACTATTCTCCCTGTGGATTTCGCCCGTAGCGATCCCTCACATATCCATCCACAATCCCCATAAACTGTGCCGCAATATCATCTCCCTTGAGTGTAGCCACCTTCTCTCCATCCACAAATACGGGCGCCGAGGGGCTCTCTCCAGTACCCGGCAAGCTGATACCGATATTAGCTTGCTTGCTCTCTCCGGGGCCATTGACCACGCATCCCATCACCGCCACCGACATCTCTTGCGCACCTGGGTATTGCCGGCGCCAGACCGGCATCTGCGCCCGTAAGTGGCTCTGCACGTCCTTGGCCAATTGCTGGAACAGGGTACTGGTGGTGCGCCCACAACCGGGGCAGGCCACTACCATCGGTGCAAAGGCCCTTAGTCCCATCGACTGCAGGAGTTCCTGGGCAACCACCACCTCCTGGGTGCGTGCGCCACCGGGCTCCGGCGTCAATGAGATGCGGATAGTGTCACCAATCCCCTCCTGCAGCAGCACCGCCAATGCAGCCGTGGAGGCAACGATCCCTTTGGAACCCATCCCCGCTTCTGTCAACCCGAGGTGCAGGGCATAGTCACTGCGGGCGGCCAGTTTCCGGTAGACCGCGATCAGATCCTGCACACCACTCATCTTGCAGGAGAGCACGATATGATCTCTGCCGAGACCCAACGCTTCCGCCCGGAGAGCACTGTCCAACGCCGACTTGATCATGATCTCATGGGTCACCTCATCCGCATCCAGCGGATCGGCCGCACGGGCATTCTCATCCATCATGCTCGCCACCAGAGTCTTGTCCAGACTGCCCCAGTTGACCCCTATACGTACCGGCTTGTCATATCGACAGGCGGTCTCGATCATGGTGGCGTACTGGCTGTCACGCTTCTCTCCGCTACCCACATTCCCAGGATTGATGCGATATTTCCCCAAAGCCTGGGCGCATTCGGGAAAATCCGCCAGCAGGCGGTGGCCGTTGAAGTGAAAATCCCCGATCAGCGGGACATTCAACCCCTGCTTGTCCAGCGCCTCGCGTATTGACGGCACCGCTTTGGCGGCTGCCTCATTATTGACCGTAATGCGCACCAGCTCGGACCCGGCCCGCGCCAGTTCCGCCACCTGTCTTACGGTGGCGTCAACATCCGTCGTATCGGTATTGGTCATCGACTGCACCACCACTGGCGCATCACCGCCAATGAGAATCCGGCCAACCGGCACGCCAACCGTCTGGTGTCTGCTTATACAAGAAGATGTCATGGAACCAAGTTACCTTTAATTAGCTGAACTCCATAGGGAGCGGAGTCAAATTTGACTCCGACCCCCTTCACTACAATAACAACCTGAAAATGGGCATTATCGCTAATCCTGCCCCTTTAACCAAAAAAGCCCGGTCACAAGACCGGGCTTTTTATCGGGATATGCGGTGTCTATTTCAGCTTGCCGATACCCAGCATCTTGAGGATGTACTTCTCGTAGATCGGCTCTGATGTACCCTTTTTCATCTTGCGGATGAAGTACTTCTCGAAGGCGATCTTGGCCATGTGTACCCATTTCCCCTTCTTGAACCAGGCGACATTACGCGGAGGAATCTGCGGCAGGGCGACAAAAGCAGCACCTGTGTCTCCCATATCCGCCAGACAGATGGCATTCCAGGTAGCCAGGGTAGTGCCTTCCTTGCCGTTCAGGGTATCCGCAATGTTATGCACGATTGCGGTAACCATCGACTCGATCATGTAACCGGTCTTGGGCGCACCGGTTGGCACAGCAGTCGCTTCCACCGGCGGTATGGCAATGCAGACACCGGCAGCATAGATATTTCCGTAGGTCGGGTTGCGCTGGTGGTCATCCACAAAGACAAAGCCGCGAGGGTTGCAAAGCCCCTCAACATTGGCAACCGCATCGACACCCTTGAAGGCAGGTAGCATCATGGAGTATTTGAATGGCAGCTCGATCTCTTTGATCTTATGGCCGGAATCATCGTACTGCTCGATGAACATCAAACCCGCTTCAATCTTGATCACCTTTGCATTGGTGATCCAGTTGATATGGTGGGCGCGAAAATCACTCTCCAGAAAACCCTTTGAGTCACCGACGCCGCCCAGACCGAGATGCCCAACATAGGGTTCGGAAGTCACGTAGGTCATGGGGACCTTGTCGCGCAGCTTGCGCTTGCGCAGGTCTGAATCAACGATGAAAGAAAATTCGTAGGCGGGGCCAAAACAACTGGCGAAGGGCATGGCGCCGATCACCACCTGCCCCGGATCTTCTAGTAGTGCCTGATAGGCCTCGTAAGCCTTTTCGGCATGATCCACAGTACAGATCGACTCGGTATGCCCCTTGGGGCCTGAACCCTCAACTTCTTCAAAAGCCAGTCTCGGGCCGGTGGCGATTACCAGATAGTCGTATTCGATGACTTCGCCGCCATCCAACTCGAGCTTGTTGCCTTCCGCATCAATCTTATCGACGCGTTTGGCGATAAAGTTGATACCTTTGCGCTCCAGGTGTGGACGAATCTCAAAGGTGATATGTGACCGCTCACGCCATCCCACAGCCAGCCAGGGGTTCGACGGCACGAACTGGAAATACTCCCGTTCGTTGATCATCGTCACCTCATGTTCGCGCCCCAATTCGGCGCGTAATTCATAAGCACAGGGCATTCCACCAGTACCAGCACCTACTACAACGATATGCGCCATAACTCACTCCTCCAACCCATTTTTTCTTACACGGAAAGGTCAGGCAGTCCTGCCGATCCGCTCAATTGTTAAAACTCGCATACGATACAACCAACCACCTGAAAATTAAAGAATTATAAGTAATTCAGCAGGAACCAATACAAGCGGAATGCACTTCATAAAACCAACCAGGTGGTGGGAGTGCGCTGTGTCGCCACCGTCAGCCGTTCAACGATTTGAGGCGCATGCAACATTACTCCCTCGCGAACCAGTGCGGCGGTATTATTTGCTTCACTGAGGTGGGCAGCCACCAGATGCCGCAGCCTCTGCTGGTCAAGACGCGCCAGAAGTTCAAAGGACTGGCGATTGCTCAGATGGCCCAGCACGCCACCCACCCGCGCCTGCAACCGGGGCGGGTAGGGTCCGGCGCGCAACATTTCGGTATCGTGGTTGAACTCCAGCTGCAAAGCGTCGCAGTCGGAAAGATTTTCGACGATATGCGGCGTAATGTGCCCGGCATCAGTCAGCAAACCAAGAGATACCCCATCCGCCCGAAAAACAAACTGGCAGGGTTCACGGGCGTCGTGAGGTACAGGATAGGGGGTGATTTTCAGGTCGCCGATAGTGAAGGGACCGGCATGACTATCGATACAGTGCAGTGCCGGTATCTCACCGCACCTGGTGCCCCTGTAGGTCCCGGCAGTCATCCAGGCGGGAAGTTTATAACGCCGGGTAACCGGCCCCAAACCACTCACATGATCGGAGTGCTCGTGGGTGATGAGGACCGCATCCAGCGAGTCCGCAGCCACATCCAGCAAACCGAGTCGCCGTTCGATCTCCCTGGCAGGAAAACCGCAATCCACCAACACCCGCACATGGCCGGTTTCGATCAGCAGCGCGTTCCCTTTGCTGCCACTTCCCAACGACGCAAAACGCACGTCACTATTCGGACAAATATGAGATTGTCGAGTTAACGGATATTCTCATGCAGCAGCGTCAAAATACGCAGTGCCGTCGATGAAATATCACGTTCTCCCTGCTGGTTGAGCACGGTTACCCGGCTCGTCTTACCCTCGGCTTCGAGCTTCACCTGGTACTGATTCTCATCGTCGAGCTTATCATCCGACCAGAAAGCGAGTTTAGAGAAGAAGCCCTTCTCCTTGCCGCCCTCCTTGTCGGGATCGATGTAGCGGACAAAATAGATCCCTTCAGAGCGATTGCGATCCTCTACCGCAAACCCAACACGATCAAGGGCAACGCCGGTCAGGCGCCAACCTCTGGCAAAACCTTCATTGATGATGAGGTAGGCCTCGGTCGCGGATTTCACCAGTTCTGAACGTGCCTTGCGCTCCTCTTTGCGCGCCAACGCCTGTTCAGCATGTTCCCCGCTCGTGCCCAGATAGACCATCAGGCGACGCAGCATCTCAGCCTCGACACCTGGATCATTGGGTCGTGGCGTCCAGTAGGTGGTATCGGCGTCTCCTCCGACATTCTCTACCAGTTTTTCTTCAAGGCCCCTGTGGGTCAGGTAGAGTTCGGTAGTGCCGGTTTTTTCTCCCTCTTCCAAGCGTACGCGAAACTGATCGCGGGTAGCGGAAGAGTAGACGCTGTCCAGAACCTTGCGAAACAGTTCTGTGATCGTACCCTGTTTGACATCTGCCCGACTCTCAAGCCAGTCGGTACGCATGATGCCAACGGTGGGATCCTGTTCCACCAGCAGCAGACCGTTTTGACGCCAGAACTCCACCACCCTGGGCCAGACTTCGTCCGGAGTTGCATTGATAAGCAACCAGCGCTGATCGCCGTCGCGCTCGACCTCGACATCCTTCACACGGGGTAAAACGGTGCTGCCGGCTAGCCTGGGAGTGGTTGAACCTCCATCCTGCCGGTTGGTGGCGTACTCAGAGTAAGAGGCGCTCCCCGCCGCGCCCGCCTCCGGCACCCTCAACGCATCATTGATCGCAGAACGTGAAAGGTCTGGGGGCACTTCGAGGTTGTCGACCATCTCCCGTTGGTTTCTGTACTCCGTCTGTTTGTCGGAGAAAATATCCCCGGTTGAGCTGCAACCGTGGAGCAGAACAGCGAGGGCCGGGATGAGAATCAGTCGTTTAACAGTATGCAGCATAGCTGGGTTCGATCTTTCGATAACCTTGAGTTCCCGCAAATCTGCGGATAATTATTAACTGGTTTAGCAGACGCCTGCCTGCTCCATGGCAGCCCGTACTTTTGGCTGGAGTACTTCAGAGAGCCAGGTCAACGGCAAGCGGATACCTTTCTGCGCCAAACCCATTTCAACCACCGCCCACTTCACTGGAATAGGGTTGGATTCAACAAATAACGCCGCATGCAGCGCTGCCACTTTAGCATCCAACCGCTCTGCGGCCTCGCGCTCCCCGGCCAAGGCCGCTGCGCACATCTGCCGCATCAGCTTGGGTGCCACATTCGAAGTTACGGAGATCACCCCGTCGCCGCCAATCAGCATCGACTCGCAGCCGGTTGCATCGTCCCCGCTGTAGATACCAAAATCGGCTCCGCAAAGCTCGCGGATCCGCGTCACGCGCTGCAAATCGCCGCTGGCTTCCTTGACGCCGATGATGTTCTCCACCTCAGCCAACCGGGCCACGGTCTCAGGCAGCATGTCGCAGGCGGTACGGCCTGGAACATTGTAGAGAATTTGTGGGATATCGACCGCTTCCGCCACTGCCTTGTGGTGCAGGTAGAGGCCTTCCTGGGTCGGCTTGTTGTAATAGGGGGTCACTAATAGGCAGGCATCCGCCCCTGCCTCCATGGCACAGTGTGTCAGGCTGACTGCCTCTGTGGTCGAATTGGCCCCGGTACCCGCAATGACGGGAATCCTGCCCGCAGCGTATTCAACCACCTTGCGGATCACGCCACAGTGCTCTGTCTCGTCCAGCGTGGCGGATTCACCTGTTGTGCCCATCACGATGATGGCATCCGTCCCCATTTCGACATGGAAGTCCACCAGACGATAGAGTGCCTCATCATCCAGACTGCCACCTTCCTTCATGGGAGTGACCATCGCCACCATGCTGCCGCGAAACATCTCTTCGAAAACCCTCGGTATCAAGCTCAATCCGCTATGTTATCCTGCGGCTTGCGATGCTGACAAGTCGACTGGAAAAGCGATTTGCCGGACGCAAGCCGCCGACGTGTTACACTTTGAACCGGATACCAATAAAATGTTGGCGCTTTTCCGGCCGTCCGTACATGATACAGGCTAGTGTGAATTAAAGGCTCAGTGCGCCCACTTCAGGCGCACACCCAGAATCAAAACAACACGAAGATAAATGACCACTCCAAACAGCTTCCTTGTAATCTCCGCACTGGGCAAGGACCGTCCAGGCATCGTTAATGCACTTTCAAAGAAGATCCTGGACGATGGGTGCAATATCGCCGATAGTCGCATGACTGTACTTGGTGGCGAATTCGCTATCCTGCTGCTGGTCGAGGGGCAGTGGAATACCCTTGCCAAGCTGGAAAACGCCCTGCCGGAACTGGAACAGGAACTTGACCTTACCATCATCACCAAACGCACTGAGGAGCGGAGCCCTTCCAGCAATCTGCTGCCTTACGCTGTAGATGTGGTCGCCATGGATCACCCCGGCATCGTAAACCACCTGGCGGAATTTTTTTCCCAGCGAAGCATCAATATCGAAGACATGATGACATCAAGCTACGCTGCGCCGCACACCGGCACCCCGATGTTTGCCGTACACATGAATGTGGGCATCCCTTCCGACCTGCATATTGCCGGGCTGCGGGACGAGTTCATGGACTACTGTGACGGGTTAAACCTTGATGCCGTCCTCGAGCCCGTCAAGGGCTGAACTCGGGAGAATATTTGACAATGACAGCTATCGCCATCGGAAAACTGGTGCCAGACATCGAGCTGCCCGCTACCAGCGACAAGACGCTTAAACTGTCGGATTTTCGCGGCAAAACCATCGTGCTCTATTTCTATCCCAAGGCCAACACACCTGGATGCGCCCAGGAGGGTCGGGATTTCACCGCGGCTATCAACAAGTTTCGACGTCAATCGACGGTCATCATTGGTGTCTCCCGCGACGGCATCAAGGCCCAGGAAAACTTTAAGACGAAACAGGCCTTTCCCTTCGAACTCCTGTCGGATAAGGAGGAGGGGCTCTGCAACGCCTTCGACGTCATCAAGATGAAGAACATGTACGGCAAGAAGGTACGTGGCATCGAGCGCAGCACCTTTCTCATCGATGAGTCGGGCTTCCTACGAAAAGAGTGGCGCAAAGTTAAGGTCAAAGGACACGTCGATGAGGTCCTTGATGCGGTCAAGGCGATGCGCGCCGAAAAATAACACCGCCCATCACCACGCGGAATAGAAGATGTCAGAAGAAGAAAACAACCGCCTCTTTGTCCTGGATACCAACGTGCTGATGCACGATCCCACCGCCCTGTTCCGCTTTAAGGAGCACGACATCTTCCTGCCGATGGTGGTGCTTGAAGAACTCGACAAGGGCAAAAAAGGCATGTCAGAAGTCGCACGCAACGTGCGTCAGACCAGCCGATTTCTGGACGAACTGATGTGCGGGATCGACAGTAGTGAAATCAATCTGGGACTACCCCTCAACACACTGCAACTCAACGGCAACCATGCGGATTCGGTAACCGGACGCCTCTTCTTCCAGACAACCCCCGTCATCAGCCACCTACCTGACAGCCTGCCGGGCAATACGCCGGACAATAACATCCTTGCAACCGCCATGGGGCTACAGGAGGCACATCCACACAAGCTAGTAATTCTGGTCTCCAAGGATATCAACCTGCGCATCAAGGCTGCAGTCCTGGGCATTCGGGCGGAGGATTACTCCAATGACCAGGTGTTGGACGACGTCAATCTTCTCTATCGCGGTGAGGAAAAACTGCCGGACGATTTCTGGGACCACCATACGAAAGAGGTCGAAGCCTGGCAGGAGGAGGGCCGGACCTTCTACCGGGTCAGCGGCCCGGACGCCCGTGAATGGTATCCCAGCCAATGCCTCTACCTGGAGGGTGATCACGGTATCGAAGGCATAGTTCGGCGCCGGGAGGGAGACGATGCAATCATTGAGTTAGTCGATGACTTTCGTCACCAAAAACATACCGTCTGGGGCATCAATGCCCGCAATCGGGAACAGAACTTCGCCCTCAATATGCTGCTCGACCCGGAACTCGACTTCGTCACCCTGTTGGGCACTGCCGGCACAGGCAAGACCCTGCTGACGCTGGCAGCGGGACTGATGCAGACGCTGGATCAGAACCTCTACCGAGAGATCATCATGACCCGGGTGACAGTGCCTGTTGGGGAGGACATCGGCTTTCTACCCGGCACAGAAGAGGAGAAGATGACGCCATGGATGGGTGCGCTGATGGACAATCTGGAGGTACTCACCCAGACCGAGGGAGGAGAATGGGGCCGTGCCGCCACCGAGGACCTTCTACGCAGCCGCATCCGCATCCACTCACTCAACTTCATGCGTGGCAGGACATTTCTGAACAAGTACATCATCCTGGACGAGGCACAAAATCTGACACCGAAGCAGATGAAGACTCTCATCACCCGGGCTGGACCAGGGACGAAAATCGTCTGCCTGGGGAACGTGGCGCAGATCGATACACCCTATTTGACGGAGACCACTTCAGGCCTCACATACGCCGTTGATCGCTTCAAGAACTGGCCCCACAGCGGACATATCACTCTGTTGCGGGGAGAGCGTTCACGTCTGGCGGATTTTGCTTCGAATAACCTGTAATTCAAGCGAGCATGGTGCGCATGGCACACCCTACGTTCGTCACAATGCCAACCTTCACAACGAACGCCCAAACTTGAGCTGTAACCCGTCACTCCAAACTGCCGCGCTCGACGATCTGCTGCAAGGCTGCGACCGAGAGTTTGTAGACATCTGCGATCTGCTCATAGACGGCACTCAGATCACTTCCATCCTGTTCACGGCCTTTGGTCTCCAACTCCCTGGCCAGGACCGAGAGTTCGATTGCTCCCACATTGGCACTGCTCGATTTCAATGAATGAGCGGGCCCCACCAGGGCGTCCAGATCCCGGGACTGAACTGCCTGTCTGATTCCATCCATTAAGTCTGGCGTACTGCTCAGATAACTCTCCAGAACCATAATGAAATCCTCATCCATGATCTCAAACAACTCCTCCACTACCGCAATATCTATGACATCGTAGGACACTTCCTCCTCCCCCACATCCGTTGGCAGATCCTGAGTCTGTGGAAGCTCCGTTGATTCAGCAGAATCTTCCGGAACATCCGCTTGTTCTTGCAACACTTCCTGCATGGGCAACCATTGCCGCAGCATATTTTCCAGCGCCGCCGGCTTGACCGGCTTGGACAGATAATCATCCATCCCTGCCGCCAGGCACCGTTCCCGATCCCCCGCCATCGCGTTTGCCGTCATTGCAATGACCGGCAGTCGGGCAAGTCCCTGCTGCTGTTCACGTTGTCGGATGGCATCCGTCGCCTCGTAACCATCCATTCGAGGCATCTGACAGTCCATCAGTACAACATCAAAATTCTCACTGCCTACCGCCTGCATGGCATGGACACCGTCCGTCGCTGTGACTGGCTGTAACCCCGCCTTCTGCAGAATTTTCTTTACTACTGCCAGATTGACCGGATTGTCCTCCACCACCAGGATCTTACCTACCAGCGGGGTGTGTTGAGGTAGTGGCGCTTCTTCGGCCATCTCCACAGTTGGCGGCTCATCCAGCATCTCAGCATGCCCATCATCCCAACCGAAAGATTCGTCAGGCATTCTTGGCATAGGCTGCTCCGCTGTTACCGAGCCTGCGCCTGACACCGTCTCTACATCAAGCAGCCGTTTGAATCTCTGCTCCACCTCCACCCTGTGGATCGGGGCGTTCAGTATCTCAATGCCCTGACGACCAAGGGACTTGGCATCTGAAACAGTGGGGTCCAAAACCAGAAACTTTACCTGAAGCAGCACTGGATTGGCCCTAATTTCCTCGATCGTCTTCAAAATTCCCTGGCCTGAAACCCGACCATCGATAACGATCAGTTCGTAACTCCAGCTCTCTCCCAGGTTGGCTGATGCCTGGAGCTTGGATATCGCATCGTAACTGTCCACAGCCTGCTCAAAAACCATTCCCCAATCCCGCATATAAGCCGCAATGTTATGGGCAACCTCATCTTGCGCCAGAATCAAGGCACGTGCGCCCTGCAGATCCCGCCGCGCGGAAGGCACCTCTTCCAGCGATTTGCGCAGGGGCACGACAAACCAGAAGAGGGAGCCTTTGCCCTTCTTTGATTTAACCCCAATGCGTCCACTCATGAGCTCCGTCAGACGCTTGCAGATCGCCAAACCCAGCCCGGTCCCTCCATGTGTGCGGGTAGTGGATGCATCAGCCTGTGAGAAAGGCTGAAAAAGCCTCTCCACCGCCTCTTCCGACATGCCGACACCGGTATCACGTACTGCGAAGAGCAATTCCACCTCGGTACGGGTAGCGTGCCTGATGGAAACTTCCACGGAGATACCACCTTTTTTGGTAAATTTAATCGCATTACTTACCAAGTTCGTCAAAATTTGCCGCAGCCGAATCGGGTCTCCACGTACTGCGGGAGGCACATCCTGATCTATCCGATAGCTGAGTTTGAGTTTTCTGCGGACTGCAGCGTTCGTCATCAGGACGGTTACCTGCTCCACCAGTTCACGAACATTCAGTTCGATGAACTCCAACTCCAGCTTGCCGGCCTCAACCTTGGAAAAATCCAGAATATCGTTGATGATGCTCAACAGCAGTTGGGATGAGTTGAGCGCGGTATTGACGAATTGGCGCTGTTCACTCTCCAGCTTGGTCTCCCGCAGCATCTCCAGAATGGGAAGAATGCCGTTCAGAGGGGTACGAATCTCATGGCTCATGGTAGCCAAAAATTCTGTCTTGGCCAGATTTGCGGTCTCTGCCGCCTCCTTGGCCAACGAGAGCTCCCGTTCGACATCCTGCCGTTGATCATTTTCCGCACTCAGGCGACTGGACAACTCCGACAATTGGGTCTCTGTCTCCATCAGCCGTTCGCGCAGCAAAGTGCGGTTGGCAGACATCAGCAGAAAGCGCTGCTGAGCGGCCGTCATCCACATGGAGAGGATCCCCAGCGCCAGCAGATAGGCGATGAGTCCCACCCAGGCGCCTTCCTGTAGTGCCATATCTGAGAGGGTCACATTCAGGATCACCGGCAGTGATGCCGCCAGAATAAAGACCAGGCTGGCCAGGCCGTCCACTGTCAGCAAAATGGCAGAGAGGAGCACCACGACGCCAATCAGGGCATAGCTCAGCAGAGACTCGTGGGACATAGGCTGCAACAATAGAAATATCAGTGCAGCAGACCAGGCCAAACCCAGCAACAAAACACCCGGAAGAAAGGGAAAACGCCAGTTGAGCAGATTGGAAACAGCCGCGCGGCTGGCAAAAAAGGTCAAAACAGCCTGTAAAAGCAGGATAGCGAGCAGCACCCCACCCCAAATCTGGCCACGGGCAAAATCCCAGGCGTTGTTGATGGAGAAGAAGATAGCGGCACCCACCAGGTTGGCAAGCATCAGCACAATGCCACTGTTATAGAGCAACCTGACCTGTTCGGCCTTTACCTTGATATCTTCAAAATTATTTTCCGTCATCAACCAATACTGTCAGCGAGAACCACGGGGCAAGGGTGGCTGGAATGTTTCAACGCAGATTCAATGGAGACTGGATGAACCACGTCCTGGGCCAACAAGCCCAGACCCAGATCAGACAACCATGCCGCCCTCACGGGCCAGCAGCAGCCCTCTACCACCAGATATGTCATTCCACAAAATCCCTTTTCATTCCTAAGTTAGCATATAGGCAGCTATTTCGCTCCTGATAAAACCTGTTTCGGCCGCATGAAAAAAAACTATAATCCCGTTTATTATTTTTCAACATCTTTCTAAAATCCTGTAAACTTTTGTCATGATTCTTATGGAAGCGGAACTTGTCGTCCCGGTTTTGAAAAAGTCTTCATAATCGGTCTGTCCAATAACAAAATCTAAACACCCGTAAGGATGTCTGAGTCCAACAACATTCATAAGCAGAGCGTTGGCGAATTGAAGCAGGTTTTCCTGCGGCACTTGCCGGAGCGCATGACGGCTATCGACGATGTATGGAGTTCACTCACATCGGATGATTGGGACAGCGACAAACTATTTCGTCTTTTTCAGAGAATTCAGGATCTGGCTGGTGCCAGCAGTCGTTTTGGGCTTGTCAGAGTCAGTGAGACGCTCTATTCGATGGAGGCCTATCTCGGCACACTCCTCGACACTGATCGAAAACCAGAGATGGAGGTAATAAGCCACCTGAGCGAAAGCCTTATGTCACTCCATGATGCAGTGGATGAATTGCGGCAAAAAAAAACGGGGGCCGATAAAGGCAAAGGCTGTCTGCTTCATTACCTGCGTCATGCTCAGGATATCGTACCCAGCCTCATACAGACCCTGGAGGCGGAGAACTGCCAGGTTTTGACTTTCAACCAGCCCGATGACCTAGTGGGTGAGCTGGAAAAGAAGCTGCCTGACGGTCTACTCATTGACTGCCATCTACTCGCTCAGCTCAAGCCGGTTTTCGATGAACTGGAGCGGCTTGAACAACGTGGCATAGAGAGACCGAAGCTGATCTTTCTCTCTCGATCCAACGAATTGGAACTCCGTCTCCAGGCGTTGCGTATCGGTGCGACGGGCTATTTCACATCTCCATTCAATATTCCCAACCTGACCGGGAAGATTCTCCAACTGGTAAAACCAGACAGAGAGAAAACCTATCGGGTACTCATCGTTGAGGATGATCCATCTCAGGCGGATTTTGCGGCAGCTATTCTGCGCAAAGCCAATATCGAAACCCTGGCCGTCACCGATCCACTCAAGGTGATGGATATTCTTGATCAGTTCCGGCCGGACCTTATCCTGATGGACCTTTATATGCCGGGAGCCAACGGCATCGAACTCACCAGCATCATTCGAGAACGGGAGGAGTTTGTCAGCATACCCATCGTTTTTCTCTCCGGAGAGCAGAATGCAGACAAACAGCTGGACGCACTGAGTGTCGGCGGGGACGACTTCATCTCAAAACCTATTCGTCCCCGCCACCTGGTGACTACCGTCAATAACCGCATTCAGCGAGCCAGACACATCAGCTCCGCCCAGCCCACACCCAATCAACGGGACTCTGTCACTGGTCTCCATACCCGGCGATTATTCTTTACGCAACTGGACAGGCAACTTGTGTCTGCCTCACCATCGGCCCAAATATTGGGCGTTTTCTATGTTGGGCTGGGAAACCTCAATGAGATTCGCATCAGCACGAACGAAACCCAGATCATCCGATTACTTGGCCAGCTCGGCAGCCGAATAGCTGGACTGATCGAACCTCAGGACATGGCTGCGCGCAACAGTGACGACTCAATTCTGTTGTTGGCAAACCGGCCACATAAAAATAACCTGGAGGCTCTGGCAGAGGCCATTCGAAAGGCAATATCGGATACCCCCTTCGAAATCGATGGCTTGAAGCTCAGACTTGAAGCCAGCATTGGTATCAGCTTCAACAATGAGCACGATCACAGCAGCTCCGAAATGGTTACCAGAAGCTCCCTGGCATCGGCCAATGCACAGGCGGCTGGAGGGAATAGAACGGTCGTGTTCAGTGAGGGGCGACACGTCCAAAAGAAAAACACTCAAACGTCGGACATTCCGCTTGAAAAATTGGTCAGGAAAAGTCTCGAAGAGAACACATTCCAACTGGTCATTCTACCTTTAACCAGCACTGAACAGCAGGCCGGCATCTTCCACGAGTTACTGCCACGGATTCGATCCGAACAGGGAGAGACCGTCCCTGCAGAACAGATTCTGCAAACCGCCAAACGCATAGACCGGCTAAGCGACGTCGAACGTTGGCTCTGCGGGGAAGCAATCTCAATTCTGGATGAACGGCGCCATGAAGGGCGACAGACCAACATAGTCATTCATCAATCTGCTGCCTCCATTGAAGATATGGGGCGTTTACAGTGGATTCGTGACCAGCTCCGCCGCCGCCAACTGGTAGGCACCGGGCTCCACATGGAGTTCGATCTCGCTGATCTGGCTTTCGATCTAAAGCGTTCCAAAGCCTTCATTCGGGCACTGCGCGAAATGGGTATTAGCATCTCACTCGCCCGTTTTCTCGGTAACGATGCGGCCTTTAAAGTACTCAACTATCTGGGTGCAAATTTCATCAGACTGTCCAAAAAACTGTTGAACAGTGAAGAGACCGCAATTGCCGGCATCTCCAGCAAACTGCACGAATCCCATATCAAAATCATCCTTCCCAGAGTCGATAAATCCGATCAGATTGCGCCAGCCTGGATCCATCACGCTGATATTGTCCAGCCGGATTTGCAGAATAATTCCGGCAAATCATGAAGTCGAACTTCCGACCTTGATCACAGATTCCCAACAAATCGACCGGATCATCGACTGCTTCGGTTTTCTGCGCCGGAAAGACCCGACATTCAAGCGACATTTTTTCCAGGCCGCCTCGGTCGTCCATTTGGACAAGCCGCAATCCATCTGCCACGAAGGTATGTCATGCACCCACTTGGCATTGGTAATAAGCGGCACTGCACGCATTTACAAGCTTGGAGAGAATGGCCGCGAAATCACTCTCTATCGCATCGGCAGAGGAGAGAGCTGCATCTTGACGGCATCCTGCATCATCAGCAACACTCCCTTCCCTGCCATTGCCGTCTGCGAAAAGGCGTTAGAGGCAGTATTGATACCCACTGCCGAAGCACAGAACTGGATGAGCCGGTTTCCGGCTTGGCAGGAATATCTCTTTGGACTCGTCTCAGAGCGTCTCGCCGAAGTCATCACAGTGGTGGAAGAGATCGCTTTTCGGCGGGTTGACCATCGACTTGCAGCATATCTGTTGAAACGCGCTGAATCGAACGGCAACCAGGCGATAAAAGTAACGCACCAGGAGATCGCTTCAGATCTGGGCACATCCCGTGAGGTTATCAGCCGCATCCTAAAGGATTTTGAGAGCCGTCAGATGATCAGCACAAATCGCGGCAGGATTGATCTATTGGACCCTCAAGCCCTGAGCGAGCAACTGTAGGTTCAAGCTTGTGGATACACGGAGCCAATGTGACTAAGTCACATACATTCGGCACATCTACGAGTAGCATTCCGGGCATGGCGTTGCCTCTCATGCTGTTGAGGCTCGTCTCCTTCATCTACAGATCAGGAGAAAAAGATGACTAAGAACGTTGGTGGAATAGAAAAGATTCTTCGTATTATCGTGGGCATTGCCCTGCTTGCATGGGGATTTCTTCTGAATGACCCGGTCAACTGGTGGGGCGCTATCGGTGCAGTGCCGCTGTTTACCGCACTGATGGGCTGGTGCCCGCTCTACTCGATCATTGGCGTCAACACCAACAAAAGTTGATCCCGGTCGATAGCTGGCGATAAGCCTCGGCATCTGATATGGATGCCGGGGGTTCCCGTTCCGGGATCATTCCACACCCACCGCCAAAGCAGGCCGTGGCCAGCTGACCAAAACCGCCTGCACGAGAGTGGCTAACGGAATGGCGAAAAAGACGCCCCAAAATCCCCAAAACCCTCCAAACACCAGGATCGCAACAATAATTGCCACCGGGTGCAGATCAACAACTTCAGAGAAGAGCAACGGCACCAACACATTCCCATCCAGCGCCTGAATCACGAAATAAGAAACTGCGAGCCAGGCAAAATCGGGAGACCAGCCCCACTGAAACCAGGCGACGAAAAGCACCGGGAAGGTGACCACAGCCGCTCCGATGTAGGGAATGATCACCGAAAGACCTACGGCCACAGCGAGTAACAATGCGTAATTCAGTCCCAACAGGGAGAAAGTGGCATAACTCGTCGCCCAGATGATGATAATTTCCCAGAACTTACCGCGCACATAGTTACCGATCTGCCGATCCACATCTTTCCACACCGTTCCTGCAAACTTTCGGTGCTTGGGCAGGTACTGGATAATCCACTCCAGGATCACCCCTTTGTCCTTGAGAAAAAAGAAGACCAGTAACGGCATCAGAATCAGATAGACCAGCAGAGTAATGACGCCGACTACCGAGGCCACCGACCAGGAGAGCACCCGTTGGCCAAAACCACCAATCTCACTGCGAATCTGGCCGATCAGTTCCTCTATCTGTACCTGGGAGACGATCTCCGGGTATCTCTCCGGCAACTGCATCAACGCCTGCTGGCCGGTCGAGATCATTGTCGGCAACTGCTGGACCAATTCCGTCACCTGACGGGAGAGCAGCGGCAACAAGCCCAACACAACCAGCGCGACAAACAGCAGAAAACCGCTGAACACCAGTAGCACCGCACCCAACCGGGGCCACCTGCGATGCTCCAGCAGGCAGACCACTCCCTCCAGCAGGTAGGCCATGACCACACTGGCCAACACCGGCGCAAGCATGTCCCCCATGGTCAAAACAACGCCAAAACCGATCACCAGAAAGATCGTCAGGGAGACAATCTGGGGATCGGAAAAGTAACGTTTGAACCAGTCAGTAATGACTTGCATGGTTGTTTAAAGTCTAGGACCTGTTAACACTATGCGGATGTCAGCGTGCTGGAAGCTGGAAGCAGAATATTCAGTCTCCATCTCGATAGCCCTGATAATGCCGCTCAAACAGGGCTTCAAGATCATCAATGACCTCCACTGCACCCCTGCCCTGCATCACATGGGCCATCATCAGGGACGAGGTCTCGCTAAACATCTGGTCCCGCTCCAGCATGAAGTAACTCTCACTCAATCTTTTGATCGCCTTTACTACGGATTCACTCTCAGGGCGCGGGATTGATTTGAATGTCTGCAGCGGTTCCGGCTCGGATTTGGTTTCCTCGACGCCTCGTGCTGACAAAAATTCAGCGAACGCCATCAGACTCAAGCGGTTCTGTTCATCCAGCACTGAATACAAATCAAGCAGCTTACGCTGCTCTGGAGGCAGTTTTTTCTGGGTTGGCATAAACTGCAAATCTACAATTCCACAGTAGAGTGACTCTCACAGTAAGCACTGGCAAATTCGAGTAATTCCTCCATCACCCGGAGGCGAAACTTCTGCTTCTGGTGGACAAAGGAGAAAGGACGTTCCAACGGCGGGTCCAGCTTAATGGCACACAGAGTACCCAACTTCAACTCTTTCTGGACAGTCGCCCGGGAGACTACTGAAACACCCATACCCGCTTCAACGGCACCCTTGACCGATTCCGGGCTGCCCAACTCCATGGTGATGTTCAGGTTGTTGTTGCAGCTGTCGAGGTGCTCACACATATAGTCATTGATAACCTCCCGGGTGCCAGATCCCTCCTCCCGGCAGATAAAGGGAAAATCCAGCAGTTTCTTGAACGGGATGGCCGCATGCCCCCCCAACTCATGGCCGGGTGGCACGATCGCAACCAGATGGTCCTTCCGGCATACCTTGACCACCAGATTCTTGTTGCCCACAGGGGCTTCCACAACCCCCAGGTCGATACTGTTGTTCTCCACCATGGAGACGATGCCATCAGAGTTGGAAACACGCAGATGAATGGTGACTTCCGGATAACGTTTGCCAAAATCACCCAGCAATGCTGGCAGCATATACTCCGCAATCGTGGTGCTGGCGCCAATAGTCAGCGCCCCACGGATCTCTCCGGTCATCTCACGCACCGCATTTTCCATATCGGCATAGAGATCGAAGATTTGATCGGCGTATTCGAATACCCGGCCCCCTGCCTCGGTGAGGCTGATCCGGTTGTGCGTGCGGTCGAACAGTCGCGTGTTGAAATACTCCTCAAGTTGACGCACCTGAAATGTCACCGCTGGCTGTGTCATGTGCAGGGTTTCAGCCGCCTTGGTAAAACTCAGCAGGCGCGCAACCGTGTGAAATACTTGTAACCTGCGATCAGCCATACTTATTTTCCCCTGCTCAGCCTCGGCTTTCTGTGCCGATAAATTCCTTTTATATCATAAAACCCTATTATGAGGGAATGCTAATCTAGTCCCCGCCACAAAAAAAAACCGTATTTTGGTGGCATTTTTCCCTTGAATCTCTTAGCCTCACAGGATTGCCCGAAACCGGGGCGAGAATAACCACATAAACACGGGTGGAGGAACCCATGGATCAAACCAATACACCGAAACTGCACAAACTGGCTCTGGCCTGCGGAATCGCACTTGCGTTCTCCGCTCAACAAGCCGCCGCTTCCGGTTTTGCTGTCCCTGAACTTTCAGTTTCCGGCATGGCACAATCAAATGCCGTAGTCGCAAACCACAAAGATCTCGGCGCAATTGCCTACAACCCAGCTGCAATGGCCTTCCATGAAGGGGGGGCAGCCAGTCTCGGCGGGCTGTTGGTCAAACCCAATCTGGGCGTCACAACAGGCAACGGTTCTTTCGACAGCGAATCGAATGACATTGTGGCAATTCCCGCTATCAGTGCGCATTATCAGATGAGCGAAGACTGGTCGATCGGCCTGTCAGTCAATGCACCTTTTGGACTGGAAACCGATTGGCTGCCTGAGACCTTTGCCGCCAGCGCCTCCAATCCCGGCGGTTATCCGCTGGGTGAGACCATGCCCACCAATACCAAGCTGGAGATCGTCGCCTTCTCCCCCAGCGTCTCATATATGATTAACGACAATTTCAGCGTAGCAGGCGGCATCGATATCTACTGGATGAAAGAGGTGCTATTCAATGCGTCGGTAAATGATGGGGGCGCAGCGTACCCTGCCGTTGAAGTCGAGGGTGACGGCCGTGGCGCCGGTTTAAACATCAGCGGCCTCTATGTGATGAACAACTGGAGCTTTGGCGGCAGTTTCCACTCAGCCGCAAAGATCCCTATCGACGGCAATATATCCCTTCCTCCCGGCTCACCGGTTCCAGGGTTTGCCTCAAACAATGCGGTTGCCGAACTTGAAATACCTTACCGCCTGCAGATCGGTGTGCGCAACCAGACAACAGATAAGCTGGCGCTGGAGTTCGACATCACTCGAACGGGTTGGAGCAGTTTCGACACGCTTGTGGTGGACAACAAGGAACTCTCCTTTATCAACTACGTCAGCAGCGAAAACAAATGGAAAGACGTCAACGCCTACCGTTTCGGCGCCTCCTACGACCTCACTGGAAAAACACAGTTGCGCGCTGGCTATACCTTTGACGAAACCCCGCAGGGCGATGACTATTTCAGCCCCCGCGTACCTGATGCCGACCGCCACCTCTTCAGCTTTGGCGCCGGGCATCAACTGGGAGACGGCTGGTCGATCGACGCCGGTTATATGTACGTGCAGTTTCAAGACCGCACACCGACAGCGACAACCCACGCCAATGGTGAGACAAATGGTACCAGCGCCGTTGTGGGCGACTACGAGTCCAGCGTCCATCTGTTCGGTTTTGGGGTAAACAAGACGTTTATGTAAACCACATCCCACTACGACCACAAAAAAACCGGCCATCGCGCCGGTTTTTTTGTGTCTGCTCGTTTTCTTGTCGCCGTATCAATCATGGTGCGCATGGCGCACCCTACGTTTGTCACTTTCAACGACCAGACATAAAAAAGCGCCACCCCTTGTGAGGGCAGCGCTTTGGAACTGCAATTTACAACGGATTAGATGTAAAGGCAGATATCACTTTCGCCGGCAAACTCAAAGAATGCGGCTGCACCGGCGTACTCGACGCCGTCGATGAATTCAGCGGTATTCATCTCAAACAGGTCAACAGTCATCTGGCAAGCAACCAGCCGAACCTCAGCCTCTTGGCAGAGTTCCCGCAATTCCGGCAGACTGGCAACGCCTTTGGATGCCATCTTCTTCTTCATCATGCTGGTCATCATGCCCTGCATGCCCGGCAGGGTCAGACCCATGACAGGAAACCACTTATCCATGCCCATCGGCATCGGCATACCCGGATTACCCAGGGGGGTGACTTCCAGGTCCAGATTCTTTTTCAGAAGTTGCAGGCCGTAGAAGGTGAAGAATATCTCGGTATCATAGCCCAAGGCCGAAGCGGTCGACGCGAGGATAAAAGGCGGATAAGCCCAGTCCAGCGAACCCTTGGTGGCGATGATGGCTAACTTTTTCATATCTGACATCTAAACTGTCTCCAATATAACCCAGCGGCCGGAAATCAGCCTTTCTTGATCAGGAATTCGAACTTGCCGCCGACTTCCTTGGATTCCATCAGCTCGTTACCGGTCTGCTTGGAAAATGCCTCGAAGTCCTTCACGGAACCGGGATCAGTAGCAATGATATGTAGAACCTTGCCAGACTCCATGCCGTTCAGAGTCTTCTTTGCACGCAGAATGGGTAGGGGGCAGTTCAGTCCGCTTGCATCCAACTCTTGATCGAAATCAGCCATGGTAAGACCTCCAGAATATGGTTGTATTAGAATGTATAGGAATAATCCAGGGCGTAATTTATATGCGAAGCGCCGCTGAAACGCAAGCAAAACCTCTTGATAAAACAGTGGCCAAACAGGCTACAAACCCATTTACCCATGGGAATTCAATTTGTTAGCCAACTTTTCTAGCAGCCACCTGATAACCTGAGCGCGCCCAACCCAGAATACCACCGCGCAGATTAATCACGTTTTCAAACCCCTGCTGAATCAGATAGGCACAGGCATGATAAGATCGGGCACCACTGTGACAGTAGAGGATCACATCCTTGTCCTTGGGCAGTTCTTCCATGCGCAGGGGAATGACATGCATCGGCATATGGTCTGAATCGGGCAGCATCCCCTGGGCCACTTCGCCGGCACTGCGAATATCCAGCAGATAGAAGTCGTCGCCCTCGGAGATACGGGCCTGCAGATCGGAAGAGTCTATTTCCTGTACCAGCACGTTTTACCACCTAATATTGAATAACTGAGCGCATTAGTATATTAATGTGTTTAAATATTTCAAGCCAAAAGCATGAAGTAATCGTATAAAATAGCATGGATTTCACCGGGTTGTTCGCCCATGTTCGACAGCTGTGACAATCCACCACCACTCCAAATTCTCACTGAAGCATTGAATCTATGGACTTTTTCCCCATCTTCCTCGACATCAACAGCAAGCGCTGCCTGGTGGTAGGCGGCGGCCCCGTCGCCGAACGCAAGACCGCAGCCCTGCTGAATTCTGGCGCGGACGTTATTCTGGTTGCACCTGAACTGACGCCAAATCTGACCACTTGGCGGGATGCGGGACAGCTTTCCCATATGGAGCGGCATTTTGACGAGAGTGACCTGGCAGAGAGCCATCTCGTCATCGCTGCAACCGGCGACAGTGAAGTCAACCGCAACATTGCCGAGTTGGCCAGCGCACAGCGCATCCCGGTCAACGTTGTGGATCAGCCCAAGCTCTGCAGCTTTATCGTTCCCTCGGTAATCGACCGCTCCCCTGTGGTTGCCGCAATCTCCACCGGTGGTGCCTCTCCGGTGCTGGCGCGTCTGATTCGAGCCCGCCTTGAGTCCCTGATCCCTGCTGGATACGGTCGTCTGGCAGAATTCTGCGGCCGTTTCAGAGAACGGGTAAAGGAGACCTTCAGCGAACCGAAAGATCGTCGGCTGTTTTGGGACAACGTGCTGCAGGGTGGAGTGGCAGAACGCATCTTCTCCGGGCACACCGACGAGGCGGATCAGTTGCTGGACAAGGCCCTGGCGGATGCCAAACTGTCGGAATCGACCGGAGAGGTCTATCTGGTGGGGGCCGGACCGGGTGATCCTGATCTGCTGACTTTCCGCGCACTGCGGCTGATGCAACAGGCCGATGTCGTGGTCTTCGATCGGTTAGTGGCGGAACCGATCCTGGAAATGACACGCCAGGATGCCGAGCGCATCTACGTCGGCAAAGAGCGCTCCAACCATGCCATGCGGCAGGAAGAGATCAACAAGCTGCTGGCACGCCTGGCCAAAGAGGGCAAGCGGGTGGTGCGCCTGAAGGGCGGCGACCCCTTCATCTTCGGTCGGGGCGGCGAGGAGATCGACACCCTTGCCGAAGAGGGCATCCCCTTCCAGGTCGTACCCGGCGTCACCGCGGCTGCGGGCTGCGCCTCCTATGCGGGCATTCCCCTCACCCATAGAGACTACGCCCAGTCGGTCACCTTCGTCACCGGCCATCTTAAAGACGGCACCATGAATCTCAATTGGGAGATGCTGGCACAACCCAGTCAAACGATCGTCTTCTACATGGGACTGCTTGGACTACCCGTAATCCGCCAACAACTCCAAGCTCACGGCACTCCCGGGGACATGCCCATCGCACTGGTTCAGCAAGGCACCACTCACATGCAGCGGGTCTTCACCGGCACTTTGGATAATATTCAGGAAGTGGTGGAGCGGGAGAAACCCAAGCCACCGACACTGATCATCGTGGGACGGGTTGTGGAACTGCAGGAGAAACTCTCCTGGTTCAAGGCACCCGAGTTTTCGGATCAGGGAGCCACTTCCCCATCGAACGGCCATTGATTCGGGGTCTGAGGGCTATTGTGAGTTATATGCTTCCGGACTGGGACGAGTTTCGCAAACATAGATTCTGCTCCACCGCGATCACCGCCGCTTCGACCCTGGAGTGAACATCCAGCTTGCGCAGGATCGCCTTGACGTGCAGTTTTACGGTGCCGTCGGAAATACCGAGATGACGTGCAATAACCTTGTTGCTCTGACCATCCGCCAGATGGCAGAGGATCTCCCGTTCCCGCGGCGTCAGATCATCCAGTGTTGACGACGGCTTCTCCAGCCCACTACTGTCGCCCTGAACCGCCTTGGCCAGAATACCGGTCAACTCCTTGGCCACCACGGTGTTTCCCTGCACGATCTCCTGCAGGGCATCGATCAGCTCATCGGGTTCCATGTCTTTGAGCAGATAGCCTTGGGCGCCGTTCTGCAGCGAATCGATGACATCCTTCTCCTCGCGACTGGTGGTCAGCATGATAATCGGCATCTGCTGCTCATTTTTTCGCAGCTGCAGCAACACCTCTATCCCGGTCATGTCGGGCATGCGCATATCCAGCAACACCACATCGGGTTGCTGCTGCTCCACCAGGTCAATGCCCTGCACACAGTCACCAATGGCGCTCACTTCGATACCCCGGCGCGTCAGGAGTTCCTGCAGACCGATTCGAAATAGGGCGTGATCATCAATCAACATTACCCGCATAAACTATCTCCCGCCATCGGTCTTGAGATCGGCCTGGCGGATACTCAACTCCACCCGCGTACCCTCTCCCGGTTCACTTTCAATACTCAATTTACCCCCAACCCGGCGCGCCCGCTCTTCCATGATGGAGAGGCCAATGTGCTCACCTGGGTTACCTTCCGGCGCAACCCCTTCAAAACCAACACCGTCGTCCTCAACCAGCAGGAGGTAGTTCCCCCCTCCACGGCAACGCAGCAACACCCGCACAGTATGCGCCTTTGCGTGCTTGCGGATATTGGCCAGCGACTCCTGCACGATGCGCAGGGTCTGTAGCTCCTGGCTGCTGTTCATTCTCACTTCCCGGCAATCGGACTGAAAGACGGCGTGGGCACCGGTCTCATGCTGAAAACGTTCAACCTGTTTCTCCAGCGCCGCCAACAATCCCCGCTGGTCCACCGGGGCACGAAAACTGTTGATCAACTCCCGCAACTCCAGATGCGCCTCATCGAGACCGTGGCGGATACGCTGGGTCTCCTGCTGCGCTTCCGGGTGTTGGTCGGGTTTCTCCAGGGTCTCCTCCAACATACGCACCTGGAATCGCAGACTCGCCAGGGTCTGGGCCAGGGAGTCATGCAACTCATGGGCCAGGGCGGTGCGCTCCTTGACGATAGAGAGTCGCCGCGCCTCCTTATCCGAGCGCTGTTTGGCCACCGCCATGCCAAGGTGGCTGCCGATAGTATTGAGGATGTCGAGCACGTCTTCCCGTCCACTGTAAATGCCCGGCTTGTCCACATAGATATGGTAGAAACCCAGCACATCCCCGTGGTGCCAGAGTGAGACCGTCACCCGCTCGATCTCATCCTTACCGAACATCCTGCGGTCATTGGCCCGTGAACACTCCACTGCATCATGCTCGCAAAGACTGTTCCCGGGCAACAGGGCAATGCCACAGTGACACAGCTTCACCGGCAGCATCTCCCGCTCCCGATAGAGGCGGTTATCGAGACCGATGCTCCCTACCACCCGTACCCGCCCGTCCGGCATTACCAGATGGACGCTGGCTGAGCGGCCGTTCAGCATCTGCTTGAGCACCCGCAGATAGTCCAGCAGCAGTTCGTCCAGGTTTTCCGACTGATTGATACCGGTAGCCACATCATAAAGAAGCTGTAGAGAGGTGGTTTTCTGCGCCAGCTTGGAACTCTGGCGGGCGACCCGTACCTCCATATCCTCATAGATATCGGTCAACTCCTCACTCAGACTGTCGATGCCTCTGGCCATCACGGAGAGCACACCACTCTGTTTCGGGATCTGGGTTACCACGGGTTCACCCTCACAAACCTGTGTCACAGTATCCTCCAGCGTCGCCAGCGGACGGAGCAGTTGACTGCGCAACCTCGCCATTCCCACCAACATCGTCAAACCGGCAAAGACGATGCTTACCAGCAACAAACGCTGAATCGTTTCAGCCGCACCAATCTCCGCAAAAAGTAAAACCACGAGCACCAGGCTGGTAAGGATACTCACTCCCAGCAGACCGATAGGCAGGAGCAGATGGCCGGTCAGAAGGATCTGCAGGCTCGGCCAGCGACCCGCATATCCTGCCCGCGGTCCGCTCGTCTGCGCCGCCAATGGTTCCCCGCCCCCCCTCGACGGGGTGGGGCCAATGGAAACGGTCTGTTCTTGATCTGGGCTCATAATCGGGCACTCTAACCCGCAGCATTGGCGATGTGAATTGGCAGCCTGTAAAACAGTAAAAAAGTCATACTTCAGACATGTAGGGTGTGCCATGCGCACCAAGACAATCCGTAATCACGCTAATCATGGTGCGCACAGCGCACCCTGCCTCCTGGTTGAATCTGCAATTATTACATTGATCGCGCATTAGAAGTCCGACAATCGTTGCTGCAGCATTTCAACCCTCGCATGCTGCACAGCCTCACCCAGAGCCGCCCCTTCGAGACCTGTACGGCGCAACGCCTGCACATCGACCGATAAAACCACCTGCCCTGCAAGCTCCAGACGAGGCCATGCCGCCTTCATCTTCTCTGGCCAAAGGGCGTGGCAGCTCAGCTCAAAAGCCCGGTAACGCTCAGGCTGCTGCACAGGCTTCAATCTGGCAACGATACGCAGCAGATTTTCCGCAGATGTTTCCGCATCGAGCTCAACGCCGTAAACCAGCATCCACTCAAGCAGATCCGTAAACTCACGCTCAACCGGTAGCTGTCTGGAGAATTCAGCCATCTCGCCGGTTCGTGCCAACCCGGCGAACATCACAGCAACGAAGCGCACCCTGAGATCTTCGGTCAAAACCACCGCCCGGTGCAGAGGCGCCATTGCTGCTTTGGGGGAGGGATGACCAAGAACAGTCGCATCTCCCATCGTCTCTCCCAAAACGGGGAGCAGGCGCTGCAGGACGCCACATTGATGCAGTACCTCAAAAAAACGCCAGGGCTGAGGCTGGGCGAGAGCCTTTTTCATCTCTCGCCAGACCCGCTCAGATTTGAGATTGGGCAGATCATCGGAGGCGGCCATCTTCTTCATCAGGTCGTGAGTGCCGTGGGCAACCCGAAATCCCCATTGCCCAAGTTTTGCGGCGAAACGGGAAATCCGCAGCAGGCGGACGGGATCTTCGGTAAAAGCGGGGGTTATATGCCGCAACAAACCCTCATTCAGATCGTCACGTCCGTGGCAAAGATCGATGATGTTGCCGTCGGCATCCTCGGCCAGCGCATTGATGGTCAGGTCCCGCCGCAGCAAATCCTGCTCCAGGGTGATATCCGGTCCCGCATCCACCTCAAAGCCATGATATCCGGGACCGGTTTTGACCTCAGTGCGCGCCAGGGCGTATTCATCCCCGCTCTCCGGATGAAGAAAGACCGGAAAGTCACCCGGCATCGACTGGTAACCCGCGTCGACCATCTCCCTGGCCGTGGCGCCCACCACCACCCAGTCACGATCGTAAACCGGCAACCCCAGCAATCGATCCCGCACCGCACCACCCACCAGGTAGATTTTCACGCCAAACCCTCTCTTTCCATCACTCCCGCTCTTCCTGCTGCAACTGCCACATCTGCCGGTAACGGCCATTCATCGCCAACAACTCCCGGTGGGTGCCCTGTTCCACAATACTACCCTGCTCCATTACCAGGATACGGTCCGCATCCACCACCGTGGAGAGACGATGGGCGATGACCAGTGTCGTGTGATCCTTCGCCACCTCTTTCAGGGTCTCCTGAATCACCTGTTCCGTCTTGGTATCGAGTGAGGATGTGGCCTCGTCGAAAACCAGTATTCGCGGCCGCTTGAGCATCGCCCGGGCGATGGCGATGCGCTGTTTCTCGCCACCGGAGAGTTTGAGTCCCCGCTCCCCCACCACCGTCTCATATCCGTCCGGCAGCGAATCGATGAACGCTGCGATATGGGCGATACGCGCAGCGGCTTCGATCTCATCCCGGCCGGCATCCGGCCGGCCATAAGAGAGATTGTAGAGGATAGATTCGTTGAACAGCACGGTATCCTGGGGCACGATGCCGATCACCGCCCGCAGGCTGTCACGGGTCACTGATCGAATATCCTGCCCGTCCAGCAGCACCCGGCCGCCGGTGATGTCGTAGAAACGGAACAACAGTCGGGAGAGGGTCGACTTGCCCGCCCCGCTATGTCCCACCACCGCCACCTTTTCACCAGGCCGGATGGTGAAATCCACACCGTGCAGGATCGCCCGCTCTTTCTGGTAGGAGAAATCCACAAACTCGAAGCGGACCTCCCCCTCACGCAGCACCAGGGGTTGTGCATCCGGCGCATCGGTGATCTCCGGCTTTTGCTTCAGCAGTTTGAAGATAAGATCCATATCCGCCAGGGAGTATTTGATCTGACGATAGACAATGCCGAGAAAGTTCAGGGGAATAAAAAGCTGCAACATAAAGGCATTGACCAGCACCAGGTCGCCGATTGACATCTCACCCTTCACCACTCCATCGGTGGCAAAGATCATGATAATGGTGACGCCGATGGCGATTATCCCGCCCTGACCAAAATTGAGCAGTGACATGGAAGTCTGGCTCTTGACAGCATTATCCTCCCACTGGGAAAGCGTGCCGTCGAAACGGTCCAGCTCCAATCGTTCGTTGCCGAAATATTTGACCGTCTCATAATTGATGAGACTATCGAAGGCTTGGCTATTGGCCTGCGAATCCAGCTTGTTCATGGCATGGCGGTACTCCATGCGCCACTCAGTGATCGCCAGAGTAAAGCCGATATAGACCGCCACGGCGCCAAAGGTGACCAGCGTGAAAACGATGTCGTACTGGGTCAGCAGTACCACCGCCACCAGACTGAACTCCACCAGCATCGGCAGGATACTGAAGACCATGTAGTTGAGAATGGAACTGACCGAACGGGTACCCCGTTCCAGATCGCGGCTGATAGCCCCGGTCTGGCGCTCCAAATGGAAGCGTAGGGATAGATCATGCAGATGGTTCAACACCCGGTTGGATAGACGCCTCATGGCGCGATAACGCACCCGCGCGAAAACGGCATCCCGCAGCTCATTGAAAAGCGAACTGCTGAGGCGCAGCGCACCGTAGCCCAATAGAAGTGAGAGGGGCAAAACCAACAGCAACTTGTCGCCCTTTTCCAGGAGGTCGACAATCTCTTTCAGCACCAGAGGAATACCCACATTGGCCAGTTTTGCGACTACCAGGCAACCCAGCGCAAACAGTGCCCTCCCGCGATACTCCCAAAGGAAGGGCAACATGTTGCGAAGGTTGTGAAAATCTCGTCTATCCTTGTGAACCCCGTTTTGGGATTGAATATAGTGGGACATGCTAGAATGCGATCAGTGTGAAAACTGGATTTTATCGGAATCTCCGATAGAAACGCAGATTTCTCTAATATTTCTGTGGATAAAACCGGGCAATTCCAAGGTTTAATCTGCAGACCACTTTATAGTTAGCGCCCGTCCGGAAACACTGTTTTCACCACGAAGCGCACGATGTACACGCGACTGCATGGATGCAGGAGGTAGAGCAACGCAGGAAGCAGTTGCCGAAAGGAAATTTATTGTTAGTCAATCTGTTACCTTCGTGATCTTCGTGCGCTTTGTGGTTAGATACGGGTTTCCGAATGGACACTGGTTAACCAAGTAGATTTATACAGACAGATCATGAGCAACGAGTGTAGTTATAACGAGCTTTACCCCCTCCAGGTACTGGACGACAGCATGGAACCGGAATTTCCCGCCAAGTGCGTCATCGTCATCGAACCGGCAGAAGTCTGTGCCACCGGGGCCTATATCGTGGCCGAGGTGGATGGGGAACGCTGGTTCCGCCAATACATTTCGGAAGGAGACGGAAAGAAGCGGCTGCAGGCTCTCAAGGCCGGTTACCCAGCCATCGATCTCACGGGAAAGAGTTTCAAGATCCTCGGCGTAATCGTGCAGCGTAACGTCAAGCGCGACATCAAACACTACTCTCCATACGTTCCCAACGGTGGCACTCCACCAGTCACCAACCTGAAGTAGGACCTGTTAACCGACTCATGCGTGCCAGGTATCTTTTCAGGCTAGTATCGACACTGCTGTTTACCATCAGCCTCTTTGCCTGCACGGAGCCGAGCGGCAGCGCAAAAAAAAGTGGTGCTGACAAAAAGTCCCGCCCCGCCACCAAACATCTGGTGGTGACCGAAACCCTGACCCCTCGCGCAGTCGGACTCAAACATGAACTCACCGGCACTCTGCGCGCCCGTCAAAAGGTGCGTATCTTCAGCCAGGAAGAGGGGCGCATCACCGAATTGCCTTTTTATGAGGGAGACAGGATAAAAGCCGGCCGGCTGCTGGCCCGCCTGGAGAGCGACCTGCTCGAAGCCGAACTGCGGAAGGCAACCGCCACCACCCGTCAGTCCAGACTCAATCTAAAACGAATCGAGGATCTGGCCAGACATAAAGCCACCTCAGAAGACGAACTGGCCCGCGCCAGGACCGAAGTTGAAGTCTCGATGGCAGAGCAAAAGCTTCTGGAAACCCGGCTGGCCTATACACAGATCAAGGCCCCCTTCAGCGGCGTTATCAGTCAGCGCCTGGTGGAACCCGGCGATGTGGTACCCCGCCATACCCATCTGTTGACACTGATCGATCCTGAATCGCTCATCATCGAGATACCTGTATCCGACCTGCTGCTGCCCAATCTCAGCCTGGGTGATCCCGTCCTGGTAGGCATAGATGGCCTCGGCTCCAAGCGGTTTTCCGGCAAGGTAAAACGCATCCATCCGGAACTGGACATCAACACCCGCATGGGCATCATTGAAGTGATGCTGGATCCCATACCCCAGGCCGCACGTCCCGGCCAACTCTCCCGTGTAAGCCTGGAAACCGCACAAAAGCAACGCCTGATGGTGCCTTTCAAGGCCCTGCAACGGGATAATGCGGGGGAGTATGTCTTTCTCCTCAATGGAAACAGCAAAGCCCTGCGCACCTCGGTGACCAGCGGCAGTCACATTGCCAACCGGGTTGAGATCGTCTCAGGACTCAAAGTCGGCGACGTCATCATCAGCAAAGGCATTCTCGGCCTGCGCAACGGCAAGCAGGTTACCCCAGTGGAGTAATCTGCATGACAATCACTCCAAATTTTCCGCTATCCTTATAGGTAGGCAGCACTGTTGCGCCGCAACCTGTTCCATTATCCGACCGTTCAATGTCAGAATCGGGACACACTTTGAGGAGATAACATCGTGGACATCAATCTGGCGGACGTCACTATTCACGTCGACGAAAATCTTGATAAAGCTAGGCTCGACCAGTTGCAGTCGTCCTTTCGGCAAAGAGATGGAGTCGTCTCCGTACATGTAGACGAGCGCCGTCCCCATCTCTTCCTGCTGGAATACAATCCAACACTGGTAAGCAGCCAGGATCTGTTGAGCATCACCCAGTTTCAAGGTCTACACGCAGAACTGGTCGGACTCTGACAGCGCGGAGGGCTGCCCCTTCCAGTGCAGGGTATTCCTGCTTGTGACGGGGTGCGGCTCCCGATACTATTCGCACACCGATCAGCAGGGGGGTATCCGTATGTGTCTGGACAAAGCTCCTCTGCGCAGATCAATTTACAAATGCAGGGTGTTGAAAAGATCTTAAAACTTGTCGGATTACGCTATCGCTGATCCGACCTGCCTGGTGGCTTTTCTGGCACCCTCCCAATTGCGCTGGAGAACCCTTGCATGAAGCGAGTAACCATTGTCGGCAGCGGTTTTGCTGCACTGACGGCTGTGCAGCATCTGCGGGCCGGCGACAAGGAGATGCAGATCACCGTCGTCAGCCCCAAGGCTGAATTCCACTATCTACCCGGCACTATCTGGATTCCCTCCGGCCTGCGCCAACCCGAAGACCTGATCATTCCGCTGGAGAAGTTCTTCCGGCGCATGAACGTCATCCATCACGTTGCCGAAGCCACAGGTCTGGAAGATGGCGGGCGCACTCTGATCACCAGCGATGGCAAGATCGAAAACGATGGTCTGATCATCGGTTCCGGCGGACGGTTCATAAAAAAACTGCCTGGTATCGAACACGCCATTACTCCCTGCGAAGGCGTTTCGGCAACCGTCAGAATCCGTGACCGTTTACAGGATCTGGAGGGCGGCACCATCGCCATCGGTTTTGCCGGCAATCCCAAGGAACCCAGCGCCATGCGTGGCGGCCCGATGTTCGAGTTTCTCTTCGGAATCGACCGGCAACTGCGCCTGGAGAAACGCCGCGACAAATTCAAACTCATCTTCTTCACCCCTGCAGAGAACCCAGGACAGCGTCTGGGACCCAAGGCGGTGAAGGGGCTGGTTCAGGAGATGGCCAAACGGGGAATCGAAACCCATCTCGGCTTTAAAATGAAAGCGTTCACCGAAACCAAGGTGATCACCCACGGCGGCGAATTTGATGCCGACCTGATCCTCTTCATGCCCGGTATGACCGGCAATTTGTGGTTCGACAACACTGACCTGCCCCGCTCCCCGGGCGGACTGGTAAAGGCAGACGCTCAGTGCCGGGTCGAAGGCATGAAACAGATCTACGTGGCCGGTGATTCCGGCAGCTTTCCCGGCCCCGATTGGATGCCGAAGCAGGCTCACATGGCCGATCTGCAGGCGGTGGCAGCGGCCAAGAATCTGCTGGCGGAGTTCCGGGGGGAGACACCCAAAGAGACCTACAAGGTGGAACTGGTCTGTATCGTCGACAGCCAGACCTCCGGCATGCTGGTGGCCCGCACCGCCACGCGTAACATCGTGATGCCAAACATGCGTCTGTTCCATTGGCTCAAGCGTCTGTTCGAGTGGTGGTATCTGCGGCAGTACCGTTAACCAAGAAGGGGTTTTACTTCCCGAAACTGTGGTATTCCTCAATTATGGTCTGGCCAGTGGCCGCTATAATGAGCTGATGCACGATGCAACCCGGACAAACTCTTCAACGCCTCTCAAACAGCTTTACATCAAAGAAGAGCAGAAAAGCGAGCGCTATGCGAACAACGCCAGAATTTTATTCACCTTCCTCTACTTTCTGGCGGGGTTCAGCATACGCAGTGAGATTCCAGAATCCTCCTTCATCGCCATAATCAGCGCTTCGCTGGTTAACCTGATCTACGGCGTCCTGCTCCATTTCCATCTCAAACGAGACAGGCATATCTGGTGGCTGAAATATCTCTCTGTCACCATAGATATCCTCCTGCTCTCCATCGTCCTCTACGCCTTCGGCACCTATCGAACCTTCAAGTCAGAGGCCTTCCTGCTCTACTATCTCTGGATCGGTCTTGCCACCATCCGTTTTTCACCCCGACTCACCCTGCTCTCGGGGGTACTCAGCATCGGCCTCTACCTGCTGATTGTTTTCCTGGCAATCAGCAGAGGCACGATAGAACTCGGCACAATCTCAGATGATTTCACCACCCCATTGGTAAGTGACAGCAATATTGCGCTGCGGGTTATTTTTCTTGCGTTTTTTACCGCTCTCGCCGTCTATATCTCCTCAATCTACCGGGGGATTGCTGCCCGTGCGATCCGCGAAGAGCTGCGCAAAGAGGAAAACGTCCAGCTGACAAATGCGCTGGACAGGCTTCGCAGTACGCAGAAGCAGTTGGCGGCCAAGAATCGGGAGCTCGCCCACCTTTCAGAGATCGACGTCCTGACCCAGCTCTACAACCGGCGAAAAATCGATCAGGTGATGCAGGAGAGTTTGGATAGCGCCCAACGAAACGACTCACCCCTGGCACTTATCCTGCTCGATATCGACCACTTCAAATCGATCAACGACCGGTATGGACACCAGATGGGAGACGAAGTCATTCAGCACCTTGCGGAGCAGTTGAAGGATAACGTGCGGGGCAACGACACGATTGGCCGTTGGGGAGGTGAGGAGTTTCTAATCATCTGCCCCGACCTTACAGCTGACAAAGCAATGAAACTGAGTGAAAGGCTCAGAGCCGCCATTGCCACGATCAGACCCAGCAACGGCACTCAAGTCACCGGCAGTTTCGGCATCACCTTTCTGCAAGCGGACGACACCACCGCAACTCTCTTAAAGCGGGCAGATGATGCACTCTATCAGTCGAAAGACAATGGCAGGAATCGGGTGACGATGTTGTAGGAGAAAGGTTTCAGGTTTCAGGTTTCAGGTTTCAGGTTTCAGGTTTCAGGTTTCAGGTTTCAGGTTTCCAAAAGCTTGCTTTTGCCTATAAACGCGTCAAGCTCTGGCTTGAAAACAAATGCAAAATCGCCCTGTCACCTGTCACCTGTCACCTGTCACCTTTAACCTCTTATCCCCCACCGCAATCAACCGATAGACCGACGGAATCAACAGCAGGGTCACCAGGGTGGAAAACAGCAGTCCCGAAACCATGGTAACCGCCAGCGGCTGCAGCATCTCTGCACCCTCCCCCCAAGCCAGTGCCAGAGGCAGCATACCGGCCACGGTGGTCAGGGTGGTCATCAGGATCGGGCGCAGTCGAAGCCGTGCGGCCTCGATGATCGCGGCATCAATCGTCAATCCGGCACGGCGTTGTAAAACCATATATTCCACCAGCACAATCGCATTGTTCACCACGATCCCAGCCAGCATGATCAGGCCCAGCAGCACCGGCATGGAGCGCGGCAGTCCAGACCACTCCAATCCCAAAACGACTCCAATCACCGCAAAAGGCACACTGAGCATGATGACAATGGGATTACGCAGTGATTCATACTGCACCGCCATCACCACAAAGACCAGAAACAGCGCCAGCCCCAGCAAGAGCAATCCCAGATCGCGTCCCTCACGTTGCGCCTCCTGACCGCCCGCCTCGTAGACTATGTAACCAGGCGGCAGCTCCATCCCATCTACCACATCCTGCACCGACTGCAACGCCTCTCCAGGCGTCAAGCCCTTGCTGGTGGAGGCACTGATATTCACCACCCTGCGCTGTTGATCCCGATGGATAGAGACAGGGCTTGGCACCAATTCGACCTTGGCCACCTCTCCCAGGCGCAGGGGAACCCTTGGCTCCGTTCGACTGAAGATAATCACCGACTCCACATCGGCTGGCGTGGAGACATCCCGCCGCTGAAGTCGTAGACGCACGTCCACACTGCGATCACCATCGAGGAATTCAGTGACTTTCAGACCTCCCAGGGCAAGCTCCAGGATCCGTCCAACGTCTTCCACTGAGAGACCAAAACCGGAGGCCCGTTCCCGATCCACCACAACTGAAAGTTCCTGATTCAGGTCCTCGCTGGTATGAGAGATATTTCGTAAGCCTTCGATTTTCCCAAGACGTTCAACCACCCGATCTGCAATCCGGGACATCTTTTCAAGATCCGTACCCTGCAGACGCAGTTCGATGTCGTCATCCCCCCGGTTCAGGCGGATACCGCGAATGCCGGAGACCCGCATATATATCCGTATGCCGACCAGGCTGGCATCCTGAATCTGCTTCTGCATACGTGCAATCCATGTCCGGCTGTCGATACCCCGCTCCTTTATCGGTTTCAGGGTAACATGCAGACTGGAACGATTGGATGCTTCATAAGTGGAGCGGCCAAAGACAAATCCCCCCACTTGGGCATAGATACTCTCGACCTCAGGCTGCTGCACGAACATCGTTTCGATCTTTTTGACAATTTCATCCATGCGGGCCAGATTGATACCACGGTCGGCAGTAATACTGACGTAGACCCGCCCCTCATCCATCTCCGGCAGAAAGATCTGCCGTCCCTGACTCAGCATTGGCCAAGCCAGAACCATCCCCAGGATAAACAACAACGGCACGAGCCAGGGCACCTTCAACAGCCAGCGGGTCAACCAGGCATATCCGTTCTGCAAAGCAGAGATCAGAAGGTTCACTCCGCGCCTCATCAGCCCCTCACGTTGCGCCGGTATGCGGCCGGCCAATGCGGGCACCAGCGTAAGCGCCACCAGAAGCGAGGCAACAATGGCAGCTGATATGGTGAATATCAGCTCCTGAAACAGCAATCCGACCAACCCCCCGATAAAGAGAAACGGCAGTACCGCAGCCAGGTTAGTGGAGGTGGAGGCGACAATGGCGCTGTTGACCTCGGCTGCCGCCCTGCCCGACACCTCAGTTACATCGGTTGCGTCTGCCCCACTGCGTTCCCGCTGATGCCGATAGATATTTTCGAGCATTACAATGGTGCTATCCACCAGCATGCCGATACCAAGCGCCAAACCACCCAGCGTCATGATATTCAGCGTCAATCCGCCACTCGCCATGAGAATGAAGGTCACCAGTATGGCAATGGGTATAGCACTGCCGATGATCAGCGTACGACGCAGACTGCCAAGGAACAGATAGACCACCAGCATAGCGAGCATTGCGCCAATACCGGCTGAGTTCACCGCATTGTTCAGTGCCCGCCGGACATAACGCGCCTGATCATCCACCGGGCGTATCTCCACATCGGGTGGTATCAACCCTTTTTCCTGCAACTCGGCCACTCGCGCCAAGACACTGTCCACCACCTTTACCGTGTTCGCCTGCGGCTGTTTCTGGATCGAGAGTTTGATGCCAGGCAACTGGTTGAGACGGATTCGCAGCCGCTCCTCCTCTGCGCCGTCTTCGACCTCCGCCACCTCACTCAGACGCACCATCGCCGACAGGTTAGCCACGCCAACACTGGCCAACGGTAGGTTCAGAATCTCATTCACCGAGTGAAAACGGCCATCCGTGCGGCCGCTGATTTCACCATGTTCCATCATGAGACGGCCACCCGGCGTATCCACGTTTGCCGACTCCAGCACATCCTTCAAGTCGAGCAGATGCATATCGAGTCCTGCCAGACGCAGCTGATCCGCCTGGATCTGAATCTCACGCACCAGCCCACCACCAACCTCTGCAGCAGCCACGCCGGGCAGGTTGAGGAACCACTTGCTCAACTCATAGTCGACCCAACTGCGCAGTTCCACCGAATCCCGCAGGGAGGAACTGACAACGAACTCCGCAACCGGCCGTTGGGACGGGTCGCGTTTATAGATGACCGGCGCTTCGATGCTATCGGGGAGAAAGCGTTTGGCCCGGTCGAGACGGGTACTGGCATCCTGCAGCGCCTTGTCGATATCCGTACCGTAGGCAAACGACAGATCCACCGCGCTGCGCCCCTCGGAGGAGCGGGACTCAATGTGAATGGCATCCTCCGTGATAGCGAGCTGCTCCTCCAACTGGCGGGTGACGCGATCCTCCATGATGCTCGCAGGCACACCGGGATCCAGAACCCGCACCCGAACATCGGGATAGATGATATGAGGTAACAGATCGACACCCAGCCGTCCCAGGGAGAAGACCCCAAGTACCATCACCGCCAGTGTGATCATCACAACCCCGATAGGGTGACGGATGGACCAGGCGGCAATACCGCCGCCAAAGGATTTGCGCATCACCAGGGGAACCAATTCGTATCTTCCGGCTCTGTGATCTGATTGAGCTCGATCCAGAGGTTGCCAGGCCCCACCAGAATCGCCACATCAATTTTATACTCCCCGTTCGCGAGGCGTTCAGCATTCAGTGGTGGAGCGATATAGTCTGTTTCAAGTATCTTGGGGGCGCCGTCATTTTTTTGCTTGAGCAGTTCACGCACCATTTCCGGTTTAAGGACAAACTCAGCGCCACGGGACTCCAGTTCAGCCACCGACCGATCCAGGTCAAACACACGCAGTCCGATGTGGTTGTTAAAAAGACGCTCATCCCCCGGTCCGGGTGGCAGTTGAAAATCGGGATCCTCACGAAAGACCAGGGTGGCGCCGCAGACAATCAGGCGGCTGAAACGCAGTCCCATCATCTGTCCACGAAAGATCACCTTGCCACCGAACATCTTTACCCAGAACGCCTCCTGAGCATCCACATCCAGGGTGCCGATAGAGAGTTCTATCAAGGGGTAGGTTTCCCTGTTGGCTTGACTCATGATTATCCCTCAATATTCGCATCGTTCGGTAAAAAAGCTTTCCGGGATTGTAGCCCAAGTCCGCCTCCACAACCGCAAATTGAAAGTCAGGCATTCAGTCCTTGAGTAACACCGGTGATTCTTTTAGTCTCAAACCCACACACCCTTTGGAGCAGACTAAGATGACGGATCTATTGTTGCTCAGCACTCCACTGGCGGGCGACACCCTGCCAGGCGGTCTCTGCCCCTCTCTCTCGAACATCACCCTTGGTAGCTATCTGCGCAGCGAAGGGGCGGCGGTTTCAGTCCTCGATCCCAGTATCGATCTCGATGACGAAGGGGATTCCGATTCCCCCAAGGCACTACTGGAACGGATCGCCGATGCCGTGCTGAAGGAGTCGCCACAAATGGTCGGCATTGCCTGCCTGTCACCGGTTGAAGGACGGTTCGGCGCGGCTATGGCGAGGGTCCTGAAACAGCGCAACGGGTCACTGCCGGTGGTGTTGGGTGGTGTCTGGGTTACCGCCTGTGGCGCGGAGATCCTCGAACGCTGTCCTGAGGTCGATGCCATCGTTGCAGGGCCAGGGGAACAGGCTGCACTCGCGCTGGTAAGGAGTGGCCTGCAAAATCCGGCTTCGATACCAGGACTGGTGTGGCGCGATGGAGAAAAGATCCGTTCCAACCCGCCCGCAGAAACCCTCCCCACGGCACCGCCGGTGGATATGTCCCTGATGCGCCATCCGGAACGCTATGACATTTTCTGTTGGCTTACCAGCCGGGGTTGCCCCTACCACTGCACTTTCTGCACCGAGCGTCTGACCAATCCTGGTTTTACCCACAATCCTATCGAGAAGGTGAAGGCGGATCTCGAATTCTTTTCCAACATGGAAAAGTCCTGGTATCTGTGGATCTGCGATCCCCTGTTCGGGGTCAACCGCAAGCGGCTCGCAGAGGTCTGCAATCTACTCAAAGTGACCCCCATGCAGTTTCTGGCTGAAAGCCGGGTAGATGTACTGCATCCGGAGGACGTGCCGCAACTCGCGGCAGCAGGTTGCGACCTCATCTACTTTGGGCTTGAGGCAGTCGGCCACCAGTCTCTCTTTGAACTGGAAAAGATCGATGCCCGTCCAAAGGTGCATGAAAGGTATCTTGAAGGTGCACGTAATCTGGTGGAGGCCTGTCTGAAAAACGATGTCCTGCCGGTATTCGGTATTCTGCAGCCGGTGCCCGGCGATACTCCGGAGGATCTGGCTTTCACCCTGGATTTTCTTCGGGAACTGGCCGCCATCGCTGAGCGTCTCGGGGATGCCGCCAACCGGCTCGGTCCCTGCTTCTACGCCTTCCCCCTGCGTTTTGACCGGGGCGCACCCTACGAAACGATGCAGGGACACCTGGAGGAAAAAGGCGTCAGCGCCACTGCAGACACCGATCCACTGTTCGATGACCGTTTTCTGGAGATCGCCTCTCCTAGCATTGACGAACAGATAGCGGAGACCTTCCGGGAGGCGGTGTGCGCACTGAACCCGACATCCGATTATGTGCGTCAACGCCTGCTGCGTTCCTACCCCAGACCCTACATCGAGTTCGATGCCTGACCCCCAGCGAATCGTCGTCATCGGCAGTACCGGCTGTGGTGGACGGGCAGTGGTCAGCGCACTGCGGGCTGCCGGACACCAAGTCCTTGGCATCTCCCGTGGCGAGAGCAACGGCCCCGCCCCTGATTTCATCAGCGATCGGCACAACACCGGACGCTTACGCCAAAAGCTGGCCGAATTCCAGCCCCAGGCAGTGGTCGATCAGATTGCTTATACCGAAGACGACGTCACCGCGCTTATCGAAGCACTGCCTGCGATCACCCGCCGCTACCTGTTTGTCAGCAGCGCAGTGGTCTATGGTCCCGGCTGTGACAGAGCCTATCGGGAGAACGATTCGCCAGAGCCGGAAGGCTTCTTCGCAGAAGCAAAACTGGCGGCAGAAAATGCAGCGCTGAAATGGGCGGGGAGTAGCCGGGAGAGCATATCTCTGCGTGTTGGGGGACTCTATGGGCCGGGGCATGCTCCACTCACCCTGTTCGGCAGAGACCCTGCGTTACCACAACGTCTGAATGCGCAGGAATCCCTCCCGATACCCACAAACGATCAGTCACTGCTGCAACCCTGGTTTGCTGCGGATCACGGTGCACTGATTCGGGATCTCATCTCTCAACCGAACCTCCCGGCCCTGCTCAATGTGGCTGGTGACGAACGATTCAACTGGCAGACCTTCATGACAACCTGGTCCCGCGCCTGCAGTGCGCCCGCTCCCCATTTTGAATACTGTTCAATAGAAGAGATCAAGGCTCGCGCACCGGCAACACTGCAACCCTATCTCGACGTACTCCTGCGGCCACCTGTGATGGACCTCGACAGATTGCACCGCCTGGCGCTGGGAAACCAATCGGCTACCCCTCTAATAGACGGCAGCAAACAGGTGTTTGACTGGATGAAAAAATAGCCGGATGCCCGTGACAATAAAACACATTCTTCTCGCTCTTCTGCTGCTGTGCCAGTTCCCCATTACTATCGCGCAACAGCAGATTGAAAGACCGAAAATCGGCCTCGCGCTGAGTGGCGGTGGCGCAAGAGGCGCAGCTCACGTCGGCATTCTAAAGGTCCTTGAAGCACTCAGAATCCCCGTCGACTATATCGCGGGCACCAGCATGGGCGCCATCATCGGCGGACTCTATGCGAGCGGAATGAGTCCGGAGACAATCGAACAACATTTGGCCTCAATGGATTGGGAGAATCTGTTCGACGACGATCTCAGCCGCACCAAACACAACATGCGCGGCAAGATCAATTCCCGACTGCCACTGATCAATGCGAAACTTGGGGTAAAAGAACGGGAGGTCAGCCTGCCGACGGCTATGATCCAGGGGCAGAAATTCACTCTGGAACTGAAACGGCTGACCCTTGGCGTGTCGGAGATCACTGACTTCGCTCGTCTGCCCATCCCTTTTAGAGCCGTTGCCACTGAGATTGCAACCGGCAACCCCGTTGTTCTCAGCAAAGGTGACCTTGCCCTGGCAATCCAGGCCAGCATGACCATACCCGGGGTATTTGCCGGTGTGGAGATCGAAAATCGGTTACTGGTCGACGGCGGGGTTTCCAACAATCTGCCTATCGACGTCGTCAGAGAGATGGGGGCGGATATCGTCATCGCCGTGGATATCAGCACGCCGCTCTATCATCAGGATGAGCTAACCACTGCCCTGACTATCGTGGAGCAGTTGACGACCATCCTTACGCGACGCAATACCGAAACACAAATCACCGCTCTCAGTGATCGGGACATACTGATTGTTCCTGTATTGGATGATATCGAGAGTGCCGACTTCAAACAGACCGGCGAAGCTATCAGGATTGGCAAGGTTGCAGCTGAAGCAATAAAACCAGCGCTCTCCCGGCTGGCTCTTGGTGAACAGGCATACCAAAACTATCGTGAGCAACGCCGGATCAAGCCCACTACACCCATTGTGGAATTTATACATATCGAGAACCAATCTGAGTTGCGGGATGAGCTTCTCAGCAGTCGCCTGGCAATTCACTCGGGGGCACCGCTTGATCTCAAAGCACTCGAACAGAGTATTGATGATATCTACGGCCTGGATATTTTTGAAAGCGTCCGCTACAGATTGATCGAGGAAGAAGGCAAAACCGGCCTGTTGATCAAAGCAAAAGAGAAGCGCTGGGGTACGGACTTTCTACAGTTTGGTTTGAACTTCAGCGTTAATCCGCGCCTTGGCGATTCCCACTTCAATGCCTCTTCAGCCTATACCATAAAGCCACTCAACGACCTCAATGGGGAGTTGAAATCTTTTGCCCAACTCGGCAGGGAGCCCAAGTTCTTCACCGAACTCTACCAGCCACTGGATAATGAATCTGAATTTTTCATCCACCCCATCCTTTTCTATTCAACTCAGTATGTCGGAAAATATCTTGACGAGAATCTGGTGGCTGAATACGGGATAAAAAAGTACGGTGTCGGCTTGGCTGCCGGGAGGGAACTGGGCAAGTGGGGCCGCATTGAGCTGGGTTATCAAAGATTCCTCGGGGATCTGGACTATGTGACCGGGCCACCCAAACTACAGGGATACGATTTTAGCGGTGGTGAACTCTATGGCAGTTTTCAGCTGGATGAGATGGATAACATCTATTTTCCCAGAGAAGGTTTTCATTCAAAACTTCGTTGGACCGGCTCGCGCCGCAGCCTTGGCGCCGATAACGACTTCGACCAGGTTGAACTGCAGTTCAACTTGGCAAAAAGCTGGGACGACCACACTCTTTTCGCCGCGGGTTCATTCAACAGCACACTGGATGACAACGCACCGCTGCAAGACCAATTCACACTTGGCGGCTTCCTGCACCTGTCGGGGCTGTCAGAAAATCAACTCTTAGGACAGCACACCGCGCTGTTTGTCGGCAGTTACATGGCTCGACTTTACCGCAGCAAATACTTTCCGATCTATGCGGGTGCGTCCCTGGAAATGGGCAATGCCTGGCAAAGCCGTGATGATATAAGTCTGAATGACATGAGCTACGCCGGTAGCCTCTATCTTGGGGCCGATACGCCGGTAGGACCGCTCTATTTTGCCTACGGTCATGCGGAAGGCGGCCAATACGGTTTCTATCTTTTCCTGCGCCGCCCATTGTTTCTGGACTAGGAGGCTGTCGGGTTTATCCGTTTGAAGCGACTAATCCGCAGGAGCGGATTGAGCAGCTCTGCTGCCCCCGAAGGGGTGAAGGGCAGGATGCCCGTAATAAAATCACTGGGGGCGAATCAAATCAGTTTATCGAACGAGGCGAATAGTGAGCCTATTTAACGAGTTTGATAAGCTGAGTTGATCGCCATCCAGGGATTTGCAGCCAAACAGTGTTAAATCCGACAGCCTCCCAGGGCCTGTTAACACTATGAAATCCGCTATCTATTACCGGTCGGTTGTCTCCGTATACCACCCACCCGTATCGAGACCCTTTCGGGAAGCTGCATCCATGATCTTTTCCAGCCATGCTGCAGGCCCTGCAATATAGACTTCGACCCGTTCACTATCTGTATTGGCATTCAACAATAACTGCGCCAGTTCGTCGGCAGAAATATCAGCCGCAGTGCTGGTATAGTGGAAATTATCCAGCGAATCGTTCCAGGAGCGGCAAAGATTATCAAGCGAGGAGCCCGCAGGATTTCCACCTATGTGGACCAGGTTCAACCCCTCCGCATTATCGATGGTGATAGCCTGTTCCACCAAGCTTTTGACCGGAGAAAAACCGCCCTCTTTAGCCAGAAACAGTGCCGGTGCCGTGGAGTCTTCCTGCAACACGAAACCACCCATCGGCCCCTCTAACAGTACCGTCTGCCTGGCAAGGGTAGCGTCAAAAACTGCATCCCCGAAACCAACATCATCTTCCCTGAAGAGAATGAATTGCAGATTCCGTCCATCGCAAGGGCAACTGGCGATGTAGAGGTCGGCGCTACGACCATCCTCTGAGGTGACACTAACCGACTGTCCTGCCTTGAAACGTAGCGATTGGGTACGAGGCGTCTGCACATATATGAGCGCCAGCGACTCTCCCAGCAGCTCCACTTTTTTGACCTGAGCCCTGATCTCCTGATGTGGCAGCGTCTCTGCCACACCCGCTTCACCCACCTCGACAACCAAGTCGGATATAGCCGTGTTCGCACATGCCAGCACATAACCTTCTCCCTGTTCTTTGGCACTGAGCACATAGTCGTGGTTACGCAGCTTTCGTACCGCGCCGGAGACCACCTTGCATTTACAGGCACCACAGTTTCCACTGGTGCAACCATAGTCAAGATAGAGTCCGGCTTTTAATCCTGCCTCCAAAATGGAATCATTACCTTCGAGAAAAAACTCATGGCCACTGGGTAGTAGACGCACGCTGGCGCTGACGATCTTCAGCATGGCATCTTTTGCATACAGAGCAGCCTTGGCATCTGAGGCACGGCCCAGCCGATCCATCGCACCACTCAGCTTTTGGATACAACGCTCCACCTCGGCACGAAGTTTCTCGTCTGGCGCATTCAGAGCGGACTGCAGATCGGAGCTGGTTTCACTGAGCAGATTCTCTGATGCGTTGAGTGAGGACTTGGTCTGCACCAGAGTATGCTGGAACTCCTTCAGTCGACTCATCAACACCTGAGGATCGGGCATCCATCCATCACTATAGTGCGCTTTGGGACGAGCCTCCTGCTTGATGAGCTGCACCCGTTCCAAAACAGGGTCCCTCTCCATGTCAATATGCGGGTAGAGAGAGACCAGAACGTCGACAGTAATCTTACCTTCGAAGGTCTTCACGCACTCCTTGCGTACCTTTTTCTGCAGTTCACCGCGGCTGACGCCTGCGAGCCGGGCTGCACGAGACAGGGACAATAGTTTTGGCATTGAATTTTCCTCGGTGTTTTCTCTGCTGAGAAGACAATAGTAGCAACTCTATCGTGACAAAGTACGAACTCTATCCTGCATAGTGCCCAAGTGAGTTTATAAGCTTCCAATCACCAATAACTATTCAAAATCAAGAAAGAACCGGAAGGATTTGTCGAAAATTCTTACACAAGCACAAAATCGCGTTTCGTCTGTAAATTCAGACTGTTACGTGATTTTTTGATGAATCGATATAGAAAATGACATGCGCATACTGCTTTTTTGTCGGGACATTTGACACTTTTCAGCAGTCGATCCATCCGGTGCAATTCAACTCATTGAATTATTGTAAGATTTTTATTTCGGTATAAATATTGCGTGATAATGAACGAAGCACTTCGCGGGAGAGCAATATGAAAGAATCTGAGAAAATTCTTAGTGGATGGCCCGAAGATCCAGCATGGCCAGACCCATTCGGTAATGATCCGTACGATATTGTTGATTAACTGATCTGAGCGATCCACTATCACAAGACATGGATCGCGGTAAAAATTAACTTGATTAGAACTAATGTTCAGCCAGCCGAAGCCACGCCTCAGATCGCGGCACTGTCGTAGCAGCGGCCCGAATCAGGCGGGGTAGCATGGCTTTCAGATCGAATCTGCGATTGAATCGATATTGGTATTCGGCCAAGTAACGATGAGCATATTTGCGAAATCCAAACGCATGATAGGTGCCCGTAATCGCCGTTTTCAGATTGCCCAGCAGGATATTGATCCATGCGAAGCAAGGCATATCGGTACTGCGCCTATGCGTTCCAACCACCTCTCGCTGATGGGTCATACCAGCCTGCTCAACAGCGGTAAAACAATTCAGCCCATCACTGAGTACGTGGCTTGAGGCGACCAAATACCGTTCGGCCCAGTTCTGGATATCGATCTGCTTGAATCCAGGCACTGGATCAAAGCGAACAACCTGCGGGTGACCGTCCTCATCCAACTGAACCGCCGCCACGAAAGGAACTTTGTTCTCTGATCCCCGTCCTGCCTTGCCTTGGTGTCCACCGCCAAGATAGGCATCATCCACCACCACGATATCACCCTGCAAGGTGCGTCTTTCCTCGCGTTCGTCCATAACCTGCATGATCTTGTGTTTGACCCGCCACGCGCTCGGATAGGACACACCGATATGACGCTTCAACTCCAATGCAGATATGTTGTTCTTCGACTGGCTGATCAGGAACATCGCCTGAAACCATTTGCGCAGTGGCAACTTCGAACCATGGAAAATCGTGCCCGAACGCAAACTCGTCTGGTGGCGGCAGGCGCTACATTGCCAGTATGTGTGTTGTCCTTCATGAAATCGGCTATGGGTCGTGCCACCACAATGTGCGCAAACAAAACCTTGGGGCCAGCGTGCAGTTTCCAGTGCCGCCTCGCATTGTTCTTCGGCGCCATAATGTTCAAACAACTCGTTCAAACTCATACCGGCCTGAAACTGAATCGGGTTCATCGCCATGATCGGACTCCTCTTGCTGATCTTGGTGATATTATGTGGTCACTGGTGGCTCAATCCGTGAGCCTGGCTGAACATTAGTTCTAATCAAGAAAATTAATGAGTCTGCCGGTTATCTGCAATTTATCACAGATAACCGGCATTTCAATCGAGGGCAGCAATAACAGCCTCGCTATATCCAGCCTGAGTTACTCAGCGCCGATCTGCTTCATCAAGCCAAAACTCTTGACGAAAGGTCCTGCCATTCGGGGATCCTTGATCATGCCCTTAAAGTCTCCCTGCAGAAATTTCAGTTTTCCCATGGCAAATGCAGTACCCATTCCAGCCATGCCGATACCCTTCGAGACCCACTTCATCCAATCCTCTCTGGATGCACGCATGTCCCAATCCATCGTCTCGCCATCATAATCACCGGCGCGAACACACTCGCCCTTCTCGACTACGAAAACCCCACGCGGGAGGTCGTCATTTTTAAAACCGCAAGTAATGACGGAATCAAAGCCGATCTCGGCCAGTTTCCCCTTTACTTCAGGGTCAGCGTTCCAGGCATCTTTCAGTTCGTTCATCCAGTCAGCAGAAAAAAGTTCAGCCATTCCAGGTAATCTCCTCAGGAATTATGATTTGTTAAAAGCGTAAATGACTATATCGGTCTTGCCTGGCGAAATCCCTACAGTTCTTTTTATGCGAGTGTAAGAAATTGAAATTTGCTTTAAAGCCAAATCCTCCTCAATGGACCGCATGTAACAACAGAATTCATGGGGCTGATCAAACATAGCGAATCATAAATAGAAACCGCATAACAAACAGTGTTTAGCGGTTCCACAAGCTTGAACAGAACCGACCTGCAACTTGTCACCCGATCATTTGTATAATAACTTATTCATGTCGTACCAAGTGGGGGCTGATAACCCCAAGAAACAAGGTTACGAAAGTTTCGTAATCACCTGGAAGATTGTTTTATCCATGCCGACGGCCTCGGTGAGGCTGTATCTATTTACATAGGGAACTGAAATGAAACATCACTTTTTACTATCATTCGCTGCTGTTGCCATTCTGGGAACAGGCGCACTCGCCGTTTCTGCCGAAGAGAGTCTCGTCGACGGCTACGCCAAGTCCGGCGGAGGAGTCGCCAAAAACAGCTACGGTGAGTGCTGGCGCACCAGTTACACCAACTCAACCGAAAAACTACTGGAGTGTGGATACGAGGCCCCAAAACCGGAACCCATGGCAGCTCCAGCCCCAATGCCTGAACCCGAGCCTGTGGTCGTGACCAAGGAAGTCGTCGCAACCAGCACTGCCGTCAGTTTGACCACAACCATCGCCGAGATGGTCGACATCAAGGCTGGTGTCCTGTTCGGCTTCGACAGCGCCGAACTTTCTGATGATGGCAAGTCGATCATCAACGAACGCATACAACGTTTCAGCGGCAAGAACGTCAAGACTCTTGAAGTCAAGGTAGTAGGATACACCGACGCCAGTGGTCCGGCCGCCTATAATCTAAAACTGTCTGAACGCCGTGCACGGACGGTTGCCGACTACCTCGAACAGAACACCAAGATCCCGGATGAGGAGATCGAATCCGTCGGCATGGGCGAAGAAAATCCCATCGCCGATAACGACTCTCGCGAAGGTCGCAAACTCAACCGCCGAGTGGAGATCCACTTCGAAGGAACAATGGAGAAATAGGCTCCCATCTTACCCGGCGGCACAGGCCGCCGGGTATCTTATCTCTGCGCATCCGGCGCATCATCCTCCTTATTCATTCCAGACTCTGATAAAATTCGACCTGAGCCCGGCTGGCATTCGCTTCTTTTGAACTTACTTTGAAGTTTATGTCTGTGGAAACAAGCATATGAACAACATTCTGAAAGAGAGATTATGACGACATCATCGCTACGTGCCTTCATTCTACTGCTATTCCTGACTAGCCTGTTCGCGTTACCGGGTTGCTCCTCGCTGATCGTTCACTCAAAAGAAGGCACAGAAACCACTGTCATCATGCTGCGCCACGCTGAGCGTACTCAGATCAGCAAGATGTTAACCGAGAAAGGGAAAGCGCGGGCCCATGCGCTGGTCAATGCTGTGGGTGACAGAAAAATCCATGCGATCTACAGCCCTGACATTCAACGCAATGTGGACACGGTACAACCACTGGCCGATCACCATGGCCTTAAGATCATCCGTGTCAGCCGAAGTGACGTCACTGATATTCCGAAGAAGATTGCCCAGCAACATGCTGGTGAAACAGTGGTCTGGGTCGGTAATACCTTTAATCTGGAATCACTCTACTGGATGATGGGCGGTGTAGGCGACCCACCGGACAACTACGGTGACCTGTTCTTTCTGACTATTCCCGATAAAGGTGAGACCCTGGTGGTCAAAAGCCGCTTTGGAGATTGAGTGATCTGAAAAGCACTCCTATGAGGCAGCTCAGAAATCAAAGCTGATTCCTATACCTGAAAATCATTCCCTCACCCCTTCTGCATCCTTTTTTCCAGTAACCGCCAGGTTACCAGCAGATTAAGCATCACAAATGCGGGAACCACCAGAGCCGGCGCCAATACCATAGGGAAAGCAAATAGTTTGGGAAACAGGGCTTCCTGCGTGAAAACGTGCATAAGCCCTGCAACTGGCACTACGATCACCAGGGCACCAATAAGATGCCATACAAGAAGGAAACCCTCGGTCAAACGGCCTCGATGCACCAATAGGGTTACAGCTATCGCCGATAACCCGAATAACAGATCCGCCCCTCCCACAAACCAGGCAAATTTTTCTGGAAACACTCCCATCGAAGCCTTGATCAGGGTTCCAAGTGCAAGAATTCTAAGGCAGTGTATCCCAGTCAGCCAATGACGCGGGGTTTCATCAACAAGCTTTCTGAGACCAAAGCGCAGAGAAGCAATCAACAGCGTCAGGGTAATCGTGACAACCACTGGAACATAGGGCAACCAATTACCGGGCAATAGATTAAGAAAATCTTCAGTGGCGAAAATACCCACGCTAGACTGATAGCCGACGTAACCGCCCCAGCTGAGCAGAATCAAAAGAAGTACTACCAGCCAATTTCTCTGTGATGCATTTATATCGCCGAGGCGATGGATTCTTCTGCTTAGAAACCACAGGAAACCGAAGATAACAACAATCAGAATCGGTAGTGTCAAAATTGCATGAGAGCCTCATTTATTCTTTTACCTAGGAGTCTGTCGGATTTAACCAGTCCCATTTGATAAAATACTGTAAGCCAAAGAATAACGAACCGAAGTCAGTATGTCAGATAAATTCCGCACGATTAATCGAGACACCCCCTATCTGTTGCCGCCCTCATTACAGGACTGGCTACCAGAGAACCATTTGGCGCGATTTATCGTGGACATCGTAGAACAGCTGGATCTGAAAGAGCTGGAATCTCAATACGGTGGCGGAGGAAAAGCGCCCTACCATCCAGCCATTTTGCTTTCACTGCTGTTCTACGGTTACGCAACCGGCGTATTCTCCAGCCGAAAGTTGGAGCAAGCCACCTACGACTCCGTGGCCTTCCGGTTCATTACGGCAGACAGCCATCCAGACCATGACACCATCGCCACCTTTCGCAAACGCTTTCTCAAGGAGTTGAAGGGATTCTTTGTCCAGATATTAGTGATAGCCAAGGCGATGAGTCTTTTGAAGATAGGCAATGTGAGTTTGGATGGGACAAAGGTCAAGGCCAATGCCAGCAAACACAAGGCGATGAGTTGGGGGTATGCCAACAAGCTTGAAGAGCAGCTTCATCGTGAAGTCGAGCTGTTGCTGAAAAAGGCCGAACAGGCCGATGCAGAAGAAGAGCCGGAACTGGATATTCCAGAGGAACTCAAACGTCGTGAGGACCGGCTTGCTGCGATAGCCAAGGCTAAGAAAGAGATCGAACGAAGAGCGCGTGAGCGCTTTGAAAAAGAACGGGCGGAATACGAAGAGAAGGTGAAGCGGCGTAAGGAACGAGAGGAAAAGACAGGGAAGAAGGCCAGAGGTAGAGTGCCAAAGCCGCCAGAAGAAGGTCCACAGGAAAAAGACCAAGTCAATTTCACGGATGAGGAGTCACGCATCATGCCCTCATCGGAAGGGTTTGTTCAGGCCTATAACGCCCAAGCGGCAGTTGATACCGGTACCCACCTGATCGTGGAGAACCATATTACCCAGCAACCCAATGACAAACAGGAAATAGAACCTGCACTTGCACAACTGAAGGCAGCAGAAGAGCAGCTGGGAAAACCACAAGGTCTGTTGGCGGATACGGGTTACTTCAGTGAAGAGAATGTCAATCGTTGTGAAGCACAGGAGATCACCCCCTACCTCTCCGATAGCCGCGAACAGCACAACCTGCCGCTGGAAGAGCGGCTGAAACAGGTGCCGCCCTGCCCGGAAGATGCCGATATGTTAACCCGAATGAGGCATCGACTCAGTACACCGGAAGGCAAGGCCGTGTATGCCACACGGAAATCGACAGTTGAGACCGTCTTCGGCATTATCAAAGAAGTAATGGGATTTCGGCAATTTCACCTTCGAGGGAGTGATTCAGCGCAAGGTGAATGGAATCTGGTATGTACGGCATGGAACCTGAAGCGGATGCATGCGCTGGCAGGCTGAGATATCGACAAGGATAGGTCAGTCTTTCATAATTCACTGCCCTACATAGGGCTTATATTCCTACAGAGGCAGCGATTATGGGAAAAACACGGTGGGCCGGAAAATATCCCTGGCTCAATGGATCAAACCCGACAGACTCCTAGACACAAAATCACAAACCCAATAACAGCCGCCGACCTCAATACTGATTGCTCCACCGGCTAAAAGCCGGATTGATCTGCCATTCAGCTGATTTTCAGCCCCTTCTCCCTCTGGATGAGGGCTGGGGTGAGGGGATTGGAACCAACTCAGACTCAACACAGTTGGTTTACGATCCTTTTTCAAATCCCGGGAAGCTCAAGTGATATTCATGTTAATCTCCTTAATAGTGTATATGCACATTTAAGGGAAATAAAAGACAATCAGGCAGATCGTGCCGCACGTACCACCGCAGTCAGATCATCAAGCAACCGATCCAGACGCGCATTGCCAAGTGCTTGCTCGACTCTGCACTGCGCCTCTTGCCACAGAGGCAAAGCTTCATCCAACTGCTCTAAGCCCTTGTTCGTGAGACTGACTTCACGTGAACGCTTGTCATCTTTACCAGGTACTACCCGAAGCAAACCTTCTCTTTCAAGGGGCCTCAGATTGCGTGTCAATGTGGTGCGATCCATCACCAGCATCTCTGCCATTGAGGAAATTGTGACCGGACCAAAGGCCCGGGTTACCACCAAAAGAGTAAACTGGGTCGGTAAAATCCCGCTTGGTTTCAAAATCTCCTCATAGAGCTTTGTGACCGCTCTGGATGCCTTGCGCAGATTAAATACTGCACAGGTCTGTCCAATCAAACTACACTGCTCGAGATCACAAGTTGTATCGTATTTAGCCATACTTAAGTGTATATACACATTTTATAGTTTGTCAAGACTGGAATTGCACTCCAGCCCTGATGAAACACGACTGAAGACTGAAATGGATGGTTTTGAAGCGACAAAAGCGATTCGCAATCTGGAATCCGCTGGTAGTCGCGTACCTGTCATCGCTTTAACCGCAGATGTGGAAAAAGGTACGCAGGAGCTATGCCATGCTGCAGGCATGGATGACTATCTGAGTAAACCCTATGAGCGGTTAACCCTGCAGGTTATGCTGGAGAAATGGCTGCTCCCAAAGCAAAAAAAAAGCGGTTGACTACACTCCCCCTGCAGCACAGGCAATCCCATCCCACCATCAGCCCTTGCCATTCAGATTATCGATCAGCCATTCCAAAGGTTTCTGTTCCACGAGTTTGAAATGATTACTCATGCGTTCGAGGAAACCCAGGTGTTGCATAACGGACTGGAACTGACGCGGAGAAGATGCACGATTGCGAATATGTCGATAGGTGTCTGCAATCATCTCCTTCCTGTCGACCAAGTCACCTTGTTTCAACGCGGCAAGCAAACTACAGTCGTTTTCGGCTATGGCATTCCAGAAATACTCGCCGCCCATATTGGACTCAGACACATGAGCCTGCTGCATGGCCTGAGCCAACAGGCTGTCAAAGTCCCCGTCTCCACCCAGATCTTTATCATTGCTCATCCCGGCCTTCACCAGTAGCCAGTGAGCGGTCAGCCAGTTGGTGAGTGGGTAGGAGTTAATCTTGCCCTGCTGACTGAGGCAAAGCTGGTAGGAGGCTTTATAGGCATCTGCCATCTCCGTCAAAGAGCGACGGCACTCTTTATCCTTGTCCAGATAGACAATTGAACGATGCTTGGCGGCACTCCCTTTCAATGCAAGTCGTTCGACGGTCGTGCCAAATTTTGAGTTCAGTCCATCAATGCGCTTACCGGCACGATTCACCAAACGTTTCGCAACCACCAACTGACCATCATCGTGCAGTTTGACCGCTTCGCGTGCCTCAAAATTCGCCAATTGTTCAGCAGATTGAATTGTGGCGCTTGCCGGATCGGCTGAGATGGCCCGCTCATAAGCTTCTATCGCTTTGGAAAACTCTCCAAGCTGGCCCCAAGCCCGTCCCGCTGTTTCAACCAAGCTGGCATTTTCCTCCCATTTCGTTGGCACACTTTGCAGTAGGTCGGCCAGCTTCTGACTCCAGCTTCGAGCGTCTGAATCGGATGCCGTCTTGGCCCACTCGGCAATATTCTCGATTGCGCTCACATATTCCGCCAAAGAGACATAAGTTTGTTTGCTGCTGCGGCGCCGTCGTCCAGTCTCCGTTGTCAAGGCATAACCGGGATCGCCATAACACTGATAAGCCCCCCAAGTATTGAACCGATCATGCTTATGATAGGTTTCCATCCGTGCCTGTTTTACAGCATCACCGAAGCTGCTGCCTGAGAGAAAGGTTTTGTAGAAGGTCTCGGCAAAAGTCTGGGCCGCATCATCGTTAACTGCCCAACCAGCAGCAATAACGGCCTTCACCCCTTGTCCTATCAACTGCGTGGACAGATTAGCCGCCAAACGATGGAAGGCTTGGTTTCCTTGTCGACCCTGAGTATCGGTACTCCCAAGATGGCAACAGTTAATGAAGACAAATGCCGGGGTGGAAGGCATCTGGCGTATCTCTATGGGTGTCAGAAAATGGTCTTTTCCAATCACCATCCCTGTTATCGACTTAGGTTTGTCCTTGCCCTGTTTGCTTTCACAGATCGAATCATCTTCAGGTAATGGGTAGTCAACCACGCCATGGCCTGCCAGATGAAGGATCTCGTAATCATCCGTCATCAGCTCAGTGAGAATCTCAGTACCATTGGCACCGATCAATGCAGGTTTCACATCAAAGTCTGACTCGGACAGCAGACGTTCCACAGCCCTCGCCTCTTTCTGAGCTGCGGGCAAGGCAACGAACTCCGAACCATCAAGCCGGGGATCGCCCACAACCAGGGCGCGGTGGTTGCTGCAGACGCTACCAACATCACTCTCAAACGAGGCAAGCTGTCGAACCATGCCTACCTTGCTGGCCAGGGGTTCATCTCCGTCAAATCCCGCATATTCAAGCAGTTCCCAGGGGTAACGCGCTGAATGTTTATCCACCACCAAGACCATATCCTGATTATCCCGGACGTGAGTTTTGAATTCACGGGGCACGAGCAGTTCGAACAAAGTACGCCCTGCCCTGGAATTCGACCAGGTATTGCCGGTCAGTTCTTGCAGGTAGGGTTCGACCGACTGTTTCTGCAGGGGTTGTATGCTCATCTCCAACCGGGCTCGCCCCGCCAGGGAGGTATATTTCAGACCACCGTCTTCGGTACTCTCGATGCGCAGGCGCTGCCACCACGCAGGGTCTTCGTCATAATAGACGCGCCGCAATCGACCATCGCCGGAAATAATCTCAGGTAGAGCAGTAATCCTGTTTCTAAACTCCGGACCTTTAACAATCTGGTGTAAGGCATGCAGGGCGCCAACGGCTACATCCTCATACAATTCGATAAACCGGACACTTTGAATCGTACGCTCAATATTGTTGGCAGGACCGGCAAGCAGTTGGTTGGCCTGCAACACCGCCCGCAGCATCGCAGTAACGGCATCTTCTGTAGACATACCACCGGCACCGGTACCGATCAGCAGTGCAGACAAGCCGATCTCTTCCGGCGGGGCATTGCTCTCTTCCTGAACGGTAAGTACATACCGCAATACTGCTTCACGGAACGTGTCGGTAAGACCGCTGCTGGTCAAGGTTCCCACCTCTCCCAATCCTATAATGATGGCACCTGGCAGTTCATCCTGGTGGTTTCTTAATTCTACTTTGTCAGATTAGATCTATAAGTAACTCACTGAATAATATAAAATATATGCTGTGAATTTCTTGGCAATCATCGTAAGGAAGAGCATCAAATGACAAGCACCAAGGTCATTTGAATTACCTGATACGCGCATAAGTAGAATCGATCGCATAGCGGAGCGATTCCAACGTTTCCAGTACCGCTTTGAATCCCATTTTCGAAGCAAGACGAGGTCGGTGTTTCAACCGGTCACACACTATCTCAAAGGCCTGATGCAAGCGCAGAGAAAGAACATGGAACGCATGGAAGAGGTGGTTGCAGGCGCAGATGATCAGCGTCTCCAGCATATGCTCACCGAGTCCCCGTGGGATCATCGTGCGGTGTTAGACCAAGTGGCGCTGGAAGCCGATCAATGGCTGGGTGGAACCGCGGATACCTGTCTGTTGCTCGATGAGAGTGGCCTTGCCAAGAAGGGTAAACATTCAGTGGGGGTTAAACGCCAATGGAATGGCCGCCAGGGCAAGGTGGATAACTGCCAGGTTGGTGTATTCGCAGCACTGGGTAAAGGGCACTTGTCCACGCTGATAGATGAACGTCTCTATCTACCCAAAGAGTGGGTATCGAACCCGGCTCGCTGTCGCAAGGCGGGTATCCCGGAAGTTGAACGGAAACATCAAAGCAAGTCAGAGTTGGCGCTGGAGATGGTGCGTCATCAGAGGACGCTTGGCCTGCGTTTTGCCTGGGTGGGTGCAGATGGGGGATACGGGAAGGATCCGGCTTTTCTGAGGGGTTTGGAGGCGATGGGTGAAACCTTTGTGGTGGACATCCACAAAGACCAACAGGTCTACCTGGAAGATCCACAGCCGTTCATACCGGAGAGCACGACAACGCGCGGTCGTCGTCGAAGTCGTCTGCAAGCCCAGGCAGCCCGTCTGCGCGTTGACCAGTGGCTCAATGAGCAACGGGACAGCGAGTGGCAGCAAGTGGTATTACGGGATAGCAGCAAGGGCAAACTGCGCGTCGAGATCCTGCATCATCGGGTTTGGCTTTGGGATGGAAAAGAAGCCCAGGCACATCAATGGCACCTGATTGTACGACGAGAGGTCAATTCACCGGAGACGATTAAATACACCTTGTCGAATGCACCGGAAGAAACGCCATCCCATTGTCTTGCAAAGATGCAGGCGCAGCGGTTCTGGGTTGAGCGTTCGTTCCAGGATGGTAAGAGTGAATCAGGTCTTGCTGATTATCAGGCCCGTAAATGGAAATCCTGGCATCACCATATGGCCTTGGTCATGATGGCGATGTTATTCATGCTCGAAGAGCGAATTGTGCAAAAAGATGATCACCCCTTACTCAGTTGTTCAGACATCGAATCGCTATTGCGTGCCTTCCTGCCACGGCGAGATATTGAACGCGATGAAATACTACGGCAAATGACGAAACGGCATCGTAAACGACAAGCGGCTATCGACTCCCAATATCGAAAACAGACGCTGGAACAGTCGGTTGCCGGGTGATGGAATCTGACAAAGTAGAATTAAAAGCACCTCGTTGGTTTGTAATGGGCCGGGATAGAGATTTAGCAGCAGACGCTTTTTGAGCCGGTTTTCCAAACAGGCGTCCACTGCCGCCTCTGCGCTGACAATGCTGTCACCCTGATAGTGACCCACTGCCACCGGGCTGGTGGCGAAACGCAGGTTGCCATGCACCACCGAGACCTGTATTGGAAGTTGCACGGGTTTACGGGGAGCTGCCGCCGTTGAGCGTCCCAAAAATACCGCTGTAAGTAGATCTTCATCAGGATAGACGTCGATCTGGTCAGGCAGCATCTCACGCCGCGCTTCGATACCTCGCGCTGTCTGCGGACGAGTGGATAGCAGTTGTGTATTGCCCGCCTTCAGTATCTCCCGCATCCCGGCAAAGGCTGGTTCATGGTCAGGAATATCACCATGTACCGCATCCACAAACCAATGCTTGATACCTGCCGGAATGCCTGTGTTCCAGGGAACCTGGCCGTCTCCCTGGGAAGTGGAGAAAAAATGGATCTTGTTTTTTCCCTTCGGATTCTCGTCCACTTCCACTGCAACCGGCGTCTCATCCGCGCGCCCCGCAATGTAGAAAACCCTTTCCGGATCCAGCGGATGGCTATCCAACTTATCCCAGGTACTCTGAGCACTACGCAGGTCCGTTTTTCCGGGCCGCTTCCAGTCACCGCCCAACACCTTGCCGAATTGGTCCCACAGATTATCTGCCGGTATCTTTCCCTGATCATCCAAAGGCAGCAGCTCAAGCATGCCCCTGAACTGGCTTAGCACAGCCAGCAGTTGATTCTGATTATGCCGAAGATCCGCCAGTGCCAGCATTTTCACCGTACTGTCCTGGCGGGAGAAAATCCTGGGGATGGAGTAGGAACCTCTGTTCGGGGTACCCAACATCAGCACACGCGAACCGGTCCGCTCCCGCAAACGATCCCACAACTGAGGATCCTGAGCGATCATTGCTCGGAAGACGATACCACCCATCGAGTGAGCCACAATATGTACCGGCTGATTGGTATTTCGCAGCCGCTCATCCACTGCTGCGGCCAGCAACAGTCCACTCTCCATTACGCTGCGGCGCCAATCATAAGGGAAGGGAATCACCTCGTGGGTATCCGCAAGAAAATCGATCAGGTCACCGTAGGCGAGGCCGACAACCTGCTGTGCACTGACGTCAGAAGCTTTGTATTCAAGTTTTGTGAATTTGCCCCGCAGCAGGTCGAATGGATCCACCCAGATCCGATTGTTGTCGACAGCGAGATGGCTGCCGGTCAATCCGGGAAGGAGAAACACAGTGGGGACTTCACCAGACACCCGTTCGGCAGACAGGGTACGAGCCACCGTCTTTTGCGTCTGCTTCCTCAACTGAAAACCGGTGGGAGGTGAGGCGGTTTCGGTCAGGGCAGACAACAAGCCGCGGCGTGTTCGATTATTGCTGAAATACTGGAAATGGTTGACATCCCTGCCCTGATCGAACAGCACCGGGATACGGGCCGTTCGCCGTGCTCCACCATCCATGGAAGGGGTATTCACCACCAGATCATGATCACTCTCATAGAACTGGTCGAGGAAGAACATGGCAATTTTCTTAAAGATCCCCGTGGGATTGATATCTCCCTCTATCACTGCCAGTGAAGCATGAGTACTTACCGGTGTGCTGTTGAGCAATCCGATGAGCGGTGAACCCGGCATCTGTGCCTCTAACCCAGGCAACTGTTCCGGGCGTGTACGCTCTTTCGCAACCGCCAACGTGAAGGTCTTGAGCAGGCCATATATGGGGCTGGCCTTCAACACCGGTATCTGACCGATGACATTGAGCACACCAGATAGATAGAGATCCAGCTTGCCGCTCGCCAGGGTAGTGCCACGCGCAGGACAGGCTACCCGCACGAACCTTTGTATCCTGGGCTGCTTCTCCATGAGCAGCGTATTGAGTTTTTGAAGCTGACGGCGATGGTGTGCGTAATCGTCTCTGAGTTCTTGCAGGATGCCGGCAAGACCGAAGAGGTTCTCCGCATCGAATAACGCAATCTCTTCACGGGTAAATGGCTCACGCGATTCATCGAATTGAGCTCGGCATAGCAGCTCCCCTACCAACCCACCCCGGGAGTGGCTGACCAGATGCAGGGTTACATTTTCCGGCAAGGCTTCGAGCAATTCTATGGCATTATCGATGGGGCTTTCGCTGAGTGTGCGGTGTTCAAAGGCGAGAATATTTTCGCCATAGAAGCCTTTTAGCTGATCCCAGGTATCGTCAAAAGACATTTTCCAGAGATCGGAGAAGCCACCTCTGGTACTGGAGGCTGTGCCATGAATGAACAGCAGTATGGGAAGTGTATTATCAATCTCTTCAGGTTTTACGGGTTGAAATCCTGAACGCTCATCCCCGCTGCTGTCCAGTTGATGAATCCTAAACAGGGCACCATCGCCCACCAGCTGATCTTCGATCAATTCTGCAACCTTTCTGGCGGTAAACTCAGCAGCCTTCCCGGTCACATGGTCGATAATCCTGCCTTTGACATCCAGCAGTTTGAATGCCTCGACCAGCAGCCCATCCTCACCACGGGAGTGCTGATTCGAGAACGTCAGTCGCCTGGGCAGCACCAACTGATCCGGTTTAGCACCGCGATGAGAGTCAGCCGTTAAAATCTCTTCCCGCAGCCTGCCCACCGAGGTAAATACCTGCAGGTTGTCCTCCAGGATCAGTTCGACCACGTCCTCATCCGTGGCCATCAACTCCACAGCGTTGCTTTCACCTGATCGATCCGGCGCCAGACTGACAGCCGAACCGTCACGCACCTCAACCTGAAGAATATCTGTCAGCTCTTCCGCCAGTTGCTCGTTCAGCTCCCAGGTCGAAATATCTCGTCCCTGGACCACAAAGGTGGTTTTATTTCGATTTGTTGGCATCTTGCCGTCCTCTTCGGTGAAGCGTGCTGGGCTTGGTGGGAATGGCATCCACTACAGTGAAAGACCGGCCACTCTTTGCCATTAGGATGCCTGGTCAAAACCCCGGATGTCCGGCACACTTTGGAGACTTTCCTTCCCAGTTTAGCAGAGAGGCCGAAATTATCTGTGAAGCAAACGGCTTGCCTTCAGGGTATGTTAAGAAGCATTTGAGTAAGGTGTATACTTGATGTATCGCTGGCGTGAAAGGGGGAGAACGCCCTGTCAGAGAGACAGTGCTTCCCTGCCTGCACAAACTGGGTCACTACTCCTCGTAAATTTGGAAAACAGCTGCCGTAGACATGCCGAAGTCATTCATTCCCGCCACGATGCGCTTGCTGGTCACTCTTCTGTTGCTATGGTCAAGCCTCTCTGTAAACGCCGCTGACCAACAGATTTTCTCGGGTCAGACGAAGCAGATCAGTCTCGGTCCATACCTGGAAATATTCGAAGACAAACAGGCAGACCTGGATATTTTCGATGTCGCCTCCCCTGCATTCGAACAACGTTTTCGCCCTGTCGGCGAGGAGCAGCTCAGCCTCGGTTACAGCAGATCCGCGTTCTGGCTGCGTTTTTCGATTCACTGGACCGATACCAGTCCTCTGCTGCTGCAGCTGGCCTACCCCCTCTTGGATTCCATCGTATTCTATCTTCCGAATGGCCCGGAAGACTTCAAGGCATCAAAAGCAGGCGACACACTGCCGGCTTCCATTCGGGAACTTCCATCACCTGACATTTTGTTCTCTATGCCTGCCATAGCGGAGTCCGAACAAACCTATTACCTGCGTGTTCAATCTGGAGGTAGCCTGCAACTGCCACTCTATCTCTGGTCAACAGCAGAATTTACCAGCGAGAATGGCAAAGTTCGCTATATCCAGGGGGTCTACTACGGGGTCATGCTGGTGATGATCCTATACAACCTGTTCCTGTTCCTCTTCGTGAAGGATCGAAACTATCTGCATTACGTGGTTTACATCACCAGTTACCTGCTGTTCCAACTCTCCCTCAACGGCTATGCCCAACTCTACCTCTGGCCGGAAAATCCCTGGTGGGCGAATCGCTCGGTGCCTTTCTTCGTTGGTCTGGTAACTTTCTTCGCCATCAGTTTCTCCCGACAGTTCCTCACCACGCGGAAATATATGCCGAGGGCCGACTGGTTGTTAAAGGGTCTGATGGTGTTCAGCCTGGGCATCATGCTAGGCGGCCTGTTCCTGACCTACGACATCATGGCCCCTGTCTCAAATATTGCGGGCGTATTGTTACCCATAGTGCTCTTGCCCACCGGCTATCTCAGCTTGCGCTCAGGTTACCGGCCCGCACGATTCTACGTTATCGCCTGGAGTATGTTTCTGCTCGGGATCTTTGTCACCGGTTTGATGTTCACAGGCTTTGTACCACGTAACCTGTTTACCAGCTATGCGATGCAGGTCGGCTCCGCCATGGAAGTCGTGCTGCTCTCCATCGCACTGGCGGACCGCATCAACATATTGCGGCGCGAGAAGGAGATCGCCCAGCGCGAATCCACAAAAAACCTTCAGCAGCTCAACGAAGGGTTGGAAGCTCAGGTGGAACAACGCACGCAGGAGCTGGCCAGGCACGCAAGCATGCTGGAGCAGACCGTGTTGGAACGCACCGCAGACCTGCGTCACAGCAACGACGAATTGTCACGGGCCGTACACGCCAAAGATCAATTCCTCGCCACCATGAGCCATGAACTACGCACGCCTCTTACTGCCATCCTGGGTCTCTCGGAGATATTGTCCGGAAAAAGACCCGGACCACTCACCGATCTGCAACAGCGCTATATCGGCATCATCTCTGACAGCGGTAACCACTTGCTTGCACTGATCAACGATATTCTGGACATTGCCCAGATCGAATCCCAAGGCATGGAACTTGAGCCCGATTGGATTCAGGTGGAGGATATCTGTCAGGCCAGTCTGGCACTGGTCATGCCCGCTGCGGAGAAAAAGGGCCAGCACATTGCTTTCAAACGGGATCCAAAGACAGAAACTGTTTGGGCAGATAAGGTTCGCTTGAAGCAGATCCTGGTCAACCTGATGGGAAATGCAGTGAAATTCACCCAGGACGGGGGGACAATTGGTCTGGATGTCCAAGGAAAGCAAGAGGACAACAGCATCGAATTCACCGTATGGGACACCGGATGCGGTATCGCAACGGAAGATCTTGAAGGGTTGTTTAAACCCTTTGTCCAGTTGGACAACACCTTCTCGCGCCAGCACGAAGGAACAGGACTCGGGCTCAATCTTGTGTACCGGCTGACAGAATTGCACGGAGGCAGCATCAGGGTGGAAAGTGAGGTTGGGCACGGCAGCCGCTTTATAGTGCGCCTGACATGGAACAGGGACGCGCAGATTCAGGTCGAGCCACCCGCTCAAGCGAGCAACTTACCCGCCTCCGATGCAGCGTCCCCTCGCACGGGATCAACTACCGTACTCATGGCGGAAGACAATGAACTCAATCTAATCATACTTTCCGAATTCCTTACCGATCGAGGTTTCAAAATCCTGTCAGCAAGAAACGGCGTGGAAGCCGTTCAAATGGCATCGAATACTCATCCGGATATCATCCTGATGGATATCCAGATGCCCAAGATGGATGGACTGGAAGCAACACGACGCATCCGGGCGTTACCACAACTGGCATCGGTTCCAATCATCGCCCTGACCGCACTGGTCATGCCGGGCGATAAAGAGCGTTGCATGGAGGCCGGTACCGATAGCTATTTGAGCAAACCGGTGAATCTGAGCCAGTTGTCAGAGGAGATGACCTCACTGCTGAAGAAACACTCATCGACTTAGACCGATGCTCCGACCGGTGTCATAAACCAGGTCTGTCATCGATCCGGAGAATCGATCAGAACTCACCCGAGGCCGCGCCTTCCATAATCTCCCGCATCACCCGTCGTACCCTTAGGGCGTCGCTCTTCAACTCCGGGGGTAATTCCTTGGCCCCGTGGATGAGGAAATCCATATTCATTGCATACAGCCACACCTTGCCTTCCTTATCCTCCACCACGCTGATCACGCAGGGCATGAAGGCGGAATAGGCATCATTGTGGTCGAGCATCTTCACACCGACCTTGACGTCGCAGAACTGCATGAATGACACGTGCCGGAAATCTTTTCCGGTAACAGCCTTGACCTGTTTGTAAAAAGGCGAGTCGCTGACAAAGAAGAAGTTCCTGTCAACGGCAAGGCTCTTCATGGATTCCTTGACGTCCTCAGCTTTAATATCGTCTTCCACCTTTACTCGCCAGACAAAGGCGCTGGCCAGATCGCCGGTTTCCAGGAGATTACCGGCAAATTCTCGATAGAGAGTAAAGGCATCGGGATCAAATTGCCGGGTGGCTGACCAGATCTGACTTACAGCCACAGTAACAATCAAAAGGGTAAGCAGACCGATAACGGCCAAAAAGTTTCTTAACAGTTTCATAGTGACGCTTCCGACGGGCTATTAATGGGTGGGTTACGGCTTGGATCGTGAATGCCGACTGTAGTAAACAGAAGATCCATCTTCTCTCTTGTATAGTCTATATCCAGCGACTGAGTATAGGTAAGGATAGCCCACCTTTCACGAGAATCCACAGCGCTTCCCTTAGCCACTCGCTTTCACTGGCATTTTCTCCCGCATTTTCGGTTGGTGAGAGTGGTAAAAATATCTGTAAACAAGACTGGGGTAGTTAGGCAGAGGCTACGAGGGAGGCTCTGCTGAGGCATTGTTCCCACTCGTCATGCATAAAAAACCGCCCTCCAACTACATGGACCTACCCATATCATGCTGTCGCTCAGCGTACACACTTAGTATAGGAATCTTGGGATGTGTGCTGAAAATAGTAGGAGAGCATCATGATAAAGATCGATCCAGTTCTGGAAGAGTCTCTTCCAAGCGTTCACGGTAACCGGCAAGAGTCTGATATCACGCAAAAGGGAATATTGAGCAGTCAATCATTGCGATATGAGAATCATCGCTTTGCCAACACAAGAGGTATCAGCGCCCATAATCGGGAACAGGGGTTTTTACCAGCCTTTCAGGATACCCGCAGTGGCCACTGTGTTATTTCGTGCTTTGCTGATGGTTGTCCTGCCCCAGTGCATATTCTCGATGGCCTGCCAGATGATTGGGTGGGAAGCCGGGATGCCAACGGCAGTGTCCTCAAGGCCCATGCTGAGATAATATCCGGTTTTCTCCGCGATGGTCGTTTCTATACTAGGGAAGAGGCATCCCAAACTACGCGGCGAGAGGGATAGTTGAACCACGGACGGATACCAGACGGTATGGGAGATGCAGGAAAGAAGGTGGTGGATAAGTGGGGCAATAATCCTGCCCGTTTCCAGTCATCAGCAACCCTAAATAACTCTAATATTTACCAACCTGACAAATCTTATTTCTTGTAACTGATTGATTTATAGCGGCACTTTGGCGGAGAGGGAGGGATTCGAACCCTCGGACCCCGCAAAGGGTCAACGCATTTCGAGTGCGTCCCATTCGGCCACTCTGGCACCTCTCCTGAAAACTCTGTCGGTCATAAATCGCAAGCATACGTCCCTGTTACGCACCCAGCCCGGCCTTCCATGGCCGGTCGTTCGCCATGCTGCGTTTCTCCACTGGAGAAACGGTCATGGCTCACCCACTCTGGCACCTCTCCAGAAAACTCTGCCGATTATTATATCCCGACGCGGCGGTCAGCTGTCTATCAAATATAATATGGCTTGATTCCTTATCAAAGGTCAGCTATCTATAGTCCAATAACGCTAATAATCTGAAACTGGCAAAGTTTTTACACTAGACGCCCGCTTAACCATGCGCCTCTCCCTATACGTAATATCATTACTCGTACTGGCCAGCTGTTCAATTCCGCCTCCGTTGATCGATCGGATCAAAGCCGGTGGTGAATTGGTCGTAGCCACGCGCAACAGTGGCACGACCTATTATGAAGGGTCCGACGGTCTGACAGGACTGGAATACGATCTGGTCCAGCAGTTCGCAAGAGAGATTGGGGTCAAAGCCCGCTTTGTCATACCCAAAGGCTTCGAGGAGTTACTGCCATTGGTCACGCGGGGCGAAGCACATCTTGCAGCCGCAGGACTGACTATCACACAGGCCCGTGAAACCCGCTTGCGTTTCGGCCCATCCTATCAGGAGATCACCCAGCAGGTTGTCTATCGGGGCGGCAAACGGCGGCCAAGAAAGGTCGAAGATCTTATCGGTAAATCGATAGAGGTACTGCCGGGCAGCAGTCACGAGGAGGAGTTGCACAGATTATTGAAGGAGTATCCAGGGCTGGGCTGGTCAAGCCCCAGTGACATGGAGAGCGAAGATCTGCTGCAGCGAGTGCAGGATGAGAAGATCGACTACACCATTGCAGATTCCAATGATGTCGCTGTCAACCGCCGCTTTATGCAGAACATACGCGTTGCTTTTGATCTGACCAAACCCCAACAACTTGCCTGGGCGATGGCGCACACGGAAGACAGCAGTCTGTTTGATGCGATGCAGACCTTCTTCGACCGCATCCATAAAGACGGTACCCTGGCGCAACTGATAGAGCGCTACTACGGCCATGTCGATCAACTCAATTTTGTTGAGTCGAGAACCTTTCTGAGGCACACAGACAAACGCCTGCCCCAATATGAAGTACTGTTCAAAAAGGCGGCGGAAGAGATGGGCATTGACTGGCAAATGCTCGCTGCAATCGGTTATCAGGAGTCACACTGGAACCCAAATGCAAAATCACCCACCGGCGTACGCGGCATCATGATGTTGACCCGAAACACCGCAAAACAGGTCAAGGTGACAGACAGGTTGGACCCGGAACAGAGCATCACGGGTGGTGCCCGTTATCTCGAAATAATCGAAAAGAAGATCCCAAAACGCATCGAGGAACCTGACCGATTCTGGATGACGCTAGCAGGGTATAACGTTGGTTTCGGGCATCTTGAAGATGCCCGCATCATTACCCAGCGACAGGGAGCAGATCCCGACAAGTGGGCAGATGTAAAAAAACATCTCCCCCTGCTCAGCAAGAAAAAATGGTATTCAACAGTAAAACACGGCTATGCCCGTGGACAGGAGCCCGTCAACTATGTCGATAACATAAGAGCTTACTACGAACTGCTCAAATGGAAACAGCTACAGATGGCACCACCAAGCGAGAAGCCGGAATTACCCTATGCCCTCTCGATCTCGCCCGATGCTTTGTAGCCAGACAAGCATAACATCATAGCCAATCAGTCAAAGCGACGCCAAAACCCAAGCGGTGACTTTTGGCGTTATAGTCGATCAGACTTTCTCCATAACCGTTGAAATATTTCATATAACCCCGAAGGCGGCCATAAAGCGGGAAGGTCCAGCCCAGTTCCACCGCCCCTTTGTTATCGCTTTGAAAATTGTTGCGCAACATAAAATTGTAGGTGTGATGGCCATTTTTATAGACGCCGGCAAGTTCACCATGCCCCAGGAAGTCATCGATATCCGGGTTATCGTCGTCCTCCTCATCCTCGGGAATGCGATACCACGGCTTGATACTCAGCACCATATCCCCCCGTTGCAAAATGAACTGGGCATAGAGACGATTCCAGCTCCGGGAGAGGTTGCCGCTCTGTCCGTTTGACTGGTGCACGATCGAAAAACGGTTGAGCGGATTTCTCCAGCCAAACAGTGTCCAATCACTTTTCAAGTCAAGGAAGGCCTCCGGTTCATGGTTGGTCTCACGGAAAGGTGAAGAGATCGGTTTGTTATATGCCTGCCAATAGGAGTGGTTCGTATAGGCCATATAGACGTTACCGATACCACCGAAAAGATCCTCCATCACCGGAACCTTGAGGCTCAACTGAAACTCTATCTCGGTGTTATCCAAAAGATTGTCACTCGGGGCAATCCCACTATATGGTGCTGTGTTTGGATCGTCTTCATAGGAAGCGAAGAGTACATAGTTCATCTTGTGCGGGGTAATGACAAAGGGATTATCCTGTGTCGACTTCTCACTCTGCAGCCGTGTTTCAACCGGGGAGGATGCAGATGGTTCGTCAACCGCGACAGTTGGTGCTGCATTGTCAGTTATCTGATTATTTCCAGCATCCTTACAACCTTTCCTCAGCTCGGCTATCGTCGTGTCCCCGGGCGCATTCCTGAGGGCATCGAGCAGACACTCTTCATGTTCACCAACAGCATCCGCCTGCGTCAACACCGGCTGCAACAGACAGGCAACAGCCAATAGATAGAATGGCTTTCTCAACGTGGCTTTCAATCCTCTACTCCTTGTTTTTTCTGCGTAGTCTGAAAAACTGCCGTAAGCGTTCACCACTCTCCATCTCCAATAAACCCCCTTCACACTCGACACGGTGGTTGAAACGCAAATCGGAAGGCAGGAGGTCGAACACGCTGCCAGCGGCACCGCTTCGAGGATCACGGGCAGCATAAACCACCCGCCCCACCCTGGCGTGAATGATCGCACCGGCACACATGGGACAGGGTTCCAGTGTAACGTAAAGAGTGGAGCCAGGCAGGCGGTAGTTCTCTTCCCGCCGTCCAGCATCACGCAGGGCCGTAATTTCGGCGTGGGCAGTGGGGTCATGGTGACCGATTGGGCGATTCCATCCCTGGCCGATGATTTTGTCGTCTCGGACCAGAATGGCGCCTACGGGAACCTCTCCTTCTATCTCTGCCCGGGCGGCGAGTTCGAGGGCGAGTTCCATGTAGTGGTGGTCTTGTTTATTGAATATCATGGGTTTTTGTGTCGCTATATGACGGCAACGGTTAAATTGCGAGCTGATGGTAGCGTTCGGGTCCAGTTCGATACTTCCGGCGAAACGGCGAAAGACCCGGGGTTTATCAACCGGGTATCGCGCTCTTATGATCACAATATGGATCGCTAATGTGCCTCGTCATAAATAATCTAACATATGGGTTTTCGCGATTTCTGAAGACTCCCTACGCGCGTTGCTGTCGAAATAGCTTTGTCAGAGGAAGAAGTTATATGACAATACCATCAAACGTACCATTACCTGATTATCCCTGAGACTCAGCTATTGTGGCGCAATGACAGCAACTGCTTGATTTAAAGCAAGTTTTAAAATTCAATAGTCCAAAGAAATCGGTATACCCTTTGAAGTGGTCTAATGGACTTGTACAGCCCAGTGCAGCAAACAGTCTGGACATCAATGCCCCAGCCTTCACCGTCACCATGGACCACTACCGCTTGATCTGGAGCGAAGAGAATCGCTACGAAATCCTGAGCTGGCGCAGCCGGTAGCTTTCAGTCAGTGCATGGAGTCGATCAAGCTACGAAGTAACCCTTCCGGTATCGCAAGCACGCAGTATTGCGCTACCCCGCTCTCGCCCCGGAGAAACCCGGCAAATGTTATGAATCCAGTACAGGTTTTGTCTGGAATATTAAAAACCAAGAGGTTAGTTTATTTTGACTTCGATCCCTGAGTTTATACGGAAGTGTAGATCCGGAAGGCATTTTTTCCCGACTTTTTAACTTCGTACATCATATCATCTGCGAGTTTGATCAAGCTCTCCATATCACCTGCGTGATCAGGGTAAATTGAAACTCCAATACTCGAACCAACACTGCAACTGATCCCGTTTATTTCAAAGGGCATATTTATCGTATCGATGATTTTTTGTGCCATCTTGGTAGCACTCTCGAACTGCTTGAATCCAGACTGGATGATCGTGAATTCATCCCCACCCAAGCGGCAGATGATGTCGTTGTCCCGCAGTTTCTCCTTGAGTCGCAGTGAAACCTGTCGTAACAGCTCATCTCCACAATCATGACCGTATGTGTCATTTACCGCCTTAAAGCCATCCAGGTCTATAAAATGCAGTGCAGTCATGCAATTATGATGCCCTGCCTGAGCAAGCGACAGTTCAAGATTCGCATAGAATGAAGTGCGGTTTGGTAACCCCGTAAGACCATCGGTACTCGCCAGATGTTCTAACCGCTCATTGGCCAGACTGAGTTCGTGGGTGCGATCCCTGACCCTGTCTTCGAGCCTGTTTTTAGCATTTCTGATTGTTGTCAGCATGTTGTTCAATCTCTGGCTGACAACAATTGCAATCACCAGACTCAGTAAAATGCCACTGGCTGAAAGCACTGCGGCCCATGTATAGGTGTCTTGAACAACAGCCTGGGCATCATTTAGCGCGCCCCTTGCAGAGCTCTGTTGATAGTCGATGAAGGTGTCGAAGAGTTTGAGCGCTTCCGCCTGGGTAGGGACGACCACGTTGACCAGGTAATTTCTGGCTTCAACAAAACGTTCCAGGTCAACCAGGTCAATCACGTGACGTTGTTGAGGAATAACCGTTTTTGCATGATTGCGATGTTCTTCAAGCAGTCTTGCCTCTTCATCGTTTAGACCGGTTTTAATCAGTACCTCCCTGGCTTTTAGAAACTGTTCACCGAGAGAGGAGAAGACCAGCTTCAGATCCTCTCTTTCAAAAGGATCCTCTGTGTTGGCCATAGCGTGCAATATGGGTGCACGTTCCCGAGAGATAACTCGGAGTTTCAATGCCAGATCCAAACGTACGTTGTGAATCGATACAACGGAGTTGAGCCTGTCGTTGACCGCCGCATAACGTGAAACACCAAAGAAGGTTAGTAACGAAATAATAAGAATTATCAGACTAAAACCGATGTACAGGCTCCAGACTTGTTTCGACCGGCCACTGGCAGATTCTGACGAATTGTCGTTGGCATCACTACTTTCTTCTATTTGAAAATTCGCATTATCTTTCATGTAATTAATTGATTTTCAGCATTTTTTACATCAATAAACAGTAGTGCAAGACGGGTATTTATGACTTGATCTTGTCTGGCATACCTAACTGGGGTGTTCATTTATGCTCAGTGTTAGATTCTTATCGGTCGGAGATGGCAAATCCTTAGCCACCGTAACCGAAAGGAGTCGGAGTCGGTGGGTAAAGGGGTCTGGGTAAAGGGGTCGGTGACAAATACAAATCGTTCGTAAATCCATTCGACTCTGGCAGCGTATTGAGATAGCCTGATTATGTCAATCACTAGTGAAAGGATTCGCTATGCCCCGCAAGCCAAGGATGTATCTACCCGGCGTGCCTTGCCATATCGTGCAGCGCGGTAATAATCGAGAAGCCAACTTCTTTTCCAAAAACGATTACCTTTTCTATCTCGCCTGCCTCAAAGACGGAAGTAAACGCTATGGTGTTACCGTACACGCCTATGCGCTTATGAGCAATCATGTCCACTTGCTACTGACGACCACACAAGCCAGGGGTCAAGTCTTGCAATCACCCACCACCCTCTTCATATGCCGCCTTCACTGCCCGACTGACAGTCGCGTAATGAACGCTAAACCAGTCCGCTATCTGCTTCATCGAATAATCACCTGAGGCATACGCTTCAGCCATCGCCTGTTTTCGGCTGGGATGTTGCTCTGCATAATCCGACAAGGAGCGAGCCAGCGCCCGCCGATGCATTCGCGGAACTTCTTTCAGATCACCCTGTTTTTCATCTGGATACCGTTTTCCAACCTTTTCGATGAACATTTCATCACCGAGATAGTGTGAATGTGATTGTCCCTCCCAGATCGAGGGCAACCCAACTCCTGCACGAACGAAGTCGATATATTTGGCAATCACATATGACCTGCGATTCCCGAAGCAGGACAGTAACCAGTCGGTCTCCAGCCATGCCGGTGTTGCCTCATTGCCTACCATTGCCCGATAACTGCTCCAAGGCCAGTCCCCGACATCATTGGCAACGCGGGCACGCACCGGGTTGAGAACAACATAGCGGCTCAATTCCAGTAAATAGCTGTCACGATCAACCAGAATGGCTTTATAGCGTCCTTGAAATACGTGTCCTACACGTTGATGACGCCGATTGCTTTTTTGAGTGTAGACGCCATTTAGCTGTCTCATGCCCTTTGACAAGTTTCCTTCGATGGTCTCGATAACGATGTGATAATGATTATCCATCATGCACCATGCATGGCAGCGCCAGTTAAAGCGTTCACAGACCTGAGCCATAACCTCAAGCCAGATGACTCTGTCTTCTTCATCCTGGTAAATGTCTTCACGTCGATCACCACGGGAGGTAACGTGGTAGATCGCACCTGCGTATTCAATTCGGAGGGGACGGGCCATAAGACTAAAGTCTAGCTGCTATATGTTGGATTGCAAGACCTGACCCCTTACCTCCTTCTCCGTCCCCTTTTGACTGTTGGCCCGGTGGGGAGTCTTCGTGACTCAGTAGCGATTGGCATCTTCCAATTCCCGCAAAAAAATCGCCTGATGGATATCGCTGAGGCTGATGATCCCGGCCAGTCGGCGATCCGAGTCCACCACCGGGATACGGCGAAAACTGTGCAAGTCCATTTGTGCTGCCGCCTTCATGATGGGGGCGTCGATCGCGATGGAGAAGACCGAGTGGGACATCAACTCACCTACTCTCTTCTGTAGGACGCTCCCATAGGAATGTTCCATTGCCTGAAAGTCCTGGGCCTGGGCGGGGTCCTCGAGAAACTGCGTATAGCCCGGCAGCAGCGCCTTGAGAATATCCTTCTCTGAGATGACGCCCACAAGCCGGTCATTCTCATCAACCACCGGCAAACCGCTGACCTTCTCTCTTGAAATGGTCTCCGCCACCGATCGAATAGAGTCATCCTCTGTTGCGGTATAGACACCCCGGTGCATCACATCACACACCTGCATGGCTCCCTCCACCGCCGTCGCGGCCTGAGGCGATCGGAGGGGGCCATCAGTGGTTTCCGGAAAGTAATCCTTGCCCTCCCCAGGAACGATGATTCGCTCCTCTTCGCTCACCGGCTCTGGCCCTGGCCACTGGCCTGGTACCGGATTCGATTCAGTAAGAAAGTCGGTGGTTGCGGCCAGATCCTCCATAACCGGGTTCCAGAAGAGGTCCAAACCAGGGACTTCGCAACTGAACTCGATGGGGATGCCGTTAGGGTCATAGGAGTAAATCGACAGAAAACAGCCGTGATCGATGACATCCGAGCAGTGGAAGCCCGCAGCATCCAGGCGGGCCATGATATCCCACAGGGCATTCTTGTCGGCCACGCCAATGGCGATGTGATCGAAGATAAACGGTCCTTTCACCGGGTCACCATGTCGGCGTGGCCGAACGGGCTCCACATCATTCCACTCGAAAAATGAGATGCGGTTATTGCCAGAAACCAGGAAGAAGTATTGCCGGTAGCCAGGAGACCCATAGGCATAGACAAGGCGCATCCCGAGCAGGTCCCTCCAAAACTTGACCGTAAGTTCGATGTCGTAAGTAGCAAAGGCTGTATGGTGAATGCCCGTGAATTCTGTTTTCATGCGCTTGCCTGATGCTGTCGATAACCCAGACTAAGACACTATCCATCACGTCTTCCCCGGTCAAGGCTGACGATGGGGCATTTCCGATCCATTCCAAGACCCAAGAACGAGGTATAAATCAATGGAGTTGATCAATAAGGGGGGGCGTGGGGTCAGACACGATATTGGTGATATGGTCGAATTCGGTCGACTTCCCTCCGTAATATTAAGGGACAGACCACGGTTTTATCCCAACCCTGCCCAGCTGGCGTGCAATGTCGGCCGTGGGAGCCCCTCAATTTTGGCACAGTGAAGCACCACTTTACTATCCGAAAGAGAAACCTAATTAGCGTTTGCTCCATACCAGAATATTTGTGACTAAATTGGCAATTAAATTTGATTTTGCGGCCTATGATTTGTGCCATCAACACTCACCCTAAGTGCAATAGACACTAAGGAAGAAACCCCACGTGAAAACTATTGTTCAATAGCACCTAAGATATTTATAAGGTAACTCATCATGAAATGCACAAAATTGGCCATATCCACTCTTCTATTGAGCCTCTCCACTACTTCGATTTTGGCTCAAGGAATGACTGGAACAGGGCTTGATAAGATTATTGAAATCATCAATACCGATGAAAGACTCCAGCGAAAAACCACTTCTGACGCACGCGCCATTGCATCCTATAGTGCAGACAGGATGAACCAGATTATTCTTGAATCCATCTACTTCAATGGCTGCGCAAACGACGGCACCATCAATGCCGCCGATGCGCGTTCTATCAATGACTACATCCACGACAATTATTTGGTCGAATGGGTAGAGTTGCACGGTGATGACGAAAATGGTGTCGAGTCCGGCTTCCACTATGTTCAGAACAACGGCGCCCGCACCCTGCTGTTCGGCGCCAACGCGATCAATCAGGTTGCAGACAGCATCTACCATCTTGGCTTTGAGAGCACACGAAAATTTCGTCTTAAAAACGAGGATGGAAACAAAAACAAGACTTTCATGAAGCTGGCTCACTGGCTGGATACCTTACTCGCCAATGAACTCGCATCAGGAGAGCTCGCAAACAGCAATATCCAAGAACCCGCAGGTACTACAGGAACCGGACTCGACAGCATTGTGGATGCGGTTTACGGCGATCAGTCCCTACAGATCCGGGTTTCCCTTGATGACATGCGTGAAGGTGTTCGCTCAGCGATTCTTATGAATGAATTGATCATCGAAGCAATTGAGCAGCTAAAACTCAATGAGGACGGTGATATATCGGTGGAAGATGCCAAAGAGATCAATCGCTATCTTGTTACCAACCACGCAGCTCTTTGGGCTGAACTGCATGGTGATGACGAAAAGAACGGAGAAGAGACCGGCTACCATCTAGTGCAATCTGATGGCGCCAAGACCTACCTGTTTGGCACAAACATGATCAACAAGGTATTTGATGGCCTCTACCACCTCGGATTTCAGGCACACAAAAAAGGCCGCAGGCTTCTCAACGAAGATGGCAACAAAAACGCCTCCTTCAACATGGTTGCCTACTGGCTTGATTCATTGATAAACAAATAATTGGAAACCGGAGTGTGGTGGGAGTTTGTTATCAGCTCCCACCACACTAAGTGGACTTCCCCCACTACAGCGGATGCCACCCAGCTTCATTTTGAGGTACGTTCAAATACTTGTTAAATTCTTTACCGGCGCTTCTAAAACCTCTACTGGCTCCAATCCTTCACTATTGGCTATCGGCATGCCAAGAAACAGGAAATGCGGTTCATCTGAATCAACACCTGAAAGGTAAAGCACGGTGATCAAAAGGGACGCCACTTTATTATCAACAACTGAAGCTCGCTGCGTCATAAAATTGAAAGAATTTTTCTTCCCGGACACTAGCTGCTTCAGGCCTTTTTCTATTGTTTTCCGGTCTGGCACCAGGGTTCGGGTATAAAAGGATTCCTGTAGGAGATACTCCCGCTTGCCACCGGAAAAACGTACGATGGGATCAGTAACCTCAACATATTGAAGATCAAACCCACGAAAGATGGCAGCGATCCCCCCCGAGGTACGGATCAACAGCTTGGCTGCTTCAAGTAGAGAGTTGTCCTCCTGGCCACCATGCATGACCCACATCCAGTCATAGTTAAATTGCTCGGCGATCTTCCTTGCGTTCTCTTCCCGGATTCTGCCCCCTGAGAGCCAGTTGTAGACGGTTTGCTTACTGACACCGACCCTGACTGCCAGCTTCTGGTAGGAGAGATCATGCATTTGCATGATCAGTTGGATTCTGGATGCAAGACTCTTCATTTTCGCGACTCCTCTTCAGCGACATCCATTCTCGCCTAGGAACTTCAGCTAAGCCAAGTGCCACTTGATCGCTTGGGGAGAAAATCTAATCGAAGCTTGGCCAATGCCTGGTATTTTTGTGACAGAGTCTGAAATTAATTCTGTGTGGCTACTTATAGTTATTGCAGGCGCCAATTTTCAGCGCGAAGATAATAAGGAAAAAACGTCATGCGACCGCTATTTTAATCTTCTTGCTGAGCATCTCTTCAGCGGTCATAGTCGACCAGAAAAGCGATGAGATCGCATACTACCAAAGCCTGGTGGATAGCCCCACAATTGTTTCCATCCAAGACGGCGATTGGGGCAATCCTGCGACATGGGATCTGGCCAGGGTTCCAAGCTATGGCGATCGCGTGCTGGTGGCGCACTCGACGAACTGGGCCGCGCTCAAGGCATCATCAATATTGGCACCGTGCATCTGCGGGGCAAACGAGTGAAACCCTACCTGGCTGCCCAACAGGCCATCGTTAGCGCTACATCAATCCGCTATCAGGGTAAAGCGACCCGCTGAAATGTCGACGATCGGATCGTTATTACCGGCGTTCAATGGGATGGCCTGGGCGACGAGGTTCGCACTATTGCATCGATTGACCACTCCAACAAGATCATCTATTTGGATGTGCCGTTGGAACTGGATCATAGCTCCTCGATTCAAGGCCTCATGATTCATGTTGCCAATCTGGAGCGCAAGATCGGGACCACCAGCCACGATGCAGGTGAATATCCCAAACATAGCTACTTCATCACCGCTTGGTCAAACCGCCTGAGTGTCCACTACGTCAGCATTCACGACTATGGTCGTTCTGATAAATCAATGGCCCTGAAGCGTTTGTCAAACTGCTAATGCCTCCCCAGCAGAGCTGGGGGATCTTCTATGTTTGTTTAGTGTTAACAGGCCCTAAAGAATTACTTGTGCGTGCAATTCATTACCAGCCGGCGCCAGATGCAAACACACATCAATCCACTATTGCGCGGGTTGATGTGTGATTAGATGCCTTCAGATACCAGCATATGCTGGATGCCGACTACTCCCACTCGATTGTAAACGGGCCGTTTTTACGATTTGTTATCAATGACTTACTTATTGGTGTAGGTGGTAATACCATGAAAAATACCATGCTCAGCAATTTCTTGAAATGAACTCATTTTTTCAACAAATCCATAAGCGCTCAATGCCTCATTCGAACACTATTTCATGAGGATACCCAGGTTGATGATGTCGGCCAAGCCTGTGTGTAGCCAAAAATTTGTTGCTATAGTCCCATTTTGGGACTAGCATCATGAATACATGAGAATTATCGCATTGTCGACGCTGAAAGCCTTCTGGAAAGAGAACCCAGAGTATCAGGATGCCAAGGAGCCAACATTGGCTTGGCACCGTCACACCTTGCATGCTGACTGGAACTCACCTGCCGAGGTAAAGCAGGACTTCAGAAAAGCCAGCATCCTTAAAGATGGCCGAGTGGTGTTCAATATCGCGGGGAACAAGTATCGACTTGTCGTGTGGATCAACTACGCCTACCGGGTTGTCTACATCCGCTTTATTGGCACCCATACGCAGTACGACAAAATTGACGTGCAAACCATTTAACTGCCGGAGGACTAATGATGGACATCAAACCGATTAAAACTGATGCCGACTACCGCGCGGCATTAATAGAAGTTGAACGCCTGATGATGGCGGGACCCGATACACCAGATGGTGAAAAGCTGGATGTTATGGTCACACTTATTGAAGCTTATGAAGCCAGGCACTTCCCGATGGACTTGCCTGATCCTGTTGAGGCGATCAAGTTCGAAATGGAACGCAAGGGCTTAACCATAAAAGATCTGGAGCCCATGATCGGCAAAAGCAATCGTGTTTACGAGATCCTTAATCACAAGCGTTCACTGACTTTGAAGATGATCTGGAAGCTCCACGAAGGCTTGGGTATTCCAGCAGAATCATTGATCAAACCACCGCAAGCGCATGCCTAACCAATACCCCAGCGGAGAATAAGCAAGCCAGGGGTCAGGTCTTGCAATCACGCACCACCCTCTTCATATGCCGCCTTCACTGCCCGACTGACAGTCGCGTAATGAACGCTAAACCAGTCCGCTATCTGCTTCATCGAATAATCACCTGAGGCATACGCTTCAGCCATCGCCTGTTTTCGGCTGGGATGTTGCTCTGCATAATCCGACAAGGAGCGAGCCAGCGCCCGCCGATGCATTCGCGGAACTTCTTTCAGATCACCCTGTTTTTCATCTGGATACCGTTTTCCAACCTTTTCGATGAACATTTCATCACCGAGATAGTGTGAATGTGATTGTCCCTCCCAGATCGAGGGCAACCCAACTCCTGCACGAACGAAGTCGATATATTTGGCAATCACATATGACCTGCGATTCCCGAAGCAGGACAGTAACCAGTCGGTCTCCAGCCATGCCGGTGTTGCCTCATTGCCTACCATTGCCCGATAACTGCTCCAAGGCCAGTCCCCGACATCATTGGCAACGCGGGCACGCACCGGGTTGAGAACAACATAGCGGCTCAATTCCAGTAAATAGCTGTCACGATCAACCAGAATGGCTTTATATTAACCCGGCATGTTAATAGATCATGATATACTGCCGTCATGAACAAAGAAGATGCCAGAAGCCTTCCTGCACTAGCCCAGGAAGAAAAACGCAAACAAGCAGTACGGATGCGCAAGCAAGGCCAGACCTACAAAGCGATAGGGGAATCAGTAAGGGTCCATGAGCGCACTGTGATCCGCTGGATCCGCACTTATGAAACCCAAGGTGATAAGGCTCTGAAGGCAAAGAAGCAGGGCCGGCCGATGGGAGCGGGAAGATGCCTAACGCCAGAGCAAGAAAAACAGATCCAAAAGCTCATCTCTGACAAGACACCTGATCAACTCAAGATGGCTTATGCACTGTGGACCAGAGAAGCCGTGAAGGAACTGATAGCTCAGGAATTCAAGATCAAACTGGCAATTAGGACGGTAGGAAAATATCTGTCTTTGTGGGGCTTCACCCCACAGAAGCCCTTGAAGCGGGCCTATGAGCAAAACCCCAAGAAAGTTGCCCACTGGCTGGACGAGACCTATCCTGAGATCAAAGCACAGGCTAAGGCAGAGAAGGCGGAAATCTATTGGGGAGACGAAACTGGGATGCGCAATGATAGCCAGCACGAACGGGGTTATGCACCCAAGGGAAAAACGCCCATTATCCATCTCAATGCCAAGCGAGCATCAACCAATATGCTTTCTGCCATTACCAACCAGGGTAAGGTGCGTTTCAAGATATTTGAAGGCAACATGAATGCGGATATCCTGATCGATTTCATGAAGCGACTGATCAAAGCAGCCAAGAGAAAAGTCTTCCTTATACTAGACAATCTACGTGTCCATCATGCCAAGGTTGTCAAGGAATGGCTGCAGGACAAAGGAAAACAGATTGAAGTTTTTTATCTACCTGCATATTCGCCTGAGATGAATCCAGATGAATATCTGAACTGTGATCTTAAGCATGGGGTGCACAGTGGGCTGCCAACCCGATCAAAGGAACAGTTAAAGAGCAAGGTCAGGAGTCATATGCAAATGCTTGACGTGGTCCAATGGACAGGTACACCCCAGTTAAGCATCATTGACTTAACTGAGGTAGAAAAATGAAAGAACGAAAGAAATATTCGAAGGAATTCAAGCTAGACGCGGTCAGTCTGGTTCTTGAGCAGGAATATACTCGAAGGGAAGCAGCAAACAGTCTGGGCATCAATGCCCAAATGCTGGGGCGCTGGGTGAAAGAACATCAGGCAGAAGATGGGCAGGCATTTCGAGGCAATGGCAAGTTGAGTTCTGAACAGGAAGAAATCAGGAAGCTCAAGGCTCAGGTTAAACGCCTTGAGATGGAGAAAGAAATCTTAAAAAAAGCAACGGTATTCTTTGCAGCAGAAACGAAGTGAAATATTCGTTCATCACCCAGCATAAGAATGCCTATCCAATCAGCTTGCAATGTCAGGTTTTGGGTGTGAGTCGTAATGGTTACTACCAGTATCAAAGGGGCTTGGGTAACAGGCCAGACCGAATACATCAGGAGATGCTGGAGTGGGTTGAGGATATCGCCAAGAGTTCAGACTACACTTATGGCAGTCGCAGAATGAAAAAAGCCTTGAATGTCCTGGGCTATCCGGTGAGTCGGAATAAGGCAAGGAAGTTAATGCGTGAAGCCAATGTACAGGCGCGTCAGCGCAGGAAATATAAGGTTACGACAAACAGTAACCACCAGCAGTCGGTTTTTAACAACCTGCTCAAGCGAGAGTTTGCTGTGGCCCAGCCCGATCATGTCTATGCGGCGGACGTGACTTATGTATGGACCCAGGAAGGCTGGTTATACCTGGCGGTAGTGATAGACCTGTATTCACGTAAAGTGGTCGGCTGGAGCATGAGTTCCCGGATGAAGGCAAAGCTGGTCTGTGATGCATTGCAAATGGCGATCTGGCGACGTCGACCGAAGGGCGGATTGATTCACCACTCAGATCGTGGTTCTCAATATGCCAGCAAGGCTTTTCGGCGGTTACTCAAAGCCCATGATATCAATGGCAGTATGAGCAGGAAGGGTGACTGCTGGGATAATGCTGTAGTGGAAAGCTTCTTTGGCAGCCTCAAGCAGGAACGGGTGCATTGGAGAAGCTACCAGACACGTTACGAAGCCCAGCAGGACATATTGGAATATATTTCCATGTTTTATAATAGTACGCGGCTGCATTCATACCTGGATTATATGAGTCCGAATGATTTTGAGCAGCAAATGATGGCGCAGAAAAAAGCGGCTTAACTGGGTGTAACAAAATCCTTGACCACGTCAGCTGCAAAAGAAACCGGCTAGGGTTAGGAAGTATTTTGAGCATCCGCGTATTCAATACGCCGCTTAATATGGCTTATTATGATGCCGGGTTAATAGCGTCCTTGAAATACGTATCCTACACGTTGATGACGCCGATTGCTTTTTTGAGTGTAGACGCCATTTAGCTGTCTCATGCCCTTTGACAAGTTTCCTTCGATGGTCTCGATAACGATGTGATAATGATTATCCATCATGCACCATGCATGGCAGCGCCAGTTAAAGCGTTCACAGACCTGAGCCATAACCTCAAGCCAGATGACTCTGTCTTCTTCATCCTGGTAAATGTCTTCACGTCGATCACCACGGGAGGTAACGTGGTAGATCGCACCTGCGTATTCAATTCGGAGGGGACGGGCCATAAGACTAAAGTCTAGCTGCTATATGTTGGATTGCAAGACCTGACCCCTTACGTTCCAGACTGGGTGATTTGTTGACTGATACACAATTGTTAACTTTTGTATCGTTTGAAACATCGATCGGGTCCATTAGATTTTCTCACTGCTCTCCCAAAGTGTTTTACAGCCTGTTTGATAGTAAGGGTATAAAGCATTCAGTTCCTTGAGGAATTAAAGCACTCCCGTTGCTACATTATTTTTTTCATGTATTCTCTTCCCTATTCACCGTTGTCTGTAAATGTAACAGTCATTGTCGGAGAATTGTGGCGGGACATAATAGAGTGATGTAGGTCTGGGTAATGCCATTTGCCCTTTCCGTACTGATGGAACGGCCAACTTAAAATTAATATCGGAGCTTGCAGAATGATTATTCATCGCATCATGTCGAAACGGACAAGTGTCCTGCTATTCACCCTCAGCCTGTCGCTGCTACTGCTGACAGGTTGTTCGGAAGAGGTCAGCGAGAAGGTGACAAAGCGCCCCAACGTGCTGATCCTGATCGCCGATGACATGGGCTACGGCGACATAGGTGTCTATGGCAGCGAGATCAAGACTCCTAACGTCGACAAGCTGGCGCAGGAGGGGATGCAGTTCACCAACTTCCACGTCGGTGCGACCTGTTCCCCCACCCGTACCATGATGATCAGCGGTGTCGACAACCACCGTGCAGGTCTCGGCAACATGCTGGAGATCATGGCCGACAACCAGTTCGACAAGCCAGGCTATGAAGGTCACCTGAATAACAGCGTGGTTTCCCTCGCCACGGTGCTCAAGGACGCGGGCTACCACACCTACATGGCGGGCAAGTGGCACCTGGGTTCCACACCGGAGACCAGTCCTGCTGCCCGTGGTTTTGAACGCTCGTTCAACCTGGCGGAGAGTGGGGCCGACAACTGGGTCGAGCAGCCCTATGCGCCCATGTACAAGCGGGTTCACTACTTCGAGGATGGCAAGGAGGTCTCTCTGCCCACCGAGAACTACTACTCCTCCGATTTTTACACCCAGAGGATCATCGACAACATCGAGAGCGGACGTGAAGATGGCAAGCCCTTCTTCGCCTGGCTTGGTTACCAGGCGGTTCACTATCCCCACCAGGCACCCAAGGAGTTCATCGATAAGTACGACGGCGTCTACGATGCAGGCTGGGATGTATTGCGCAACAAACGTCTGGAGAAACAGAAGCAACTGGGTATCGTCTCTGCCGATATAAAACTTGACCCGAAGATGGAAAAAGCAGGCATCAAGGACTGGACTTATCCTGACTGGAACGCGCTTTCTGACGAAGAGAAACGCTTCAACGCCCGTCGCATGCAGACCTATGCAGGCATGGCCGACAACATGGATCACAACATTGGCAAGCTGTTGGCATATCTTGAAAAGATTGGTGAAGCCGATAATACGCTGGTTATCTTTGTCGCCGACAACGGTGCCGATCCGAACACCCTGCCGATGAACCCTGCTTACAAGGATTGGTACGATAAAAACTACGATTACACCTACATGGAAGACTACAAGGGCGACTATTCAGCGATGGGACAAAAGGGTTCATACGCAGACTACGGCCCAGGCTGGGCGGCCCATGCCAACACCCCTCACAGCTACTTCAAGACCTTCTCGACGGAAGGCGGACTGAAGGTTCCCTTCATCGCCCGCATGCCCGGCACCATTCCCGCTGGCAAAAAGACCAATACCTTTGCCTATGTGAGGGATGTCTACCCGACCATTCTGGAACTGGCTGGTGTGGAGATGCCGGGATCAAACTATAACGGGAAAGAAATCTACGCCCCTGATGGCACCAGCGCCCTTGCTGTGTTGAAAGGCAAGAGTGACCGGATACACCCGGAGAACGAAGCCATTGGCTATGAGCTTTCCGGTAGCAGCGCGGTTTTTCGTGGACAATACAAACTGTCCAAAAACCCCAAGCCCAAGGGCACGGGCGAGTGGGAATTGTATGACATAGTCGCGGACCCTTCGGAGCTGCATAACCTGGCTCAGGAAAAAGCCGGGATGGTGAAGGAGCTGGCCAAACTCTATGCTCAATATGAGAAGGATAACGGTGTCATTCCGGTTCCAGATGATTACGACCCTCTCAGTCAATTGGCTAAAAACACCAAGCGTAGCGGCGCGCACTGAGCCAGGAGCGGCATATGCACAAAAGCGTAACACCGCTGGCGGCGGCATCGTTACTGATGTCGCTGCCAAACGCACAGGCCGACGAGGGCGCTGACCTGGCCAAACAGTTGGCCAACCCGGTGGCATCACTGATCAGCGTCCCCATCGACATCGATCTGGACAGTAACCTTGGTCCCAACGAAACCGGCAAGCGGACGCTGTTGGTGACCAAGCCGGTGGTGCCTATTGAGCTGAACCAGGAGTGGAACCTGATCAGCCGTACCATCCTTCCCTTCATCAGTATCAAGTCCCTCACCCCCGGGATGGAGGACGAATCGGGTATGGGGGATATCCAGGCCAGTTTTTTCCTCTCTCCCAAGGCACCCACCGATTCAGGTTGGATCTGGGGCGTGGGACCCATCGCACTGCTGCCCTCGGCAACAGAAGACGCCCTGGGCAACGACAAGTGGGGGCTGGGCCCAACCGGCGTGGCGTTGAAACAGCAGGGGGCGCTGACCTACGGCCTTCTTGCCAACCACGTCTGGTCTTATGCCGGTGATGATGCCCGCACCGATTACACCCGTAGTTTCGTACAACCTTTTTTCACCTACACCACAAAAACAGCCACCAGCTTCACCCTGCAGACAGAGAGTACCTACGACTGGGAGAGCGAAGAATGGTCAGTGCCGGTCAACCTGATCGCGGCTCAGGTACTGAAACTGGGTGATCAACTGCTGCAGGTTCGTGCGGGTCTACGCTACTGGGCGGATGCTCCCAATGGCGCTGGCCCTGAAGAGTGGGGCTTCAAGCTGGGCGTGACGCTGCTGTTTCCCAAGTAAGCACCGGTTGTAGCTGGTGATCTGCTCCAGTACCTGATTTCGCTTTCCTCAACCCGTTGCCGCTCGGGGTCAGTGCAGTGCTGATCCTGGTGCTGGTTGGTCTCGAGGTGGGGTACCGGGCCGGTTTCCTCCAGCGGACGAATTGGGAAGATGCGGAGACCGGTGGCGAGACTGTGGTCCTCAGCTCTATGTTTGCGCTACGTCCCTGAAGCGGGAAAAGTAGTTTCACTGTGCGAATCCACGATCTGCTACCCTGCTTGACTGTAATCACAGCAGGACTACTACATGCTAGTGTAGTGTCCTAAATATATTACACATTTCGTAATGCGACCTTAGCTCGCCCAATTTTTTCCAGTATCTGATCAACGCTTTTTGTCCAGACAAAAGGTTCTGGAGCTTGATTATGTTGATCAATAAACTGTCTGATTGCCATTTCCAGATCTTCAACTGAGGTAAATACACCACGTTTCAATTGCTTTTGCGTCAACGAACATTCTTTTTGTAATGCTGTCTGTTCTTGTGTGGTGAGATGAATAGCTACTGCTGAATTCATTTTTCCTTCCCTTGCCATAAAACCGGAACATAGGGGATTATAAATGGATATTTTATTCAGGACACTACACTAGTGTAGTGTCCTGGGCCTGTGCCGAATGTCATAAAAAGTGTTTTCGGCATGGTCGGATTCCCACCATGCAGCAGCCTGGCAACTGCCGACTCCCAAAAGTGTACTGGGTGATTTCGATGATGCATCCTACAAACATCATGGTTTCGACTACCATTTTCTGACCCGTGATGGCGCGAATCAGATTGTGGCCGATGGCCAGGAAGGCAAGCCGGTGGCGTATCCTGTCCGTTACGTCGTCGGCGTGACCCCGCTGCAGCAGTACCTGGTCGATATAGGAAGGGGGCGCCTGCAGGCCCTGGACGTGGCCTGGGATACACAACGCAAGCGCTGGTTTCACCTCTATCCCGACCAGTGGCTCAAGGCAGGTGGTGGAGATCCTGGAGCGAGCGGTTGAGCACAATCCCGACAATCCGCTCCTGCTGCAAGCGAAAGATGAGGTCACAGGAACCCGGTAGTATGGCCCTCGCCCTGTGATGTATCACGCTGCAATGGCTTCAAAGTGCCCGTGAATGCTTCAAAACGGTGCGGGGAAGCGGTTTGGCAAGGGAGCTTATGCACATTTCCATTGTACGGGTCAATATTCTTTCCTAGCGCAAAGCCTGTTTGCCAGGCTTTTGTCTCTGTGGCTGTAAGTCATTGATATTTAGTGGTTAACAAGATTGACCATTTTTTTGTCAATTTAAGTGGATGCCCGGTTCCATGGGGGTTCCACGCCACTCTCCCAATCTTTTCAACAGAGTTACCCACAACTTCTGTGGGTAAGGGGAAAACTGTTTTTAATGCCTGCAAATCGAGCCAATCCTTACTGCGATTGTTTATATTAGGCTCGTAAGTCATTGATTGTTTACGGGCAGTGAATCGACCCGATTACTGCATCAATCCGACATCTCAAACCTGCTATTTTCTACATGACTGAACATGACAACTTCGAAAGTTATTTCCTCATATGCAAAGACACTGAATCCAATCAGGCCATGCAGCATGAAAAAAAAGCAATTGGCTTCAGGCCAAATAACCTGAGTGATGCCAGTCATTGCTAACAAGTACCGGTCACTCCCACTCGATTGTAAACGAGCCATTTTTTCGGCTTAATATCAATGGCATAGTTGTTGGTGTAGACGGTAATACCATGTTCAGAAATTGCTGCTGATCGCCGCCGAAAATTGCCGATAAAAATGCTGCCACACAGCACCCTAGACCAACTTCCGGACTTTGACTTCCAGGCGCATCCCCTCCTGCTTCTGCAGGTAATGGATTACCGTAAACAGGATGTCGTACGAACTTAAACTCGTTCCTTTCTGTCCCTCCAGGCTCATTCTATTCGAAAGCTGTTCATCAGCCAAAACGCTCCTCAGGTCGGCAAGCCTCTTGCTACGTATCGGTCGAAGTCTGGCCTTGAACCAATAGCCGACCGAATACCACAATGACGGCGGCCACTGCCGCCAGGGTCCATACAACGACCGGTCCGGCGGGCAGGTCGAATATCGCAGAAACGGACAAACCGACTCCGTACCCCGAGACTCCAATTATGTAGCCCGTTACCAGCCTGAATTGATCCGCTAGAAAACGCCCTGCCAATGCCGGGATAATGAGCGTAGCAAATACCAGATAGACACCAACCAACTGCACGGAGACAGTGACTGAAATCGCAAACAGACCGTAGAAGGCGGCAAGGTTTCGACTAGCCCCGACCCCAAACCAAAATGCCAGAACCACCAACGAAATCAGGGCGGGCAGCCCCAGACCGGGATAATCAACCCAAAGAATCTGCCCGACCAAAAGGTCCTTGAGATGCTCGCCTCCCATCGGATTCTGCGCCAACAACAGTATAGCCGCAGTAGCACCCAGCACAAAAACGCTGCCAATGATCGCCTCCTGCACGTTGGGCCAGCTGCGCTCTGTCCAGTAGAGCAGCAGAGCGCCGGCGATGGCCGCCGAAAATGCCGCGAGCTGAACCATTGCATCACTCGCGTCCAAGCCGATGGCATGGGCTGCGATCACTCCAACCCCGGCTAACTGTGCAATGGCCAGATCGATGAAGATAATGCCTCTCTCCAGCACCCGTTGCCCCAAAGGAACATGCGTGGCCAATACGACCAACCCCGCAAGAAACGCAGGGCCTAAAATGCCGATATCCATTGCCTCCCAGTTCATGACTTGACTCGGAGCAAAACGGAAACAATCTCCTCAAACAGGGAAAACAAATCGTTGACGTTTTCGGCACTTCCGACTGTGTAGGGCAAGACCACCTGAGCGACACCGGTACGATTCGACAACCACTCAGATGGTCTCGGGTCGCTGATCGAAGAACGTACGATTGCCAGAGGTTGTTCACGCCCGAGCCGGACCTGCAGGCTGGCCAGATGACCAGCGGTAGGCGGTACACCGGGTTTTGGCTCCAGGGCGGCTAGCTGTTGCATACCAAGCCAATGAAGCAAATAGACCCACTCCCGGTGATGGACGACCACCAACTCGCCACGCAGGTCGCTCGCACGTGTGTCCCAATTCATGATGGCATCCGTCCAACGCGCCTGAAAGGACTTCCGGCTCGACTGGAAGTGCTCTGCATTGTCAGGATCGATTTCGGCCAGACGCCCAGACACTACCCGGGCAACCTTAAGAATGTTTTCAGGATCCAAGTGCACATGGGGGTTTCCCTGGGCGTGAATGTCACCTTCACTTCGATCCAGCCTTTCGGGCACTTCCAACATTTCGACCTGATCTGCCGCCATTAGATGACCAGGCTTTCCCGGGAGCACCTTGGGGTTGCGGGCACGCCGCAACAGCAGCGGCAGCCACCCCGCCTCCAGATCCGCGCCACTGCAGATCAGCATGTCGGCGCGGCGCAGTTTGGCGATCAGCGAGGGTCTGGCCTGGATATGATGTGGATCCTGCCCTGCCGTCGTCGCCGAGAATGCCCTGATCCGATCACCGCCGATCTCCTCGGCAAGCGCCTTCCATTCCGGCTCACAGCTGAACACGGTGACCTCTGCGACAGCTGTTTCCATGCAAAGAAGCATCGAGAGCAGCAGCAAATAGTGTGGTTTCGTCATGGCCGCCCCCTCAGTACTTGTGAGCGCCATGGGCGCCCAGCGTCATGATGTACTGAAGCTGGAACTGATCGTCTGCATCACCGGGTCGCGAGTGATCCCTTGCATACTGCACCCGCAGGCGGCTGAACTCGCTGTGTGAATAATCCGCCATCAGTGTCCAGCGCCAGGGGTCGTGACCGCCCAGCAGACCGGATTCATCAAGGATGTCATCGTCTGCCTCACCCGAGGTGTTGCTGGCTACCCGAAGATTATTATCACTCCAGAGCTTGTCGTAACGAAAACCTGCACGCCAGCGGGGCATAAATTGATAGACCCCCTGCGCATAGAAGCCCTGCTGGGTTCCGTCATATGGAAGTATGGCTTCGCCCGTATCATCCGTGAAGGTCACCATTCCATCCTCGTCCCGGTGGAAGTACTCGGTCTGGAACACAAAATTACGAGTACGCGCATCGCCGTTTGGCGCCCACTTCCAAACGAAATCCAGCGCCGTCAGATTACTGTCCCCGGCAAAACTGAAGATTTCATCTGCATGCCCGGCATGCGCATGTCCGGCCTGGCGGTCTTTCGGTTCTGCACGCATATGCGAAAGGCCAACCCGGAAACTGTTGCTCACGCCGACATCGGCCCCAAGGCGGGCAAAGTAATTTTGTGCGCCACCAAGTAACTTGTTGCCATCACCGCCGGTGGGGAAACGCTCTCCGCGCAACGCCTCCATGCCAAACTCCAGGAAGGTATCTGTTGGGGCCAGCCAGGTCAGCCGCAGGCCATCATCGCGGTATTGTTGGCCAAGAAACGCCTGGCTGGTCAGAGACACATCGGCGAAGTCCCAAGCGTGAGTGTGTTTGGTGTTGGTATAGCCAGTTTCCGCAAAGAACCGTCCTATACGTAAACCGAAACCCGCTGGCAGGTTCAAGGTGTCAACGAAGGCCTCTTCGAGATCGGCCTCCGTACTACCCTCCTCCTCATGCAGCCCGATCGTTATCTGCGCGAAGAACCAGTCATCGACATTAGCCGATGCAGTCAATTCTGTCTCAGTAAGACTCAACCCTTCAGGCTTGAGCCCGGCTTCCCCACCAACCTGAAAACCCGGCAAAGTCCAGCTATCTGGATTCCGGGAGTAACTAGCGGCATTTCCCTGAACTACAAGGGAGATTGCCGGATTGAAGGCACTATCGCCGCGCCGATCCGCAGGTGTTTTTTTGGCTTCTACCTGGATCTGGGCATCGGAAGCTGCTTTGATTTCGGCAACAGCGGCCTTCTCTTCCGCATCCTGTATACGTGCTTCCAGTGCACCAATACGTGCTTCGTACTCTTTTTTCATATGCAGGAGCATCTGTTTCAGCTCGGAAACATCGTTACTATCTGATGGATATGCTGAAATGGGAAAAGCAAGCGCAGCGGTTATCCCTGCACACAGGAAATAGTTCTTCATGGATGGTACCTCCAACGACAACAAACGGCCCGGTGAACAGTCACCGGAGATCAATAACAATCAGACGTTTGTATTCAGTAGAGGCGGCGCGCGGGGCCGGTAAGAAAGGTGACGGGTGGAATTGGCATTGATAACCGGGGCAGGTAACGCCGTCTTGCCATCCGATTTCACATATACATCTTGTACTGTGCTGGCAACCGCATATTCAAGCGCTCCGCCAGAGAGACAAATCTCGCATGTTTCGTCGTCAGGATCGGAAAGATGCTCGATTGAATGCAGCTGAATAAACAACTGCGACACCAGGATAAGCAGCGCGCACAATAACAGCCCCCAGCGTCTCCCGTGGCTGATCACTGATATATTATTGTTCGCCGGATACACGAGCCTATGGCCTCACGGAGTTAGCAATCGCAGTTTTGGCTTCCGCCAGGAAAGCTGGATGGTACTGTTATATTGTTACCTTTCAATCCTAAAATTTCAGCGTAATCTCGTCCGGGATCCTTGGATTTCCGTCCATAGATTCTATCTACAGATATTTCTTGTACGTACTCGCAGTCCCGCTACCGTCAGCGCAAACAACGCCGCAAACGGCAGGGCGACGAAGGTTGACGAAGCACTTCTGGGCCAGGTCACTCGATCACGATTACCATGAACAGTTTGACGTGCGTGGCATGGTTCTGGATCGCTGCGCTGATCATGGGCACTGCAATACCATGATCTACACCATGAAAAAGCCTGCTTGGAGGTGCCTGCCAGTGCCAGATCCGGCCTACTCCCACTCGATTGTATATAAGCCATTTTTATCTTTTATTTTCAATGGCTTATTTTCCTGCTAATTGATAATACCATAAATAATACCATGCTCAGACAATCCTTCAAATTGCTCGAAAAATTTGACGACTGAACGCTACCGCAACTCACTCTAAGCGATCTTCCAGGCGTTGACTTCCAAGTGCGTACACTCCCGTTCCTGCAGGTAATGAATCACCGTAAACTGCACCAATATCATGCTAATTGATAATAACATTGACAATCGGCCATTTCTTCGCATAAAGTAGGCATGTAAAGCAACCAGATACCATCGTGACCTACATCCCCCGAAACGCAGAATCCAGGCTTCAACACTTCGCCAGCGGCTATCCAGTGGTTGTGGTCACCGGGCCTCGCCAGTCGGGCAAGTCCACCCTGGTGAGGCATGCCTTTCCCGATCACCGTTATGTATCGCTTGAAGATCTCGACCAAAGGGAATTTGCTGAAACGGACCCTCGGGGTTTTCTGAATCAGTTTAGTGGGGGCGCCATTCTGGATGAAGCACAGCGCTGCCCTGCCCTGTTTTCCTATCTTCAGACTCGCGTCGATGAAAAGCAACAACCCGGCGAATTTATCCTCACGGGATCCCAGCAGTTTGGCCTGCTATCAGGCATCACACAGAGCCTGGCAGGCAGATCCGCATTGCTGACGCTGTTACCCATGACCTACGGCGAATTGCAGCGATCAGGCAAAATTGACGAGAACCTCGATAAGATACTCTTCGATGGTACCTTCCCCCCCATCTACGACCGCGGACTCGAATCGCATCCCTGGCATGGAAACTATGTACGCACTTACCTGGAACGCGATGTCCGGCAATTGATCAAGGTACAGGATCTGGGCACTTTTCAACGCTTCCTGAAATTGTGCGCAGGCCGGACCGGTCAACTCCTCAATCTTTCCTCACTGGCCAATGACTCTGGTATAACGCATAACACAGCCAAAGCCTGGATTTCCGTACTGGAAGCCAGTTACATCGTGCATCTGTTGCCGCCGCATCACCAGAATTTCAACAAGCGTCTGGTCAAAACACCCAAACTCTATTTTCTCGATACCGGTCTTGCCACCTGGCTGCTCGGCATTCAGACACCAGATCAACTGAACACCCACGTTCAACGAGGCGCCTTGTTTGAAACCTGGGTTATCAGTGAATTACTCAAAGCCCGTTACAACGCGGGGGAAACTTCAAACCTTTACTTCTGGCGTGATCGTTCGGGACACGAGGTGGATCTGCTGATTGACCATGGAACCCATCTGTCACCGCTGGAAATCAAATCCGGGCAAACCATCAACAAGGATTACTTTAAGGGGCTGGCGTTCTGGCAAAAGCTGGCAGATGAAACCGCCGGAAAGGCGTGGCTGGTCTATGGCGGTGACAGTCGACAAACACGCTCCGATGTCACTATTCTGCCGTGGCATAATATCAACTCCGAGCAGATTGTAATGACTGTGTGATTAGGCCATCATTTCTTATCCGCGTCTATTTTGCTCAGATCATCTAATGCACTTTCAGTCATAATAATCTTTCTTTTTTTCCTTAGTTTAACTACCGTAGAATTAAAGTTTTCCTGAATATCCTGGTGATTTTCGACTAACCAGGCATTCGCCCGGTCGATCTCTTCTGCCAGAAGCTTTTCCACCTCCGCATATTCAGCCACCATTGATTCGCAGTCTGACAGAAAATGACGCCAGCGGATCTGCTTCAGAGTTCTTTCATTAGTAAAAATAAAACACCTGTGAGGGTCATCATCCCAATCCTTGTCGTGTACATATACGGCAGGAAGTCGTCGGACATTTGATTCACTCAATGCCAACCAGCGTTCTCGTTGATAGTCATTCCAGCGGATTTTTAGTTCATCCAACTGAGCCTCCTGCCCTGCCGCATCTTGGACTCTTCCATGACCAAGCTCCAGGCTAATGGTAGTCGCGCAGCTTGATCAATATCATGATGTTGTGGTGTCAGCGATTTCTTGTTTGCCCCCGCCTGTAAATTGACTTGGCGCGAGAATCCAATCCTATTACTTGATGTTGCCAGCCATTACCAGGTCACTCCCACTCGATTGTAAATGAGCCATTTTTACGCTTTAGTATCAAAGGCTTAATTGTAGTGGTAAGTGATAATACCATGAAGAATACCATGTTCAGAATTTGTTGCTAATTGCCCCTGATGTGGCCGCAAAATGCTGTTGCGTTGATATAGTCGTGCAGCACTGACTTGCCGGTATCAACATCACCGGCAAGCAGGCATTCGACCCCTTCTTGCAGCAGGGCCTTGCGAAACGCGGGATCCCGTTGGGCACGGGCCTGGATGGTATCTATAAAATCTTTTGTCGAAACCATCATCACATCCCTTACCGTTTCCTGCACACCTATGCAGCCTTCACCTTCACGGTTTTTCCAATCCGGGCCAGCATGTTGACCAGTCTGTCGATGGTGAACTTGTCAATCTTGCCGCGCATCAGATCACTGATTCTCGGCTGGTGAACACCAAACACCTCTGCAGCTTCTTTCTGACCAAGCCCTGCATCCTCGATATATTGACGCAGTGCAATCATCAATTCTGAACGAATCTTCAGGTTCTGCGCCATCGCCGGATTATCCTCCAGCGCCTCAAATACATTGCGGTAACCTTTTGAAATCGTCATTTCTGTTTCCTCTGTTCTGCCAACGCCTTGTACCTGGCTTTAGCCAACTCGATATCCGCCTTGCGTGTTTTCCGTGTCTTCTTTTGAAAAGCATGCAACACGTAAATGGCCTCTTTGAATCGGGCGACATAGATCACCCGGTAAATACCGGCCGCGTCCTTAATCCGAATTTCAACTGCCCCTCCACCGACGATATTCATCGGCTTCCAGTCACTTGGCTGCAACCCGGCCTGGACATTACTGAGCTCAAAACCCGCTTCCCGACGTGCGCCTGCCGGGAAGTGCTTGAGATCGTCCAATGAGCTACCCACAAAGCGCACGTCTTTCATAAGCGTCATTATACAAAATTTTATATTTATATCAAGTTTTATATATTTTGGTATGTCGGATGTCGGGCAAGATGTGCTGGATCACGAATACCATGAACGGCTCAACACGCATGCCATGGTATTGGATCACCACGCTGATATTGAGCACCGCGATACCATGATCTATACCATGAAAAAGTCTGCTTGGAGGTGCCAGCCAGTGCCAGCAGATGCCAGACGTGAACGAGGTAAGTCTGGTAGTTACAACGAGTTATATGTGATTTGATGCCTGTAGGTGCCAGTCAGTGCCAATTCTGGCCTACTCCCACTCTATTGTAAATAAGACATTTTTATCTTTTATATTCAATGGTTTATTTTTCTGCTAATTGATAATACCATGAAAAATACCATGCTCAGAAAATCCTTCAAAATGCTCGAAAAATTACCGATTGAACACTTATACACGGCACCTTAGGCAACCTTCCGGGCTTTGACTTCCAGGTGAATGGGTGGACGCCGTTGGTTATGGCGTGCACACGATAACCTGGGTACATCTTACGCGACACTTCGGCATGGTTTCGGGCAACACCATTGACATATTCGCTCATGTTCAGCGTCAGCCTGGTCATGTTCAGGTACTCATCACCACCCAGGTGCTTGAGTGTGGCGAGATCAAGGAAATCGCCCAGAGTTCGACTCACTAAATCATAAGGGAAGCGGTCATGACCCGCCTCTACCGGCGTGTGGGTGGTAAAGCTGCACAACTCCCGTACCCTCGGGATATCGTAAGGGGACTCTCCTGGCCGAACATCCTCCGGCGGATAGGCATAACGACGCAGTAATTCCAGGGCCAGCAAGGCAGAGGGAACCCTCATTCATGTGGTACTGCCGGATGCCAAAACCCAATGCCTGCAGCATGAGTACACCACCGATACCGAGGATGATCCCCTGCTTAAGTCGGTAGTCTTCACCATCACAATAGAGATAGTGGGAAAGCTGGCGGTCCTCATCACCGTTTTCTTCCAGGTCGGTATCCAGCAGGATGACCGGTTGACGCCCGTTCATATGTCCATTCAAGATATAGAGTCACCCCCCTACCCATACCGAGCGGCCTTCAATACTCACCGCAATTTTGGCATTCAAAGAGCTGGCCCACTGGCCGGGATTCCAAGGGTCAGGTTCCTCCAGTTGTCGACCAGCGTCATCGATTGTTTGCCGAAAATAACCAGCCCGACTCGCCAAACTGACTGCCACAAAGGGCATCTCCAGATCAGCAGCCGAACGAACGCTATCGCCAGCGAGCACACCCAGGCCTCCACTGTAGGTGGGTATCTCACTGCGCAGGGCGATCTCCATGGAGAAATAAGCGATGCGTGGTTCAAGGATGAATTCGTCGAGCATACTTTCAATCACATGTCTTTGTTGATTCTCACTGCGAGCAAAATATTTTTATAGCTATTCATATAGTCCCAACTATACCCGCTTCGCCTGCTCAAAAAGGCAATTGAATCTCTTTTGCCTTCTCCATAATCTCAATCGCAGTCTCCATATCGACCTGATCAAGATTCTTTAATGACTGCGCCTGCAGTCGTTCATATAGCTCCGCTTGCTCCCATGTTTCATGATTTCCGAATTCATCTTGAACATAAGCTGCCCAGGGAATAAATTTCGTCAATGGAAATAACTGTCCTTCCTGGGGCGAGATATCCACATTCAGGCCTGATATAAACAATATTTTCTTGTTTCTATACGATGGCTCTTTAACTATTGTTCTAAATGCGCGATCAAACTCTACTTGCGTATTTGCCTGAGCGGCAGTAAGAGCTGGCCACTGCGATGTAACAACATACGGCATAACATCTAAAAGATTTTTCTCTAAATGATCCCTTCCTTCAGGGTGATGACTGATATCTCGCTTGAAGAAAAACAGATCAGGGTGCAGTCGATTCCCAATTGCTTCCCCATGTCCAGGCTTCCACTCGTAATCCTTCAGATAATCCAATAATGTCGGTGAAGCTGAAAAAAACTTCGCTGTACTTTTTGAGAATTCGGGTATGGGGCTACCTTGCGAATCTACTTTTACAAGCCGGTCTATTTTAAGCAACAAACCCTCTTCGCGCTCCGCATGGAGTAAAAGATTGTCAACAACAACCTTGTGGTCACCATTTTCCTCATACAGGAATATATTGTCGCGCGCAAATTCATATTCGTGCTGGTACCAATCCAAAGCTCCGCAGATTTTTCCACAATTAGATGTTTCACTCATCTCTTCTGTTTGCAGTCGCCGATAGACCCCAAATCGACCGCTTTCTGGATCGTACCCCACATGACTGGCCTGAATAATTACGAGATCCTTCCCATGATGCGCATGAGGGGCGTGCCTATCAGTCGCAACGATGCCTCCGACGAGCCCGTGATTAAATGGAAAAGTGCCAAAATGTTTTGCGATCAATATGATTGGGTATCCTTGGCTTTCATCAGAGCAGAACGCTCTGGACGGCATAATCTTTCCGCTTTCAAACCCTAATGATATTGCCAGATTGTAAACGCGCGGCATAAATCGACTATAACGCATCGACACCTCGGCCATGTGATAGGCACCTAAAAGGCTGGAAATTAACCCCGTTGTCCCGTACATATTAACACCCCATGTTTTTACAATTAATTTTCACGATTAGACGACGAATTTTCAGTGGACATAAAAGCCGGTAACCCACACCATTTACTTTCAATCATAGTTTGCCCCCCCTTCCATCTCTGCAATCATTGATTCAAGATCTTCTATGCGCGGTTTAGTTATATGCATCTTTTGAAACAAAAGAGCTAATTCTGGTTGTCGATAAATGCGCTTTACCGACTTACTTTCGTTAATCAGGAGATACCATGGAATAAATTTTGAAGATGGTAAATTGCCACCATATTCCGACTCTTCCAGAAGACTCAATCCTGCAAGGTAAATAACCGGTCCATTTAGCACACTTTTATCGTATGTAAGCTGTTGACTCAGTGCACCTACTTGCTCAATTAGCATATCTACCGATGCCTTCGCTTGAGAGCCCACCATTCCCTTTATAATTGGGACATGGTGCTTCAGAACTCCTAGTGTACCTCGCCTAACAGTATGTAACTTACTAAACACAGTGATTCCAGCTGTTTCATGGCTGAAACCCTGTAAAACAGGGTAAATCATATGTTTCATTATTTAAGACGACCTACACTAGCGTGGACTGCCTACCATTGGTATCTTCAAACTGTACAACACCATCATCTTCTTCATTTTCCACTCCCTCTAACGAATAAGGTTAGATGTTGATGTCGAGAAAATCCGGTTAGATCATGAAGATCCAATTCACCATCAGGCCCACCTATCTCCATCGGGAATACACCGAAATATTTGGTCAGCCATAAGATAGCATTGCCCCTTCCTGGGTCTCTATCTGAGAATGCCACTACTATTTTTATTTCATTTTCCAACCCGGCGTAATCACTGCACAAAGAAACCAATTTTCCTCCCAATTGATCAAAGGATTCTGGATTGACTCCTGCAATTTTAATGTGTTTTTGCATCACTTATCCTGTAAACGACGGAATACTATTAAACCGGGAATCAAAATCACTTGTTGGAATCTGAAGTCCATAATATTTCGAATCAATAGAAGACTCATCTTTTTCCCTGCTTTCTCTTTTTAAGATGCTCCATATGCTTGATAAGTGCATCTGTGGTTTCTTTTAACAATTCCAGCTCCTCAACAGACAGATCCTCAAGTTGTTCAAAATTGTACTCGATAGTTTCAATAATTTGTTTCGCCGGACGCTGCATGGGCCTCATAAAATAGGCCGTAATTGTTGAAACGATTGCCCCAAAGAAAAGCATTGAACCAATGATAATCCACGTGCCACCAATCAATTCGCCAAACCCTGTTTTCGGCATATCTGCAATACCTGCAGTAGAAAATGCCGCTATTCCCCAATACAGCGCTTTTCCGTACGAAGTGATTGTAGTTGTCTCAGATCCAGTCTCGCTCAAATAGAGTGCGGCAGCAAAAAGAAGCCATAGAATTACCAATAGAAAAGTCACTTTCACTATCGGCGTATGTATTACGACATCCCCAATAAATTTCTTGTACCTTTTTGTTAGTCCGCGAGTCTCAAGAGCCATAATCTAATTCCAACAATTGATTCTATAAGTGAATAGTTATAACAACCTGTTTTCTATATACCAACCTTTGCCATACTGCTGCTCAATATATTGTTTCATAACTTTACACGGCAATTTCATCCTGTATGTTGCTCTTCTTCCATGCCATATTTTTTTAATTTTCTCCATAGAGAGACGCGGTCAATGCCAAGAATCTTCGCTGCTCGCGTGCGGTTCTGTCCGTTGCGCTCCAATACATAGCGAATATAGTCAACTTCACGTTCCTCAAGGGTCGGCAAGCGTCCTGCCTCTTCACGTACCACATGCACTGATTTCTCCACCAAAGCAGGTGGTAAGTTTGCCTTAGTTACTTTTTCTTCATGAGTCAGGGTTACTGCACGTTCCATGATATTTTCAAGCTCACGAATATTTCCGGGATAGTCATAATCGAGCAACGCAGCCATCGCTGCAGGTTCTATCTCATCCACTGGTCGACCGATACGCGCTGCATGTTTGCGCAAGAAGTAGAATGCCAGCAATGGAATATCATCACGACGCTCTGCCAGAGGGGGCAAGTGTAGTTCCACTACGTCAAGCCGGTAGTAGAGATCCTGCCGAAACCTGCCAGCAGCCACCTCATCAAGCAAGTCACGGTGTGTTGCAGTGATCAGGCGGATATCCACAGGTATTGCCTTAGTTGAGCCTAGGGGTTGGACTTCTCGCTCCTGTATGACGCGCAGTAGCTTTACCTGCATCCCGAGGGACATCTCTGCAATCTCGTCCAGAAACAGCGTGCCCCCGTCAGCTGCCTGAATAATTCCTGCCCGTGCTTCCGTTGCACCAGTATAGGCACCTTTCTCATGACCAAAGAGCTCATTGGCCAGCAGGTCTTCCTGCAGGGCACCACAGTTCACCGCCTGATAGCCCCTTTCACTTCCCCCACTATGCGCATGAGTGAAGCGGGCCAGTAGCTCTTTTCCTGTACCGCTCTCTCCAGTAATCAAAACATTGGTGCCAGTTGGGGCGATTTGTCGCGCCATCTCCAACAAGCGCTGCATGATTGTGTCCTGAGTGATGATTGAGGGCTCGTTTCGGCCATTGCTCAGCCGCGCCTTCAAGTCTCGGTTTTCTCGTTTTAACTGAACGAACTCGAGTGCATTGCGTACAACTTCCCGCACTTCATCCAGACGAAAAGGTTTGGCGATATAGTGAAATGCTCCCGCTTTCATCGCCTCCACGGCCGAATCCAGTGTTGCAAAGCCCGTTATCAAGACCACGGCGGTTACCGGATCCAATTCCTTCGCCCGACGAAGTACGGCCATGCCATCCACTTTTTCCATTTGAAGATCGGTCAGAATGACATCAAAACGCATTTTTTCCAGGGCTTCGATGGCACCCATGCCGGTTGTGCGAGTGGTAACTTCGTATCCTTCCTTTCGGCATACATGAGCGAGATTTTCAACGGCGGTTGCTTCGTCATCGACGATTAAGACCCGACCAATCTCAGAGGATATCTCAGCCACGGCTCAACTCCTTGCCAGGAAGCAACACAATGACCTGGGTGCCTTTTCCCGGTCGGGAGGCAATAGCGAGACAACCATCATGTTCACGTACGATTTCCTGCACGATGAACAAGCCAAGCCCTACGCCCTGGCCTGGTTCGCTGGTGGTAAAAAACGGATCAAATACCTTGGAAAGACGCTCTACTGGTATGCCAGGACCATCATCGGCAACGAGTATTTCCACAAACTGTCCATCGTAATCATTAATACATTTGAGGTTACCTGCAACCTCGGCACCATCGGGGATCATTGAAACACCCTTTTCGCACATCATGGCGCTGATCCGCACATTGACACTCTTCCCGGCGGCATGCAGTGCATTCTGGATTAGATTGATAAACAGCTGCTGAATACGCTGCTTGTCTACCTCCAATATGAGATCAGATGGAATATTGACCGTGAGCTTAGCCGAATAATGCCGCAGTGTTTTACCTATAAGAATTTGAGTCTCGCCAACAAGATCCAATAACTTTATCCGGTTCTTCTGGAATACGCGTTGGCCGCCAAAATCAAGCAAGGTTCGAACAATGCTTCGTCCCCGCTCGGTTTCGGTATCGATCTGCTTCAACCAGGTATTGAGCTGTTTTGGGTCGGCCTCATCAAGTTCCTCCATTAACAACTGACAGGATGAGGAGATATTGGAGAGTGGATTGTTCAACTCATGGGCTACACCGGACGCCAGGATACCCAGTGACGCCAACTTCTCGGACTGCAACATGCGCCGCTGGCGTATCTCCAACTCTTTCAGCATCTGATTGAAAGCATCAGTAAACGTCATGAACTCACGATCACTTGATGGGGGTTGCAGATGATTGAAGCGTCCCTCAGCGATTGGCTTCAATCGGGACTCCAGCTTCTTAAATGGTGTTAGTGCTACGCGTTTGAGCTGACGTCCAACCAGATAAATTGCAAGCCCGATGATGAAAAGGAATATCAATAAAAACCACTGAGACTCTTGAACCGCTGTCTCAAGCATTCTTCGCTCCTGCTTCGACAGCGATTTGACGGAGAGGTAGATCTGGTGCCCGAGCGTTCTTATCTCGTCTTCGAGTGGCTGACGTTCATCAATTGATGTGCTATCCCAAAGCCCCAGGTTGCTGCGGTAGGCGTCCATATTTTCGATCAAGATCGATGGCTCGGGTCGGCCCATTATCTCGCCCAGAGAAGCCTTGTACCCTCGCATAAGATCCAGCGCTGACACAGCATATTCATCCGCTCTGATAGACGCCCCATTATCCTTATAGAGGAACAGGTTTTTCTCTTCACGACGCATCTCCAACACGGCATCTTTCAAATCAGAAACCACTTCGCCTTCCGTTACCTGCCGCTCAAGAAACAACAGATCCAGAAAGGCGATTACAGCGAGCACTACGGTACCTGCCACCAGCGCGACATAAGCACTGGTGATCTTGCCCCGCAAACTGGTCAGATCGAAGAAGGTAGACATAACAAAACGCAACACCCCGTTTCAGAATGCAACAATGCTACCAGATTTCATGGCGGTACGCATTTTCCGCTGTTAAACCTCTAAGCAGGTCAATGGCCGTTTCAGAATGCAACATCTTCACAGATAAAACGCAGTATGCACCTAGTTAAATCAATAACTTACAGCTCATTTAACTTGGCACAGCCGTTGCTATAACAGGGGAAAGTAATATTCGGAAATACAGATTATGAAAAAGCTCAGTGATGACCTGAAACGGATGTTGACCGGCCTGGCCCACCAGGATGCAGGGGAATTTCTATCCATGCGCGACAAGATGAAAGTGCTTGGAATGGGATCAGAAACCAGGGCAAAGCCCTCCCCGTCTCCTCGCAAAATAGCAAAAAAAACAGCCACTCACCGTATTGCCTTTATCAGTGATGGCAGAGGCGTTGGTGCACCCCTCGCCTATGCCATTGATGCCTGCTCACGACAGGGTGCGAAGATCGACCTGCTAATCCATGGCACGGCGGATACGGAAAATATCTCCGCACTGGAAAATCAAATTCGAGTGGCCGGCCTCGACCACCATCGTATTCCACTGGGCATGAACCCCGTCGACGATATCATCAACTACATCTGCAACCACCTCTCTCTGATTTTTCTGGTCGCGATGCCGGACGACGACGCTGCGAAAATACTTATTGAAGAGGCAATACCCAAGCGAGGGGGACGTATCCCCGTTCCGCTGGTACTCATAGAAGATCGGCCATCACCCCACCAGGCCGAACAATCTGCAGCCTAGTGCCCATGGGGCAGGTGCGAACTTAAATCACACCACTCCATATATCGACAAACCAAATATTTACGAAGAGTTTAAGAATGAACAAACTTGCAGATGAAGAACAGACAATCGCAAAGCCAGGAATAGTTACAAAAAAACAGTTTATTGCAGCAATAATATTCGCCGCGCTGGCTCTATTTATATCCACTGTAGTGCCCTCAATCGAAATAGCCTGGGTCAGTGCTATTTTGGTTCTGACTATCTACCTTTTTGCTTTTGAGGTAGTGGGCGTTGATGTGGCCGCAGCCACGGTCATGGTGCTGTTGGGACTGACCTCGCTATTGGCCCCACTGATGGGCCTGGAACAGGGATTGGTAGATAACAAACACCTGTTCGATGGCTTCTCTTCCAATGCGGTGATCTCCATCATCGCTGTAATGATCATTGGCGCCGGCCTCGACAAGACCGGAATCATGAGCAAAGTGGCCGCCTTCATACTAAAGATTGGAGGTACGACCGAATCACGTATTATCCCCATTATTTCAGCCACCGTGGGATTCATCTCCTCCTTCATGCAGAATGTGGGAGCTGCAGCACTCTTCCTGCCGGTAGTTTCCCGTATCTCTGCACGCTCGGGACTACCGATGTCGCGCCTGCTGATGCCTATGGGATTCACAGCAATTCTGGGCGGCACCATGACCATGGTGGGATCCAGCCCACTTATCCTGTTGAACGACCTGATTCTTACCTCCAACAAGGCACTTCCCGCCAGCCAGCAGATGGAAACCTGGGGACTGTTCTCGGTCACCCCTGTAGGCGTGGCACTTATTGCTGCAGGCATCGCCTACTTCGTGATAGCAGGCCGTTTTGTATTGCCTAAGACAAAAAGCGAAAGCAGCACTGTCGGCACGGATCCCATGGCGTACTTCCATGATGTGTATGGCGTGGATTACACCATCGATGAGATTGTTGTCACCGATGACAGCGACCTGATTGGTAAACAACTGGATGAAGTTGAAACCACTTATCGCATACGGGTTATTGCCACCAAGCGTTCTGGTGAAGAGGCACGAGTCGGCCCTGGCACTATTGCACGAGATACTGAGTTCCTGGCCGGTATGGTGCTGGGAGTAGTCGCCGACCCTCATGATCTCGATCACTTCATAGAGAAGTACAACCTCAAGAAACGCCGCGAGTTGCGCACCTTCCCAGAATCACTTTCCGCCGCAAAGTCCGGTATTGCTGAGGTTGTCATCCCACCCGGCTCCAGCCTGATCGGGAAAAGCGCCCGCGATGTATGGATGCGAAAAACTTATGGATTAGCCATGATCGGATTGCATCGTGACGGCACCACGATGCGTGAGGGAGAGGATATCCGCAACATGCCGTTTCACCCAGGTGATACCCTGGTTGTGCATACACCCTGGAATGCCCTCGAACGAATAGAAAAGGATCGCGACTTCGTTGTGGTAACGACAGAGTATCCGCGTGAGGAGGAGTTGCGCCCTCACAAAATACTGCCTGCCGCTATCTTTTTTGGCATCGCGCTCTTCATGGTGCTGTTTACGGATATCCGTCTTTCGGTAGCCCTTCTCACAGGCGCGATGGGTATGGTGTTGTCGGGTGTACTGAATATTGAAGAGGCCTACGAGGCAGTGAGTTGGAAGACGGTGTTTCTGCTTGCCTCACTCATTCCCCTTGGACTAGCAGTGGAAACAACGGGTACCGCCAAATGGATCGCAGAACAGGTGCTTTTCGTCGTCGGTGACATGCCGATCTGGGTCATCCAGACTGCAGTGGCAGCACTGGCTACCTTCTTTACATTGGTCATGTCGAATGTTGGCGCCACCGTACTGTTGGTACCTTTGGCGGTCAACATCGCCATTGGCGCAGACGCCAATCCTGCCGTATTCGCCCTGACCGTGGCTATCGCCACCTCTAACTCTTTCCTTATCCCAACCCACCAGGTGAATGCCTTGATCATGGGCCCGGCAGGTTACCGAGTGGCGGACTTCATGAAAGCAGGCGGAATCATGACTGTGCTGTTTCTGGTCGTGATGATGGTCATGATGAATCTGGTATTCTGAGGACTAATGTCGTAATGAAGTTTATAAATCCAATAAAGACATTTACCCCTCTTTTCCTGCTCTTGGCATTACCAGGGGTGGCAATGTCAGCAGAGCCCGAAGTACACCAGCTGGACCTGACCGGAAGCTGGGTAGGCTTTCTGTCCATAGGCATATTTCTGCTGGCCTATGTGCTGGTAATGGCCGAGGAATTTACCCATCTACGCAAGTCAAAACCCGTCATTTTAGGTGCGGGCCTGATCTGGGGATTCATTGCCTGGGTCTATGCCAATCACGGCCTACCTACAGCAGCAGAACACGCAGTTCGTCATAACCTGTTGGAATACGCCGAACTGATGCTCTTCCTCTTGGTAGCGATGACCTATATCAACGCGATGGAGGAGCGGCGGGTATTCGACGCACTGCGCGCCTGGTTGGTGCGTAGTGGTTTCGGTTTCCGCTCCCTGTTCTGGATTACCGGCACCCTGGCATTTTTTATCTCCCCAATCGCGGATAACCTCACCACTGCACTGCTTATGTGTGCCGTGGTATTGGCCGTAGGAGGTGACAACAGCCGTTTTGTCACCCTCGCCTGTGTCAATATCGTGGTCGGCGCCAATGCCGGCGGCGCCTTCTCACCCTTCGGCGATATAACAACGCTGATGGTCTGGCAAAAGGGGATTGTGGAATTCTGGACCTTTTTCGCCCTGTTCATTCCGGCAGCCGTCAATTTCCTGGTTCCTGCTGCCATCATGCATTTCGCTGTACCTAATGTTAAACCAGAAGCATCCGGGGAAGAGGTGCTGATGCAGCGTGGGGCAAAGCGTATCATCGTACTTTTTCTTGCAACGATCGCCACTGCCGTCTCTTTTCACAATTTTCTGCACATGCCGCCAGTTATTGGCATGCTGACAGGGTTAGGCTACCTCCAGTTGTTCGGTTTTTTTCTGAAGAAAACCTGTTATCGGTACCACACTAGCCGCCAGGAAAATGCCGAACATGATGGGCAGCTGGGCGACATCGTCAGTTTCGATGTATTTCGTCCGGTGGCCCGAGCTGAGTGGGATACCCTGCTCTTTTTCTACGGTGTGGTGCTCTGTGTAGGCGGTCTCGGCTTTCTGGGTTATCTGAGCATGGCCTCCGAGTTGATGTACACAGGTTGGGGAGCCACCAATGCCAACATCGCCGTCGGCGTCCTTTCCGCCATTGTCGATAACATCCCTGTGATGTTTGCTGTCCTCACAATGAACCCGGAAATGTCCACCGGGCAGTGGTTACTGGTCACCCTGACCGCAGGAGTCGGTGGCTCCATGCTATCCATTGGTTCGGCAGCTGGTGTGGCGCTCATGGGGCAGGCACGGGGCAAATACACCTTCTTTGGTCATCTCAAATGGACACCGGCTATTGCCGCCGGTTATATCGCAAGTATCTTTGTCCACATGGCAGTGAACAGCCAGTATTTCACAGGAAGCTGATCATGCTTGGGAAACTGAAGTCCACATTGCAGATCATGGGCCAGGGATTGGCCCATCAGGATCTCGGAGAAATGTCACCGACTGCTGATAAAATCGCCCAAATCGAAAAACGCAGCCTGAACTATCGCATGTCAGGAGGGGAAGGCCGAGTCGTACTGATCGCTAGCACGGACCCGATGGGACCAGCATTCGACTTTGTTGTTGATCTTGCAACAAAAACCAATAGTTTGATCGAGGTTCTGTACTTTAAGCCGGAAGAAGAAATTACGAACCAACTCAGGTTGCTTATGCATAAAATGGCCGATCTGACCCATGATTTCCAAATAACTTTTGCCAAATGCGATCTACATAAAGCACTTTCTGATTATCACAAACAACGCCAAGACGTCATAGCCGTTGTCTCTAGCGCATCTGAACTATTTATAGATGAATTCAGGCTTACTCCACAGGCTCTTAATCCTCTAATGAGTATTAACTTCCCTGATATATTGATTGTAGGCAGCAGTTTTCTAGCGTAATGAGATGGATGGAATGTTTCAGTTGATAAATAAGGAGTTAAATATTTCTGCCGATGAAGAACATTCTGTTGATGAATTGATTGAGTATATTAAGCCCTTCTTAGCTTCTGATAATGTAAAAGACCGTGCAGGAAGGCTTGTCTATTTTGCCGACACCTGCCATTCCGATAATAACAGCCATTTTTATAAAACAGTCTTCAGCTAGCTCTCTCCCGTGCTGGAACAAGTTACCAGGAGATCACTGCTGGCCTGTACCATCTCTTTTCGGGCCTGCACCAGAATCAGGGTTGCTGAATGCAAAAACAGCCCAGCCATTAAAAAGGCCACAATCAAATCCGGCCAGCGGCTCTGGGTGAGATAAACAACCCCGGCCGCCATCAGCACGGCCAGGTTTCCTATCGCATCATTGCGACTGCACAACCAGACCGAACGGACATTAGCATCGCCATTTCGATACTTGAGCAGCAACAGTGCGCTGATCACATTGGCGCAGAAGGCCACCGTGGCGATCAAGCCCATGATCATCTCGTTGGGAACCTCCAGAACAAAAACCTGGTACAAGGTTGAACCCAGTACCCAAAGCCCCATTATACCCAGGCTCACCCCCTTGATCATGGCTGCGCCAGCTCTCCAGCGCAACCCGTGTCCAATGGCCAGTAAAGTCACCGTGTAGGTCAAACTGTCGCCAAAAAAGTCCAGCGCGTCAGCGCTTAAAGCCATGGACGCGGAAAGCTGACTGGCAACCATCTCGACCATGAACATCACGAAATTAATACCAATAACAACCCACAGCACGTTCTTATACGTTTTCGACATGCCATCAAAAGGGACATTGGCTTCACAACTGCAACCTGACATTTTTATCACTCACTTGTTAAACCGGAATCATTGCAGTAAGTTGACAGGCTACAGTCACTGTAGCTTCAAAAGTTTTCCATGAACCATCGCTATTCCATCGGCCAAATGGCCCGGGCTGGTCACTGCCAGGTGCAAACGATTCGATATTACGAACAGGTGGGCCTGCTGAAAAAAGCGCAAAGAAATGCCGGCAATCAACGCGTTTTGATCAAGCACAGATGGACCGGCTGAAGTTTATCCGTCACAGTCGTGAACTGGGATTCTCGCTGGAGCAGATTCGTGAGATTCTGGCCTTGAGCGACAACCCGGACCACTCCTGTCTACAGGTCGATCAGATAGCACGCAGCCATCTAAAGGATGTCGAATCAAAAATCGAACGCTTGCAGGGGATGCGAAAAGAACTGAAACGCATGATCAACCAATGCAGCGGTGATCAAATTGCCGATTGTCGAATCATTGAGGTTCTATCCAATCATCAGCTTTGTCTTGCCCGCGAGCACCAGTAAACCGGATTGCACAACGTGGAAAGAACCATCGGACAACTGGCAAAAGCAGCAGGCATCAACGTCGAAACGATCCGCTATTACGAACGGCGAGGACTGATCCTGCAGCCCGAAAAGCCCGCTGGAGGATTCAGGTCTTACCCGGAAGATACCTTCAACAGAATCCGCTTCATCAAACGTGCACAGGAATTAGGTTTCAGCCTGGACGAAGTGGAGATATTGCTGAACATCGATGAAGGCCAGTGCCATGATGTTCAGGAGATTGCTGCACAAAAACTGGTCATGATCCGACAAAAGATGGCGGATCTCGAACGTCTCGCCAATACTCTCGATGACTGGATGCAGTGCTGCAAATCCACGCCAGATAACCAACCCTGTCCATTAATCCACGACTTGATAAAAAACAACGATAAGGCTTGACTCTGTACTCAGGTACGGACTCTATACTCGCTCTATAGTGAAACATGTGAAATTGCGAGTATGCCCAAAGAAACGCCTAAACTGCCGCTCATAGGCGGAGTCATCGCCGCGATTGGGGCGAGTGTTTGCTGTGTGGGTCCGCTGGTTCTGCTGATGCTGGGCATTGGAGGTTCCTGGGTAAGCGGACTCACTGCCTTCGAACCCTACCGGCCTGTTTTTATTGCACTCGTTGCTATCCTGCTTGCCAGGGCAGGTTGGCAACTTTATCGCCCCCTTGAGCAATGCCCGGAAGGTAGCGTCTGCGCTATACCCTCTGCTCGCCTTCGTTATCGCCAAATTTTCTGGTCCGTTCTGCTGGTCGCCATGGTTCTGGTGACAAGCCCCTACTGGATCCCGATTTTTTTTGCATGAGGAACTTAATATGAAATACCTCTTCCTTATATTTATATTCATTAGCCAGCTAACGACAACCGCTTTTGCCGAGGAGCAGACGGTTACGTTGTCAGTTCCCGGCATGAACTGTCCGGTCTGTCCAATCACCGTACGTAAAGCGCTGGAAAAAGTGGATGGCGTCAGTCAGGCCGAGGTCGATTACGACAGTAAGCGTGCTACTGTTACCTTCGATGACCAGGCCACCGGAACCAGGACATTGATGAAAGCAACAGAGAATGTTGGATACCCATCAATCGTTTTGGAGGCTGATCCATCATGAGCCAAAACGTGATTCTTGAGTCAGAACTGACTTGCCCGGAATGTGGCCACAAAAAGCTCGAAACCATGCCTACCGACGCATGCCAGTGGTTCTACGAGTGCGAAAACTGCTACACACTATTGAAACCCAAATCAGGCGATTGCTGTGTGTTCTGTTCATACGGTTCTGTACCCTGCCCTCCAATCCAGCTCGATCGCTCTTGTTGCACTAGTTAGTACAAACGCGCTCCATGCTCCGTTCGGCAGACCAGGTAGGGATGGTGTTGAATGCCTCAATGGAGGCAGCTGTCTTACCTTGAGTTAACAGCTGTATGAAAGCGTCCGGGAAACCAGAAGGGATGTCAATAGCGAGATTTATTGGACCGAATTCCGGATTATCCCAAAGCATCCGCAACTCACGTTTCCTGATACCATGCTGGCATCCATTTTCCGCTCATGGTATCGATGCGCCCTGCCCTGCTACACGCAATAAATACCATGAAATATACCATTGATAATGTAGACTATATTATCAATTGGATTTATTTAATTGTTATAAATCAATATGTTGCAATTTCCGGTCACTCCCACTCTATTGTAAATAAGCCTTTTTTGTCTTTAATATTCAATGACTTATTTTCCTGCCAAACGGTAATACCATGAAAAATACCATACTCAGAAAATCCTTCAAAATGCTCGAAAAAATTACCGATTGAACACTGCCACACCAGCACTCCATCAGAATAACACCATCATTTAGACGTTACTTTTCTTCCAGTTTTCTCTCGAAATGCGATATACGCAAAGCACTCGCAGACCACTCTCTTCAGGAACCAGAAGGTTTCCTCATCACGAACCATGTGCATTATTTCCATAACTGTACGCGACCGGCGATTACAGACGGTAGTAAAGCACATGATTTCAGGAAGCGCAGGACCGATATCAGCATTGCCGTGTATGCATGGTGGCACATCGAATTATTTGGAATAAGCCGACGTTTTCGGGCATAACGCTCTTAGCGCAAAGACTTCCGGAGCGCCTGCTATCGTTAATCCGGCCGGATTCTAGGTACCGTATTCTTTTTCTCAGTTCGACAATTTCGCGCTCGGCCCTTTCAAGTTGCTCTCGGCACCCACTATGTGAGTAGCGCGGTGTGATGTGGCGACGGCAATTCTCGTCCTGCGCGTCGATCTCGAACTGGATGATGCGATCCGCACTCGGCAACCCCCCAAGTCGTTTGTCGTGGAAGAAAGGTCCTTCGTCGCCAGTACCCAGGCCCGCCCCCACAACTTGAGGCGCCGCCTGTTCGCATAGTCCATCAGGAAGATGAACGCCTGTTCGTTCTCCGAAAGATTACCAACCGTGATGTATTGGCGATTTCCGCCAAAATCCGGAAACCACAACGCCGACGAACTTACCACCTGGAGGAACCCCTCCGGGCCTCCCCTGTGCTGGATGTATGATCTGCCCTGCTTGTCCGCGGTACCGAAATAGAACGAATCGCGGCTCCGAACAAAGGCCATCTGCTCCTCGGATAGTTCCGCCTTCCAGTGGCCCCGGGATTCGAGTCGATCGATGTAGTCACGAGAGCCCTGCTCTTCTTGTACCGCGCGAACCGCCTGCGAAAAAAGGACGTCGGACGTTTTGCGCTTCATGGCAACACATCCGGTCGGGTCGTTACCATTGATGGCCGGGTCGCGAAGGTCCCATACCACGAGTACAGCCGCGGAAACGCAGCTACCTGAGGGCATTCGGCTTCGTAAAGCAATTCGGGTACGCGGAAATCCAGGTACCCGACAGCGGCACCCACCGCAAGTTGGGCCAGACCAGGGGGCCCATCCAGCTCGGCCACCCAGTGTTCACATTTCCCTAACGCCCGCTGGATTTCCCGGGACCACTGGTCGATCCATGGGGGCGATTGTGCTTCCGCCGGCCGCCGCCTCTCCATGACAAGACTGTACGCCACATCTGTCATGCCATCCGCCAGGGCTTGCCAGCGCAAGGCCAACCACCGATCCTGGCCGGTCGCAGGCAACAGCAGGCGGCCTTCCGTCAAACCATCGAGGTACTCACATATCACGGGGCTATCGAACAGTGTCGTGCCATCGTCCAACTGTAGCGTGGGTACCTTGCCGAGCGGATTTATCGCTTGAAGCTCAGGTTCGTCCCGGAAAGGGTCCACCACGATTTCCTCAATCCCTTTTTCCAGTCCTTTTTCGCGGATCACCAGACGAACCTTGCGTGAATAAGGGGACGTTTGTGTGTAATAAAGTTTCATTGCGGTTTTTCCTGTCGTGTCTGTAACGGTTTGGCTCCTTATTCGCTTCCCTCTCCCACTGGCCTTGTTTCTGAGCGGAAAATTTCATTCAGTTGCATATACAACCTTCTGGGCAAAAAAGTCAGCCCACCCTGCCGCTTGCGACACGAAGATCTTTTACCAGCTTCGCCATATCGTTTTTACCCAGATCTTTGATCATGCGCCTGTAGAGTTGATCCCCTCGCCTTTGCAGTTCCTCGGCAATCGCCATGGCGTTCTGGGACGGGTAGACCAGCTGCTCGCGCCCGGCCTTATCGCGCCGCAGATAGCCTCTTCCTTCCAGCGATTCAATAAAACGCGCCACCGTGGATTTTTCCAGTTGCAGCTCGGTGGCTATTGCCTGTTGAGATGTACCGGGTTTCTCGAGCACCACGCGCAACAGATAGGCATGAGCGGGAGATAACCCAAGATCTTCAAAGGCGCGCGCCCAGACCCTGTTTACTTTTCGCGTCAGCGCGTTGAGATTGAAATAGAGACAACGCTCGAACATAAGCGAAGCGTAGTAGACTATTGTTGTATATGCAACATTTAATGTTCCTGGTAATAACGCTTTACGCAAGCTTGACCACGCATAGTCAGCTGGCAGATCGATAGCCGGTCCGTGTCATCAACCATTGCACAAGCCATGGGAAAACTCGATGCAACACATACACGACCCTCAGCATCATCGGTACGACAATAAAGTGCTTGTTCCTGCTGACTCCCTTCACTACCCCACGAGCCACCTGCGCTTCGGTGAGAACCGGCACCAGTAGCCTTGCAATCCCCGGTACTCGCTCGCGACTACCAGGGTTGTTCTGCCAGTAAGGTGAATCGACCGGACCACTCTCGTAGTGAGTAACACCGATACGGGTACCATACAGATCCGCACGCAGCGCATCAGAAAAACCTCGCATCGCCCTGCAAGCAGCAATGTAAGCTGTCGCACCCGGCCAAGCCAGGCGGGAAGCCACGGAACTGATGTTCACGATATGCCCAGTATTGCGCCTGATCATCTCCGGAAGAAACAACTGCGTGATCCACGCAGCAGTGAAATACGGCAAGGCCATCATTTGCGAGATCTCCTCCGGGCCAGTGTTCTGCAGAAATTTCCACCTGCCACTGCCCGCATTGTTAATCAGAATGTCCGGCACGCCAACTTCATTGAAGATGTGCTGCGACATATTTTCCACTGCCGCTGAGTCCGACAAATCCACCGGGTAGACGTGTGCTTTGCCACCATTGGCCTCAATCTCTTTAGCAACTTTTCGCAGCCCATCCTCATTGCGCGCAAGCAACACAACCTGGGCAGCACCAGACTGGCTCATAGCTTTGGCCATGGCAGCACCAATGCCGCTGGAAGCCCCCGTCACCACAACAATCTTATTCTCTATTTTCATTGGATAGCCCTATTCCGAACACAGGGTCAATACCCCAATGCCTCGCCAGTAAAATCCCGTACCAGGTTAAGAACAAACATGTCGCTGAAACCGTGCCAATCACCATACTTCTCACGCATTGGGTAATAGACGGCATCAAAGTACTTGCCAATCTGATCCGTGCGCACGCCTGGTGTGCCGAATTCCTGAACCGCTTCCTGCGCCAGACGGCGCCCTTCTTCCATCATGTCGCGCCAATCGATCAAGTCCTGCTTAGTGCCATATCCGAAATGCGAAGGTATGAAGGTATCGAAGTCGATGTCGATAATTCGATTCATCGCAGCGAGGTATCCTGGTGCATAGCGGTCCGGTACGCCGACCGGAGCGACAGTTTTTACCAAGCCGACATCAGCTGTAAAAACCAGTCGTTCCGATGGAATATGGAAGGCATAAAGTGTGTCCGTGTGCGATAAGCCAAGATGCAGCGCCTGAATCTCCACACCACCAATATTCAACACTGTATCACCCGAGATGTAGCGAGTTGGTCTGAGCAAATCTCCATGCTCAACCGCCTCCCAATACAACGGACTTTTTTCGTGAGCGATAATGTTTATCGGTAACAGAGCCGCTCCACCCCGTGTGTGGTCGAGGTGATAATGCGAATAGACGAGGGTATGAACCTTTTGGCCTGGGAAATTGCGATCCAGCTCCTTCTTGAGTGCGGCCGACATTTCTGGGTTCATGGGGTCGATAACGACCAAACCTGCTTCCGTCTCGATAACCACGTTACGATACCAGTTCCATCGGAACGTATATACTTTCTCGGCCACCTTTTCGAACTGTGTTCCGTCGATTTCCGGCCCGTGAAAGTAAGGGTCTACCGTTCCCATCACGGTTTTGAGCACGAAACTTTCGCAGCCGGCAGTAAATACCATGGTCACCGCGACCATCAGTGCGGCAAGTGTCTTTTTCACAATCTTCTCCTGGTTTGAGTTTGTCTCAGTGTGAACGGATTAAGCACGAGCCGATTCGGCAACAGTGTTCTCAACGCGAAGCAGCTTCCAAATCGAAACCAGGTGAAACCACAGCCACAGTGGAGCAGGCAGGAACACGGCATACATCATCGGGTGATGTGGTCCGATTTCCGGCAGTAGGACTAACGCCAGCGAACTGGCAACAACCAGGATATCCACAAGTCCGAAGATGTTGGCAAACCAGGCGCGTCGAGCACCCTGGACCCCCGCCGCAACCGAGAAAGCGGCGATCAAACCAAAAAAGCCTGCGCCGATGTGTGTGTATCCGTCCAGTATCCCGAAGGTTTGCGGTAGTACGCCGGTGCTGGCCTGCATCAGGAAGGTTGCCCCAAAGAAGACCCTGATACCTTGCAGCAACATCAGCTGGCGCTGGTCCAGTCCAAACAATAAATTTCTAATTGGTGGGATCAATAGCAACGGCACACCCACGGCACCGACTGCGGCAAAGATAATGGCTAGAAACGCGACTCCGGAAATGTCGTGGGCGAAAATACTCTGGTTGTACAGGCCTACATGTAGGACAGCCAACCAAAGAAGCATTGCAAGTCCTATGACAAAGCGTTTTCCGCCGAGCGGTTTTACGAGCGACAAGGCCCACAGGGTGTAAATAATCATCAGGACGTCCAGACCGATCATGATCCAGGTGGGGGAAATTTCTGACATGACAATAAGCTCCTTGTTCAGTATGATTGATGACAGCACGTTACCATTCAGAGCTAGTCGCCACGATGCTTGTTTCTACTGTAGATAATGCAGATACTACTTTTCATTCACTTGAGTCAGATGTTTTAGATGACGCATTGAGGTCACTACATATCAGCGGTAGCGTACTGTTGAGAGAGGTTTATGAGCCCCCTTGGGCCGTTGCGGTGCCTGATTCTAGCGATTTGGCTACTTTGCTCAACACGGGCAAATCAATTCTTGTGGTTGCCTTCCATTTGGTTGAATTCGGACATTGTGAAATCGTGACTGATGGAGGTGAAACACAGCATCTGAAGGCTGGAGAGATGGTGATCTGCTTTGGAGGAACGAGCCATCAGCTGTCACAGGGCGGGCCTGCCAAAGTTCAAGCGATTGAATCCTTGCTGGCAGGTGGTCCCAACGTGCAGCGTGCCGCTCCCAGCGTTTCATCGGACGGAACTTCCTTGCTTTGCGGCGCATTTCTGTTGAGTCATACCAAGCTCAATCCATTGTTTGCGGCATTACCTCCGGTAATGCGGGCCAACTTTTCCCGTGCCGGTGAATTCAACAATCTGTCCGGTGTCGCGCGTCTAATGGCTGAAGAAATCGATCAACGATCACCCGGCGGCGGGTACGTGGTTGAGCGCCTCCTCGAGATCCTTTGCGCCGAGGCGGTACGTTCACACCTCGAAACCGTTTCTCCAGATAAGACAAACTGGTTCCGTGGGATAAAGGATCCGGTCATTGGAAAAGCCGTTGCGGCCATTCACGCACACCCGGGCGAGAATTGGTCTGTACAGCGGTTGGCAGACCGCGTGGCGATGTCACCTTCGCGTTTTGCCGCACGGTTTTCCGAGTCCATAGGTGACAGCCCTATGTCGTATATTACCAAGTGGCGAATGAGCCTGGCTTGCCGAGCACTCGCCGAAGGCAACCAAAGCGTGGATCAGCTCGCCGAAACGGTTGGCTATGAGAGCCCGGCCGCGTTCAGCCGTACATTCAAGAAACATGTCGGCGTATCGCCTGCCGTTTGGAAAACTCAGGTAAAAGCCTGAACAGACGGCAAACAACCTCGAGTCCGCGAGGTCCTTTATGCACAAAACAGTTGATCTTTCCCCTCGATAAAATCCTTTTTTCTTTCCAGTTCTTCAACCAGAAAATCCCTGAAAATACGTACTCTGGCAGTAGTATGCGTATTCTCAAGGCCCGTTATAACGCAGGCGAAACCTCGAACCTTTACTACTGGCGTGATCGTTCGGGACACGAGGTGGATCTGTTGATTGACCATGGAAGCCATCTGTCACCGCTGGAAATCAAATCCGGGCAGACCATCAACAAGGGTTACTTCAAGGGGCTGGAGTTCTGGCAAAAGCTGGCGGGTAAAACAGCCGGAAAGGCGTGGCTGGTTTACGGCGGTGACAGCCGACAGATGCGCTCCGATGTCACTGTTCTTCCGTGGCATGAAATCAACTCAGAGCGGATTGTTATGACCGTATGATTTGGCCATCATTCCTTATTCGCGTCTCTTCGGCTCAGATCATCCAATGCACTTTCAGTCATAATTATCTTGTTCTTTTTCTTTAGCTTAACTACCTTAGGATCAAAGCTTTCCTGAATATCCTGGTGATTTTCGACTAACCAGACATTCGACCGGTTGATCTCTTCTGCCAAAAACTTTTCCAACTCCGCATATTCAGCGACCAGTGAGTTGTAGTCTGACATAAAACGACGCCAGCGAATCTGCCTCAGATGATCGCCTGCATCGAAGACCCGGTGGTCATCAAGTCGATTTTGGCTCATCTAGACGCGCAAGTACCAAAGCAGAGAGAAGCGGCATTACCCGATAGCCGTGGGCCACCACAAGTTGGCCTGTTTAGCTGATCCACTGGAATGTCTCCAAATCTCTCTAATGTGCAGCGAAATGCTGACTCGACAGGGAATCGACTGGTTTCGGAACTCTATTTGGCGGAAAAATGGGTAAAATCGTGCGGGTTTTCAGGGCAGGGCTACCGGGTCTTTTGCCAATATCAGTGCTTCGATCCTGTCGTTCAACTCCGGATAGCGGAGGTAAAGGTCGAATATAAAATTCTGCAAGGTATCTGCATCGATATTAGTCAGTTTCTCTTTGAGTGCATCGATGTTCATTGGACAAAACGGAAATTCATTAAATCGTTCAGACTCGTGTAGATGAATTCGCTCGCTCCAGAGCGAAGAGAATCATTTCCTCGTCAGACCAGACTAAGCCGATTCAACAATCGCCAACTCATATCTGGTTGTTCTGCCGCCACCTGGTAACGGCGTTATAATGCCTTTTGCAACCAGGTCAGAAAGGTCACGGCTGGCTGTTCGATTGGGACACTTGGTGATCGCTTCATATTTCTTTGTCGTTATTCCGCCTTCAAAGCCCTTTCGACCTTCAGCAAATACTCGGGATACCATCCTGGCCTGCCGGTCATTTAACTGATCGTCATAGGCTTCGTAGAAACGTGTCTTGACCAATACAAAGTTCACCTCTTCCCTGGCAATTCCCTGTGCCTTGATGATTGTGTCGGCGAAATAATCCAGCCAAACGTCAACATCCAGGTTTCCACGACTCGTTTTCTCCAATTGCAGATAATAGGATTTCTTATCCGCCTCTATCGCCGTGGCAAGACAAGCCGTGGTCGGATAACTGAGAGACTGCGAAAGCGCATGGTCAGCAACCGCCCTGCCGACTCGCCCGTTACCATCATCGAAGGGATGAATCACCTCGAACCAGAGATGCGCAATACCTGCTCGAGCAATCCCGGGTATTGACTTATCCCCGTCCAGGGGACTGGTTTGGTTGTACCAGTTGATAAGCTTTGCCATTTCATCAGGCACCTGAGTCGCTGGCGGGGCCTCATAGTGAACCTTTTCATGACCGTAAGGACCGCTCAAGATCTGCATTGGCGAAGGATCATTGCGGTATGCGCCACGCAGAATAGACGTGTAGCGCTGCTCCGGAACAGCCATGGATTGCCACTTGCCCAGCAGGTCATCTGTCAGCGATGTTTGCCAGTTCTTGCGAACGTCCACCAGCAGCGAAGCTGCCCCCGCTGCTTTCTGGTCTGAGTTGTCCGGTAGCGTATCCGATGTGATTAAAGAGAGTAGCGACGACCTGACCGATTCCCTGTCCAGATCCTCGCCCTCAATGGCACTGGTTTTCATGGCCTCGGAAAGCATCAAGTCGATCATAGCATCCTCTCGGGATGCCATCGGTAGCGCATCAAAGCTGCCCGCCAGGCGCTCTGAGTTCAGGCGAAATTCAAGCTCCCGGTTTTCGAGCGCAAGCTTGTCGTAGTGGAAATCGGGCCAATCAGATTGTTGCCATATCCATCTCATGGCGTGATTCTAGCGCTTATTCACGCCATTATATAGCCTTATTGGCGTGATTATGCTGCATAATCACGCCACACCCATCCGAGAAGACGTATCCGAACGCCTCCCATTAATACCATGACTGCACCAGTCTGCCTCTCATGGAATCGATGTCTCCTGTCTTACTACACGCAATAAATACCATGAAAAACACCATTGATGATGCAAATTACATTGTTGTTTTGATTAATTTTATTATTATAAATCAATGCGTTAAGAATTCCAGTCACTCCCACTCAATCGTCGCCGGGGGCTTACTCGAAATATCATAAGCCACCCTCGCAATCCCCTGCACCTCGTTGATGATGCGCCGGGAAACCTCTTCCAGAAAATCGTAGGGCAGATGGGCAAACTTGGCTGTCATGAAATCCACGGTTTTCACGGCGCGCAGTGAAACCACATATTCATAACGCCGCGTATCACCCACAACGCCGACAGACTTTACTGGAATAAAGACGGTAAACGCCTGACTCACTTCGTCATACAACTTGTGTTTGTAGAGTTCTTCAATGTAGATGTGATCCGCCTGGCGCAGCAGGTCCGCATACTCTTTCTTCACTTCGCCGAGAATACGCACACCGAGTCCCGGTCCGGGGAAGGGATGGCGGTAGATCATCTCGTAGGGCAGACCCAGTTCCACACCGATCTTACGTACTTCGTCCTTGAAGAGTTCACGCAGAGGCTCGATCAGCTCCAGCTTCATGTAGTCAGGCAATCCACCCACATTGTGGTGGGACTTGATGACATGCGCCTTGCCCGATTTTGCACCAGCAGATTCGATCACATCAGGATAGATAGTTCCCTGGGCGAGGAACTCGACCTCATCCAGTTTGCTCGCCTCCTCCTCGAATATGTCGATAAAAAGATTGCCGATGATCTTGCGTTTCTGCTCGGGATCAGAGACCCCTTTCAACGCCTTGAGGAAGCGATCCTCCGCATTGACCCTGATCACCGTCACACCCATGTGTTCGGCGAAGGTCGCCATGACCTGATCCCCTTCATGCAGACGCAGCAGGCCATTGTCGACAAAAACACAGGTCAGCTGATCGCCGATAGCTTTGTGTAACAGCGCCGCCACCACAGAGGAGTCGACGCCGCCGGAGAGTCCCAACACCACCTGCTTGTCACCCACCCGTTCACGGGCATGGTTGATGTTCTCCTCGATGATCTGCCCTGAGGTCCAGAGTGCCTCGCAAACACAGATCTCAAACAGAAACTTGTCGATGATGCGCTTGCCCTGATGCGTATGGGTCACTTCCGGGTGAAACTGCAGGCCATAGAAGCCACGCACCTCGTCCGCCATACCGGCAAGCGGTGCGTTGCCGGTCTCACAGATGACATGGAAACCGTTCGGCAAAGCATCGACCCGGTCGCCATGACTCATCCAGACGTCCAGCAGGCCATAACCCTCTTCGCTGGTATGGTCCTCGATATCCCGCAATAGTTTGGAGTGTCCCCGTGCGCGCACCTGGGCATAACCGTATTCATGTTTGTCGGAAGGGGTCACACTGCCACCCAGCTGTGCCGCCATGGTCTGCATGCCGTAGCAGATGCCCAATACCGGCACGCCCAGTTCAAATATCTCCTGGGGAGCGCAGGGTGATTCATCCACAGTGGCCGTCTCCGGCCCGCCTGAGAGGATCACTCCAGCGGGTTTATCCCCGGTTAGCCCCTCATCCGCATTGTCATAGGGGTAGATCTCGCAATAGACTCCCGCCTCACGTACACGTCGAGCGATGAGTTGGGTGTACTGGGAGCCAAAGTCGAGGATAAGGATTCGATGGGCGTGGATGTCAGTGGTCATGACGATAATCCTGAATGTACCGTAGGAGCGGCGCCTCGCCGCGAATTAGCCCAAATTCGGGGAAATCGCGGCGAGGCGCCGCTCCTACAGGTTGCAAATAGCGTTTAGAAAGACACAGATCAGTCGCGACGATAGTTCGGCGCTTCCTTGGTGATGGTAACGTCATGCACATGAGACTCGGTCATGCCTGCATTGGTTACCCGCACGAACTCCGGCTTGGTACGCATCTCATCGATGGTGGCGCAACCGGTATAACCCATGCTGGAGCGGATACCACCGATAATCTGGTAGATGATGCTCAGAGCGGTCCCCTTATAAGGCACCCTTCCCTCGATGCCCTCCGGCACCAACTTCTCCTTGTCCTGGGTATCTTCCTGGAAATAGCGATCGCTGGAGCCCTGCTTGCCCGACATGGCGCCCAGAGAGCCCATGCCGCGATAGGATTTGTAGGAACGCCCCTGGAAGATCTCAACGTCACCAGGAGATTCATCGGTACCGGCAAACATGCCGCCGATCATCACCGAATAAGCACCGGCTGCGAGTACCTTGGCAATATCACCGGAGTAGCGCAGGCCACCATCCGCAATCAGCGGCACACCGGTGCCCTCCAGCGCTTTGGCGATATTTGATACAGCCGTCACCTGGGGTACCCCCACACCGGCAACGATGCGGGTGGTACAGATCGAACCGGGACCGATACCGACCTTCACCGCATCTGCACCGGCATCCACCAAGGCACGAGCCGCGGCTGCTGTGGCGATGTTGCCGCCGATCACCTGTACTTGTGGATAGTGCTTTTTCACCCAAGCCACCCGGTCGAGCACACCTTGGGAGTGGCCGTGGGCGGTATCCACCACGATGACATCGACTCCGGCCGCAGCCAGCTGTTCGACACGCTCCTCGGTGCCGGCACCCACCCCGACCGCAGCACCCACCCGCAGGCGCTCCTGATCGTCACGGCAGGCATTGGGATTGTCTTTCGCTTTTTGGATATCCTTCACGGTAATCATGCCGCGCAGCTTGAAATCGTCGTTCACCACCAGCACCTTCTCGATACGGTGTTTGTGCAGCAGGTTGAGCACCTTGTCCCGGTCGGCACCCTCTTTTACCGTAACGAGGTTCTCCTTACGGGTCATGATATTGCGTACCGGATCATCCATCTTGCGCTCGAAGCGCAGATCACGGCTGGTTACGATGCCGACCAGGTCATCGCCATCCACCACCGGCACCCCGGAAATATTGTTGGCCCGGGTCAACTCCACGACCTCACCAATACTGATATTCGGCCCAACGGTGATCGGCTCGCGGATAACCCCACTCTCATACTTCTTGACGCTTGCGACCTCCTGGGCCTGCTGCTCCGGCGTCATATTTTTATGCACGATACCGATGCCGCCCTCCAGCGCCAATGCAATGGCGAACTTGGCTTCGGTAACCGTGTCCATCGCCGCAGAGACCAGTGGGATGCTGAGCTCGATCTCGCGGGTAAGCTTGGTGCGCAGCTCCACGTCCTTGGGCAGGATGGTGGAGTGCGCCGGCACCAGCAAAACATCGTCAAAAGTAAGGGCTTCCTCGATAACACGCATAGTTTTCGTTTCCGGGTCGGGTGAACTTAGCCGGGCATTATAGAATTTGACGCCAGACCGGTAAACTGGATAGCCTGACGAATGACAAAAATAGCGGAAAAATTCGGCTATCGAATGATTTTTCCTCTGAAATCCGGGATTTTCGGCTGGCAAAACCCCATCCCGTCTCAGTTGGAGAGCGCCGCGAGGTAACAATGCAGCCAGAACTCAATAATCAACGCGACATCTATTCCATATCCCGTCTTGTCCGGGAGACCCGTGCTGTGCTGGAAGGCAGCTTCCCGCTGCTCTGGATCGAGGGTGAGATATCCAACCTCGCAAAACCAGCCTCCGGACATATCTACTTCTCCCTGAAAGACGAGGCAGCCCAGGTACGCTGCGCCATGTTCCGCATGAAGCGACAGCGTCTGCGTTTTCAACCGGAGAACGGGCAGCAGGTGTTGATCCGCGCCCGCATCAGCCTCTACGAGGCAAGAGGTGAGTTCCAGCTCATCGCGGAGCATATGGAACCCTCCGGTGAAGGGGCGCTGCGGCTCGCCTTCGACCTACTCAAACAGAAACTGGCGGATGAGGGGCTCTTCGACAGCCGCCACAAACAGCCACTGCCCAGCCTGCCGGCACAGATCGGCCTCATCACCTCACCTTCCGGGGCCGCCGTGCGTGATCTGTTGACCGTGCTGCAGCGGCGCTTTCCGGCGATACCCGTGGTCATCTACCCGGTAGCGGTGCAGGGCAAAGAGGCTCCGGCTCAGATCATCCGTAAAATCGAACTCGCCAACCGCCGGGCCGAGTGCGACCTGCTGATCCTCAGCCGTGGAGGCGGTTCCCTTGAGGATCTGCAGGCCTTCAACGATGAGCAGGTGGCCCGCGCGATCTATGCCTCCAGAATTCCACTGGTCACCGGCATCGGCCACGAGATCGACTTCACGATTGCCGACTTCGTCGCCGATCAGCGGGCCGCCACACCCTCGGCTGCCGCCGAGCTGGTCAGCCCGGATCAAGCAGCCTGGCGGCTCCGACTGCAGCGTCTCCAGCAGCAGATGACCCTGCGCTGGGAGCAGCAGTTCTCAAACTACCGGGAGCGACTGAACAGCCTGTCGGGGCGGCTGGAACGCCAGCATATCGGGCAGCAGCTGCAACAGCGCAGCCAGCGTTTGGATGAACTGAATCAACGGCTGCTGCAGAGCCAAAGACAACTGGCAGAGCGGCAACAGAGCCGTCTGCAGAGCCTACAGACCCGTCTTCTGGCCCAGTCACCGGAACGGCAGATCGAACGTCTGAAGTTCAGCCACAAGACACTGCAGTCACGATTGCGCCAGCAAATCGAAGGAAAGATTGTCAGACAACACAACCGTTTGAGCCAACTGGCAAGGGACCTGCACACCCTGAGTCCACTGAATACCCTGGAACGGGGTTATGCCATCGTCTCCCGAGAGAAGGACGGGCAGATCATCCATGCAGCCGACGAGGTGGCAGTGGGTGATACAGTCAAGGCAAGAGTCGCCAAGGGACAACTGACCTGCCAGGTAACGTCCGTAGACTAGCCGGTTATCCGCATAAAGTCGCCCAGCTCGTAGGTTGGGTTAGGTGCATATCATCACCCAAGGTAATCTTGCCCGCCAAAGCCAAGCATGCACCGTAACCCAACATTCTTCGTAAATTTCTTGCTCAGCTGTTGGGTTACGAAACGCGCTATACAGAGTCAATAAACAGACAATCTGGCATCGTTGCGTTTCTAACCCAACCTACGTTTTTGCAACGATGGTTTTTAGCAAAACACCCGGTAGCGTTCACTCCCCAACCGTGTGCCCGGACAAGGACAATCTCAAGGCAAACCACTCGGCCAACCGCGCCTGAACCTTGCCGTTGAGTGTCTCTTCTGAATAGAGCCCCTGATCATCCGCCACTCCGGCGGGTAATCCCGTCAGCAACTCCAGCGCCTGCTCCACATGCTTTACGGCATACACATGGAATTGCCCCGCTTCTGCCGCCTCGACAACGGCGCGCTTCAACATCAGGTCACGCACATTCGTCTCAGGAATAATGACGCCCTGTGTACCATCCAGACCCCGTTTGTCACAGATATCGAAAAAACCCTCAATCTTCTCGCAAACGCCGCCAATCGGCTGCATCTCGCCATGCTGATTGACGGAACCTGTGATCGCCAAAGACTGGCGGATTGGAATATCCCCCAGTACGGATAAAAGCGCACAGAGTTCACCGGCGGAGGCACTGTCTCCCTCCACTTCTCCATAGGTCTGTTCGAAAACCAGTGTGGCGGCCACGGAGAGCGGCTGGTAACGCGCGTAGCGGCGATTGAGGTAGGCCGCCAGGATGAAGACGCCCTTGCTGTGAATGGGACCGCCCTGATCCACTTCCCGCTCGATGTCGATGACTTCACCGCTGCCAATTCGTGCAGTGGCGCTGATTCGATTTGGCAGGCCAAACGCGTGATCACCCACCTGAACCACAGCGAGACCATTCACCCGCCCCAATTGAATGCCGTCAGTATCGATCATCAGGGTGCCATTCAGGATTTCCTGCTGCAGCAATTCACAATATTGACTCACCCGACGCAACTGTTGCTGTATGGCCCATTGCACGTGCTCGGCTCCGATCGATTCACTGTCGAGCGCTTCTGCCCTGTAATCCGATTCTTTAAGCAGATCCAGCAGACTGCCGATGTGCAACGACAACTTTTCACCGTTCCCGGCATTTCTGGCGGCCTCTTCGATGAGGCGCTGAACCGCGGCCTTGGTAACGGGATGCAACCCCTCCTGTCGCTGTAACGTCGCAATGAGCCGCGCAAACATCTCATCGTTACCGTTTTCCCGTGGCAGTGACTCGGAAAAATCAGCCACCACCTTGAAGAGCGTGCCGAAGTCAGAATCGTAGGCCTTCAACAGATGATATATCTGACGATCACCGATCAGCACCACTTTAAGATCAATCGGGATAGGATCGGGTTCCAGGGTGATAGTGCTGAGCATGCTGAGTTGCCGCTCCAGCGGTTCAATACGAACCTCACGAGAGTTCAGTGTGCGCTTCAGGGCATCCCAGGCAAACCCGTTCGACAACAACTTTTCGGCGTCCAGCACCAGAAACCCGTCGTTGGCCCGGTGCAGCGCACCCGGTTTGATGAGGGTGAAATCGGTGGCCAGCGTACCCATGCGGGCCCGGTGTTCCACCCTGCCCAATAGATTCTGATAGGTGGGGTTGGGTTCGTAGATGATCGGCACCGCCGGCCCATCCCTGTTGTCCACCAACAGATTGATCCTGTAACGCGTAAAACGGGGATCATCTGCCTCAATAAGGTTTCCCGCCTCATCTTCGTTATTGCGAAAGCGTTCGAGGTTATCGAGTACGTCCGATCTGACCTGATCGAGATAGCTGACCAGTTCCGCCTGTTCCACATATTTGCGGGTCAGTTCACCCACCAGCCGATTGACGACCAGTTCGGCCACCTCCTGCTCCAGCGCCTTGTAACGCACACGCATCTCACGCTGCCATAGAGGAATCTGCCCCAGGGTATCCCTGAGCTCCCGGTGAAACGCCTCAATTTTGGACTCTATCTTCGAGCGTTCTTCCTCCGGCAGTTCCCGAAACGCCTCGGCACTGAGGATCTTGTCGTCCTTCAGCGGTACCAGCGAGTAGCCGTTGGGGGAGTGTAGTAAGGCAATGCCCTGCTGCCGGGTCCTGTCACCAAAATCCGCAGCTATCTTCTCTTCCTGCTCCTGCAACGAAGCGGTGATCTCCTCGGCTCGGTGACGAAACTCTTTGCTCTGCAGAGCAGCCGGGATTGCGCCCAACAGATCGCCCACCAGAATCTCCATATCCTGACGCAGCATTCTGCCCATACCGGGAGGCAGACACAGGGTCTGAGGTTGATTGGGATCATCAAAGTTGGCGACGTAACACCAATCAAGTGAACGTTTGCCAGCAGGCTGACTGAGCCTGTTCAGGGTGTCGGTAACGACCCGGTGACGTCCTACACCGGTGGAACCCATGACGTAGAGGTTGTAACCCTCATGAGGAATGCCCACACCAAAACGGAGCGACTCCAATACCCGCTCCTGTCCGATGATTTCAGGGAGGATCTCAAGGGTTTCTGTGGTGTTGAAATCAAGCCCGCCAAGATCACATGCATGATAGAGAAGGGAAACATCGAGGGACTTGATATCCATCGTCAGAGATATTCGGGCAGATGTTTCCTGATCTGTGCCGGATCCATTGCCGCGAGGTTTTTATCAACCTCGCCGAGAATCAGCTGTTTCAGGGAGTCGCTTTCATGCTTGCGCAGCATGCCGAGAAAAGCGGGGGCAGCCAGCAGATAGAGCTTGCGAAACTCGCCGGTTTTGCGTCCTGCCTCAAGGGTGGCACAGACATGCGCGGCAAAACGATCGGCACCGTCCTGCTTGTGTTCATCCGGCTCCCCTTCAGGTTTGTCAGAAATGAGGTCACCTTCGTGCAGACGTGCCTCAGGGTGGCTTAGTGTCTGGATCTCCTGCAAAGACCCGGCGGACTTTTCTACTGAAAAAATTCTGGCACGACTCGCATCTGCTGCAACTACCCAAGTCATCGACATATTGAACTCCCCTGCTATTTTAATTGAGCGACCGCCGCTACCTTCAACCAGACCGTATCAATACGGCCCGGTCAAGCTGTCTCTACTTAAAGATTAAACCCGTTTGCATCAACTGGCTATTGCGCGAAATCAGGAATCACTCAGATTTCCGTTGAACGAATCACCATCATCTTCTCCACCTGCATATCCCGCATGGTGTGAGGTATGCCGCCAACCCCCATCCCCGACTGCCGCAGACCCGCAAACGGCATCCAGTCAACACGAAAGGCAGTAAACTGATTGACCATCACGGCAGAGGCGTTGAGGCGACGGTAGGCCCGCAGCGAGGTCTCAAGGCTTTTGGTGAAGATAGCGGATTGAAAGGCATAGGGTAGTGAATTTGCCCGTTCGAGGGCTTCATCGAGGTCGTCGTAACTGTAGACGCAGATCACGGGAGCAAAGACCTCCAACGTACTGACTTTCGCATCGGCTGGAGGATTAAGCAGCACAGTAGCGGGATAACAGGTCTCTGAGATCGGCTCGCCGCCACAGAGCAGTTCCGCCCCTCCCTGCACGGCTTCAGTCACCCACTCATGGATGCGCTCCACTTCACGGGGACGGATCAAAGGCCCGATGGCTGTTGCCTCCTGCATCGGATCACCCACAGTCATAGCAGAGCCCTCTTTCGCCAGTCCCTCGGCAAGTTGCCGCGCTATCGATTGCTGGGCGAACACGCGTTGGACAGAGACGCAGACCTGGCCGGCATGGTAGAACCCCCCCTTGGCCAGCAGCGGCATGGCGTCTTCAAGATCCGCATCCGCATCGACGATTACAGGCGCCGCTCCCCCATGCTCCAGCGCACAGCGAGTGCCGGGATAGAGCTGTGAACGCAGCCACCAACCCACCTTTGCGCTGCCGATAAAGGAGAAGAAATCGACCCGGGGATCGGTCACCAACTTGGTAGCCACCTTATGGTCACTTGTCACCAGGCCTTGTACCCATCCCTCGGGCAGTCCCGCTTCCAGCAGGATCTCGATGAAGTGCATACAGGAGAGTGGCGTATCCGCCGCCGGTTTCACGATCACAGGACAGCCAGTGGCCACCGCCGGTCCCACCTGATGCACGATCAGGTTCAACGGGTGGTTGAACGCGCTCAACGCCACCACCACACCGATCGGTTCACGACGGGTAAATGCGAGATGTCCCAGAGAAGCAGCGTTCACCCCCATCGGTATCTCCTCGCCACCCTCGGTGCGCAGGGTCTCGATACATATCTGCATACCGTCGATGGCGCGGGCCACCTCGACCCTGGAATCAAGCAGTGGCTTGCCGCCTTCCCGAGCTGCCTCCAACGCCAGTTGCTCGGCCCGCTCCTGCATTATCTCACCGGCACGTCTCAGGATAATGATGCGCTCGGCAGCCGTCAGCCATCCATCCCGGTTCTGAAACAGGGCGTGAGCCTTGGCCAGCGCCTGACCGACACCCTTTTCATTTAGCGTGTCGATGGTGGCAATAGGTGACTGATCGTAGGGGGCAGTGATCTCCAGGGAACCTGCCGGCTCAATATGACCTGCAATCATGTGGGGAAAGTGGGGTAGCTGATTCACGTGATCTCTCCGTATGTTCTACTTTTGTTCAGGCCGTTTGCGATTCATATACGCGGTCAGCGCTATCGCACCGAAGAGCGCATAGAGCACTGCATCCTGCACCTCCGCGCCAAACCAGATCGCGCCATAACCGGCCACCGCCGCCCCCAATCCGCCAAAGGCAAAACCTCGCATAACGCGGCAGAGGGTGCAGTTCCTGTAGTTGGTTGTCGGCATTGAGCGCTATATTTTGATTTTCGGGATCGGAGTCGAATTTACAATAAATAAAATCAGGATTTGTAGGGCGCGCCATGCGCACCAAAACAAGCTGGAATCACGGTATGTATGCTAATCATGGTGCGCACAGCGCACCCTACATCCTGACTGAATCCGCAATTGTTACATCGATAGCGTACTAGATAACAAGACGTTTGACGCATTCGAGATAGACCTGCTCATCCGGCATCCGTTTGTTGACCTGCGCCTCCCAAAGCATATGTGCAAGACACTCCATCAATTGGTGCTCCGCCTCGTGGGCATCTCCAATACGTTGGGTCAGCCGCTGGTAGAGCCCGGCGATCCCATTCGGACGATCGGTGGAGAGTTGCTCCTGCAGACTAATGTGCATACCCATATGCAGAAACGGATTACTCTCACCGTCTTCCGGCAGAAACTCCCGGCTCAATGCTGCTTCACGGTCGTCCAGCAGTTTATGGTATTCAGTATGTTCAGCCACTACGGCAGCGATCATCTGTTCAAGCGGCTCCAGCGGTTTACCCTGAACCCGCTTGTGCCAGGCATCCACAAAGACCTGCCGGATCTGATTTCTATCGCCTCCAAACACAGAATAGGGATTCCGGATCAGGGCCTGGTCGCCACACGGGCGAACTTGGCCAATATACCGGCCATCTTCTCTTTGACCTTGGGTCGATTATTGATCCCAAAACGGTTGAGCATATAACCCGGACGGGTATAGCTGAACCAGACATGGCCCTCGGCATCCTTCCAGACCAGCACCTTGAGCGGCAGATCGAGGCCGACCCGCTGATCGCTCTTCATCAGGGGAGTCCCCGCCTTCGGGCTGCCGAAGATCAGGAGTTGGGTTGGACGCAATGTTTTGCCGATCTTAGCCGCCCCTTTGGCGTGATCGATACGTGCAAAAACATGCATGCCTGCTGTTCTGACCGTCTTCTCCAGACGATCCATTGTCTTCTGCACACCGAATTGGCTGCGCACGTTTACCAGGCCGTTACCGGCCTCGACATTGGCTACAAACAAAAAGAATAAGGCAAAAAGAGAGACCGCAATTCGATGCATTGGTAAAACTCCTAATAAGATTTCAACCCCGTAGATTTACGACGTCTTCTCCCTGAATTCACAAAGATCCTCAATCACACAGCTGCCGCAACGTGGTTTTCTGGCGACGCAGGTATAACGTCCATGCAGAATAAGCCAGTGGTGAGCATCCTGCAGGAAGGCTTTCGGCGTCCGGCGCAGCAGTTTTTTCTCCACCTCAAGTGGCGTCTTTCCAGGCGCCAGCCGGGTCCGGTTCCCAACCCTGAAGATATGAGTATCCACCGCCATTGTGGGCTGTCCGAAAGCAGTATTCAACACCACATTTGCAGTCTTGCGGCCCACACCGGGCAGCGCCTCCAGTGCCTGTCGCTCATTCGGCACTTCACTGTCGTGAATATCGATCAGCATACGGCAGGTCTGGATGATATTTTTCGCTTTGGAATTGAACAGTCCGATGGTCTTGATATACGCCTTCAAACCCACTTCACCAAGTTCAAAGATTGCTTCCGGCGTATTGGCAACTGGAAACAGGCGCGCTGTTGCCTTATTGACGCCCTTATCCGTCGCCTGAGCAGATAGGATCACCGCCAACAGCAGCTCAAAGGGGGTCCGATAGTTGAGTTCGGTAGTCGGATTTGGATCAGCCGCCTGCAGGCGCTCGAAGATGGCCTGCCGTTTTTCCTTATTCATGAAGGGATAATAAAGGTTTCAGGTTTCAGGTCCCTTAATTAATCCGCGTCAGAAGTTCCAGCACCCGGTGTTCGATCTCATCCCTGACCCGGTTGAATTCTTCCGGCGGCAGTGTTTTGGGATCAGGAAGATCCCAGTCTTCACGGATCAACGCCGGAATATGGGAACATCGATCACCGCACCCCATGGTGATAACAAAATCGAACTGCGCATCGGGCAGGTCACTGAACGATTTGGAGTGGTGTATCGTAAGGTCGTATCCCTTCTCCTGCATCGCGGCAATCGCCTTGGGATTGACCTGGCCACTGGGATTGGAACCGGCACTGAAGGCCGCCAGATGATTACTGCCATGCAGCCGCGCAAAGGCCTCTGCCATCTGACTGCGATTGGAATTCTCCACGCATACAAATAGAACAGCTTTCATAACTCCCCCTGTTTTATTGTTTCCGATCAGACTGCTGCCAGGCTCACAAATGCCGCGGATAACTGGCAGGCAGACCTATTGCGTATATTGACAAGCCTGTGGCTCGATTGTTCCTACTACCTTAGATTCGGGTCATATCGCCTGACACGCTGCAGAAATTCATCCAGCGCATCCGCTGAATCCAGATCCACATCCTCAGCGACCGGTAACTCCGGGAACTCGTGCTTGAGCACACAGGCAAACACCCCGGCACCCAGCAGGCCGCTCTCTCTGAATGGGGTACTTTTCAAACCACAACTTGGGGACCTGCTCTGCAGAATAAAACCGTTGATCCGCCCTAGATTCTGTACCTTTTGTTGTGAAAAATCGAGCAGCGTGGTGGTTACATCCAGCGCTGGATTTTCGACGCTGACAACCCGGAAGTTGCCGGGCGAACCGATCAGTTCCACCGGTGGACGAGGCACACCCAAGCCAGCTTCTGTCTCAGGGCAGAGCGGCACCCAACTCACTACATCCGACAGGGTTTCGACGATTTGTGCGGCGTATTTATGCCGACCATCATAACGCACAGGTTCACCCAACAGACAGGCGCTGATACCAACCCTCGGCAGTCGTATTTTCACCTCACGACCGGTAGATCTCATCTGGTGCCTGTTTCTCGTAGCTCTTGAAATTCTAGCTGCCAGTTTGCGCTCCTGAGCATCGTAGACCGCATTGGCCCGTCAAGTGTTGCAGGGCAGCAGTAACTCGTCCGGAATGCCCTGCCCCGACTGTCTCCCGCACTTTTCAACCATCCCACAAGGCTTTTTCTGGATATCTGAATATAACAGGCTGTAGTGCACTTGTCCCAACAGACGATTCTTCACCAGACGCCCCTGGAAATTCTACCGTGTTGAACAGCAAGCCTATGCAATCGATGCTCAGGCAACTATATTTCTTTATCGGGGAAAACAAAAAAAGGAGATCGATATCATGAGCAATGTCATCATCGGTATTCATGGGCTGGCCAACAAACCACCGGAGAAGACGCTGGCCGAATGGTGGGAAAAGGCCATGCTGGAAGGACTGCAAAAAAATGCGGGCATCACCCTGGATTCTCTCAATTTTCACTCGGTCTACTGGGCCGATGCCATGTATGCCACACCTGACCAAGACCCCGATGCGTACCATAAAGCCGAAGATGGCGCCCTGAAACGCTACCATGACGGCTGGCTGGACCTTGTGAGAGCCAAGGCATCAACGATTAACGGTAAAATGTGGGACTCGGCAAAGGCACTCTTCGGCATCGATAAGATTGCCGATAAGGTGCTGGAGGTAAAACTGCAGGATCTGCATAAATACTATACGGACAGTGAACTCCGCGAAGAACTCAGGAAACGCCTGAAAACCGTTATTCTCGACAACAGAGGGGATCGCATCATGCTGGTCGCCCACTCCATGGGCACCATCATCGCTTACGATGTCCTGCGGCAGCTCGGAAAAGAGGATCCCAATATCAAGATCGACCATTTCGTGACCATCGGCTCCCCCCTTGGCCTGCCCCACGTAAAATATAAAATCAGTGAAGAGAGTCCGCTGGTGCGTACCCCCAGTATCGTAAAAAAATGGACCAACCTTGCAGACCGGCGCGACCCGGTTGCCATCGACACCCACCTCGCAGACGACTACGACTCAAACGAGGATGGGGTCAAGGTGAGGGACGATCTGGTGATCAATGGCTGGGGAAAGATCCACCATAAATCATACGGTTATCTCAGAACACCTGAGTTTACGGACCTGTTGAAAAAATCGGTCTAAAATAGCTCTCCCGGCCTCATCTAATAAATGTTCACCCAGAATCAATAATTCTCGTCAAGGCGCCAAGATCGCAAAGTTATAATCTATTGTTATTAAACGATAGCAACGATTTTCTTGGCGCCTTTGCGAGAGAAATAGTGACAATTCCAGACGGAGACTATTTTAGAATCGGAATCGGCTAAGCTATCCGGTTTCGGTCGACTGTCGAGTGGTGTAGTCTTCCCACTTGATAAATCCACCTGCAGTCTGCACCCACACTCAAGTCTGTTCTGCGAACAACAATCAACACCATGAAATATAGAAACCACTCGGATCTTACGCCCCCCGGTACAGGCAGCCTCGGCATTCTGCTAACCAACCTCGGCACACCGGACAGCCCCACCACCAGAGATGTGCGGCGTTACCTGGCGGAATTCCTCAGCGATCCCCGCGTGGTGGAATTCCCCAGACTGCTCTGGAAGGTCATTCTGCACGGCGTCATTTTGCGCATCCGACCAAAGCGTTCCGCCGAATCCTACCGTACGGTATGGACAGAGAGTGGTTCGCCGCTCCTGGACATCTCCAAACAACAGACGGACAAATTGCAGACAGCACTCAACGAACGGCTCGACAGCAAGGTCAAAGTCGTCCTGGCAATGCGCTACGGCAACCCCTCTATAACCGACGGATTGGAAACGCTGCGCCGCGAAAACGCCGAGCGCATCCTGATACTGCCGCTCTATCCCCAGTACTCCGCCACGACCACCGCCTCAACTTTCGATGCGGTAACAAGTGAACTGCAACACTGGCGGCGGTTACCGGAACTGCGCTTTATCAATCACTACGGCCATGAAGCTGACTACATACAGGTGCTGGCCGACTCAATCCAACGCTTCCGTGAACAACATGGCGCGGCGGAAAAGCTGCTCTTCTCATTCCACGGTATTCCTGAAGATTATGCCGCCGCCGGTGATCCCTATCCCGGCGAGTGCCGTTTCACCGCCGAACAGGTTGCCGAAAGACTCCAACTGGAAGACTCACAGTGGCAACTCAGTTTTCAGTCCCGCTTCGGCAAAAAGGAGTGGATCAAACCCTATACCGACCAAACCCTTACCTCCTGGGGCAAGGCAAAGGTAGAACACGTCCAGGTGGTCAGTCCTGGTTTCTCTGCCGACTGTCTGGAAACACTGGAAGAGATCGCGGTGGAGAACAAGGATTATTTTCAAAAAGCAGGCGGCGGCATCTATGAATATATTCCCGCCCTCAACGCAGAATCCAATCACATTGAAATGCTGGCAGACCTTGTGGAAAAACACACCCAGGGCTGGCCTGAATCAAACACCGGAAAGATCTAATGGAAAAGCAACCCCGCCCCGTCGACATCAAGGTGCATCAGCAGTCCCGCTTTCTCGATATCGCCTTCGACGACGGCGCCCACTTTTCGCTGCCCTGTGAATACCTGCGGGTCTACTCGCCATCGGCCGAAACCCGGGGCCATACCCCTGCGCAGGCAAAACTGGAGACCGGCAAGGAAATGGTCTCCGTTACCGACATCAAGCCCGTTGGCAGTTACGCGGTTAAAATCGTCTTCGATGACGGGCATGACTCAGGGCTCTATGACTGGAAGTATCTCTACAACCTGGGCAAGTTTCATGACGAACTCTGGCAGGCCTATCTCGAAAAGCTGACTGCCATTGGCTATAAGAGGGAGGATCCGGAACTGCCGGGGCGGGAAAACTGACTTTCCAGTTTCCAGTTTCCAGTTTCCAGTTTCCAGTTTCCAGTTTCCAGTTTCCAGTTTCCAGTTTCCAGTTTCCAGTTTCCAGTTTCCAGTTTCCAGTTTCCAAAAGCTTGCTTTTGCCTATAAACGCGTCAAACCCTATTTAACAATAATTTTGAAAACTCGCCCTGTCACCCGTCACCTTTCGCCGCAGCCACCCGCAAACGCAGTGCATTGAGCTTGATGAAACCTTCCGCATCCTTCTGATCGTAAGCGCCCTCATCGTCTTCAAAAGTGGCGATGGACTCGTCAAAGAGACTGTTGGTGTCGGACTTCCGCCCGGCCACGTAGACGTTTCCTTTGTAGAGTTTCAGCCTGACGACACCGTTGACCACTTGCTGGCTCTGGTCGATGGCGACCTGCAGCATCTCCCGCTCCGGTGCGAACCAGTAACCATTGTAGACCAGCTTGGCGTAGCGCGGCATCAACTCGTCCTTCAGGTGGGCTGCCTCGCGATCCAGGGTGAGCGACTCCATGGCACGATGCGCTTTAAGCAGGATGGTGCCACCGGGGGTTTCATAACAGCCACGGGATTTCATGCCGACATAGCGATTCTCCACGATGTCCGCACGACCGATGCCGTTGTCGCCGCCCAACTTGTTCAGGGTCGCCAGAACCGTCGCCGGTGACATGGCCTCACCATCGATGGCAACCACGTCGCCCTTCTCAAAGGTCAGCTCGATATACATCGGTCTGTCCGGGGCCTGCTCCGGAGAGACAGACCAGCGCCACATATCCTCCCCGGCTTCGGTCCATGGATCTTCCAGGTCGTAACCTTCATAGGAGATGTGCAGCAGATTGGCATCCATGGAATAGGGGGATTTCTTGCCCTCCCGTTTCATCTCAATGGGGATACCGTGTTCCTCGGCATAGGTCAGCAGCTTTTCACGGGAGTTGAGATCCCACTCACGCCAGGGGGCGATGATATGAATATCGGGACGCAGAGCATAGGCGCCCAATTCAAAACGCACCTGATCGTTGCCCTTGCCGGTGGCGCCGTGGGAGATGGCATCCGCGCCAGTCTCGTTGGCAATCTCGATCAGCCGCTTTGCGATCAATGGCCGTGCGATGGATGTGCCCAGCAGGTACTCGCCCTCATAAATGGCATTGGCACGAAACATGGGAAAGACATAGTCCCGCACGAACTCTTCGGTGAGATCCTCGATGTAGATCTCTTTGATGCCGGCGGCTTCCGCCTTGGCGCGTACAGGTTCCACTTCTTCGCCCTGACCGATATCGGCAGTGAAGGTCACCACTTCGCACTTATATTCGTCCTGCAACCACTTGACGATAATGGAGGTATCCAGACCACCGGAATAGGCCAATACCACTTTCTTGACGCCCTCTGTCGACATCGTTCATCTCCAAATTCTGTAATTCAGTCCGGAATCCCGGGAAACGGGTTAGTATACCGGATTATTCACCTGTTGTTGCCAACGGAAGATACCGTGCACTATCTGCTTCTCATCACCCTTGTCCTTGCTCTGATATACGCACCTCAATGGTGGGTGCAGCATATCCTTTCACGTTATAACCGGCAGGATGAGGACTTTCCCGGCACAGGAGGTGAACTGGCCCGCCATCTGCTTGACCGCTTTGAACTCAAGGACATTCGTGTTGAAGCCACCGAATCCGGTGACCACTACGACCCCCTCAGCAAGACCGTTCGACTCACCAGGGACAAAATGGAGGGCAGAACACTGACCGCCATCACAACCGCAGCCCACGAGGTCGGACACGCCATTCAACACGCCAGTGGTTACCGCCCTTTTCGTCTGCGCATGGGACTGGCCAGGATAGCGATAGTCAGTCAGAAACTGGGATCATTCCTGCTCTTTCTTGCCCCCCTGCTGGCGGGCATTACCCGGGCTCCGAGCAGCGGGGCAATTATGCTGTTGGCAGCGATCATCACCATGGGAACCGGGCTCATCGTCCAGCTTATCACCCTGCCGGTGGAGTGGGACGCCAGTTTCGGCAAGGCGATGCCAATCCTCACTCAGGGGAAATATATCGATGCCTCTCAGGAAAAGAAGGCCAAACGGATACTGAAGGCCTGCGCGCTCACCTATGTCGCCTCATCGTTGGCCGGACTTCTGAATTTTTGGCGCTGGATGCAGGTATTGAGACGATAACCTTTCTACTTGTAGGAGATCATAGGATATCCGTTGAATAATGTCGGTTCATAGAAGAAGCAGACGTATCAGAAACAGGGCCGAGACGCCTGCCACACAATAGCGAATAGAACCATGCAACTTCAAAGATATCCGTTACGATATAGACGGCTTCTCTCTTCTCTCGTGATACTCCCTGCAATTTGTTCACAGATTGGGAACGCCGCTGAATCCGACCCAATCTCCGAAGACTATTTTTTCGAAGAGTTGCCCGTGGTGCTCTCCGCAACCCGTCTCTCCCAATCCCTGGCAGATACCCCTACGGCAATGACGATCATCGACAAAGAGATGATTCGTGCATCCGGCTCCAGGAATATTCCTGACCTGCTGCGACTGGTACCGGGTTTTGCAGTGGGCTTCTATTCCGGCTCCAGGGCCACTGCAACCTATCACGGTATGGCCGACCAGTATGCTCGTGACATGCAGGTGCTGATCGATGGACGGTCGGTTTACGATCCCGCATTTGGTGGCGTCGCATGGGCCGACATGCCGATCGAGGTTGACGAAATAGCGCGTATCGAGGTGATCCGGGGGCCCAATGCTGCCGCCTATGGTTCCAACTCATTTGCCGGCGTTGTCAACATCATTACCGACCACCCGGCTGATCATCCCGGTGCAATGTTGAAAACCATCATAGGCGAAGGCAATGCGCGCAAGATTTATGGCCGTTATGCCGACGCGATTGGTGACTTCGCCTATAGGATTTCAGCCAACTACGATGAATACGACGGCTTTGAAGAACGCGAAGACAGCGCCGACACACGCTGGTTCAACTTCCACGGAGAGCAAACATTGGATAATGAAGACACGCTGGAGTTTCGTGTCGGTTTCAGCCGGGGAAACTACGGCGAAGGCTGGTCGGATATCTTTCAGCAGACCAGGGTATTAAACAATCGTTACAACTTCCAACAGATAGCCTGGACTCATCAGCAATCCCCAAGCAATGAGTTTCGTCTCCAGTTTTATCATAACTACCAGCAGATAGAGGACAGCTACCGTTCACCTATCATCTCAGACATCATCAAAGGGTTGGACGACCTGCAAGGTTTTCCCGAGCCGATACGGCCTGACATCTTCGCCCTTGGACTCTCTGGTGGGAACTACAATTTCCAGATGTTTCTGGATGAACTTAAACTCACCGACTCGCCTCTGACTCTCTCCTGGCTGGGTTTTGAGTCAGATAGATACGATCTTGAATTTCAGCAGACTTTGCAGACTTCAGATAATCTACGGTTAGTGTGGGGGGCGGGTGCGCGGCAGGATCGCGGCAAAAGTGTCTGGATCTTTCATCAGCACGATGCAATCACAAGAGATCAATTACGCCTCTTTGCCAATGCAGAGTGGCATATCTCTCCCGCGTGGGTTGTCAATGCCGGCGGAATGGTCGAGCGATTTGAAGATATGGATCCCTTCTTCTCTCCCCGCCTCGCAATCAATCACCATATGGATAAAAACAATACCATCAGGGCGAGCGCTTCACGCGCCTACCGTATGCCCACACTGCTGGAGGATCACGCCAACCTCGTGGTCTTTCTCGATGAACCGCTCAATGACGTAAACACCTGGGTGTTGGCGACCGGAGACCTGGACCCGCAAACCATCGACAGTTTTGAGCTGGGATATCTGGCCAGTTTTCCTGAAGCTGGCCTGACCCTGGATCTCAAACTGTTTCATGAAAAGATCGATAATATCGTCAATGAAGTCCGTAATTTCGATATTCCAGACCCGGACCGTGGGCTGACCGACCCCATCGCCGTCGCAACATTGAATAATTTCAGCAACCTGGTTCAGGAGGGCGCGGACACCTACATAAACTCAGGCGAGGCGACGATCAATGGACTGGAGGTGAATCTTGACTTCAGACCGACCCCTCGCGATCTGATTTTTCTCGGTTACGGATACGCCAATACCTACGGCCAGGAGGCTTTCCTGATTCAGGATGGCACGGTCCAATCCAAAACTGACATTAGTGATAATGCTGCAAGCCATACCTTCAGTATCCTCGGCAGCCATCGTTTCGACAGTGGCATTCAGATCAGTTCGGCCTACTACTATGTCGGCGAAATGGTTTGGGGTGGTGAAGGCGACCTGGTCCCAACCTTCAGGCGCTGGGATGTGAGACTGGGAAAACAGTTCACTCTGCCGGGCATGGACGGAGAAATAGCGCTTATTGGACAAAACCTCAACGGTGGGCATGTGGATTTTTTCAACGCGCCGAGTCGTGACTTAGTCAACCAATGGGAAACCCGTTTCTTCCTTCAGGCATCACTGGGTTTCAGATGATAGTTGCTCTATTCAAGATATTTTCGATGGATTGAAAGCCCGCTTGCCCAAAAAAGCGAAAAGCATAAGGAACCCGGAACTTGTTTACTAACGGCAAATTGACAGCCCTGCGGACAGGTAACGCCCTGTCCGCATTAGGGCGTTTCTGCCGTGTTTTATTGTTGCTTTTCCTGGCACAGCATTTTATCGCTGGACATGCCTATTCACGGGAAATAGAAAGACAGCATAACATTCTGATCATAAAAAGCGGAAACGCAACTGTTTACGATAAGGTGATCAATGCCATTGAACACTATTTTATTCTCTACTGCGAAAGTCATCCCGACATCTGCACTGAGGTCGACACCACATCATCAATCCCAACTAATCTGAAACCCGAATGGTCCAAACATAGCGACTTGATTATCACACTCGGATCAAAAGCCGCAAAATTTACACGGGATCATGGCGTCACGAACAAGACCATCCACGCAATGATACCGATGCTACCGGATAAAAAATCAAACATCAGCGACAGACTCTTTCAGGAAACGGATACGATCTATCTCAATCAGCCACTTGAACGCAACCTCAGGCTGGCAAAACTCTCTACTGGCGGAGGAAAACGTATCGGAATATTGGTCCATAAGAATAACCGTCCTTCTGAATCCATCTTGCGAAAGAGCGAAAATAAGCTGGGGATCACAATAACACTGGCAGAAGCTGTCAACAGCAGAGAACTTGGCAGCAAACTTGGGAAATTATTGGAAAGTTCAGACGTTCTTCTGGCGCTGCCCGATGCCAACATCCATAACAGAAAGACCATATCCAATATACTCACATCTACCTATCGCAAACAGGTGCCCGTTGTGGGATTTTCAGCCGCCTATGTAAAGGCCGGTGCCATTTCCGCTGTTCATTCCACCCCCGATGATATTGCACGGCATATAGTCGATGTCTCCGCCAGCCATCTCAGCACTAAAACCAATCTTATAAAAGGGCCGAAATATCCGAAATATTTCTCTGTTAGCGTCAATAGAAAAGTAGCAAGGTCATTGGGGATTAAACTTCCTTCAGAAACTCACCTCAGAGATCAGATCAGTACAGGCAAAACACCATGATCCTGAATCAATTTAAAACCTTCAGAACACAAGCATTGATTGCAGGGTTACTGCCCGCAATCGCCCTGGCAGTACCATTGATCACCTATCTGATCAATACGCAATTGGATAATCTCTTCGATGCATTCAACGAACGTGGACAGGCTATTGCCAATGAAGCCGCCGCGTTAAGCACTACGGGATTGTTTACCCGTGACTCGACAACCCTGAAAACAAATCTAAAATCGATCTTTCGTCACAGCGATGTCAGTGAAATCCGAGTACTCGACGAATCAAATAACACACTTGCCAACATAAATAGCCATTCCAATAATCCAATGACAGGGAGTATCAACTCCACCGACAACCATATTACTTTTCGTGCACATGTCGGTAGAGAAATCATGCCGATTGATGTCTCGGACTATCCTGAACAAAGCGAGGAACCTGAACTAACCGCCTTGTCAGGTACCGCCTCATTGGGCAGCGTTGCCATCACTATCAGCACGAAAAGACTGCTGGCCAACAAACGCCGAATTATGCGCAACAGCCTTCTTATACTGTGGTTCGGACTAATTGGAACCATTCTCTTCTCACTTGCACTCAGCAAGCGGGTAACGGGCCCCATTTCGCGCCTGACAAGGGCAGTGGTGCAGATGCGAGCCGGTGACTTCTCCACCTTGATTCCAGAAAAATCTTACCGGGAAATCGCCAGTCTTGAAGAGAGTTTCAACACAATGGCTAGAGAGTTGAAACTGTCCCAGGAAACCATGCAACAGCAGATTGATCAGGCAACTTCAGACCTGACTCAAACAATGGAAGCGCTGGAAATACAGAATGTCGAACTCGACTTGGCAAGAAAACGTGCGCTCATGGCAAGCCATGTAAAATCAGAATTTCTTGCCAACATGAGTCATGAGATCAGAACACCCATGAATGGCGTTCTGGGTTTTGCGAACTTACTCAAAAAGATGAATCTTGATAAAAAACAGAAAGATGTCGTCAACACAATCACCAAATCTGCTACCAACTTACTGGAGATCATCAACCATATCCTGGACTATTCAAAGCTTGAATACGGCAGACTGGAACCAGACAGCTCAAGTTTTTCTGTGACCGAGTGTTTTGAAGATCCCGTTGTACTGCTGGCACCATCGGCCCAGGACAAAGACCTGGAACTTGTACTGATGGTCTACTCCGACGTTCCTGACAGACTGATCGGCGATATAACCAGAATCAGGCAAATTCTTGTCAATCTGTTGAGTAATGCAATCAAATTCACTCACCAGGGTGAAGTCATTGTTCGGGTCATGCTTGAGCATGAGACAGATAGCGAATGTACACTGAGTTTCACGGTAACCGATACAGGCATTGGTATCGACCATGATGCGCAAGAGCATCTTTTCCATGCATTTCAACAAGCTGATACATCTACCAGCAGAATGTATGGCGGCACCGGCCTTGGACTGAGCATTTCCAGGAAGTTGGCCCAATCGATGGGTGGCAGCATCGATGTGGACAGTACACACGGGCAGGGTTCCTGTTTTCGGGTCACGCTGACTCTGAAAAAAGATGACACTGAAAACAACAAACCACAAGCAGCACAATTCTATAACAAAAACTGCCTGATCATCGATCAGCACAAACTATCTCGCCTATCCATCAAACATCAATTTCTTAAACGAGGATTTTTGACCAAGGATTTGGAGACTGTCGACACGGATGAACCGATCCTCTCTCTTGCAGATTTGATCGTATGCGGCTTTACAAAAGATGAAATAACCTCAGGTTACGCAGATATAACAGCAAAGGGTTTCCTGACTTCTTTCAATCTACCTGTCCTGGTACTTCTCAGTGCATCAGATCGAAACACCATAGAAAATTTCCACATCGACAATACTACCTGGTCTCTTTCCAAACCCTTGGGCAGCGAGACTCTCGATAACATCCTTAAGGAGATTTTTTCCGCCGGTGAAGCTCACGACCACTCAACAATTGCCTCAAACATTGATAGCGACACCTCATTAAAGGGGAAAAGGATCCTTGTCGTGGATGACAATCATATTAATCTGGAACTGATGAACATCCTCCTTTCTGAAAAGGGCGCTATTGTTTCAGAAGCGAATACCGGCACTGAAGCCATTGATCTGGCCATAAAAAACCAGTTTGACCTGATACTAATGGATGTCCACATGCCGAAACTCAAAGGTACGGACGCCGCAAAAAGAATTCGTGAGAACTGTGCGAATCGCTCCAACTCACCGCCGATCGTCGCACTCACTGCTGACGTGGTACCCGAGACACGAAATGAGGTAATAGCTGCGGGCATGGATGGCTATCTGCTAAAACCATATACCGAATCTCAACTTCTGAACGTAATACTTCCACTGTTACGGGGGGAAAAACCTCAACTGGCTCAGGCAATGGCAACCGCAAATGAGTCAGTTGACTCAGACGCTAACCTCCCAATCAGGGATGAAGAAAAAGCGTTAAATATTGCTGGAGGCAATAAAAAACTTGTAGATGAAATGTTCAAGCAGTTTTGCAGTGAACTGCCGGAACAGGCCGGGGTAATCCGTGGGAATCATGCTGCCCGGCAGTGGGACGACCTTAGAGAGAATGTTCACCGCCTGCATGGAGCCACTTCGATCTGCGGGGTTCCAGCATTGAATCTTGCTGTCACTCACCTGGAAGCGGTCAGCAAATCAAGAGACGAAGCAAAAACTCTGGAAAAACTGCAGCGGTTCAATCACGAAGTCGAACGTCTCCTTGATTTCAGTAACCGAGAGCTGGATGACAGCAATAAATAAGACGTAGGATGCTGGTGAGCTTGCGAACCGCATCCTACATACTTGTTTCAGAAAGATAATGTCTATTGAGCCTTACTGATCACTGCCGTGCAGTTTGTTCCACCAAAACCAAACGCATTCACCATGGCAGTACGACTTCTGGACAAAGGCTGGGCCTTGTTTGCCACATAGTTCAAGTCACACTTGGGATCCGGGTTATCCAGGTTGATGGTGGGGATGGCGATACCCTTGTTGAGGCTCAACAGTGCCGAGATCAGCCCGAAGACACCCGAAGCACCCAAAGTATGCCCCAGCATCGACTTGCCTGAAGTAATCGGAACATCGGCGGCACGCTCACCAAACACCGCTTTTATGGCGTCGGTTTCTATCACATCGTTAGCCTCGGTCCCCGTGCCATGGGCATGGATATAGTCAACATCATCAATGGTAATCCCTGCACTTTTCAGCGCGTTTCCCATCACGTCAACCTCATGTTCCATACTTGGCCGAGTGATGTGACCATGACAGGTGTTGGAAGCATATCCATCCACAAAGCCGAGGATTTCAGCGCCACGGCCACGAGCGTGCACCTCGCTCTCCAAAATGACATAGGCGGCACCCTCCGCCAATACCAAACCACTACGATCACCACTGAACGGGCGCGAAGCAGCTGCGGGATCCCCCCCCCAAGACGACATGACCCGCATGCTCTGCCAAGCGGAGTAGAGAGGGCGGGAGAGGGGGGCATCGCTACCGCCTGCCACAATCAGGTCTGCTCGATCGTCACGAATAGCGCGGGAGGCTTCTCCCAGGGCCTGCAGGCCGGCTGCGCAAGCGGTTGAGACAGTAAGTGACTCGCCGGCAAAGCCAAAATGCATTGCAATCTCAGAGGCGCCTGCATTATTCATCACCCGCACGATGGCGAGCGGACTGATACGAGGGTCATCAGGCTTGGCAGCATATTTCAGGCAGGCGGTTTCATGGGTGGTCACACCACCGATACCAGTACCGGAATAGACACCATAGCGGACCCGCTTCTCACCACCCGTCTCTATGCCGGCCTGAGCCAGAGCCTGGCTGGCTGCAACCAGTCCCATTGCACTGCAGGGGTCTATCCTGATGTATTTTTTCTTATAGAAAGGGCTCTCGGAAAGTCCCTCGACCTGGCCGGCAACCTTACAACCGAAATTGGCTGAATCAAAACGCTCGATCGGTCGAATGCCGCTGACACCGGCGACCGAGTTCTTCCAGAAAGCGTGGATGTCGTTACCAACCGGCGACACCACACCAAGGCCTGTGATCGCCACCCTGCCGCCAGCGCTCATGAAGCCGACTTGGCAGCAATAATCAGATCGGCAATATCGTCTGTGGTTTTAATCTCTTTAAGCTGATCATCACTGAAACCACCGGCAGACTTAACGTCGAACTTGTCCTCTATTTCAAAGATGATTTCAACAAAAGAGAGCGAGTCGATCTCCAATTCGGTGAGATTGTCCAGATTGTTCTCGTCGTACTCGACCTCGTCGACCTCCAACTGCTCCTTGATAATCTCACGCAGCCTGGCCTTGATCTCTTCCCGATCCAATTGTTGCTCCGGGTTCCCCATAAAATAACTCCTGACTCTTATCCTCTGTTTTATTTTCACGCCAGCTGACGCTCATTTTTTGGGTGTCACTTTCAAGATGGCTCTGCCCAATCCGGTGTATCATCACCAGTTCGCGCCATTATCCACCCAAAAACCCTCCAATTTCCAGAATATATGCACTGTCCGTAAGGAGCGTCTGAATCGTTCAGGGGCTCATTAATCCTCCAGGAGGCGTCTGACCGGCCCGAATGAACGACGGTGGATCGGCGTAACACCCAATTCCCTGAGCGCCTCCAGATGCATCTTGGTGGGGTAGCCTTTATGTCTCGCCAGACCATAACCGGGATAGCGCTGATCCATCTCCACCATCTCCCGGTCACGGGCAACCTTGGCAATGATGGAGGCTGCGCCGATCGCTTTGACACTACTGTCGCCGCCGATGATCGCCTCCACCTCACAGGACAGGCTTGGAACATGCTTGCCATCCACCAGCGCCTTGTGCGGTGACATATACAACGCTTCAACCGCCCGCTGCATAGCCAGCAGACTGGCTTGAAGAATATTGATCTCGTCGATCTCCTCGACCTCAGCACGCCCGAGCGCCCAGGCCAGAGAGCGTTCACGAATCAACCCGGAGAGGGTTTCACGGCGTTTTTCACTGAGCTTTTTGGAATCCGCCAAGCCCTCTATCGGGTTTGCCGGATCGAGAATCACCGCAGCAGCCACCACGGGGCCCGCCAATGGCCCGCGACCCACCTCATCAACGCCGGCAATGAAAAAGTCCATCTCAGAACTCCTCTATTTATTGATCGATAAGTGCCAACACTGCATCCGCGGCCCGGTTTGCAGCATCACAACGCAACCCTTCGTGCAGCTGTCGATATCTGGTGACGACGCCAGCCCGCCTGGCCGGTGATTCGAGAAAATCGAGCAGCGCCTGTCCAAGCGTCTCCGGCCTGACCTCACCCTGCAGAAACTCCGGTGCGAGGCGCTCTTCAGCGATCAGATTGGCCATCGCCATGTGGGGGATCTTCACTAGATTGAAGGTCTTTACCAGCCAGTATGTCAGGGCTGCCAACCGATAACCTACAACCATTGGGCGTTTCAATAGAAGCGTTTCCAGCGTCGCAGTGCCCGAGGCAGTCAGCACAACGTCAGCCGCCTGGATCGCCTTACGCGCCTCACCATCGAGCAGGATGATGGGTAGATCCGGTGCAACCTCAACGATCTGCTCAGAAAAAGCTGTCCGAATCTTCGCGTTCACCATCGGCGCCACGAATTGCAGCTCAGGATGACGCTGCAAACACCAGATCGCAGTCTGTAAAAAAGGCGCCGACAGCATGCCGAGTTCGCTCATGCGGCTGCCGGGTAGAATCGCAATAACGGGGCGGTCGGGATCGAGCCCCAGCTCGGATCTGATGCCTTCCGGCGCTGTCGACTCTAGGGGAATCTCATCCGCCAAAGGATGCCCCACATAGCTGGCGGTTACACTGTTCCGCTGGAGAAAATCCACCTCAAAGGGAAAGATGCATAACATCAGATCCACTGCCCGGCACAGTTTTTTTACGCGCTTCTGACGCCAGGCCCAGACGGTCGGACTGACAAAGTGGGCAGTCCGGATACCCTCGGCTTTGAGTCGGGTTTCCAGCGCCAGATTGAAATCCGGCGCATCCACACCAAGAAAGAGGTCCGGGGGAGCAATTTGGAAGTGGTGGAAAAGCCTGCGCCGCAGAGAGAGCAGTCCCGGCAGGTGCTTCAACACCTCCACCAGCCCCATCACCGGATCCATGCGTGCCAGACTCTTGCAGCCTTCGGCTTCCATTGCAGGACCGGTCATACCCTCAAAGCGTAATTCTGGTCGTTTCGCCTTCAATGCATGGATCAGGGAGGCGGCGAGTTGATCACCGGAGACTTCATTGGCGACTATACCAATTCGAGTCATTAGCGGAGGATACTGCGTCCGCCCTGCGCAATAAAATCCACCATAATGCCGACTTCTGGCGCCTCGCCTGCTATCTCACGAATCGATTCGATCGCCTCTTCCAGCCGCAACTGGGACTTGTAGAGCAGTTTGTAGGCACGCTTGATCTGGCGGATCGCCTGCTCGCTGTATTGACGGCGCCGCAGCCCTTCGGTGTTGATCCCATAGGGTTTCGCCGGATGTCCTGAGACCATTACGTAGGGCGGCAGGTCCTTGGAGATCACCGAACCCATGGCGCAAAAGCTGTAGGCGCCGATGCGACAGAATTGATGGACGATAGTAAATCCGCCAAGAATGGTGTGATCGCTGATATGCACATGGCCACCAATAGAAGCGGCGTTGGCCATGATGACGTCATTACCGATCTGGCAGTCATGAGCCACATGGGTATAGGCCATGAAGAGATTATCATTGCCAATGCGGGTTGTTCCCGCATCCTGTTGCGTTCCCCGATTGATGGTAACGAACTCGCGGACGACGTTACGGTCGCCGATCTCCAACCGTGTCGGCTCGCCGCCATACTTTTTGTCCTGTGGATCCTCGCCGACCGACGCAAACTGAAAGATACGACTATCTTCACCTATCCTGGTCGGGCCGTTGATAACGACATGAGGGCCGATGGTGGTACCACGACCGATCTTCACATCGGCCCCGATCACCGAGAATGGACCGATAGAAACCCCTTCGCCCAGCTCCGCGGAGGGATCGATCACCGCCCGTTGATCGATTTGACTCATGCCTCAGTGGCGTCTCTTGCGGTGCAGATGACCTCTGCAGTAGCCGCCACCTTCCCATCCACCCTGGCGACGCCTGAGAAGATACCCATACCACGTCTCATCGCAGTCTGAGTCACCTCCAGTTCAAGCTGATCACCGGGTACCACCGGGCGTTTGAAACGCGCCTTGTTGATCCCGACAAACAGATAGATGGTATTTTCGTTAGCGGTCTCCGGATGGGACTCACGAGCCAGCAGGCCGGTAGCCTGTGCCATCGCCTCGACGATCAAAACACCCGGCATTACCGGTTTGATGGGAAAATGTCCGTTGAAGAAGGGTTCGTTGTAGGTCACATTTTTCAATGCCAACAGACGTTTGTCCTTCTCGAACTCCAATACCCGATCTACCAATAAAAACGGATAGCGGTGCGGTAACAGGCGCAGCACCTTCTCGATGTCCATCACAACCAACGTTCTCTCCCCTTGATCAATGCGTTATCCATCCTGGTCCGTGGAAACTGATTCCACCTTTTTTTCCAGGCGCTGTAGACGCTTCGCCATCTCATCCAGTTGGCGAATACGCGCCACGGCCTTACGCCACTGCTTGTTGTCCATGGCGGGCAGATTGCCACTGTAGTACCCCGGCTCAGAAAAGGAACGGGTAACCATGCTCGCTCCCGAAAAGTGTACATTATCGCCGATATCCAGGTGGCCGACGAGCCCGACCATACCCCCAAGGGTGCAGTTGCGGCCAATATGTGTCGAACCCGCTACCGCCACTCCACTCGCCATTGCGGTATTGGTGCCGACAATAACGTTGTGAGCGATCTGGATCAGGTTATCCAGTTTGACCCCGTCTTCCAGCACCGTATCCTCCAGTGCACCCCTGTCGATGGTGGTGTTGGCACCCACTTCCACATCGTTCCCAAGACGGACTCTGCCTGTCTGGGGTACCTTCTCCCATCGACCATCGTCGTTTGCCAGACCGAAACCGTCACTCCCAAGAACGGCACCCGGATGGATCAGGCATCGCTCTCCCACATGAGTCCCATGGCAGAGCGTCACATTGGCTACGAGGCGTGATTCATCAGCAACGACACAATCATGCTCAATGATACACCCAGGTCCGATATATACACCTGCCCCGATACGGCTGCCTGCACCCACGACTACGCAGGGACCAACAAAGGCTGACGGGTCGATACTGGCTAAAGTATCCACTACTGCAGAAACGTGGCAGCCCGGCTCAAAGGCAGGGACAGGATTGAGTTGACGGGAGACCCTCGCATAAGCGAGATAAGGGTTGTCACTCAGTAATAGAGCTGTGTTGCAGTATTCGGCATCCTCCGGTCTCAGAATCACCGCAGCTGCGGCCGTCTTTTTCAGATGCCGCCGATATTTCGTGTTCGCCAGAAAGCTGACCTCATCGGGCCCGGCCTGTTGCAGGGTCGCAACTTTTGAGATCAGAATCTGCGGATCGCCTCGCAGTTCAGCCCCTGCAATCTCCGCCAAGACTCCCAGTCGAACCGCCAATCCCCAGACTCCTACTTCGCTTGGATCTGTCCCAACTTCTCCAGGACTTTGTCGGAAATATCGATCTTCTCACTGAAATAGACCACGCCATCGGAAAGGATCAGGTCGATCTTCTCCTCTTTACCGACCTGCTGAATCACTTCCCGTACCCGTTGCCGCAGCTTCTTGAATTCTTCATTCTGTCTCAGGTTGAGATCCTCGCGAAATTCAGTCTGCGCATTCTTGAGCTTACGACGACGGGAGAGAATATCGCGCTCCAGGCGCTTCACTTCTGACTCACTCATCACAGCACCATCACGTTGAAGCTTGTCTTCGAGCTGCTTCAGCTGCTTTTTACTGGAGAGCAGATCTTTCTCACGACGGGAAAACTCTGCCTGCAGACGTTTACGGGCCTCTTTGTACTGCAACGACTCCTCAAAAACTTTGGTTGCGTTGACAAAGGCAATGCTATAACTCTCCGCCAGAGCATTGCCCGCGAAAAAAGTCAGCAACAGTAGAAAACCGCCAATCTTACCCAATCTTTTCACAAAATCACTCCCACTTAATCAATATGTGGTTCCGAAGCTAAACTGCAGCGTCTCCACAGAATCACCGACTTTATCGTTCAAAGGATACCCCAGACTAAAAGCCAAGGCTCCCACCGGTGATAACCAGGAGAGCATGAGACCAGTAGAGTAACGTACCTCATCTAACTCGAAACCATTACCAAACTTTACATCAAAAACATTACCGGCATCCAGAAACGCACCCCAGCGCATCGTGCTTTTAAATGAGTCAACAGGAGGAGGAGCCAGCAACTCTATTTGACCCGTCAATTTCGAATTTGCTCCCAACGCATCGCCAAAAGAGTCCTTCGGACCGAGGGTATTTTCCTCAAAGCCGCGTACTGTGCCAATGCCGCCTGCAAAAAAGTTACGGTAAAAGGGCAGTACCGGGGTATCTGAGTAGCTGTCTCCGTAACCCAGTTCGCCGTTGAACCTGAGCGTAAGGGCTTTTGTCAAAGGGAAATAGCGCGTGTGCTTGTAGTGGAGACGATAATACTGCAGATCACTGCCTGGCACAGTCACCTCCAGCGCGGCCACCTGCTTACCCCCAACAGTGGGAAAGATGGCACGATCCCGGGTATCACGGCTCCAGCTGACAAGCGTCTCCAGATCCCGAAAGTGGTCGCCGTTCACCTCTTCGAATTTCAGCACCTCATCTGATGGGGAGTCACCCAACACGAACCTGGTATCCTCAAAGGCCAGACTGAAACGCAGCCTGTCGTATTCCGTGATGGGCAGGCCGAAGCTGACCCCTACGCGACTGACATCTGTCGCATAACTGGAAATATTGAGTTCACCAAAATCAGTGGCACGGTAGGAAAACTCAAACCCGCGACTAATGCCGTTAATAGTATAGTAGGGGTTGTTATAGGAAATATTGAACTTCTTATTTGCCTTGCTGGTGTCGAAACCGGTACTGACCCGCTTGCCGGTACCGAGAAAATTGTCTTGGGTAATGCTTGCATTGAACATCAGGCCCTGAGTCTGAGAGAAGCCGATACCCGCCGACAGATTACCGGAAGCCTTCTCTTTCACCTTGAAGTCAACATCTACCTGATCAGTCCGCCCAGGAACAGCGGGGGTCTCGACATTCACCTCTTCGAAATAACCCAGGCGCTGCAGGCGTTCACGGGACAATCGCACCTTCTCTCCCGAAAACCAGGCAGATTCCATCTGCCGCAGCTCCCTGCGAAGCACCTCGTCCCGCGTCGCTGCGTTACCGCTCATATCGATATGGCGAACATAGACCCGTTTACCCGGGTCGACAAAATAGGTGATCGCCACCTGGCGGTTTTCACGATCGATATCGGGAATGCTGTTGACGTTGGCGAAGGCGTAACCGGCATCCGACAGAAGGCTGTTGACCCGCTCTGCACTGGCGGTGGTCTTTTTACGGGAGAAGACCTCGCCCCGTTTGAGGTGAATCAGCGGAAAAAGCTCTTCCAAAGGCACGATCAACTCCCCCGCAAGCTTGATGCCACTGAGGGTGAACACCTCACCTTCAGATACTACGACCGTGACATAGATATCCTTCTTGTCCGGCGTAATGGAAACCTGGGTGGAATCTATCTTGAAATCGATAAATCCCCTATCGAGGTAGTAGGAGCGCAGCTTCTCCAGGTCACCCGAAAGCGCCTGTTTCGAGTATTTGTCTCTATCGGAGAAGAAGTCGTACCAGCTCGGGATACCAAGAGCAAACTCATCCAGCAGCTCATCATCTTCAAAAGCCAAATTGCCGATAAGGTTTATCTTCTTGATACGGGCGGTAATGCCCTCTGAAATTTCGATATCCACGGCCACCCGGTTGCGCTCCAAGGGCGTAACCGTGGATTCGATCCTGACACCATACTTGCCCCGGGAGAAATACTGGCGGTTCAACTCCTGCTCGACCCGTTCAAGTAGCGCGCGTTTGAAGACCCGGCCTTCAGCCAGGCCAATATCTTTCAGGCCGGCCTTCAGCCTATCGGTATCCAGATCTTTGTTACCGCTCAGGTTGATCTCCGATACTGCCGGCCGTTCTCGCACGAACACCACCAGCACTTCATCCTCCCTTTCGAGGCGCACATCCTTGAAAAAGCCCGTTTTGAACAGCGTTCGGATGATGCCGGCCGTATCTCCCGATGATACCTGATCACCCACCTTTACCGGCAGGTAGTTGAACACCGTACCTGCGGAGATACGCTGCAAACCTTCGATCCGTATATCTTCCACGACAAACGACGAAGCGCCCATAACGGCAGCCGTCATCAGCAACAAGGCCAGACCGGAAAGGAATCTTTTCAGGACACCCAGCAACGACATAATATTAGATTTTTTATACCTGCGACCATTGCCGCCTGTGGCGATTGTCCCAAACACGAGGGATCAGCGGGAGTGAAGACCGGACTCCACATAAGCGGGGTAGTATAAGTGATATTTTGCCGCTAGCCCAGCAAACGACTGAGATCCACATAGAAGGCAAGACTCATCATTGCCAATAGCAGAATCATCCCGATTTTCTGTCCATGCTCCATAAAGGTTTCCGATAAGGGTCCCCCTTTGATTGCCTCAAGCAGAAAAAAGAGGAGGTGCCCACCATCCAGAACCGGGATCGGCAGCAGATTCAGCACACCGAGACTGATACTCACCACAGCGAGGAATTTAAGGAAATCGATCAGACCGTAACTGGCGGTTTTACCCGCATACTCAGCGATGGAGATCGGACCACTGAGATTCTTTACCGAGACCTCACCGATCACCATCTTACCGAGCATTTTCAGCATCAGCAGAGAGAGATCCCAAGTCTTGTACAACGACTTGCCAACTGCCTCCAAAGGTCCGTAACGAATCTCTGTCTGGTAATCGTCCATCAGGTGGGGCGGCACATGTACGCTGGCACCAATTCGACCGATGCTTTCGCCCTCACTTTCGATTGCCGCCGGGGTCAGTTCAAGGCGTATCAAACTCCCTGCACGCTCGACTTCCAGAGCCATGCGCTGCTCCGGTCGCGCCCGTACATACTTCACCCATTCGACCCAACTCTCCAGGGATTGGCCATCAACGGAGAGCAACAGGTCGCCGGTTTTCAATCCATCCCTGTCTGCAGCTTCACCCGGCAACAGTGTGCCGATAACCGGCGCGACTACGGGACGCTTGGGCGAAATTCCCAGGTTCTGCAGAATCTGGGCCTCCTCAGACATCTCCTGAAGCCGCCCGGCGTCAAGCCATCGAACCGCCTCCCGGCCACTCTCATCTTCGACCCTTACTGCGATCTGTCCGACATTCAGTGATTCCGCCAACAGCATGTAGACAGCTGTCTCCCATGTCGGAGTAGACGCCTGATTGACGGAGAGTATGCGGTCTCCAGTCTGAAACCCGGCCTGCTCAGCAATGGATTCGGCCTTGACCTCCCCCACCAGCGGCTTGATGCCGGTATCCCCCGTCACGAAGATCAGCCAGAAGGCGAAGACGGCAAACAGCAGATTGGACAGAGGGCCTGCCAGTACAATTGCCGTCCTGGAAGCCAGTGTCTGTCTGTTGAAGGCCCGATCCAGTTCACCGGAATCGACCGGCGCCTCCCGCTCATCCAGCATCTTCACATAACCGCCCAGGGGGATAGCGGCAAGGACATATTCAGTGCCGTCATTCTTGCCGACACGCGTCCAAAGCGGTTTGCCAAAGCCAATGGAGAAACGCAGTACCTTCACACCGACCCTGCGGGCCACCCAGAAGTGACCGAACTCGTGTACGGTAATCAGAATACCCAGCGCAACGACAAACGCCGCGATTGTAAAAAGAAGGGAGTCCATATTAAAAACAGTAGCCTATTCGACGTGAGACAGTGGATCTGTGCTCCTCCAACGTAATAATTGCGGTTTCAGTGAGCTTGTCTGCGTTCATGGCAAGGCGCGCCTCGCAGGCAATGGCTGCTCCCTTGTCAAGAGGCGCAACGCAGTCCATGGACGCAGACAAGCTCACCCGCAGGGCGCTCCCGTGGTGTCCCGCAGCCGCGTTGCAGCGTTTGGAAAGGGAATAGCCATTCCCTGCACGCTGCGCCTTGCTGCAAAACACCACGGGAGCGCTGAATCCGTAATTATCACGTTGAAGGAGCACTAGAGCGCTTGTTCCGCAAAGACCCGGGCTTGACGATCTTGATCCAGCAACAGCTCCAGACTATCGGCAGGTCTGACCTCCAAAGCGTTCAGGGTCCGTTCCACCAGCGTGGGTATGCCGAGAAAACCGAGGCGACCCTCAAGAAAGGCCTGCACCGCCACCTCATTCGCAGCGTTCAGCACCGTGGGGGCAGTCCCACCCGCCTCGATCGCCTCATAGGCAAGTCGCAAACAGGGAAAACGCTCAAGATCAGGGGCCTCAAAATCAAGTCTGGCAATCTGAAACAGATCCAGGCGGTCCACACCGGAATCGATGCGCTCCGGCCAGGCAAGGGCGTGAGCAATGGGTGTGCGCATATCGGGATTACCCAACTGTGCCAGCACCGAGCCATCATTGTACTCCACCATCGAGTGGATCACGCTCTGTGGATGCAGTACCACCTGAATCTGCTGCGGTGAAGTGTGAAACAGCCAACAGGCCTCGATCACCTCCAGCCCTTTGTTCATCATGGTGGCGGAATCGACGGAGATCTTGCGCCCCATATCCCAGTTTGGATGGGCGCAGGCCTGCTCGGGGGTAACGGCCTTCAAGCCCTCCAGCGGCATAGTGCGAAAAGGCCCGCCAGATGCAGTCAGAAGAATCTTGCGTACCCCAACCTGTTCCAATCCGCGCTGAAAGTCAGCCGGCATGCATTGAAAGACCGCATTGTGTTCGCTGTCTATGGGCAGAATCTCAGCCTCATGCGCCTCAGCAGCTTCCATGAAGAGGCGTCCGGAAACCACCAAAGCCTCTTTATTCGCCAGCAGAACCCGCTTGCCCGCACGCACTGCTGCCATGGCTGGCAACAGACCGGCAGCCCCGACAATCGCCGCCATCACATAATCGGCCTCCGGCATGGCGGCAACCTGCTCAAGACCGGCAACACCGGATAACACCTCAACGTCACTGCCATTTTCGGCCAACCGCTTTGCCAACTCCGCAGCTGATGTTGCATCCGCCATCACCGCAATCTGCGGTTTGAAACTGAGGCACTGACCGAGCAGACCGTCCACATCGCGGTTAGCAGTCAATGCAACCACGCGGTAGCGTTCAGGGTGACGGGTCATCACATCCAGGGTACTGAGACCGATAGAGCCGGTGGAACCCAGCACGGTAAGCCCCTTCATCCGATCTTCCCCATCAGCATCAATCCCAGCACAAAAACAGGGCCGGCGGCAGTCAGGCTGTCGAGGCGATCCAGCATGCCCCCATGCCCAGGCAGCAAAGTACCGCTATCTTTCATGTTACGCAGGCGTTTGAGTACGCTCTCAAAAAGATCCCCAATCACGGAGAAGATCACAGTTAACACGCAGAGCAACAGCGCCAGCGGGTACTCAGCAAAGGAGAATCCCTGCCACCAAGCAAAAAATAAACCACATACCAGAGAACCTGCGATAGCGCCGTAGACCCCTTCCCGGGTCTTACCCGGACTGACCTCGGGGGCAAGTTTGGTGCGACCAAAGCGACGGCCTGCAAAATAGGCGCCGATATCGGCAGCCCAGATCAGGATCAACAAAAACAACAGCAATTGCGGGCCCTGTTCAGGCACCTGATGGAGCGTCACCCATGCCAGCCACGCCGGCACCAAAACAATGATACCCTCCAAACTTTGAGTCAGGCTAAAACCCTCTACCACGGCGCCACCGCGAAAGTGTCGTAACCGTATCAACACAACCATCCACCAGAAAACCACCAGCGCAAACAGCCAGAGCAGTAGTGTAGGTGCCTCCAACAGCATCGCTACTGCAGCCACGCAGAGCCCCAAAACCAGGATATAGCCAAACTGGCCAACAGGGCCGTTTGCGCCGGAAAGGCGCGCCCATTCAAACCCACAAATAGCCAAAAACAGGGCCAACGCCAGTGCGAGGTAGAGTGTGGGTGACCAGAGAACCCCGGTAACAATCAGGGGAGCGAGAATCAATGCTGTCAGAACACGCTGCTTTAGCATCAGCGACTCAGGAGGCCTCAGCCTTGTGATCTCCCACCTGCTCACCGGTACGACCAAAACGGCGCTGGCGTCCCGCAAAATCGGCGAGCGCGTCTTCAAAAGCCGCCGTATCGAAATCGGGCCATAGCAGATCAGTGAAGTAGAGTTCGGAATAGGCGGCCTGCCAGAGCAGGAAATTACTTAGCCGCTGCTCCCCGCCGGTACGAATAAAGAGATCCGGATTCGGCAGATCGGGAAATGAGAGTGAACCGGCCAACGACGCTTCATCGATATCCTCGGGAGAGAGCTCACCTGCCGCCACTGCCCTGGCCAGGGATTTGGCCGCTTGAGTAATATCCCAGCGACCGCCGTAGTTGGCGGCGACCTGCAGGGTCAGGCCGCGATTTTCGGCCGTCAATTCCTCGACTTCCAGGATTCTGCGCTGCAGCTTTTCGGAAAAGGCCTCACGCTCCCCAATAATTTTCAGTCGAACACCATTTCGGTGCAGGCGACGTGCCTCTTTACCCAGGGCACGAATGAAAAGATCCATGATCAGGCCGACCTCTTTCTTGGGCCGGTGCCAGTTTTCACTGCTGAAGGCAAAAAGGGTAAGGACCTGGATCTTTTTCTGCACACAGCATTCGACAATATTGCGCACTGCATCCACGCCGACGGGATGACCCGCGTAGCGGGGCAGACCACGGCGTTGCGCCCAGCGGCCGTTACCATCCATGATGATTGCGACATGTCCAGGCAGTCGGCCTTCGGCCTCCGAACTGTCCGATTGGGTTCCGTTCATCATCACCTTGATTCGCTCAAAACGAACTGTCACCGGGCAACAGTGATCAGGGAGCCTCTGAATAAGTCCTGGCCGTTCAGATTGTGAGATGAAATGTGCTGATTTTCAACGAAAAACCTGTTTGGAACAGGTTTTCGTGTTAGCCCCGAAGGGGTGTGGCCCATGGATGGGCTACACAAAAAGCAGCGCGTTTCAGCCACAAGCTGTAGGTCCATGACTTGTTCAGAGACTCCTTTAGATTTCCATCAAATCCTTTTCTTTCACCGCCAGTGCCGCATCCACCTCTTTGACGTGCTGATCGGTCAGTTTTTGAATGATCTCCTGCCCACGACGTTCATCGTCTTCGGAGATCATCTTCTCCTTCATGTGATCCTTGAGATTATGATTGGCATCACGACGAATATTACGGATTGCCACCCGCGCATTTTCCGCCTCATGACGCACCACGCGAATCAGATCCTTGCGTCGCTCCTCCGTCAACGGCGGCATGGGAACCCGGATCACGGCGCCGGCACTCATGGGATTGAGGCCCAGATCCGAGGTTAAAATCGCCTTCTCGACCACTGCGATCATCGGTCGTTCCCAAGGGGTTACTGCAAGGGTGCGACCATCTTCCACATTAATATTGGCAACCTGACTCAGCGGTACTTCGGAACCATAATAGTCAACCCGGATATGGTCCAGCAGACTTGGATGGGCTCGCCCGGTACGCACTTTCGCCAACTCATGGGAGAGCGCCTCAACGCTCTTGCCCATACGGGTGTCAGCATCACTCTTGATATCGTCGATCATGTTACTCGCCCTTTTCTACCAAGGAACCGATGACTTCTCCGCGCATCAGGCGCAAGAGAGCCCCGGAATCATTGATGTTCATAATTCGTAGCGGCATATCGTTATCCCTGCAGAGCACAATCGCAGTTGCATCCATCACCTGCAGGTTCTCCGCCAAAGCCCGATTGTAGGTGAGACGGGGATAGAATTCAGCATCGGGATCCTTCACTGGATCCGCTGAGTAGACGCCGTTTACCTTGGTCGCCTTGATCATCATGTCAGCCTGGATCTCGACTGCACGCAGACTCGCGGCGGAATCGGTGGTGAAATAGGGATTGCCAGTGCCTGCAGCCAGGATGGCCACCCGACCCGTATCCAGATGTCGCCTGGCATCCCTCGCCGTGAAAGGCTCACAGACATCAGGCATGCTCAGCGCAGAGAGCACTCTGGCCTCAACGCCGATCTTTGTGAGAGCATCCTGCATCGCCAGGGAGTTCATTACAGTGGCAAGCATTCCCATGTGATCGCCGGTCACCCGATCAAGACCACCCTGCGCCAGACCGGCGCCGCGGAAGATATTTCCGCCACCAATCACCAACCCCACCTGTAGACCGGCCTCAACGAGGTCCCGCACCTCACCCGCAGTACGCGCCATCACCTCAGGTGAAATCCCAAAGTCGCCAGAACCCATCAGGGCTTCGCCACTAAGCTTGAGCAGGATACGCCGACAGATCAAATCCGACATGCTGAACCGATTCCTAATTTGAGATTAACCGAATGATAAGACGCAGAGAGGAAATATTCCATTTTCCACGGATATTTCAGCTCCACAAGTCCCCTGTCCGCATCCGCCCCCTCTGCACCGGAGCAAACGATCCAGTACAGAATGCGGGGCGACAGAAGTTTACATCTTGGCTTGCGCCCGGACCTCTGCGGCGAAATCCTCCTTCTTCTTCTCGATGCCTTCGCCAACCTCAAAGCGGCTGAATTGGGCAATAGCGGCACCCTTGCTCTTCAACAGCTTCTCGATGGTGAAATCCGCATCCTTGACGAAAACCTGGCCCAGCAGGGTATTTTCTGCCAGATATTTGCGCATACGGCCATCGACCATCTTCTCGATGATGTTGTCCGGTTTGCCACTCTCTCTGGCCTGCGCGGTTACGATCTCGCGCTCCTTGTCCAGCAGATCCTGGGGCATATCGTCAGCGGAGAGGCAGACTGGGTTGGTCGCGGCAATATGCATTGCCAAATCCTTGCCCAGATCGTCCTCGTCGCCCTCGACCTCGACCACAACGCCGATACGCACACCGTGGCTGTAGCTGACCAAAGCCCCCTTGTCGGCCTGCAAACGGACAAAGCGACGCACGTTCATGTTCTCACCCAACTTGGAGATCAGCGCCTCGCGAGCCTGATTTACAGTGGTTTCTTCGCCTTCGTGAAGAGAATGCCCCATCAGCGTCTCAACGTCATCCGCACCGCCGTTGAGCGCCCTCTCCGCCACTGCGCCGGCAAAGGAGGTGAAGTTCTCGTCCTTGGCCACGAAATCGGTTTCACAGTTAACCTCAACCATCGCCGCCTGGGTGTTGTCAGCATTGAAGCTGATCACAATCACACCTTCCGCTGCGGTGCGGCCTGCTTTCTTGGCGGCCTTGGCCTGACCCGATTTGCGCATCGCCTCGATTGCCGCTTCGATATCGCCATCGACCTCTACCAAGGCCTTCTTGCACTCCATCATGCCTGCGCCGGTACGCTCGCGCAGCTCTTTAACCTGAGAGGCTGTAATCGCCATCTTTCCTACCTCAAAATCGTATCTTCAAATGTAAACCGACCGGATCACACTGTAGGCATGATCCGGTCGTTAATCCAGAAAACCTGTCGACTGCTTCAGGACTTGTCGCCTTTGACCTCGACAAACTCCTCTTCGCTGCCAGCCGCCACATGGGCCGCGCTCGTCCGACCTTCTAGGATCGCTGCAGATGCGCCCTGTGTGTAGAGCTGGATCGCCCGGATTGCGTCATCATTTCCGGGGATCACGTAATCGATAGCCTCGGGATTGTTATTGGTATCAACCACACCGATAACTGGGATGCCCAGTTTACGGGCCTCAGAGATTGCGATGTCTTCATGACCCACATCGATCACAAACATGGCATCGGGCAATTTGCCCATATCTTTGATGCCGCCGAGGCTGCGATCCAATTTCTCCATCTCGCGGTGGAGATTCAGTGCCTCTTTCTTCTTGAAACGCTGCTCGACACTGCCATCCTCAAACATGCTTTCCAGCTCTTTGAGGCGTTTGATCGACTGCTTGATGGTCTTGAAGTTGGTCAGCATGCCGCCGAGCCAGCGATGATTGACGTAGGGCATATTGCAGCGTTCCGCCTCTTCACGCACCGCATCACGGGCCGCACGCTTGGTGCCGACAAACATAATCTTGCCGCCGTTTGCCGCAAGAGAACCGACAAAGTTCATGGCGTCGTTAAAGAGGGGGAGGGTCTTCTCAAGATTGACGATATGAATCTTGTTACGATGACCAAAGATGTAGGCCCCCATCTTGGGGTTCCAGTAACGGGTCTGATGCCCGAAGTGTACGCCTGCTTCCAGCATCTGGCGCATGGATACTGCACTCATGAGTGACTCCTGATAGTATTGGGTTAGGCCTCCATACATCCCATGAATCGACCTCCCCGCGAAAGCTGGGAAGCACCCCGAACCATGTGCCGATGTATGTGTGGATTAGTTCTGCTCCCGCACGGGGAAAAACCCCGTAAAGTGAGCAGCGCGAACCGTTTGCGATTCAGCGGGGCGTTTTATACCATACCCGGCGGATTGCGACAAATCCCTGGCACCTTGTTTCCGATCTCCTTTTCCCCAAATTTTCATGACCCTTTAAGAATTATGAGCGTAACGATCAAAACAGCGGACGAGATAGAGAAGATGCGGATCGCTGGCCGCCTGGCCGCCGAGGTACTGGAGATGATAGAGCCTCATGTCAAACCCGGAGTCACCACGGAGGAACTGGACAAGATCTGCCACGACTACATCGTCGACGTGCAGCAGGCCATCCCTGCCCCGCTAAACTACCGGGGATTTCCAAAGTCTATCTGCAGTTCGGTCAACCAGCAGGTCTGCCACGGCATTCCCGCTGACAAAAAGCTAAAAAAGGGGGATATCGTCAACCTCGACATCACTGTCATCAAGGATGGCTATCATGGAGATACCAGCAAGATGTTCAGCGTGGGGGAGACCTCCATCCTCGCCAAACGCTTGATAGAGGTCACCCGAAAAGCCCTTTGGGTCGGCATCGACGAGGTTCGACCCGGCGCCCAGCTTGGCGACATCGGCCACAAGATTCAGGATTTTGTCGAGAGACACCACTACTCCGTGGTGCGCGAATATTGCGGTCACGGCATCGGCAAAGAGTTTCACGAAGATCCCCAGGTACTGCACTACGGCAGCCCGGGGTCGGGCTTGGTACTCCAACCCGGCATGTGCTTCACCATCGAACCCATGGTCAATGCCGGCAAGCGCCAGATAAAACTCCGGCCCGATGGCTGGACCGTGGTCACCAAAGACCGCAGCCTCTCCGCGCAGTACGAGCACACCCTGCTGGTGACTGAAGCCGGCTGCGAGGTGCTGACCCTGCGCGCTGAAGAAGCCGACGCCACCCAGTGATCCAGGCAATAAACTCAATGTTCGACTTCTCCGCGCTTGATCAGGCGCTGGCAGGCGCCTCATCCTCACCTATCCCGGTTTTTCGTGACTTTCTGAAGCAGGGCACTGCAACGATCAGGGAAGGGTTCAATCAGGAACAGCCGATAACCGAGCTGGTGACCGCCCGCGCCCACCTGGTCGATGCCGTCCTGGAACACGCCTGGAATCTCCACTTCCAGGATTCCACAGACGCTGCACTGGTCGCAGTGGGTGGATACGGCCGGGGAGAACTCCATCCGGCTTCAGATATCGACCTGCAGATTCTGCTCGATCACGAAGATCACTTCGAACAATTGCAGGAACCCTTGGGCCAGTTTCTCAGCCTGCTCTGGGATATTGGACTGGAAGTTGGCCACAGCGTACGCACCATTGAGGATTGCATCCGGGAAGCATCTAATGACATCACGGTTGCCACCAACCTGATGGAATCCCGGCTGCTGGTCGGGCCTGAGACCCTCTTCAAGATGATGCGTGAAGCCACCAGCCCCGCTAAGATTTGGGACAGCAAACGCTTTTTTGAAGCGAAATTTGCGGAACAGCAGGCACGGCATCAAAAATTCGAGGACAGCGAAAGCAACCTGGAACCCAATCTGAAGGATAGTCCAGGCGGATTGCGGGATATCCAGATGATCGGCTGGGTGGTGAAACGCCACTTCCAGGCTGACACTCTGCGTGATCTTGTGAACCACGGATTCCTCAACGAGGATGAATACCAGACGCTGATCGAAGGCCAAGACTATCTTTGGCGCATCCGTTTCGCCCTGCATACCCTTACAGGCAGACACGGCGACATTTTACTCTTCGACTATCAGCGCACCCTGGCTAACCAGTTTGGTTACGACGACAATACCGGCAATCTGGCGGTGGAGCAGTTTATGCAGCTCTTCTACCGGACAACGTTGGAGCTGAACCGCCTCAACGAAATCCTGCTGCAGCACTTCCAGGAAGAAATCCTGCTGGAGAACAAGCTGGATGCCCCCGTTTCTCACGGCAACCGCTTCCAAAGCCGCAATAGTTTTCTTGAGGTCACCCGTCCGGATGTCTTCTCCCGCACCCCCACCGCCCTGCTGGAACTCTTTCTTATCCTGCAGGAGAACCCGGAACTAAAAGGTGTCAGAGCCAGCACCATCCGCCTGCTGCGGGACAATATTCAGTTGATCAACAGCGCCTTCCGCGAAGACATCCGGGCGCAGAGCCTGTTCATGGAGATCCTGCGCCAACCCAGGGGCATAACCCGGGAGCTTCGTCGCATGAATCGCTATGGCATCCTCGCCGCTTACATTCCGGCCTTTGAAAATATTGTCGGGCGTATGCAGTACGACCTGTTTCACGTCTATACCGTGGATGAACACACATTGATGGTGCTGCGTAACCTGCGCCGTCTGTCGGTTCCGGAACTCGCCGAAGAGACCCCCTTCTGCAGCCAGCTGTTCCGCACCCTGCCGAAGAAAGAGCTGATCTACCTGGCCGCCCTCTTCCACGACATCGCCAAAGGACGTGGCGGCAATCACTCCATACTCGGTGAGAAGGACGCGGTGGACTTCTGCCATCAACACCATCTCAGCGAATACGACAGCCGTTTGGTCGGCTGGCTGGTGCGCAACCATCTGGTCATGTCCATGATCGCCCAGCGCAAGGACATCAACGACCCGGACGTCATCCAGACGTTTGCTGAAAACGCCGGGGACACAATGCACCTCGACTATCTCTATCTGCTGACAGTCGCTGACAGCCAGGCTACCAATCCGAAACGCTGGAACTCATGGAAAGAGTCACTGCTGCGGGATCTCTACAAATCCACCCGTCGCGCCCTGCAGCGCGGGCTGGACAACCCGCTGGCGCAGGAGGAGCTGATCCGGGAGACAAAATACGAAACGCTGGAACTGCTGGCCAAGGCCGGACACGACGAGAGAGATATTCTCCGCCTCTGGCAATCCTTCAGCCCGGAGTATTTTCTCTCGCACTCTCCCAATTCGATCTGCCGGCAGATTCAGGCCATCATCACCACGCCACCGGAAAACCTGCCGGTGGTCGCAATCCATGAAACCGCCGAACACGGCGGCAGCGACGTACTCTACTACGGACCGGATCGCGACAATCTGTTTGCCGTCATGACCACCCTGCTGGATCAGCTGGGTCTGTCCATCGTCAACTCCCGCATCATGAGCACGACCCAAGGTTTTTCTCTCGACTCATTCCTGGTCATGGAGGAGGATGGCGATCCTGTCCAGCCTGGCCATCGTACCGAAGAGATCATCACCACCCTGAAAGCCGGATTGACGCAGAAAGACGGCCAGCCTCTCAAAGTGCATCGCCGCATGCCTCGCCAGCACAAGAGCTTCGACACCCCGACCCGCATCTTCTTCTCTCAGGATCCTGCTTACAACCGCACAGTGATGCGTCTGATCACCCTTGACCGGCCGGGACTGTTATCGGAAGTGGGACAGGCCTTCGCCGCCTGCAGCATTCGTCTGCAGCACGCAAAAATCGCGACCATCGGCGCAGAGGTGGAGGATATCTTTTTCATCACCGACCGGGAGAACCGGCCGTTATTGGAGAAGCATCAGCTGGAGTGTCTGGAGGCCGCCGTCACCACGCGGCTGCCGGAATAGTAAAACTTGCCGGATCCACTGCGTTTGATCCGGCCTACAGCAGCCATATCAGCGCTTGCTGCCCAACTTGCCGCCACTCCCCTGCAGTGAGAGCAGATTGGAGTCGAAGACATAGGTCCGTTTGCCCTTCTCCCGAAACCTCTCAAGCGCAAGCTTGATGACGCGAGTGGTCAATTCGGCAAACGAAACGCCGCTCGCCTCCCAGAGGTAGAACGCCAGTGATCCGGGGATGGTATTGATCTCGTTGACAAAGACATCACCGCTCTCCTCATCAACAAGAAAGTCAATACGAACCACTCCACTGGCACCAATCAGGCTGAACGTCTCCTTTGCCAACCGGCGGATCCTGTCCGCCAGTTCCCCGGGTATCTCAGCCGGCAGCACACGATCAGTGGAGCCGATGCCCTTGGTCTTGCCACCCTGGTATTTATCAGCAAAATTCAGGATGCCACTGGAACGCAGAGGCTCCTCCAACGCCGCAACCTCTGACGTCTCCCTGTTACCCAACACCGAGGCGTTGATCTCCTTGAGTTGGGTCACCATACGTTCAACCAGGATCGAAGGATCGTACTGACCGGCGTTTTCGATCGCCTCCTCCAACTCCGACCCCGAAGCAGCGACACTGATACCGATGCTCGACCCAAGATTCGCCGGTTTGACCACTACCGGGTAACCCAATTTTGACTGGATCCGGTCAATAATCGCCCGCCTGTCCCGATACCAGGCTTCCATCCGACAACTCTCCGACTCCACCACCGGGATGCCGTTACCCCGCAGCAGGGTCTTGGTCAGGATCTTGTCCATGCCGATGACCGACGCAGAGACGTCACAGCCTGCATAGGGAACACCTGCCATCTCAAGTAGCCCCTGAAGGGTGCCGTCCTCGCCATTGGTGCCGTGAATAACGGGAAAGACGATATCAAGCTTTTCGATGAGGTTGTTTTTAAGACGGGCAGGAGGGACACGGTAGAGTTCAAGCTGCCCACCATCTCCGTGAGGCATAACTTCTGTACTTTCGGAGAGCAGGGTTTCCAGCTGCTTGAAGTTGTCGATCTCAGACAGCTTATCACCGATGTACCACTCACCCGTTTTACTGATGTAAACCGGCGTCACGCGGTATAGATCGGCATCGATTGCATGGACGACCTGCAGACCGGAAATGATGGAGACCTCATGCTCTACCGAGCGACCACCAAAAAAGACGCCAACATTGGGTTTCATCGACTACACCTTCAACTCACGCAAATTCGAAATACCGCTTTCACCACGAAGAACACAAAGAGCACGAAGGGTCGAGATAACAATAATGCAATTAATCAAATCCTCCCTGAGCATAATTTTCTTCGTGTCCTTCGTGGTTAATTATGTTTTTTCAATCTGACACTAATTATAAGTATCCGGCAGATCATTTTCATAGAGCACTACATCACCCTCTCGCGAGATCTTCGCAAAATGGTCATTGGCCTCATTCAGATGAGCCGCAATATAGACCTGGTTCTCCGGATAGCCTTCCGAAACCAACCCCTCATAGATCGGTTTGGCCTGCTCGATACCCACCAGAATGACATAGTCACAGCGGCTAGCCGCATAGGCGCCAAGAAGGCGATTCTCCTCCGCCTCCGTTTCACCAAGCTCAACCATGCCCGGAGTGATCAACACCTTTCTGTTGCCCTCAATCTCCCGCAGCACATCCAGGGCGGCTCGCGCCCCCAATGGATTGGAGCTGAATGCATCGTCAACGATAGTGATGCCCGCGGCGCTCTTTTTCACGTTCAATCGATGTGGCGCAGGCTGCAGCGAACGCACCGTCGCTTTGATCCGGTTTTCCGGCACACCCAGCTCCATCGCCACTGCGACTGCAGAGACGATGTTGTAGATATTGTTTTTTCCCAGAAGACGGGTCTCCAGCAGCAGCGTTTCCCCGTTCGGTAAGGAGAGCGTGAGCGCGGTCAGGCCATTGGCCAGATACTTGATCTCTCGCGCCGCATAATCCGCTCCGGGTGAATCGACGCCAAAACTGACAACCTTCGCCTGAGTCCTGCCTCGCACTTCAGTAAAACTCTCATCATCCGCATTGAGAAACGCGATACCATCGGACGGCAGGGATTCGACCAGCTCCGATTTGGTTTTCACAATATTGGCAAGACTCTTGAACATCTCCAGATGCTGTTTGCCGATGGTGGTGATCAAACCATACCTGGGGTGCACCAGTTCGCAAATCTCCCGGATATCACCCGGCTGTTTGGCCCCCATCTCCACCAGGAAGAGGTCATGAATCGGCTTGAGCTTCTCCCTGATGATACGAGTCACCCCAAGCAGGGTATTGAAACTGCCCGGCGTCATCAATGCATTGTATCTGGACAGCAACAGTTCATTCAGGATGAATTTGGTACTGGTCTTGCCATAACTCCCAGTGATACCGACCACCAGAAGCCCCGGCATGCCGTTGATGATCTTCCCCGCATCGCCGATGTACCACCTGGCGATGGTCGACTCCACCGGCACCGCCAACAGGTTGGCCGCAACCAGCAGCCAGGGCAGCAACAGCAGGAGCAGACCCAGCATGAGAAAGAGAGAGAAATAGGGGATAGGAGACAATCCCGTCGCGCCGGGAAATAACCCCAGCAGCGATGCCCCCAACCAGATCAGGAAGGTTGCCGCCATCAGGCGTTTGACCCGTCCTGTCACCACCAGCGGTTTTTTTACCGGCACTTTGGGACGTTTCAGACTGAGCAGCAGGAATCCCCCGATCCAGATGCCGAAAAACAACCCGCTGTTCCAGTAAAACAGAAGCGCCACAAGCGGTAGCAGTGAGACCGGGCCAATACGTTTAAGCAGATCCTCGTTCAGCCAGCGCAGATAACGTTCATTGCGATAGGAGTTGAGCTGCAGCATGTGCAGGTAGTGCAGAACTGCGCGTCCGACGATAACAGCGTAGAGCGTCAGGGCAAGCAGCACAGCAAGCGTCTGGAACAGGGCAGCCCCCATGAATCAGGTTTCCATTTTCAGAAAATAGTCGACGATGATCTGGAACTCGCCAGGCCTCTCCAGATAGGAGAAGTGTCCTGCCCCCTTGATGAGAGCCAGGCCACAATCGGGTATCTGCGCCTCCATCACCTTTGCCTGATAGAGAGGTGTATCCAAATCGCTCTCTCCCCAGACCAGCAGGGTGGGCGCTTTGATCCCGGACAGCAGTGGCGTCAGATCTTCATTCACCACCTTTATCAGGGTCAGTCGCATGACAGGGGAGGCATTGCGATAATCTTCGGAACCGGCACGTCCGCGCATCTTTTCCAGTAGTGGTGGATAGAGCCGGCCCAGGACATTTTTCATCAGCTTGTATGAATAGACCTTGAGAAAGTAGTTCAGGCTGCGGCGGGGTTTGACCCCGGCACTGTCCACCAGGATCAATTTTCTGACCGACATCTTCGCCGCCAGCCGGATCGCCAGCCGACCACCGAAGGAGTGACCGATGATCGCAGGATTTTCGATCCCCATCTCACTAATGAAACTCTCCACCAACGCCGCATATTCCGTCGTTCCCCATGGGGATTCCGGCTCCTGGCTTTCACCGAAACCGGGAAGATCCAAAGCGTAGACACAATATTTTTTCGCCAGATGCTGCCTGACAGCCGCGAAACTTCCGAGATCGCTGCCCCAGCCATGCAGAATAAGCACACGACTCCCACTGCCCATAACATCATAGTGGAGACGAATATTGCGGATAGTAGTGTAAATCGTTATCTCCCGGCCAGACAGTGAGGTCGCCGGTTCCGCTGCGCTTGGACCGGCCGGCTACTAAACTTGTAGGCCTGATCAAACGTAGCGGACCAGGCAATACACTGGGTCAACTAAGCGAGGGTACCCGCATGCCGCAGGGGGTCCGCACCAATAGTACCGACCAGACTGCGCAGATAGTCATCACTTCGTACTGCCGCGAGCCGCGCTTCAGCCGCCTCGAGTCGCGACGCTATACCCATCTTTTCAGCCACATCCGCATAACCTGGCCGGTTGAGGAAATCCTGCAGATAGTCGGTGTGACGTTGCCAGAGCGTTATTTCACGGGTCTGTTTCACCCGCAGACGCTCCTGGTACCAATCCGATGCTAACAGGTAGTCGCTGGTGAACATGGCGCGAATCTCCGGGTCATGCACTGCCTTACCTTCGTACTCACCCTTCGCCATGATATGCAGCACAGCCTTCAACGGCGGACAGGCATCCTCAACACTGCCGTCATCCAGATACTGCTGAGCAACTCTCTGTTGTGCCTCTACGATATTGTCGATGCCATCCGCAAAGACATCCAGGCCCTGCAGTTCCGGTTTCAGGATACTTTCGGTCAGCACCGTGTTGGCATTATCGAAAATCTTGCCGAGGAAGCCGTGTACAAAACGATCTGTAATACGATAACCCAACCGACTCGCCAAAACCCGATGACCGTTATGCTCAAAGTCTTCCAGGGGTTCAAGGTAGCCGTTCCCGATAAGATAGGCCGGGTCACGTTCATGTTCGTCCAGCCGTGCCCAGACCTCTGGGATCAACAGGCTGATATCGTGGGCAACCCGCACGTTCGGACCGACATACCCGGCAGAACTGGAAAAACCCGGATAACCCGTAAGAATGAACGAGACCAGCGCATTGTTAAGATCTGCAGTGGCGCGCAGGGAATTGAAAGGCCCCTTGGTCAGCGCACCCTCACTCCCCGCCCCGGTGGTGGAGGGGGACTTACCGGTGAGACTGCAGACAAAGTCCATGAACAGCTCGGGCAGTTCCTGATAATGGATCGGGTTATAGACCGCCAGGGAGCGAATACCTTGTTCAGGCGGATTATTGCGGCGGCCGGCCAGCACCGCATCGACCGGATGACAAACCTTCTTCCCCAACGGCAGCTTACGATGGAATCGAGCGCCAATCTCGGCCACGTAGGCGCGTATCGGCTCCACCAGATCCTGTCGAGTCTGCAGATAGCGGGGATTCTTGCTCGGCTTTCCGTCCACCAGCCGCGGATGGGCGGATGAGACCACGTATCCGCTCTGCGCTTCGTGGGCACCCGTGAGCAACTCTCGCATGGGTTGGGTGAAGTTGCAGAGATTCAGCACATCCTCCACCACCTCAGTCAATTTCTCTCCGTTCAGCGGTTCAAAATTGGCAAGAAAATTCCCAGGCTGGGACATATCGAATTCGGTCTGCTTGTCGAAGCCGGGGATGACGGCATCATCCGGACGCTGGAACAGACGATATTCGCAGTTCGCAGTCAACTTGACGCTGCGATCATTCTCATATCCACAACGGCAGTCATCAAGGGATTTCGCTCTGACCACCACCGAAGTGGTGATGTCGTCTTCCATCTGAATCTTGTCAGCTGCGATGAAATCCTGTCGTACCTTGAAGATGCGCCACTCACCACGCTCATCGAAACCGACGCGCAGATAGGAGGCGATGATGCGGCGATCCAGCAACTTCAGTTCATGGCCTGCCGCACCGTCAATCTCATCCACTGAAATATATTTGCGCCAGTTAGTGCCCCAGAATGGCCGGTAGAAGCGTTTGATGACAAAGGCCAGCGCCAGGATGCGCGGCGGAATCGACTCCAGCCAGGCATTGTACTCATCAGTGTAACTGGGAGAGGGAGTCATCAATTTGATGAAGGAGCCCAGGCTGCGTTCCATACTCAGCGGCTTACGGCTGGGGTCCCGGTCCACACTCTCAAAACTGGACTTCAAACGATCACTATAATCCCGGTCGTAGATCTCCTGCACACGGTCGAGATCGACCTGCAACTCATCGACGAAGAGGGGGCCGTAGATCACCGCATCGTCGAGAGACTTGGAGATCTCCGATTTGCCTCCACCGGAGACGGTGCTGGGCTTATGACAAAAAGTCCCCTCGGGATCGGTACCGATCAGACGCCACGAGGGGGCGTCCGGATGCTTTTGCATCTCTATTTTATAACCATTGGGCTGGATATAGATCTTGCCTGGCTGCAGACGGATAACATGGGACTCTCCATCCCGCAGGAAGGCGATGCTCTGCTCCTGCAGATCCATGCGCAGATCCTGGGGCACATAGATCACATCGGGGAAGCGCTTGTCGATGCCGTGCCCCTCAGACTGCAGATTCATGATATCGCCGTAGCGCTCCAGCACATCCTGAAAATTGTAACCCGGCTCCCGGGTCGTGGAGTCGACACCATATTCGATGCCGTGGTTACGGCGCGGGAAGGCCAGTGCTCCACCGGCATGCTCCTCCTCCGCCAGGCCAAAAAGATTGGCCGCAAAACCGATCTGGGTCTTAACCTCTTTCTTGCAATAGCCGTAATAGTTATCCGCAAGGATGGTGACGATCACGCCGCTCTCATCACGGGCAGTGATCTTAAAGGCCTGACCATCGTTGTAGCGTTCGTCTTCCGACTGCCAGCACATGCCTTCTGCCCGCTGACGCTCGCTGGCATCGTCGAAGTGGGGCAGCCCTACAGACTTTTTGGTGAGTTGGGTGAGATGGGGCGCGAGAATGACGCAACCGGTCTGTCCGGTCCAGTGATCCACATCCAGGGCGGAATCAAACTCCGGCAGCAGAGGGCTGCCGCCGTTGCCGAATATGCTCTCGACAAAATCGAGGTTACTGACCAGGTTACCCGGCGCGAAGAAGCGGATCTCCATGCTCTTCTCGCTATCCTGACCGGGGATCTCCGGACAGACCGTGGGGCGCAACAGCAGGGAGACAAAAATCTTCGCCTGCTCTTCCAGCGTTGAGGTAAAAGGTATCTGCAGCAGTTCATCCGGCGGATTCATTGCGGCTGTCAGCATGAAGGCAAAACAACGCTTCGGCACCACCTTCTTGTCACCGGGAACCGGCAGCCCGCCATCGGCAATATGGAAAGAACCCTTGGTGGTCCGGCGATCGCTGGCGGGATTATGCAGCACACCCTGTTTCGCCCGGAAACTGTTGACGATATCGGAGTGGAACTCGTCCTCGCCCAACGGCAGGGAGAGCTCACGGGCTACGCCATGCCTGTCAAGGATGAAGGTCATGGTGGGTAGCTTGGGCATCTCCCTTTCAGGCAGACCCTCAAGATAACGTTCCAAAAATGACTGGATACGCTGATCAGCGGGACAGAGGTAGTCGGTGAGCAACCGGTTCTTCTCCCGGTAACTCTTGAGCAGATCGTGGGCCGTAGAAAGAAACGCCTCATCTCCGCCGGCAACTGTGGGCTGACCCGAAGATGCCAGTTTCAGGTTGATATAGAGCTGTAGCTTTTTGCTCTCTTCTTCTGGATCTACCGGAGTATTTTTAAGACCGAGGGAACGCTCGAAGTCCATGACTTCTCCAAATCTGTTAACCGCGCGCATCCTGCCCGAAGCGGCGCACAGATTCAAGTCTGCCACCTCTCAAACTGGACCGACACACACCCTGAAAATATAGTTTTTTTTAAAAAACAATATGTTAAATAAATTACACCTGGTTTTTCCGGGCGTTCAGAATGCCTCTAAAATCTTTCATCGCATGAGGCGAACAAGAGGAAACCGGGCAGAAATACCTGACAAGTGATGTCTTTACTTAGCTACCGATTGCATGCAGCTATCCATCTCGGCACTGCTGGCACTCTTTCCCAGACAGCCTTTTATCGCCTCGCTCCGCTTGATCGACATGTTCAGGTCTTTCACCATCTGAGCCTTCATTTCCGGACTCCATTTGATATCTTTCGGGTCTGGCGAGAGCGGTGGTTTGCCGTGAGAACTCTCCTTACCTCCGCTTATGGAGCGCATGGCCTGTTCTCTGGCCTCGGTCATAATGGCAACACACTTCATCAGATCATCCTTGCTGGATGTCCCCTCCAGACAGGTCAGGGTCTTTTTCATCGCAGGTATGCTCGTCTCCATCACAGGAAGCATCCTCTGCTTTGCCATCTTGAACATCTGCTCCTTGTCCATCTGTCCCTGCGGGGACTGCGCAAAGACGATCGCCGGCAGCAGCAAAATCGGTAGCAGATATTTCATTGGCTTCTCCTGAGGATTATTGGGACGGCCATACTACCCTATTCTGCAACGGGAGGCTTTTTGTGCGTTACCTTCGCAGCCCGGCGACCATCTCATTGGGCGAGGAGCAGAATTCCTATCTCACGCAGTCAAGCAACATAGCGGATATCCCATCGGCACCGCCCAGATAGGGGGCAATCCTGATCCTGACCCCGGGATGCTTGCGTTGGGTAACCTCCACCTCCTGTGGAATATCGAGGCTCACATGCCGACCTGCAGAGAGGAAATAGGGCAGCACGACCACCTCTTCCGCGCCCTCGGTGATGCACTGCTCGATCCCCGCAGGAATGGAGGGGTCGGCAAGTTCCAGAAAGGCGCAAATCACAGAATGGTAGCTATCCCCTGCCTCTGCTCTCACCCGCTCCGTCAGCCGCCGGATCTCTTCGTTGGAGGCCTCCCGGCGACTGCCGTGTGCCACAATCAGCAGCGCCCGGTTCACTTGACCTCCAGACTCTTGGAAGCAATCTCGAAGAGATCCCGTGAGATATCCGGCGTAGCGAGCACCCGTTGAAATTCGTGCTTCATCAATGTCTGACGCACCTCGTCATAACGCCGCCAGCGGGTCATGATGCGCATCATGCGGGCTGCAACCTGGGGGTTTAGCCGGTCCAGTTCCAGGACCTTGTCGCTCAGAAAGCGGTAACCGGAGCCATCCAGCGCATGAAAGCCGGTGATATTACCACTGCAATAGGCGCCGATCAGACTGCGCACTTTGTTGGGGTTCTGCATGGAGAAGGCAGGATGGGTCATCAACCGTTTTACGGCATCCAGCGTCGAGGGTAATCGGGAGAGCGCCTGTACCGAGAACCATTTGTCCATCACCAGCAGATCATCCCGCCAGCGGGTTTCGAATGCCGCAAGGGCCGCCTCTCTCTCAGGAGAGTCTGTGTTGGTCAGCGCCGAGAGTGCCGCCATGACATCGGTCATATTGTGCGACGCCTCGAATTGGGCCAAACAGAGGTCGCGGATAACCTGCTCATCGAGCAGCATGAGATAACCGAGGCAGACATTCTTCAGGCTGCGGCGGGCGATGGCGTCGGAACCGATAGTGTACGCACCCGATTCTGTATTGGCATGGTAGACCTCAAGCAGCGGGATTTTCAGCGCCACGGCAAATTGCCGTTTCACCGCCTCCCGTGCTGTGTGGATACCATCGACATCCACCTCCGCCACCTGGTCTCCCAGCAGGGATTCGGAAGGGAGGGTCAACACCTCGGCCAGTAACGCCTTATCGGCCTGTTGGTCAGTCAGCGCCTTATGAAAGGCATCGATAAACCCTTGTGGCACCTCCAATTTGTTCCCCGCACGATATGCATCCAGAAGCTGCAGAATAATGCGCTGGGCCAGTGTCTGGGCGGCATCCCAACGGTTGAAGTCATCGTTGTCATGGGCCATCAGGAACATCAGTTCCGCATCGCTGTAACCAAAATCGATCTTGACCGGCGCAGAGAGTCCCCGCAGCAGTGAAGGCACCGGTCTGGATGGCACATTGGTGAAATGAAAAGTCTCTACTGCCTGGCGCAACTCAAGAACCCGTGTCCCTCCACCTGGCTCCACCTCACCCTTCAACTGCAGTGGAATATCCTCTCCCATCTCATCGAGCAACCCTAGGGCCAGGGGGATGTGAAACGGTGGCTTGCTCTTCTGTCCGCGTGTGTCTGGACAGTGCTGAGTGACCTGCAGACTGTAGACTTGTGCAGCGACATCGTAATCCGCCTCCACCCGCAGTTCCGGGGTACCGGCGAGACTGTACCAGTGCTTGAATTGAGAAAGATCCCGTCCACCGGCATCCTCCATACATCGTACAAAATCCTCGGTGGTGACCGCCTGGCCGTCATGCCGTTCAAAATAGAGGTCGGTGGCCTTGCGGTAGTCAGCCGCACCCAGCAGATTGTGCTGCATGCGCACCACCTCGGCACCCTTCTCATAGACAGTCACGGTGTAGAAATTGTTGATCTCCATATAGGCATCGGGACGGATCGGGTGGGCCATGGGACCGGCATCCTCAGCAAACTGATGGGCGCGCAGCAGCCGCACATCCTCGATGCGCTTGACGCCCCGGGAGCCCATGTCCGCTGAAAACTCCTGGTCCCGAAACACTGTCAGCCCCTCTTTCAGGCTGAGCTGAAACCAATCCCGGCAGGTGATGCGATTACCGGTCCAGTTATGGAAATATTCGTGGGCGATGACCCCTTCGATACCCTGAAAATCACGGTCGGTGGCACTGTCTGAACGGGCAAGCACGAACTTGGAATTGAAAACATTGAGGCCTTTGTTCTCCATCGCCCCCATGTTGAAGTCGTTGACCGCCACGATCATGTAGATGTCCAGATCATACTCACGACCGTAGTGCTGCTCATCCCAGGCCATGGCGTGTTTCAGGGATTGCATGGCGTGATCGCACTTCTCGATATTTTCCGGTTCCACGTAGATGCGCAGATCCACCTCGCGTCCCGAAATGGTGGTATAGCTGTCTTGAATAAAGCGCAGATCCCCCGCCACCAGGGCAAAGAGATAACAGGGCTTGGGAAAGGGGTCTTCCCAGCGAACCCGGTGGCGACCCTGATCGAGTTCCTCTTCCTGAACCCGGTTGCCGTTGGAGAGCAGTACCGGATAGCGCTTTCTGTCAGCACTGATAGTGGTGCTGAAGCGGGCCATAACATCGGGCCGATCAGGAAAATAGGTGATACGGCGAAACCCTTCGGCCTCGCATTGAGTACAGAACATGCCACCGGAGCGATAGAGCCCTTCCAGTGCTGTATTCTCCTGGGGGCGTATCAACACACGGGTTTCCAGTTCAAACTGTTCAGGTGGATTATCGATGGTCAAGGATGTGTCATTCAGCCGATAGGCATTGACCCCCAGCACAGCATCATCGAGCCGCACGGACTCCAGCTCCAGCCGTTCGCCATTCAACTGGAAGGCGCGCTCGTCGCCTTCAAAGACAGGATTACGGCGTACCTTCAGACGACTCTCAACGCGAGCGTAGTCCTCGTGGAGATCTAAATTCAGATCGACCTGATCCACCAGGTAAGCCGGTGGCAAATAGTCCTTCAAATGGATGGTAACAGGGGTATCGGAGCGCATGTGTTGTCCCGGAAATCGTTCAAGGCGCTCCATGTTATAGCCAAACCGAAGAATCTTAAAACCCACCGCCGGTAAAGTTCTTCTGCGCTACCGCATAAAACCATTCTCATACCATGGTGTTCGTGGAACTCTGCTGACGTGGCTGTTAAGATTGGGGCATTAAATAAAACAATGCTTTTTTCAATGATTTACTGAAGACTCAAAGAGTTACATAACAATTTCTGGAAATCATCTCTGCCCCGTCGTCCTTTCCATCAGGGTCCGGAGCCTTGCTGATCACTTTTACCAAGAGGAATTTACCCCATGCCTAAAGTGGTGATGTATACCACGGCGGTCTGCCCCTATTGCGTACGCGCCAAGTTCATGCTGAAAAACAAACAGGTGGACTACGAAGAGATCCGCATCGATACCGACCACGACGCGATGCAGGTCATGATGCAACGCAGTCGGCGCAACACAGTGCCGCAGATCTTCATCGACGAATACCATGTCGGCGGTTATGACGATATGGCCGCCCTTGAAATGGCTGGTCGCCTGGACGAACTGCTCGGTGTGGCGGAAAGCTGATCCGCATGAATGAAGCAGCGGGCAAGGTTCGGCTCGACAAATGGCTGTGGGCAGCTCGCTTTTTCAAGACTCGTCAACTCGCCTGCGAAGCAATCAATGGTGGTAAAGTTCATCTCAACGGCCAGCGCACAAAACCTGGCCGTGAGCTCAAGGTCGGTTCACATCTGCAAATCCATAAAGGCTCACTTGAATGGGATGTGGAGGTACGGGTACTGGCCTCAAAACGACGCCCTGCCAGAGAGGCACTTGAATTCTACGAAGAGTCGGCAGAGAGTGAACGGCAGCGACAGAAGATTACCGAAGAGCAGCGTTTGCAGCGTGCCATGGAACCACGGCCCGCTCGTGGCAAAATAAACAAGAAAGATCGCCGCATGATCCATCGTTTTACCAACAAGGGAACCTGACGCCAGTATGGACCAGGATGCATACCATCGCACTTACCGGGAGATCAACGACCGTTACTGCCCTTTCGAGCGGAGCATCCTGAACGATAAATGCAGCTGCGGTGAGTCAAAGCGATTCTACCTGGCGGAGCGTGTCGGGGTGCATTGTGAATCAGACCAGGGACAGGCCCAGTGCATGGAGCTGCTCGAACTGCTCCGTCATCACGCCCGCTTTGCACTGAAATCCAATGACCGGAACGCAACACTGCCCCATGGCCAGGCGATGCGCCTGCAGGTCGGTGGAGTACGTGGACTGTTTTCCGAGATCTATCCGGAAGAACCGGTGCCCGAACCGGTTGGCGACATATTCACACTAGTCAGCAGCGCCATCAATAAATTCAATTCACTGGAAGAATTGCCGTTCCAACCCATCATCCAGCAGGTTGCCGCCTATCGAGGGCGCCAGCGATCAAAACCCAATAAATAACTTGATTAGAACTAATGTTCAGCCAGCCGAAGCCACGCCTCAGATCGCGGCACTGTCGTAGCAGCGGCCCGAATCAGGCGGGGTAGCATGGCTTTCAGATCGAATCTGCGATTGAATCGATATTGGTATTCGGCCAAGTAACGATGAGCATATTTGCGAAATCCAAACGCATGATAGGTGCCCGTAATCGCCGTTTTCAGATTGCCCAGCAGGATATTGATCCATGCGAAGCAAGGCATATCGGTACTGCGCCTATGCGTTCCAACCACCTCTCGCTGATGGGTCATACCAGCCTGCTCAACAGCGGTAAAACAATTCAGCCCATCACTGAGTACGTGGCTTGAGGCGACCAAATACCGTTCGGCCCAGTTCTGGATATCGATCTGCTTGAATCCAGGCACTGGATCAAAGCGAACAACCTGCGGGTGACCGTCCTCATCCAACTGAACCGCCGCCACGAAAGGAACTTTGTTCTCTGATCCCCGTCCTGCCTTGCCTTGGTGTCCACCGCCAAGATAGGCATCATCCACCACCACGATATCACCCTGCAAGGTGCGTCTTTCCTCGCGTTCGTCCATAACCTGCATGATCTTGTGTTTGACCCGCCACGCGCGGATAGGACACACCGATATGACGCTTCAACTCCAATGCAGATATGTTGTTCTTCGACTGGCTGATCAGGAACATCGCCTGAAACCATTTGCGCAGTGGCAACTTCGAACCATGGAAAATCGTGCCCGAACGCAAACTCGTCTGGTGGCGGCAGGCGCTACATTGCCAGTATGTGTGTTGTCCTTCATGAAATCGGCTATGGGTCGTGCCACCACAATGTGCGCAAACAAAACCTTGGGGCCAGCGTGCAGTTTCCAGTGCCGCCTCGCATTGTTCTTCGGCGCCATAATGTTCAAACAACTCGTTCAAACTCATACCGGCCTGAAACTGAATCGGGTTCATCGCCATGATCGGACTCCTCTTGCTGATCTTGGTGATATTATGTGGTCACTGGTGGCTCAATCCGTGAGCCTGGCTGAACATTAGTTCTAATCAAGATAAATAATGTAACTGTTCAAGACGTAGGCCCGATCAAGCGTAGCGGATCGGGCGTTTTCGAATTGACACTTCTTGTGAGAAGTTGCCTGTTCCGCTACGCTTGAACAGGCCTGCTACTTTAGATTCCCGTCCCCCTTCAGCACACGCAGATATGCCATCAGTGGTGTAAATACCGGTTCCAGCTTACGGCGCATCAGCGTGCCGATCGCGTCAGAATGACTGAATACAGGACGCACGACACCATACCCCATGCCGGAAAAAATACGCATCGCCTTTAACTCTCCCGCCAACTCAGGCACAGCATCCAGGCAACTCTGAAAGGCGTGACTGCCGGCCTTTCCAGCAAGAAGCTGTTCCGCCTCCTCTTCCAACGCTTCAAGGGTCAGATCGGGGTTTCCTTCAGGCCTCAGTGGCGTGAAATAGTCTCGCAGGACATCAAGCAGCAAGGTAACCACCTCCTGATTCGCAGGCTTGACCATCACCCGCCCGACTGTATCGATAAAGCTTTGGCCCGGGGCAGAGAGTATCTTCAACACTATTTCAGCATAAGGGTTTCCGACCTCTGCAAGCGTAACGAGCGAGCCTGCGTGGCTGTCCCGGTCTCCACGCGGTTGGACCTGTTCCGGCAACCGGTCCGGTATGCTGGCAAGAAATCCGAGATAGTAGACAGATTTGCGACTGCAACGTTTCCATAACTTCTGTCTGACTTCATTCGAAACCAATCCCGGTTGAAGTACGAGTTTCAGGCTTTCCACCATCATCTCCGGTTCAGTCTCAAAGGGGAGGTATTCGACCAGAAACTCCGCCAACTCAGCACCCATCTCTCCGGCAACGACAGCTGGATTGGCAAGCATACGCCGGGCATTCTCGGGCTCCTGACTGGACCACCAGGCCAGGCGCGCAAGATCATCAGTCAGTCCGTCGGCACAGGTGACGGCGACAACCGCTTCCGGTTCACCAAGCAAGAGTAGTTGCTCAAGATTTTCGCACCGGGTCTGACCCATTCGGGTCCAGCGTTTAAGAAAAAGCGGGTAGCCACCGGGTGATCCCGTCGCATGACCGGACAGGAGTTCCCGCACCCGGACAAGATATTGGTCGTCACGGCAGTTGGGATTGAGCTGAATCCTGGCCTCACCCTTGTCGGAGAGACCGTATAGCGTCATTGAAGACTCATTGATTCTGATGGCGCGGGGTTTAGTGGCAAGCAGCACATTCAGACGCAGCGCGTCTTCGTTGGATAGATCCATCAGAAGGTGGCTCCGGGAGTGGTTGGGTGCTTTTATCCTGTTAAAGGGGACGGGCGATTTTGGCCTGGACAGTACCGCTGTTCAATGAATGGAGAATCACTCACCTTGATCGGTGTTCTCAGCTACCGGAGGAACATAATTGGCGTCTTTCGGATTGATGAAGATGAATTGCTTCTCGCCATCTTCAGTCTCCACGTAATCCATGGTCGTTTCATTTAGCATCGGAACATATTCGGGTTCCATAACCAAGTCGATGCCCTCTGAGATAAATGTTATATCGTCATCCTTCACCTCGTCGAATCCCATCAGGTAGTCAAATGCCCCATCTTCCTTCTTACGAGTTGCAAAACGTAGCACCATACCCTCTGTTCCGCCCTGCTCTGCTGCCTGGGCAATCTGTTCAGCAGCCCTTTTGGTCAATTTAAACATCTTTATTACTACCTTGATTTCCCATTTTCAGTGCTTTTATTGCCCTGACATGCGACAAAAAGCGCTCTACCCAGTGACATCCACCCACATTTCGCATGTGCGTGTAGTTAGCAAGCAGGTTTTTGTAGATATAGCCGTCATGCCTGCTGTCGATTCCTGTGCCTCGGACCACTTTATAGGCAAAGTCGCTACTTTCAGCATCCAACCCTTCAAGAGCCGAATAGTGGAACTCATGGGCATTGATGATGCCATCGCCATTTATTTCCGCGACTTCAGCCCAGCGGGAGTTGCCTGATTCCGTGAGACGGACGTAGCCCCGACCTTGTGGTCTTTCATGCATGACCGCATCAGCAGGAATTATACCGACCATTCTACATTTTTTGCCTTGCCAGGTCAGGCTTCTGCAAAGGTACATCAACCCTCCACATTCTGCGTAAACCACTCCATCCTGCTCAATATAGTCTCTGATTGCCTCTCGGACCGAAGTATTTGCCTCAAGCGCGTCCATCGACGTCTCGGGAAATCCCCCACCGATAAAGAGCCCATCGACCTCTGGCAGTCGCTCATCGTTCAGGGTGTCAAAAGGAACCAGTTCAGCCCCATAATGCTGTAAAGCCTCCAGATCATCGGGATAGTAGAACCCAAAGGCCATATCTTTCGGGTAACCTATTCGCAATGTTCCATCTTGATGTGAAGTCTCCTCCACAGCCGCAAAACGGGGAACGCTGCGGGCTTCTCCTGCAATCTCTATCAGCCTGTCGAGATCGACACAGTCGGTTACCGTCTTAGCCAGATAGTCGATGACCTCTTCTGCCTGCGAGCGTTCATTGTTCGGCACCAACCCCAAATGCCGCTCATCAATCCCCAGTGACGGATCATTGGCGACAGCCCCCAGAACGGGAATGTCAGTATAGTGCTCTACGACATTTACCAACTTCGATTCGTGGCGACTGCCACCGACTTGATTGAGAATGACACCTGAAATGGAGATGTTGTGGTCAAAAGCCTGGTATCCCAGCAGCAACGGAGCAATTCCGCGGGTCATGCCTTTTGTATTGATAACCAGAACAACGGGGACATCCAACAGGGCTGCCAGAGCGGCATTGCTGTTGCTGCCTTCAATATCCAAGCCATCATAGAGTCCCTTGTTACCCTCGATGAGGCCAATATCTGCCCCTTGCATTCGACGGCGATAGAGCGCTTCAATCTCTTCCCTATGCATGGTATAGAAATCGAGATTGTAACAGCCACGCCCAGTTGCTGAGTGCAACCAAAGCGGGTCAATGTAGTCGGGGCCTTTTTTGAAGGACTGGACCGTCAGGCCGCGACTGGCAAGAGCACGTCCCAATCCAATAGAGAGGGTGGTCTTCCCGGATGACTTATGCGCAGCAGAAATATAGATAGAGGCCACAAGCTTTTTCTTTTGTGCAAAAAAATACCCACCGTCAGCACATGCTGACGGTGGGTATTCTTATTGTCTTAATGCCAGATTACAAGCTGTAATCAGGTGCTCTCCCCTGGATCTTCCAGGGTTTCCGGGAACACCTTGAACATACGGGCACCGACAGCGACCATTGTCATAGCGATGGCAATGCCGCCAATACCCAGTAGCATTTCCGGAAAGCTGGGCGCATAGGCGTTCACTGTCCCATCGTAGAAGCTGCTCTCAAGCACTTCCTTACCCGGAAAAATAGACATCGGGAAGGCCTGTCCACCTATTACGATCACGTAGATCTGGAAGAAACCGCCGATCAATACCATCACTGAAGCTGCAGCAACAGCCCACCGTGCTTTATCGAACGCCGGAGAGTAGATCAGGAACAGCGGAATAACACCGCCAATCAACACCTGACCAATCCAGAACATTGCGGTATACACCCCGCCATTGAGCAGAATAAAACTCTCGACGCCGTGGTGCTGAGTCACATACAGATTGGTGAGATTGAAGACAAGTGCAAAGTAGAGCACCGCACCGACAAATACCCCCAACAAGTTCTTCAGGCGAGTCAGACGCAAATCACCCAGTTCACGATCACCCCACATATAGGCGGCAATCAGCGTAATGATGAAGAATGCCAGTCCATAGCTGAAGGACATGATAATAAACATCGGCGCCATGATTGCTGCATCATAGGCCTCGCGGGCAACCAGAAAACCAAAGATTGAGCCGGTACCGGTGGTCAGTGCAAGGCGCCAAAAGAATGCTGCGAAACCAAGCGGACGGTAGTAACGGTTGGCTTTTCTGTCCATCATGGCCCAAAGATAGAGGCCCACGATAGCGAAGAAACCGGAATAGAGGATAATGTTCCAGGCGAAGATCGATTTGAAATTGTAGTAGGTCATGGCAATGATCAGACGATCAGGCCGCCCTAGATCCAGCAGCAGCACTACCAAGCCCCCTGCCAGTAAACCAATCGCCAGCAGACTCGAAAAACGTCCGAGGGGCTTGTACATCGGCCCGCCGAACACCGAGCCAATCGACGCCACATTCAAAGCGCCGGACGCAGCAACAATCAGGAAGATTGCAAAGACATGCGGTAATCCCCAAACAATCTGGTTGGACATCCCGGTCACCCAGTGACCATTATGCTCCATGTAGAATGCTGCCCCAAGTGCAATAGCGACGATTGCACCGAGTAACGCCAACCCTGCCCAGTAGCGGACAGGTGTTCCGCAGTAGAGCTCACGATAATACATCTTACTCATGTTCTATATGCCCCCTGCTATCACAGATTCGAATACCGAACACCGGTATTCAGTTTGAGATCTGCCCGAATCTGCCGACTATTCTGTGATTTAAGTGCTTGACTGATTTCGCTATCTGGATCCTTCAGATCGCCAAAGACAATCGCCCCGTGTCCAGTATTGTGGCAGGCCTCCTGGCAGGCAGTCATCGTCTCACCACGATCAATACGGTGTACACACATCGTGCAGCCCTCAACACACCCCTTACCTCGAGGGGCGTTAACGGACTGCTCCTCAAGGTCTTCATGCACGAAGGAACGCGCCTTGTAGGGGCAAGCCATCATGCAGTAGCGGCAGCCGATACAGATATGGCGATCCACCAACACGATTCCATCTGTGCGCTTGAAAGATGCCCCTGTTGGGCAGACATCAACACAAGGTGGATGTTCACAATGCTGGCACATCATCACCAGGCGATTGATATGCCCTGTACTGTTATCCTTCAATTTGACGGCGCGAATCCACTGTGCATCCGTCGCCGGTCTGTCGTGCCCGGTCAAGCCGTGTTCACTGTTACAGGCATCGACACAGGCACTACAGCCTTGCGCGCATTTGTTCGCGTCGATCAACATCCCCCAGCGATGCTTGGCGGACGCACCCTTGGATTCAGGATCAGCGCCGGCCACTGTATGCAGGAGTACACCTGGAGCGACGACAACCGCTCCAGCCGCTGCAACTGTCGTTCCGACAAACTTGCGGCGGTTCATGTCCGGCTGGTCATTTTTAACACTCACGATCAGTCTCTCCGCATATTACCTGGCAGACTCGCTGCCGGCATGGATAACAGGATGCCACTCTTTCAACGATGAGGCGTTGAGGCTCTGGAACTTCATCCGTTCGAGGTCCACTGCTCCAAGGGAACCCTTACCCTGCATAGGTGTCGTCCGGTGACACTGGAAACAAGCTGGACTCACAGCCACATAGGCATGACAAGCCTCGCAGAACTGGCCTTCATCAGTCACCGGAACCGCATTGCCATCATGATCTTTGGATGCATGGCATTCAACACAGTCAATAAGACTGAACTTAGCTCCACGAATACCACCATGCACGGTCTCAACCCGCTGGTGCTTGAGGTAATCCATGTGGTTTCGACGAATATCATTCGTCTCTGCCACACAGCTCTCCATCGAAGCCGCCTTCGAGCCCTTGATCACGGCGGTATCACCTACCGCCTGCAGGCTGGTTACTACAAAAGCAGCACCTGCCAACAAGTAGGTGAAACGCCTGACGCTGTTGAAAGAACTTCGCATCACAGCTCCTATTTATTCACCGAGACCCATCTGAATGTAGCCTGTGGGACAGACATCTGTGCAAACGTGACAACCGATACACTTGAAGTAGTCAGTATCCACATAGCGACCAATGGTTGACTCACCACGTTTGACACGGAATACCGCGTCCTGTGGACAGAAGATGATGCAGTTGTCGCACTCGAAGCACATGCCGCAGCTCATGCAACGCTTTGCCTCTGCCTGAACCTGGTCCGTATTCAGAGGAATCAGACGCTCTTTGAAGTGACCAAGCACGTCGTCTGAACTGGGGACTTCTTCATTACGAATATTGCGGGGCGTCGGCTCGAAATGTCCCAGGAAAAGCTCGTCTGCAGGGATGATCTCCTGCTTGGAACGATCCTCAAAGTTATGCACCGCATATTTGGCAGAATTAGTGCCTCGCAGGTCACCTTCGGATTTATCGAAGTGCTCAGGTTCCATGTGCGCCTCTTTCAGCTTCTCCAGGAGGCTGAAATGGTGAACATCGACCTTCGGACGTTTGCCCTGTTCTTCATGCTTGAGGAAGTGATCAATACTTTCGGAGGCGATGGAAGCCTGGCCAATCGCAGTCGTCAGCAGATGCGGGCGAATGATGTCCCCTGCCACGAAGTGACCCGGTTTACCTGGAATCTGATAAAGTTTGTCGGAATCAATGAGACCACGACCATTATCGAAATCCTCAAGGCCGGTCATGTCACCACCCTGACCAATCGCTGCTACGATGAGATCCGCTTCGAGAACACGCTCTGTGCCCTCTGTGGGGATAGGCGTCATGCCATCCATGGTGCAGTCGCACACTCTCAGTGCCTTTGCCCGACCGTCTTCGCCCTTGATCACTTCCAGGGGCATCACACCGTCGAGGATGGTAACACCCTCTGTCGTCGCATCACTGATCTCGTGTTCTGCGGCCATCATCTCAGCTTTAACGAAGAGAGAGGTCAGTGTTACATCAGAACCCTGTGCTGCTGCGGCATTTGCGGCATCGTGAGCCACGAAGCCATCCTTCACAACCAGCTCAGGGCGGTCAGTCGGATTGGTATGTTCGATGTGTCCAAGGCGGCGGGCAACCGACACCACGTCGATAGAGGTATCACCACCACCGATACAGATCACCTTGTCGGCGGTCACTTTCATGCGGCCTTCGTTAAAGGCCTTCAGGAAGGCAACACCGCTAACGCAGTTGGGGGTATCGTCCCAACCGGGAATAGGCAGGCCACGGCCACTCTGGCAACCCAACGCCCAGAGAAGCGCATCATACTCTTTCTCGACATCGGCAACCGTCACGTCTTTACCAACACGTGTCTCCATGCGCAATTCGACGCCCATATCGACAATACGCTGAAGTTCTGCGCCCAGCTTGTCACGGGGAATACGATAGCCGGGAATACCATAGCGCATCATGCCGCCAAGCTCCTTGTTCTCGTCGAACAGGGTGACGGCATGGCCCATGCGGCGCAGCTGGAAGGCTGCAGCCATACCGGCAGGACCACCACCAATGACCGCTACCTTCTTACCGGTATCTTCACCAGCGGTAAACGAGTAACCCTGCTCAATGGCGTTGTCGCCGATGAACTGCTCAACAGAGTTGATACCGACGAAGTCTTCAACCTCGTTACGGTTACAGCCATCCTGACAAGGCGCAGGGCAGACACGTCCCATCATTGAAGGAAAAGGATTGGAGCCGGTGGCACGCTCGAACGCATACTGTTGCCACTCTTCACCCTCTACAGGCTTCTCCTGTTCACGAACGATCGCCAACCAACCACGGATATCGTGTCCGGAAGGGCAGCTGCCCTGGCACGGTGGGGTGCGATGGATATAGGTAGGACACTTATGGGAGGTATCCTGAACAAAAATCTTATCTGTCCAGTCATCCCACTGATCGTCACCCTCTTCATACCGACGCCAGGTGATATCTTTTTTCATCTCTTCACTAGGAGTAGCCATTTTTGTCTCCTTAACCTATATCTAATTTTTCGAATCGCCGGTCAGCATCACAACCAACCGGTGAATATTTAACCGCTAGTCTAAACTTTAATCGTCGTCATCTTCGCCATAACCGGGTGCCTCTTCCGGCGGCGTTTTTCTGTTCAGCACGATGGCATCGCTTACCAACTGGTGAACACTGACAATCTGATACATGTCCATGCCGTAGTAGGGGAGAACCTTGGTAAACTGGCTCTTACAGATGGCGCAGATCGCCGCCATGTGGGTAACACCTTTCTCGTTCATGACGTTCTGAAGCGCAGTCATGCGGGGCAGTGCGCCCTTGACCCGAATTTCCATCAGGTCATCAGTCAACAGACCGCCACCACCACCGCAGCAGAAGGTCCGTTCGTGGATCGTATCCCACTCCATGTCATAAAAATTGTTGCAAACCGCCTTGATGACATTACGTGGAATATCGAACTGCCCCCCCGGGGTGTCCCCCATGCGGGTGGCACGCGCCACATTGCAGGAGTCGTGGAACGTGAGCGTCTTGTCATCATTCTCGGACTTATCCAGCTCCAGGGTACCCTGCTGGATCTCATTCCAGGTAAATTCGCAGATATGCTGCGGCACCGGGTAGTCTGGATCACAGAAGTCGAACGGGCCGGCCAGTGTATTCAGAAAGCTGTAGGCCACGCGCCAGGCATGTCCACACTCGCCAAACACGATGCGTTTGACACCCAGTTCCAGTGCCGCCTCACGTACCCGCAGGGAGATACGTCGCATGTTTTCGTAGGAACCGATAAACATACCGAAGTTGGCCGCCTCTGACGCCGTGGTACTCAGAGTCCAGCTAACGCCCGCTTCGTGAAATACCTTTCCGTAACCGATCAGGCCGTCTACATGGGGCTCAGCAAAGAAGTCGGCAGATGGGGTAACCAGGAGGATATCCGCACCCTTGACGTCCAGGGGATATTTAACAGCGACTTCGTCCTCGTCGTAAACATCCTCTTCAAGACCCTCGAGGGTATCGGCCAGCGGAGGTCCAGGCAGACCCAGGTTGTTTCCGATCTTAAATACCTTCGCGATGATCTCGTTACAGTACTTCTGACCTACGCCGACCTGCGCCATAATCTCGCGGGCAGCCATGGATATCTCTGCAGTATCGATACCGTAGGGGCAGAATACTGAGCAGCGACGACACTGCGAACACTGATGAAAATAGCTATACCAGTCGTCGAGTACCTCTTCCGTCAGGTCTGCCGCACCAACCAGTTTTGGGAAGTATTTACCCGCAAAAGTAAAGTAGCGGCGATAGACTTTGCGCAGTAGATCCTGGCGCCCGACAGGCATGTTCTTGGGATCCTTGGTGCCCAGAAAGTAGTGACACTTGTCCGTGCAGGAACCACATTTCACACAGGAATCAAGGTAGACCCGAAACGAGCGGTAGCGACTCAGCAGGTCACCCATCTTCTCGATGGCTCTATCATGCCAGTCGTCAACCTTTTCACCCGGAAAACCCAGTGGTTCCTGGTGCTCAGGTTTGGCCACAAAGCACGTAGTGTGCGCCATAGCCCCTTCTTCGATATTCGGAACATCAACAAATTCTGAAAGTTCCGGTGTGTCAAATTTCGCCTTAGCCATCTGCAGCCCTCTTAGGCCAAGTTGATATTCTTAGGATTCTTCGAGCTTTTTCGCCCAAGGTGCCAAGTGTCGTTTCTCACGTGGATTATCGACCTGGTTTCGGGACGGGCTGAAGAATATTCCAGGGATATGCAGCAATTTGCTGAAGGGCAAAATGATCATCAGCACAGCGACAAGTGTCAGATGCATGATCAGCGCAAAATCCATCGGAAGTTCGCCACCACTGAGGGTAAACAGTCCGTCGAAGAACTGTTTGACCATAACGACGTCAGTGTGGATGAGGAACGTCATCATCAGGCCGCTAAAGCCAATGAAGATGAGCAGTAGCAACATCAGGTAATCTGAAGGTGCTGAAATATAACGTACACGATCAACGAAGATACGACGCAGGAAGAGGCCGCCGAGTCCGGCAACCATGGCAAACCCTGCATAGATGCCAAAAGGCTGGATCAATGCGATCGGAAGCGGAACGGGATCGACAAAATAACGGACATGCCGCGCCAGCACCACAAACAACCCCATGTGGAACATCCAGGAAAAGATCCAGGTCCACTTGGTGCTTTTGAAAAGGCTTTCAAAGAAAACCACTTCACGGAACATACGCATTACCACACCGGTCTGAGTCACAGGGGCCGGGGTGGTGGGAATCTTTAATGGTGCAGGTGTCTTGGCGTACTGCACAATTTTACGTGCCAGACCAAGTACCAGAACGATGGTCGCTACGATAAACAGCAACGCGTAGACTGTTGACATGTTCCTGCGTTCCTCAGAAGGATTAAATGACCGGGAGGAAAAATCCCCTCCCGGACTTCAGCTACTGCTTAGATACAGCCAGTAGGCTTGGGCAGACCAGCGAAGCGGCAAGCCTGCTTACCAGGACCGTATGGGAACAGACCGTACAGGTACTTGCTGTTACCCTTCTCTTTACCCAGTTTCTTACCAACAGCCTTGGTCAGAACCCGGACAGCAGGAGCGATCTGATACTCTTCGTAGTACTCACGCAGGAAGTTGATGATATCCCAGTGCTCATCAGTCAGCTCAAGGTCATCTTCCTTCGCCATCTCTTCTGCAACTACGGGCTCCCAATCAGCCAGAGTTACCAGGTAACCCTCTTCGTCAGTCTCAAAAACTTTACCGTTAGCTTCGATAGCCATAGTATTTCTCCAATCAGAGTTAAATTATTTGGTTGGGATTTATCAGACCCAGGCCGAAACTTTATCGTTTTCGACGGCCAAGCTGACAAAACCCGCGTAATCCACAACTTCAATGCCTTCAGCAAGCTTCTCTTCCGAGATGCCGCGGGCTTTCAGGTCAGGGCCAAGGGCATAAAACTTGACACCCGATGCTGCAGCCACCTTCTCAGCAACGGCGTTACCCTTCATTGCCCCATAAACGCCATCTTCATACATCAGAACAGCGCTACCCTCTTTTGCATAACCCAGGCAATCTGCCAGTGAGTTCTTCTCAAAAGGGGATTTGTTAACAGTATGCAAAGTACTCATGCGATCTCTCCGCCTTTAGAAGCTATAGACAACATCCTGGTCATCCAGGACGTCAGCCAATTCAGCGCGACTGACGAGACGGATGGAATCCTTCTCAGCCCAATCGTCATCTTCGTCTTCCCAGGTGAGAGGCATCAGGTCATCAAGCGTCAGACCCCGCTCTTCCAGAGACTCTTTCTCCACATAGAGCTTGGTAACATCATAATCACCCAGCGCCTTGTAAGTGGTGGAGAAGTTCTTCATTTCGGACTCAGAGGTATCCTGACCTTCGAGCAGCTGATAGACCCCATCTCCGATAAACGCCAGACTGACATCCTGATCGAATGCAGCACCGATCAGCACAACCTCCAGTGACTCCCACGCATAGATAGTGCCATAGGGGGCACGGCGGTTGAGATACATGAACTTCTTGATATTTTCAGACATCATTCAACCTCTATACTCAATCACCAAAAACCATGAGACGCTCGGACTGAATACCCGCTTCGATCAGCTGACCGAGACCGGAGATCCGGAAACCGTCGGCGATGTTCTGGGCATCTTTACCGTTACGCTGCATCTCGCCCTCATCCACGATACCGCGACGTTGTGCGGCTGCCACGCAGACAACCAGGTCAAGATCATGTGCCTTACCCAGTTCTGACCAGCGATTGACGATATTCCGGTCATCCTGGGGAGGAGTGGTGAGATTGGTACCGTTGTTCACGCCGTCGTGATAGAAGAAGACACGCATAATCTCGTGCCCTGCATCCAACGCGGCTTTGGCGAACTGGTAGGCCGAATCAGTCGCTTGATGCTGATAGGGCCCTTCGTTTACCTGAATCGCAAATTTCATCAGTTATAACCTTATCTGTTGAAAGACTTGAGCTTCGATCCGAATCAGAAGCGGATATGGGCAGAAGCGTTCAGGTTTGCACGACCACCGCGCCAGTTATCGATGTGATATTTGGTGAAAGGCAGTCCGGTCTTCTCAAAGAAGCTCGGCCATCCAATACGTTCCGCCCACTCGCCCATACGCTCGTAGTCTTTTGCGTCTGCCTTGTAGGCAGCCAGGATCTGCTTGACGATCTTGGAGACCTCAGGCCAACGCGGAGGATTGTTCGGAATGCCGGATGCAACCAGTTTGTGGAAGGTAGGCTTGGAACGTGCGTTGGAGTGTTTGCCACCAACCCAGACAGCGAAGTTGGAGTGCTCCGGATCGTTGATCTGCATCGGAGGACATGGCGGAAAGCATGCGCCGCAGCAGATACACTTCTTCTCATCAACTTCGAGAGAAGGTTTGCCGTTAACCATTGCAGGACGAATAGCCGCCACCGGGCAGCGAGCCACAACTGTAGGACGCTCACAAACGTTACCAACCTGAGAGTGATCGATCTTCGGCGGCTTGGTGTGCTGAATGTTGATCGCGATATCACCCTGGCCACCACAATTGATCTGGCAGCAGGAAGAGGTCAGACGAACACGGTTCGGCATCTCTTCATGTGTGAACTCATCGATGATCTCATCCATCAGCGCTTTAACAGCACCGGACGCGTCCGTACCTGGAATATCGCAGTGCAACCAACCCTGGGTATGGGATACGGTGGAGACGGAGTTACCGGTACCACCAATCGGGTTGCCGTGAGCTGCCAGTGCGTCAATCAGCGGCTGAACCTTGGATTCCTCACTAACCATGAACTCCATGTTGGAGCGAATGGTAAAACGGACATAGCCTTCTGCAAAATCATCAGCGATATCCATCAACTCGCGAATCTGATGGATGTCCATCTGACGGGACGTGGCCGCACGGACAGTCCAGATCTCATCACCGCTGTGAGCCACGTGATGCAAAACACCAGGACGTGGACGATCGTGATACTTCCAGTTGCCGTAATTCTTCTTCATTACAGGGTGCAGGAACTCCTGTATATCACGTACGCCTATCTCGTCTGGCATGCGAGGTGCTTCAGCCATGCTAACCTCCAAATTTCAAAAATCGAATTCTATTCTACGCAACAGCGTTGATGTGTGAATGACATGAAACAAGTCACCGGGATATTCCCGGTGGCTTGCTTCAATATCTTACTAAGCCTTGCGCTCTTCCCACTTGGCTGCCTCTTCATCCCAAGCGTCCATACGGACATAAGGGTTGGTGCGAGGCTGAGCGATCATATTCGGATCGATCTCAATACCGATACCTTCCAGGAAGTTGGTCAGACCGATACGCTCGATCATCTCACCGGTACGTTCGTGCTCCAGTGCATTCTCTGCAAAGAAGTCGAGAACCTCGGTGCCCAGCTCTTCCAGCCATTCGTAATCTTCATCGGTTTCCATCTTGTGGAAAGGCACGATCACGGTACCCATCAGATCACCGATCTTCAGGGTGCGCTTACCGCCAATCAGGACGCTAACGCCACCATCATCGCCCGGAGAGAGAGCCTTGTTCATGACGTTCAGGCAGTGCATGCAGCGCACGCAGTTGCCATTATCAACAGCCAGGGTATCGTCGTCGTTCAGCGAGAGCGCCTGGGTCGGGCAGCGGGTGATGACATTGTCAATCACATACTTGCGGCCTTTGTTCTCCACGAAAGCCTTGACCTCAGCCTGGTCAACCTTCATGTCGTCGCGCCATGTACCAATGACTGCGAAATCAGAACGATGAATAGCGTTCATGCAGTCGTTCGCGCAGCCGGAAACCTTATACTTCATCTTGTAAGGGAGAGCCGGACGATGCAGATCGTCAAGCGCATTGTTCACCAGGGTGCGCATTGCCCGGCCTTCGTCGAAGTTGGACTGCTCACAGCGGGCAGCACCGACGCAGGACATGGAGGTACGCACGGCGGGACCCGCACCACCCATGTCAAAACCCAGCTCATTGATTTCATTAAAGAAGGGCTGAACGTTCGCAGAAGAGCAGCCCTGGAACATGATATCGCCGGACTGGCCGATACCGCAGATCAGGCCGGAGCCGTACTTCTCCCAGATATCGCACATACTACGCAGCGTCTTGCTGTCGAAGTGAGAGCCTGGAGGCGGCATGATGCGGATGGTGTGAAATTCAGCCGCGTCTGGAAATTTAGGAGTTCCATCCTCGTTCTTCAGCTCGGTAAAGCGGGGAATGACACCACCACCGTAGCCTACAACACCAACGGTGCCGCCCTTCCAGTAACCCTTCTTGGTCTCGTAGGAGGTCTCCAGCTGACCCAGCAGGTCAACTGCAATGTTGTTATCTTTCGCAAGGCGCTTGATACCGCTGATAAAGCTCGGCCAGGGGCCGCTCTCAAGCTGATCAAGCATGGGGGTGTCATGCATCTGTTTTGCCATCACTCTTTCTCCCAATGGTCGTTTGTGTAGGGTATTTGGCCGGTTGATATCCTGTTTTAATTAGCCCGGCCATAACACCGTGCGCAGGAACAGCCTCTTCCCCTGCAATACATTACCGCTGCAGGTTGAAGACCTGCTCCTACTGGCGGCCAATTTTAGGAGTTCCTAATGCAGCACCATATCCTTCCGATGGGGGGGGACTCCGACTTTCTTCTATCCCATATGGGATATACGCACTCGCTCCACGATGTATTCCACACTCAATCAGTGGCACTAAATATCTAACAATTACAATCAGTAAGGAAATATAATTGAGTTTGCAGACATATAAACGACCGTAAATATCAATATGCTATATCCCCATTAATGAAATATGATTGGGTCAACAATCTGGACCGCGCACTACAAATACCTCATGAATAGTTGAGTAATTTACTATGTAATCACGCTCTCCAATTCGTTATAATCTCACCCCTGAAACAATTTTGAGCCAAGCGTAACCCAAACAATGCTCTATCTAAGTGAAGTAATGATGCAGAATCCTGACTTCGAGACATTTGAACAGCTTCAGATCGCCGTCAAGGAGCGCTCGAAAACAGAGATGTTTTTCCGCATTGACGTAAAACCACCCTATCCGGATACACCGGAGAACTGGGAAGACCGACTGGAAGCCAGTTTTACCTAACACTTGTTATACAACGAGAAGTACCCGTGAAATATCTCGAATCAGAAACCTTCATCGGTGATGCCGAATGCTCAGATGATGCCGTCAAACCGACCCAGCAGCTCGAGCAACGCCTCAAAAAGCTGCTTGGAGAAGTCAGCGCACTACCAAACGATATCTCTGTCGAACAACGTCTCAAGCCCATCCTTGAGAGCGGCTATATCATGCTCGATCTTGACCGCATGGATGAAGCCTGGGAGATAACCCGCCCCACACTTGATCAAGCCATATCAGCCGGGTTGTGGCTGCAGGCGGTCGAAGCCTGCGATATTCTCTATCAGACCGGCACAAACGACTCCCTCGGGGCACTGGCCCACGGTATCTGGCTTGGAGTCACCTTCCCCATAGAGCCGGGATTGAGTGTCGCCATGCTGCAGCACCTGGTCGACGAAACACCGGATAATTCCGACGGTGCGGCTGTCGCCGCCGCCACTGCTGGCTATATCGCCGACATGCGTGCCGAGGGACCGGATCGGCAGGAATTGAAGTTTTTCACCAACCAATTGATGGGGCAGGTCGCCCGCCGCCACAGTCAGGTCGAGGAGCAGGAGATCTTCGACTTCTGGGTGGAGCGCATGGAACTGGATGACCCCTCCAAGTTTTTACCCCGACTGGCCCAGGTGCTGGACATCGTCAACGAGAGCGGTTGGTGGTTCGATCGCGATGAACTAAGAGACAGAATCCCGGCGGAACATTAATCTGTGAGAGGGGCCTAGTATGCACTGGCAAGAAGAAATCGATGAAACGGCCTACATCGTTCCTGATGATGTAATGGACCTTGCCTACCAGATGAAATGCCGGACACTGCCGGTCGACCACGCCTGGCCGCTGGCTGCTGCGATACATCAGGCACTGCCCTGGTTTGCAGAAGAGCCGTTGGCAGGATTACACCTCATCTATGGCGCCGACTCCGGCAATGGCTGGGAACGTCCCAGTGATGCCGCTGATACCCTCTATCTCTCACGCCGCACCCGCCTTGTCCTGCGTCTTCCCAAACATCGCCTTCCCGACGCCGAGGCCCTCACAGGTCGGACACTGGATGTAGCAGACAATCCACTGGAGATCGGCAAGGGCACACCCCGGCTGCTCAGCATGACCACCACCCTCTACTCCCGCTTCGTCGTGGATGAAATGGAAGGCGACGAGGATCAGTTCATTTCAGCTGCAGTCGAAGGCCTGCGCGCCCTTAATCTGCGCTTCAAGAAAGTACTCAGCGGCAGGCGCTTTGCCTTCTCCACACCGGAGGGCGAGATTTCGACACGGAGCTTGATGGTAGCCGGTCTGCCCCTCGATGACGCAGTGAAGTTACAGGAGAAAGGTCTCGGCCCCCTCCGAAATCGCGGATTCGGCTTGTTCGTTCCCCAAAAGTCTGTTTAATATATAGCGTTTTAATGATTTTCTTGATTGGCGGGTGTACGCAAATCATCCGTCACAAATGCACACGAAGGAGAAATCAATGTCGTACGAAGTTAATGGCGCAACCGTCGAGGCCGACGATCACGGTTACCTGGTCAACACAGCCGATTGGAACGAAGATGTCGCCAAAGCCATCGCTGCTGCCGAGGGAGTTGAACTGTCCGAGAAGGGTTGGGATATCGTCAACTACCTGCGTGATGAGTACCTCAACAACAACGGCAACCAGCCCAATGAACGAAATATGGTCAAGCACTTCAAGAAAGTCTGGACCGATCTCCCAAAGGTGGACACCAAGGCGCTCTACAATGAGTTCCCCACCGGCCCCGCAAAGCAGGCAGGTAAGATCGCCGGCACGCCCGAGACCAAACGCAAAGGCGGTTATTGATTAGTAAAAACAGGTTAAAGGTCAAAGGTTTCGACTGGAACACATCTGTTCCAACCACGCACCTTTTACCTTTAACCTTTAACCTTTAACCTTTAACCTTCAATAGGTTAGCTCCCCGTTACAACGCCTCTAAAACCGCTTCCACATCCGACTCCCGAACAGGAAAGGCACAAACCCCGGACAGTGGATAGCGCTGCTGCACCTTGTCGAGCCGGTATTGGTGGCTGGGATCATATAGAACGATGACCCGGCTATCAGGACTGTATTTCTGCAGGGTCGCCATCAGCGATTCCAGATTACTCATCCTGTCACGGAATTCCGCATCAAAATTAAACTCAGCGACCACCACTGCTGGCGTGTGTAATTTCAGCCAGGCCTGCGCCTTCCGCACCGAATTGACTGTCTCGACCTGATAGCTGTGACGTTGATAGAGCGACGTAAAGTTGGGATAACCACCAAACTCCACCACCGCAAGTAATTCCCGATCTTTCATGTGCTTGATTTTATCACCTTGGGAAACGAAGATTTAGACCGAAGTTTAACTGCCACGGCGAGTTTGTTCATGCTACTTAATCTGATTATTGGTGAATATTCCATGGATATGGAGATCCAGGAGAACTACCTGGAGACGATGACTGACTCCTTCGACAAAATGGACCAGGACATGAGTCAGGGTGTGCAACTCGGTCAGCAGTGGGTGGAAAAACCCACTCAGCTCCAGCGTTGCCAGGTCGCAGCGGACAAACTGCTGTCTGCGATTGAAAACCACAATGAAACCCTGGCGATGTTGACGGGGGGGTATATCGCTTCACACCTTTCCGGCATCAAGCAGATCAAGATCAACACCGACGGCGAACCGGCGGGGACTGAATTCCACTAGGGATAGTTTAGTCCGTAGGCCTGATCAAGCGTAGCGGATCAGGCAGTGGGTTCGGTACAACCAACAGGCTTCGCGCCGGTTCCGATACGCTTGAACCGGCCTACATCCCTGTTCTCTCATAGTTTATTCTGCTCGACCAATACAGCCATCGGCTGCGCGGACTCAGTACCATGCTTGTCGAACAGGTTGAGCAGACGCGTTCCCAGATGCGCCCAGTGCTGTTCCCCACTGGCGGCTACACGCGTCAATCTTGACAGATCCCCGGTTGCGACCCATCTGTCATAGGCTTTGATCAAGGTGGGAAAGATGGTCTTGCGCATCCCCCCGAGGCTGCCAACATAGAAGTGCAGTGAGGCAGCATCCGCCTTTTTCACAAGCGCAGGGAGGGTCACAAGACAGTCGGCCCAGTGATCTCTCACGGCACGGGCCATAAGCTCCGCCGGAGTATGGACCACCGACATCACCATCTCATTCCAGACGTCGCCAACCTCCTTGCCGACCCAATACTCACCCTGCTCATGCAGCAGCACAGCGTTCAACTCATTCTCAACCATTGCATCGAGTGAAGCATCCAGATCACCCTCGAAATCGTAACAGGCAAAGGCCCGTCCCAGTGCATTTTCTGGCCGACTCCAGCGCCAGCTCTCCAGCTTCTCCCACAACAGGCGCCGGAAAGACTCCCGGCGGATATAGATTCTGTCACCCTGAGTCATGGCCGCCGGCGCCGCCAGGTCCCGGGCCAGCTCCCGGCCCGCCACCAGCACAGAGACCGTCCCCGGCTCCTCCCTGCGTTCCAAGTGACCAAGAAAAAACAGCGGCTTGTTTTTAACCCCATAGCCGGCACTGTAAATCAATCCCAAGGGTTCCAGCTCCCGATTGATCTCCTCTACCGCGAAGGGGTCGAAAACCCGCCCACCCAAGGACAGATTTGCAAAAGCCACATCATCGAGTTCACCCCAGAGGGCCTCCCGCTCACTCAGCCAATCTCCAATATCAGCTTTCGGCAGCTGGGCATCGTAGGCCAACCCCTTCTCCCAGCGGTAGAACTCACGCATCTTCATCAGGTAGGTGCAGAGACCGTACTCCGCACCGTGATGGGCATCGGAGATGTGGCAGTTGTGCTGCACCGCTGCAGTAAACTGTTGCAGAGAATCACGCATAAATATGGCCGTTGAAATTCACTATTTTCCCAGTAAAATAGTTGGGTATTCGTTGAAGGTAGCACGCCCACCGAACGCATCCAAGTCGGAATATCCCGCAAAAAAGTGCCTAAACTCACTGCCACTCAGGCTGTTGAGATGTGGACGCGTGCAGTTACAGGAGAGACCATCTTGGGCATCCGCATCAAAAGCCAGTGGCACCGCGAGGAGACCGACCGTTCTCCCAAAGAGATCGGCGGCGCCATCGCCTTCATCGCCTGGAGGATCGCCCTCGACAAAGCGATCGCCCTCCACGGTGAAGACTACGTTTATCATAATGACCATCAGCGCCTCGGCGTCATCGCAGAGTACCTGGCATTCGAGACACAGATCGCAGACCGCATCGTTTATGAACAGATGAAACCGGAAGAGCGCCAGGAACTGGTAACCGAGCTGGTACTGAAACTGGCTAATAACTATCAGGACAATGCACAAGAGATGGTAGGCCCAGGCGATCATGCCGACCAGTTCATCAAGCTGTTCAACCAGCGTTCCGGCGAATATGCCGGATTCAAGCTCACCGACGACGGCCCCAGCTATCCCTTCTTCCGCCATCTCGGCTTCGAGATCCAGCAGGTTATGGGCGGGGAGCAGGAGAATCACTGGGTCATCGATCAGGTGATGGATAGAGACGCACCTGACGTCTACAAACAGTTGGCCCGCGCGGTCAAAAACCTCTTTTACTAGGATTCAAAATGCGTCCCACACAGTTGTTGACCATTCTTGAGCAAGAGTTCACCAGCACCCGATTCGGGCACCACACCCCGGTCATGCTCTGGGGACCACCCGGCGTCGGCAAGTCCGATATGGTGCGGCAGGTGGGCGAAAACCACACTGTGCCGGTAATCGATATCCGCCTCTCCCAGATGGAACCCAGCGATCTGCGCGGCATCCCCTTCCGGGTGGAGAGCCGGGTCGATTGGGCGATCCCCTCGATCCTGCCGGATGCAGCGCGTCATGGAGAAGCGGGCATCCTCTTTCTGGACGAGATCACCTCTGCCCCGCCCACTGTTTCCGCCGCCGCCTATCAATTGATCCTTGACCGCCGGTTGGGGGAGTACCAGGTGCCCGATGGCTGGGCCATCTTCGCTGCCGGCAACCGCCAGGGCGACCGGGGCGTCACCTACAGTATGCCTGCACCGCTGGCCAACCGTTTCTCTCACTTCGAGGTGGAGGTAAACCTGGACGACTGGGTGGCATGGGCTTATCGCAACAACATCGATGAGCGGGTCATCGCCTTCCTGCGCTTTCGCCCTGAACTGTTGTTCGACTTCGATCCTGCCCACAACCCGGTGGCCTTCCCCTCTCCCCGTTCTTGGGAGTTCGCCCATCGGGGACTGCACAAATTCGACAGTCATCCCAACTTGCTGCAGGGGGCGCTGCAGGCCTGTATCGGTCCCGCTGCTGGCATTGAGTTGAAGGCATTTGTGGACAGTCTCGACAAGATGCCCGACCTCGATGCAATCCTCGCCGGTGAGGATGTCCCGGTACCCACCGAGATCGACCTGCAGTACGCCGTCGCCGCCGCATTGGTTGGACGCGCCATCCGCGCCCAAGCGGGAGACGACCGCAAGGAGATTCATGGCCGCATTCTCGACTACGCCGGGCGTTTCCCACAGCGCGAAATGGGGGTGATGCTGGTCTCAGACATGCACCGCGCCATCGGCAATGAACTCTTCGAAGTACCCCAGTTTTCCACTTGGGCACAGGCAATCTCTGATGTGATGTTGTTTGAATAATTATTACCACTAAGGGCACAAAGGTAGAATTTTGCCGACCTATCCGTGCCGAGCAAGGTAGGTTGGATTAGCGAAGCGTAATCCAACCTACTTTACGTCCTTCGTGGCTAAACAGGCTTATGGACATAGAACATATCGAAACCAAGCTGGCCGCAGCCCGCACCAAGCTGATCCTGGATAAGCCGTTCCTGGGCGCGCTGGTCTTGCGCCTGCCCATGGAAGAGGCCGATGAAGCCTGGTGCCCCACCACTGCCACGGATGCGCGCAAGTTTTACTACAATCCTGAATACATCTACGGGCTGACCCTGGACGAAACCCAGTTCATGCTGGCCCACGAGGCACTGCACTGCGCCCTCTCCCACTTCGCCCGCCGCCAGCATCGCCACAAGCTGCACTGGGATATGGCCTGCGACTACGCCATCAACCCACTGCTGATCGGCGAAGACCTGAAACCACCTCCCGGCTCTCTCATCATGCCCATGTTCAAGGACATGACCGCCGAGGAGATCTACCCCTGTCTGGACGAAAAGAACGACGACGTACCGCTGGACAACCACATCTACGACAAAGAGAACACCAAAGGTTCCGGCAGCAGCAAGAGCGAAAGGGATCTCTCCTCCAGCAAGCCGGATACAGAGACTTCGGAATCGGGGGATAACGGCCAGGACGCCCGTGACGGTGGCGCCTCCCAGCCTCCGCCCCTGTCGGCAGAAGAGCAGGATACCCTCAACATCCAGTGGCAGCAGCGCCTGGCGGGAGCCGCCCAGCAGGCGATGCAGGCCGGTAAGCTGGATGGTGCCATGGCCCGCATGGTGGACCATCTACTGCAGCCCCAGCTCCCCTGGCGGGTTCTGCTGGCCCATTACATGACCGCCGCCGCACGGGACGATTTCAGTTACATGCGCCCCTCCCGCCGTGAGGGGGAGTTCATCCTGCCCAGCCTGCGCAGCAACCAGGTGGAACTGGTGGTGGCGTTGGACACCAGCGGCTCCATCCAGGAGAAAGAGATGGGGGAGTTTCTGGCCGAGGTCAACGCCCTCAAAGGACAGATACGCGCACGGGTCACCCTGCTCGCCTGCGACTCGCAACTGGCGGAGGAGTCACCCTGGATCTACGAGACCTGGGACGAGTTCGAGCTGCCGGAGGCCATCTCCGGCGGTGGCGGCACCAGCTTCAGGCCAGTGTTCGAGTGGGTTAACCAGCAGGGACTGCAACCTGATCTGCTGGTCTACTTCACCGATGCGGAGGGAGCCTTCCCTGAACACGAGCCCCCCTATCCCGTGATCTGGCTGGTCAAAGGCAAGGAGAAAGCCCCTTGGGGACAGCGCATTCAGCTGAACTAGGAACAACAGCCCAACATACCACGCTGGCACCACCGACAAACAGTCGATATTATTAAGGGAACTCCAGCCGCCAAATACAATCCATTATGGGTATGGATAGACACAGCAGCACCCCGATTTTTCCGCTATTCGCCCTCCTCATCTCCCTCTGCATCGGCTTCACCGCTACCGCATTCGGTGCAGTGCCTGTCAATGGGACAAACGAAGAGAAGATCCGCCTGCCGGAACTGGGATCACCATCAGATCAATATCTGACGCCAGCCGACGAGGCCCGCCTCGGACGCGCCTTCATGCAGAGCATCCTGGAAACGCAGCCGGTTCTGGATGACCCGCTGATCACGGAATATATTCAGACGCTGGGCAACCGACTGCTCAATAAAAGTGAAGCTGCTGGCCAGGAATACCGCTTTTTTGTCATCGAAGAACCGATGATCAATGCATTCGCCGGACCCGGTGGGCATATCGGTATCTACACCGGTCTCATCCTGGCTACCCAGAGTGAAAGTGAACTGGCTTCTGTCATCGCCCACGAAATCGCCCATGTCACACAGAAACATCTACTGCGCGCTTTCGATGCAGCCAACCGCATGAGCGGCAAGACCGCCGTGCTCATGCTGGCTGCCATCCTGGTGGGCATCGCCGGTTCCACCGATGCCGGTATCGCCTTGGCCTCGGGCGTTCAGGCCGGAGCACTGCAGGAGCAGATCAATTTCACCCGCAGCAACGAGCAGGAGGCTGATCACGTCGGTATCAAGATATTGGCAGATGCCGAACTGGATCCCCGCTCCATGCCGGTCTTCTTCGAGCGCCTGACCCACGCCAACCGGCTCTTTGACAGCGGCATCCCGGAGATGCTGCGCACCCATCCGGTCACCACCAATCGTATTGCGGACGCATTGGGACGCGCCGAGACCTATTCCTACAAGCAGTACAGCAGCAACCTGCGCTACTTTCTCACCCGTGAGACTCTGCGCATGCGGCAGTTCGAAAAGTCTGACGAGGCTGTGAAGCATTTTCGTAGTGGCCTCGAAGAGGGACGTTATCTGAACAAAGAAGCACACCAGTTTGGTTATGCCCTGGCTCTTGCCAAGGATCGCAACTTCCCGGCTGCAAACAAACTGATCACCGAACTGCTGATAAAACGGCCTGACCAAGTCGAATATATCCTTGCAGAAGCTAATATAGCCAAGGAGAGCGGGGGGCGCCAGAAGGCACTGAGATCCCTCGAAACGGCCCACATGCTACTTCCGGACAGCTATCCCGTCACAATCGCCTACAGTGAAATCCTTCTGGAAGCAGGCAAGGCGGAAGAGGCGAAAAAGACCATTGATCAGGCCCGCTCATTTCGTCCGAATGACCCCCGTCTCTTTCGCCTGCTTGCAAAAGCAGAGGAAAACCTAAATAACAATGCTCAATCACATCGACTGCTGTCAGAAGCCTACGTCGCTGAAGGCAAGCTGAGTGCCGCAATTCAGCAGTTGGATATCGCCCTGAAACAGAAGAAGACGCAGGATTTTTATCAGGCTTCACAAATTGAGGCCAGACTCAGGGAACTCAAAGCACTGAAAAAGCTCGAAGATACAAAGAATAAGAAGAAGTAACGGTTTTTGACTTAACAAAAAAACAGGGATTACGGTTTACCCCAAGGAGAGATCAACTAAACCCAAGCTGCTAACACAAGGAAACCCAAGCAGCGCTAGGAAAAACTGCGCCAAAAACATTATAAATCGCTAATAGATAGGCAATTTTTGCTTGCCATAGCCCGGCTTTTCGGTATTCTAACGGCCTACCTGTTACAGGGTACAAGTGAGCGCACCGATATAGACATTATAATGAGCGCTGCTTGTGTGGAAACAGGAGGATAGAAATGCGGGCAACCGCAGCTCAAACAGTCTTGCTGTCTCCTCCTTTGTATTGCTTAGCGGACTTACTGCGATTTTATCTGTCCACGCAACGGATATTTCAAATATTGCCGAAGGCTGGAAAATTGCCTTCGACAAAGAGCGAAGTAACTGTCTTGCCTGCCATATGATTGATGATGGGTTCAGCCCGGGTGACATAGGTCCCCTCTGATCGCCATTAAAGGCCGCTAACCCGGATATAAAAGAGCTTCGAGTTCAGATCTGGGATACAACAAAAAATAAACCCGACAGTCGGATGCCGCCGTTTGGCAGACTCAGGATTCTGTCGGAAAGTGATATCGATAAAGTAGTCGATTTTCTTTACACCCTTTGAAACAACCTATTCTCAATCTGGAGAGTATTTGATGAGTACTGACATGAAACGCAGGATCTTCCTTAAAGGATCTTTGGCCGCTAGCGCGGTCGGTGTTGCTGCAGGCGCCGGTCTGCTGATGCCCCAGCAGGTACTGGCCGCATGGCCTAAAGCCGCTTTCGAAGCCAAATCGATTCCCGATGCGCTAACTGCGCTGATGGGTTCTGGCGATACCACCACTTCCGACAAAATCAAGATAAAGGCCCCGGATATCGCGGAAAACGGCGCAGTTGTACCGATCACCGTCGAGTCTTCCATGGAAGGCATCGAGTCGATGGCCATCATCGCCTCTGCCAATCCTGTTCCCCTGATTGCTTCTTTCAACCTGTCGGGTAGCGCGATGGGCTTCGTCTCCACCCGTATCAAAATGGGCAAGACCGGTGATGTCGTCGGTGTCGTCAAGGCTGGCGGAAAACTCTACAGTGCCAGCAAAAGCGTAAAAGTCACCATCGGCGGTTGCGGCGGTTAATCTACCCCCGGACAACAACGACCCGAATATTCTAGAGGTAAACTGAACATGGCAAAATCTAGCATTAAGATCCGCGCCAAGGCCAAGAAAGATGTCACCACCGTAAAGGCACTGATGACCCATCCTATGGAGACTGGCGGCCGCAAAGACAAGAAAACAGGCAAGCTGATCCCTGCCCACTACATCCAGGAAGTCGTCTGCAAGCACAACGGAGCAACTGTGCTGACTGCTAACTGGAGCGGTGGTGTTTCCAAGAACCCCTATGTGTCATTCAAGTTCGGAGGCGGTGCCAAGGGCGACTCCGTCGAGATCACCTGGAGTGACAACAAGGGTGGTAGCGGCACTCAGACTGCAAAAATCAAATAAGGCACGCCTGAAGGGCGCTCTATCAAACCTACTTTGATGAAGCGCCGGTCCGGGACACATTGCGGTGTCCCGGACCCCAACACCACAGATCTCCCCTGTGGAAACTCCTGTTATCCTCCCTGGCCCTTTCGATGCTGGCCAGTTCCTACACTGCTGCGGCAAGCTCCCCGGCAAACGGCTAAACTTTTCCCTCTCAAACGTTTTATGGATGCGCATCTGGACTGGAATATTGTCTCATCTACATGAGCAACGGCGTCCCTTCTCGCCCTATCAACGCGCAAGCAACCCGGATCCCACTATGCAGCTGGAACAATTGACCGCACTGGATCGCGAGATCGTCTGGCACCCCTACAGCGCCATCGGTGCCGATCTGCCCATCTATGCCGTCGAATCAGCTCAGGGTGTACGACTGCGTCTGTGCGACGGCCGTGAACTGATCGACGGCATGTCATCCTGGTGGTGCGCCATCCACGGCTACAACCACCCACAGATGAACGCCGCACTGCAGCGGCAGATGGCATCAATGTCCCACGTCATGTTCGGCGGTCTCACCCACCAACCTGCGGTCGAACTGGCGGAAAAACTGGTGGCAATCACACCCGAGCCGCTCCATTCAGTCTTCTTCGCCGATTCGGGTTCCGTCTCCGTCGAGGTCGCCATGAAGATGGCAATCCAGTACTGGCACGCCAAGGGTAAGAGAGAAAAACAGCGTTTTCTGGCCCTGCGCCACGGCTATCACGGTGACACCTTTGGTGCCATGTCGGTCTGCGACCCGGTCACCGGTATGCACAGCCTCTTCAGTGGAACACTGGCACAGCAGTTTTTCGTGGAGACTCCAGCATGTCGTTTCGGCAAACCCTGCGCCGCGGAGGATATCGCACCACTGGCCGACAGCCTCAAACAAAATCATGAGAACATCGCAGCGCTGATTTTGGAGCCGATCGTGCAGGGTGCCGGCGGCATGCGTTTCTACTCGGCGGACTATCTGCGTCAGGCAAGGGCATTGTGTGACCAATACGGCGTACTGCTCATCCTCGATGAGATCGCCACCGGCTTCGGGCGCACCGGCAAACTGTTCGCCTGTGAGCATGCGGGTATCTCGCCGGATATCCTCTGTCTCGGGAAATCACTGACCGGTGGGTATATAACACTGGCGGCGACCCTGGCCACCAGGGAAATCAGCGGCACCATCAGCCAGGGAGACCCCGGACTCTTTATGCACGGCCCGACCTTCATGGCCAACCCCCTCGCCTGCTCGGCCGCGCTCGCCAGTCTGCAACTACTGCTCGAATCTCCCTGGCAAAAAAATATTGCCCGATTACAACAAGGTCTGGAGCAAGGACTGGCCCCCTGCAGCCACTTCAAGCATGTCGCCGAAGTCAGGGTACTGGGTGCAATCGGTGTAGTGGAGATGAAGAAGCCGGTAGATATGAAAGAGATCCAGCCCAGGTTTGTAGAGGCTGGCGTCTGGGTTCGCCCCTTCGGAAAACTCGTCTATCTGATGCCACCCTTTGTGATGGAATCCGAAGACTTGGCGATACTGACCAAAACCGTGGTTGGAGTGGTGAACAGCATATCCCCATCATGAGGGTGGGCATGTACTGAGAAGCATTGCCTGGCAACTAACAACCAAGAGTTGACTTTCAAGATAGAACGGGGCGTTATGATAACTATGTTTCCTCTCGATATCTTCACATAATTATAATGACTGTTCAGACTTCTGATGCAGTATCCCCAGGGTTGACCTCTTTGGTTCAGCGTAGCTGGATATTACCTACTGCTCTGGCCATCCTGCTGATTGCCATCAGTTTTCATAACTATTTGTTATTCCATACCCTGGTGGAGCTATTTAGCATTGTGGTGGCCGTCCTTGCCACGGTAGTGGTATGGCAGACCTATCCGTTTTCACGCAATAACTACCTGATGTATCTTGGATGCGGATATATTTGGATCGCGGCATTGGCTATCGCGCATACCGTGGTCTACAAAGGAATGGCTATATATCCCGATACAGGCCCTAACTATCCCACGCAATTCTGGATTGCAAACCGCTACCTTGAGGCATTCCTTCTACTCTCTGCACCTTTCTTCATTAATAGATCGATCAACAGATATGCTGCTATTTCTCTATTCGGATTAGTTGCTGTCACCCTGTTCACCCTGATCGTGCTGGGTAAGTTCCCGGACGCCTATATCGAAGGGCAAGGACTCACCCCCTTCAAGGTAACCAGCGAGTATGTGGCTAACACACTTCTTCTCGGCGCTATAGTTTATTTGTGGAAACGTCGAAGCTTAATTGATCCAAGTATTCTTTTCCTCATGACGGCTTCCATAATCCTGACTATCTGTGCCGGGTTCGCCTACACTTTTTATGTGAGCGTATATGGCCTTTCTAATCTAGTGGGACATATCTTTGTGCTGTTCTCTTTTTGGCTTATCTTTAAGGCCATCATATCCACCACCCTGAAAGAGCCTGTCAGGGTGATGAGTCACAATCTGCTAAATGAGATCAAAGAGCGCAAACAAGCTGAGACTGAATTGAAGTATTTGGCAACCCACGACTCCTTAACCGGGCTGTACAACCGTAAAGTAATGGAGGAACGGATAACCGATGAAATACTCAGGGCCGCCCGGTATAACCATGTTCTGTCGGTCTTCATGCTGGACATAGACCATTTCAAACAGACCAATGACACCTATGGTCACAAAGCCGGGGATACTGCACTCAGAAAAATCGCATCGATTGTAGAGAGTTCAATCCGGAAAACAGATTATGTGGCACGTTACGGAGGCGAAGAATTTGCAGTTGTCTTACCAGAAACTCCCCTCTCCGAGGCTGAAGAACTGGCGGAGCGACTGCGTAGTCAGGTTGCCGATCACGCTATTTCAATATCTGGTGACCAAGAAATCAATATCACCGCCAGCATAGGCGTTGCCACCTTTCCGGAACATGCCCAAACCTGGGATGAGTTACTGGAAGCCGCGGACAAGGCGATGTATTCCGCAAAGGAAAACGGGCGGAACTGCGTTCAAACAGCTAATAGTGCAGGATAGCGTCTGAAGATTACAATTTAATTGAGGCGATTTTTCCTCTGACCCAAGTTACATTCCACGCAAAAATATCACTTGGTCCCACCTACACTTTCACCATCCAGCAAAACGGCATCCGCCTCTTCTTCCAGCAACTTTGCCCACTCATCTTCCAGAGACCCCGCCTCGGCGGCACTCTCTTCAACCTCCAGATCAGTGACATCCGGGATTTCTATATCAACGGGTTCAAGTCCATCAACCAAGGCTTCGTCATCATCAGCTAGCACCAATGCATCTTCCAGTTCCAATTCTGGTTCGGGCTCAGGTTCAGGCTCAGGCTCAGGCTCGGGCTCAGGCTCAGGCTCAGGCTCGGGCTCGGGCTCGGGCTCGGGCTCGGGCTCGGGCTCGGGTTCGGGTTCGGGTTCGGGTTCGGGTTCGGGTTCGGGTTCGGGTTCGGGCTCAGGCTCGGGTTCCAACGCATCTACATCGACAATCAGCTCATCTTCAGATACTTCCTCCTCTGCCACGTCTTCGAGAGCAACATCCAACGCCTCTTCAGGTTTTTCCTCTTCTTCATCCGCATCTTTACTCAGAAACTTGCCAAGCATCGGTCCTTTGTCTACTTCGTTATCCGAGCCACCGGCAAACATGGATGAGTATTCATTAAGCATGCGCCCCATGGTGTCCATGGTCACCTTTAGTTCATCAGAGAGTCTTTCATTCTCAGCCTTCAGTCGGTCAATCTCACCGTCCTCGGTTCCATCCGATCCTGAAACTGCGCCACCCATCACTCCTGTACCTTCCGGCAGTTCCAAGGCCTGGTAGCCAACAACCAGGTTCTCCATATCGATGTCGATCTGCTCGAATGCCACCACGTCCCGTTTGAGAAAACCATTGATGATGTTCTGGTAGAGTTTCATCTCCGATTGAGACAGGTCGTGTACCGCCTGATTCAGCGTCTCTCCTTCATACTTGTAATCATTCGAGAGCCGTTTTTGCAGCCGCTCTTTGCGCATCATTTTATCTGCCTGGATCTTAGCCACCAGGATCTGTGCAGCCTTTCTCTCCTTGCCCTTTTTGATTATTTCCAACGCAATGAGGACGCCACTGAGCAAAAGCAGCCCCAACATCAACTCACCCAATAACAGGACAGTCAGACGACTTAATTCGATCATGCCGCCTCCTTTACTTCTGCAGCAGGCAGGTTTTCTGGCAGCTCCTCATCCAGCAGGCTCACCAAGCCTTGCTGGTTGCGACGACGCATCCACCAAAAACCTCCACCCAAGGCCAGCAACAGGAGCAGGTTGCCTCCGCCAAGCCAAACAGCGGTCATCAGTAAGCTCTCCTCCTCTTCCTCAACAGCCGGTTCAGGTTTTTCTGCGCGCTTTTCCTCAACCGCTTCAGCAGGCGATTCCGCCGCTGGTGTGGGTGTTGGCTCAGTTACCGGCTCGGGTTTCGGCTCAACCGCAGCGGGTGGCGGCATGATACCTTCCACCTCAACCGGTGCATCGAAATACTCAACGGACTCGCCCGCAACAGTTTTTGCATCCACACTGACGACAATTTTTCGCGCTCCGGAAAAGGTTGTGATGTCCAGATTCCCCTGGCTGACACCACCTGCATCCTGTATCAAATCAAGGGGTGTCTGCTCACCCTCCGCCGTTTCAAGCCAGACTTGGCTCTTCACACTGGCAGGGTCGACAAGATCCGCTGCGGGCATCAGGGTCAACAGCAGCTGATTGGGAATCTCTCCGGGTTTTACTTCCAGCATGACTGGCGGAACCACTTCATAACTCATGCGCTTTTCTCGCACGAAGGTTCTGCCTTTGGCGCTGATGATCAATTCACCGTTACCACTACTGAGAGACTCTCCACCGAACCGCATGGAGAAAAAACCGTCCCCTGCCTTGGGGTCGGGACCCTTGCCGTCATCAAGCAGGGGCCTTGGCTCCGACTCACCGTTACCATCACGCTGCTGAGCCGTCGCTTCGACCACATTTAGGAAGGACTTTTTCCTGATACGTTTACCGTGATCGGTAAAGCTCGTCAGAAACGGAAGTGACTGTCCGTGGATCAGCCGGCTGGGCAGGTCCGTGGTATTCATCTTGAGATCGGTGACCACCATCACCCGGTTGTCCGGATCGACCTCGGCCCGAATACGCCACTCCCCGGATTTAGGATCACTGATAGTCAGCATGTCGTAACCTTCATCACGATGCCAACTGATTGAATCCGGCGCTGACTCCGCATCGATAGGTTTGCCGCCCGGAGGGATAAGCTGTGTGGGCTTGGCACCTGGCTTGTGGAACACCAGCACCGTGGCCTCGGTGATGCTGTCGTCGATAGTGAATTGGTTGTCTTTCAGAGGCACGGCATCCGGTTTGCCCACCTTCTCGAAGATACGCAGAAAGACTCTCTGCAGCTGATTGGCATCATTGACCTGCTCGTACCAGCCCCCAGTGGCCTCTGCCAATTTTCGCATCAGCTCATGATCGGCATTTTCAGAGAGCGCGATGGTATTGACGGCGACGCCCATTTTTTTCAGCCGTGGAAGTATCTTGTTCAAAATCTGTTTGCGGGACGCCTTGTTCTTCGCTTTGTTACGCGAAACGTCGACCATGCCATCGGTAAGTAGAATCAGGCTGCGGCGATAGAGTGTGGGAGACCCTTCCCAATCTTCGCTGGCCCGTTTCAGGGCCATCTCGATATTGGTTCTTTGACCTGGAGAGCCGATCTTTTTCGACTCATTCCTCGCCTTCCGCTTCCACGCCGCATCGACCTGCCCCAGTGGGATCTGCATGTTGACGTACTGGCCGAATGTCCATACTCCGGCACGCGTTTCGGTGGGCAGTAATCCCACCAGTAGCCGCAAGGCGGGACGACGCAGATTCTCGGGATCGTTTTTCTTCATACTCCCGGAGATATCGATCAGGATACGGACATCCGCCTTCTCTCCCGTCGCCGGTTTTGCCTGTGTGGGTGGTGCTCCCAGTCCCAGCACCACCAATATCAAAACTGGAAATATCCAGCCACCGCGCATCTTCATGCCTGTTCTCTCTTGCCGTGAAAATCTGTCTACTCCCTGTAGTAGCGGCGGAATCCGTTAACACTTTAATTCTGTGGAGTGAACAGGCGTATTGGTCGTAAGGCCTGGGTCGGACTTAAACCAGGCGCAATAGTGGGCAATCAGTATGAGGTGTGACGGTTCGACACCGCCACCTACGAACGTGGTTGATTATAGGGAGAGGGTTTGCCCTCCGGCTGCATGTCAAAGCGTTTGTAGGACCAGAGGTACTGCTCAGGACTGATCCGCACACAAGCTTCGACTCCCTGATTCAAGGCGGCCACGGCTGTCTCCGGATCCGGGGAATCGATCCCTTCCGGAACGGGAACAATGTGTATGTGGTACCCCTTGCCTTCCGGCAGGCGCTCGGCAAAACCCAAAACCACGTTGGCACCGCTCTTTCTCGCCAATCGGGAAACCAGCAAAATAGTCAACGCCGGCACACCAAAGAATGGGGCAAAAGCCGCGCCTTTGAGCGACTTTGGCTGCTGATCCGGCAGGATGCCGACAATATTCCCCTCCCGCAGGGTCTGATAGAGCCGTTTGATCCCATTGGGGGTCGTCGGTACCAGTTCAGCCCCCGTACGTGAGCGGGCCTGCGTAATCAGTAACTCCAACGCCTGATTTCTGGGTGGACGGTAAAGTGTCGTCACCTGCCCGTAGGTCGCCAGGTAGAGTCCGGAAATCTCCCAGGAACCCAGGTGTGGGGTGAGCACGATCAAACCCCGTCCCGGCTCACACTTTACATACTCCATCCCGGAGACCTCTTTCACCAGTCCCAGCACCCGCTCTTTGGGCCAGAACCAGAGCGGTGACATCTCGGCAAATACCTTTCCCGTCTCCTCCAGCGAGCGATTACGCAAGGCCAGACGCTCCGCTTCACTAAGGTCAGGAAAACAGAGTTGCAGATTAATATCCGCATTTCGGCGTTCCCGGTTGGGCAACAGGATGAAGAGTCGGCCCAGCAGCCGGCCTAGTCCATGCACTCTGCGTAACGGCAGGAAGGTCAGCGAACGTAACAACGCAATGATGATTTTCGTACCCATGTCGGGAATTCTACACTGAATGATTTTCCGCGGTGACTCTCTTTCCTGGGGTGGTTGTTGTTTTCATCTGAAAACCATCTACCATGAAGGAAAACCGCCACCCTTCACAAAAGACGGAAACTGAAAATGACCGAGACCCTACCGCACGGGATGACACCCCAGCAGGCATTGCAGATGATGCAGGATGATCCACGCACTGTATTGGTGGATATCCGTTCCAGCATGGAGTTCCTTTTTGTTGGCCATCCCAAAGGCTCGGTGCATATCCCCTGGATCGATGAGCCGGACTGGACCATCAATCCCCATTTCGTCACTGACATTCGTAAGTTGTTGCTGGGCGGCAGTATCTGCACCATCGACGAAGGCTGCGCCCCGGTCATCCTGATCTGCCGCAGCGGCAAACGTTCGCTGGAAGCGGGCAAGGCCCTGCTGGAGGCAGACTTCACCCGGGTATTCCATATTGACGAGGGGTTTGAAGGAGACCTGGATGACGACCACCACCGCAGTACTACTGGCGGATGGCGGTTCCGCGGACTGCCTTGGGAGCAGTGCTAGGAAGGTAAAACTTCCAAAGCTTGTCTCAGAGCCTCTGGAGAGGTATACGCTGATTAAAGCGTAGCAGAACCGGCAACCTTATAGTCCTGCCAATTCAAAAACGCCCAATCCACCATGCTTGATCGTGCCTACGCCTTGAGCAGTAGCAAGCCCGTCTTCACAATTGAACCTGTTCGCCGAACCAGCACCCTGTCAGCGTCGGCTTCTAGAACTCCTGGCTTGCGGCGTGGCACTTGCTTCGTTCGAGGAGAGGGACTCGGAGCCGTTCTTCACTGATGTGACCACATAGTAGTAGGTCACGCCGTTGGTCAGACCCGGATTGTAGTAGGCGCAATAGTCGCAGACATGCCCGCTTGCGATCTGCGCATAAGGACCACCGGACGTGGTGCTGCGGTAGATATTGTAGCTATCAGCCCCTGCCACCGGTGCCCAAGTCAAGAAAACTTCGTTCGACTTGGGACGGGCCGACAGGTTGAAGATCGTCTGCACTGCTCCAGCCTGCACGGTCACCGTCAAGGTGTCACTACCGACACCGCCGTCCTTGTCCGTGACAGTCAACCTCACTGTATAGACGCCGGCTGTCAGATAGGTATGGCTCGGGGTCAGACTGCCGCTCACCGGCGCACTGCCGTCACCGAAGTTCCACTCGATGGTGTGCGTATCGACCGATCCAGGATCGCTGAAACTGCCGCTGAAGCTGGCGCTGCCACCTTCGTTGATCGTCTGGTCCGGCCCGGCGTTTGCGGTTGGTGCAACGTTATTGACTGTCACCGTGGCAGTGTCGGTGGCCGTAAGCAGGCCGTCACTGACTTGGAGTCCAACTGTGAAGCTGCTGTTGTCAGGTTGGATCGGCAGGGTCACGGTGACGCCGGTAGCATCATCGTACTGGCCGTCGCCGTCCAGATCCCAAGCGTAGCTGAGTGGGCTCGGTCCGCTGTCAGGATCATTGGAGGCGCTGCCGTCGAGGGTGACGCCTTGGCCTTCGTTGATTGTGTAGGGGCCACCTGCATTAGCGGTGGGTCCAACGTTGGCGGTGGTGAGGATCACCTGGAAGCTGTCGCTGCCGAAGAGGCCGTCATCATCGGTTACCGTGACGGTGACTGTGTAGTTGCCGTCAGCGGCATAGGTATGACTGCCTGCCACGCTGCCATTGCCTGCTCCCTGGGTCACTGTACCTGCGTCAGTGGTGCCGTCGCCCCAGTCGATGGTGGCTGTGTGGGTATCCTCTACACCGGCATCGGTGAAGGTTGCCGGGGCCAGATTGATAGTATCGCCCGGTGCTCCGCCCTGGTTCGGACCGGCCTCTACAACAGGCCTGGCATTGCTCACCGAGATGGTTAGGCTGTTGCTGCCGAGGGTGCCATCATCATCGGTCACGCTGACAGTGACAGTGTAGATGCCGTCTTCGGCATAGATGTGGTTGCCCAGTGCAACGCTGCCGTTGCCTGCGCCTTGGGTCACTGTACCGAGTTCGGCGGTGCCATCACCCCAATCGATGGTCGCTGTATGGGTATCCCCGGTACCGGCATCGGTGAAGCTGGCGTCAGGCAGGGTCACCGTATCGCCTTCGGTGATCGTCTGACCTGTGGGTACGGCGACTACCGGCGCCACATTGCCGACGGTGACTGTGAGCGTGTCTGTGTCCATACCGCCGTCCTTGTCGGTAACCGTCAGGGTGACCGTGTAGACCCCGTTGTCTGCGTAGGTGTGGCTTGGAGTCAGACTGCCGCTCACCGGCGCACTGCCGTCACCGAAGTTCCATTCGATGGTGTGGGTGTCTACCGTTCCCGGATCAGTAAAGCTACCTGCGAAGTTGGCCGTATTACCTTCATTGGCTGTCTGGTCAGGACCGGCGTTTGCTGTCGGCGCCACGTTGTTGACCGTCACCGTGGCAGTGTCGGTGGCCGTAAGTAGGCCGTCACTGACTTGGAGTCCAACGGTGAAACTGGTGTTGTCGGGCTGGATCGGCAGGATGACTGTCACGCCTGTGGCGTCATCATATTGGCCATCGCCATCCAGATCCCAGGCGTAGCTGAGCGGGCTCGGACCGTTGTCCGGATCACTGGAGCCACTGCCGTCGAAGGTGACCGTACCACCTTCGTCGGTGGTGTAGGGACCACCCGCACCCGCAGTGGGCCTAACATTGGCGGTGCTAAGGTTCACCTGGAAGTTGTCGCTGGCTGATGCACCTTCATCATCGGTTACCGTTACTGTGACCGTGTAGCTGCCGTCCGCCGCATAGACATGGCTGCCTGCCACGTTGCCGCTGCCTGCGCCCTGGGTCACAGTACCGGCCTCGATGGTGCCGTCACCCCAGTCGATGCTCGCTGTGTGAGTGTCCTCTACACCGGCATCGGTGAAGGTTGCCGGGGCCAGATTGATAGTATCGCCCGGTGCGCCGCCCTGGTTCGGACCGGCCTCTACAACAGGCCTGGCATTGCTCACCGAGATGGTTAGGCTGTTGCTGCCGACGGTGCCATCATCATCGGTCACGCTGACAGTGGCAGTGTAGATGCCGTCTTCGGCATAGCCGTGGCTGCCCAGTGCAACACTACCGTTGCCTGCACCTTGGGTGACTGCCGCGTTATCAACAGTGCCGTCTCCCCAATCGACCGTTGCGGTATGGGTATCCCCGGTACCGACATCGTTGAAGGTAGCATCGGGCAGGGTAACCGTACCGCCTTCGGTGGTCGTCTGGCCTGCGGGTACAGTGACTACCGGCGCCACGTTGCTGACGGTAACCGTCAGGGTATCGCTACCCACACCGCCGTCCTTGTCGATGACCGTCAGGGTGACCGTGTAGACACCATTATCAGTATATACGTGGCTTGAGATCAGACTACCGCTCACTGGTGCGCTGCCATCACCGAAGTTCCACTCGAAACTGTGAGTGTCGGCTGTGCCCGGATCGGTGAAGCTACCGCTGAAACTGGCGGTGTCTCCTTCGTTGATCGCCTGATCGGATCCGGCTTCCACGCTCGGTGCGGCGTTGTTGACCGCTACGATCAAGGTATCGTTACCCACGCCGCCATCACTGTCGGTAACCGTCAGGGTGACCGTATAAGTACCGTTATCCACAAAGGTATGACTCGGAGTCAGGCTGCCGCTCACTGTCGCGCTGCCGTCACCAAAATCCCACTCGTAGGTGTGGGTATCGACCGTACCGGGATCGGTGAAACTACCGGCAAAGTTTGTCGTGTCACCTTCGCCGGTGGTTTGATCGGGACCGGCATCCACAAGCGGCACTGCATTGCTGACCGATACCGTTAAGGTATCGGTTCCTACACCGCCATCGTCATCCGTTACCGTGAGGGTTACTGTGTAGGTACCATCCTCTGGAAATGAATGGCTTGGCGTCAGGCTGCCACTTACACTGCTGCCGTCACCAAAATCCCATGTGAAACTGTGGGTATCCTGGCTCCCGGGGTCACTGAAAGTGCCGCTAAAGTTGACTGACTCACCCTCTTCTACACTCTGATCCGCACCGGCATCAACCGTCGGCGATACGTTGTTGACCGTAACCGTGGTGTCAGCTGCGTCGGCCAACAGGCTGTCGCTTACCTGCAGATGGATCGGATAGATGCCATCATCCAATGCGTTGAAATTGGGATTCTGTCCGGTGGCATCGCCGAAGCCGCCATCATCATCCAGATCCCAAAGATAGACCAGCGAGTCGCCATTGGGATCGGCGCCGCTGCCATTCAGCACGACATCATCACCCTCATCGACTGTATAGGGACCACCCACCACCGCTGATGGTCCAAGGTTCTCCACCACGGTGGCCCGGGTGAACTCCTGGTCGGTCTTGCGCTCGTTCTCGTCAACTTCACCATCACCATCTATATCGTTGAGGAAGCCGTTGTCCCAAACCTTGAGGCCGATATCGAAGGTGCCCAGGTCGATGAAGGTATGTTGCGCAGTTGCTCCGGTCGCGTCGTCGAAGTCCCTCGGTACCTCGGCCAAGTCGAGTTCCCATCCGAAACGGACGATGAAGTCATGTGGCTCGTCCAGATCGAATGAGGCAGATCCATCGAGTTGGCAGGCAATGCCCTGGGTGCAGGTATAGGGACCACCCACATCGGCCACCGGCGGACGGGGCGGAATGCTGATGGTGATCTCGGCGCTATCCGAAGAGGTCAGCGCAGGAACATTATTGTCGGTGACGCGCAAGGTAACGGTGATGGTCTGTGGCAGACTGGACTCGGGGTAATCAGCGGAAGCGTAGATATGTTCGACTGTCGGCTCGCTACTCACATGATCGAAGGTACCGTCCCCATCGAAATCCCACTCGTACTTGACGATACTGCGGAAGGGATCCAGGTGGAAGGAACCGGAACCGTCGAGGGTAAGTGAACGGTCAACCGCCCAGGTACGGTCCCTGCCTGCATCCGCCACAGGCGGCTGCACGAACAGACTACGGCTGAGGATGATCACGCCCCAGGCGCTGCGCAACTGGGCGGTAACCCATTCGCTGCCGGGGAAGCTGCCATCGGTGGACTGGTCGTCCACCAGGGTACGGGCGATGCCAAGTTCCGGGTCGTTGAACCAGTCGAACCCATTGAGCGCGAACTGTTCCACCGGACCGGGCTGCGCCAGTCGCATAGACTTGGTCAATGCGTAATAAGGGTAGTAGGGCCGATTACCCAAATTCTTGATGTACTCGGTCTGCCAGTTCTCTGCGATCCAATTCTCCGAGGCTCGCCACATGGGACTAGCGGTGTCCATGCCATCCAAGATCAATTGCACCAACCCGGAAGGCGCACCCGTATTGCTGGTGCCACCCGCCGTATAACCGAATCCAGTGCCGTTGAAACTACTGCCCAGCCAGACGAGGTTTCTCTCCTTCACCCACTGAGATACAGGGATGCCGAAGACATCCTCAGCGGCGAGTAATCCGACTGCTCCCCACTGCGCCGCCGAGTTGTCGATGGAGTTGTTCCAGCCATAGCGCCAGCCGCCACCGCTACCCTGCTCGGTCTGGCCCCAGGCGTACTGGTCTGCCATGTCGGTAAGGATGTCGAAATAGGCGCGACGATTTACGTTGGTACCGCCGGTAATGCTCCGCGCCAGCGGTGTTCCCGAACTTGCGATGGCATCCATCACCTGGCCACCCTGGTAGATCGGCTGACCGCCGGAGCTACTGGAACGACCATTGATGATGCTGCTCTGACCGGTTTGTATACCGATGCCGTTGCCGTTGGTATCCGGCTCGCCGTAAGTCTGGACCGCGATATCCACCGAACCCAGATCACGGAACAGTTGGCGAAAACCGCGCATCACGGTTTCCGCGTAAGGATCTTCGTGGTGGCTGGAGGTCTCCAGGTGACCGTTGACCAGGAATGCCTGCAAGGCGGAAGCTGTGGCACTTGCCCGTGCGTTACTGGTCCAGTAACCAACATCGTAGCCGTCCTCGACCCGGCGGCTCTGGGTCTGATGCAGGTACCAGAGTCCCTCGTCGATGGCGACATTGATCTCAGTGTTCATGACCTGGGGCTTGACCACGATATTGTAGTTGTCCTGACCCATCTGACCGGCGCTGTCCCAGACCTTGAGGGTGGCCACGAACGGTGTATCGTTCGGCACATCAGGATAGGTGTGTTCTATGGATAGGTCGTAACTGTTGGTGACAGCTGTGACAGCCGAAGAGGTACCGTCGCCGAAGTCCCACTGGAATTCAACAGGATCGGCATCACGTACCATACCCTTGAGCCGAATCGCCCGACCATTGTAGGTCTCATGGGGCGCCAGCGGATCGTGGGCCACCCAGGGCACGGTAATTACATTCGGCGGCAGATTGGGGGCAACCGGCACGGTGACCTGGGCAGTGCTGGTCTGACCGGCGCCGTCCTCTACCGTCAACAGCGCCACATAGCCACCAAGCGACTCGACCTTGAAATCATCGAATGTTGCCGTGCTGTGGCTCACCGTAGCGGCAATCTTGAGCGGAGCTATGCTCTGGTTGCGGGAACTGTATGAGGTTAGCGCGGTCCAGATTGCCGCACCCGCTTCCCGGATGTAGTAATCGGCACCCTGCCCCTTGATATCAATGCGTACCTCATAAGTCGTTCCACGAACATAGCTGCCTACAGTGCCGCGACCGGAACCATTTTCATAAATCGCCAGACTACCACCGTCGAAATAGATGGCATGGGCCATCGCGTTATAATGCCCACTGGTACCGCTGTCTTTGACACCCCACATGATGCGCTGGGTACCACCATCTGCGGCGGGTTGTACCGTACCGGTAAAGCTGAAACGCTCGCGCTCAAAGTTAGCAGTACTGTAGACATAGCGCTGCCCCCAAATACCACTTCCAGTGATCGACAAAACACCGCTGTCCTGGGTCGCCCCAGCTGAAGTCCACATGGCCGCATCGAGAGAGGCACCTTCGAAATCATCCGAAAGCAGCACACCATTTACTCCGGTTATCAGGGAATAAGTATGGAAGGGTCGTTGTCCCACTGCGTCGATATCGTTAGTGGGGTCTCCGTCACCATCACTGTCGGCCTGGTCATCGAAATCCCAACGGTATTCAACAATGCCGTAGTCGTCGCTCGATTGGGAAGCATCGAAATAGGCCGGTGGCCCACCCGCACCTGCCTGAGAGGGTGGTGTTACCAGCGCGACGGGCATATCACCGGTCACCACTGAGACCGTCGCCGTATCCACGCTGGTCTGACCTGTGTTGTCAGTCACTGTCAGAGTGACGGGATAATCTCCGGCAGCACGGTAGAAATGGTCAGGATTCGGCCCTTTGCTGGTATACGGAAGATCCGCATCCCCAGGACCGCCGGAGGTGTCACCGAAATCCCAATGGTAGCTGGCAATTGCGGTATCGTCACTGGAACCATTACCGTCGAAGCGGATGAAACTGCCAACTTCTGCGGTATAAGGGCCACCGACATCGGCAACAGGGGGAGCGCCCTGCTCCACGCTTACCGTCACGGTCTGGGAGGAGGACTGCAACGCCTGGTCTCGCACTGTCAGATTGACCTCATGATCACCTGTAGTTGCAAAACCGTACTCCACCATCTCGCCATAGATAACCTGTGCACCGAATGATGGGTTGTCGAATTCAAAGACGCCCGAATGTACCGTGCCGCCGATTTTTAGTGGCGTCTCGGTACGGGTGCTGGTCTCATGCAGTAGACTCCAGACGGTTTCGTCAGCCGGCTTCATCTCGTAGATGGCGCCTTCCGTTTTCAAGGTGATGCGAACATCATAGAGCCTGCCACGAGTATAGCCGCCTTTTACCCCAAGGTTACTACCGTTCTCATAGATGTTAATTGCTCCGTTCACGAAGTAGACGGCATGGGGCATCTGGTTGTAGTGAAAGTTGCTGGTGCTGCTGTTTTTGAGTCCCCACATACCGTACTGGTTACCCGCCAGATTTACCGGCCGGACCTGGAGCTGGAAGACCTTGCCGTCGGTTCTGTCGTGATTGTCCACGCTGGAAAGATAACGATTGCTCCAGCTGCCGACACCGGCCACGACGATCCTTTCTTCCTGATAGACACCCGTGGGTGCGATCCAGCGAGAGACATCCAGGGTGTCTCCTGCAAAGTCGTCGATCAGCAGGGCGGGATTGAAGACCCACTCATATTCATAGATGCCGAAGTCATCGGTGGAGCCGCTACCGTCGAAGGTACCGTTCCAGAGGCCGTTGCTCGCGTGGCTCTCATCCAGCAGTACCGGACCGGCGATGACCGGCTCCGGCGGCGCACCCAGGCTGACAGTTACTGTGGATAACGCCGTGTCGGTCTGGCCCGCCCTGTCGGTGGCTGCCACGCTCAGGTCGTAGGTGCCGGGAGAGGTATAACGGTGACGCGTGGAGACGCCGCCCAGCCATGTTCCCAGGTCGTTATAGGCGCTCGCCCCACCCAGGGTCTGGATGACCACCGGCTGACTCGCAGTGATCTGGTGAGGCGCAGTTCCGCTGAAATCGGTAGCATTCAGGCGTAGGTAGCCATCCTGGCCCAGGGTATCGGCAAGCAGGCCGTTGAGCCTTACCTCGGTACCATCATGGGGCGCAAACACAACCACGCCATCCCCCAGTTCGTGCAGCAGAAAATCCGTACCGCCAAGGCCGGTGGTGGTGGAGGTATCGTCACCCAGATATGCCAGGGTATCGCCACCCTCGGTATCTCCGGCCCAGACCTCGACGTCACCGTTGGCCACCAGACGCAGACGACGGGTTCCGAGGCCATTCTGATACCACATCTGCCCGGCGCTGACCGACTGGGTGTGGAGAGAGACACCGGAATCCATGTCGATGATTTCGAGGTCAGCATCCTCATGGGCAAAGGCGGCAACGGCACCTGTGGTCGAGCCGACCACGGCAAACTGGAACTCCCACCCGACCGGTGAGCCGTTGGATGAAGGCACAGTGGTGTAGCCGTTGTTGCCGGTAGTCTGCATCGAGACGGGACCACTGGAGACCACCCGGTAGCGGGTGGTGCCAAGGATCGTCGGCTGCCAATAAGTACCTGCAGACATCGCCTGTTCTGCAACCAGGTTGTCACTGGTATCAAAAACCCTGACCAAGCTGTCGGCATAGGCGAACAGATAGAAACCGTCGTTGGGATCGCGGTGGAAGATAAATTCGTTGCCCACCGGCTCCTGATCGAGGGAGGGGACAAAGGCGGAGTGGCGATCGAAATCGCTTTCGTAGACGACGACCGGCTTGTTCGCCTCGACCTTGAAGTAGACACCGTCACCCGGTGAATAGTCCCACTGGCCGAAGCGGTTCAGGCTGTTTCTGCCAAGTTCCTGGCCGGTTGCCAGATCAATGACCCGCAGTGCCGTGTCATCTTCAACAGCGATGATGCGCAGAGACGCTTGTGTCAGATCGTAGCCATAGAGATCGGTACCGGCGGTAAAATAACCCGTGTTCAGTGAACCGCTTTGGGCCGTGGTGTGAGTGGTGCCATCGCCAAAATCTATGGTGAAACGCTGGATGGCCTGATCATCCGTAGAGGCCGTCAGATCGGGTTCCAGCAGCCAGCGACCAGCTTGGGCATCCGCCTCGGTGAGTTCATAGGGGCCGCCATTATCGGCTACCGGAGCCACACCCGCTTCCACCACAACCTGCTGTAACGAAATGGTGCTTTGGCCTGCATGATCGGTGGCGGTCAACTGGATATCGTAAATACCCTCGGCAGAATAGCTATGGGGTACGGCGCGAGCATCGCTGCCAAGTCGTGTGATGCGTACATTGTCATAGACCAGGCTCTGAGCGTAGGAGAGCAGGCCTATGCCTCCAGAGGTATGTCTGGGGTCATCAGCTTCCACCTGCAGGCTTTCGGTGCCGCCTTCCGGCGTCACGTAGAGTTTCATGTTGCCGCCGACCACCCGCAGGCGCAGGTGGTACCAGTAGCCGGGATCCCAGCCAGAGCCGTTGTCAACCAGGGTTTCTTCGGTGCTCCAGTCATGGAAACGCCAGAAGTCCCAACTGTTGCGCGAATACATCAGGAAACCGTCTTTGGTTCCCGATTGGTTGTCGCTGCGGAAGAGGATACCCATGTAACCATCGCCGGTACTCACGGCACGGAAATCGAGTTCCAGTTCGAAATCCCGGTACTCCCCGGTGAACTCCTGGAGATATCGCCAAGCGTTGCTGGTATTGGTCTGGTGCAGACGGCCGTTCTCCACCAGCCAGGTGCCACCGGAAGCGGTCCAGGCTGGGTTGGCAGTAAAATCGCCGTCGTCAAAATCGTCACGCAGGGTAGCGACGATCTCCTCGCTGTTCCCATCACCCCAATCGATCAGGTAGCCCGCCAACGCGTTGTCGTCGCTGGAAGCACCGATATCGAACCAACCCGTCCACTCACCGAGCGAGGCGTGACTTTCGTTCAATACTGCAGGACCGTTCAACACTGGCACCGGTGTTGCCCCAGTCCCTACTGTAACCGTGGCGGTAGCGATGGCAGACTGGCCCGCCCCATTGTAGACCGTCAGGGTCGCCAGGTAGACACCAGCTACATCATACATATGCTGCGGCTCTGAGCCCGTGGCATCCACGCCGATGCCGTCGCTATCATCGAAGTCCCACTCGTAGCGGGCAATGCCGCTCTCGGGATCACTGGAACCGCTGCCGTCAAACGAGGCACGCCAGGTTCCATTCAGGGCAACTTCTTCACCAAAATGATAGGGACCACCCGCATCAGCCACAGGGGGCGTGCCACTGACAGTGACCTTGACACTGCTGCGGTCCCGCTTGCCCTCATCGTCGGTTATGGTGACCTTGACGAGGAAAGTGCCTTCGCCATTGAAGGTATGGTTGATGGTGTCGCCTTCACCAGTGGTGCCATCACCGAAATCCCAGGCGTAGTGGACGATAGTGCCGTCATCGGTGGAATCGCTGGCATCAAAGTCCACCGATCCACCGGTTCCGGTGACATCGGTACTGGCGGCCAACTGGCTGTAGGGCTGGCCAAAGACACGACCGGCGGGGGCGGCCACACCCAGGGTATTGGAGGGCAGACCACTAATCTCGACCCGATCGCCGAAACTGGAGTCGCCGTTACCTGGGTGGTACCAAGCCTTGCGACCATTGTAATCGACGGAGACGATGTCCTGGTTGCCGTCATTGTCGAAATCATAGACACCGTAGGCGGCATGCCGGTTGAAATCCAGGCTCGGCACATAGACGCCTTCCTGGAAGGTGCCGTCGCCGTTGCCACGGAAAAAGGCAACGTCTCCCCAGTCTCCGGAAACCGCAATGACGTCGGGAATACCATCGCTATCAAAGTCCGCAGTTACCACGCCATAAGGATCGTTGTTGCTTGGCTGGGGATTCCCGATATAGGAACGCGTGAAACCGCCGGCCCCGTCACCACGGTAGAGATGGATTTCTCCGCTCGAATAGTTGCCTCGGACGAAGTCCATGTTGCCGTCGTGGTCGACGTCCGCCGCATCTGTACCCCTGCCAGACCCCGGATTGTTCTCCAGCAGGCCGATGTCAAACCCGGATTCGTAGGTTCGCCGCGTCACACGGAAATCGTCGAACCAGAACTGGTCGCCACTAACAGCATTGTTGGCGGTATACCACTCAAATTCGGTGAGGTACCAGGCATCCGACCAATGCTTTTTGACTGCTGCGTTGACGTCGAAGCTGATGGTGTGCCAGTTGCCGTCGTCGATCAACGTGACCTTTGGTACTTCAGGATAGTCGTATACGCCACCATCGGCTGTGGAACTGCCGCCGAGATAGATCCATCCCAGATCCTGGCTATACATGTTTCCCGCGCGGAACAGCAGGCCCGCCGGTACGCCAGGCGGAATCCGATAGGCGAAAGAAACGGTGGATCCATTACGGAAATACCAGCTCGCAGGATTGATGTCGTTGGAGAGACAGGAGCCATCGGCGGTGGCAGTCAGGCGCATACTCCAGCTGCCGGTCGCAGCAGTGGCATCATCCCTCGCCATGGTGGTGCTGCACTGCGCGCCACCCCAGCCTTCGTTGCCAGTCTCGAAGCCTGACTCGAAAAAGATCTCTTCGCCGAAGGTGATCTGGCCATGGTTGGTCAACAACCACATGTTGCCGCTGTTGCCGTTGACCACGAAGTCCATGTGGCCGTCGCCGTTGAAATCCTCGGCGGCCATGTCCATTGGCCAATCGTAGGCGGGATTGAGCTGATCGCCCAGGCTGCCCAAGAAGACCGCGGCCTTGAAGCCATCACCCTCTTTTTCGTAGTAGTAGAGGTCGATATCGGGGCTGCTGTAGCCGTGGCCGGAGACGAAGTCGAAATCCCCGTCCTTGTCGAAGTCAGCGATGGCCGCACCGCGGGTATAGTGGCCGGTATCATCCACGAATCGGAGCGGCTGGAAGGTGCCGTCGCCGTTGCTGCGGGCATAGTAGGTACGGGCGCTGTCGTCCGTCGCCACCATGTAGATATCGGCGCCGACGCTGACCTCGTAGGCCTGGGTATCGCTGAGGCCGTTGGAATCCTCGACCCTGACAGCTACCGGCAGACTGAGGTTGGCGCCGGTGGGCGGTGTCCAGGTGATCAAGCCGTTTGCCGTGTCGATGGACATGCCGACAGGTGCACCTGTGAGGGAATAGACCAGCACGTCACCGAAGGCCACTTCCGGATCCTGCACCGTTACCTGGTAGTTGTATTCAATGCCTTCCGCAGCCGAGAGTACCGGTGAGGAGACGATGGTCGGACCGAGATCGCCTACCACGATCTGCAAGGTATCAGTACCCTGGTTGCCGTTATCGTCGGTAACTGTCAGGGAGACCTGGTAGATACCGTCCTGGCTGTATGAATAGAAAGGCGTGGGTCCGACCAGGGTATCTCCGTTGCCCATGTCCCATGCATAGCTGACGATAGTGCCGTCATCGCCGGAACCGGCAGCACTGAGAGGAAAGACATCGTTGGGAGCCGCAGTAAAATAGTCAATCCCGGCCGCTGCATGGGGATCATCCGCATCGGCAAAGTGGAGGTTGTCGAGGAACACCGCGCTGTCCAACCGGCCATCACCGTCATCGGCCAGTTCGATCTCCAGGGTAAGCAGATCAACACCGCTAGCATGGGTGGAGACATCAGCCCGCATGAGACGAAAACCAGTCTGGCGCTCATACCCCGTCCAGACCGAGGGGAACGCCGGTTCGAAGGTATCCTCCTGCAGCAGCACATCTTCACCACCCGGGGTCAACAGACGCACCGTAAAGCGGTCGTTCATGTAACTGGGGTTGGGCTCGTTACTGAGGAAGTTGTAGTCGAGCCGCAGTTCCGTAGCACCTGCGGGAACAGTGAAATCCACGATACGGATACGGCTGACATCGACATCGAGCAGCGCTGGACCGCTGTCGGGTTGACTGGTGAGCAGGGCTGCCTGTCCGCCCTGGGTCGGCAGCAGCGGACCGTGGCCGGTGACGATCTGGGCATCGCCTTCGCTGACCATGCCGACAAAGCCGCTCTCGAAACTGCCGTCGGCGGTGCCGATATTATGGTCGACGGCAAAGGCGATCAGGGATGAAAAGACACACACACAGGCAGTCACCACCATTCCGCGCGACACGAAAGAGCGTTTGCCCTGATCACCTTTTTCCATTCGCCTAAGCATATCCGTTCGTCTCTACCTCGGTCCCAGCGAGCCGATGTATGTAAGCGCTGCGTTGTAGCCGTTCTCGAACCCACCACCTTCGGCCTTGATGCTGGCCTTACCAAGGGAGTCACCATTAAACAGCTTGATTTCGATACCGAATTCAAAGGAAACACCGCCGGCAAAAGCGCCTGGCATCCCGGCAACACCCAATAGTTCCGCGCCCTTACCGAATTTGCCTAACGCACTTTTTGCCTCTTCCATTACCGCCTTGGTGTTCTCCAGCGCGTTGGCCCAGATAGCGCCCAGATCCCCGGGATGGATAGTGGCCTGCACCATTACTTCACCGGCGAAGACCATGTTGGTGAGCCCGAAGCCCTGGAGCCAGCCGATCGCCGCCGTCACCACCTCACGGCCATTGGGATAGGTCAACAGGAATGTGTACTGAATAAGGGCGATCCGTCCCGTCGGGTCGACAAAGTTCACCGGGTTGTTGCGCACATAGGCATAGGGATGCAGGGTCTGCGGAACCATACGAAGCCCTTGATCCGGATCCTTCTGCAGGAAGCGGCCGAGTGTCGGATCGTAGGTCCTGGCACGGTAGTGGTAGAGCCCGCTCTCGGCATCATACTCACGACCGGTGTAGGTGCGGGTATTGACCTGACTGCCGCTACCGCTAAAAGCGAAGGGGCCGTCGCTGAGGATGATGTTGCCCCAGGCGTCATAACCATAACGCTGCACCAGGTTGCCGGCCACATCGGTGATTGCAATCACGCTGCCGAGACCATCTGTGTGGTAGAACCAGACCTGGCCGCTACGTTCCATCATCAGCAACTGATCCATGCCGGGGGCATAGGTATAGCTAGCAAGACGGTTACCGGCACCATCGTACTCCGCCAGCACATCCTGATCGTGGTAGAAATACTGGGTGGTGTCAGTGTTCACCGTCCGCTCGATACGGCGACCGAGATAGTCATAGGCGTAGCTTGCATTGCTGGCCCCATCGTTGTAACCGGTCAGACGCTGGCTGGAGTCATACGTGAAGCTCTCACTGCCCCGTCCGGTAACGTTACCGTTGTCGTCGTGGGTGTAGGTCGCACCGCCATGAGTCAACAGACGACTGTCGGCACCGAAGGTCGCACCGCTGTCCAGACGGTTGCCAACTGCATCATAGGCGTAGTTGCTGGCGAAGGCGCCGAGGCTCGCAGTATTCACCTCCTCACGGATCAGACGATAGAGCGCATCGTAATCGTAGCTGATACTACCGTCCTCGGTAGTAACGACGGTGCGTAGATTGTTGCCGTCAAGCCCGTAACCATAGGAGGAGATGACACTGCCCCCGCCGTCCCGGATGACCAGGCCGGTCAGTTCGCCCAGGGTATCGTAGCCATATTCGGCAGCAGTACCGTTGCTGTAGTCAATGCGGCTACGACGCCCCGCGCCATCGTAGCTGTATTCTGCCCAGTGAGCGCCGGTGGTGACCCGTTTGACGCGGCTTGCATCATCATAGGTATAGGTTGTATTCAGCCCGTCGCTGCTGGTAAGGCTGGTGATGTCGCCACGGGTATTCCAGCCGTAGTCGATGCGGCGGCCATTACGGTCGGTAACCTCGGTAACCAGACCGTTGCCGTCGTAACTGTAGCTGGTGACATGCTCGGTGCCGCCGGTGTGCTCGGTCACCGAGGTTATGCGGCTGTTGCCATCGACAATGAAGTCGACCGTGCGCTCGGGTTCGGTACGGCGCACCATCCGGTCCATGTTATCCAGGTCGTGAACGACCGCCCTCAAGTCCGGACTGGTGAAGCGATCGATCAGACCATTCAGTGAATAGCCATAACCCCAGGTACCGCCGTCAGGTCCGGTGCGCCCGGTCATCCGGTTGCTGCCGTCGAAGTCCAACTGAACCAGGTTGCCGTTGGGCAGGGTGATACCACTCAGGTTGCCTACCGCATCGAAGCCAAAATCGGTGGTCTGGCCATGAGCATCAACCACCTGGGCCATGTTGCCCATGCAGTCGTAGTTGTAGGTGGTGATATCACCGTTTGCATCGGTAAGCGTCTCCACCTCAGCCTCGGCAGTATAGGAGATGGCATACCTTGGCGATGCCTCCCCGGCATGGGTCATGCTGGTTGGCTTGTTCAGACCATTGAAGGTGAACACGCTACGGTTCCCCAGTCCATCGATCAAGGCCGTCCGATTGCCGTTGGCATCGTATTCCAGGGTTGATGTGACGCCGGTCGGGTCGGTAATACTCGTCTGGTTGCCGAGGGCATCGTAGGCGTAACCGGTGGTCTTGCCGCCTGCGTCAGTCCAACTCAGACGGTTGCCGTTGGCATCATAGGTGAAGGTTTCCACACCGATCGAAACGCCTGCTGCATCAAACAGTTCCCTGCGAACCTGGTTACCGTCAGCGTCATAGGTCTTGTCGGTGCGATCACCCTCCGGGTTGATGTAACGGGTGACCTGTCCATAGGTGTTGTACTCTGAGGTAAAGCTCACCGGCCTACCAGGCTCAGGCTCGAAGGTCCGTGTCAGTGCATTGCCGTTGGCGTCATAAGTGTAGTTCGTCACCATGCCGGAGGGATCGACCACTCTGATCCTATTGCCACTCTCGTCATATTCATTGAGCGTGGTGGTGCCCAGCGCATCATCAACCCGTACAACCCGGCCTGCCCTGTCGTAGTAATAGGTGGTGGCAAAACCGCGCGCATTGGTGACCGTTTCTGTGCTCGCGGCCGTGTCGTACGTGTAGGTGGTACTGTTGCCTGCCGCATCCTGGCGCTCGACCAGGTTACCGTCGACATCAAAGATATTCTTGAGCGGGAAACAACCCCCTGGTGTCATCACGTCATCGAGCAGATGGCTCGAACCCTGATAGATGAAGTCGGTCTCGTTGCCCTGCTGGTCGATGGTCTGAGTCAAGCGGCCATCGACATCGTAGAGATAGCTGAATGCATTGCCGAGGGGATCAACCACCGAGGTGATGCGGCCCTCTGCGTTGCGATAGAAGACCACCTCTTTCACCAGGGCACCGGCGCTGTCACGACTGACGATGCCGTTGTCGCCGATCTCCAGGGTGTTGCCGTTGCGATCCTCGATCCGCGTCACACCAAGGGTCTGGTTGATGTCGTAGACCATGCCCTCCTTGGTGGTGATGCGGTAGTTTTCCGGATTGAACGGGACTGTACCCAAACCGCAGAACCACTGCCCACCTGAATAGACCAGGGAGGAGCAGTCGGGAGTTTCAAGCTTGTCATAGATACCCGGAGGTGCCTGGTATTCCGGCAGGTAGATCGGGAAGAACGGCGACGGCATTGTTGGACGAAAGACAAACGCAGTGCGCCGGCCGTTTGGCAGGGTGACAAAGACATTACCCTGGGCATCCTCGCGCAGGTCGCTGTCGAGCAGGGAAAGTTTCCAGCCAGGACCAAAATCACCCACCTGATCGGAAGCACTGTCATAGTTGCGTTGTACGTTGATAGCTATGCCCATGGAGGGAATAGACAGATCCTGGTAGTCCAGGGTGAAACGACCCAACTGGATACCATCGATATAGACAAAGTACCTGGAGGTCGATGCGGTCACACCGTTGCCGTCCTGGGCAGTGAGCCGTACTTCGTAGAGCCCCTCGCTGAAACCGCTGGTATCCAGTGTGCCCAGCAGGCCGCCAAGCACCTCAACATTGCCGCTGGCAAACTCGGTGAAGCTGCCGCCCACCGGCGCATACTCCATCCGGTATGAGGCCAGCGTCTCATCGGTGACCGTGCCGTGAATATCCACCTGTCCCACGATCTCGGCATTTTCCAGAGGCGTGTCTATCTCGACGGTGGGCGGTGTGACATCGTCTGCCAAATCCACTGCCATCAGTGTGTCTGTCGCAATACCCTCATTGCCCCAGTCGTCCCAGGCTCGGGCCACGGCACTGTAGGAGCCTGCAGCAAGCAGGGTAAACACGGCGTGTCCATCCCCGTCGAGCACCACCGGCGAGCCGTTGATCTCGAGCGTAGCGACGGTAACGCCAATGTTGTCGCTGGCGGAGACGTTGATATCGATACTGCCACCAGTGGCCACTGAATGCGGCACCACGCTCAGCGTAACCACGGGCGCTTCGTTATCGGGAGTACCGACCGCTTCGAAGGTGGTGGATGCGAAACTCTCGTTACCCGCTGGATCCCGTGCAGTGACATCGACGGTATAGGTCCCGGGCAGCATCGGCCGGTAGTTACCGTTGCCACTCCGACTTGCGGGATCACCGCTCAGCACCAGTGCGACACTAACGCCTTCGGGTGGTGTGTCTGGGCCGCTAACCTTGGCGGTCAGTTGATCGACAGAGACGTTGTCATTGGCTGTAACAGAGATGACCGCCAATGTGTTCAGGGCAACCGGATTCGGCGTAACACTAACAGTGACATCGGTGGGCGCACCCGTATCAGGCTGGACATCGAACTGTGCTGGCGCACTCAAACCTGCATTGCCCGCTCTGTCGGTAACGGTTACCGATACCGTATGTACGCCTAGCGAAGCAGCCGTATAATCCGCATGACCACTATTGTCGACCGGTATAACAACTCCGTTGACAGTCAACTCGATACTGTCGACACCACTCTCCGCATCGCTGGCACTGACATCTATGCCGACCGATTCACCCACCATGGGGAGGGTCGTGTTGAGCGCAATGGTAACGCCAGGCGCTGTCACATCAGGCAGGACAACCGTAAAGGGCTGACTGCGGGCGTAACTGCTGCCTCCGCTATCCTCAGCCTCCACCGTCACAACGTGCAAGCCAGCCACGTCAGTGACATAACTGGCGAGGTCGCCCATCAGGGAAACGGTTACATCGGTGGCATCGGGCTTGCGCACAGTCACTGTGGTGCTGGCAATACCCTCTTCATCAAACACCTGGACGCCGAATTCTGCAGTGTCGCCCACCTCTATATAGTCGGGTGAAACGACCAGTTGAATACGTGGCAGGTCTGTCTCGTTTTCTAGCAGGCGGTTCTGTGCACCCGGAACGGCAAGCAGGATATCCTGATCCATATCGGCATCGAGATCCCGCACGAGCAGACCGAACACACGCCCACTGTTCACAGGCATCATGCTGTCTGTCTGATCAGTAAAAAAACCGCTGCCGTCATTGACGAATAACCGGGCGCTGTCACCAAAGCCCGCCAGGATGTCGGGGGCACCATCCGGCTCGACATCGATGACAGCCGCTTTTACGCTGAAACCTGCATAGACTGGCAGCCTCGCTGACGTTGCATCAGTAAAAATCCCGCCACCGTCATTCAATAGCAGCCGCAATCCATCTGCGCCTTCAGCAACCAGGAGATCCAGATCTCCGTCGCCATCAAGGTCGGCAGCAACCACACCATTACTCTGACCGCTACCTGAGGGCAGACGGGCGGCGGTTTCATCGTTGAAATGCCCAAGACCGTTGTTGATCAGCAGCCTGTTTTGAGCACCTCGATTGGCAAAAAAGATGTCGTCAGAGCCATCACCATCAACATCCAGCATACTGAGATCAAAAGTATGGCGAATACCAATAATCCCACGGACATTGCTCTCCTCAGCAAAGATACCTGAACCGTTATTGATCAGAAGTTTGTTTTCTCCCCCCCGGTTCGCCACCAGAACATCCTGGTCACCATCGGCATCGACATCTGAAATTTCCAATGCCATGCTGCTGTTGGCATCGCCTGGCATACGGCCTGCAGAAGCGTCAGAAAAGTGACCGAAGCCGTCATTCAACCAAAGGCTGTTAACTTCTGGTGAATTGGCGAGTAGCAGATCCTGATCTCCATCACCGTCGACATCAACAAATCCAGCATCCGTGGTAGTTGCCAAAGATTGAGGCAACCGCGTGGCCGACTCATCTATATAGGAACCCCCACCATCATTGATGAGCAGAAAGTTGTTACCCCTGTTGGCAACAAAGAGGTCAACTGCACTGTCACCGTTGATATCGCTATCGGCAAAACGGTAGCTGACACTGGGTTGAAGTGGGAGATTGGTAGCAGAGCGGTCAGTGAACGCCGCTTCGGCTGTCGGGGAGAAGAGCAGAAAAGATATGACGGAACCAAGCAGAAGAGGAAGAATAGCAAGGCCTTTAGCAACAGATCGACCACTCTTCCAGAGCCTCGAAACAGCTCTCAAAATCAATTCAGCTGTTTTTGTTCTGGGCCTGCTATCCTTGGTCAAGACCAACTCTCCCTTTCACAAAAGTAACCTGCTTTGTTGTTTTTCCGGTTCCCCGGCAGTCTTTTTGAGCCTTGTCTCTATAAATTAGAGGCTTCTTAGGGCCAATAAGCACAAAACGCTATCAGCCGAAACTTCAAGCACACAATGTTACACAGCATTTTCCGTGCACAATATTATATATTGTTGATATTAATGGGTTTTATTTATGGCGGATTAGATCACCCTTAAATAATGTAAAATATCTCGACAGTTTAGGAACAATTGCCCCTAAACAGCAGTGAATTCCACTAGAAAGTCAGCCCTGACAGGCCATTTATTGCTGATCAGATCCAGAAAGACTTCGTAAGCCTATGTAATTGCACTGCTCTTTCAGCATTCGGTAGATTACTGATAGTGTAAAAATAACCGACACTAAAAGAGCATCAAGCAAGAGAGACTGGCATAGAACGTAGGGTGTACCGCACGCACCATTATTGCTGCAATTGCTTATTCTGGTGCGCACGGCGCACCCTACCATATGAATTAAATACCCCTATACCGCTGGGTTAGGTTGCGTAGAATGTTTGACTCCAAGTCCAATTATGCCGAGTTGCGCATCTGACCTACGATGCTTTGTGCAGCGGGGCGCCGTTCCTACAGGTCGTTTATCAACGCCTTCTGCCCCTGGATGTCCGTTCCTGCGGCGTTGCGCTGGCTTCGTTGGAGTGCAGTGACTCGGCACCACCAATCACCGAGGTGACCACGTAGTAGTAGGTCATACCGTTGGTCAGACCCTGATCCCAGTAGCTGCAGTAGTCACAGACGTAGCCGTTGGCGATCTGCGCGTAGGGTCCGCCGGACGTGGTACTGCGGTAGACGTTGTAGCTGTCAGCACCGGTTACCGGCGTCCACATCACAAACACTTCTGTCGGCTTCGCACGGGCTGTCACGTTGAAGATGGTCTGTACCGCACCGGCCTGTACCGTCACCGTCAGGGTGTCACTACCCACGCCGCCGTCCTTGTCGGTCACCGTCAGGATGACCGTGTAGACACCGGCCGTGGCATAGGTGTGGGTCGGGGTCAGGCTGCCGCTTACCGATGCGCTACCATCACCGAAGTTCCATTCGATGCTATGGGTGTCCTGGGTGCCAGGATCAGTGAAGCTGCCTGCGAAGCTGGCGGTATCGCCTTCATCGATCGCCTGGTCAGGACCGGCGTCTGTTGTCGGCGCCACGTTGTTCACCGTTACCGTGGCACTGTCGACGTCGGTGAGTACGCCATCACTAACCTGCAGGCCCACGGTGAAGCTGGTGTTGTCGGGCTGGATGGGTAGGGTCACGGTGACACCGGTGGCATCATCGTACTGGCCGTCGTTATCCAGATCCCAAGCGTAGCTGAGTGGGCTCGGGCCGTTGTCCGGGTCGTTGGAGCCACTGCCGTCGAGGGTGACACCTACACCTTCATTGATGGTGTAGGGGCCGCCCGCGTTCGCGGTGGGTCCGACATTGGCGGTGGTGAGGTTCACCTGGAGGCTGTCGCTGCCGAAGGCACCTTCATCATCGGTGACGGTGACGGTGACGGTGTAGCTGCCGTCTGCTGCGTAGCTGTGGCTGCCCGCCACGCTGCCGCTGCCTGCGCCCTGGGTCACTATGCCGGGTTCGATAGTGCCGTCACCCCAGTCGATGGTTGCTGCGTGGGTATCCTGCACACCAAGATCGGTGAAGGTTGCCGGGGCCAGTGCAATGGCGGTTCCCGGCGCACCACTCTGGTTCGGACCTGCCTCGACCACTGGTGCGGCATTGTTCACCGTGACGGTGAGGCTGTTGCTGCCGACTGCGCCGTCATCATCGGTCACTGTGACTGTCACCGTGTAGACACCGTCTTCCGCATAGGTATGGCTGCCCAGTGCGACGCTGCCGCCGCCTGCGCCCTGGGTCACTGCGGAGCTTGCGGTCGTACCGTCACCCCAGTTCACCGTGGCGGTGTGGGTATCCCCGGTGCCGACATCGTTGAAGGTGGCGTCAGGCAGGGTCACCGTATCCCCTTCAGTGATCGTCTGGCCCGCGGGCACTGCGACGACCGGGGCCACGTTGCCGACGGTGACTGTGAGCGTATCTGTGCCCACACCGCCGTCCTTGTCGGTGACCGTCAGGGTCACGGTGTAGACACCGTTGTCCGCGTAGGTGTGGGTCGGGTTCAGGCTGCCGCTGGTGCTGCTGCCATCACCGAAGTTCCATTCAGTGGTGTGGGTATCGGCCGTGCCGGGATCAGTGAAGCTTCCGGCGAAGTTGACTGTATCGCCTTCGTTGGCTGTCTGATCTGCACCCGCATCCACGCTCGGTGACACGTTGTTGACCCTCACTGTTGCGGTATCGGTGGCTGTGAGCAGGCCGTCACTGACTTCGAGTCCGATGGTGAAGCTGGTGTTGTCTGGTTGGACAGGCAGGGTCACGGTGACGCCGGTGGCGTCATCGTACTGGCCGTCGTTGTCCAGATCCCAGGCGTAGCTGAGTGGGCTCGGGCCGTTGTCAGGATCACTGGAGCCGCTGCCGTCCAGGGTGACTGTGTCGCCTTCGTTGATCGTGTAGGGGCCACCCGCATCGGCGGTGGGTCCGGCGTTACCGCTGGCCAGGATCACCTGGAAGCTATCGCTGCCGACTGCGCCTTCATCGTCGGTGACGGTAACGGTGACGGTATATGTGCCGTCTGCCGTATGGGCATGGCTGCCTGCCACGCTGCCGCTGCCGGCGCCTTGGGTCAGTGTACCGGGTTCAGTGGCGCCGTCGCCCCAATCGATGGTGGCTGTGTGGGTGTCCTGTACACCGGCATCGGTAAAGGTTGCCGGGGCCAGGGAGATGGTGTCGCCCAGAACACCGCTCTGATCCGGACCTGCCTCAACGATTGGTGCGGCGTTGTTCACGGTAACCGTGAGGCTATCCGTGCCGACGGCGCCTTCATCGTCGGTGACGGTGAGGGTCACTGTGTAGGTGCCGTCTTCCGCATAGGTATGGGTCGGGCTGAGGGTGCCGCTCTCGGTGGTACCGTCGCCGAAGTTCCACTCGGTAGTGTGGGTGTCCAGGGTGCCGGGGTCGGTGAAGCTGCCGGCAAAGCTGGCAGTGTCACCTTCGGTGATCGTCTGGTCTGCGCCTGCATCGACGGTGGGGGTGACGTTCTCCACCGTGACGATCATGCTGGCTGTACCCACACCGCCGTCATCGTCTGTCACGGTGAGCGTGACAGTGTAGACGCCGTCTTCAGCATAGACATGGCTCGGGGTCACGCTGCCGCTGGCGCTGTTGCCATCACCGAAATCCCACGCGATGGTGTGAGTGTCGGCGGTGCCAGGATCGCTGAAGCTGCCGGTAAAGTTGACCGTGTCTCCTTCGTTGACTGTCTGGTCAGCGCCCGCATCTGCGGTGGGTGCCACGTTGTTGACCGTGACCGTAGTGCCGGAAGTGTTATCCAGCAGGCCGTCGCTCACCTGGAGTTCGACCGGATAGATGCCGTCGTCCAAACCCGTGTAGACCGGTGCCGGGCCGGTGGCGTCATCATAGGCACCATCGTTGTTGTAGTCCCAACCGTAGGTCAGAGCATCCCCGTTGGGATCGCTGGAGCCTGTACCGTCCAAGGCGATGCTGCTGCCCTCGTCAACGGTGTAGGGGCCGTTGGCGTCGGCGATGGGGGCCAGGTTGGCGACCACTGTCACGGTAGTGAAGACCTGGTCACTCAGGCGCTCGTTCTCGTCGAGTTCGCCGTCGCCATCGAGGTCGTTGAGTACGCCGTTGTCCCAGACTCGCAGGCCGACATTAAAGGTGCCCAGGTTGCTGAATACCGGTGACGGGTTGCTGCCGGTCGCTTCGTCGAAGTCGAACGGGAAGACAGCGTCCAGCTCCCACTCAAAGCGGGCGATGAAATCGGTGGGATCGATATCAAACGAACCCGTGCCATCCAGTGTGCAGGGCAGACCCTGGGTACAGGTGTAGGGACCGCCTATCTCAGCCACCGGTGGATGGGGCGGAATCGCGATGACCACATTCAGCGTATCGGTGTCTGTCAATGCCGGTACATTGTTATCAGTCACCCGCAGGCTCACGGTAATGGTCTGGGGCAGTGTAGCTTCCGGATACTGCGACAATGGATAGGTGTGGGTTGCCGTCGGATCGGTACTGCTGGTATCAAAGTTACCATCACCATCGAAGTCCCACTCGTACCTGATCAGGCTGCGGAAAGGATCAAGATGGAATGAATCGGAGCCGTCGAACTCTAGGGGCAGATCAACCGCCCACACACGGTCACGACCGGCTACCGCCACCGGCGGCTGTACGAACAGGGTACGACTGAGAATGATGACACTCCAGGCAGAGCGCAGTTGCTTCGTAATCCATTGGATACCCGCGAACTCACCGGTGGTAAGCTGCTCATCGATCAGGATACGTGCCAGCCCCTCGGCCGGGTCACTGAACCAGTCGAAACCGTCATGGTCGAATTTGACCACGGGCGTCGGCTTGGCCAGGCGCATCGCCTTGGTCATCGCATAGTAGGAGTAGATCGGACGGTTGCTCACATTTATATCGTACTGGGCATCCCAGTTGTCGCGCATCCACCTCTCAGATGTGATCCAGCGAACGTCCGAAGTCTCCAGCTCATCGAAGACCATCTGCACTAGGCCGGAAGGCGTGCCGGCTTGAGTGGTGGCGGGACCGGAATATCCAAAGCCGACACCGCTATAGCTGTTGGTGATCCACACCAGGTTCCGGTCCTTGACCCATTGGGGAATCGCAACGCCGAAGACATCCTGGGCCGCCAGCAGACCGATGGCGCCCCACTGGGCCGCAGAGTTGTCGATACTGCTGTTCCAGCTATACCGCCAGCCACCGCCGCTACCCTGCTCGGTCTGACCCCAGCCAAACTGATCGGCCATATCGGTGAGGATATCGAAATAGCTGCGCCGGTTGATGTTGGCTGCGCCCGTGATGGTGCGCGCAAGGGGCGTACCGGTACTGGCAATGGCATCCATCACTTGGCCGCCCTGGTAGATTGGCTGAGCGCCGGAACTGTTCTGTCCCGTCTCGATACCGATACCGTTACCGTTGGTGTCCGGTTCGCCGTAGGTCTGGGTCGCGATGTCCACCGTACCGAGATCCCGGAACAGTTGCCGCAGTCCACGCACCACCGTCTCCTGGTAGGGATCTTCTGCCGGGTCGACACTCTCCAGGTGACCATTGATCAGGAAGGACTGGATCGATGAGGCAGTGGCACTCGCCCTGGCGTTACTGGTCCAGTAGCCCGTCTCATAGCCTTCGGCCATGGTACGGGTCTGCTCCTGGTGCAGGTACCAGAGACCCTCATCGATGGCGACGTTGATCTCGGTATTCAGGGTCTTGGGCTTGACCACGACATTGTAGTTGTCCTGGCCCATCTGGCCGAGGCTATCCCATACCTTCAGAATTGCCACAAACGGCGTACCGGCGGGGGCATCGGGATAGGTATGGCTCATCGACAGATCATGGGCATCAGTGATGGTCGTAACCGCCGATGAAGTGCCATCACCGAAATCCCACTGGAAGGTCATGGCGTCTGCGTCACGCACGATACCTTTCACACGGATAGTCTTACCGTTGTAGATTTCATGCGGTGCGATGGGATCTTGGGCCACCCAGGGCACGGTAATGACATTCGGCGGCAGATTCGGCGCCACATGCTGTTCCAACTGGGTCGAGTGGGTCTGGCCTGCGCCGTCTTCCACGGTCAGGGTCACGACCTTGGGTCCGGTACCTTCGATCTGCGCTTCATCGATCTCAAAACTACCGCCCCAGACATCCATGCCAATACGAAGCGGTGAGCCGGTTCTGTTCAGGGATGAGTAGGTGGTCAACGGCGTCCAGGGGTTGGGATTGGCCGCGTCGTGCTCACGAATGAAATAGTCTGCACCTGCCACTTTGGTATCGATACGTATTTCGTACCAGGTGCCTGGCACATAGGTGCCTACAACGCCGCGATTGGAGCCGTCCTCATAGACGTGGAGCGCTCCGTTGTTGAAATAGATGGCATGATGCAACTGATTGTAGTGACCGCTGGTTGCGTGGTTGCTTCTCAGTCCGATCATCATGTAGCTGGCGATCGCGTCATTCTCCCGCACCAGAGACTGGAAGCGCATTCCCTCAGCACGAGCCTGATTATCATTGGTGAATGCGTAGGTACGGCCCCAGGCACCATCACCAGTCAGTTTGAGCAGACCATTCTCTTCGGCCACCACGCCACTGAAGGTATTGGTGGTCCAGCCGGTGATAGTCCCGTTATTGAAATCATCACCCAACAGCGTCACGCCCGAGGGAGCCGTGGCAGTGCTGTAGACATGGTACGCGCGCGGGCCGACGGCATCGATGTCGTTGGTGAAATTCCCGTCGCCATCCCTGTCGGCATCAGCATCGAAATCCCAGCGGTATTCGACGATGCCGTAGTCATCCACGGAGGTAGTAGCGTCAAAGTAGGCCGGCGGTCCGCCTGCAGCAGGCTCGGCAAGAACCTGGAAGTTGGCGTTGGGACCACCACCAGTGACCACCTCGACAGCCGCGGTCGCGGTATGGGATTGGCCCACATTGTCTGTCACCGTCAGGCTGGCAGTATAGGTGCCTGTCTGTTGGTAGAAGTGCTTGGTTATCGAACCCTTGCCCTTGTACGGCAGGTCGGCGGTCTCGGCCCCTGGAGCCACTACCCCACCCGTCATGTCACCAAAGGTCCAGTCGTAGTGCTGGATGGCCGTATCGTCGGTGGAGGCGGTGCCGTTGAAGAGTAGCATGCTGCCCACTTCGACCGTGTAGGGGCCACCTGGATCCGCCACCGGTAGTGCGCCGGTTTCAAGGGTAATGGTGGTGGTATCGAAGGCCGCCTGCAGTGCATTGTCCCGGACCCGCAAGGTCACGCTGTCGATAGTGGGCGCCGAGTATTTGCGACTGACAACCGGCCCGTCCAAAACGCTGGCTGGCAGCTTGGCATTGTCGAACTCGAAGGTGCCATTGTTGATCGTTCCGCCAGCCTTCAGCAGCAACTCGGTGGAGTAAGCGGAATCATAGAGCAGCGTCCAATCGGTCGCCGAAGCCTCTTTCATTTCGTAGATCGCCCCACCCGCTTGCTTGGTGGTGATGCGGATGTCGTAGAGCACACCACGGGTATAGGTGCCTATATTGCCCCGGTAGGCACCATCTTCATAGACAGCAATAGCGCCATTATTGAAATAGATCGCATGAGGCATCTGATTATAGTGGTAGCTGTCACTGGTGTTCTTCAACCCCCACATGGCGCGCTGAGTGCCCGACAGATTGACCGGCAATATCTGCGCTTCGAATACGGTAGCGCCTGTCCGCTTGGTATTCTCCTTGGAGAAGATATAGCGGTTGCCCCAATTATTTGCCCCGGTAACGATTACCCGTTCATCCTGGGTCAATCCGGCGCTTCTCAACCAGCGGGTGTGATCGGTATCAGTGCCGGCAAAATCGTGGGTCTCCGGGGTAAAGGTCCACTCATAATCGAAGAGCGCGCTGTCGTCGGTTGAGTTCGTACCGTCCAGCGATACGGTCCAGACACCATAGCTGGCCTCCGCCTCACCAAGTTCATACGGGCCGCCTGCATCGGCCACCGGCGGCACGCCGGTTTTCACCAGGACATCGAAGGTGGTGGAAGTCTGCTGTCCCGCACGATCCGTCACAGTCAGGGTGACGGTGAAGGTTTGTTCGTTAACACCTGCCGGCAGGTTGAAGATGTGGGTCGGATTGACGCCGGTTGCACTACCGCCATCGCCGAAGTCCCATTCGTAGAGAATGATCTCGGAATCATCCGTGGATGCACTGGCGTCGAACGCAACGGAGTAATCACCACCGCTTGCGAAGGATTCGTCAACGGTTGCCGGTGCATCGATAGCTGGCACAGGGGGATTCCCCTGCTGTACGTCAACGGTGGTGACGCTGGTATGGTTCTGCCCTGCACGGTCGGTGACTGTCAGCGTGACGTCGTACTGACCGACAGTCGTGTACAAGTGCCGCGTCGAGACGCCGCCGAGATAGGTACCAAGATCGTTGAAGGCATTCGCTCCACCCAGCGTCATTATCACTACCGGCTTGGAGGCAGTAATGTGATGCACACCGCTACCGGATGGGAAATCGGTCGGCGCCAGATGCAGATAGCCGTCGCGGGCGAGTGTCTGGTTGATAGCACCTCCATCGATATCGACCACAGCGCCATCGTTGGGGGAGAAGATAACAATGCCGTTTCCGAGGTTGTGCAGATGGAACTCGGTCCCACCCTGCCCCGTGGTCATGGAATAATCGTCACCCAGGTTAAGGATGCCGGTACCGCCTTCAGTGTCGCCGGCCCATACCTCCACGTTGCCGGTGCTGGCGAAACGCAACCGCCTCAACCCGACGCCGTTCTGGAACCACATCTCACCTGATGCCAGGGTATGGGTGTACAGAGAGGCTCCGGTATCCAGATCGAAGACTTCAAGATCGGCCGCCTGATGGGCAAACACCGCAAAAGCACCTGTCCCCTGATTATGAACAGCAGCATAGAAATCGGTTCCCGCCGCGCTGCCGCTGAACGAAGGCACCGTGGTATACCCGTTGCCACCCACTGTCTGCATCGCTATCCGGCCTGATGAAACGACTTGGTAAACCCTTGCGGCAAAACTGGTCTGCCAGTAATCACCTGCACGCAGGTTGCGCTCACCGACCAGGGCCCCTGCCGAGTCGAGGAAACGCACTTGTGTATCTTCAATTGCGTAGACGTAGAACCCGAGATTCAGATCCTGATAGAAGATGTACTCATTTCCGACCGGAGTGCCGTTCATGGACGGCATGAATGCGGAGTGTTGAGCAAAGTCCGTCTGGTAGACCGTCACCGGCTTGTTTGCCTTGACCTTGTAATAGGTCCCCGCCGGCATGGAAGTGTAGCTCCAGCTCTGCATCCTGTTCAGGACGTTGGTGGCAATTATATTTCCTGTGGCCAGATCAATCAGCTCCACCTGGGTACCATCTTCGGTGGCAATGACATAGGGATAACCATCACCGAGATCGTAGCCGTATAGATCGGTACCGGTTTGGAAATAACCGACTTGTCCACCATCGCCGGAACCTGTGGTGTAACTCGTGCCATCACCGAAATCTATGCTGTAGCGTTGAACATCGACATCATCGGTAGAGCCTGAAGCATCGAGAATGAAGTCCCAACGGCCGTTCCAGGCTTCGAGTTCCGTCAGCACATAGGGACCGCCTGGATCCGCAACGGGCGGGGCATTGGCAGTCACGTTGGTGTTCAGGACTGAGGTGTCTGTCTGGCCAGCATGATCGGTGGCGGTCAGGGTGACGTTCTGCACACCGGTAGTGGTAAAGCCGTGAGCGAAGTCGTCGAGGCTCTGGCCGTTTTGCGTCCAGGCAACATCATGTGGCGTCACCTTGACGTTGTCGTACATCACATGCTGGCCATTGGCCAGTAACCCGATGCCGCCCATGGGATGGGCCGCACTGGTGGTCTCGACCTGCAAGGTCTCGACGCCACCTTCCGGTGTAACGAAGAGTTGCATGGTGTCACCGACCACCACCATTCTCAGGTGATACCAGGTTTCGGGATCCCAGCCGGTGCCGCCTTCCGCCAAAGTGGTGCCCGTATTCCAGTCGTAGAAGCGCCAGAAGTCCCACTCTTCTTTCGAGTACATCAGGAAGGTGTTCTGGCTGCCCTTGGCGTTTGGATTGTGGAACACTATACCTATGTAGCCCTGGGTCGTGCCGACACCCTTGAAATCGACTTCCAGGGTGAAATCCTTGTAACTGCGATTGAGATCCTGCAGCCAGCGCCAGGCAGCGCCGGTACTTGTCTGCTGCAGGACTTCATTCGGTGCATTCCAGGTTCCGCCGTTGACGGTCCAGACCGGATCGGCCGTGTAGTTGCCGTCGCTGAAATCATCCGCGAGGGGTGCCACGGTCGAACTGCTGCCGTCGCCCCAGTCGATATCCAGACGGGCGATGCTCTCTGCATCACTTGAACCGCTGGCGCCATACCAACCGCTCCACTCGGCGAGAGATGCCTGGTTTTCATCCAGGCTCAGCGGCCCGGTGAACATTGCAACCGGTGTTGCGCCACCCTGGACAGTAACCGTTGTCGTTGCGCTGTGGACCTGATCGACTTCATCGTAGACAGTCAGTGTGACGGTGTAGATACCTGGCGCATTGTAGGTGACCCTTGGCAGGATATTGCTTGAATCCACCGTGATGCCATCGCTGGCATCGAAATCCCATTCGTAGCGGGCAATGCTGGTATCAGCATCGCTGGAGCCTCTTGCATCCAATGCCCCGTGCCAGCGGCCGCTGAGTGCCATTGCTTCATCGAACACATAGGGACCTGTCGGCACGGCAACCGGGAGTTCGCCGAGTACCCGCACCTTGACGCTGTCTCTGTCGGTCTGTCCCTGGTCATCGGTAACGGTGAGTACAACTGTATAGTCGCCCTCATCCACATAGGTGTAGGTGACGTCGGATCCGGTCGCACTGCCACCGTCACCAAAATCCCACTCATAGCTGAGGATGCTGCCGTCATCGAAAGAACCAGCACCACTGAAGTCGACAGAGCCCCCTTCGTTGATCAAATCGCTGCTGCCGGTAGCGGCACTGAGGGGCTGTCCAGGAACACGACCTGCCGGTGCTGCCACACCCAGCATAGTGGTGGGCCCAGTGCCTATCTCGATCCGGGCACCGAAGGTAGCGTCTCCATTGCCAGGATAGAACCACGCCTTGCGACCCGTGTAATCGACCGAGACCACATCCTGGTTGCCGTCGTTATTGAAATCGTAGTGGCCATAGGCAGAATAGTTGTTGGCATCCAGGGAGGGGACGCTGATACCGGCCTGGAAGGTGCCGTTGCCGTTGCCCTTGAAGAACCAGGGATCTCCACTGCTACCGTTGTTTGCAATCAGGTCGGGTGTCCCGTCTCCATCGAAATCCGCCAGGGCGACACCGTAAGGATCATTACCTGGATCAGCGACTTCGGCCGAGATCGTGAAGGCAGCGGTGCCGTCACCCATATGCATATGGACCTTGCCGCCGCTGGAGTGGGCGCGGGCGAAATCCATGTTGCCGTCGCCGTCCACGTCATCTGCGTCCATGCCGCGACCAGCGGTGCCTGCGGTAGGCTGATGGGTGATGTCAAAACCGGAGACCATGTTGCGGTAGGAAATTCGGAAATCATCGAACCAGAAGTGATCGCTGGCGCCTGCGTTGGAGTTGCTCCAGAATTCGAACTCGGTAATCTGGTTGGCGTTTGGCCAGTGGGGGCGTAGCACCTCGTAGAGGTCGATGGTCACCGTGCGCCAGGTATCGTCGTCGATCAGGTTGACCGCCCCAAGGTCGGTATAGATCCCGGAATCCCGGTTGGGGGTACCGCCCAGCGAGATCCAGCCGTGGCTAAACACATTGACGAAGAGGCCGGTGGGCACGCCATTGGGAATGCGGTAGGCAAAAGTCACCTTGGAACCCGCATAGAGGTACCAACTGGACGGGTTGACATCGAGCTGCAGACAGGAGTTCACAGCAGTAGCGCTGACCTTCATCGACCAGGTGCCGCTGTTGGCGGTTGTGTCATCCCGGGCGATGCCTGTCCTGCAAGCCTGTCCGCCCCAGCCCTCGTTGCCTGTCTCGAAGCCGCTGTTGAAGAAGTCCTGTTCGTCGATCACCAGCGCGCCCTGGTTGCGCAGCAGCCAGGTATTCGCGTTGTTACCATTGAGCAGGAAGTCCATCTGGCCATCATTGTCGAAGTCTTCCGCAACCATATCCATCAGGTAGCTGGTGATAGACTGGGAGCTATCGCCGACCGCCCCAATATAGGCCGGCGATTTGAATCGGGGTCCGTCCTTCTCGTAGAAGTAGAGATGCACACTCGGATTGGAGGGACGACCGGTAACAAAATCGAAATCGCCATCGTGGTCGAAATCGCCGATGACGGCACCCCGGGTCAGACTGCCGGCGAAGTCATCCATGAAGGTGAGCGGCTGGAAGGTGCCGTCCCCGTTGCTGCGGGCGGTATAGATCTGGGCACTGTCGGTGGTGGAGACCATGTAGATCTCCGGCCCGATGCTGACCTGGAAGGATTGGGTATCGAACAGCCCTTCGCTGTCTTCCACCCGGACGGTGACATCGCTCTTGAGCGGATCGGCTGCGGTGGGCGTCCAGCTGATCAGACCAGTTGCGGAATCGACCGTCATTCCTGCCGGAGCAGTGGTGAGCGAGTAGCTCATCACATCGCCGTAGACGGCTTCTGGATCATTCACCTGCACCTGGTAGCGATAGGGTACATTCTCGGCCGCGGTGGTGGCCGCGGTGGAAACGATGCTTGGTGCATGGTTCAGGTCACCGACCACCACGGTCAGATCCTGGGTGCTGGTATTGCCCCCATCATCGGTAACCTGCAGTTGAACCTGGTAGACACCCTCATCAGGATAGGTGTAGGGCACCACAGGTCCTATCGCCTGGAAGCCGTTTTGCAGGGTCCAGAGATATTGGGTGACAGTGCCGTCAGAGTCGCTCGATCCCGTACCGTCCAGTACCACCTCTGTGCCGGTCGCCACATGGATGTAGGTCGGTGTCGTTGCCGCCAGGGGTTCACCATCGGCGGCGAACATCAGGTTATCGAGGAAGACCGCTGAGTCGGCCCGACCGTCACCGACATCCTCCACCCTGAGTTCAAGGGTAAAACTGTCTCCGCTGCCGGCATGGGCGGAAACATCGGTTACCAGCTTCTGGAAACCGGTCTGTTTATCATAGCCGCTCCAGGGCGCCGGATAGAAAGCACCAAAGGTATCCTGCACCAGCAGGATCTCCTCGCCACCGGCAGTCACCAGCAGAAGTTTGACCGTAAAACGGTCGTTGGTTTTGCTCGGTGTGGTTTCGTTGGTGAGGAAGTTATAGTCGAGGCGCAGGGTGGAAGCATCCACCGGGATGATGAAGTTCTCAATGGTCAAGGTGCTGACGTCTGCATCTGTCGGTTGTGTGCCTGCATCCGGGCTGGTGGTCATCAGCACTGCCTGAACGCCTTCGGTGGGCTGCAGTATGCCGATACCGGCCGAGGTAGCCACATCGCCGGTGGTCACTGTGCCGCCCAAGCCTGATTCGAAGGTTCCATCCGCTGCGCCGATGGCATGGTCAGCGGCCCACAAGGCATTCGAACTCACCCCTGCCTGAAGCCCAAGAAGCAGCGCAAGAGAGAGCGCGCCGGAACCGATCCTGTCGCGGATTCCGGCGATCATCCCATTAACTGTTCTCGGTCGTTTCATCATTCAAACCGTCCGTTAGAAGCTCGGCATAATGCTGAGCAGAGTATCGGCATTGTCGTCCAGGAAGGTGAACTGGTCGCAGGCCGAACCGATAGTGAAGGCTTCGTAGCCCTCTTTGGCCTTTCTATAACCCTCCTCGAATCCATCGACCCAGCCGCTTGCCTGTTCGTAGAAATTGATCACTTCCGCAATCTCGGGCGGCAAGGGCAATGAACCAAACGGGTCACTGAGCATATCCTGGATGTCATCGACGACAGTGCGGAATTCAACCTTGAAATCGATCACTTCATTGAGGGTATCTTCGTAGACTTGTGCCGCACGGCGACCGATGGCCTTATAGCCTGCAGCGATCTGGCCGTGGGCCTGCATCACCAGATGCTCACCACCCGGCATGTTGTTGGCGATCATGTCCAGGCCCATGGTCTGCATCTTGTAGGCCGGTTCGAGAGTGCAGTAGGCAATCTTTGCCGCTGCAAAGAAGAACTTGACCAGGTTCTTGGTATAGATCGAACGGATGGTGGTCTGGATCGACATGCTGACGCTGAGCGATACCAGAGTAAAACGGCCTGTCGGATCTGTATAGTTGACCGGGTTGTCGTTGGCGTAGAGGTAACGGTGCAGACTGACCGGGGTCATAGGATCGCCTACCGCCGGATCGACAGAGACGAAACGTCCGTTAACAGGATCATAGTAACGCTTACGCAGATAATAGAACCCGGAGTTGGGATCAAACTGCTCACCGGCAAAGCGATAGTTATTCTGGGTGGTTCCGGTGGAGGCGATCTCGTTGCCGTAGGCATCGAAGGTGTAGGTATCGGTGACTGCCTCACCCGCACCCGTCAGGGTTCGGATGCTACCGAGACCATCCGGATGGTATTGGCTCAGGGCAGTACCGCGCCGCTGGGTCAGAAGTTCCAGGCCATAGGTGTATTCCGATAGCACCGCTCCCGTATCGCTCTGTTCCTCGATGACCTGCACCAGTCCGGTATTGCTTCGAATATCGGTCAGGAAACGTTGTGTTCCCGATGTATCAGTACGACCAACACGGAAATCATCGGCATCGTATTCATAAGTCGTTACCGCGCCACCCGGTGCTGTGGTCGACACCATGCTGTTACCGGCATCGTAGCCAAAGAGTGTTGCAGCAGCACCCACCGTAATACTGATCAGGTTGCCGTTATCGTCATAGACATAGGCGCCCGTGCCATCACTGACGATGCGGTCGTTGACATCATAGGTATAGCTCGTGAGCGTGCCATCCTTGTCCATCGAGGTACGGTTGCCCACGGCATCGTATGCATACTGGGTGTCGTAGGCGTTGCCACCGGTGCGCGTCTCCCGCAACAGTCGGGCATTATCATCATAGAGGTAGACCACGTTGTTACCCAAGGGCAGCTCATCCATGCGGGTACGCAGGCCGTTGGTATCCAATGTATAGATATGCTGACTGATAACGCTGTCATCACTGCGTTTGTGTACCACCCCGGTCAACTGATTGCGGTTGTTGTAACCGTATTCAGTGTAGGTACCGTTAGCCCGCTCCACCTTGGACTGGTTGCCGACTGCGTCATAACTGTAGGCACTGACGCTGCTGTTCGCATCGGTGACTGTCGACAGGCGATCCAGCGCATCGTAGGTATAAGCTGTGGTATTCCCGCTCGACGTGGTCATCGAGGCAACTTTGCCTGCCGCCGTATAGGTGTAATCCACCACGAGTGCATCTGGCTCGGTGCGATTGGTCAGATGCTTACGGTTATCGTAGGTGAAAGAGGTAACTCCACGGCTGTCTGTGATTGATAGCCGTTGCCCTTCACCGGCATAAGCGGTAAGGATGCTTGTGCTGTCATGATAGTTAACAGAGGTACGTCGGCCGACTCCGTTATAACCGAAGGTGGTGATATTGCCGTTGAAGTCAGTCTGGCTGACCATTCGACCTGCGGCATCGTAAGCAGAGGTCTGTACTTGGCCACCAGGCAGCGTATGCGAGGTTCTGTTACCCGCCAGATCATAACCATACCGGGTGACGTGCCCATTGGCATCGGTCTGCGTAAGCAGATTACCCAATTCATCATAGCTGAATAGCGCTTCAGGCCTTGGATCCCCGGCCTGGGGTGCGGGCAGCCTGGTCTGGATCAGGCGGCCCATCGCATCATAGCCATAATTGGTATTGAGTCCGGCGGCATCGGTGCGCACGATCTCCCGTCCGGCAGGGTCAAAGGTGGTACCGATAGTATTCCCATCCGGCAAGGTGGTCTCGACCAGGCGGTCAAGACCGTCATAAGTCATTTCAGTGCGGTTGCCCCTGGCGTCGACTGTCGCAGTCTGATTGCCGTTGGCGTCGTACTCATAAGCGGTCAGCGGCCGTAGCAGGGTATCGGTCTCTGCACTGTAGACTTCAGGCTGGGTTGTGCTGAGACGACGAGAGGCGGCATCATAAGCATGATCGGTGCGCTGCCCAGCCTCAGTGATTTCGCCGCTCAGGTTACCCACGATGTCATACCGGCGATCCCGGACGCTGAGATCGGGAAAGACGACCTTGGTAAGGCGGTTGATCGCATCATACTCGTACTGAGTGGTGTTGCCGTTGCGATCCGTTACCGAGGTGCGATTGCCTTCCACATCGTAAGTGAATGCCTTGAAGGAGGCGTCCGGGAAATCTACCCGGGTCACGTCTCCGAGTACGTTATAGGTGTACTCGGTCCTGTTGGCTAAGGGATCGATCTCTGCGATCTTGGCGCCCACTGCGTCGTATTCGACCTGACTGACGTTGCCCAGGGGATCTGTCTTTGAGATCAACCGGTTGTTTGCATCGTAAGCGAACGTCGTGGTCGCGGGGGTCGGCGTGCCGGCCACATCGACGATAGTCGTCTCGGTCAGCTTGTTACCAAGTGAATCGTAGGTGAACTCCATGCGCCGTAACTGGATATCGTCACTATCGTTCAGCGGTGTGTTGTTACCGTCGAAACGCACCTGTGCGGTCATGTTGCCCAGGGCATCGTATTCGAACAGGGTGTAGTTACCCAGGGGATCAGTTTCCCGTGTCGTACGCCCACTGGCGTACTCAAAGGTTGTGACGAAGCCGGCCCGGTCCTGGGTGGTCAGACGATCGTTGCCATTGGCATCGTAGGTATGAGTCTCGACATTGCTGCGGGCATCGGTTTCGCTAAGCGGTCGACTCTGAGCGTTGAAGGTAAAACTCCGGGTGAGATTCAGGCCACCGGCATCCTTCACTTCCTGGATCACATTACCCTTGGTGTCATAGGTAAAGCTGTTGACGGTACCGTCGGGCAGAACTTCCTGGGTGAGTTGACTGTCGCTGTCAAACGCCCGCGTTGTGACCACCGCTTGTGGCGTACCCTCCACTGAAGGGAAGTTGGTCTCGCTGATGACATTGCCGTTCGCATCGTACTCATAGATGGTGGGATTGCCACGGCGGTCACGGGTGATCTGCGTATTGTTATTCGGGTCGTACTCCATCTCGATACGGTTGCCCGAACCATCGGTAATGGCGACAAGCCTGCCATCCGCATCGTATTCGTTACGTTGAACCGGCCGACCCAGCGGATCCATGATGTCGGTCAGATAGTGATTCGCATCGTAACCGTAGGTCGAGCGATTGCCCATGGCGTCGGTTACAGCCGCCAAGTCACCGGCGGCATCGTACTCGTAGCCGACAACATTGCCTGCCGGGTCGGTGATCTGCGCGATACGACCCTCTGCATCACGTACAAAACTCACCGAGAGACCATCCGAACGGGTGAATCCGTTAGGTGTAAGCGAGACAGTCAGGCCAGCGGGATCAGTGACGCTGGAGAGTGCATAACGCACCGAGCTGCTACCACCACCGCCAAACCGGTATTGGTAGCCATCTTCAGCAGTGTAGACAAAGAGCGTGGGATTATAGAGATTGAGCGAACTATCAAGTATCTGGGTGGGTCCCTCTCCACCAGGCAGCACGAAGTCCGGCGAGGCACCACCGGCAACCAGGCTACCCTTCGCATCTCCCACCGCCACATAATTCATACTATTGAGGAACTGAATGGGCAGCAGGGATTGCGAACTGGGATTCGGCACCGCCCTAAACTTGAACTCCTCATCGTCACCAAACTTGATAGTGACGAAATGGGGGCTGGAGGGAACCAACTGGTAGGTGGGGATAAATCCGCCAGACTTGACCTGCTCCCAGTTATCACCGGCAATCCGGTTGGCCACCAGTTCCACCTGGGTCAATTCGACATTCCAGCCATGACCGAAGTCACCCACTGCGGCGCGGTCGCGGCTATCGTAGGTACGACTCACCGTGATCGGGAAACGCCCTACCGGCACGTTCTTGTCCTGGAAGGAGACAGTGAATATACCGAGTTTCAGCTTACCCACCACGTTGAACAGTTGGGTCATACTGGATGTCAGACCATTCACATCCTCGGCCACAAGGCGTACCTGGTAGTAACCGTTATCCAGCAGGGTAGTATCCAGGGTACCCAGCAGATCCGCTGTAACTGGTGTATCTCCGGTATGGAAGGTAACGAAATCGCTGCTTTCCACCGGTGCATAGGCCAGAGTGTACTGCACCAGAGTATCGTCGAGGGCGGTACCCGAGAAGTCCACCTGTCCGGACACCTCACCACTGTCGGCCGGATCGGTGATCCCCACGGTCGGAGGCGTGGTATCGAGGGCCGGGTCCACTGCCCGGAAATCGCTGGTATCGGTGCCGCTGTTTCCGGATGGATCAGTGGCACTGCCCAGCGCGGTATAGAGACCGAGTACTGGTGGTGTATAGGTGTAGCTGCCGCCGGCATCAAGTGGCGCGGGTGTACCGTTGATTGTCAGGGAGCGCGATGAAACAAGCACATCATCGGTTGCATTCACCGTGATGGTCACGCTACCACCGATGGCCACAGTCGCAGGCATTACGGACACAGTAACCGTCGGCGCAGTGGTATCGGGAGTGCCTACCGCTTCAAAGTCCGCCGTATCCACCGTGGTGTTGCCGAAGAGATCGGTGGCAGTCACTGTTACCGTATGGGTACCTGGAAGGAACGGCGTATAACTGCCATTCCCCAAACCATCGAGTGGAACGGAAGCGCCACCCGGATCGGCCGGGCCAGTCACGGTTACCGCAAGAGAGGCAACACCGATATTATCGGTAGCGCCGGCACTGATGATCAGCGGATTGGCCAGGTCAACCGTTGCCGCTGACAGCCCAAGGGTGACAACCGGCGACTCGTTGTCAGCCAGTACATTGAAAGTGGTAGTATCAGTACCCGTATTGCCCGCCGCGTCATCGGCAAAACCGACCACCGTATGGAGTCCGACCGCAACTGTCACGTAATCGGCACGGCCCGAGCTGTCCAGAGGCACATTAGCGCCATTGACGTCAGCACGCCGATCCGTCACACCACGATCATCCACCGCATCTACCTGGATGGAGACAGCCTCACCAAAGGTCACTTCAGCCGGGGTCGCAGTGGTGGTGACCGTCGGAGCCGATGTATCCTGCGTGAAGACTTCAAACACCTGGCTGCGCAAGCCAACATTGGCCAGGTTGTCTTCCGTGGTGACCATAGCAGTATGGCTACCCGCCATATTCGGCACGAAGGTCCCCACCCCACCAACGAGCGGAACATTGACCACTGTACCTAACGGGTTGGTAACAGTAAGGTTGATGAAGGCGATACCGTCCTCGTCAAACACATCCACCGTCAGCGTAACCGGGTCAGTCACTTCGATATATCCCGGTGCTATACTGAGGAAGATACGAGGCGCGGCAAGATCGTTTGTCTGAAAGCGGTTTTGCCCGCCAGGTGTAGCCAACAGCAGATCGGGATCGAAATCCTCGTCCGGGTCAAACAGCACGAGGCCGAAAGTCCGTCTCAAATCCACAGGCAGGTCGCTCTGGGTAAAGACGCCACTACCGTCATTGATCAGGGTCGTATCCTGCCCCGCATTGGCAACTGCTATATCAGGTGATCCGTCAAAGTCGATATCACCGACAGTCACACCGATGGCATATTCGGCCGATACAGGAATGTTGCTGGCGCTGACATCGGTGAATGTCCCGCCATTGTTCAACAGGAGGCGCACCCCGGTCCCGCCATTGGCCAGAACAAGGTCCGGATCTCCATCGAGATCCACATCCACAAAAACCGAATCCAGGGTTTCATCTTCCACGACAGGCAGACCCGCCCCCGACGTATCCGTAAAGACCCCGAGCCCGTTGTTCAGGTGTAGCCGGTTTTGTCCCCGGTCATTGGCAAAGAAGAGATCCGGTGTGCCGTCGCCGTCCACATCTGCAATCGAAACACGGCTCGTTTGGTCACTATCCGCATCGAGCCGCCCATCACTCTCCAGCGTGAAGGCACCGCTACCGTCATTCAGCAGGATATGGTTGCGGCTACCCCGGTTGGCCACTACAAGATCGGGGGAACCATCGAAGTTCAGATCTTTGAAAGCGGCCGAGGTGCTGACATCCAAATCAGCTGGCAATCTAAAGGCTGATTCGTCAGCAAAGGAGCCGCTACCGTCATTGATCAGCAGAAGATTCTGCCCACGCGCATTGGCAATAAAAATATCGGGATCACTATCGGCGTCGACATCAGCAAACACGACACCAAGTGCATCCACATCCAGCAATGGCAGACCACTGCCTGCGCTGAAGTTTCCGCTGCCGTCGTTTATCAGTAGGGAGGGTTGACCTGAGTTGCCTACCAGAAGATCCAGATCGTTGTCTGCGTCAACATCGGCAGCGGAAAAGGAGAAGCTGTCATCGGCAGCAACCGGCAAGCGGGTGGAGGTTTCGTCCTGAAAGGCGAGAGAATGCGCAGACAAACCGAAGAGGATGAGCGCCGACGCCGCCATCCTGATAAATTGCTGCAATCGATACTTCACATTGGCTTCCACTCTGCGATCCCTCATTGCAGAACCTATAGGTGGAATGCCACGGTAAACACGGAATTCTCCACGATCCCCTCCTAACAAAGCTTTTTTTGGTGCTCTAGGTGAACCCTGGTGCAAATAATGCGCCATTTCCCTTAATGCATTGTATTGAAAGGATGTTTTATAAATACCTGGAATTGGGCATTTTGCTTTTGTAAAGAAATCCGACAGAATAGAATTTAACATCCTATTTAGTGGATTTTTTAGTTGTATACAGCCTCGTTTTCTCGTGCTTTTCCGAATATTTCCTCTGAATCAATAACATTGATAACCAGCTGTTTACATAGATAATTTTATTTAAAAAAACAGCAGAAACAATAGCCTGACTCATCACAGGATCTGGAGAGGAATTTTCGGGTTAAGCAATCCATATTTTATGTTGGATAATTCCCATAACCATCAATTCGCCGGGATATTCGCAGGTTAATACCAGTAAATCTCATGAATTGTCAGGGCAATCCCTAATGGCAACCCAAAAACCACTTTTAAAACACTGTAAAATTAATCGACTGGTCTAAATTTCTTCCAATCAATGGGACTATTCAAGACTACAAAACCGCCTTGTAGGGGATGGGAAAGCGGTAGATAAAATAGATGTTCAGCAAGCTGTTGTGACTTGGACATCAGTTCCGGAATAAATCAATGCCGACTTTTCCTGCGGGCACATACAACAATCTGTTTCAAGGCAACCTCCTTTTTCCTTCAAACAGCACTCCACCTACCGACCGGATCTGGCGGTATATCTGCCCGCCTGATAGCTAGGGTGTCTGGAAAGTCGCCTGGGCTTCGATAACATATCTGCCAGCCGCCAGGTTTACAGACACCTGTGCGGTACAACCTCCAAAGCCATCACAATTGCCAAGGATTGCCGTCTCAGTAAAGGGGAGACCTCCGGGACTCGGCTTGACGACCACGTCGACCGTGGTGCCCTCAGGCACCTCACTGGATGCCACATCGACCGCAACGATCCCGGGCGTTGGTAACAGAATATCCACCTCTCCCATCCACCCCTGGGGCAGTTCTGAAAGCAGTTCGCCATTGACCTGAGAAACCACCTCACCGGCAACGCTCGTGATCGCCACACTGGACGTGATCGGATTGGCCAATGGGCCTGGAGCTGGCACACGCGTAGCAACAGGGGTGGTATTGCTGCCTGGCAAGGTATTGGTAAAGGCTTCCAGGCGAATGGCGCCATAGGCTGCGGTGCCGCTACCTCTCAAGGCATTGACCGTACCAACTCCGGTGATGCTTTCCGCAATGACACGAATGGATCCACCACTACCAGCCGCGCCGCTGCTCGCGCAAGTTGAGAAATAGTAAAGACCGCCACTGGCGCCATTCGAATTGATGCTGCCATCAATGGATGCGGTACCGTTTACCGCGACAAGCAGTCCACCGCCGCCGCCGCCGCCACCACCACCGGAGCAACCAAGATCCACACTGTCAGAGCGCCCTCCACCACCACCTGAGCCTCCGATCATAGGCAGGAGTTCGGGAATGCCTACAAACTGGCCTGCCTGTGAGGCGCCAACAGGATCGAGGGTCGCACCATCCCCGCCGGCAGGCCCAAGACCGGCACCGCCGTCATTCTTGAAGTTCACCAGTTGATAGGCGCCATCACCCCCACGAAAACCGCCTGGTCCACCCAGACCGCCTATGCCATTACTCGCGGTTGAGCCTCGTGAACCCACTACAGCGTTAAGATCAATTCTATTGCCGGCAGCTATAGTCAGATCACCACTGACAAGCAGGGTAACAACCGTGTTGGCAGGATTGTGTTGAAAATTGATTACGGCATTCGTGGTGCTGCCGGGAACATCAAAAACCAGGAAGCTGTCGAAGATGAGCACCCCATCATCAGGTAGTGGGATCGTAATGATCTGCCCAATGCGCACAGTTCCTGCAGGCCAGGTAGCCTCAACGGCACTGTCAAAATCCCCCAGGCTGTTCGGGTTGCCCGCGCATCCGCAGATATCGAGGGAATAAGCGCTGCCGGACCAGGCCAGTAGCCCCAGGGCGATGGGTGCCCACAGCAAATGCCTCCTCGTCCAATACTTGAAGGGTGAGAAAAAGTCTGTTGATTTCATGACATGCACTCCCGAATTTTTCCCTTCTCTCTCAGAAAGAGGGCTGGTGTAAGCGGATTGAATAACAACATCTCACTGCACCTCCACACCGACAGATGGGGCCACCGTTGGCGGTAGTTCCCCTGTTGTAAAATCGCCGACCTGTACTTCAAGTTCGCGACTCTCATCACCAAAGTCGAGCCTGATGGTCGTCTCGCCGGTAATTCCGCTGATCAGGGTAAACGCTGCTGAAACCTCGCCGATAGGGATGCTGATCTGCGACTCCAGCACATCCGCGACATTGAAGTCACCGCTGGCGAAGGTCACAGTAACCTCGGAAACCGCCGGCTGATCGAGCAACCTCACCGTCGCCAGGGCCTGATCCGCTACCGACAGTTTCACTTGACCTACTGAAGGCAGCGACAGCAACCGTATTCCGACCGGTCGTGCAACCGTTGGCGGCGCCGTCTCCACTGAAGGCAACCCGACGAACACCGTAAGCTCACGCACCAGGCCATCGGCTGTCAGAGTCAGAACGGCCGTTCCCTCAACGCCGGTCACCAGCGACAGGACAGCAGACTGACCTCCGGATGGGATGACCACCGGTCCGGCGACGTCGGCAACAGCAGGATTATCGCTGGTCACCGTCACATTCATATCCGCCGCCGCCGGAGTATCCAGCAGCAACAGAGTGATAGCTCGAGCATCGCCGGCAGGCAGCATGACCTGGCCGACGGAGGGTGCCTCGGGTATCACCACACCTACAGGTGCGGCTACCAACGGAGGTTCGGTGCCAGAAAGAGGTAGTCCGACGGTCACTGTCAGCACTCTCACCTCTTCCCCGGCCCTCAGGATCAGCTCTGCCGTCCCCTCTGCACCCGTATCGATGGTAAGCACGACAGTTACCTCGTTTTGCGGCACCATCGGGCTACCGAGAATATCGGCGACAGCCGAATTGTTGCTGCTGACGATCAGGGAGGTATCGGCTGTCGCTGGTGAACCAAGTACTGTCAGAACCAGAGTCCGCTGGCTGTTTGCCGGCAGGATCACACGACCCAGGTATGGCGGACTCTGTACCATCGTCCCCACTGCCGGTGCCAGTGGCCGCAGCTCCTGGCCACTCAGCGGTGTGCTGACCGAAATCACGACAGCCTCAGTACCGAGAATTGAATTCACCAGTACACTGGTACTACCCTCGGCCAAACCATTCACCGGTACGTCGATGGCCGGCGAACCTGCCGTCAGGATAACAGGCGTGCTCGGCACTTCGGCCACACCCGGATCCACGGCAATAAGGTCGATGGTCAGATCCTCACCCAGGGTGGTCGAGATCGACAGATTCAGATCTGCCGAGCCGCCCAACGGAACACCCAGCAGTTGCGGCGTTACCCTGAGACCCACACCCACATTCACCGTCACGGCATCCTGTGCAATCTCGACGCCACTGCTGTTGCGTGCCGACGCGATAATGTTCAACACTGGCACATCCGCTGCGGCCGGAGTGGTAAAGGCTGCAACGAAGGGTGGACCCGCCACCGGTGCCAGCTCAACGCCGTTCACCGTGAACAGTACACTGGCTACGCCGAGTCCCGCACTGGCGCGAGCGTCCAGATCGATTTCAGTGAGTTCCGGCACTGTCTCTCCCTCTGCTGGAAAGGCGATGGAAAAAGCGCCGGTAGTGAAACTGAAGTTCAGGGTACCGGCCAGGGGATTACCTGCCAGATCGGTGATGCCGTCGGTCAGGCTGGTAACCACCAAGGTATCCAGCGGTAGTGGCATGTTCGGCAGGAAGCTGGCCTGGGTATCGCCACCTTGCAGCTCGAGCGTACCTGCCAACGGATTGCCGCCGGCACTGACCTGGAAGGTTGATCCATTGAGCGAAGCGGGCGCTATGGGCTCACTGAAGGTCACCCGAACCAAGCTGGCGATGGAGACTCCCGTTGCCCCGTCCAGCGGAGAGATGGCGGCCACTTCGGGCGGCGTCATATCCGGCGAGGCGGTGGAGAAGCCAGAGGTGAAGGACGCCGTCAATGTGTTGCCCGCAGAATCGGTTACCGCCGTATCAACGGTCAGCATATAGTCTGCAGCCGGCTCCAGAACACCGTCGCTGGGCACCAGCGTCACCAGAGTATTGTCGGCACTGAAGGTGAAGTCCACCGGTTCCATACCGCCGTTGACAAGGGTCAGGCTCGCAGCCGTCACCGAGGCGGGATCGATGGCTTCGCTGAAGCGCACTACGACCGTAGCTGCCAGATCGACTTCGGATGCACCATCGGCCGGAGTCACCTCGATGACCTCGGGGCCGACCACATCGAGAATATTCACGCTCACCGGTGTGGCGTTGGCCAGGTTGCCACCCAAGTCGCGTGCCGTCGCGTTCAGGGTCACACTGCCGCCGGCGGGTGGCGGGGTAGCGATATTGATGTTGAAGACCTCGCTGACATCAACCCCGACAGGCACAATGACACGGGTTTCCGAAACCGTTGCCGAACCGCTGGCACTCAGGGAGATCTCCGTGATGCCGGCATTATCCGAGGCATCGATGGTCACTGCCAACGGAATACCAGGGTCATGATCGCTGCCCGCCGTGGGACTGCCGATTGTGACAATGGGTGCAATGGCGTCAGCCACGGTCATCGTGACCGTCTGCACCACACTGGTATTGCCGGCGGCATCGATTGCGGTCACGCTCAAGCTCAGATCACCGGGTTGGGTCGCCGCCGGAATCGGGATATTGAAACTGACCTCCACCGGCGTGGCAGGATTGGCGAGCTCCTCGCTCCCGCTAAGATCACTGCGTACGCCGCTGGAAACATAGCGAACCTCCTGCACTCCGACATCGTCTTCAGCCTGTACCGTCAGGGTAAGCGTTGCCCCCGTATCAACCGTCGTACCCGGTTGTGGTGCCAGGATGGATGCCACAGGCGGCTCCACGTCACCGACATCGAGGGTCAGGGTACTATCGCCGCTGCGGTTCCCCACACCATCGATGGCCACCCCAACCACTTGGATCGTACTGTCATTGGCAGCCGCCGCCGGGACAGTGAAAGAGAAGTCCACAGTCACGCCAGCCCCGGCAGGACTCGCCGGCACCAGGCTGGGACCGAGATCGAGCCCATCGCCCGTGGCGCGGAACTCCAACCCAGCTACATCGACATTGTCGCTGGCCGTGGCCCGAACCGTTACTGCCTGACCCTGCAATACACGGTTGGCCCCGCTGATCGTTGCCAGTGAATCCACGGCGGGTGGGAGAGTATCGGCAATCTGCAGGATACGCACAGGCGATACTGTCGAGTTACCCGCAGCATCGGTGGCATTCGCTGCAATCTGGATCGTACCCGGCGCCTCGAAGGCACCTGGAATGTTCAGGGTGAAGACCTCGGTAGCCACCGACTGTGGTGGGCTCAGGGTCCTCGCCGTGCACTCGGCAAGCGCCGGCGTGCAGTTCAGGGCCAGGGTGGTGACGGCCAGATCATCGCTGGCCGATACCTGTACATTCACGCTCGCACCTGGAACCACCTGTGCATGATTCACCGGACTGTCGATAGCCACTTGCGGCGCAACCCTGTCTTCCACCGGCAGGATCAATCTTGCGGATGGGCTGATCTGGGCCAGGGAATCGGTCGCAACTGCCTGCACGGTCAGGGTCTGTCCGGACGGGGCGTTGGCGGGCACCGTGATATCAAAGTCCGTTGTAAACTGGGTCAGGCCGGGAGACGGCGCGGCCGTCTGCGAGTCATTGAGCACACCGATGGCGGAAAATGAAACCGGACCGACCTCGAGGTCATCGCTTGCCGTGGCCTGGAAACTGCAGGTCTCACCGGCCCCGACGCTGTTCCCGCATGTGAGGCTGGTCAACACTACTGACGGTGGCTGGTTGGGCAGCACATCGATGTCCAGCAGTGCAGGCACCGAACGGTTGCCGCTGTCATCCACGGCAGTGGCTGTAATCTCGACGCGCGGGACGCCGACCGGCAGGGCCACATCCACAAGGAACGGCGCCGCATCGACCACCGCCGGGGCCTGCCCGTCGATAACATATTCCATGCGCGCCAGATCCGTACCCGTCACGTCGGGCATCACGCTGACACTGGTGCCTTCAATAAGTGTGGGCGTTCCCTGCAGGGCGAGGAAATTCAACACTGGCGCCAACGTATCGACCGTGCTGAACTGGGCGCTAAACGGGAGATTCTCCAACGCATTCCCGGCCAGATCCCAAACATTGTCTGCAACGACCGTATAGGTCCCGTTGGGCTGGAGGAAATCATCTGGCGTGAAGATCGCCACGCTATCGCCGAGGGTCATGGCCACCTGACCGGCAACCGGCTGGCCGCCGTCATCCAGCAGTGACAGGTCGATGGACGCCTGGATCGACTCGGAGAAGGTCAGACGCACTACCTCTTGCGGAATCACCCCGGTCTCACCCGTCTGCGGACTGATGGAGGAGACTGTCGGCGGGATAATGTCCGCAGTGCGGAATATGCTGATATAGGGGTCGAGCAGCTGCAGTCCGACCAGATCCCGCGGACCGGCCGGTGCGCCATCGACCGTAAGGCTATAGGTCCGGTCACTCTCCAGTGGATCAGTTGGGGTAAATACGGCCCTCGTATCCCCATCGAAGAGAGTGATCGTACCCGTCACCTGAGTACCGCCATCCATCAGCCGGACACTCCCGAGTGAACCCTCCTGCATGGGTTCGCTGAAAAGGATCTCGACAGAAGCGTCCACTGCCACGCCGCTCTCACCTTCTTGAGGCGTAACCGTCAATACCCGAGGCGCGCTGTTGTCGAGGGTGAGGTCAGCGAAATCCAGATCGGGATCGGCGACAGTCAAAGTACCGGCAGCCTGACGAACACCTGCGCTCTCCGGCTCGAAGGCATCCAGCGTGACTGGCCCCAGAGGAATGCCAAGGAACTCGAACTCACCGGTCAGGTCCGTGGTGATCTGCAGAACGCCGGATTGCAGTGAACTCTGGGGCTGAAAGTGTAGCGTCACATAGGTACTGGCGGCAGCCGTGAAACCATCCGGCAGCAGCATGCGCCCGCGCACTGAACCCGTATCACCCAGCTCAACGGTAATGGGTACACTCTGGTCTGGAATCTCGATAACACCGGTACTCACGCCACTCACCGGCCCCGATTCGGCAGAGACAAAGAATTCACCCACCGGCACTCCGGGGAAGCTCACCTGACCGCTGGCATCGGTGAACGCCGTAAAGGCCCCGCCAAAGGGGAGTCGACCCGCTTCACCAGGCAGCCTGGCGCTGGCTATCAAATTCACCCTGGCACTCGGTTCCAGAACAGCGTTCGCATCCACTACAACCACTGTCACCTCACCGATCCCGCGCAAAGTCAGGGTCACCGCTGCTGTCTCGCCGACCTGCCCGATGGAGGTCTCGCCGGCCCCACCATTGTGTTCATTGGCCAGTGAATGCGCCTGGAGGTTGTAATTGCCCAGTTTCAGAAAGTCAAAGGTAAATTCACCATTAGTATCGACCACGGCCGTACGCGAACCACCCGTTCCATTCAGGGTGACCTCCACGTTGTCCACCGGGTTGCCGTCGGTGCCCAGCACCTGTACCTGTACCGCACCAAAACCCTCCAGAATGATATTCTGGACATCCAGGTCGCCTTCGAAATCGATCGTACCGCCGGCATCGCCGCTGAACCCGGTGGACACATCTGTAGCCGACAGGAAGAAACTGCCAACGGTAACGCCGTCAAAATGGAAGCTGCCATCCACCCTGGTGGTGGACTGGAGCCGCACCGCTGTCACACCCGAACCGGTGAGAGAGACGCGCGCCCCGGCGACCGGGGTCACGCCGTCAGCCTGGGTCACAAAACCCTCCACGCTGCCGCGGCCAAACTGGATGATGGAGATGTCCACCAGGTCACCCTGCACGAACAGTTCCCCGCTGGCCCTGCCGAGCCTGCCGGTAAGGGGATCGCTGGCTTCGACAGTGAACGGCCCGACTGGAACCGCATCGATCAGAAAGCGCCCGTCCGCATCCGTGTTGGCGTAGGCCAGGACGCCTCGAGCATTCAGCGTAACGTTCGCGTTGGCTACAGGCGTGACACCATCGGCGGCAAGATAGGTGCCCGTGATCGTCCCTGCTCCCTGCAGAGTGAGCACCAGGTTAACTTCGCTGTCGCGAAGAATATCCCCGCTGGCCCGCCCTTTGAGGCCGGTCCCCTGCTCCTCTGCCATGACGCCAAACTTCCCCTCGGTGACGTTGAAAAATTGCACCTCGCCTGCCGCATTGGTGACACCATCCAACTCGTCACCCGGGTAACCTGAACCATTGAGTGAAACATTGACATCGGGCACCAGCGACCCATCCGGACGCTTGACGATCACCCGGGCGTCTCCCAAGCCGAGCAGGCGGATCTCTATATCGGTATTTTCGCCGGCCAGCACCACCGCCCTGGCTTGGCCTGTGAGACCGCTGATGGGATCGAGCGCGGTGAGGGTGTAAACGGATTTGGGAATCGGGAAGCTGCTGACAAATCGCCCGTCGGGATCAGTACGAACAGTGATTCCATCACCATAATCAATGGTCACATCCACGTTGGCCGGTGCCGGTGTCACGCCATCGGGCAGAAACACGGTGCCACTGAGGGTGCCGCTGGTCTCCGCCAACAGCGGAAACTGCAGGACGATATTGTCCCAATTCGGGGTGTTGACGTTGAGTTCACCTGCAAAGGTCGGGCGGCCTGGCTCCAAGGTGCTGGCGGCCTCCAGTTGGAAAGTTCCGGAGCGAATGCCGGTGTTCTGGAAAGTATCCAGATCGAACAGTGCGATACCGCCGTAGGCAAACTCGCCCGTATCCAGGTCGGTATCCATTCGACCGTGTTCCTTGAACTGGGCCGCCCCATTCTCCGCCACCCCGAGGGCGGATATGCGGGTGCTGGCAGCCGCAGGCAGACCATTGCCCGCCAGCGTTACACCGGAAACACTGCCAAGCGGCAGGTAATCGATGTCGGCAAAGACAGTGGTGCTGTTCTGGAACAGGTCGACCTTGGTCCAACCGAAGCCTTGGGAGAGATCGGCCTCCGGCGGCCCGCTGAGGAGAGTTTCGCTAACGTTGAAAGCGGTTTCCAGGGCATTCTGGTAGGCGGCCAGCGCCGCATTGTCATCACTGAAATTCGGTGCCTGAGCCTGGCAGTTCAGATCCGCTGGTGGATCGGGTGGTATGGCGGTAAAGGCCGAACAGGCCGGGATGCCACGTTTTTTCATGAATTCAATGAGCCCCTGTTGGCCGGGGCCCGGCGCCTGCAGGAGATACCCACCCAACGGCCGGTCGGGAAGGCGGAACTGGCCCGCGTTATTGGCGAAGACGAACTCGAAACCGCCAGAGCGGACGATGCGCACAGTGGCGCGTGGCACCGGGTTGCCGCTGGCATCGCGCACCGTGCCCTGAATCGTGGCGCGTGCCTCCAGGGTAATGGCAATATTCACCGTCTGATTGGAGAGGACTGTTACGCTCTGACTACCGCGCCGCTTGGTCAGCGGATTACCAGCCTCGATGGTACGTTTGCCAGGCGGCACACCTTCGATACGGAAGAAACCATTGGCATCGGTCACCCCAAGGGAGATCCCCCCCGCAACCAACGCACCCTCTACCGGGACGCCCAGGGCATTGTAAACCACTCCTTCGACCGCACCGTTCTCCTCCAGGACCACCACCGCCGAGCTGGTGATCCCGGCGACAACCTGCACATCACCAGCCACGCCAAGCTGAGCGCCGGTAGGATCGAGGGCAACCACATCATATTTGCCGGGCACCAGGTTCCCGAAGTCGAAGGAACCCGCTTCGTCGCTCTCGGCCTGGTCCACCGCGCTGACGGTATTGGTTATGCGGTCGTAACTGCCCACATAGACAGAGAACCCCTCACCCGGTGTGCTCCCATCAGCGAGAAATACCCGTCCGGTCAGGTTGCCGAGTTCGCTGGTCTGCAGAATCAACTGGATATCGGTAACCGCCTCCTCCCCTGCCGACTCGACGACACCGGAAGCCAGACCGAAGGCCCCCTCCCCATCGAAGGAGCGAACACTATAGGTACCTACCGGCACATCCGGGATGATGTACTCACCCAGGGCATCAGTATTGGCACCCAACCCACTACGGGGCATCTGTGGCGATGCAAGCAGCACCGGGGCACCGGCAACAGGCAGACCGGCGGCATCCGTCACCTGCCCACGCACCGAGCCTTTGCCGCGGAAGGTCGGAAACAGCAGCATCTCTTCACCCGGTGCCCGCACTTTCGCCGTCAGCGAAGTAAAATCCAGGGTCTCCGGGTGCTGGGCCTTGAGCTTGAAATAGCGGCCGATGCGGCGCACGAAATCGAAATCGAAGTTGCCCTCACTGTCGGTGTGAATGCGGGAGACATCGAAGGTGAAAAAGGGACTGATCACGACGGTGAGATCGAACAGGGCATCTGGCACCGGCTCCCCGGCAGCGGTGCGTAATTGACCGAAAACATGGGCGCCATCGGCAAGCACCGTCTCGATAGTACGTGTATCCGCCGCCAGCAGGTTGCCGCGCTCGTCGGCAATAGCGGAAATCGTAATACCACGATCGATCAGGGTGCCGATCGGCCGCTCCAGATAGAGATAGGCCAGGCGCCCGCTGGGTTGCAGCACAGCCCCCAAGGCACTGTTGGACTCGATAGCATAGTTGGCGGTTTCAGTCGCTGTCGCTTCTGTGACCGGCTTGTCGAAAAGCACACCGACCAGCAGACCGTAGGTGGCAGGATCGAAGATATTCCCCGGGTGGCCCAGATTGTAGGATTCGAGCTGGCGCACTGTCAGAACCTGTGGAGATGCTTCGGTTATCAGGACGTTTGCCGCAGGTAGCGTGGCATCGGTAACCCCGTCGCCATTACTGTCCACGACGAGATCGAAACTGTTGGCCTGACCGAGCCGGATCGTGATCCGGGCCGTCCCACCGGGTCCGATGCCCACGCCGCTATAGCTCAATAGCGTCACCTCGCCCACACCTGTCGGCACGCTTACGCCGAGATCGAACTGGCCCGATCCGGTTCCGGTTACCTCGACAATGTATTCCAGGGCATCGAGGCGCGATACCAGGGCGAGATCTGCCCGTCCACCGTTAGTGATGATGGGAACCACTTCCGCGTAGGGCAGCGTCTGGCCAGTGCCATCCGGTCCCGGACCCGGACCCGCAGCATTGCCCGCCCCGTCCAGGATGCGAAGCTCCACCGGTGCCGGACCGATACCCAAGCCTGCTACCGCGGCCAGATGCCCGTCCCGAGTTACCGTCTGGCGGGCGAAGGCGTCGAGGAAATCGAGCAGGCTGGATGCAGTAACCCCAGGCGCGAACTGGGCGCCGAACTCGGCAGCCAAGGCCGCGCCGGCATTGCTTTGGCGTAGTAATTGATCGAAGCCGTTATCCAGTGCGCGGTCCCCCAGCCAGTCGAGCAGCAGATCCTGCAGCACATCGGCCAGCGGTTCTCCGAAGGCCACTCGTTGCCCCGCCTCACCCAGTTCACGGCCACGGTCGATGACGGTCTGGCGGCGCACGAAGGCCACATCCGCAGGCAGGGCACCAGAAGGCGCGTTCGCGATGCTGTAGGCCTGCCCCAGTACTCTGAGTACGGCACTGACCAGCCCATCCGGCAGGAATCGGGTGGTATCCGGCAGCACGATGGCATTGGGTGAAAGCGGGATACCCCGCTCACCCACCCCGGTGGTGATCTGGAAGCGGCCGGTCACACCCGGCTCCGAATTAAAGGAGGCAGCGGTGACCTGCCCGGTTTTCTGAGCAATCAGCGTGAACTTCTGGGTGAAGGAGTCCCCCGGCAGCAGGGTGTCGATGACGATCGTCGGCTCGGTATTGGGATCCAGAACAGCTCCGGACACACCACGCTCGTCGAGATTGACGGTCACCAGGTTTGCAGCCGTGGTCGAAGTGTTGGTGATGGTGGCAAAAAGATTGTAAGGCTCTCCGGAACGGATAGTGCGCGGATGGGCCAGGGTGATATCAAAGGTTGGATCGCGCACCAGCACTGCGCCGATGGCCGCACCCTGGATCTCCACCGGCCCGGAGGGCAGGCCTTCAAGGATACCGCTGAGTGCGATATCGACAGTATGGAAACCCTCACGCAGACCTTCGACCAGGAATTCGCCCGCCCCTTGATCCTGGGGTGGGATAACTCCCACATCGTCCGCCGTTCCCAGCGCTCCATCCGGACCTGGCAGCATGACATCAATGACAGGTTGCACACCGATCCCTTCAATACGGGCCAGACGCAGTGGATCGTCACCAGGCTGTTCAAATGTACCCGAAACAAGATCTTCCCCCGACGGCAGGGTGATCTCAGCGGTTAGATCGCGCACCGAGAGCAGCGAACCGTCCGGGGCGACGTTCGCCACCGTCACCATCACCGAGAAGAACTGGTTCAGAAAGGCGATATTTCCTGGGATCACCACCAAGCCGGTGATGGGCGGGGCGCCAAATGGCCTGGGGCCTCCATCGTCGGCCCCGGCCTCCATAAAAGGGATGGCGGCAATCGAAAAATTGAGTCCGGGACGATCGAAATCATCGGGCAGCTCAACCACCTGCCGCTCGTTCAGTTCGGCATTGACCCTGCTCAACAGTCCGATCAGCTCTGGAGTGGTTTGCTGGAATGCCAACAGCTCCCGGGTCGGCAATGCCACTGGAAGCCTGATCTTGAACGTATTTCCATCGACGTTGAGGGCAAGTTGGAACTCGCGTATATCGAAGTTGTTCTCGTCGATGACGATGCCTTTCTCCCGAATCTCGTCCAGGGTCAGCGCACGGGAGGTGACGCTGGTTACCAGGATCTCGCTGATCACCTTGATGGGCACCAGGCCCGGCTCGCCGTCGAGCAGCGTCTCGCCGTCTTTCACCAGCCGGATCTGGTCCAGGAAATAGTCGCCGGGCAGGGCAAAGGGCGGGATGGGGAAAGGATCTCCGGGACGCACCTCGATATCGATGGCGGGAAGTGAGGGACCGCGCAACTGGGCCTGCACCCGGGTTTCACTACGCAGACGATCCAGCGCTGCCTGAGCCTCGGGGCCGGCCCCCGGAGGCAGGCTCAGTTCGGTGTTGACTATGGTTGGGATGTCCTTTGGAACGGTCAGGGCGGGAGGGTCGACGGTAAGCTGGACACCGATGATGTCGAACTGAAGTTCTGCGAATGATTGAGCACCTGCTATCCCGTTCAATAGCAGCAACAAAACCATGCCAAGCAGGGAGATCATGCTCGGATTCAGTCTCAGCCATTGGTACTTGTGACTTTTCATCGCATTTTTCCGGGTGTTACATCGCCTCTTATGGTTCGTCGTAAGTGACATCCACATGGGTAAACAGATATTGTCCACCAAGAGCAGGGGTGTCCAAGAGCAGCAGGACTTTAATACGGTACCTATGAAGATGCTCGAGTAGTGTTGAATCGACCAGCGATGTGAGATCACGAGTTAACCGCCGATTCGCTTTCTCATCGGTTGTCACATTGAATGTTTCACTGCTGATCCGCTGCGGGATTCCGTTGGAGTCGGTATCGTCCAGGTCGTAGATGTAGAAGCTGGCCTTCATGACCCGCGGATCGCGCCATTCGAGGGCGAAATCATCATCTTGGACTATGTGATCACCGAAACGAGGCCAGGTAAGATAAACAAACTGATCGATAGCGATACCACGTGGCCGGTGAAACCGTTTCTTTTCGGTGGAATCGGGCGTGCGATAGTCATAAACCCGTGTCGTCACCTCTTCCTCACAGCCCGGTGACGTAGGTCCGCTGGTACCACCCAATACCTTCTTGCACACCGGGATGACCGAAAAGTAGGCCCTATCGGAACCTTCGCTGAATTCACTTACAGTAGTATCAAAATGTTCGATGAAGTCATCTGAGATCGGTTCGTCGTGGATAATGGTGATGGCCCCACCGCCGCGCCGGAAGTCGGCAAAACCATTCGGTACAAACTGAACCCCTTCATCGAGGGTACCTGCCGCGCCAGTTGCCGTCGTGCCACTGACGGTGAAGCCGAGATCCTCCAGACGGCCCCTGACAAACACTGAGTCCTCCTCATCCTCCGCAAAGTCAGCCACGACGACTTGCTCGTAGGTGATGGGCGAACCAAAACCGGCATGGCTCGCCACGGCGAACCTCCCGCTCTGGGCATACACCAGGTCATTGGTAAATAACAGTGCCTCATCCGGGCTGGGAAGGAGCGGTGAGGTAAATGTTGGACCTGATGACTGTAGCGGCAGGAGCCCTCTCCTCGGCCATAGATGCGCATCCAGCGGTATCGCTGGGGTCACGCCAACCACACCCTGAAACATACCAGGCGGTAGCTGGGCAAAGGCTGGATGGGCGCCAATGCCTTCCGACACAGAACCGCTGGGTGGTGCTTGCTGAAACTCCCTCTGCCTGACCAAATCCAGGACGCCGAAGTTACCCGTTTGATGAAAGGCAACAAGCGCCCTTGATGAAGAAAAAGGATTATCAAGCGGCCCGGGGGTCGGCCTGGTCGACATGGCGAACGGACGTTTCGCAAATACCTGTGGTTGATAGGACTGATCGAGAAGGAGACTGTTATCGCTGGTACTCACGTTCCAGCCGAAAAGGACCTCTGGAGGGAAAAACCAAACCCGATCGCCCTGAAGGTAGGTTCCTCCAGTCACCTGGTGGGTTTTTGCGGCAAACGTCCCGGTATACCCCGGCGCGCTCAGCAGGGTCTTGCCTTTTTTCAGATCCTCCAGAAGATCGTGCAGGAGATCCGCATATACTCCCGAGATCTCTGTCACCATTTTGCTCAACCCCTGAAGCAGACCATCAATACCGCCCGAGGTTGCGCTTGAAGCCGCGCCGATTGCCTGACCACCTGCCAGAGCCTCGTAATATTCAGGCGGGAACTTGCCGTCGAGAATACCCTGGTACTCAAAGACACCACCATTCAGGAGATAGAGGTAGTTGCCATCCGCGCTGACCGCCACATCCGATGGTTCATCGCCACCCGCAGTGGATCCGGGATTCTTCATGAGCATCATGAGCTTCTCGACCCCATCCTGTGGATTAGCCGATGGCCAGCCCTGGAAATTCATGGACAGTGACAGATAATCGGAAAAATCTCTTTGCAGCCCCTGTTCGGGGTTGGCGTCCTTGTGGAGATCCACATTGATTGGCAGTATGGCACCGGGTTGAGAACCCTTCCCCCTGCCAGTAGAGAGACAGGCAAAGAGTGTCTTCCCATCGGGTGACAGTTCAAGACAGGAAACCATGGTCACTCTTCTATACCCACTGACAGGAGGGATGGCGTTGTTATCGACAGCGTAAATGCCGACATCGAACAACTGCAGCAGATTCACCCGCCTCTCATCAAAGGCAGTGAGTTCAGCAGGTGTTATGTTGGCGCTATTGGGGAGATCGGACAGTCTCTCGACCATTTTGCGTTGCACGACATTGATGATGGTGATTCCCCGGGTACCTCCCACATAGAGGAGTGTGCGATCCTTGGAACAGACCATTCCAGGCCTGTTGGTCATCAGCTTCACTTTTTGCTGAGAATTGCCTGCAGCCGGGACAGGGAACTTGGCGCCGGAGAACGGGTAGAAGGCCATCGGCTCCAGAGTAGGCGTAAAAATCTGCATTACACCGTCTCCCAGGTTGCCGGACGAATCCTCGACTACGACAAACAGGAAGGGGCCGCAGGTTTCAAGGGCCGTCGGCCGAGCCCCGGTCAGGGTCTGAGAATCAGCATCGAGTTTGAGCGGCACGACCTGGCTCAGCCCCGGCTCACCTGTAACCGGATCCACATCCATGGCAATCAATCGTCCCAGCGGCTCCCCGGGTCCATTGAATGCATCCTGATCTGCGACGTATATCGCCTGCCTGTCCAGCCTCGGCAACACTTCATGCACCGCACCCAGGGCGTTCAGGCGCTTCATGTCGCCCTGGTCCCAAGATGAGGAGTTATCCTTTGCGGTCTCCAGCAGGATCTTCTTCAGCTCGGCTGGCTTAAACCGGGGCACCGGCGGATCCGGACACACGTCAGCGCCAGCGGCAGAGCAGTCGTGTATGGCTTGAAGCATGCCGGCAACTCCAGCGACCATCGCGGCTGCATAGGATGTGCCGGTTCGATTAATATAAGGCAAACCGGGATTGGGATCCCATATGGTATTCACGACCAGGATATCCTCTGCAGGGGCAGCGAGGGTGATGGTGGGTCCATAGTTGCTGCCCGGCAGACGTCTGCCCCGGTTGCCGGGATGTACGGTCATGCCACCGACTGTCATGACGTTTCCAAGGGCTGGGTCGACCGACAGGCTGCCTGGACAGTCGTACTGGTCGCTCCTGTCAGCATTCCCGGCCGGCACGATGACCAGTGTCCTGTCTAGCATGTTCGCCAGCACTGGGGTAAAGAGACTGATGCAGCGTTGTTGATGCATCCCGGGCGAATCATAATCCCAGCCCCAGCCCAACACGACGACATCCGCCATAAGGCCACGATCGTTCGCTATCAAGAGGAGTGCCTGGGCGGCCTGAAAGTCGGTCGCCGGACTGGCGTAGATGGAGAAAGTATTATTGTTTTTATTCCTTTGCTGTTCAACCGGGTCTGGTTGGTAGATCCCGCTGAGTATGCCGTTCACCTCTGTGTTGTCGTTATCCATGCCGACTATACTCACCATAGCGGTGCCATGGCCCGAAGGGTCTTGAGAATATTGAACTAATTCAGTTGTACAGGGGCCGGTAAATGCGGTGGGACATTCAAGCTCGTGCACCTGTGTATGGGCAAAATCGAACTCTTGCAAAACGATTGGACTGAACCCCCTGTCAATGAACGCAATATGCACCTTCCCGAAATTCGATGGGTCGTCAAAAGGAGGGGTCCTGCGGATACGTTCTGTGGCCTCGAAGATCCCTGCCAGACGGTAGGCATCGCTATGATGGCTTGCTACGCCATCGCGGGTATCCAAACGCCCGCGCGAATCGCCAAGTGCATTATGGGAGGCAAAAAGCACACGTGGATCCGCGCCCAGGGTCTGCTCAAGGTCATGTAGCCCCTTGATGGTTTCTATCGCCGAAAACTCGAGCAGGTAGGTATTGGACAAGGGGAGATAACCGACTACCTGGCCATCGAGAGCCAACGCCAGATCCTCGACCTCGGCCCCTTCGATGATGGGCCGGAAGCGGGCGATCAGCTGGTTGACGACGATCTCCAGACCCGTCACCGGATCTCGCCTGACGCTGTCCGGGTCGAGCCGTGAGCCGGTGGGTGTTGGGGGCGGACCGGTATTGCCGGTCAGGAACTCGGGTCCACTGACCCTCTGAGAGCCGACTACCACCTCTACCGGTCCATCTGTGGCATTTGCCGGCACCAACACCTGTAGTTGGGTGGACGTCGCCGAGATCATCTCACCCATGATGCCGCCAAACTGCACCATGTTTGCCGAAGGCAGGGTACTGAATCCTGAGCCGGCGATCGTGACCAGGGTGGCGGTTCCACCAGCGGCAGGACTCACGGAGAGCACTTCCAGTGGCCCCGCCTCTACCGAACCCCTCAGACTGTAGTCGAGAAGACCCGCACCGTTACCGACCTCCAGATAACTGTCGCCGTCTGAAATATCGAACTCGAAGCTACTGTACTCGGCGTCGGGAGTGAATACCGCCAGCACGCTGCCGTCTGAGGAGAGGAGGCGCACCGTCACGTCATTCAGCGCCGTGCCTTCCGCAAGTTCAAGGATGAGCGTCAGGGTACCGCCGGTCGACGAAGTCATCCTGAAGTTGTCTATGGTATCCGTACCCCCGTCGAGTCCACCGTTGATGGGCATGTCCTGATCGATGATCGACGCAGAGTCCAGAGTATCGTTCGGCTCGATGTCCCCGCTCGCTGCTGTGACTACCAATGACTCCACGTCTATCAGGACGTCACCGGAGGCGGGATCGATGATGGAAGCTTCAACCGTATAAGAACCGGCGCCCAAGGATTCCACGATTCCCGCGAGTGCGACCCCGGAGTAATCAGTCACCGCCACTATCGGGGCCAATCCGGAATCCAAAATGGAGAAACTGACCGTAAGCCCCTCCAGCGAACCTGTACCGCTGATTCCGGCCTGCATCAGCACTGATCCCCGGTCGGTGCGCACTGGACCGGCGAACGGAGCCAGATCGATTGCCGCCACATCGGGAGGCGTTCGAAACTCCACCGCAATTCGAACAGAATCCGTAAAGGCCCCGTTGGAGACCGATACGACACCGATACCTTCACCAGTGGCGCTGATCAGGCCATTCGAGTCCACGCTGACGACATTCGTGGCGTCCGAGTTGTACTGGGTTCCCGAATCAAGGGTCAGGTCGGCATCCGACTGGTCTGACATCAGGCCCATCACCTGGAGTTGCACCTGGTCGCCGGGGGTCACCAGGGTGAGGGATGTCTGATCGAGCCGGATCCCCGTCAAGGCAGGAGGCTGTTGTACGTCGATACCAACATCGGCCCCACGCCCCGCGTTGGAAACCTGGACCATGGTTCTACCACCAGCTACTGCCGTCACCAGGCCCTCGGTATCGACCGTGGCAACGGCCGTACCCAATGCGTTGTACTGGGTCCCGCTGGAGGAGCCGGTCAAATTGAGTGAGAGTCCGTTCGAGAACCGCCCCCCCACCGAGATCTGCGCCGTTTGCCCATCCGCGGGGATCGTCACCTCTTCCGGTGCGGCGAACAGGGATACAAGCTCTGCATCACCGCTATCCGGGAGCGACAATTCCAGATCGAACCGATCCAGCAATCGACCACCCTGGTCCTGAATCTTGAGTGAAACAAGGCTGCCGGTGGATGGAAGGTCACCGATCCGGGCGACCAATATGTTGCTCCCACTGCTCAATGGCGCCGATGTCGTGCCATCAGGAAACGTTACGACGGCCGTCCCCCCAGCGCCTGGAACCTCTTCAATGGCAAGATACAAGCCGGAACGGGGAGGAATCACTGAACTGATTGTGATCTCGAGTTCGTCATCCGTCACGAAGGCTAGGCGGGAATCGAGAATCGATTGTTCCTCACCGGTAATGGCCGCTACCGGATCTCGACGAACCTGGGTGAACGCCGTGCGCGGGGGTAGCAATTGCACCACGGTGAGTCCACTGGCTCCGTCTGCGACATAACCCACACCGCGGACAAGATCCAGTGCAACAGACCCCGCCGAACCCGGTGTGGACACTTGGCCGAGCACGCGGTCGTCCAGGGTATCGAAATCGAGGTCGATGGGTTGGATGCTGACAGGCCCGGACAGATCCACCAAAGCGACACCGTCAGTCCCACCACCGACGAATGCCAGACCCTCTTCGCGGGAGAGCGCCACACTGTTGGCCGGGTGATTCAGCCGCACGGCACTGATCAGGATCGGGTTCGTGGGAATCCGCAGGTCGAAGAACTGAATGGTACCGTCTGCACCGTTGGCAACCACGGCCAGGTCGAAGGTCTCGGCATTGGAATCGATGGTTCCGTCACCGTTCATATCCATCTCGAAACCAGCAACTCCTGCTACGCCGAGGGCGTTGCCGGTGGTCGATGCGTTGCCGATGAGCGCCAGGGAGGCGGCATCGAGAATGGTCAGACCATTGATGCCGGCAACCAGCAGCTTGTCACCCAGTACGGCGACACCGTTTGCCGTCTCCAGTGCACTGGCCGGGAACCGCGGGCCGATGGCACCGCCGGGATTGGCAGGATCGTCAGGAATAGCCTGGCCGGTGTCGACACTTTCGACACCAATGGTCTGAACTGCAACCAGGGCTTGTTGACCAGGCCCCACGGCTACCGCCGCCGGGATACCGGGGGAGTCGGGCACGCCGGTCGGCGGGGTCTGACCAGCGGAGGTACTGAGTTGGGTGCTGCCGAGCATCAGTGGCGTGCCAGCAATGTTGAGATCGAAGACCTGCAGCAAGCCGGCCTCCTCACCACTGACTGCAAAACCCAGTGTGCCTGCGACCGGATTGCCGTCGCGATCGATCAGGTTTGCACCTTCCAGCAGTGCGACACCGGACACGCCGCCAGCCACCGGGATCTCATGGAGCACTGCCGGCACATTGGCCACGCTGATATCGACGATGGAAAGACCGGCATCCCCGCCGACAAGGGCAAGATCACCGGATACCGCCACATCACGTGCAACACCCAGCGTATTGCCATCAAGGACACTCGGCATGAAGGTAGTGAACTCGTCGCCGAAAGGCAGCGCCAGTCGCGCGCCGGAGACCGCCAGCAATCGGGTGGAGATGCCATAACGATAACTCCGGCCAAAACCCCAGCGCCGCGTCGGTACGAAGGTGACGCGAGTGGCATCATCTGCAACAGAGGTACGCCCGAAGACACGATTACCTGCATCATCGGTGACGACGATATTTCCACTCAAGGTCGTTGTATCAATAGGCTCGGAGAATTCGAATTCAAGTGCAGCGCCGATATCGACCAGCGCATCTGCCCCGGGCCTTGCGTCTACATACAGGGTACCGGCCACCGCTCCCAACGGCTCACCGATGTCCAGACTACCGATAACCGGCGCCTGTCCAGAGGCCATGCCGTTTACCGCACCGGTGACCGGATCGTTGAACGAAAGGATAAATGCCGTGGCGGAAACCACCGGCAGGTTAAATGCTGCGTTCGGCCCTTCCGTCTCGAACACGAAAGGCGTCCCGTCCAGCGCGATGGTCGCCGCGGGTCCTGTATTCTGCCCGGTTACCGACACCAGCGGCTGGTCTGACGCCACGACCACATATATTGCACTGGATGTTGCACCAGGCAGATCACGGCCCAATGTCATCAGCATGGGCGTTCCGTCCACATCGACGATCTCCAGCCGGTCGACCAGGGCCAGCTTTTGCTCGCCCACAAGTTCCGTGAGGCGCATCAACAAAAGGTCTGGCGTACCTGCCAATGTAGACGGTACCGGCAGTTCGAGGTCGACCCGCGCCGCCGGGGCGATGGCTGAAGCGGAAAGCTGCTGGTTGGGCAGTCCTTCGGTCGGTGCTTCCAGGTAAAGAGTCGGGAAGCGGGAGACGAATCCCTGCTCGATCACATTTGTATTCGGAGCGCCGCCGACGATGAGGGTTGTAGTATCGAGGTTGTGGCGCTCACCGTTCTCATCCTCGGCCCGGGCGTTGAACTTCACCGTACCGTTGACCAGAAAATCCAGTGGCACGATCAGCGATCCACTGCCTGCAAAAGGCGCGCTGCTTACAGTCACCGGCGCAAAGCGATCCTGGCTCTCTTCCAATACCAGACTGGAGAGGCGTTTGAAACGTCCGCCGTCGAGTGACAGATCGAACTGGTCGATGTAACTGAAGCCAAACGGCAATACGGGAAGACCTGAGGCATCGGCCAGGTGTTTGATCCGTAGTTGAGTTGGTTCAGCCAGCGCGCCGGGAAGGATCGAAGCGGTACGCCCCTGACCGTCATCGGCGGAGCCCCCGGCATCGCCAAATCCCACGGTGCCATCTTCGCCCTCAAACTCCGTTATACGGACCGTGAGTTCCTGGCCGGCAGCATTGCGGAAGGTCAGTCCCAATTCATCACCGATCGCGGCGCCGATACGCAAGCGAAATGATCCGTCATCCTGGGCCAGTGTCGAGAAGGTCTCCTGACTTGCCAGATTGGTGATGGTGACACCAGAGCCTGCCTCGGCGGAACCCTGGGTGGCGATGATCTGCACAATCCCCTCCTCGTCGGGCAGGGTGGCGAAGATCTGACCCGCCTCCGGCTGCGGTGGCTTGGAGGTATCGATAGCGGTAAATCCAACAGGTGCGAACGGCAGCAGGGCATTGCCACCCAGATCGGCAACGGCATCTGTCAGTGTGAGAACATAAACGGTAGCGGAACTCAGACCGCCGGCCGCTATGATGCTCAGGGAACTGCCATCGGCGGACACTACCCGGCTTACCGCGACCGGTGTGCCATCGTCGAGCGTCAGTACCACACTGGTATCGGTAAGCGTCGTCTCGTCTATCGGCTCGGAGAAGTTGACGACGATGGGCTGATTGAGCAGGACATCGAGCGCTCCACCCGCGGGATCGGTACTGACCACGCTGGGCGCTACCAGGTTTAGTGTGATGTCGAGCGTGGTCACCGTGGCCGCAGAGCCGACTGTGACTTGGGCACTGGCCGCATCGCCACTGGCCAGCTCTGCCGCTGCCACACTGGTCTGGGTTGCCGCAACACCAGCCACAACGTAGCCTCCACCGAAGCCTGTGATATCGGCGAATGGAGCGCTGTCGCTGGTCACCAGGGCCTGTGCCTGGGGATTCACACCTCCCGGCATAAATACACTGCCGGCGACCAACCCAAGCGGATCCATCGAACGGAGAAAAAGGTAATCCCCGCTTCTAGTTATACCCGGCAGGGTCAACCCGTTGACCTGGATCCTTGTATGGATGCGCGTCCCCTGGACCTCGCCCAAAGCGACGATACGCAAGCGGGGAACTCCGACCGGGTCCGTAAAGCGTTGTGCAATAACGATAGAGTCAGATTCAGTGACTCCGGCAGGCCGTATGATGGACAGAAGTGCGGTTTCCGGCAGGATCGTGCCACTGAGATCCAGGGCAAGCGCATTGAGCAGTTCGATCCCGGAGGGCAGCGTCAGGGACAGAGCCCCAACTTCAGCAGGGAGCAGTTCGATAACTTGATCAGCCGACAGTGCGGCAACTGGGATCTCCACCAGTGCGCCCTGGCCATCTCCGGTGCCACCCCCGGTCGTGCCCACTACAGCGCCACCGAGATCGCTCCCAGGTGTAGTGACATCGATGAGGACCCGACCCAGTTGCAGCTCGCGGAGCGTGAAGTCGCGAGACGGGGTGATGGGAAAACCGGTGGCCAGGGCCAAAGGCTGGGACCCACGAGGTTGCGCATACAACAGGAGGTCTTGTGCAAAGGGTTGCGGTACCACTTGTGCACCATCGAGCAGGTCAAAGGTCTCGCTGACTCGACCAACGACCTGCGCGCCGCTGGGCAGTGCATCGGCTGGTGTTATCGCGATATGACCGACTGCACGCGCACCCTCTCCCGGTGGCGCCGAGGGCGGCACTACATCACTTTCGGCAATGGCGGCATCGGGCACGGCCAGCATGTTGACACCAACCAGAGGCTGCCCCGGTTGAGATGCAGGTGGCGTGTGTGGCGCATCGTCGGGTAACAGAAGCGCAACCTGACCGGTGGCATCCAACGCCAGTTTAATCCTGCCTGCGTCGGTCGATATCTGTGCCGGCGCAAGCGCCACCCACTGGTGCAATCCTCTGTCGTACATCACTGCTGAAACAGCGGACGAGGCAGGCAGGTTGTATGGGTTGGGCAGGGTCAACACAACTGGCTGGAGGAATGGGATCCCCCCCGGCTCTACGTCAATCACCGAAATGGGTGACCAGCCCGCTGGCAAACGTCCCAGCAACCCCTGGTTACTGATGGGAGTCAGCCGGAGTTCGGTATCCACCGCCAAGGCACCGGCCGGCAGCGTAAGTTCAAAGAGAGTCGCCGAATCTGTGGCAACGCCACCGGCCGCTGAACTGATGTTATTAAACCGGGCATCCAGGGGTGTGAGGCGTGCATCAAGCAGGGTTCGCGCGGTTCCCGATGGCACCCTGCCATGCCGCTCGACACTGGTGAAGCCATCGGCACTGATCTGTACCAAGGCTTCCCCTTCCATACCGGGCAGCGTGTATTGCCCACGCTCACCGACTGAGATCTCCAACGGAGGTACCACAAGACCGCGACCATCTTCAACAAGGCTTACCCTGGCTTCGGGAAATGGCAGTCCTTTACTATCGTCGAACACCTCTCCGCGCAGGAATCCACTGCCGCTGCTGATGTCGACAGAGACGGTGCTATCCACAGCACGGTCCTCATTGACGGCAGTCACAATGGCCGACCCATTGATGTGAGGCGTCAACCTGCCATCCTCATCGACCAAGACAATCCCCTCAGGGTTACTTGTGTAGAGAGTGCCGCTGGCTGCCGCCGAAAGATCCCGACTGCTGCCATCGGAAAAGTTACCGGTCACCATGAGTTGGGCTGCATCGTTGGCAGTGCGCAAGGTGACCTGTGCCGGCAACATGTCAAGGCTGTCCAGGGTAACCCCTACCTCGACTACTACCTGAGCCCGATCGCTGAAGCCGATATGGTGGGCCGTGATAGTCGTAGCACCATTTGCCAGAGCGGTTACCCTTCCGTCACTCCCCACCGTTGCAACGAAGGGATTGCCGGACTCATAGGTGGTGCCTGTAGCAGGCGATGTAACATCCTGGGTGGATCGATCGGAGAAATCGGCGGTCACCATCAAGGGTATTGTCGTTCCGATGGCGGTCAGACGTGCTCCAGCCGGCGTCAGCCTGATCCCTTCGAGCACCACCGGCAGCGGCGGCGCCACTGTGAGGGTGAAAGATTGTGAGACGAGCCCCCCCCGTCCATCATCTACACTGACGACTACAGAATGATCGCCCACTTGGGCAGCATCGGGCAGCCAGGACAACAGGCCACTGGCGGGATCTATGACCATACCAGCAGGCGCCGTGTCGATAGCAAAGATGAGCGGATCGCCGTCCGGATCCCCGGCATCGACATCGTATGCATAGAATTCGACGGCAATGGCATCAAGAACCGGTGCAGAGGTGATGACAGGAGACTGATTGGGTGGTGGTGCAACGGTGAGTGTAAACGACTGGTGGGCAATGCCTCCACGCCCATCTTCCACGTTCACCTTGACCGCTTGGCTGCCGGCCTGGAAGAGATCAGGCATCCAGGCAATCAAGCCATTTTGGGGCGCTATGCTCATGCCGATGGGTGCCTGCTCAAGGGTAAAGGTCAAGGCATCCAAGTCTGGGTCACTGGCCTCTACATCATAGGTATAGGTCACACCTACAGCGGCATCCAGGAGCGGGGCAGAGATAAATACAGGCGGCTGATTTGGCGGTGAAACCAGTATCGAGAATACCTGCTCAGCGATACCACCCTTCCCATCATCAACTTGGATCGTTACAGACTGATTACCGGCCTGTGAGGTGTCTGGTGTCCAGTTCACCACTCCAGTGGCTGGAACGATACTCATACCGGCTGGCGCCTGGACCAGGGCAAAGGTCAACGGATCAGCCTCGGGGTCGCTGGCTTCGACATCATAGAGGTATTCCACACCTGCCACTGCATTCAACGGAGGCGTAGAGGTGACCGCGGGACTCTGGTTGGGCGGCAATGCCACGACGAGGGTAAAGGACTGTTCGTCAATTCCACCCTGTCCATCATCAACACGAACTTTCACCGCATGACCGCCGACCTGTGAGACGTCGGGTGTCCAGGCCATCAGACCGGTGGCTGGATCCAAGCTCATTCCCGCTGGTGTCCGCACCAGTATATAGGTGAGCGGGTCAGCATCTGGGTCACTGGCGTCAGCATCATAGGTATATGATTCACCGGCAACCGCATTCAATAGCGGTGTCGATGTGAATACCGGGTTTTGATTTGGTAGGGGTGTTACCACGATAGTGAAGGACTGTTCGGCAAAACCTCCCTGCCCGTCCTCTACCCTTATTCTCACAATCTGATTACCGATCTGCGACCCGTCGGGTATCCAGCTCGCCTGACCTGTAGCCGGATCGATACTCATTCCAGCGGGTGAATGAACCACTGAAAAGGTCAGGGGATCAGCATCGGGATCACTGGCATCAGCATCATAGGTATATGCCAGACCAACCGCCGCAGCCAAGATAGGCGTCGAGGTAAATACCGGATTCCGGTTGGATGGTGCCATCACGATGATGACGAAAGACTGTTCGGCAATGCCGCCACGTCCGTCATCGGCCTGGATGGTCACCGCCTGATTGCCAATCTGTGAAATATCGGGTGTCCAGCTCACCTGACCAGAGACCGGATCTATACCCATGCCGATGGGTGCCTGAACCAAAGCAAAGGTTAGCGGGTCATTATCCGGGTCGCTGGCAGCAGCATCATAGATATATGCCACACTGACCACAGCCTCCAAATCAGGTATGGAGGTGAACAACGGTGAACTATTGAGCAGCGGTAAGTCTTCAACAGTAACCGTAAACACCTGGATTACACTTAAACCCTTTCCGTCATCTACCTGTAATTCAACCGGAAAAGATCCGGGATTCTGGGGCGTCCAACCAATGCGTCCGGTGGCATTGTCGATGGCCATACCGGAAGGAGCAGACACGAGACTATAAGCCAGGTTATCTCGATCAGGATCTATCGCGTTGACATCATAGTAGAACGCTACGCCAACCGTGCCGTGAGTGATGGCAGCCGAATAGATAAGCGGCGCATGGTTCGGAGGGACTTCACCCCGTCGACTCCGCCGTGCACTCGGATTGGTGGCGACCACCTCCGAATAACACCAGTTACCTTGTGACAGGGCGCCTACCACATAGAGATAGCTCTCCCCGTTGGTCAGCCCCAGATCAAGGTAGGTAGAGTAAGTCGATATGGTTTCCGCAATTTTTATAAAACTCCCGGGACTGCTCTGATGTGCTCTGTAGACATCGTACCTTTCGGTACCATCCAAGTGGGTCCAGATCAGGCTGGCCTGACCAGGCTTTGGCCGGACGGACATTGCGAAACAGGGAGTGACATTGATTTCTGCAGTATCCGGAGCAGAACGCTCGTTGCCGTTGTCCACAATCAGCGTGGCGGCATATCTACCTTCCGGGATGGAGACAGCAGGAGCTTGATCGGCACTGGTCGGAAATGGGCCATACCAGTAATAGGAAAGTGGAATACCGTCAGAGTCTGTACCTGCACCCTGCAATATCACCTGTGCAGCGATGGGCTGGTCCTTTTCCAGCATGCGGTCGCTGCCCGCATCCGCAACTGGCTGACCCGCTATGGCAGCACCTGGTCCAAGGTCTGATGTCAGTTGCTCCCATATGCCCCAGGGACTGTCTGAATCACAAACAGGGTGTCCAGACATCCCACCCGGGCTGCCCTGCATGAAAAGCGCTGTAAAAAAAAGAACTCTGAATATTGTCCGCAATCCCGCGGGAGCATTGAACAAATCCTTTTTCTTACTATCCAATCCTGATATGCGGCACAAGGAGACAAAAAAAGCGCACGATCTCCTTAGGCGTTTCCAGGAAACGCTTGCCCCCCTGCCTTCCGCTATCCACGACGGATAATAGCCCATGACTATTTTCCCATCCTAGGAATTCTGCCGGGTAATACATACTGACCGATTACACCGGCAAGTTACTGGTTCTGTCGGTGCTCAGCGCAACCTGTTACGCGACTCCGACACCCTGAGTCCTTTCTTGATTCTTGTCCTTAACTGTAGCCTCGCTCCCGTTACCCTGACCTTTCCCAGGCTTCAATCCGCCCTTATCGCTATCTTGTTCTCACTCTCACCATCGGCGTAGCACTGACCTTGTTGTCAACGCGTTCTTCTGGTCCTTTCTACCTGCGGTGTGGCAAAGGTCTCGTTCGAAGGCAACGACTCGGCGCCGCCGCTCACCGAGGTGACCATATAGTAGTAGGTCACACCGTTTGTCAGACCCTGATCCCAGTAGCTGCAGTAGTCACAGACATAACCACTGGCGATCTGCGTGTAGGGTCCGCCGGATATGGTACTGCGGTATACGTTGTAGCTGTCCGCACCTACCACCGGCGTCCATATCACAAAAACTTCAGTTGGCTTCGCACGGGCCGTCACGTCAAAGATCGTCTGTACCGCACCGGCCTGCACAGTTACTGTCAGAGTGTCACTGCCAACACCGCCATCCTTGTCGGTAACTGTCAGGGTCACGGTGTAGATACCTGCTGTTGAGTAGGTGTGGCTCGGGATCAGGCTGCCACTGGCGGTAGCACCGTCACCGAAGTTCCACTCGATGGTGTGAGTGTCTAGCGTACCTGGATCGCTGAAGCTGCCGCTGAAGTTCGCGGTGCCGCCTTCGTTGATGGCCTGGTCAGGCCCGGCATTTGCAGTTGGTGCCACGTTGTTCACCGTCACTGTGGCAGTGTCGGTGGCTATAAGCTGACCGTCACTGACCTCGAGTCCGACACTGAGGCTGGTGTTGTCTGGCTGGACCGGCAAGGTGACTTGTGCGCCGGTAGCATCGTCGTACTGGCCGTCGTTGTCCAGATCCCAGGCGTAGCTGAGTGGGCTCGGGCCGTTGTCCGGGTCGTTGGAGCCACTGCCGTCGAGGGTGACACCTTCACCTTCATTGATGGTGTAGGGGCCGCCCGCGTTCGCGGTGGGTCCGACATTGGCGGTGCTGAGGTTCACCTGCAGGCTGTCGCTGTCGGATGCACCTTCATCGTCGGTGACGGTGACGGTAACGGTGTAGCTGCCGTCTGCTGCGTAGCTGTGGCTGCCCGCCACGCTGCCGCTGCCGGCGCCCTGGGCCACTGTGCCGGATTCGATGGTGCCGTCACCCCAGTTGATGGTGCCTGTGTGGGTGTCCTGTACGCCTGCATCGGTGAAGGTGGCCGGGGCCAGGGCGATGGTATCGCCCGGTGCGCCGGTCTGATCTGGACCGGCCTCGACAACAGGTGTCGCGTTGTGCACCGCAATGGTGAGGCTGTTGCTGCCGACTGCGCCGTCGTCATCGGTCACGGTGACCGTGACCGTGTAGCTGCCGTCCTCTGCATAGGCGTGGCTGCCCAGTGCGACACTACCGCCGCCTGCACCCTGGGTGAGGGTTGCGATTTCTACGCTACCGTCACCCCAGTCGACCGTTGCGGTATGGGTATCCGCGGTACCGGCATCATTGAAGGTGGCGTCAGGCAGGGTGACCGTATCGCCTTCGGAAATCGTCTGGTCCGCGGGCACCGCCACTACCGGTGCCACGTTGCCGACGGTGACCGTCAGGCTGTCGCTGCCCACGCCGCCATCCTTGTCGGTGACCGTCAGGATGACCGTGTAAACGCCGTTGTCTGCATATACGTGGCTCGGGGTCAGGCTGCCGCTCAACGGCGCGCTGCCCTCACCGAAGTTCCATTCGTAGGTGTGGGTGTCTACCGTTCCCGGATCAGTGAAGCTACCTGCGAAGTTGACTGTATCACCTTCATTGGCTGTCTGGTCAGGACCGGCGTTTGCTGTCGGTGCCACATTGCTGACCGTCACCGTGGCGGTGTCGGTAGCCGTAAGCAAGCCATCACTGACTTGGAGTCCAACGGTGAAGCTGGTGTTGTCAGGTTGGATCGGCAGGGTCACGGTGACACCGGTGGCATCATCGTACTGGCCGTCGCCGTCCAGATCCCAAGCGTAGCTGAGTGGGCTCGGGCCGTTGTCAGGATCATTGGAGCCGCTGCCGTCGAGGGTGACACCCTGGCCTTCGTTGGTGGTGTAGGGACCACCCGCATTCGCGGTGGGTCCGGCGTTGCCGCTGGCGAGGATCACCTGGAAGCTGTCGCTGCCGAAGAGACCATCATCATCGGTGACCGTGACGATGACCGTGTAGCTGCCATCCGCTGCATAGGCATGGCTGCCTGCCACGCTGCCGCTGCCGGCGCCTTGGGTCAATGTTCCGGGTTCAACGGTACCGTCACCCCAGTCGATGGTGGCTGTGTGGGTATCCTGTACGCCGGCATCGGTGAAGGTGACTGGGGTCAGGGAAATGGTGTCGCCCAGAATACCGCTCTGATCCGGACCGGCCTCGACCAAGGGTGCAGCGTTGTTCACGGTTACCGTGAGGCTATCCGTACCGACTGCGCCTTCATCGTCGGTAACGGTGAGGGTCACTGTGTAGCTGCCGTCTTCCGCATAGGCATGGGTCGGGCTGAGGGTGCCGATCTCGCTGGTGCCGTCACCGAAGTCCCACTCGGTAGTATGCGTATCCAGGGTTCCCGGATCGGTGAAGCTGCCTGCAAAGCTGGCGGTATCACCTTCGGTGATCGTCTGGTCTGCGCCCGCATCGACGGTGGGGGCGACGTTCTCTACCGTAACGGTCATGCTGGCCGTGCCTACGCCACCATCGTCGTCTGTCACGGTGAGCGTGACTGTGTAGACGCCGTCTTCAGCATAGACATGGCTCGGGGTCACGCTGCCGTTGGCGGTATTGCCGTCACCAAAATCCCACTCGATGGTATGGGTGTCGGCGGTGCCGGGATCGGTAAAGCTGCCGCTGAAGTTGACGGTGTCACCTTCGTTGACCGTCTGGTCGACACCGGCATCGGCGGTGGGCGCCACGTTGTTCACTGTGACACTGGTGCCTGAAGTGCTGTTGAGCAGACCATCGCTCACCTGGAGTTCAACCGGGTAGATGCCGTCGTCCACACCGGTATAGAGCGGGGCCGGGCCGGTAGCGTCGTCGTAGGCGCCGTCGTTATTGTAGTCCCAGCCGTAGGTCAGTGAATCCCCGTTGGGATCGTAACTGCCAGTGCCATCCAGGTTAACGGTGTCGCCCTCATTCATCGTATAGGGACCGTTTGCATCTGCGACTGGTGCCATGTTCGCCACCACGGTCACGGTGGTGAAGTCCTGATCACTCAGACGTTCGTCCTCATCCAGTTCGCCGTCGCCGTCGAGGTCGTTGAGTACGCCGTTGTCCCAAACCCGCAGACCGATATTGAAGGTTCCCGGGGTGGCCCATACGTAACTCGGCGTGGTGCCGTTCGCCTCGGCAAAGTCGTAGGGGAAGACCACATCGAGCTCCCACTCGTAGCGGGCGATGAAGTCTGTGGGATCGATCTCGAAGGAGCCTGTACCGTCCAGTGCGCAGGGCAGACCGGCAGTGCAGGTGTAAGGACCATTGGCATCGGCTACCGGCGGATGCGGCGGGATGGCGATGGTAATGGCAACGGTGTCGGTCGCCTTCAGCGGCGGAATATTGTTATCGGTCACCCGCAGGGTGGCGGTAATAGTCTGCGGCAGTGTGCTCTCCGGATAGAGGCTGCTCAAGTAGGTATGCGTGGACACAGGATCGGTGCCGACGCTGTCGAAGACACCGTCGCTGTCGAAATCCCACTCGTAACGCACCAAGCTGGGGAAGGGATCGAGATGGTAGGAATTGGAGCCGTCGAATGTCAGCGGCAGATCCACCGCCCACACCCGATCACGCCCGGCATCCGCCACCGGCGGCTGCACGAACAGGGTACGGCTGAGCATGATCACCGCCCAAGCGCTGCGCATATCCCAACTGGCACGATAGCTACCCTGGAAGCGACCGGTCTCGAGCTGATCGTCGATCAGAATACGGGCGATGCCGTCATCCGAATCGTCAAACCAGTTGTAACCGTTGGCCGCCAGGTTGATCACAGGTTCCGGGTTGCCCAGACGCATCGCCTTGGTGAAAGCGTACATGGCGTAGTAGTCGCGGCAGGTCTCGGTACCCGCATTGGGAACACCACCACTCCACTGGTAGATGATACTGTCAACATCCGTTTTCGACCATTGACTACCGATCCAATCCTCAGCCGTGGTCCAGCGCTTATCACTCACTTCAAAATCATCAAAGGCGAGTTGCACCATACCGGACGGGGTCGTGGCCCGACCGTTGCCGCCCCCAGCATAACCGAACCCGATTCCGTTATAGCTGTGGTTCAACCAGACATCATTGCGCTCCTTGACCCACAGCGGGACAGGAATGCCGAAGATATCCTGAGCCGCCTGCAAGCCAATAGCACCCCACTGGGCTGCGGAGTTGTCGATACTGGTGTTCCAACTGTAGCGCCAACCACCACCCAAACCTTCTTCAGTCTGCCCCCAGTTGTACTGGTCTGCCATATCAGTCAGTACATCGAAGTAGCTGCGACGCTTCACATCATCCGTACCGGTTACCGTGCGCCGGAGCAGGCTGCGGCTGGAGGCGATAGCGTCCATCACGGAGCCGCCCTCGTAGATCGGCCTGGCAGTGTTGACACTGATGCCGATGCCGTTGCCGTTGGTGTCCGGCTCACCATAGGTCTGGGCAGCGATATCGTACTTGGTCAGCAGCGTAAACAGGTATTTCAGGCCACGATCCACCGTCTCGACGTAGGGATTGTTGCTCTGGTCGCCAGTTTCGAAGTGACCGTTGATCTCGAATGACTGGATCGCGGGTGCAATAGCGGAGGCAAAGTAACCACCGTATGTGTAGGTCGTCCACGAGCCGGACGGATAACCGTCTGTGGTGGTCCGCGTCTGACGCTGGTGCAGGTACCAGAGTCCCTCGTCGATAGCGACGTTGGTCTCGGTGGTCAGGTTAATGGGCTTGACCACCACATTGTAGGTATCCTGTCCCATCTGGCCCAGGGTGTCCCAGACCTTGAGGGTGGCCACAAACGGCGTACCTTCAGGCGCATCGGGGTAGGTGTGGGTCACCGACAAGTCGTAGTTGCTGGTGATAGCTGTCACCGCCGAGGAGGTGCCGTCACCAAAATCCCACTGGAAGGTATGAGCATCGGCATCACGCACTATGCCCTTGAGATGGATCTGCCTGCCGTTGTAGGTCTCGTGGGGCGTGATTGGATCGTGCGCCACCCAAGGCACAGTAATCACATTCGGTGGCTTGTTGCCAGGCGCCGTAACCGTTGTTGTATCGGTGGCAGTCTGGCCTGCACCGTCTTCCACCGTCAGAGTCACCACATGGGCAGCCTGCTGACTGGTAACAACGAAGTTGTCGAACTCGAAGGTGCCAGCACCCCCCATGGTGGCGCCCAGTTTCAGCGAGCCGGTGGTGTCGTAGGTGGAATCGTAGAGCTGGGTCCAGTCCGTTGCGCCGAGTTCGCGATAGTAGTAGGTGGCGCCGGCATCGGCTTTCAGGTCGATGCGAACCTCATACCAGCTTCCCCCCGTGTAGCTGCCGAATTCCCCTCGATAGATTCCATTTTCATAAATTTGAAGCGTACCGTTACGAAAATAGATCGCGTACGCCATCTGAGTGTAATTGTAGCTGGTACTGGTGTCCTTCAGCCCCCACATCATGTACTGGACGGTAATTGGGTTTACCGGCCGCACCTGACCCTGGAAACTGGCATTGTGATTCTGGAAGTTCTCCTGGCTGAACAGATGCTGGGCTCCCCAGCCGCCGGAACCGATCATGGTTACCCGATCATCCTGGGTAGCCCCAACCGCGAGCCACCGGCTGCTGTCAATCACCGTGCCGTCGAAGGTCTCTTCAAAGAACGTGCCGGTACCGGGAAAAATGTGGAAGGGCGTGGTGCCAACAGCATCGATATCGTTGGTGAAGTTGCCGTCACCATCACGATCGACACTGGCATCGAAGTCCCAACGGTACTCGACGATGCCGAAGTCGTCATTGGAGTTGCGTCCGTCAAGGTAGGCCGGCGGCCCGCCGGCACCGACCTCGTAGGGTCCACCCGCATCGGCAGTAGGTGGGTCACCCACCACCACTTCGACGGTGGTGGCAGCGATGTCACTGTTACCGGCGTTGTCGGTAACGGTCAGAGTGACGTCATAGGTTCCGGTCTGGCGGTAGAAGTGCTGTGGCCGCGCGCCACTGCCTGTATAGGGCAGGTTGGCCGTCATGGATCCTGCGGCATCCGGTCCACCTGTGGTGTCACCAAATGTCCAGTCGTACAACTGGATAGCAGTACCATCGGTGGAGCCGCTGCCGTCAAAGGTAATCAGACTGCCAACTTCGGCCTGGTAGGGACCACCCGCATCTGCAACGGGTGAACCGTCATCCAGTGCGGTGATGGTGGTTGTGTCAACGGCCGCCTGCAGCGCATGGTCGCGCACACGCAGGGACACATTCTGCACTACCGGCTGGAAATAACTGCGCGAGACAACCGGGCCATCAAGAATCAGCCGAACCTCCGCATCGTCCATCTCGAACGCACTGAGATGCACATCGACACCGACTCTCAATTTTGCGTCTCCCGTAGAGGACGACTCGTAGAGCAGTGTCCACTCTGTGGTGCCAACCTCCTTGAATTCATACTTGGCGCCACGGGTCTTCAACGTGATGCGGACATCGTATTCCACACCCTTGCTGTAGATCGCCTTGTTGCCATAGCTTGTACCGTTCTCATAAATGTAGATCCAAGTATTGTCACGAAAATACATCGCATGAGGCATCTGCGTGTAGTCGTAGGTGTCGCTGAGGTTCTTGAAACCCCACATCACATCCTCAGTACCTGCGGAATTTTCGACTTTTACCCTGGACTGGAAAATCAAACCAGGTTTACGCTGAAAGACCTGCTCACTGAAAAGATACCGGGTACCCCAGCTACCTGCCCCCGCAACCGTCAGCTTCTCATCCTGGGAAACGCCTTCCGCGCTCACTCGCCACTTGGACGTATCCAGGGTGGTGCCGGAAAAGTCATCGGCCAAATCCGGATCAAAAGTCCACAGGTAGTCGTAGATACCAAAATCATCAGTGGAGCCGGTAGCATCCAGCGTGACAGACCAGACACCGTGGCTGGCGAAGGATTCGTCGAATTCATAGGGACCACCGGCATCTGCAACCGGCCCGTCGTTGAGTTGTACTTCGACATCATGAGTGATGGTCGTCTGCTGACCCGACCTGTCAGTCAGGGTAAGTGTTACCGTATAAACTCCGGGAGCAGTGTATATATGGGTCGGAGCGATTTCGGTAGAGGTCTCGCCATCACCGAAATCCCACTCATAAAGGATAATCGCAGAATCGTCGGTGGAGGCGCCCGCATCAAAATCTACGCTCCAGCCGCCGCCGCTGGCGGCACCCTCATCCACTGAAGCAGGTGCATCAAGCACTGCTACTGGTGGAGTGCCCTGCTGGACCGAGACAGTACTGGTGGCGCTGTGAATCTGACCGGCGTTGTCGATTGCTGTAACGGTTACGGTGTAATCACCAACAGCTGTGTAACGGTGCCGCATGGAGACGCCACCCAACCAGGTGCCGGTATCATTGAAGACATTGGCACGTCCCAAAGTCTGAATGATGATTGGCTTACTGGCAGTAATGTGATGCAAACCGGAGACGCCCCCGAGAATGTCGGCCGCAGCCAGATAACGGTATCCGTCCTTGTCGAGAGCCAGGCTCATCGCGCCGCTGTTGATATCGATATTGGTGCCGTTGTTGGGTGCAAAGATGACAATGCCTTCCATCAGGTTGTGCAGATGGAATTCCGTCCCTTCCCGCCCTGCGGTCATCGAGATATCGTCACCCAGCGAAATGATACCGGAAGTACCTTCCTGGGATCCCATCCAGACTTCGACATCGCCACTGCTCACCACCCGCAGGCGACGGGTATCCAAACCACCCTGGTACCACATTTCTCCGGTCGCCAGGGTATGGGTGTAAAGCGAAACACCTGTATCCAGATCGAGGATCTCTACATCTGCCGCCTCGAGGGCAAACACTGCCGCTGCCGAGTCGTTGTATTGAGCGACTGCACCGAGGAACAACCTGCCAACCGCACTGCCTGTCTCCGAAGGCACAGTGGTATACCCGTTGCCCCCGACAGTCTGCATGGAGACGTTACCGCTGGAGACGACACGATATACGGTTTCGCTGAGCCCCGATGGTTCCCAATAGGACCCGGCGCGCAGTCGCTGGCTGGCGCGCAGGACATCACCAGAGTCGTAGAAACTGACCACAGCATCCTCATAGGCGAAGACATAGAATCCGGCATTGGCGTCACGGTGGAAAATGAAGTGCTGGCCCACCGGGTCACCGCCCATCGCAGGCATGAAGGCGGAGTGATAGCCGAATTCGGTCAGGTAAGCTGTGACCGGCTTGTTCGCTTTGACCTTGAAGGTGATGCCGTCTCCGGGAGAGACATCCCAGATGCCGAACCGGTTCAGTGTGTTGCTGGCGATGACCGAGTTGTCTTCGAGATTGATGATATCGATCTCGGTGCCATCGTGGGTGGCAACTATGCGGCCCAGACGGGCGCTGGGAATGTCGTAGCCGTAAAGATCGGTACCCGTGGCAAAGTAGCTTCCACGGCGTCCGTTATCGAAACCTGCCATGTAGCTGGTTCCGTCACCAAAATCGACAGTGTAACGCTGGACATTATGGTCATCCGAAGAAGCTGTCGCATCCAGAATGATGTCCCACTTGCCATCCCAGGCATCCTGCTCGGTCAGGGTGTAGGGGCCACCTGCGTGAGCCACCGGAGGATCGTTGGCCACAACACTGACACTGTGCGTTGCAGTATCGGTCTGACCTGCATGGTCGGTCACAGTCAGGCTGATGTCGTAATTGCCTGCCGTATCATATTGATGCTTCGGCCGCAGTGTATCACCGAGTGGTGTAACCCTGACGTTGTCGTAGATCAGGCTCTGGGTATTGGCCAGCAGGCCAATGCCGCCGGAGGGATGACGTGCCACCGGCGTCTCGATCTGCAGGCTCTCCACGCCGCCTTCCGGGGTCACGAAGAGTTGCATGGTACCGTTCTCCACCCGCAACCGCAGATGGTATCCAATATCGGCATCCCAACCAGTGCCGCCATCGACCAGGATACTGTCGGTCTTCCAGTCGTAGAAGCGCCAGTGATCCCAACTGTTGAGAGAGTACATCAGATAGCTGTCAGTGCTGCCGTTGCTGTTGGCATGACGGAAAACTATTCCCATGTATCCGTCAGTACCGCTATCGCCCTTGAAGTCCACCTCAAGTTCAAAATCCGCGTAACTGGTAGCGAGATCCTGGAACCACTTCCAACCGGTGGATGTATCAGCCTGGCGCAACTGTCCGTCCGCTACACTCCAGTTGCCGCCGTTGACGGTCCAGGCTGGATTTGCATTGTAATCACCGTCTTCGAAATCGTCTTTCATGCCACCCATATAGCTGAGCATGCTGCCGTCACCCCAATCCACTTCGTAACCGGAGATGCCGTGGTCATCACTGGTCGCGCTGAAATCCACACCCAGCGTCCATTTACCGAGAGAGGCGGCGGTTTCATCCACCACTGCCGGACCGGTGATGGCTGCCACTGGCGGATCGCCTGCCGCCACGGTGGCTGTCGTTGTTGCCGTATGGGACTGCCCAACTTCGTCATAGACTGTCAGCGAAACGATGTAAGTACCAGTCTGATGGTAGCCATGAACCGGATTGACGCCCTCGCCCAGTGTGGTCAGCCGCACATTGTCGAAACGGGCATGTGTCGTATAGGTGGCGAAACCGACGCGCCCCTGATGGTGCGTGGCATCTGTATACTCGAATAGGAAGAGATCATCCAGGTAGACGCTATAGGTGTTGCCGTGTCGTTCCACAGCCAGGTTGTAAGTAAGGCCTGGCCCAACCGTGAACGGCAGATTGTGATCGACCAGCGAGGCATTGGCACCATTGACCGTGCGATAAAACAGCACGTCATTGAGTCCGCGACCGCGCAGGATCACCTCATAGTGGTTGGCGGCATCCTGGTCGGCCATAAGCACCATGATGGCCTCTTCGCCAGTACCACCCTCGATAACGATATCCGCCTCGAAGCGCAGATCATCCGAGATGAGATGGCCGCCCAGGGCGAAGGTGCGATCCAGCGAGGTGTCGGTCTGATGGTAGCCACCGGCATCCACCTGCCAGGTTCCGCTCAGTTCGGTCCAGCCGTCGGCATTGCCGTCACCGAAGTCATCGGTGAAGCCGTCACCAAAATCCCATTCATAGTGGGCGACTGAGCTGTCAGGATCCGAGGAGCCGTTGCCATCGAAATGCCCGATCCAGCGTTGGTTGGAGGCCGTCTCCTCACCGAAGAGATACGGGCCACCGGCATTCGCCAGCGGCGGATCGCCCGTCACCGTCACCTGTTGGCTGATCCGGTCGATATCACCGCTATCATCGGTCACGGTCAAAATTACAGTGTATTCCCCCTCACTGGCGAAGGTATGGGTAACGTTTGCACCACTGTCAGTCGTACCATCACCGAAGTCCCAATCGTAACTGACGATGGATCCTTCGTCGTAGGAACCGGTGGCATCAAAATCAACCGACTCACCCTCATTGATATCGGCTGAACTCAGCGTTGTCAGGGCAAACGGCTGGCCGCTCACACGACCGGCGGGGGCAGCCACACCTAACGTAATGCCACCGGTGTTACCGATACTGACCCGAACGCCGAAAGTAGCATCACCATTGCCCGGATAGTACCAGACGCTGTTCCCTGTATAGTCGACAACCACGATGTCCAGATTGCCGTCGTGGTTGAAGTCGTAATCGGCATAGGCAGAGTGGTTGTTGGTATCCAGCGATGCCACGTAGACACCGGGCTGGAAGGTGGCGTCTCCATTGCTCTTGAAGAAATAGGGATTGCCACTGCCGCCCTCTACGGCAATCAGGTCATCCAAACCGTCATTGTCGAAATCACCCAGCACCGCTCCGTAGGGATCGGTGCCGGGATCAGCGATATGACTGGTGACAAAGTTGCTGTCGCCATCGCCCATGTAGAGGTAGACATAACCATCGCTATAGCGCGCACGGGCAATGTCCATATTACCGTCGTTGTTTACATCCCCCGCATCGGTACCGCGACCGGCACCACCGGTATTCGGCAACAGGCTGATATCAAATCCTGAAATATAACTGCGGCGGCTGATCTTGAAATCATCGAACCAGAACTGCTGGCCGCTGGTGCCATTGTAATTGGTCCACCACTCAAAGGTCGTGATCAGTCCCTTGGCATCAGGCCAGTACCCGCGAATGGCTTCCGGCAGGTTAATGGATACCGTGTGCCAACCGTCATCATCGACCAGGTTGACTACCGGGTTCGATGGGTAACCATCCGGGTCTGCAGTTGCCGTGCCGCCAATCTGTATCCAACCCTTGTCATTGATGTAGACGAAGAGGCCAGCCGGAACGCCGGGAGGAATCCGGTAGGCAAAGCTCATGGTAGGCCCGTTATGCAGATACCAATTTGCCGGATTGACAGCCCCATAGAGGCCGGAGCCATCTCCAGTGGCCTGAACCCGCATGGACCAGTCACCGCTATTCGCCGTGGAGTCGTCACGCGTCAATACGGTGCCATGACCGGTTATCCAGCCTTCATTGCCGATCTCGAACCCGGTAAAGAGGTGGGTCTCCTCACCAAACTGCAGGTCGCCCTGATTGGTAAAGAGCCAGCTGTCACTGCCGTTGCCGGTGACCACGAAGTCCATCTCGCCGTCGTTGTTGAAATCTTCTGCGGCCATGTCCATAAGCCACGAATTGACAGTATGGGCACTGTCTCCCACATGCCCCAGATAGACTGGTGCCTCGAAGGTGGCGCCATCCTTCTCATAGTAGTAGAGGTGTAGTCTGGAACCGTCGTTACCGTGACCGGAGATGAGATCGAAGTCACCGTCGTGGTCGAAGTCGGCAATGGCCGAACCGCCCCGTGTATAGTGACCGATGTCTTCCAGGAACTGCAGCGGTGAAAAGGTTCCGTCGCCATTACTGCGTGAGTAATGATGTATGCTGTCGTCACGCGCAGTGACGATGTAGACTTCGGGACCTATGACCACGTCGAACGACTGGGTATCACTCAGTCCCTGGCTGTCCTCGACCCCCACCGTGACCGCTGACTTGCGTGGATCACCCGCCATCGGCGACCAGGTCACCAGACCCGAAGCCGCATCGATGCTCATTCCCGCCGGCCCGGCAGTAAGTGAATAGCTCATGACATCGCCGAATGCTAACTCGGGGTCGTCCACCACGATCTGATAACGGTATTCGACGTTCTCCGCCGCAACGACATTGGGAGGTGAGATGATGCTCGGCGCGTGATTCAGCGCACCAACCACTACTAAGAAGCTGTCGCTACTGCTATTGCCCGCTTCATCGGTAGTGGTGAGTGTGGCCTGGTAGATGCCGTCGTCCGGGTAGGCATAATCGACTGCCAGCCCGATGCCGATGATCCCGTTGCCGAAATCCCAGCTGTAGTCGACGATGGCATCATCCGCGTCGATGGATGCGGAACCGTCAAAGTGGAAAACATCCCCTGCAGCAACCTCAATATATTCCACATTGGACGAAGCGACAGGTTCTGCGGCTGTCGTGAACTGCAGGTTGTCGAGCAGGATCGCAGAGTTGCCCCTGCCGTCACCGGTATCGCTGATGCGCAGTTCCAGGCTGAACAGATCCGCGCTGCCGGCGTGGGCGGAAACATCCGCCACCAGGGTGTGCAGACCTGTCTGGCGAATATAGCCTGTCCAGGGCGCCGCATAGGATGGAACAAAGGTATCTACCGTCAACAGTGTCTCTTCACCGCCACTGCTGACCAGAACCAATTTGACCGTGAACTGGTCGTTGGCAAAGCTGGGACGAGGTTCATCTGAGAGAAAATCGTAGTCAAGGCGCAGGGCCGCCGTACCCACCGGTATAGTGAAATTTTCGATCTTCAGCAGGCTGACATCCGCATCCCCTTGGGTGCTTCCGTCATCCGGCTCGCTGGTGAGCAGCGCCGCCTGGGTTCCTTCAGTAGGACGTAGCGAACCAAACCCGTCGACCAGCCGCACATCACCTTCTGTCACCATGCCGCTGAAGCCGGACTCGAAACTGCCGTCCGCACCGCCGATATCATGGGTGCCTGCCGCCACTGCGAATGGCAACAGACCCACTACCGCCAGCAGGCCGGCAGCCAGGTTTCGCGCATTCCACAGTGTCATTGACAGATACATTTTCATACTCAAGCTATCCGCAACATCCTATCTCTCTTTCCAATCCTCAGCCCTGGCCCTTATTTAGGGATCCGGTACCTCGGTCATGGTCCAGATCATATCCACAGCTTTCAGTCCTACACAGGCGTTGGAGACATCACCTCTGGCGGCTGCCTCGTAGGCTGTCACCGTCGCCTTGGTCGCTTCGTCAACCTTCTTGTGATACTCGACCAGTTCGTTGATCTTGTCGGTAAGCCCAAGGGCAACGACCAGCTTGCCTTTCTTCAGCGCATCAATCTTGGCGCTGATATCCTCCAGCGTCTTGTACCAATCCGGTTTCAGATCATCGACGATCGACTTGAACATATCCTGACCTGCCGCTGACAGCGCCTTGTAGCCTGCGGCGATCTCCTTGCGCGAAGCGACCATCAGCGAGATGCCGCCGTTGACGTCGTTGCCCATCATCTCCATAGCCTTGGAGAATTTCGTATAGGCGGGTTTGAGGATGCACTCGGCAATCATGGTGGCGCGCAGGAAGAAGCGGACCTGGTGCGGCACTGTGGCCTTCATCAAATTCATCCGTATCCCTTGCACGATCGTCATCTCGGCCAAGGTGAACTCACCGGTGGGATCAACGTAGTTGACTGGGTTATCGTTGGCGTACAGATAACGATGCAGGCTGATGGGACTCTGAGGGTCGCCGGACGCCGGATCCATGGAGGTAAAACGACCGCTTGTCGGATCGTAGTAGCGCGCCCGCAGGTAGTAGAAGCCGATATTGGGATCATACTGTTCACCGACGAAGCGGTAACTGTTGTCCGTACTGCCGGTGGCAGCGACTTCATTGCCATAGGCATCGTAGAGATAGGTATCTGTGAGGTTCTCGGCACCGTTAGTCAGGCCGCGTACACTGCCCAATCCATCCGCATGGTAGTAACTGCTGGCACCACTGCGGTTCTGACTCAGCAGATCCATGCCGTAGGTATAATTGACCTGGAGGGCACCGCCGCCGTCCAGCTCCTCGATCACCTGTGCCACACCTGTCTGGTTACGTCCATCCACCAGATAGCGGGTGGTGCCGGATGCATCGGTTCGGCTGACCCGGATGCCGTCGCCGTCATAGACATAATCGGTGACTGCCCCACCCGGTACGGTAGCGCGCACCATGCGGTCCGCTGCATTGTATTCGAAGCTGCTCGTATCGCCAGCTTCACTGGTGCTGATGAGGTTGCCGTTTGCGTCATAGCTGTAAGTGGCTGCACCGGCGCTGGTCATACGGTCGTTGACGTTATAGGTATAAGCAGTGATCGCACCGTCTTTGTCGACCTCTGTCCGGTTGCCGACGGCATCATAGCTGTACTGGTGATCGTATGCGTTGGCACCAACACGGGTCTCGCGAATCAAGCGACTGTTGTCGTCGTAGACATAGTCCACGGCGTTACCCATCAACTCGTCGATCCGCAAACGCAGGCCGTTGTTATTCAGGGTGTAGACATAGGCCGAGATGATATTGTTGTCGCTGTAGCGATTGTGCAGCGATGTCAGCTGATTACGGCTGTTATAGACATGTTCCGCGCTGGTTCCGTTGGCCTGTTCCGACAGTACCAGGTTACCCACGGGATCGTAGCCGAAAGCAGTTGCGCCACCCTCTGCGGCAGTGGTGCTGAGCAGACGGCCCAGTGCATCGTAGCTGTGACTCGTGGTGCGGCCACCCGAGGTGGTGACGCTGGCGAGGCGGTTGATGACTGTGTAGGCATAGTCGAGCGTCAGTCCGTCAGGATCACTCCGGCGCACCAGGCGGTTGCGGGTATCGTAGTCATAGTTAGTGGCACCACGGCTATCCACCACGCTGAGCCTCTCCCCCATGCCGTTGTAGGTGACCAACAGGCTGCTGCCATCGTGATAAAGGGTTGTTGTTCTGCGCCCCCGTTCATCGTTGCCGAAGGTGGTCAGATTGCCGTTGAAATCGGTATGCCCAACCAGACGGTTTGCCGCGTCATAGGTGAAACCCTCAGACTCTCCGCCCGGCAGTGTCCGTGATGCCCGGTTGCCTGCCAAATCATAGGTATAAAGCGTCGTATGACCATTAGCGTCTGTCTGGCTGACCAGGTTGCCCGCCTCGTTGAAGCCGAACAGGGTATCGGATCTGGGATCACCCGCAGTGGGCGGCGGCAGTGAACTCTTCACCAGACGGCTCAGGGCATCATATTCGTACTCGGTAGTCAGACCCATCGGGTCGGTGCTGCGAATCTCCATGCCCGCCGGGTTATAGACGCTGGTGGCGGTATTGCCATCCGGATAGAGCGTCAGGGTCTTGCGGTTTTCCGCATCGAATGTGTACTCGGTGCGGTTGCCGTTGGCATCCGCCACCGCAGAACGGTTACCGTTGGCGTCATATTCATAGGCCGTCACCGGCTGGGTATTGGCGCCCGCCACTGCATCGTACACAAGCGGTTGTGTGGTGCTGCTACGTCGACCGGTGCTGTCGTAAGCATGATCGGTGCGGTTACCGGCTTCATCTATCTCGGTGACCAGGTTACCCGCACTGTCATACTGTTTGACTCGATTCGAGCCGTCCGGATAGCCCACATGGATGATGCGATTGGCAGCATCGTACAGATAGGTGACCGTGTTTCCGTTGAGATCAGTCACCGCATCGCGGTTGTAATCAACATCGTAGCCGTAGATCGATGCTGTGCCATCCGGGTAATCGATACGTGCCACCTTACCGAGTACGTTGTAGGTATATTCTGTTCGCTCGCCGAGGCCATCGATCTCGGTGATCCGGTTGCCTATAGCATCGTATTCCATCTGCGCCACATGACCGAGCGGATCGGTCTGGGTGAGCAGTTGCGAATTTCCATTGTAGGTATAGGTGGTGGTAGCAGCAGTCGGCGTTCCACCAATGCTGACAATAACCGTCTGGCTCAGCTTGTTGCCGTTGGCATCATAGGTATATTCCATGCGCCGCAGCCTGACATCGCTGCTGTCATAACGCTCCTTGGCCGTCACGTTGCCCAGGACGTTGTATTCGATCAGCGTGTAGTTGCCGAGCGGACCGGTCTCCCTGATCCGGTTTCCGGCGCCATCGTAAGTATTGAGCCAGGCATACCCGATGCGGTCTGAACGGATGATGAGCTTGCCCTGGGCATCATAAGTCCAGCTCTTCTCATTACCCCGCGCATCAGAATGACTCAACATTCTTCCAGCGCTGTCGTAGGTATAGCTATGGGTCAGGTTGAGACCACCGCTGTCGCGCACCTCACCGGTGATGTTGCCGCGCACATCATAGGTATAGGTATTCAGTGTGCCGTCCGGTAGGGTTTCTGAGGTCATCTGGCTATCGGCATCGTATGTCCGCAACGTCTGCACCGCCTGCACTGTCCCGTTGATCACCGGGAAGTTGGTCTCGTGAGTGATATTGCCCCGGCTGTCGTATTCATAGATGGTCGGATTGCCCCGGCGGTCGCGCAGGATCTGGCTATTGTTGTCGAGGTCATACTCCATCTCGACACGGTTTCCGTTGCCGTCGGTAATAGCAATCAGCCTGCCGTTCACATCGTATTCCTGGCGCTGTGTGGTGCGCCCCAGCGGATCGACGGTTTCGGTCAGATAGTGCCCACTGTCGTAGACGTATTCGGTACGGTTGCTCTCACCGTCTGTCTGTGCCAACAGATCGCCGTTGGCATCATACTCATAGGTGATGTCGTTGCCGTTCGGATCGGTAATGCTGGTAATCCGTCCCTGGGCATCCCGCACGAAGCTGACGCTAAGCCCGTCGGAGCGGGTGAAGCCATTGTCGGTGATGGTCACCGTCAGACCACTGGGATCGGTGACGCTGGTAAGCTTGTAGTTAACCGAAGCCTTGTTCTCATTACCGAACCGGTAGATGTAACCGTCAGGCGCCGTATAAGTGAAGATAGTCGGGTTGTAGATATCAAGATCGAAGTCGTATATCTCAACCGGACCAAGACCACCGATCACCAGATCAGGCGTTGTACCGCCTGCCAATAGCGTACCCTCAGCATCCCCAATAGGTTCGTAGTTCATGCTGTTCAGGAACTCTATGGGTACCAGCTGCTGTTGATCCGGGTTCGGACGTGCACTGAACTGATATTTCTCATCCTCACCAAACTTGATCGTGACCAGATGTGGCCGGGTCGGTGTCAGGTAGTAGGTGGGGAACCACCCACCACCGCTGCTGTGGTTCCACGCTTCACCTGCCGGCCGGTTGGCAACCAGCTCGGCCTGGGTCAGCGTCAGATACCAACCGTAACCAAAATCGCCCGGGATATTGCGGCGGCGGCTGTCGTAGGTCCGGTTCACCGTAATCGGGAAGCGGCCCACTGTGAGGTTCTTGTCCTGGTAGTTGACCGAGAAGATACCAAGCTGGAACTCTGCAGTGACGTTGAGCTCATGCAGCAGAATGGTGGTCAGACCATTGATATCGGTCGCAGTGACCCTGACCTGATAGAAGCCCGCCTCCATCATTGTGGTATCGAGTACACCAAGATTGCCGTCGGTCACCGTCCGGTTGCCCGTGTGGAAGTGGGTAAAGTCGGCGCTGTCCAACGGAGCCCAGGCCAGCGTGTATTCCACCAGTGTGTCGTCATCAACCGTACCTTCGATGTTGACGAAGCCACTCAGCGGCTCATCCTCTGCGGGCGAGCTAATCATCACAACCGGCGCCGTGGTATCCGAGGCCGGATCCACTGCCTGGAATGAGTCCAGGGCCGTCGATTCATTACCCGTGGCATCCCGCGCCACAGCCACGGCGTTGTATGTACCCAACACCGGTGGTGTGTATACGGCACTGCCGCCAGCATCCAGAGGAACCGGCGTACCGTTTATTTCAAGGGTTCTCTCTACGACACCTACGTCATCCGTAGCGATAACCGTGAGCGTGACCGATTCACCCAGAGCCACCGCGTAGGGGTCGATGGTCAGCGTGATCGTGGGCGGCGTGGCATCGGGTATACCCACCGCCTCGAAACTCGTGCTACTGGTTGAGACATTTCCGGCGGGATCCCTGGCACTAACGTCCACCAAATAGGTGCCTGGCTGATAGGCAACATAGGTAGCCTCGCCAGCAGCATCCAGGGTCAAGTCGAGTCCACCTGGATCGCCGGGGCCGGTAACCTTCGCGGTGCGCTCGCTGACTGCAACATTATCAGTCGCATTGACACTGATAGTGACGGGGTTGAGCAGATCAACTGGATCAGGCAGAGCAGTCACGCCTACCGTGGGCGCTTCCGTATCCGCCAGGATATTGATGACAACACTATCAGCCCCCTCATTGCCAGCCGCATCGTGTGCCGTTGCCACAGCATTGTGCGGACCGGTGACGATGCTCGCGTAGATCGCATCGCCATTGACATCGAGAGGATGGGGGGCACCGTCCACTTCCAAGGCAAGGTCGGTAACCGTACGATCATCCGTCGCCTCAACATGGATCGCCACGGACTCTCCCTGCAGTACCGTGGCGGGGGTGGCGGTCATAGTAACCGTCGGACCAACAGTATCCTGGGTAAAGACGTGAAACTCCCTGCTCCGCGTTCCCACGTTACCGAGGGTGTCCTCGGATGTAATCAGCGCCGTGTAGTCTCCTGCCACTGGGGGCACATACTGCCCGACCCCTCCAACCAACGGCACTGGTGTCCCGTTGATGGTAAGGGCAACCGAGGCAACGCCGTCCTCGTCGAAGGTCTGCTCGGTGACGGTTACCGTATCACCTGCCTCGATATAGTCAGGCGATATGCTAACCCTGGTTCGCGGGAAGGGGATCTCGTTGATGAGCAGACGGTTCTGATCCTGAGGGTTGGCCTGTTGTAAATCGGCGTCGAAATCGTTTTCCACATCCTGGAGCAGCAGACTGAAAGTCCGGCTGACATCAGTCGGCAGTTGTGCGCCGGTGCCGTCGCTGAACAGACCGGTGCCGTCATTCAAAAGCAGTCGATCCTGACCCAGGTTGGCCAGGAGCAAATCGTCATCACCGTCGTAGTCGGCGTCGGCCACATTGACCTTGACCACATAATCGGTCAAAGCGGGCAAACGCGCACCGCTGTCATCGTTGAAAACGCCACTACCGTTGTTGATCAGCAGGCGAAGTCCCTCTCCCCCTTCAGCCAGAATCAGATCCGGATCCCCGTCGGCATCGATATCGGAAATCAGGGCATCGAGACTCGTTGCCGACGACACGGGCAGGCGGAGGACGGTCTCATCATTGAAAACTCCCAGCCCGTTGTTCGCCAGCAAGCGATTTTGAGTGCCCTGGTTCGCGATCAGGAGATCCGGCGTACCATCACCATTCAGGTCAGCGACTTCCAGGTCAAAACTGGGATCCATATCAGCGGGAAGCCGCAGGATGGATTCATCGGCGAAGTTCCCGCTACCATCGTTAATCAGGATTCGGTTACGGCCATCTCTGTTGGCCACCACCATATCCAAATCATCATCCCCATCCAGATCCCGCAACTTGACAGCCATGCTCTGTGCGGCGTCGAACGGCAGGCGGGAGAGAGTCTCATCGGAAAACACTCCGGTTCCGTCATTGATGAAGATCCTGTTCTGTCCAAAGACGCTGGCAAGCGCCAAATCCAGATCGGTATCTCCATCCACGTCACCAAAAACAGCATCTACCAGGGTATCGTCAAGAAGCGGCAAGCGGGAACTGGTCTGATCGCCAAAAGTGCCGCTGCCATCATTTATGAGCAGACGGCTCTGACCACTGTTGTTTACGAGAAGGTCGGAATCACCGTCACCATCAATATCAGCGGCCGTTTGACTGTAGCTGTTGTCCGTTGCAGCAGGCAGGCGTGACGCAGTTTGGTCAGTGAAAGCAGGGAAAACGGGGGAGACGATGAAACAGGTAAAGAGAAAAAAGATAAACAGGTACGCCGTCTTCAGAGAGTCCGGTGTGACTCTCCCAACGGAACTTCCGGCGTCTTTACGCCAGATCTGCCCGCCTTTCTGTAAGCGCTGCACTGCTCAAGCCCTCAACTCGAAACAGCGATTCAGCTGAAAGGATGCAGCTGAACAACATCGGGTAACGCAGAATTAAGGCCCGATGCACAGTCGTCATACACAGTGCTCATTTGTTACTACCTCCCCATGTGCCAATCCGGCACTTACTCGATCCTATCGAGCAAAATCGGAGGAGCCGTCCACTGAAAACTCTTTTTTCCTGTCTGTAATTCAGCAAGGAAAACGTTCCGGCTCACTCAGTCAATTATCCACCGTCCTCTATAAGTTTATAGGCAAACATTGTGCCGCCAACCATAGAATCTTGCGCTGACTGATATAGACACAGCCAATAACATTACTTTTTATAGGCTTTTCTGATGGTTAGGAAGTAGTCTCTTAATCATTCGCAGACCAAAAAGAGACTCATCGATTTTTCGGGCGAGGGCAACTAATCCCATTCCAGTCTCAACCTGAGAAAGACAGCCCTGAATAACCATTTGTTTTATATGTAAATTACCTGGGGGAATTTGCGGACAAAAAAGAGTGTCGGAAAAATTTACAGTTTTCTACACTCTAATCAATCGTTTGATGACTAATTAGGCGGCAAAACAACAAAATCTGTTGACGTGCATCAATTAAAGAAGCACTAACCCCAGCATAAAGAAATATTTTTTATTTGTTTTTCAATTGACTATGAAGATTTGAAGTTTTTTCCGATTAGGCAGGGGATTCCAGCCAATGGTGTCGGAATTACTTACAAAAGAATGGGATTCCCTTGAGGACTGAACCTAGAATCAGGGAAGGAGCAGCGCCTCGCCGCGATGACTCTATAGATAGGTAAATCGCGGCGGGGCGCTGCACCAAAAGCTATTCCGTTTGTTCCGCAGCGCGAAGTGAGTGCAGTGCCTGGTGATCGATGTCACCCGGCAGCTCCTCGGGACGATTGTAGTAGATATCCCAGAACGCCGACGATGACATCCAGCCCTTTCCCGGCAGGAAGACCCTGCGTCCTTCCGCATCGACAGTGAACCTTGTCGGTTCTGCCGGGACAGCAGGTTTTGCCTCAACCTCGACAGCCTGGCCGGCTGAATCCTCTTGCGGCGCTTCCATGGCGGGATCCGGCACATTTCGTACCCTTGGCGCAGCGGACTCTGCCGGTAGCTGAGACCCATCCTCCGGTGGACCCTCTCCACAGGCAGAGAGGAATAAGGCAAAAAAACAGATGATGGGGAGTCTGACGTGTTTCACCGAAGAGTCCTCTTTTTCAGATAAACCACTCCGCCGCAAGCGGACGGGGGGATATTAACTTGGTAGGAACGGCGCCTCGCTGTGATTTGACTGTCTACGGAGTTTTCGCGGCGAGGCGCCGCTCCTACAAACGCTTTGCAGTTAGACTGTAGCCTTATGCACTTCGTAGTGAAAGCGGTGTTTCCGGGTGGAGACTAACTACGGAGCGGCATTTGCCGCTCCGTACGAGGGGATTGGAAGAAGGGTTCAGACAGTCTGTTTACGGCGGCGAATGCTACCCAACCCAAGGAGGCCGGCGCCAAACAACAGGAGAACCGAAGGCTCTGGAGTCGGTATCGTTGATCTAGTCAGAGATCCGGAGAAAAAGATTTGATCCGGGGAAGCATCATCGGCCTGCGTAAGATAAAAACCACCCACAGGTGGGATATCGGTCATCAGCACCAGTTCGATGAACGCCTGCTCACCCACAGCAAGAGTGAAATCCCAACCCATGGCCATGGAGACATCATCCGGTGGTGTGAGGGTTTGATCATCGTTCCAGTCATAGAACACCTGATTATCCAGAAACACATCCCCCGGGTACGACGGACTGTAACTATTCTCAATATTCCAGTAGATATCGCCGGTATATGACACACCTGCAGACCCATTGGTGGGTGACCCCCAACCAGGCTCGTCGATCTCCCAGGACTGACCAGCCACTGGTGCCCCGTTAGCCCACCCGGTTTCGTTGAAAGGCGTATTAATCGCCTGATCAATCTCATGGTCAAACCAAGCGCCGAAAAAGTGATCCCCGGTTCCGGTAATGGTTGCAGTAACTATACCCAGTCCGGTAACCATATCGAATCCACTGACGTCAACACCAGCAGGCACGGCTGCAGCGCTGAAAGTCCCATCGACATTGAAAGCGAAGTCTTTCAGATCAACCTCTGCATGGGAGGAAAAGGCAGCCAGCCCCAGGACCGAAGCCATAATCCATGCGGAATATCTATGTTTCATCATCTTATTATCGCCTCCCGACGCTGGATATAAATGTTTTGCAGTAGATAATTTAAGTTCGTAGCAAGATTTGAACCAGGCATTTTCGATGCGCGCTTAACTTTTTGTATTTTTTAATAATTTAACATTAATTAAGATTTTTTATCCTATTTGATTTCCTGCCAAAAATGAAATCTGTAAAATATTTCGACAGTAAAAAAATAGGTAAAAGGCTAAAGGTCAAAGGTGGAAGGAGGTCGTGCCAACGGATGGGCCGGACTCTGTCGTGACTGTCCTTGGTTGCATGTAGGCCGGTTCAAGCGCAACGGAACCGGCAGTTACAACCGTTCATCAAGGCTGAATGCCCGATCCGCTGCGCTTGATCGGGCCTACGCGCTTTCACCTTTGACCTTTAGCCTATCTTTTCAGCGAAGATTCTGCTTATAAGACGGTATATCGGCATTCAATGCCTTGGAAAAGTTGGAGAAGTCCATGGTCACTGAGGCCAGTTCGACCCCTTCGAAGTTGGTATTGGTGACATCGGCACTGCGCATCACGGTGCCCCCCATCACTGCATGAGAGAGATCGGCGCCGGAAAGATTGACATTTCTCATCACACAATCCTCGGCGGAGATATTGCGCAGATGAGCGCCACTCAGGTTGGCTCCTTCCAGATTAGCCAGATTGATGGCGCTGAAACCGTCCCGCTGCTGACTTTCGAGGTTGATCCCACTGAGATCGGCTTTGATCAGGTTGGTGTCGTTCAGATGGGCATCCCTGAAATCGGCATTGGAGAGATCAGCCCGGCGCAGATTGGCCTTGATGAAGAGCGCATCGTGGGCCACGCTGCCTGATAGATTGGCCTCCTGAAAATCAGCATCACACATATCCGCACGGCTCAGGTCGGCACCTGACAGGTTGGCCCCGCGAAACATCCCGTTGCGCAGGTCAGCACCTCTCAGATCGGCGCCGGTGAGATCGGCCCCTTCCAGCACCGCCGCATTGGCGCGAACATGACTACCGAAACGCGCCTGAATCAGATTTGCGTCCTTCAGACTCGCGCCACTCAGATGTGCATTATTAAATGTTGCACCCTGCAGATCGGCACCACTCAGATCAGCATCGATCAACTCGGCAGAGTTGAATCGCACACCCCGCAGATCCCTGTTTCTTAAATCTGCCGCCTCCAGATCCATCTCCCGCAGGTCTGCACCGGCCAGCGTTTCGAGTTCGAGACTGGCAATCACTTCACCCGACGCTTTATTTTTGATTTCCAGCATTTTTTTCTCCATTTTTTACCGTATCACTGTTTTTCCTATTTGGAAGCATAGTCCCAGCCTCTACCCTCTGGAAGACTTTATCCATTCAAGATGATCATGATCAACAGAAGAAGGCTATCAACAACTATACTTTCCCGTAGATAGTGCGTTTTTCGCAGTCTGTGGAAAGTCCTCAATGACAAAAAAAACATCACCCAGATTTCGATCGCGTCGACCGGCTCTTAACCATGCTGCGCTGCCCCATAAGGTTGAGCTGCCACTGGGTATGGCGGGTAATATCGCTCGCACATTCATCGACTCTCCCCTCTCCCCCCTGTTTCTGCTTGCCTGCCTCTTCATCGGTATCCTGGGCCTGATCTTCACGCCGCGGCAGGAGGATCCCGAGATCCTAGTGCCGATGATCGATATCTTCGTCAGTTATCCCGGCGCCTCCTCAGATCAGGTCGCCAGCCTGGCTACCGATCCACTTGAACGCATGATGAGCGAGATACCCGGTACCAAGCACATCTACTCAGCCAGCGAACGTGAACGGGCCATCGTCACCGTCCGATTCAAGGTCGGGGAGAAGCTCGGCCCCTCTATCGTCAAGGTGCATGACAAGATCCAGTCAAACCTCGACAAGATGCCCCCCGGCGTGGCGATGCCTCTAGTAAAACCCAAAGGCATCGATGACGTTCCGGTGGTTACCGTTACCCTCTGGTCTGAGGAGATGAGAGGCGTCGATCTGCGTGCCCTCGCCTTCGATGTGCTGCAGCGTCTGAAAGAGGTGCCCGATACGGGACAGGGTTTCGTGGTCGGCGGACAGGCGCGTCAGGTACGCATCGAGGTCCTGCCCGAACGGCTTGCGGGTCACGGCATCAGTATGGACTCGGTAGCCAATACGATCCGCACCGCCAACATCGAGCAGAGCTCCGGCTCGTTGGAGATCAGCGATACCCACTATAGAGTCACAGCCGGTCAATTTCTCAAAAATGCCGCTGATGTGGCAAAACTGGTGGTAGGCAGCCATTTCGGCAAACCCGTCTATGTCCATGATGTGGCGAATGTGTTCGATGACGCAGAAGAGACCCAACGCATGGTCAGCTTCATCAGTGGCACCGCCTTGCCCGATGAGGCAATCCACACTGAAGGCGCAGCCGCGGTCACCATCGCCGTTGCAAAAAAAGAGGGAACCAACGGTGTCGCCGTAGCTGATGCACTGCTGGATAAATTAGAGCGTCTCAAAGGTCGGCTGATCCCCACCAACGTCAACGCCGAGATCACACGCAACTACGGCAAGACCGCCAATGACAAGGTCAACGAACTGCTCATCGCCCTGCTTGAAGCCACCATCGCAGTGAGCATCCTCAGCTGGCTGCTGATCGGCCGTCGCCCGGCGATGGTAGTCATCACCATCATACCTGTGGTCATCCTGATCACCATCTGGTCATCCTGGGTAATGGGCTACACCATCAACCGGGTAAGCCTCTTTGCCTTGATCTTCTCCATTGGCATCCTGGTAGACGATGCCACTGTGGTGGTGGAGAACATCTTCCGACGCTGGCTGCACGACGATTCAACCAGTAAAGAGATCGCGATTGATGCAGTCCGTGAGGTGGGCAATCCCACGATCATCGCCACCCTGACAATCCTCTCCGCCCTGCTGCCGATGGGGTTCGTCAGCGGCATGATGGGGCCCTATATGTTTCCCATTCCCCTGTTCGGATCGGTGGCCATGATCTTCTCCCTCTTCGCCGCCTTTGTGTTCACCCCCTGGACCGCGCGTCTGATGCGACCCAAACTCGATGCTCTGAAGCGGGCGGAAGAGAAAGAACGCAAGATCCAGGCCGCCATCGGCAAGCTCTACCGGCATATCATTGAACCCCTGGTTCACAACCGGCATCTGGCAAAGATCTTCCTGATCAGCATAGTCATCGCCTTCTTCGCAGCCTGCTCCCTCTTCTATTTCAAAGCGGTGACGGTAAAGATGTTGCCGTTCGACAACAAACCGGAATTCAACGTCGTCATCAACATGCCGGAAGGCACCGCCCTGCCGGTCACTGCCAATGTGACCCAGCGGCTGGCCCGGCACCTGAAGGGCATCCCCGAGGTTACCGCTCTGCAGACTTATATCGGCACCGCCTCCCCGTTCAACTTCAACGGCATGGTACGCCACTACTATCTGCGTCAGGAACCCTGGCAGGCAGACATTCAGGTGATGCTGATCGACAAGGATGATCGAAAGCGCAGCAGCCACCAGATCGCCGAAGCGGCCCGGCGCCTGCTGACACCCTTTGCCCAGGAGTTAAACGCCCGCATTTCGGTGGTCGAGATGCCCCCCGGCCCACCAGTACTGCAGACCGTCGTGGCAGAAGTTTACGGTCCGGATGATCTCACCCGCAAGACCGTCTCAAAAGACCTGGTAGCGATGTTCGAGGCGGCCCCCAATCTGGTGGACGTCGACTCCTACATCGCCGATGACTATAAACGTTGGCACTTTGCTGTGGATACCGAAAAAGCCACCCGCCGTGGCGTGCAGGTGGAAACCATCACCCGCAACCTGGACATGGCCCTCGGCGGCTACAAACTGGGTGACGTGAAACGGGGACACGAACTGGAGCCGACCTATCTGGTCATACAGTTGCCGCTGGCCTCCCGCGCCGAACTGAACCGGCTGGCCAACCTGCCGATCGCCGGAGGAGAGGGCACGACCATTCCACTCTTCGAGCTGGGCAGATTTGAACTAATAGCGGAAGACCCGATCATCTACCACAAGGATCTGCGCCCCATGGAGTATGTGGTGGGCGAAATGGAGGGCAAACTCGGCGCACCACTCTACGGTATGCTCGCGGTGGAGGATCAACTCAAACAGTATGAGACGCCGGATGGGGTTCAGATCAGCGGTACCATGACGGGGCCACCGCAGGACGATGCTGTCTCCGGCTTTGAATGGAGCGGCGAGTGGATCATCACCTATGAAACCTTCCGCGACCTCGGGCTTGCCTTCGCTGCAGCACTGGTGTTGATCTATATCCTGCTGGTATGGGAGTTCGGTAACTTCATCCAGCCGGTGATCATCATGGCACCTATCCCGCTGACCCTGATCGGCATCATCCCCGGACACTGGCTGCTGGGCGCAGAATTCACCGCCACCTCCATGATCGGCTTTATCGCACTGGCCGGTATCGGTGTGCGCAAATCGATCCTGCTGGTGGACTTCGCCAAGAACGAGGTCCATCGTGGCGTAAGCATCAAAGAGGCGGTGATGATGGCAGGACAGATCCGTATGCGTCCGATCTGGGTAACCGATCTCACCATGATGGCCGGTGCCTTCGCCATCCTGTTCGACCCTATCTTCCAGGGTATGGCCATCTCGCTGCTGTTCGGCCCGATCATCGGTATTCCGATGACACTGGCAGTCATTCCGCTTGGGTGCATATCTGCAGGCAAGGCCTTCTGTGCTGTGGATGACCAAGAAGCAACCTGCTGTGATCTGCCGGAGACGGAGACTATCTTAGAGAAGGAGTAGTTTTTCAGATGGTGCCGGATCCGCTGCGCTTGATCCGGCCACTCACAAACCGTAAATAGAATTAGGATATGATTTAGAGTATATAAATCATAGCAACTGACTATGTTTAGTCAGGTTGTTCTGCACTCTATTCTCTTGAGGGATGCATGAGGGTAACTATCGGATGAGCAGACTCAAACTCTTCATCAGCCATAGCTCACGTCTCGATGACGTGGAGCAGGACCAGCTGGATGCAGACCACAACTGGCAGTTACTGAAAACAACCTGCAAGGCACTGAAAGATGCCTACGGTAAAAGCATCGATATTCTTGTCGACCAGGATGAAAAGGGCCTCTATCCAGGATGTGACTGGGAAAGACACCTCAATGAGTGGCTGGCCGAGTGCCATGCGGCAATCATCCTTTTCTCAAAACGCGCCGCTGAGACCTCACAATGGGTAAAGAAAGAGGCCACCATTCTGACATGGCGAAGAGAGATTGAAAGTAATTTCACGCTGATCCCGGTCATGTTGAAAGGGCAGGTAAAACAGGCAGATCTTGAACAGGATATCTGGAAGATCCTGCAGGTTGAAAAAAATCAATGCATACAGGATGCCGAAAACTCTGACGACATTGTCGATGGCGTAAAATTGGCACTTGGCGCACTCGGCGCAGTTAAGACGGATTTCCCGCAAACCCCATTTGAACGAGTTGAGACCCTCGTCACCAAACTCCTGAAAGAAGGAACCGACAAGCAAAACCTGACAGATGTCTGGAACAGCCTGGAGAAATGTGACATTAAACCTGAATGGAATCCGGATGAGATATCCCGGTTTTCCAATGCATTGGCACGATACATGTTGCGGGATTCGCAAACTTGTCTGCAGAACTTCTGGCACATCATCAACAAATTGAAACCCAACCCGGATAAAGCGCGCGCAAAGGAACTACTCAAGGCAATTCGTGCACTCTGGGTGGATGCCAAGGCAGCAGGACTTATTCCCATATCCCGCAAACAACAGGGAATGATCGCAATCAATGGCAATCTTTTGCTGGAAGTCTCGAAAGAGCTCAATACTAACCACTACACCCTCGACCGCTATCTGGAGCGCGCCTGGCCGGAAACCGATGGGATAAGAACCATTCCAGTCACAAGCACCGATATTGACGAGATACAAAAAGAGATCAGAAAGGAGTTCGGCATGCAAAACACTCCGATTCCTCCGGAGATTGTGGATCAGTTAATCAATGACTATTCTGACCCTCTGTTCGTCTATCTGCATTGCTCGATAGAAAGTGGGGGCATACCCGATCCACGAGTATTAAACAAATTCTCCAAGCTTAGAGATACCTACGAAAAGCTGGTTTTTATCTTCGGTACGGGAGAAAAACTGCCTGAAGAGACAAATACAAAGATACTTACTATCGCCCCGCCTCTGGACCTTACCCTGGAGGCCACGCAGTTTTTTTACGAAACACAGGCCAAAAAACTGCTGAATAAAAAATATGGAACCCCACCATGAAATACGATCCCCGCAAATTCGATCTACCCGAAAATTATATCTTCGAAGGAGAGGGTGAAATCGAGCCTTATCTGTTTTCAGAAGATATCGCCATCGCGGTGGACGTTGCATTCGCCACCGAGCGCCCGCTTTTAGTCTCAGGCAAACCCGGCAGTGGAAAGAGCCGTCTGGCAGAAGCTGTTGCAGCGCTGAAGAAGTGGCACTTTCTCAGTAAAACCATGACTTCCCGCACTCGTCTGGAGGAGCTCACCGTCGAACTGGACCACCTTCGGCGACTGCATGATGCCCACTCCGGCAACGGCGCTCAGAATGGCAAAAATTCAGCAATGAAACCGGACTGGGCCTACCACAACCCCGGCATCTTCTGGTGGGCGCTCAACCATGAATCGGCAAAATACCGTGGGGAGGGCCGTAAGGCAGAGACAGGAACAATGGGGCTGACCACCGACTTTCCCGGTACTTTCCGGGAACAGGAAAACAACACGCATCATACCGTGCTGTTGATCGATGAAATCGACAAGGCGGAACCCGACCTGCCGAATGACCTGCTGGAACCTTTGGACCGCAAAGCCTTCGGCCTGCCGGACGGCAGCAAAATCATGGCTAAAGATGGGGTAAGCATCCTCACAATCATCACCACAAACGGCGAGCGTGAACTGCCGCAAGCCTTTCTCCGCCGCTGCGTCAGCCTGAAACTCGAGGAGCCGAAAAAGAGGGACCTGATCAGGATCGCCCGAAAGCACTACCCGAACGCCGATGAAGCACGCATCACGACGATTGCCGAAAAGATGGAAAAATTCCGTGGAGAGGCCAAAAAATCGTTCCGGCGACCACCCAGCACCAGTGAGTTTCTTGATGCTGTGCGGGTCTGCGAAGATCTGGAGATTGCCATCGATGATAGCAAAGACTCCGTCTGGAAAAAGGTTGAAAACAGCGTACTGCTCAAGAAATCCAATGATAACGATCAGGCATGACTGACCCGAACGACCCCACTGAATCTCAACAACCGGCAGCACGCGGTGAGATTCACCTGGGTGACCTGCTGCTCGCCCTAAAAAATCTGCCCTGGAAAGATGACACCCAGGCAGCGGCAATTGCCCGTTCACTCGGTTTCTCATTGGAGGAACTGATCTCCAAAGAGATCACCCCCAACGCAATCTTCGACAACAGCCGCTTTTCCGAGCATCAAAAAACAGTTTCACCATCGCAGAATCAGCCGCCCGGCATCGGTGTACCACCACAATCCAAGCCCCCCGTTAAACTGCCCTCCATGCCCTTCGACAGTCCGCTCAAACCACTAGAAGCGCGGGCTGCACCGCAAATAGTTGAAACACCCGCGTGGCTGAATGAAAACAACACAACGCTGAACAGAGACGAAACGCCCCCCGTTCCGCTCCACCGCAAGTCACTCTTCTCCGACAATACCAACCGGGGCATTCTCTCCGCTGCGCTTGCCACCCGCCGCCCCGGTTATCAGATCGACGTTTTCAGACTGATTTACCACTTTGTTACCGGAAAAATCCCCCGCACCCTGCCGCGTCTGATGAGCAATACCCTGGAACGGGGCTGCCAACTGCTGCTCCACTACAGCGACGACATGGTGCCCTACTGGGAAGATCTGGCAGCACTCGCCACGCAAATAAATCATGTCATGGGTCAGGACCGGGTCGATCTCTACGAATTCAAGGGTCAGCCGGACAATGCCAAAACCTGGATGCCGCCCAAAACCTTCAAACAGTGGCAGCCGGTCAGCGGCATCCCCATCCTGGTCGCGACCGGGTTGGGCATAGACGGCAGTAAAAGAGAGAATAACATCGCGGAAGAGTGGCTCTCCTTCATGCGCAAATGCGAAGCTGCCGAAGCACCGCTACTGCTGCTGATACCCTGGCAACGGCAATACTGGCCGGAGAATCTCGGCGACTACCCCTACCTGATCCACTGGAACCCCCATACCTCAGCAGCGATGATCCGCCGTCTCATCGGCCCCGGCCACGGGGTAATATCATGACCTGGCTGCAACCCACCGGCCATGAAGAGTATCTGCTGCAGCGGGCCGAGGAAACCGAGCCTGACGTAGTGGAACTGGCAAAACTCCTCTCGCTGGTCACGCTGGTGGAACCGTTGCTGCTGAGAAACGTGCGCCGCCACTTCCTCCCCTCTTCTGAAACCGAGACAGAATCGCGACTCTGGTTCAGCAACCTGGTTTCCGTTCGCAGCACCCGGGGTTTCATCCTCCACCAGGGCGTAGCACGTCTGCTTGCCGATGAGTTGTTGGAAAAAGAAAAAAAACGGTTTCAAAAACTCTGGCGCTTCACACAGGATCACACCGCTCACTGGAAACCGTTGGAACGCCTTGAGCGCGACCTTCGCTGCTACACGGTGAAGGACGAGTTGGGTGAAGTACGCAAGAGATTACAGGACATCCTGCGTGACATCAGCAAGGAGCGGGATGAGGAAAAACGCCTCGACATGGCCCGTTGGGCCAAGAAGAACCTGCCACTGGTCGCAACTCATGAAAACGCGCTCGAGGAGAGCCACCTGCTAGCACAATACGCCGCCACCGCGCTGAGTGACACCGCAGACTGGTCGACCCTGAGCCAACCGCAGAGCCTTCCGACATGGTTGAAAAACCAGCTGCCCGAACCCTTTGCAAACACAAAGATCAGCCTGCAACTCCACTTTGACGACAAGATACAAACACTGGTACTCAACTGCCTCGAACCGACACTCGCGGATGCCACACTAGAACTGCAGGGACCACTTCCCGCACGGCTTCACATCCAACCAGAAGGACAAGCGGGCAAGTGGGAAGTTTTCAATATTGGCACCCGCATACGCCTGCCGGAACTCACCTCCCACATCTTAATCACCACCATCGACGGGCGGCAGTTTGAACTGGACGTGGAGAAACAACTCAAGAGCGCCATCTCAAGGAAGGGACAATCATCCAAAATTATCTATCTGGCACACGTTGATGCCGACACTACAGTGGCAGAAAAATTATCCGAATGGCTCGCTATGCAAAATATTCAGGTCGAGCCCCTACTGGAAAGACCTGGGGAGACCCCCATCGAAAGTGGTGAGAGCGCTCACAAAGTAATCCGTCTCTGGAGCGAATCGGCAAGCCAAGCCTGGGGTTCCATCAAGCAGGATTTCTCTCTCTCTCTTGCCCAGGCCCTGCTGCTGCGCACCGGCAATGCAGCATTTCTCAGCGGCATGAACAAACCCCAAAACCTCATCGACATGCCCGACCTGCTGCAAGACTTGGGCAACAATAAAATCGCCGCAAAGCTAAAGGACAGACTCGATCAGTGGCTCAGTGGGGCTGATGAACCACAGAATGAAATCGGATCCACAGAGACCGGCACTCAATACAACGAAGAGATCCAGGCACTGCTCGACGAGATCGACGATACTCTAACCCCGCCGAAGCGGCGACTTGAAATCGGCGACCTGCTGGCCAAACTTGGCGATCCCAGACCTGGTGTTGGCGTCTATGAGGCCACTATCAACATTCCGCCTGAAACAGAGAATACCAAGCCCAGGCAAAAAGCAGACTTCAACCCTGAAGTACAGAAACTGCTGGATGAACTGAATAACATCGAAACACCGTCAGAGCGCCGCCTCAAAATCGGCGATGAACTAGCAGAGCTGAGTGATCCCCGCCCGGGTGTCGGACTGGATGACGACAATCTGCCCGACATCGACTGGGTGGAGATACCGGCGGGAGAGTTTCTCTATGGCGAAGAGAAAGAGCGGCGCACCAGCGATCTTTTTTACATCAGTCGCTATCCAGTCACCAATGTCCAATACCGGGCATTCATCGTGGCAGGCGGGTATGAATCCGACAGGTGGTGGTACGATCTGGATAAGCCGCCGAAGCCAGAAAAATCCAAATGGGAGCACCACAATCGTCCCCGAACCAATGTGGACTGGTACGAAGCGATCGCCTTCAGCCGCTGGCTGGCAGAGATGCGGAATATGCCTATTCGTCTAGCCACTGAAGCAGAGTGGGAGAAGGCGGCAAGGGGAAGCGATGGTCGGGCGTTCCCCTGGGGTGAGGAGTACATCAACGGCTATGCCAATGTGGATGAATCGTCAATAAAAGGTAGATACTTAGAACAAACTACAATCGTGGGACTCTACCCACAGGGAGCATCTCCCTATGGGGTGATGGACATGACAGGCAATGTCTGGGAGTGGTGCCTAAACAAATACATCCAGCCGAACCTGATTGAGGCAGATAATAGCGGAGATGACCGCGTGCTGCGCGGCGGCTCATGGCTCTACGGACCGAACGACGCACGTGCCGACTACCGGGGCAGGGGCCACCCTGTTTATCGTCTCTACATCCGGGGTTTTCGTTTGTTGCTACCTGCCCCCATATCGGGCCGCTGATACCTGTCGCCAATAACCACCGCACTAACCCCCTCTCCCTGAGGGAGAGGGGGCGCTTTGTTTTAGACTCGTCCATGTCTTATTTTCTGTCAGCTACTTACAGTAACAATAAAATTGTGACCATTTACAAGTATCAGCGATTCAAAATAGAGGCCGACAGCAACAATCGAATCCCCCTACGATTAGCAATATTGGTTGGGTAGCGCCTACCACGGAGGGCGGCACGAGCAATGTCTGGACCATAGTTCCAGGCACCGCCACGCAGCACATAATCATTTCCACTGCTGTCAGCATCGATCCGGACCGAATGTTGATATTTATTCAGGCACCATTCCCAAACATTGCCCGCCATATCCTCTACACCATAGGGTGATGCGCCTTGAGGATAGAGCCCTACAGCAGATGTCTGCTTCAAATACACACCATCTTCTAGACTTTCATCCACGTTAGCATAGCCGTTGATGTACTCCTCACCCCAGGGGAACGCCCGACCATCGCTTCCCCGCGCCGCTTTCTCCCACTCTTCTTCGTTGGGTAATCGAATCGACTGATTTAGCATCTCAGACAACCAGCGAGTGAAAGCAACCGCTTCATACCAGTTAACATTGATACGGGGGCGATTGGCGTGCTTCCATCGGGATTCTTTCGGCACGGGCTTTTCCAGACCCTCCCACCATTCGTCCGATTTATAGCCATCCGTGTCAATGAAAGTCTGATACTGAGCATTGGTGACCGGATAGCGACTGATCTGAAAACTGTCCAGGTAACGCGTTTCTCTCTCTTCTCCATAGAGAAACTCTCCCGCCGGTATCTCCACCCAGTCGATGTCAGGCAGAAGGATAGTGGCTTTCTGCCCTGCCTTATCGAAATTGTTTTCAGTTGTCTCCACTATTTCCATGCCACCATTGGACGTCACACGCTGTTGGGAATCAAGAGAGCTGCCGGATACGCTGCGCTTGATCCGGCCTACGTTCCTGTCGCCTGTCACCATTTATTTACTCACACATTTTGGATATTTTACCCAAGCTAGGCGCTTGTCTGCCCTGCCCCAGGGTGATCTTCAGCAACGGGGGCGTCACCAACGTCGTTGGTGATCACCATCAACACCACTGCTGAAAACGTGGCGGAATCGATCACTTTCAGACTAATACCGATGGAGGCGAAAACCAGTCCCACCTCGCCTCTCGACAGCATGCCGACACCTACCGCCAATCGCTTGCGTCCCTTCTCCAAAACCCCCAGCCCGGAGACGATCTTGCCGATTATGGCCACTAGAATCAGGCCAGTGGAGAGCAGTAACACATGCCAATCGAGGAAGGTTTCCAGTTTCACCTGTATCCCCATCAAGACAAAAAATATCGGCACCAGAATCGCCTCAAGCGGTGCAAAGAGCTCTTTGATGGAGTATTTGTGGCTCCGGTAATCACCCCAGGCCTTGAAGTGGCTGTCGAGCAGCAGCAGACCCGCAGCAAATGCCCCGACAATGGTGGCAAGACCCACCAGATTTGCCAGCCAGACCAGAGCCATGACGAAGACGAAGGGAATAAAGAGTTTCGCTTCCAACACATTCAACTGGTACAGGAACTTGATGAGCAGCCGGATGATGTAGGGTCCAAGATAGAGTACGCTGATGATGAACAGGGTGGCCAACAACATGATGCGGACGATCTCTTCCAGCTCGACGCTGCCGGTAACCACCATTCCGGAAACGATGGCCAACATCACCAGACCGAGTATATCGTCCATCACCGCAGCACCGACGATGATATGCCCTCACCGGAACGGCTCTGGCGCAGATCCTGCAGCACCCGTGCAGTAATGCCGATACTGGTGGCGCCCAGGGTCGCACCAAGAAACAGATGTTGTGCATGGGGCGCTTCCGGGATCAACATCCAGGTCACCAAAAAACCCAACCCAAAAGGAACCAGAACGCCGATGAAGGCGACCCGCAGGGAGTCGCCGCCCACCGAGCGCAACTCCGCCACACAGGTGTCCAGGCCGACATGGAACAGCAGGAATATGACGCCGTAACGTGAGAAGACATCCACCGCCTGAGCGACGGCAAGATACTCACTACCGTGGGGGCCACGAAGGATCTGCAGAAAAGATTCTCCGGCCTCAGGCCCCATCAATTTGTTGAGCGCCTCATCGACCGGTGTGCCGGACAAAATCAGTTTGGACAACTCGGTACAGCCGACTCCCTCTCGCAGGATCGCCATCAGGTCGAAACCGAGAAAGTAGAACAGATTACCCAGCAGCACGCCCATCACCAGCTCACCGAGCACAGAGGGTTGCTTCAGACGCCGGGCACCAAAACGCCCGAACAGCGCGGAGACAAGAATCAGGGTGACACCAAAGATAACCGGGGCGATGGGATCGCCATGGGAAACAATAGTGGATACGTCGGTAGCCTGATCCAGGCCCCGTCAACAAAATCCTGTCAGGAAGAGATGTTTAATATAATTCTAGTCCGCTTTTCGACAGGATTTGTTTTATTGGGGTTATGCGGATATTGCTGATGAGTGTAGGCCCTATCCGCTACGCTTGATCGGGCCTACACTCGTTTTTTAGGTGCTGTATCATCGGCGTGGCGAAGCGCCGCTCCTGCGCTCTGGCTGAACATTAGTCGGACCAAGAAGGCGAAATTACTCCCGCTCTTCGATCCATGCCATCTGAATAGCTTCGAGGATCTTTTCTCCGGAGTGATCCGGGTCATCATCGAACTCGTCCAAGGCCAAAACCCAATTGTGCAGGTCGACAAAATTGACCGTCTTGGGATCAACCTCGGGATGGGTTTCATCCAATTCGATGGCGATATCCAACACATCAATCCATTTCAGACTCATGGCATTTCCCCTCAGTGGTTCTCAGACACCATGTTGATGGTGTATTTCGGTATCTCGATGACCAGATCCTCATCCCCGACCACAGCCTGACAACTCAGGCGGGATTCCGGTTCCAGACCCCAGGCCTTGTCCAGCAGGTCCTCTTCATCCTCTTCCGCTTCTGTAAGAGAGTCGAAGCCTTCACGCAGGATGACGTGGCAGGTGGTGCAGGCGCAGGACTTTTCACAGGCGTGCTCGATCTCGATGCCATTCTGTTGGGCTGCGTCACAGATGGTGGTGCCCGGCTCGACATCGAACGCAGCCCCTTCCGGGCAGATATCTTCATGGGGCAGGAAAATCAGTTGCGGCATCGATTCACTCCTTTATTCAAATTCGTTGACTTTGTGACCGGCCATGGCTTCATGGATACTCTGATTCATACGGCGCTCGACATAAAATCCGCAGGCCTTTTCGATATCAGCAATGCCGTCCTTGATGGCATTGATGTCCTCCGACCGGGCGGTTTCACGCAGTGCCGCCAGGGCAGTATCAACAGTCCGGCGCTCTTCGTCATTGAGCAGGCGATCACCGTCGGTTGCCAGTGCCGCCTCCAACGCCTCGATGACCCGATCCGCGTCCACCTGCTGTTCCCGCAGATTTCTTGAGTCCATATCATCCTGGGCATGATCGATGGAGTCACGCAGCATGGTCTCGATCTCGCCATCGGTAAGTCCGTAGGAGGGTTTAACCTCGATACTCGCTTGCACCCCGCTGCTCTGTTCTTCGGCGGAGACGCTCAGCAGCCCGTCCGCATCCACCGCGAAGGTAACCCGGAAACGCGCGGCACCCGCCACCATCGGCGGTATGCCGCGCAGTTCGAAGCGGGCCAGAGAGCGGCAATCGCTGATCAGCTCCCGTTCACCCTGCACCACGTGGATGGCCATCGCGGTCTGTCCATCTTTAAAGGTGGTGAACTCCTGGGCGCGCCCCACCGGAATGGTGGTGTTGCGGGCGATGATCTTTTCCGACAGCCCACCCATGGTCTCCAGACCCAGGGAGAGCGGGATGACATCGAGCAGCAGCATCTCATCATCGGGTTTGTTGCCCGCCAGGATGTCGGCCTGAATCGCTGCACCCGCTGCAACCACCCGGTCGGGATCTATATCCACCAGGGGTTGAGTACCGAACAGATCGCCAACCCGCTCCCGCACCCTGCGCACCCGGGTGGAACCCCCCACCATCACGACCTCTTTGATCTCGTCGTTCTCAACCCCCGCATCCCGCATGGCGCGACGGCAGGCGATCAGGGTCTTTTTTATCAGCGGGTCGATCAATGCGTTGAATCGTTCCAGATCGAGTGAACCCTGCCAGCGGGAACCGTCCGGCAGTTCGATATCAAGCGGCACGGTATCCACTTCGCTGAGTCCCTCTTTGGCGCTACAGGCGTCCTGCATCAGGCGGCGCAATGTCATGTGGTCTGCATCATCCTGGATGCCGGCCTGGATCATAATCCACTCCGCCACGACCTGATCGAAATCGTCTCCACCCAGGGCGGAATCGCCCCCGGTGGACATCACCTCGAAGACGCCTTTGTTGAGCCGCAGAATCGAAACATCGAAGGTGCCGCCACCCAGATCATAGATAGCGTGCACACCCTCGGCACCCTTGTCGAGACCATAGGCCACCGCTGCTGCGGTCGGCTCATTGAGCAGGCGCAAGACCTTCAGCCCGGCCAGTTTCGCTGCGTCCTTGGTCGCCTGTCGCTGTGCATCGTCGAAATAGGCAGGCACGGTAATCACCACGCCGGCCAGATCACCACCGAGCGTCTGCTCGGCACGTTGCGCCAGGGTTTTCAGGATCTCGGCGGAGACCTCCACCGGGGTGACATCACCAACAACCGTGCGGATGCGCGGCACCGCTGTCTCAGTCTGAACAAATTCGTAAGGCAGACGGTTGCCGAGACTCTTGATATCCTCGACTCCCCGGCCGATAAGCCGTTTGGCAGAGGCGATAGTGTTCAACGGATCGGTCACTGCAGCAACGCGGGCCGCCTCACCGACAACAACACCGTTTTCACCAAACTGCACCACTGACGGCAGCAGATGACGGCCCAACTCGTCCGGCAGCGTCTCCGCCTTGCCGCTGCGCACACTGGCCACCAGCGAGTTGGTGGTACCCAAGTCGATACCTGCCGCCAACTTATGTTGGTGCGGGGCCTGAGCCTGACCGGGTTCTGCAATCTGCATCAATGCCATAATTCGTACGCTCTATGTAATGACGGATCAGAGCTCGTCTTCCAGATCCGCCGCCACCGATTCGACTTCGGTGCGCAGTTTCTGCAGAAAACGCATCTTGCGCAGGATCTCCCGCGCGTCTTCCAACTGGTCTGGGGTGGCACTCTCAAACTGCACCGCCATCTGCCCAACCAAAGTCTTGATCTGTTTGTTGATTCGGCCACGCAAGTCGAGCACGGCCTCGTAGGGATCATCCTGATTTCGTACCCCTTCCAGCTCTTCCCTCAGTTCCATCTGCTGCATCAGGAAGGCCATGTCGCTGGTGGTCTCTTTCTGGGCATCCATTTCGATGCCGTGCATGGTCAACAGATAGGTGGCCCTGGCAATGGGATCCTTGAGGGTTTCAAAGGCTTCGTTGATGCGGCTTGCGCCCTGCAACGAGAGGAGACGCTCCTGCTCGGAGGCGTTGGCGTAGCGGTCGGGATGGATGACCCGCTGCAAGTCCCGATATCGATCGGAGAGTGAATCAGCATCCACGATGAAGCCGACCGGCAGGCCAAAAAGCTCAAAATAGTTCTTCGAAAAATCCAGCATATCGAAAAAAACGGCTGTCCGGGGACAGCCGATTTATCACCTGTTGTTACGACCTTGAAAAAACAGTAGGTCGTGTTAGCGTTGCGTAACACGACAATAACGGCGTAAATTGTTGGGTTACGGCCAGAAAGAGGGCCTAACCCAGCCTACCCAAGAGGTTGTTGGTGCTTTGTGCTATAAGCCAGTGCCATTTGGGTCAGACCTGAAAACTCTCACCACAACCACACTCGCCCTTGGCATTCGGGTTGTTGAACTTGAAACCTTCGTTGAGTCCTTCCTTGGTGTAATCGATCTCAGTGCCGTCAAGATAGACAAGGCTTTTGGGGTCAATAATAACTTTTACACCCAAGTCTTCGAATACCTGGTCATCCTCGTCCAGTTCATCGGCGAACTCCATCTCGTATGCCATACCGGAGCATCCTGAGGTACGCACCGCCAAGCGGATGCCGATCCCCTTGCCCCGGTTCGAAAGGAACTGTTGCACATGTTTTGCAGCAGCTTCAGTGATCGTAATCGCCATTTAACTTCTCCAGAACCGAATCTGTAACTTCGATTCTACAATGGATATCAATCTGTATTCTTTTCAGCATAGTCCTGGATCGCCGCCTTGATGGCATCTTCCGCCAGTACGGAGCAGTGAACCTTGACCGGGGGCAGAGCCAACTCTTCAGCGATCTCGGAGTTCTTGATCTGCTGTGCCTCTTCCAGGGTCTTGCCCTTCACCCACTCGGTGAGCAGACTGCTGGAGGCGATTGCGGAACCGCAGCCGTAGGTTTTGAAACGTGCGTCTTCAATCACACCGTCATCACCCACCTTGATCTGCAGGCGCATCACGTCACCACAGGCGGGCGCACCCACCATGCCGGTGCCGACACTCTTCTCTTCTTTGTCGAACGCACCTACGTTACGGGGGTTCTCGTAGTGGTCGAGTACTTTATCACTGTATGCCATAACCTTAACCTCTTAAAACTGCTCGCTCAGTGCGCCGCCCACTGAATCGATTTCAGATCGATACCATCTTTGAACATCTCCCACAAAGGCGAGAGTTCACGCAATCGATCGACCTCGGTACGGATCTTCTCTACCGCATAATCCACATCTTCCGCCGTACTGAAACGGCCGATGGAAAATCGAATCGAGCTGTGGGCCAATTCGTCTTCCCGCCCCAACGCACGCAGGACGTAGCTGGGTTCGAGACTGGCGGAGGTACAGGCGGAACCGGATGAGACCGCCAGATCCTTCAACGCCATAATCAGGGATTCACCTTCGACGAAGGCAAAACTCACATTCAGGTTGCCGGCGACGCGCTGCTCCTCATCGCCGTTGAGGTAGACCTCTTCCATGTCCTTGAAACCGTCCCAGAGGCGTTGACGCAGCCCGAGCAGACGCTCGTTTTCCATCGCCATCTCTTCACCGGCAATACGAAAGGCTTCGCCCATGCCGACGATCTGATGGGTCGCCAGGGTGCCGGAGCGCATGCCGCGTTCATGACCGCCACCATGCATCTGGGCTTCCAGGCGTACGCGGGGTTTGCGCCGCACGTAGAGGGCGCCGATGCCTTTCGGGCCGTAGATCTTATGTGCGGAGAAGGACATCAGATCCACTTTCAGCGCCGCCAGATCGATCGGCACCTTGCCGGCGCTCTGTGCAGCATCCACATGGAAGAGGATCTTGCGTGCACGGGTCATCTCGCCGATTGAGGCAATATCCTGGATCACACCCACTTCGTTATTGACGTGCATAATGGAGACGAGAATAGTGTCGTCACGCAGCGCCGCTTCAAGTTTCCCCAAGTCAATCAGACCACTGGGTTCCGGATCGAGATAGGTGATCTCAAATCCCTCACGTTCCAGTTGGCGACAGGTATCCAGCACCGCCTTGTGTTCCGTCTTGCAGGTAATAATGTGCTTGCCGCGTTTCTTGTAGAAATGCGCTACACCCTTGATCGCAAGATTATCTGATTCGGTGGCACCGGAGGTCCAGACAATCTCTTTCGGATCGGCATTGATCAGATCCGCCACCTGCTTGCGCGCCAGGGTCACTGCCTCATCCGCGCTCCAACCGAAAGGGTGGGAACGGGATGCAGGATTGCCGAATTTTCCGTCGGGGGTGAGGTAACTGCACATCAACTCCGCAACGCGGGGATCCACCGGCGTGGTCGCCGAGTAATCCATATAGATCGGTAGCTTCATCTTTTGACTCCAAAAAATCCGCTAATTAGCTTCAGGCGTTGGCCCGTGGGGAAACCGAAGTCAGCTCTGTGATATCGATATCCGGCGTGTCCGGATGATCCTGCCGGGTCGAAACCTCTCGCACCGCCTGACGATCCATCAGATCCTGCAGGCTGATCTTATTGAGGTAGCTGTAGATCTGGTTACTGAGATCCTGCCAAAGATCATGGGTGAGACAGCGTTCATTATTCTGGCAGTTGTGGGCACCGTGGCAACGGGTGGTATCCATGTTCTCATCCACCGCAGTGATCACTTCGCCAATATGGATCTCGCCCGCTTCCCGACCCAGACTGTAACCACCACCGGGACCACGAACACTGGAGACCAGTGCTTTTTTACGCAGACGCGAGAAGAGTTGCTCAAGATAAGAGAGTGAGATCCCCTGGCGTTGAGCAATGTCTGCCAGGGTAATCGGCCCCTTGCCATAGTGCAGTGCCAAGTCCAACATGGCTGTTACCGCGTAGCGGCCTTTTGTGGTAAGCTTCACTTTATCGGCTCCAAGTATATCCTTGAGCGCTAATATACAATCCCTAGTAAATTAGTCAAGTATTCCCTCCCCGATTTTTCCAAGGTTTTAAACCCGAAGATTTCATGCATTTGCGCCGATAACGCGCAGGATATTGGTTTCACAAGGAAATATCCGAAGGAGTGGCGTATCAGTGATTTCGACCGACTGAGGATATATTTCTTGTGGAATCAGTAAACAAGCGAGATCAAGCATAATTCGTGAAAGACTCGGGTTAATCCTTGGAAGCCTCGTCACCATCCAGCTTCAGCAACTCTTCTGCAGTGGAAAAGATTTCGCAGGAATCGAGTTCAGGCAGTAATTCATCCGCATCTTCCAGCCCCATGCTCTTCAGCGCCTCGCACATGGACTCCATCTTTTTGTCCATCACATGCATATGATCGAGCATGCAATTGATAGCGTGGGCAACCGGATCCGGCGCATCCTTTGTGGCGCCATAGGCATCAAATCCAATCTTCTTGGCAATCGCCTCGCGATGACCATTGTCTTCGGTTTTTTCCGGACGGATCAGTCTGCCGGGCACACCAACTGCCGTAGCTCCGGGCGGTACATCTTTTACCACCACGGCATTTGAGCCGATGCGGGAACCTTCGCCGATTTCGATGGGGCCCAGCACCTTGGCGCCGGCACCCACCACCACGTTGTTGGCGAGGGTCGGATGGCGTTTGCCCTTCTGCCAGCTTGTCCCACCGAGTGTTACCCCATGATAGAGGGTGCAGTCATCGCCAATGACCGCAGTTTCACCGATCACCACACCCATACCGTGATCAATGAAGAAACGACGGCCAATCCGGGCACCAGGGTGGATCTCTATACCTGTCAGCAATCGGGCGATGTTGGAAAGCATCCTGGCCAGCCATTTCAGACCAATATTCCAGAGCCCATGGGAGGCCCGATGGAACAGAATCGCATGCACGCCAGGATAGGTAGTGATGATTTCGAACGTCGTCCGGGCGGCAGGATCACGCTCGAAGACGCTCTGAATATCCTCTCTCCACCTGGATTGGCTGGGGCTCTCTTTGGTTTCCTGCTGCACAATCTATACCCGACTGAATCAATCAAATATCAATGGAATAGTGACACGGGGGTGAGAGATTATCCATAATACCATGCGAAATACTAGGGTATTGTGTCCGCAGGAATTGGAATCTATGCAGAATGTGGTGTTATTGAGCGCAAGCCTCGACTTGGGTCAACGCCGCATCGACTTGCGTCCCTGGGCAGCACTCAGGATTCCCCGCAGGATATTAAGCTCATCAACATCCGGCCGGGCACGATGAAACAGGCCGCGCAACCTGCGCAACAGCTTGTCTGACTGACGGGGATTGGCAAAACCAATATCCTCCAGAGCCTGTGCCAGATGACCATGAAACCCCTCCATCATCTCCGCAGTAGCCACCTCTCGGAGAGGTTCCTGAGCCGTCTCCCGTCCTTCCAGCCAGGCAAGATAGATTTCATAGCTGAGCACCTGAACCGCAGCACCGAGATTCAATGAACTATAGGCGGAGTTGGTGGGAATATGGACCAGAAAATTGCAGCGGTCCAACTCCTCGTTAGTGAGTCCTGAGCTCTCCCGGCCGAAGACAAGGGCAACCTCGCCCACCGCACTCTCCTCGATAATCTTTGCCGCACAGGTCCGCGGATTCAACAGAGGCGAAGAGACAGTCCGCTCACGGGCACTGGTGCCTATTATCAGACGGCATCCCTTCAGTGCCTCGTCCAGGCTATCGCAGACCGGCGCCCGGGCAAGCAGGTCATCCGCCCCCGAGGCCCGGGCGGTCGCCTCTTCGCTCGGGAAATGCTTCGGTGACACCAGAACAAGCTGCTCCAGGCACATATTATTCATCGCCCGGGCCGCAGCGCCGATATTACCTGGGTGACTGGTCTCCACCAGCACGATTCGTACACGATTCAACATGGGCGCAAGGGTACCGCATGAACAACCCCAAGACCAAAACCGGTTTTCTGCTTTATCCGCCATGCCGCTTGCTGTATCTTTGCCGCCCATGAACCCAATGGTAACCATCGCTGTCCGTGCTGCACGTGACGCCGCCCGTGTGCTGATGCGCAATTACAATCGGCTCGATACCCTCAACGTCACCGACAAGGGGATGCACGATTATGTCAGCGAGGTGGACCGGGTAGCCGAACAGGCGATTATCGATGTTCTGCGGGACAAATACCCCAATCACGCCATACTGGGGGAAGAGAGTGGCAATCACCCTGGTGACGACTATCAGTGGGTCATAGATCCGCTGGACGGTACCACCAACTATCTGCACGGATTCCCCCAGTTCTCCATCTCCATCGCCCTGCGACACAAGGGCAGACTGGAAGTTGGCGTGATCTATGACCCACTGAATGAGGAGATGTTCACCACCAGCCGCGGTTCCGGCGTCCAGCTGAACGATCGGCGTTTGAGGGTCTCCAGCCGCAAGAGTCTGGATGGAGCGTTATTGGGAACCGGCCTGCCCTACCGTGATTTTCGTTTTACGGAAAACTATTTGGGCATGCTCAAGGATCTGATGGCTGACACTGCGGGGATACGCCGCCCCGGCTCAGCCGCGCTTGATTTCGCCTATGTGGCCGCCGGGAGGCTGGACGGATTCTGGGAACTCGGACTCGCCGAATGGGATTTTGCCGCAGGCGCCCTCATGGTACGCGAAGCCGGGGGGCTGGTTACCGATATCTCCGGCGGCGAGCGTCACTTTGAGACCGGGAATGTCATCGCCGGCAACATCAAGGTGCACAACGCCATATTGCGCCGTATCCTTCCCCACCTGGACGATAGACTTACCGCTTAATTCCTGACACGACGAATCCGCTTCACAGTTTTCCCCGTTTTGTCCTCCCCATCCTCAAGATTACTGCCCGCCTACCGTTACCGGAGATAACATCGGTAACAACTGTAAAAGCGGGACCTACCTAATGGCGAATAAGAACAATATCGACCAGGCACTCAGCGACCGGGCACTGGAAATGGTGATGAGGGATGTACTGGATGGGGTGCAGGACATCTCACTGCAGTCAGCGTTTACAGACAATCCCTACAATGTGGATATTATCTCTATCGAACGACCCGACAAGCAGGGTGACGATCAAGACAAAACCGGGATGAGCCGCAACAATGCAGAGGTCATCTATCCACCGGCATTCTGCAAAACCGCCTAGCCGACAGGCTCATCAATAAACCACCCGTGGCGAACGTAGGGTGCGCCGTGCGCACCGCGATTGCTGCTTATTCTGGTGCGCATAGCGCAACCTACATGACTATTCAGTTCAACCTTGATCCGACAACCGGATCAGAGGGTTTCCTCAACCTCGGCGCCCTCTTTTTCAACCGGCATCAGATCATCCTTGCTGATGCCCATCATGATGATCGCCGTACTCGCCACATAGATGGAAGAGTAGGTACCGATCACCACACCCACGATCAGGGCCAGAGCAAAACCGTGGATGATCTCGCCGCCAAAGATGAAGAGCGCGATCAATACCAGCAGGGTGGTCATGGAAGTGACCAAGGTACGGGTGAGGGTCTGGTTTAGCGAGGCATTGATGATCTCGGTCGCAGAGCCTTTGCGAATCTTACGGAAGTTCTCACGAATGCGATCAAATACGACGATGGTATCGTTCAGTGAATAGCCGATCACCGCCAACACAGCGGCCAGCACCGGCAGGTCGAACTCAACCTGGAACAGGGAGAAGATGCCGACAGTAAAGATCACATCATGTACCAGCGCAATAACCGCGCCTACAGCAAAACGATACTCAAACCGTATGCCCACATAGATCAGAATACCGATCAGTGCATAGAGCATAGCGAGACCACCATCTTCGGTCAGCTCATCACCGACCTGTGGCCCGACAAACTCAACCCGTCTCATATCAGCCTGACCATCCGCCAATTTGCTCATCGCCGCAAAAGCGCTGGTGCTGATCGCCGCACTGTCTGCGCCATCCTTGGGCGCTAACCGAACCAGCACGTCCCGGGATGTGCCAAAGTGCTGCACTGTTGCATCGGAAAAACCTTCCGCAGCCAACGCTTCACGAATCTTTGGCAATTCAACCGTTTCGTGATAACCCACCTCGACAAGGGTACCACCGGTAAAGTCGATACCCAGGTTCAGGCCACGCGCTACAATAGCGATCAGGGCAATCAGGATCACCACGCCGGAGAAGATCAGGGCCGTCTTACGTCGGTCCATGAAGTCGAAATTTATCGTCTTTTTGAAGATCTGCATAGTCAATCCGCCCTTATCAAACTGCCAGCTCTTTCACCCGTCTGCGACCGTAGATCAGATTGATCACTGCGCGGGTGCCGATGATGGCGGTAAACATGGAGGTCAGGATGCCGATAGCCAGGGTTACCGCGAAGCCCTTGATGGGACCGGTACCGAAGCTGAACAGCACCACCGCAGCTATCAGCGTGGTGATATTCGCATCGATGATGGTGGAGAACGCCTTCGCATAACCCGCCTGAATGCTGGCCTGTGGTGTATTGCCGTTACGGATCTCTTCACGGATACGCTCGAAGATCAGCACGTTGGCATCCACTGCCATGCCCACGGTCAACACGATACCGGCGATGCCCGGCAGGGTCAGTGTCGCCTGCAGCATGGAGAGAATAGCGACGATCAGTACCAGGTTCATGCTCAGGGCCAGATCAGCCACCAGACCAAAGACCCGGTAGTAGACGGCCATGAAAATCATTACCAGGGCCATGCCGATCATCACTGACATGAAACCCTGATCGATGTTGTCCTGACCCAGGCTGGGGCCGATAGTACGCTCTTCAACAATCTCAATGGGGGCAGCCAGTGCGCCTGCACGTAGCAACAGCGCCAAGTCGTGAGCCTCTTCCGGGGTATCGAGGCCGGTGGTCTGAAAACGGCTGCCGAAAGGTTCGAGGATATTGGCGATGCTGATCACCTCCTCCACCTTGGTTCTATGTTTCACCGGTTCGCCGTCCACCACACGGGTGACTACGCGGTTCTCGATAAAAACCACCGCCATCGGCTTGCTGACATTGTCATTGGTGACACGGCGCATGCGGTTGCCGCCGGGGCCGTCGAGGCGCACTGAAACCATCGGCTGACCGGAACGCTGATCGAAACCAGAGGATGCATCGATGATCTGGTTACCGGTGACGATCACCGACTTCTTCAGCAATACCGGCTGCCCGTTGCGCTCATGATAGAGTTTGGAGCCTGGCGGCACCCTGCCGTTAACGGCATCCTGCACGCTGTGTTCGGTATCGGCGAGGCGATACTCCAGGGTCGCGGTGGCACCGAGAATCTCTTTCAGCTTGGCAGGATCCTGGGCGCCGGGCAGTTGCACCACGATACGCCGCTCGCCCTGCTGTTGGATCAGCGGTTCCGCCACGCCCAATGCATTGACGCGGTTACGCAGGGTGGTGATGTTCTGTTCCAGGGCAAACTTCTGCACCGCGCGGCGCTCAGCGGGCTTAAGGGTAGCGCGCACATAGAAGTCACCCCCTTCATCCGACATATCGGTTGCCAGTGAGCGAAATTCACTGTGGATCAGCTGCTCAGCTTTGTCCCGCTTGGCCAGGTCGTTGAATTTGATAACGACCTTCTCCCCCTCTCGGGAGACCCGCAGGTAGCGGACCTTGTTCTTACGCAGCAGAGTTCTGATGTCACCGCTGTTACGCTCCACTGCCTGCTGCACCGCCGCTTCCATATCCACGTCGATCAACACATGGATACCACCACGCAGATCGAGACCAAGATACATTGGCTCTGCGCCAAATGAACGCAGCCAGTCAGGCAGATCCGGTGATAGCGTCAAAGCCTGGTTGTAGTCAGTGCCCAGCTCGTCCGCAATAGCCTCCTTCGCCTTCAACAGATCTTCGGAGTTAAGGAAACGCACCAGCAGTTTGGCGTTTTCGGATGAGATACCCTTCGCCTCGACGCCTGCCTTCTCCATTGCCTGGGTAATCCTGGCCATAGTGGTTTCATCCACCGAGGCGCGCCGGGTGCCGGAAATTTCCAAGGAGGGGTCCTGATCGTAGATATTCGGTAACGCAAAGAGCGCTCCGACGAGGACTACGATCACTACCAGAAGATTTTTCCAGAGAGGGTATTGGTTCATGGTGTTTTTCTTGCTGTTGCGCCAGCCAGACTGGCGCGGTTTCCATTATATTTTTTCAACTGACAATCCGGACGTTTACATGTCCTTCAGTGACCCCTTGGGCATCACGGATTCCACTGCTGCTCGGCGGAATTTGACCTCTACGCCCTCGGCAATCTCCACCGTGATGAAGTTGTCACCCATCTTGGTGATCTTGCCGACGATGCCACCGGCGGTGGCCACTTCATCACCTTTGCCCAGCGTCTCGACCATCTTCTTGTGCTCTTTCTGACGCTTCACCTGCGGGCGAATCATCAAAAAGTAGAGGACAACACCAAACAGTACCAGCGGCAACAGCCCGGTCAAGGCATCCGGCGAGGCGGCGGCCCCTTCAGCAAAGGCGTCGGAAATAAAAAAGCTCATAATCTGTACCCGATTTTTGAGAGATCAAAATCCAAACGGCGCCGGAAAGCATCCGACAGCCAAAATCAGCCGCCGATTATGCCACAGAAGGCCACAAGATACAGGCGGTGTTTTTTGTAAGCCTCTGAATGAATCGGTTATTGTCATTTCGACCGCAGGGAGAAATCTCATACCTCGATAGACAGATAAGTGCTTCGTTGCTGGAGATCTCTCCCTGCGGTCGAGATGACAGGGTTCTTTCAGAGGCTTCCTGGCGCTTGGTAACGCTACGCTGATGCTCTTCATCCACCGCTGCGCAGAGCATAAAAGTCGCTGACAAAACGCTCCAACTGCCCCGCTTCAATAGCATCCCGCAGATCCCGCATCAGCGTCTGATAGTAGAAGAGATTATGTATTGTATTCAGGCGGGCACCCAAAATCTCATTACATTTCTCCAGGTGGCGCAGGTAGGCACGACTATAATTTTTACAGGTATAACAGTCACATAAAGGATCCACGGGACCATTGTCATATTCGTGTACCGCATTACGAATCCGCACCACACCCTGATGCGTGAAGAGGTGGCCGTTGCGCGCATTCCGGGTCGGCATCACGCAGTCGAACATGTCTATCCCCCACCGTACCGCCTCCACGATATCCTCTGGCGTCCCCACACCCATTAGGTAATGGGGCTTATCCTGTGGCAATTTGTCGGAGAGAAAATCGAGCACCCGCCACCGATCTTCCGGCGGCTCTCCCACCGATAGCCCTCCGACTGCATATCCGTCAAACCCGATATCGGTCAAACCGTTGAGCGATGCCTCCCGCAGATGTTCGAATACCCCACCCTGCACGATGCCGAACAACGCCGAGGGGTTGTCGCCATGGGCAATACGGCTGCGCCCGGCCCAACGCAGAGAGAGTTCCATGGAGACCCTGGCCTCCTCTTCGGTGGCCGGATAGGGTGTACATTCATCGAAGATCATGACGATGTCAGAACCCAGCTCACGCTGAATCTGCATCGACTCCTCCGGACCCATAAAGACCTTGCTGCCGTTGACCGGCGAACGGAAAGCCACCCCCTTTTCGGTAATCTTCCTCATCTTGCCCAGGCTGAAAACCTGAAACCCACCGGAGTCGGTGAGAATGGGACCCTCCCAATGAGTGAAGTCGTGCAGATCACCATGGGCTCTGATGACATCGGTGCCCGGCCGCAACAAAAGATGAAACGTATTGCCGAGGATGATCTCAGCCCCCATTCCGGTCAACTCTTCGGGGGTCATCGCCTTGACGGTGCCATAGGTGCCGACAGGCATGAATGCAGGGGTCTCTACCGTACCTCGGGAAAAGGTGAGACGTCCGCGTCTGGCTGCTCCATCGGAGTGAAAGGTTTCAAACTGCATAATTTGTTAATTCAGTTGGGTTTCAAACGAAAAAATAGTGAAAATCTTTTTATTTCAAAAGGTAACGGGGGGTGATCTTTGTGGATTTCCACGCTGATCGTAGCCCTAAGCGATATTCGGCGCCAGAAAAGCAAGGGTTAACCCTAATATGACTTGACAAGTCGCCTCGTATATTAGAAAATGGCCATGTGCTAAATCTTACGAATTAGCACATTCCTCCATCCTCCTTTGGTGGAACTTTTAAGCGCGACACCCTGTCGCGCTTTTTTTTGCCTGAAAGCCACTGTAATCACTGGGTTATTCCTGCTGCATGAGCGACGGCGTGAGAAACATCGCATCCCCATAGCTGAAGAAACGGTAGCCTCTGGAAACTGCATGGCGATAGGCTGCCATCACGTGATCATAACCTGAGAAAGCGGAGACCAGCATCAGCAGAGTCGATTCCGGAAGGTGGAAATTGGTGAGCATCCCATCAACGCTGCGAAAATGGTAACCGGGACGGATAAAGAGCCTTGTATCGCCGCTAAAGGGCGCTATCTCCCCCGCTGCAGAGGCAGCTTCGAGACTACGTACGCTGGTGGTGCCCACAGCCACCACCCGTCCACCATTGGCGCGCGTCTCCCGCACCTTTTGGCACACTGTTTCATCCACTTCCACATACTCGCTGTGCATTGCGTGCTCGTCCAGATTGTCCACTCGCACCGGCTGGAATGTTCCGGCACCGACATGCAAGGTGACCTGTGCACTTTTCACCCCTCTTTCTCCCAGCTCATCCAGCATCTCAAGATCAAAATGGAGTCCTGCCGTGGGGGCGGCAACGGCACCAGGACGACGAGCATAAACGGTTTGATACCGCTCCCTGTCCAACGAACCATCCGAACGATCGATATAGGGCGGCAACGGCATATGCCCCTGCTCCTCCATCAGCTGAAAGAAATCGCCATCCTGCAAATCTATCTCAAACAGACTCTCCTGACGCCCAACTACCTCCACCTCTCTTTTCCGCTCCCCAAGATAGAGGCTGCTGCCCGCCTTCGGAGGTTTACTGGCACGCACATGGGCCAGCGCCCGGCCCGGCGCAAGTACCCGTTCGATAAGCAATTCGACTTTCCCGCCACTCTGCTTAAAACCGTGGAGCCGGGCCTGCATCACACGGGTATCATTGAATACTAGAAGATCACCCTTTCGCAACATCTGCGGCAGATCTGTAAACTGCTGGTCATTCAACTCACCGCTGGTACCGTCCAGGGTGAGCAGGCGACTGCCCCGCCGCTCTTTTTCAGGGAATTGGGCAATCAGCTCTGGAGGAAGATCATAGGAAAAATCGGATAGTTTCATGCGGGCGGATAATATCATGGCCCTGGCTGCCACAACATCCAGCAAAGTGCCTGCCGTCGGGAATCGCGAACATCTCTCAGCAACTCAGGCGTCTCTCAAACGAGGTGCACGTCAAGGTACAGACTCAGGTATCGACTATCCTTAGGTCAATGGAGTCTCTAAGCGAAACGAGTCGCATGACTGGCTAAACTTAGGCAAACTAAACCAGATAGTATGAAACGAAGCAGGCAAAGCCCTTTTTCGACCACCAACGCGAATTTGATCTGACTGAATCCACTGGAATAATTCGGGCCCAAATGTCAAACAGAGTCATTTCCATCAACACATATGCAACGATCTATATCGTTATCGCATTTATGTCACTCAGCTTTGTTGGGGGGCTGACCTACCTGAATATTCAGAAAATGGAATCTGAATTTCATAACAGCAGTATCACCATTGCAGAAAAAGAGATCGAGCAGGTTATCGCTTCCGTTACAGCTGATATACAGAAGCACGCAGTAGATTTGGCCGAATGGCATGAGGTTAGGCAGCAGTTACTGAACCCCGGTTTTTATAGTGATTGGCATGAGCGCAGTCTACGGAATACAGGTATTTTACCGGAGTATGTGCTTGACGCCTCGATCTACAACAGCGAGGGGAAAGTATTGGGAAAACTGGATACCTCGATATTACCGCAAACCATAAATATTGAGCGCATTGAACCCTTTTTCCGGATCGAGGAAGGGAAGCCTGGAATATTTATCGTTGCACCTGTCCGTGACCTCGAAAACCTGAAGACGATCGGTTATGTCGCCACTTTAAGCGATTTTCTAACCGGCTTTTATAGCCAAAGACACTTTAGTCAAATAGACCCGCAAACATTAACATTCATATCGTCAGGCCACGATTTTCTCCCGATTGCAGAAATAAAAAAGCATATCAAGTATACATTACGCAGTGATCCATACGCTGAAGAGTTGAAAAAGGTCATGCTACAAGCGGTGGGTTACCTCATTGTTGTCAGCATAATTCTAACGCTCCTGGTCTTCCCGCAAAGTGTCTGGTTTACCGGAAAATCAATTCGTCAACTCTCTCGCCATCTCGATTTTCTCAAACGGCACTCCGCCGAAAAAATTGCTGAAAACCTGGGTAAACATCTGCCCATTAAGGAACTGGATAAAGTCAGGCTTTCCCTGAATGACTATCACAATCAACTCAACAGTCTGAATACCAGTCTGGATGAAAAAAACAGAAAACTCTGGAGCCTCGCTCTTCACGACCCGCTTACCGGCGTAAAAAACAGACGGGCTTTTGACGAATACTGGAAAGAGGTGAACAAACTCTTCGATATCCGCCGCAACCCTATCTGTCTGGCCCTGTTTGATGTCAATCACTTCAAGGCCATCAACGACACATATGGACATCAGATCGGGGATGAGGTGCTTATAGCGATCAGCCGCTCCATACAGAAAGTGTTGCGAAAAAGAGAGTATCTGTTCCGTCTTGGGGGGGATGAGTTCGCTACCATCCTTTTCGACTGCACACCTGCCATCGCAATGCGCATTGCTGAGCGCTGTGAGGAGGCGATCGCCGACTACCCATTCCATGACTTCGGCATCAAAGAGCCTGTGAGAATCAGCATCGGTTTGGCCCTCACCGATAGCGAAACAGAAGAGGATTCACCTTTGACATCGATACAGTGGCAGGCCGATATCGCCATGTACACTGCCAAGCGTCCCGCCACATCCCATATCGCGGTTTTTTCGCCCGAAATGGCAGAAGAATCCAGCGGGCTTTTCTCAAACCTGACTCACAATGCTGTTTACGATGCAGTAACCCATGGCACTGGTTTGAATATGTTCTATCAACCCATCGTCAAACTCCAGGACGGCACCATTCAGTATTATGAGGCGCTACTCAGAATTTCTCATGGAAACAGATGGATACTTCCTTCGCACATCTTTCCTCTGATTGAGGCGCGTCGATTGGAAATCGACCTCGACCGGGTGGTAATCAATCGCGTTCTGGAGGATTTGGAGAACAATCGGATCCCCGCTGGAACCGGCATTTCCATAAACATTTCGGCACCAACTGCCATCAACCAATACCTGACCGAGTGGCTCAAAGACTTCCTACCCTATTTAAAGACACACAAGCTTGTGATTGAGATAACCGAGACGGCCTTGATCACGCAGCTAAAGACAGCGACGAAAAACCTGAACGCACTCAGAAAGATGGGATTCCAGATCGCGCTCGATGACTTTGGCAGTGGCTACTCCTCATTACGCTACCTTGCCACAATGCCGGTGGATATCGTGAAATTCGACATCTCGCTAACCCGGAATGTAGATAATGAAGCGCAAAACCGCATCATCCGTCATCTCGTACAGATGATTACTGAATCCGGCCACCAACTCGTGGCGGAAGGTATCGAAACCGATGAGATGTCGCAAAAACTTACTGGCCTGGGATTCATCTTTGGTCAGGGCTATCTTTTTGGCAAACCATCCCCACCAGAAGCTTGATCTGTATCTTCCAAATCAGGATCTTACAATTCGAGAAAATCATGTATACTTGCCGGCTTCCAGCGCCGGGGTGGTGGAATTGGTAGACACAGGGGATTCAAAATCCCCCGGCTTCACGGCCTTGACGGTTCGAGTCCGTCCCTCGGTACCAGATTCTTGTCCAAGAAAGTCCAGCAAAAGCCGCAAGACTCATTATAATCAATGACTTGCGGCTTTTTCTTTGCAACCTCAATCCATCCTGATCCCATCAAATCCTATTGAATCCAGCACTTTTTGTTGGTACTTTTGTTGGCATATTTACAAACCACACCAAGAAATCAGGATGACATATGGAAACCAACAAGCTGACCGATCTCATGGTCAGACGACTCAAACCCGGCCAAAAGACCTTTCGCGTATCCGACGGCAAGGGACTGTTCCTCCAGGTTGAACCCAGCGGCAGTAAATACTGGCGCATGGCCTACCGCTATCTTGACAAGCAGAAACAACTTGCCCTGGGTGTCTACCCAGAAATCACCATTGCTGAGGCAAGAAGACTACAAGAAGCAGCCAGGCAACAGCTTCGCGATGGCAAAGACCCCTCCCTAGAGCGAAAGCGTAAGAAGGCTCAGAAACTACAGGCCGCGTCCAACTCCTTTGAGGAACTGGCACTGGAATGGCACCAACAGCGCAAGGGGGACTGGGAACCGGCACACGCCGAGCGCATTCTCAACTGGATGAAACGAGACCTCTTCCCTGATCTCGGTCGGTGCCCAGTGACCGAGATCACCCCCGCTGATGTGCTGATGACGATTCGCAAGATCGAGAGTCGTGGCGCTCTGGATGTTGCCAAACGCCAAAGAGCCAGGGTCTCCGAGATCTATCGCTATGCCATACAGACAGGTCGCGCGGCCATCAATCCAGCAGCTGACCTGATCGGGGTTGTGAAATCCGAGCGGGTAAGGCACCGCCCTGCCCTAAGTCGCGAAGACCTTGGTCCATTTCTGCAGGAATTAGACAAATTTGAGCAGATCAAAGAATTGACCCGGCTGGCCCTCAAACTGCTGATATTCACCTTTGTCCGCCCGGGTGAATTACGTGGTGGAAAATGGTCGGAAATCGACTTTGAACGTAAAGAGTGGCGAATCCCCGCCGAACGCATGAAGATGAGGGCAGAGCACATCGTCCCACTGTCATCACAGGCTGAAGCCATTCTTGAACAACTCAAACCACTGGTGGGTAATTCTGATTACCTCTTCCCCAGTGATCGCAGCCGTAAGGCCCCCATGTCAGAGAATGCCCTCAGCTATGCGATGAAACGCATGGGTTATCAGGGCAGGGCAACACCCCACGGGTTCCGCGCCACGGCCTCAACCATTCTCAACGAGACCGGATTCAAACCTGATGTCATTGAACGCCAATTGGCGCATATCGAACGGAATAAAGTCCGGGCTGCCTATAACAGGGCTGAATATCTGCAGGATCGGCGTGAAATGATGGATTGGTGGGGAACGTTTGTCGAGGCGGCAGAAAATGGAACAACAGTAGTACCCATACGAAGCGTAGCCTCATGATGAGTAAACCCTGGTTGGTGATTTCTCAAACACGGAATTGATAAATTCATTTGCCTTTTACTGCACCAACTCCATCAACTTCCCATAACTATCAACCACATCATATTTCACCTGATCAGATGTAATTATTAAAAAGAATTTCCTGGCGCACTCGATCTTGCACTTTTCAATATCGCGCAGCTCCAGCGAGGACATTGAGCCCTTGGTCTCGGCGATGAAATAGATGTGTTTGACCTTTCCTGCTTCGAAAGCTACCGCCCAATCCGGGTTGTAATCACCTACGGGTGTAGGGATAAAGAAACTACGCGGCAGTTTTGCATAGACCACCACCTCTGAACTGATGTCCAGTTCTTCAACAAATTGACGTTCTATTTTAGAGTCAGTAAACACATAATCGTAGATATGGCGTTTGGCCTGAAACGCCTTGCTGAGATCATCTTTAGGCTTCTCCTGGGTAAAGATGTCCACATCATGCTGATCATTCATCGGGTTATAGCTGAGGTGCTGCACGATGACAGTAGCTTTCTGCTCATTGATCAACCTAGCAGCCTTGAGCATAAAGTCTTCTGGATTGATCCGATATTGACTGAAGGTTTTTGGGTGAATTTTCTGGAGAATAGTTGCAACAGTTTTTCGGGTCAGCAGGGTATCTTGTACCAACTTACCAACCAGATCGTATCTGACTGCCGCATGGATAGATGCCTTGTAGCTCTCAGTCTGACTCTCTTTAACCTGGAATGCTTGTCCCTGCTTTACGGAGTCGTAGGTTGCCGTATTTGTCTGCGTGCCGCTGATGATGGTGTACTGCAACGGACTCACTTTCAGTTCACGATCCAGTGTAACCACGCATTTATCGATCAATTCTCCGGTATCGAAATCAACAGCGTAGACGGCCTTTCTATTGACCCGACTCCAAAGCGCCTGGAACTCTTTTTTGTGGAAGTTGCTATTGAGCGGATTCGGCTTGGCCTTGCGTGCATCACCAATGGTGGGTAGCTGGGCATCACTGAAGATGCTGTCGATCAGCTGAAAAACCTGCTCGGCGTGCAGCAGCAACTCGCCCGGTAGTTCCGCTCGTTGTTCATCCCGCTTTGCATCGTGATAGGTCTGGGTGATTCGATCCTCATCGTCCGTGTAGTCATTCTTCAGCAGATAGCGGTAGATCTGTTTGGCCATCTGGGCCGTGACTTCCACATCGCCACCTGTTGTCTGTAGCACTTTACCGGTAAAGAATGACTCGTCGGCCACTCTTGGCCTCTCAGACAGGGTTGCACTGATGTCTTTTTGCAGAGCTGAGACAAAATCCTTGTAACTTTCGCTGGCCACCACGGTAAGTACATTGATCTGGTGGACTGTGGATGGCTGGTCTGATCTATCGCCGTGCTGATTCACCGAGAGGCGTAGTCCGCGTCCCACCTCCTGGCGGCGTGAGACTGTATTGTCACTGTGTTTCAGGGTGCAGATCACAAACACATTGGGGTTGTCCCAGCCTTCTCGCAGCGCAGAGTGAGAAAAGATAAAGCGCACCGGCTCATCAAACGACAGCAGCCGCTCCTTATCCTTCAGGATCAGGTCATAGGCATCCACATCATCGGTTTCGGTTGATCTGGCTTTCGTCTTTGGATCGACCAGATGTTTGGTTTTCTTGTCGATGGAGAAGTAACCATCGTGGGTGCTGTTGATGTCGATCTTCTTGAGATACCGATTGTAGGGCGTATCCTCCAGGGTCAAGGTCTCATTGAGCAGATGCTTGTACTCCTCTTCAAACATACTGGCATATTCACCACCGACCTCGCCCGTTTCATCATATTGGCGATACTTGGCTACCTCGTCGATAAAGAAGAGAGACAGCACCTTGATCCCCTGGTCGAACAGTTGCCGCTCTTTGTCGAAATGGGCCTTGATGGTTTCGCGGATCTGAATCCGTCGTTGGGTCGTCTCATTCACATCACCGGTAGCATCACCGGATTGCAGCTGCACGCCATTACTGAAGCTCAAGGTATCTTTCACGGCGTCGATGTCCGCCACCACAAAGCCTTTGTACTGTTCGAGCCCGTCTGACAACTCATAGAGATTGTCGTTGCGGCCCAGCTTGCGGGTTATTCGCTTGATACCGTTTTTCTGCCGAACCTCATATTCAACCCGCGCAACCGGTGGCTTGCTGGCAGAGATCTCGATCGATTCCAGGTAGAGGTAACTGTTGGTCGCTGTCAGCCCTTTGACATTAATCCCGCGCACCTCAATCTTCTTCACCAGCTTCTGGTTATAGGCATCCAGGGCATCAAGTCTGTGTATCCGGTTGTGCTCGGTCTTATGGGTGGCGGAGTAGCGCAGTATCATCAGCGGATTGAACTCCGCCAATGACGCCACGGTCTTCTTGCCCTCCATCTTCTGGGGCTCATCCAGGATCAGGATGGGACGGTTTTTCTGGATAACGTCGATGGGACGACGGGACTGAAAGTCATCCAGCTCCTCATAGATCCGCCGCTGATCCTTACCCCGTGCAGCGAAGGCCTGCACGTTGATGACCATTACATTGATACCGGAGTCTGACGAGAAGCTCTCCACATCATGCAACTGTTTGGAGTTGTAGATAAAAAACCGCGCCCGCTTGCCGTACTCTTCCAGAAAATGCTCGCCGGTAATCTCCAGGGATTTGTAGACTCCCTCACGGATAGCGATACTGGGTACCACGACAATAAACTTGCTCCAACCGTAGCGTTCATGAAGCTCGAACATGGTCTTGATGTAGCAGTAGGTCTTGCCGGTGCCGGTCTCCATCTCGATGTCGAGATTGACCGGACAGACCTTGCTGCTGACCAGGATATTGGAGAGGGGAACATTCTGGTGCTGCTGCACACTGCGAATATTCTCCAGCAACTGTGGCTGAGTCAGGGCAATGTCGCTGTTTCTGAAGCCTGTATCTCCGCTCACGCTGCCGATGTGCTCACCGACTTTAGCCTCGGCACCGGGATCGATTCGATAGGTCATCCCCGTGCTCTTGGGTTGCCCGGCGAAGCAGTTCACCACGGATTCTACGGCATTTGTTTGATAAGTTTGAACCTTAAATTTGAGTTTCATCAAACAGTTACCTTGTTTTTATTCTGCATTTATTCTGCAAAACGGCCATTTTATTCTGCACTTATTCTGCAAGTTCCCATTGTGGAGCTTTGCGGGAACCCGTATTACGGATACGCCCCGATCTGCGCAATTTAGTCAGTAAATTTCCGATTTTATGGCGTTTTTGCTCATCGTTCAGTGCATCGCTGAGCTTGCCAATTAACAGTGTATCTATCTCCTGCCGGGTGGCCTGAGCAAATTTAGCCAGATAATCGGTGATCAGTTGGGCGTAAAAGGCGTCATCCTGAGTACGGGTGCGAATATATTCGGCTTTGCTACCAGCGGCCTTGGCTACTGTCGCTGAGACATGCAGATTGGGCTTTCGTCCCTCTATGAGCTTCGCCTGACGAAGGTGTTTGATCATCTCATCCGTCACAGGTAGCTGTTTTTGCACCCGGTCCAGCGCCAGAATGTCCATTAACGGCAAATCGGTGTTTTGCATGAGCAGACGGCTATAGGCTGGATCAACCACCTTGCCATGCACGGTCATTCGCACCATTCCAGACTCACTCAGGTCGTAATCCGGCATGGGGAAATAGCGCCGCGCCTGACCGACATGCATCTCATGGATGCCGTAACCCATGGTGTCGATCATATTCAACTCAGTCATAGCCTGGGCGAGGAAGGGATTGCGATAACGGCGAGGTGTTTTGTTACCAGCAATGTAGTCGCCGGGCTGCCCCTCAAAGAAACTGCCCTCATTTTCAAAGGTGAGCCGGTCAGGCTCTTCAGTGATAACAATGCGACCGCTGCGCGCATAATCCTGATGAGCAATACAGTTGTGTAAGGCCTCCATCACCACCTTCTGATCATATTTAGCTACTTCAATAGCCAACAGCGCATCATCAGGCAACAGGCGAACCTGTATATTCCTGATCTTCTGGTAGAGGGTCGAGGTATTGAGCAAAAACGGAGGGCCAAAATGCTCATAGGCACGGTCCACCCCTTCCAGCTTCCAGGTCATCTGTGCCGGATGGGGTGACAGCAGATAAGCCGCTTCCGGTTTACCCAGCAACAGAAGCGCCGTACGGGTGAGCTTGCCGTCCTGTGCAAGATGAGCCCGATCAAGAAAGGTCGATAGTGGCCAGTCCATAACCTCTTCTTCAGGGAAGCGGTTGGCGTACTTACGGGCAAAGGAATCACGGGCGATTTGAACAGCCTGTTCATCAAGATGGTCAAAGCTCGTATCCACAACCTGTGCAGACCAATCCATAGCCATGGTCTGCTGGCGCATCTCATCCAGCTTATCGAGCGTCAGATTAGTCAAACTTTCACCGGCCCGGGCGTAATAGTGCCCTTTCCAGGCGACCGGCATGCCCCGTGGCGCGGCCGGAATCTCAAGCAGGATTACCCGGCCATCTGGATGTTGCAGTTCGTGAATCGTACGGAAGGTCATGCTGGGTTCGGCATTCTCAGCAATCTGCATCTTCAGGCTTTGCAGACGATCCGGTTCCGGCCGATAGTCAGTGCCTGCAACTGTGCGCGTTTTATTGTTTACCCCGAATACCAGCCAAGCGCGTTCCAAGCCCCTAAGATTGGCCTCATTGGCAAGTGCTGAAAAGTATTTTCCGATGTCTGAGGTCGAGTAGTCTTTTCCAGCCTGCTTGAACTCAACCACCTCGTTCTCCCAAGTGGCAATCAAGCTATCCAGCAACACCTGTAATTCACTCTGATCCATTTAGATCACTTTGATGTCGGTATGGGGGGAGAGGTGTTTGAAGATCTGTTCGACGTTGATCTTCACGCTGTCGCTGGCGAAGCCCGAATCACGGAATACGGCGCGCAGGGGTTGGCGGGTGGCCAGCTCCTTGACGAAGACTTCGTCGATGCCTTCATCGAAGCAGGCTGCCAGGGCGTTTTCATCGACGTGGAAGACGGCTTTTCCAGCGATGCTCTCCCGGGTGATGGGCAGAGTGAGGTCAACACCCCAGTCGAGCATGACCTGGAACAGAAGATCTTCCGGGGTACGGTCCTGGCGGATATTGTCGGCCTGCTGGAACAGGTCGTCCTGGTTGATGGCATCGGGGGTGTAGTAGACGTCGTTCATGTTGGAGGTGTCGATTTTCAGGACACGAAAACCGGTATCAATATTTTCTGCTCCAGGGTTTTCGTTTTTGATCTCTGTGCCAGCACGACGAATACGTTCTTTGCCTATTTCCGTAATGTATTGAAAGCCATTTCGCATAGCTTCACTTTTTTCATTACATGCCTCTGGAATCTGGACCATAATATGCCGTCGGTTTCCACCATCCGATAAATTAAGTTCCATGACTGCATGAGCTGTTGTTGAAGATCCAGAGAAAAAGTCAACGACAATATCGCCACTGTCTTTAAGCGTTGCTTGCTTGCATAGAGTATTAATGAGCTTGACAGGCTTAGGAAAATCAAATGCCTTGAATCCCATCAATTGGGTAATTTCTCTTGTTCCTTCTGTTGTATATCCCAATTCTTGATAAGTAGAAAACCCTGTCGTTGTATCTTTTAAGCTATCGAGAAAACGCTTAATTCTTGGCCTGCCACTTGGTTTAGAAGGCCAAAGGATCTTTTCATCCATTATAAGTATTGCCATCCTTTTTTTTTCATACGCCCAGCCCCTACCAGGATGGGGTGGATAATGTTGTCCTGTAACTGGGTTCACGATATCGTAATGAAGATTAGGGCGCTGTTCTTTTGATGCAAGACCAGTCATATTATCGCTCATCCAGTCACCCCTAGGGTCATCATCTGGATTCGAATACTTACTCAGATCTTTGTCCTTACCATTTAAGCGAGATTGACTTTTACCACATACAAGAACGTATTCGTGATCTGCTGAAATGCGATTATGGTTGCGATTATCTGGAACCTGTCGACGCTTAGAAATAATGCAACCTTTCACATCCTTTTCACCAAATATTTCACAGCATAGTTTTCTTGTATTTTCTATTTCACTGTCATCCATTGAGATGAAAATAATGCCATCTTCCCGCAATAGATTTCTAGCCAATTTTAGTCTTGGATACATCATCGACAACCAGTCGGAGTGGAAGCGCCCGTTCGCTTCAGTGTTACTAATTAAGCGATTGCCAGACTCATCCTGCTGTTTTGATCGTGTTAAATATTCTTCAGGATTTTCTTTGAAATCGTCATCATAGATAAAATCATTTCCCGTATTGTAGGGTGGATCAATATAGATCATCTTCACCTTATTCAGATAAGTCTCCTGCAACAACTTCAACGCATCCAGGTTATCCCCCTCGATAAACAAGTTTCGGGTGGTATCGAAATCCACGCTCTCTTCCCGGCAGGGGCGCAGGGTTTTGACGATGGGCGCATTGGCGGTAAGCAGCGCCTCGCGTTTGCCCGGCCAGTTGAGCTGGTAGCGCTCTTGTGGGCCTTCAACGATTGAGCCGGAGAGCTCCTGACGCAGTTGGTCGAAGTCGATGGCCTGCTTTAGCTCTCCCGCTTCTGTGCGGGTCTCGGTGATACAGTTGGGAAACAGCGCCGCGAGTTTGTCGATATTCTGTGCGGTGAGGTCGGGGCTGTGCAGTTTCAGTTTATCCATGGATTTCTCAAATCGTTATCTTGTTCAGGCGGAGAGTGCGGCCAGCGCCTCTTGAACGGCGCGCAGCTCGGCATTGATCTCCACCTTGCGATTGAACTGTTTCTCTCGGTGCAGACGGCTCTCCAGCTTGTCGCGTTCACGCTCTTTGCGCTGAATCTCAGCGTAGCGGTTAAGCTGGTCCGGCAGGGTCTCGCCCGTTCGTTCCTGTAGCGGCAGCAGCGCACGCAGCAGTTGTTCGTAGAGCCGCGCCAGATCCAGTGCCACCGGCAGTGGTTTGCGTTCGGTATCGGCAGCGATCCAGGGCGAGCTGAGGTAGCCATCGACCACCCACTTTGCACCATCGGCCTCGCTAGGCCGTTTATAGGCAGCAGTGAATCTTATCTGTCCCTGGTGGCGCAACTCAAACAATATGGGGAAAGGTATTGCCAGGTCGATAGCGCGCAGCAGCTCTTCTTTCAGCTCTGGGGTTTTCAGCTGAATCTCGAAAATCTCAATCTCCGGCACGCTGCGGTTGCGCGGCAGGTTGATGGTCTCCGGCGCCAGTTTGTAGCGCCAGATGATTTTATCAATCTGCTCAACAAAACGCTGCTTCAGGGCACGGCTGGGTTTGGCATGTTGGTAGATTTTGTTTTTCGGCACCACCCGGCCAAATGCCGCCTGTTTGGGGTAGTGAAGCAGCAATCCAGTCATGGATTGGCCTGGATGACGATGAAAGCGATCAGTTCAAAGTCATCCAATCCCTGGATGGTGTGGGTCAGGGCCGTGGTGCTGCCAGCACTGAAGAGGCTGTCGAGATCGCCCTCCTCCTTGCGTTCGATCATCGAGTGAATCGCCTGATCCAGCAGATCGGAGTAGACCTGCATCTCCCGGCCATCATGGGTCGCCCGGTTGAATCGCTGGTAGCTCTCCTGGATGGGCTGCGCCTTGCCCTTGCAGGCAGTACGAGTCAGATCGAGCAATCGCTTTACTTCGGTATGGTCGCTGATCACCTCTCCATCGTTGCCGATGTAGATCAGGTAGAAGGGGTGCAGGCGATTCTGCAGGTTTATGTTGATACCCTGATTGCGATTTCGCAGGGTAAAAATCACACCGGGCAGCAGGCCGCGCTGGGCATCTTCTGACACCACAGCATGCATACCGTTGGGTATGCTGGAGAGATCACCATTGCCCTTGATGTAGTTGAGCAGATCCATGCGGAAATCGTTGAGACCAAGATCGGTAATGGCAACGCCGGTCTTCAACTCCTCCATGTCGATCACCTCTTCCTGGAGTCGCCGCAGTTGCTCTTTGCGGTAGGAGACATTATTGGCCTCGGCACTGAGCACGTTGTCATCGCCGGTGGCGATCACATCGGCGATGACCATGCGATTCTCGACCCGTTCTTTGAGGTTGATGTACTCATCCAGTGTGATGTCGGGCCAGTAGTTGACCAGCTGGATGCTGGCGTTAGGCGAGCCGATACGGTCGATACGCCCAAAGCGCTGGATGATTCTGACCGGGTTCCAGTGGATGTCGTAGTTGATCAGATAGTCGCAATCCTGAAGATTCTGCCCCTCGGAGATACAGTCTGTGCCGATGAGTATCTCGATCTCACTGGATTCATCAGGCAGTACCAGCGCCTTCTCTTTGGAGCGTGGCGAGAAGAGCGTGAGTAGTTCCTGGAAGTCATAACCCCGGCCCAGCGTTGATTTCGGGCTGCTGGAACCTGTGACCTTGGCGGTATGGATATGACGCTTATGAAGAAAATTGTGTGCCAGATGCTCGTAGAGGTAGTCGGCGGTATCGGCGAAGGCGGTGAAGATCAGCACCTTGTGATTGCCCGGATTTATGGGTGAGGCTAACTTGCTTTCGATCTGAGTCTTCAGATGTTGCAGTTTGGTATCATCCTCCGGGCTGATCTTACCCATCTCGGTCAGCAGTTGATCAATAATAGCGAGGTCGGCTTCCAAATCCTGCTGCCAGGAGGGCAGATCCATATCGGCCAGACTGATTTTGATTTTGCCACCGATGCTGGCCTCTTCCAGATCCGGCAGTTCATCATCGTCCGGCTCCAGATCAGAAAAAGCAGTGGCCATATCAGTAAAGCTGGCACTGGAGCCTGTGGTCAGAAACAGGTCTATCTTGTCGAGGGTGTTTCGGTGATTATTCCTGAGTTTTTGCAAGGTGATACGGAACGCCTGAACCGAGCTTTCCAGTCGCTTGAGCAGATTGGTGGTCATTAAGGCCTGGAGGCTTTTTTCCCGATCCACCTGCCTGAGTTTGCCTCTTCCTCCCTCCACTACCGTATCATAGAGGGCTTCATATTTAGCGAGACGACTGGGATGGATATAGCTCACCGGGGCATAGACCGCGAGCTTTAGCGCCGATAGATGGCCAAATATTTCGTTGAAGCCGATGACATCATGCCGTTGGGTCAATGCACAATGAAACGCCAGCGGCTTGCGGCGCTCGGGGAAGCTGCCAATATCCGCCGTGTCGTAGAAGGTTTCGATATGTTTTCGTGAGCGGGCAATGGTGACACTGTCGAGCAGCTCGAAGAAGTCGAAGTCCAGCGCATTGAGGATCGCGCCGGCAGTCCGCTCTTCCGGTGGCAGATCCGACCAGGCATTGAATACCTTCTGTGCGCGGCGGAAGATCTCATCAATATCTTTCTCGGTACGCAACTTCCGGCCAAGGGCGTCAGATTCCCCCTCATAGGCCAACGCCAACTGGTTGCGCAGATCGCTGAAGCGGTTGTTGACTGGTGTAGCAGAGAGCATCAGCACCTTGGTTTTGACGCCCTCCCTGATAACCGCATTCATCAGACGCTGGTAGCGGGTCTCTTTGTCTTTGTAGACATCGTTGTTACGGAAATTGTGGGATTCATCGATCACCACCAGATCGTAGTTACCCCAGTTGATGCGGTTGAGCGGTGTGCCGAATGAGTCACCACTGGTACGCAGCAGATCCGTGTGGCAGAGCACATCGTAGTTGAGACGATCCTTGGCGAGGATATTGGTCTTGAGATTGCGGTTGAAGTTGAGCCAGTTGTCTGCCAGCTTCTTGGGGCAGAGCACCAGAACGGAGCGGTTACGCAACTCGTAGTATTTGATTACTGCCAGTGCGGTAAAGGTCTTACCCAGGCCAACACTATCGGCGAGGATACAGCCGTTATAGGTCTCCAGCTTGTTGATGATGCCGGTGGCAGCATCACGCTGAAAATTGAAGGCCTTCTGCCAGATCAGGCTGTCCTGGTAGCCTGTCAGGTCATTGGGCAATACATCTTCGCTGATGTCCTCCAGGAACTCATTGAAGATGTTGTAGAGCATCATGAAATAGATGCGTTCCGGGGAATTCTCACGATAGACCGAGTCGATGTGCTCACAGAGTCGTTCGGTAACATCTTCCAGTTGTTCACTGTCATCCCAGATCTGGTCGAACAACGAAAGATAGGTGCTGGTGAGAGGTGGCTCGTCTATTTTGTTGACGAAATTGGAGACAGCATCGCCTTGCTGGTAGCCGAGATCCACGGCGGTAAAACCATGCAGGGGCAGATAAACGGCTTCTGAGTCCGCCTCCCTCACACCGGCAAACTGCTGCATCGGTGCCTTACCGCTGTTGGAGCGGAAACGCGCCTTGCGCCGTATCCAGGCTGCACACTCTCGGGCAATTGCCCGCTGAGTCAGCTTGTTCTTGAGTTGCACTTCAAATTCACTGCCGTAGAAGCTACGCTCACGCTCTGACTTTGGAATATGGAACTCACGGCGCTCTTTGGTGATTCTATCGCTGACCTCATTGGGAACAAAGGTTGGTGCGGTGAAGATGAACTCCAGTGAGTCAATGTGCTCCAGCTCATCCTTGAGGGCCTCATAGGCGTAGATGGAAAAGCAGGAGGCAGCGATCTTCAATTTTGACCCAGAGGTAATCGTCTGCTTGAAGCTATCACCGAGAAGATTATTAATATTATCAATCAGTTCCATGTTCACACCCCAAGAAATCAGGGCCAATATCCTAAGTACCTTCAATAATACCCAAATGTACTGTAAAGACCCATATAATCCAAGGAATAGAAAAAATACAGACTTGGAGCAAAATATGGCTCAGTTCATCGCGTATCCAAAGGCATTCTCCCGCTTGGCTGACCGGATTGGTGCGACGCAAGACGAAATGGCCGCGTGGATATTTCTCGGGCCTGAGAACGGTGGTCTCGCAGCATATTTGAATGCCAATGAACTGAATCCACCATCAAGATTTCACTACAGCCTTGGGAACGAATGTGATTTTGACTATTTATCACCTTTGATGGCTTGCTGGTTCCTAGAGGACGACATTGCCAATTACCAACCTGAAGAACGTTACATTACCGGTGAAGAACTCATTGAGCGCTGGGGCGAACAACCGGGAATTGAACCTCAAGCCATCATTGGTGCAAAGATTGCTGAAGGACGCCTGTTTGACATGCATCCAATATTTGGCTGCACACGCTTTAGTGGAACAGATGATGACTCATTTCCACCACTAAAAAGTGGATTGTTTGCGCTGTCATATGTGGAAGCAATCGAAGAAGAAGACTTTGGACTAGCTACAATATTGCCAACTGAAAAATATTCACCCTGGATGACAGTCGAATTTGAGAAATTTCACACATGCCTGATAACAGATACTTTCTACGGCAAGAATTCCACTGCATCTAAAAATCTCATCAAGCGTATCTACGACAACAAATCAAATAACGCTCTATACGATCAATTTCGCCACCAATTCCATTCACGCCCATGGTTCAGGAACGACAAGCAGCGTGAGCTGCTATATCTGTGGTGCGTATTAATTGGATTGCCCGTTTATCGGAATGGATTGCAGTATAGCTGGCAACTCAATCACCCCATCGAGCAGCACGTTCAGGGCTTAGAAATAAAACTGGATGAACTCAGAGATTTTCTGAGACAGCATTCCTGGCCTCTACCATCAGGACTATTTCCTAATGAAGTAGATTGCACGTATAGAAAGGTAACACTTGATAAAGAAGAATATGACCGTGCCTTCCATGAAGCCATCGAAGTGCTTCCAAAATTACAAAAAAATCTCGAAGAGCTTGAGAGAATTCAACCTGCCTCAATGGAGGAGCGAAGGGAGAAGCAGATGGAGCTGGATAGAATTACGCTGCAGATAGATTCTATTTCCGAGCACTATTTTACGGACAAGCATAATAGCCTCTCTGAAAAAACCGAGGGCAAATCACAGAAACCGACCTCAGCGACTAATGAAGTCTCTGTAGATAACGATAATGCTGACGTCCCTAATAATGAATGGGTATCAGCGTTTGATCCATTACCTTTATCTGGGATTGCAAGGATGTTTCCTTTGGATCGGGATGAGCAGAACAACCTAGACATATGGAAAACACGTGCTGACAAAGCATCTCGCAATGGGTTAATCAAAGCCAGAATATCAACTGGCACAGGCAATGCTGAGAGCACATTCGACCCTTGGGAAGTTTCAGAGTGGCTAATAGATAAAGGACACTACACCAGAGACAAGACTGAACGAAAACTCGCAAATAACCTCCCAACACGAAGCGCACACCTAAAAGACCTAATCCGACCATAGCCCTCCAGTCTTGTTTGGAAAAAAGCAGCCAATCCGACCATAGCCCGACCGTAGCCCTCCTATAGCCCTCCATTATCGCCAGACTTGATTGATTGCTGCAGTCTGAACACATCCATCAATCACCAATAAGGATGTGTACAAATGAGTATGACTTATAGCCTTCCTGAAACCGGCTACCTTCGGCTTCCACAAATCATCGGAAATCCCAAAGCAGATCCACCTATCCCTGCGATCATCCCGGTTGGCAAATCAACTTGGTGGGCTGGAGTGAAATCTGGTCGCTACCCGAAGCCGGTAAGAACCTTGGGGGCTCGCATTACTGCTTGGCGAGTCGAAGACATCCGCGCTCTGATTCAACAAACCGGGGAGTGAGATGTCATGATCAGAAAAATAATGGGCCGCGCTGGCTGGCACCAGGCGACTCCAAAGACTTCAGATAACACGCTTAATTCTACCGGCTTTGCATCTCGCGTTAAAGCAACAATCGTTACCTTGGCCCTGTGGGGCTTACTCCCAATAAGTGTGGCAGATTGGATTATCCAACATGGGGGATTGCAAAATGTTTGATGCAATCACCCAGTTCCGCGATGCCATGCAGGCCTCTGGCTTGATACCACCCGATGCCATCAAGCCAGGTAAATTCTACCGCTTTCCCGGCATTGGCAAACGCCATGGTAATACTGCTGGCTGGTGCATATTGTTTGATGATGCGCTGGGCGGCTGCTTCGGCGACTGGTCTTCGGGCTTTTCTGAAACCTGGCATGCAAAGCGGAGTAAGTCCTTTACTACACATGAACCCGAGACCTTTAAACGCCGCGTTGCAGAGGCACGGGCGCAAGCCAAAGCAGACCTGGAAATCCAACAGACCAAGGCAGCAAAAAGAGCATCCACGATCTGGGGCGAGGCAACCCTTGCACCTGACCATTCCTCCTACTTGGTCCACAAAAACATCAAGGCGAATGGAGCAATGCTGTACAGGGATACACTGATACTCCCTGTGATGGACTTCACCGGCAAAATGACAAGCCTGCAATTCATCAAGCCAGACGGACGCAAATTGTTGTTATCTGGTGGCCGTAAGCACGGCTGCTTTATTCACGTTGCAGGGAATATGCAAGGTGCGTCCCGAGTGATTCTCTGCGAGGGTTGGGCCACGGGTTGCACCCTGGCGGAAGATGATCCCTCCGCACTAGTACTGGCCGCCATCGACGCTGGCAACCTGAAACCTGTTGCCGTCGCTGCGCGCCATCGCTGGCCATCTGCCGAATTGGTGATTGCAGGTGACGATGACCGGCTGACGACTGGCAACCCAGGAGCCACCAAGGCGCGAGCCGCCGCTATTGCATCGGGAGCCCTGCTGGCCCTTCCTCAATGGCCAGTGGGCGCGCCTGAGAACCTTACCGACTTCAACGATCTGGCCGCTTGGCTGGAAAGAGAGACGGTATGAACACCATTCTATTGAACTCCGCCTCGCCACCACAGGAAGAGTGGCCAAAACTGGTGCCATTAGATGCCCCCAATCTTCCACGCCTGGATCTGGCGTACTTGCCAGGCTGGGCCGGTGACTATGCCCGCGCCATCGCTGCTGACACAGAGACACCGCCGGAGCTTGCTGCCGGAATGATTCTGGTGGCCAGCGCTACCGCTGCCGCCCGTCATCTTCGGGTAATGGTAAAGCCGGGTTATTTCGAGCCCTGCAACCTGTGGGTTGTGGTGGCGCTGCCACCTGGCAATCGCAAGAGCGCCGTGCAATCGGCTGCCACATCACCGTTGATAGGTTGGGAGCGCGATCAATCCGAAATCATGGAGCCGGAAATCAAGCACATCACCAGCGAGCGCAAGACGTTGGAAGCCCGTGCCAAGGAGAAAAGAAATAAGGCAGCAAAGGAAAAGGATACCAACAAGGCCAAGGCCTTGGCACTGGAGGCTGCTGACCTGGAAGCCGAGTTACCAGAAATCCCGATGCAACCTCAGATATGGACATCCGACGCAACACCAGAACGACTGGGCAGTATGCTGGCCGAGCAAAATGAGTGCATGGCCTGGTTGTCATCGGAGGGCGGCGTATTCGACCTGCTGCAAGGTCGATATTCCAACGGCATCCCCAACCTGGATCTGGTGTTAAAGGCCCATAGCGGAGACGCGGAGCGAGTAGACAGGGGAAGCCGCCCGCCCGTGTTCCTGCATAGCCCACGTCTGAGCATCGGATTGAGTCCTCAGCCTGATGTGTTGCGAGGACTGGCCGCCAAGCCAGGGTTTCGCGGACGTGGTCTACTGGGTCGGTTCCTGTACCTATTGCCGCCTTCACCCCTGGGCTATCGCACCCTGGAGTCCGTACCGGTGCCTGAGAGCGCCCTCAATGCCTATACAGCGGGGATACGCGCCATGTTGGATTGGGTGCCTGCCACCGATGAAGATGGCAACGAACAACCCCATCTGTTGCGCCTGAGCGAAGAGGCTTATTCTGAATGGCACGACTTCGCCAAAACCCTCGAAGTACAGATGCGCCCTGGTGGCGACATGGAGCACTTCACCGACTGGGCAGGAAAGGCACCAGGAGCCGCTGCACGATTAGCCGGAGTACTGCACGGGATTAAACACGCACACGGCAAACCTTGGGAAGCCGTTATCACAGCTGAAACAATGATTAATGCCCTGGAGATCATAGCGGTGATAACGCGCCATAGCCTGGCTACCCTTGACATGATGGGTGCTGATCCCACCATTGCCGCCGCCCGGCATGTGTGGGACTGGATCGAACGCGGCAGGTTGCCAAGCTTCATAGTGCGCGATGCCTTCAATGCCCTGCGAAGCACCTTCCCCCGCGTGCAGCATATCCGCGACGCGCTGGAGGCGCTGGAAGAACGTGGTTACGTGGAAGTCATGGAACCACAAAAAGATGGTCCAGGCCGTCCACCGTCCCCCATAGTGCGAGTGAGACAGGAAATCCGGGAGAGATGGCGATGAGCTGGCGCGAAGTGCTGGGTGCGGTGAATCCAGTTGATAAGCCATATACGCATAATCCGCACAATACGCACAAAAGCCCCATGCCGGGTAATTCTGCGAATATTGCGGATTCTGCGCAGGGGAATTCCAAATTATTGGAAGCACTTTCAACTGCCACCTACGGCTTGTCTATCACCCCGTTAGAGGTACGCGACGCGCTGGCGCCGGAAGACATCGACGACTGGCGCAAAGGCAACATCAGCACTGAAACCATAACGGCCTTTGCCCGATCGCTGGCACAACGTCTGGAGATGGATATGGGCGAGGTGCCTGCCCACTTCACCGAGAGAGCCATCTGCAAACAATGCGGGCCAGTCTGGCTGTGGTTTACCGGTGAGGTCCTGGGTTGCCCTTGGTGTTGGAATCGGGCTGCCGACAGACCGATACCACGCCCCCACCCTGTTTGTTGTGGTGATTGTGCGCACTTCGAACGCATTAACCACCCAAACCTTGGTCATTGTGCCAAAGGTAAACTGGAGGCAATAGCCGGGTTATGGGACACCAGCCAGCGGTATTGCGAAAGATATCTCTCAAGACCAGAACAACCAACATGGAGACCGATAGAAGGCGAAAGTGGCAGGAATAATAATGACCTAAGTAAACCGGTGGAATGCAATGAATGATGGCTTGATCGAAACAGATGCAGGCAGAACTTCACCTGCACTACGCCGAAGACTCAAATGCTATTGGCGGATAAGGGATCGCATCTTTGAAGCATGGGAGAAGGATGAAACTGAGATCAATTATCCACAGTTCCCACCATATCCGGAAGAATGTCGAACTATGATTTGCGGTGCAACAAACCGGAAAGGTATGCCCTGTAAGATAAACTATATTTACGGGAATGGTAGGTGCAGGTTTCATGGTGGATTGAGCACTGGACCCAAGACCGCAGAAGGGAAAAAACGAGCTTCGCTCAATGGTCTACGGCCAAAAAGAAAGCGAAGCCCATGAAGTGGGTGGAAAATGATGGGTTTTGACTGGGAGTTTGCGCTGCAGTTCCTCACTGGCGCGTGGGCGTGGGCGGGAGAGGCGGGGTTTGCTCGATTCGCTATTTTGATCTATATTCGAGTCAGAAGCCTTGAGATCATCCCTGGAGGGGGATGAAGGTTGCGATGATTCATCGCCCAATTCGGTAACGTAATCGGCGATGGTGAGCTGTCCAGGTAACAAGCGCCCCCCTGAAATACGGGAATCGGGACTACCGGCCTGGCTCAAGGCTTTTTTCTTTTCCCCCATTTTTTTTGCAATGCTGCGTTTACCCATCGGATACACTGACACGATACGGTAGGCTCCATCACTTTCATGGCGAAAGTCGATCCGCAGAGAGGGGATCCCCTCTCTGCTCTGCCTGAATATGGTGATTCGCCCATCGGCATGTGGATACCAGTCATTTGGTTTACGCAGCACGAATTCCACATCTTTCTTCACCTGAGCAGGATTGCTGTAATGCTCAGGATGCCGGGATTGCAATGACGGATAATTCGCAATCAATCGCAGTGAATCGAAACCCATCCATCGAGTAGTTCTGGCGGGAACCGAAACATCAGAATCGCCTGGATGTGAAAACACAGGCTTCTTGCCCTTGCCAATATCACTAGACCCAGGCATCCCAAGCCGACTACCAGCCTTGGCAATCATTCCCTCCAGTTCCGTTGTAGTGAATATCTGGGTAGAAAACCGGCGCAGGAACCGACGGATAGCCGCATAGACGCGCTTCATCAGACCATTGCGGATGCCCTTCTCGGCCATCACTGCGATGATCTCGGCTGATTCGTCTGCCGGATCCAGTTCGCCATATCGCTCGCGGACCTCGGCGGCAATTTCGCTGACACGCTTATCCTTGGCCTGCTTCAGCAGCTGTACCTTCTGCTGGATCTCTGCGAACTCGTCACCCAGCATCTCTTCCATGGAATGATGGCCGACTGCCTCATGCGCCAGAATGACTCGCGCCTGCCTGGCGCTGGGTATCGCATCAGCCACCAGGTAGGCTGTCTTCGTGGTCGGATCGTAAACGCCATCGATTAGGCGGTCTCCAGCCTCTTCTCGGAGATGCTTTGGCAGATCTGTCTTGTTGGCTATAACCTCAACTGTCGGCCCGGATTGCCACGCCAGGCGCACAGGTGCGATGGCTTTCTCGACCGCAGAAGTAGAAATCCCGGCAACTTGGCCGGGATTCTTGGGGGTGGAGAAGGATGATCGCCCACCTGGCGACATGATTTGCTGAAAATCACCAAGAAACGCCTGCGCCTGCGCCTCCTCATCGAATACAAACCCAGGCTTGGCACCGTTGCCCTTGTATGATGAGTAATAGCCGCCGTGCTTCTTGGCTGCAGTCTTGAGCTCGACGAATGTCTCTCTGTCTGTGCGCGGTCCCTGGAGGCGAACGCGCCAAATGTCCATCCCCTTCTTCTGGTGGTATGCCTTCTCTTTGATTGCAGCAGATAAACCGACAACTACAGAATCACCTTCTACTGCAGATTCGCCAGATTTGGTCGCAACTATCGTGTTCTTTGCAGTGATCAGGCCTCGCTTGATTTCCGCATCCGGGAATACCTTTTGTATCTCTGCGAGATAATCGGCGGTTTTCCTATTCTCCTGCCAGATGTCACCCTTGGTATTGCGCCCAGCGCCTGTTTGGTCACCCTCGTATATCTGGATATACAACGTGCCACCAGGTTTCAGCGAATCCTGAGCCTCGCGCAGCAGCTGGTTTCTGACATCAGCCTCTTTGATTACATTTAGCGTATTGTTGATGGTAGCCGTGGTTGCCTTGCCGCCCTTGAGGCGCTCTACCGATGCCTTGTTGTAGTCGTCAGTGCGGTTGAATGGGTCATAGACGACGTTCTCGACGCCCTGGCTCTGCATGTACTGGATGGTGTTGTCGTGCATCCCCCCGCCCAAATCGGCATTTATACTGCCAGACTCCCAGCCGCCGAAGTGTTTTTCGACCAAGCCGATGGTGACAGGGTTCTTTGTCTTGTTAATAGATGCTTGGGTCGACTTGTATTCCTGGTCCTCTGGAGTCTCCCAGATCGAACGCCAGTCAACCTTCGACCGCTTCACCATATCTGCCAGGGATTCAGGATCTCTCAGGTACGCTGTGATTTTTGCGGTAGGGTCGCTATCGTATTCCCAATCTTTGCCTGCGCTGTTCCAGGATCCGCCAAGCTGCCGGAGGGCGTTCTTGTGCTGCCAGGTTTTGCCGGCAACAATCCAGGTACTGTGCATCTGGTCGATGGTGATACCGTTCTTCTTGGGGATTTCAGCATCAGCCATTTCCGCTGCCTGATCTACCTCAACGTCGGATTTCTGCTGAACCTAGCCCCTGACCGGAGCGTTGCTCACTTCGTTCGCGTCGAAGAAGTTACCGACTGGAAAAGCTAGAAATATGACTCCACGCAAACCAACTTTAGACACAACTGTGTGGAAAGAGCAGACAGAAAATGTTGGTATATTTGTTGGCATATTGACAAGTGGTTATATTATTTTTCTTTATTTTACAATAGGATAATTCATACATTCGAGTCCGTCCCTCGTACCATATATAGATCAAAGGGTTAGCTGATTTTCAGCTAACCCTTTTTCTTTGCCTGATCGCTTTATTGGCGCACTACCCCACAAATACACACAACAAATCGACAGCCAAGCGCGTCACAAGTCTACGGCTGCGGATATAGTAATCTAAGGGCTGGAATAGGCATTTCTGCTAACATAATGCGCCGCTAGTGCGCCTTAATAAATGGCGCGCACTATTTTTTCTTTTTAATACTTAATGTCACAGACTCTTATCAGGGGATTTCATATCCAATGTTCTAATTAGCTATCGATTTGTTTTTTATTGAATTAACAAATGCACAACCTCACAGAGGCGCAGTATGAGCGCACTCAGAAGAAATATTCCCTCTATTTCACCAACAATAGTGAAATGAAAGCCCCTGACTCATCTGGAGCAGCCATGATTTGAACGGGCAGACAGAATCGGAAATGGCACCTGTAATATAGTGCGCCATTTTTGTGAATTGTTGCGGATTAGTGCGCTACGAGCAATAAAAAAGGGGTTACAATTTCTCGTAACCCCTTGATTTTATTGGTGGGCCATGAAGGATTCGAACCTTCGACCAATGGATTAAGAGTCCACTGCTCTACCAGCTGAGCTAATGGCCCAAAAGACTGCGCTTTTTTTCCTTTCCCGCGACTTTTGGGAAAGGTCAGTGTATGGGGTGGACGATGGGTCTCGAACCCACGACCGCCGGAATCACAATCCGGAGCTCTACCAACTGAGCTACGCCCACCATAAACTCTTTTATCCGCCGCATTTGGCACGCCCGGCAGGATTCGAACCTGCTACCCTCGGCTTAGAAGGCCGATGCTCTATCCAAATGAGCTACGGGCGCAGATAAATTTGGTCGGGGTAGAGAGATTCGAACTCCCGACATCCTGCTCCCAAAGCAGGCGCGCTACCAGACTGCGCTATACCCCGATTTCGGGTCTCGCAACACCTCAAGGATGCGCGAAGAAGCGGAATAATACTGATCAAGGCGGGTCAGGTCAATGGTCGGTGCCAATGAATTGATTACAGGCCCCACCCTTTCAGGCTATGATTCGCTTCCCAGTCAAATCCAGTTTTGGAAGTAGATAAAATGAGCGCACAGATTCTTGACGGCAAGGCGATTGCAGCCGACCTTAAAAAGGAGATCAAAACCAAGGTGGAGGCCCGTATTGAGCAGGGTCTGCGCCGCCCGGGGCTTGCCGTGGTTCTGGTAGGAGAAAATCCCGCCTCCCAAGTCTATGTCCGGAACAAACGCCGCTCCTGTGAAGAGGTGGGATTCTACTCGGAACGCCACGATCTGCCCGTTGATACCAGCGAGGATAACTTGTTGGCTTTGATCGACAAACTCAACGCTGACGACGCCATCGACGGCATTCTGGTACAGCTGCCGCTGCCAGAGCAGATCGACGAGGAGTCTGTCATTGAGCGCATCCTGCCCACCAAGGATGTGGATGGATTCCACCCCTACAACGTCGGTCGACTGGTATTGCGTATGCCCATTCTACGTCCCTGCACCCCGAAGGGGATCATGACCATGCTGGAGCGCACCGGACAAAAACTGGAGGGGCTGGATGCCGTCATCATCGGCCAGTCCAACATCGTTGGCAGGCCCATGGCGCTGGAATTGCTGGCTGCACGCTGCACCATCACCGTCTGTCACAGCCGCACCAAGGATCTGGAAGAGAAGTGCCGTAACGCCGATATTCTGGTAGCTGCAGTGGGTCGTTCCCGCTTTGTGCCCGGCGACTGGATCAAACCCGGCGCGATTGTGATCGATGTGGGTATCAACCGCACGGATGAGGGCAAACTGGTGGGGGATGTGGATTTCGACAGCTGCAGCGAACGCGCCAGCTGGATTACGCCGGTCCCTGGCGGCGTGGGACCTATGACCATAGCCACATTACTGGAGAACACGCTGCAGGCCGCAGAACTGCACAACGCGTTGTAAAAGCCACGCAGGAGCGGCGCAAAGCCGCTCCTGCGAAACGGCGCGCGATCAGACCTTAAAACGTCCTACCAGGGTCTCCATATTACCGGCCAGTGCGGCTACACCCTCTCCGGCATCTGACACAGTCTGTGCACTCTCTCCGGTATGTCTGGCCAGGTCATTGATATTTGTGATGCTGCGGTGGATCTCCTCGGTCACAGAGGTCTGCTCTGTTGAACTCGCCACAATCTGCTCATTCATCTGCGCTATCGCTGCAACGGCATCTGTAATCTGCCTGAGTGACTCCCCGGCCTTGCTGGCATGTTCAACACTCGCCTCCACCCGCTGCCGACTCTCGGCCATTACCTTGACCGCGCGGCCGGACCCCGTCTCAAGCCGTTCGATCATCTGCTGAATCTCACTGGTTGACTCCTGGGTACGCCCCGCCAGCGTCCTAACTTCATCGGCAACCACAGCAAAACCCCGGCCCTGCTCACCGGCGCGTGCCGCTTCGATGGCTGCGTTCAGCGCCAGAAGATTGGTCTGCTCCGCAATGCTCTTGATGACATCGAGCACCGAGCTGATGTTAGCCACATCCCCTTCCAGACTCTGCACCACATCAGCTGCGCCCTCCACATCCTGCGCCAGCTCTCTGACCTCAATGATACCCGTCTCCACAACCTTACGGCCCTCAGTGGAGGCGGCATCTGCACTGCGCGCGACCTCAACGGCCGCTTGGGCGTTACTGGAAACCTGGCTGACCACGTCAGACATCTGATCCATTGCCGTTGCCACCTGCTGGATATCGCCCTGTTGCCGCCCCAGATCGCCCTGAGTGCTGTGCGTTGCCACAGAGAGATCCCCTGCTGCACGGGTCAAATCAATGGCAGCACCCCTGACCTCACTGATAATGCCGCCGAGATGTTCTTTTACCTGTATCGCACTCTCTGCCACCTCACCCAGTTCACCACCGTTATGCCTGATATCGATCTCACTGAAATCTCCATTGGCAAAACGTTTGAGGGAAACCGAGATATCTTTGGTGGGTATAATGATAATGCGTCTCACCATCCAGATAGAGATGCCCGTCAAGGCGATCAGCGCCGCCAGCACGATCAGCATACTGACGACCATTGCATAGTAACTTTTTTCGGGTAAATGACTCGTGGATTGGTAGAGCTGTCGCGAGATATGTTCCGCTGCATCAGAGAGTTTATTAGTGGGTTCCCGATCGATCCCTTTCACCGCTTTGTCGCCCACCCTGGGGTCGAAGCCGGACTGTTTGAACATCTCCAGCCCTCTCCGATAGGCGGCTCCCATCTGCTCATGGGAGGTTAGAAATGATCGCAAAAGCTTTTTCGCGGTTTCATTTTCCAGCCGGGGCATCAACTTTTCCCCTGCCGCTCTTATCGAAGCCTCCCTGGCTTCGAATTTACCCCAGTACTTATCGAAGTTCTTCTTTTCGAATCCGCGCAGCAAGACATTCTTCCACTCCTGCACCTGCTTCTTGAAATCACTCTGCATGATCAGCATCTGGCGCTCATTACCGGTCTGGCGGTCCAGTGCATATTGATACGAGTCCAGCACATTAAGCAGTGTAATCACCCCATATGCGGTAGCCGAGCCCATCAGCAGAGTGCCGACGAGTGCCAATAGAAGCAACCTGGAGCTAAGCGATTGTCCTTTGATAGACATTTAAATTCCCTCATTAAAGATCGGTAAAAGCAGGTTTTGTCTCTCCGGCGCCCCTGTTCTGCAGGTTGGGGGTCGTTAAGAAAACAAAGGATCTATCCTTGATATTCGTCCGGGAAGGGAATTTCTTTAATCTTTTTGGGTTTAACTCTCCGCAGCTTGTCGCAAAGAGACAGTAGGAGCCGCGCCCCGCCGCGATGACTCCGCGGATAGGTGAATCGCGGCGGGGCGCCGCTCCTACATTTTGACACGTTCTCCAATTACAGGGGGAGAACTGGAGAGGTATCAGCCCCTGCGCCAGGTGGTGCCTTGCGCACCATCTTCGAGGAGGACTCCCGCCTCCTGCAGCGCGTCTCTGATGCGGTCTGCCTCGGCCCAATCCTTGCTGACTCTGGCGTCGATACGCTGTTGGATCATGGCGTCAATCTCTTCGTCCCTGAGCCCACCATCTGCACCCGGCTCTCCCCCTTTGAGATAGCGCTCCGGATCATCCTGCAGAATACCCAGCACACCGCCCAGACGACGCAACTCTGCTGCCAGACCCGCTGCCGCAGCCTGATCGCTGTCACGCAGCCTGTTGATTTCCCGCACCATATCAAACAACACAGCCAGCGCTTCTGGGGTGTTGAAGTCATCGTCCATTGCATCATGAAAACGCTGGGTGAAGGCTTCCGCGCCAAGCGGCTCTCTCTGGGGCAAGTCACGCAGGGCAGTGTAGAAACGGGTCAATGCACCCCTGGCATTGTCAAGGTGTTCACTATCGTAGTTAAGAGGACTGCGATATTGGCTGGTGAGGATGAAGTAGCGCACCTCTTCTGCCTGATAACGCGCCAGAATCTCCCGCACGGTGAAGAAGTTGCCCAGTGATTTGGACATCTTCTCGTCGTTGATGCGTACAAAACCGTTGTGCATCCAATATTTCACGAACGGGTGGCCGGTCGCGCCCTCTGATTGGGCGATCTCGTTTTCATGATGGGGGAAGGTCAGATCGGCCCCGCCGCCGTGGATATCGAAGGTATCGCCCAAGGCGGTGCAGGACATGGCTGAGCACTCGATATGCCAGCCCGGACGCCCCTGTCCCCAGGGAGAATCCCATGCCGGCTCACCTGCCTTGGCTGCCTTCCAGAGGGCGAAATCCAGCGGATCGCGCTTGGCATCCCCCGGTTCGACACGAGCCCCCGACTCCAGATCATCGATCGACTTGCCCGACAGTTTTCCGTAACCGGAAAAACTGCGCACGCTATAATAAACATCGCCATTATCCGCCACATAGGCGTGATCCTTGGCGATCAATTTTTCGATCATGGCGAGAATCTCGCTCATATGGCTGGTGGCTCTGGGTTCATCATCCGGGGGCTGAATGCCCAATGCTTCCGAATCCTCATGCATCGCCAGGATAAAGCGGTCGGTCAGATCCATGAAAGGCTCGCCATTTTCATTGGCACGGGCGATGATCTTGTCGTCGATATCGGTGATATTCCGAATGTAGGTGACGTCGTAGCCAAGATGACGGAAGTAGCGGGCCACAACATCGAATACCACCATCACCCGCGCATGCCCCAGATGGCAGAGGTCGTAGACGGTCATACCACAGACATACATCCGCACCTTGCCTGCTTCCAGGGGTTCAAACGTTTCTTTGCGGTTGTTGAGGTCGTTGTAGATCTTGAGCATGACTGGCCCGCTACCTTTATAGAGTGTCTGCGAAATGCGCGCATGGTAGCGAAAACCTGCCCGCTTCACAAAACAGAGAGGCAGAGAGGCAACCGGCAACTCGTGCCGATGTGGATTGTCGCGGCGAAATCAGACCTTGAACTGATTGACCATCTGATCCAGTTGTCCGGCGATAGCGGCAACTTTTTCACTGGTCTCGGAGGTACTCTGCGCCCCTTTTGCGGTACGGTCCGTGACATCACTGATGGCGAGGATGCTGTTGTTGATTCCCACAACCATCGCAGACTGCTCTTCCGAGGCTGTAGCGATGCGGGCATTGATGTCGGTAATTTCATCAACGGCCAGGGTAATCTCATCCAATGCTGCGCCTGCACGCACAGCGTCCTCGACACTCTGCAACGCCTCCTTTCCGCCCTCCTGCATCACAGTCACAGCCTGGTTGGTGGCGCTATCGAGATGTTCGATGCTGACCCGGATCTCCCGGGTTGCCTCCTGGGTTCTTTGTGCGAGATTACGCACCTCATCGGCCACCACCGCGAAACCCCGTCCCTGCTCACCTGCCCTGGCAGCCTCAATGGCGGCATTGAGCGCCAGCAGGTTGGTCTGCTCCGCAATACCCGTGATCGTCGCTAAAACCTGCCCGATACTCTGGGTATCTCCTGCGAGCTTCTGCACTACCTCTGACGCCTTGGCGACGCGATTTGAGAGATTGTTGATCGACGCGGAGACTTCTGACACCACGTTTTTGCCACCGGCTGCATGTTCACGAACACTTTTTGCCGTTTTCGCAGCACCTGCGGCGTTCCTGGCCACGTCTTCGGCTGCGGTCGCCATCTCGCCAATAACGATTTTCAACTGATGCGTCTGGGTTCCCTGCTCGGAGAAATCCTCACTGCTCGAAGCGGACACCTGAGCCAACTCATCGGAAGAAAGCGCCAGAGTATCCATCGTGGCACTGAGTTCATGGATGGTGGGCTGAAAGCGGTTGAGCATATCGTTCACGGCTTTGCCGACATAGTGAAATTCATCATGCGCACCACTTGCTATCCGGGGGCGCAGGTCGGCATGTTGACCGATCTCCTCCATGGTCATGCGCAAATGGCTCAGGGGCGAGATAACGACTTTGTGGATGATCAGACTGACAATACCCAGACCAATCAACAGGATCACCAGGTTCATCCCGGCGCCAATCCAGAGTTCCCGCTCGATGGCGGCATCCCGTTTGGCCAGGGAAAGACTCATGCGGCCGGCACCAAGTACCGTACCCTCCGGCAGCGCATGGCAGGTCAGGCAGTTGGTACCGTTGTGACTGGATTCCGCAAAAAAAGGCTGGATGACGGTGAGCACTCTGGCCCCATCAACCTTTTTCAGCTCTACGATGCGCTCTCCCACCAATGCCCGCCTTGCGAGATCATCGGTTGGCTTTTCGATGTCAAAGCCGGGACCATAGACCTTACTGACCGCCTCTCCTCTGAGCATACGGACATCGAAAACCTCTTCGCGGGACAGGATCTTCTCCCGCAACATCTCCCGATTGGCCATGGTGCCGGTAAACATCATGGCATTCATGCTATCCAGATAACCGTTAAGCACATCGATCATCTGGGTTTCGGCGGAACGCAGAAGCTGGGCTTTCTGCTGATAGGCCGAATAGACCGTGGCAATTGCCATGATAAGCAGGAATATCAGGGCCATGGCAGGCACGATTTTCCATTGGACAGAAATATAGCGCGACATACTCAAATCATCCGATATACGCAGGCGTAGGGCGCATTAATAAATTAATCAATACGATTTAATTCGGCATCCCCCAAGAAAACTTGAAGTTTTTTGTTAATACCAGCCATTCGGGTGGCGTACCGGGAAAATGTGCCTGTTTTCTAGCAACAGTTTGTCGAGAAGGTAATCGGCAGGATGATCCCCCAGCCGGAAAGGTCTTTTTCCCGCCTGAGAGAAGCTATATCATTGGTCCCTTCAAATTTTCAGTTTTAACGAGGCATCGCTTCATGAAGCAATTATTTTTCAAAACACTACTCACTCTGCTGCTGACCGGCACCTTTGCAAATATTGCAGCGGCAGAGACAGTTCGGGTCATGATGGAGACCAGTCAGGGAAATATCCTGTTGGCGCTGGATCGTGAAAAAGCGCCAAAAACTGTCGACAACTTTGTCCAGTATGTGGAAGACGGCTTCTTCAATGGCACCATCTTCCACCGTGTTATCAAAGGCTTCATGATCCAGGGTGGTGGTTTTACCAGCGATATGGATAGAAAAAAGCCCCGTGATCCGGTCTCCAACGAAGCCAAGAATGGTCTGAAGAACAAACGCGGCAGCATCGCCATGGCCCGCACCAGCGATCCCCACTCGGCCACCGCCCAGTTCTTCATCAACCACAAGGACAACACCTCCCTCGACTACCCCAGCTTTGACGGTTGGGGTTACGCGGTTTTTGGAGAAGTGGTTGAAGGCATGGACGTGGTGGACAGCATTGCATCGCAGCCGACCGGTTTCAAAGGCGGCATGCGTGATGTGCCCATCACTCCGATCGGCATCGAAAAGGTCAGCGTGGTTAAATAATATCTGACCCGGCACAATTTCAACTTAAACAGACAGGCTATTTACATGATTACATTGACCACCAACCTCGGCCCTATCGTCATCGAGCTGGACGAAGAGAACGCACCCAACACCTGCGCCAACTTCAAGCAGTATGTCGAGGATGGCTTTTTCGACGGCACCATCTTCCACCGGGTCATCGGCAACTTTATGATCCAGGGTGGTGGGTTCCTGCCGGGCATGGTCCAAAAGCAGACCCGCGATCCCATCGAGAACGAGGCGAAAAACGGACTTTCCAACGAGATCGGCACCATCGCCATGGCCCGCACAGGAGACCCCCACTCCGCCACCGCCCAGTTCTTTATCAATGTCGCGAACAATAGCTTCCTCGACCATCCAGGACAGGACGGCTGGGGCTACTGCGTCTTCGCTAAGGTGACTTCTGGTATGGACGTGATCGATAAGATCAAGGGCGTTGACACCACCATGAACTCGGGTCATCAGGACGTTCCGGCGGAAGATATCGTCATCGAGAAGGCGGAAATCACCGACTAAACGTCGGCTACTGAGTCGTTGGCAGGAGCGGCGGGGCGCCGCTCCTGCCAACTCTGCTCAGCAAGCTGCGTAAAATTAAACCCAAAGAGATTAAATTGGGCGAAGTCCTCTTCATATCAGACCTACACCTCTCCGGCGAACAGCCGGAGACGGTACGGCTGTTCCTCGATTTCCTCGAACACCACGCCCCTGGCGCAGAAAAGCTCTATATCCTGGGTGACCTCTTCGACGCCTGGATCGGTGACGATCTCGAAATCGAACCCGCGCCACAGATTAAGGCCGCACTAAAGAGACTCTCCGATAATGGCACCCGAATCCTGCTGATGCACGGCAACCGGGATTTTCTGCTTGGCGGGCAATTCTGCGCTCAGACCGGCGCGGAACTCATCAATGATCCAATACAGATCAATCTTTTTGGCACACCCACGCTATTGATGCATGGAGACCTGCTATGCACCGATGACTTGCCCTACCAGGCATTTCGCAAACAGGTTCGCGATCCGGCATTCATCACACAGTTTCTCTCCAGGACCATTCCGGAGCGCATTGCCATTGCCCAGGAGTACCGGGCGAAGAGTGGCGAGGCAACCTCACTGAAGGCATCAGAAATCATGGACATCAATCAAACGACTGTGGCGCAGTATATGGAGGATCACGGCGTAAGATGTCTGATCCACGGACATACCCACCGTCCCGGCCGACACGACTTCATGTTATCCGGCGTTGCAGCCAGCCGTTTTGTTTTGGGGGAGTGGCATCCGGATCATGCCGAATTTTTAGTGGCGTCGCCGGAAGGACTCAGGGTGGAAACTATCAGACCGGCGTAATGATCCCCGCAAGTGCGGAAAACACGGGATCGTAGGATGTGCTGAGCGTAGCGATGCGCATCTGTCGCGATTGATGCGGTTCGTTTTACTCACCACATCCTACATATTGCCTCAACGCCTCGCGCATAACGCCTCCAGACGTTCCAGCTCACTTTCCGAAAAACCTGCATCCAGCCGCGCCTGCCGATGCAGGGGGCAACGAATTTCGCCGTTGAGAACGTTGTTCAACAGATCGAAATAGGTGGTTTCAGGGTCCACTCCCCGCTGCTCACAGAGCCAGGCAAACCAGTCACTGCCGAACTGCACATGCCCCACTTCCTCGTCCAGGATCACCTGTAGCACCGCCACCGTCTCGCGATCCCCCGCCTTGCGGAAGCGCGCCATGATGCCCGGCGTGACATCCAACCCACGGGCCTCCAACATACGGGGTACCAACGCCATGCGAACCAGCGGGTCATCGGCGGTACGGACAGCCATCTCCCAAAGACCATTGTGGGCAGGAAAATCACCGTAATCGGCACCTGCATCCCGCAGACGTCCCCGCAGCAGGCGGAAATGCCGCACCTCCTCCACCGCCACCTGTATCCAGTCGCTGTAAAATTTCTCCGGCATGTCAGGGAAACGCTGCACTGCGTCCCAGGCCAGATTGATGGCATTGAATTCGATATGGGCTATGGCGTGGATCAGTGCGACACGTCCCTGTTCCGTGCCTAGACCACGACGGGGCAACTTGCCTGGATGCACCAGCTCCGGCCGGGGGGGGTGACCTGCTTCGAAAATAGCATCCGCAGGACTCCAGCCGCTGAGTCCCAACTCCCCCAACCGCCAAGCCTGCGCTACCTGGTCTGTAAGATTCAGCTTTGCTTCCACATCATTTTCGAGCAGACAGCGGCGGGCAGCCCGATAGAGGCTTGTTTCGTTTTTCATTACAACTTCAGTCCCAACATCAGATCCATCACATTTGTCCCGGTAGGCCCTGTGGTCACAAGATCTCCGCTCGCCTCCAGCAGTGAACCGGAGTCGGCCCGGCGCAGTGCCTGATCCGGGTCGAAACCCTCATTTCGTGCGCGGGTCAGCGTGGCACCATCCACCAATGCACCCGCATCTTCGGTGGGGCCATCGGTGCCGTCGGTGCCGGCAGCGAGAAACCAAAGATTGTCATGGCCCTGCAACACTCCCGCAGCGGCCAGTGCCAGATGCTGATTCCGGCCGCCCTGCCCCGGCTCAGGCGGCAAAACAATCGTTGTCTCCCCTCCCCAGACTGTCACACCCGGCTCTGCCGTTTTAAGTTCATCAGCCAGCCGCACCCCTGCCGCCGAGGCATCTCCGGCAACGAACTCATCCACCGTTGTTACCCGATAGCCCAGTTTCCTGGCTTCCCGAGCCGCAGCAGCCTTTGCCCGCCCCAGGTTGGCGATGATCTCGATGACCGGACCGTGGTCCCCATAAATTCGCCGCTGTCGAATGGCCTGTCTGACAACCGAATCCAGCCAGTCGGGCAGGCTCAGGTTTTCCGTTCCATCAGGCGCTATCATCTCCGGCGTCAACAGCCCGGAACCGATCACGCCAGGTTCATCCCCCGGCACATCGGAGATTGCCAGCGCAGTCACCGGTCGATCACCCACCCAGTGCAGCAATCCACCGCCCTTGATTCGGGAGAGCGCCTTGCGCACCCGGTTCATCTCACCAATCGCCAGACCGCTGCCCAGCAGCCAGCGATTGGCGCGGACCAGAAAATCCCCCCCCACACCATCGACAGGAGACTCAACCAGGCTGGATGCTCCCCCTGAAAGCAGAAAAAGCAGCGCTCTCTCTGGTTCTTGTTGAAGAAAAGCGATCAGGCGATCACCCGCCGCCAGACTCCTGCTATCAGGCAGTGGATGGCCAGCCTCAAACAGCTCCCAGCCCGGCAAGCTGGCCGAAACACTGTCCAGATGGCCATGCTTGGAGATCACCAGCGCCGAGACAATACGTTCGCCAAGAATCTCTCTGGCCCCCACGGCCATGGCTCCCGCCGCCTTGCCCACGGCCACGAGGGATATTTGGCCCTTTAACGGCCTCTGCCGCAGCCTCTCCCTTACGCAGCGGCGGCCGTCCACCGACTGCAGCGCGGCATCGAAGATCTCCAGCAGTGACATGCGGGGCGTGCTCATGGTCTGATTTTCACACGATTGACGTCAAATAACCGTAGACATCTTCCTCATAAGCCGCTCAAGGCAGTCTCCCGAAAAGAATTACCATCTTCTTCTTAATTCCCAGACTCTCCTGAGGTAAACTGGCACGATTTGAAGCACCATCGGAGAAGCCGCGTTGGGAAGCATACAGTTACGCCGTAACTTCAGTCGAAACATCCTGATCAGGATGGTCATCATGTCCACCCTGGTCGCGGGACTGATTGTCTGGAAGTTCGATTTCATCAACCAGGTCTACTTCCGGGACCAGCTCACCAGCACCGGCCTGATCATTAACGGCACCATTGTCGGACTGTTCTTTATCGGCATCCTGAGGATGATCCTTATCTTCATCCACTATGTCCGCGAGGAGAATGCGCTGATCCGTTTTGTGCGCAATCTGCGGGAGGGGATGGAAGAGCCTTACGCCCAGCTGCCGAAAAAATCCATTATCGTGATGCGCTACCGCACCATGGAAGGACTCTTTAAAGCGAATTGCCCGGTCAACCACGGCTCACTGGCGTCCACCTTGTTGGCCAACGAGAGCACGCGCAACAGCCTGCCGAAGTTCATCAACAATATCCTGATCCTGACCGGTGTTTTCGGCACAATCGTCTCCCTCTCCATCGCCCTGATCGGCGCCTCAGACCTGCTGGAGAATGCGATCAATGTGGGTGGTATGGGCATGGTAGTACACGGCATGTCCACCGCGCTCTCCACCACCATTACCGCGATTGTCTGCTACGTCATCTTCGGCTATTTCCACCTCAAACTCACCGACGTCCAGACCAATCTTGTCAGTGCCGTGGAACAGGTCACGGTCAACGAACTGATCCCGCGTTTCCATGTCCATACCGACAGCGTTCTCTACGAGTTCACCGGCCTGATCCGCTCCATGCAGGGGCTGGTCAACCAGATGGGCCAATCACAGCAGGCCGTTCAGGAGATGGAAGAGCGCATGCTCACCACGCTGGATGGCTTTGCTGAACAGTCGAAGTCTCACTCCCGCGACATGGCCGATATCAAACACATCCTGATTCGCGGCTTCCGACTGCGCCAGCCTGAATAATCGGCATGGATAACAGCTTCGTCGATCTGCGACTGAACCACCACGCAGCCCAGGCAGAGGAGGGTTTCTGGCCCTCTTTTACCGATATCATGACGGTAATCCTCATGATATTCATGCTCGCTATGGTAGTCCTGTTGATCCGCAACATGGAGCTGCTGGACCAGCTGCGCTCAACCATGGCTGCAGAGCAGGAGGCGATGGAACTGGTTAAGACGACGGGCGAGGAGAATCAGACGCTGGAGGAGCGCCTGCTCTCCCGTGAATATGAGCTCTCAATGATGCGCATGCAGCTGATGCGCTCGGAGGAACAGCAGGAGCAGCAGGAGGCGGCCATCGCCAGCCAGTTGCACCAGATCAGCAGCCTGTCACGGGAACGGGACGACCTGGAGAGCAACGTAACCCGCCTTACCCATGACAAAGACGATCTCAACATTCTGGTCACCCGGCTCACCCACGACAAAGACAACCTCAATGTCCAGGTCACCCGGCTGACAACAGATACCAACCGCCTGCAGCTGCAGATCGACGACGCCACCCGCAGCATTGAAAACCTGACTGAAGACATGGATCGAGTCACCAGCCGTCACGCATTGACCCAGGACGAACTGGATAGCCTGCGCACTTCCTTTCACGCCCAAAGTGAGGAACTGGCTCAGGCGCAGGCCCAAAATGTGGACGCAGATCAGACGCTTGCCGATCTGAAGATCGACTTTCAAGCACTCAAGATCAAATATGACAAACTTGTCAGGCCTGCCCGGACTTCAAGAGGCAAGATCGTCGTGGAGGTCCGTTTTGCCAAGGTCAAAGAAAAACTTGTCATCGATTACAAGACCCCTGGAGGCAAAACCTTCAAGACTGTCTCTCGCAAGCAGCTCGATCAGTCACTGACTCGTCTGAAAGCACAGGAATCCAACCAGCTTTACGTCAAGGTCATCATCCCGAAGAACAGCGGCCTGTCTTATAACGAGGCCTGGACCTTCACTAACCAGATGCACAAGAAGTATGACTACTACTTCCAGGAAGATGCCAAAAAAGAGCGGATGATCAATGAATAAACCGCAGGGACTCACAACCTGCGGGGCAGCCTGATTCCGGAACAGCCGTCGTCCTGCCCCTTAGATTCCTCAAGCCGCCTGTTTGCATGGAATTTCTGCGCCAAACAGCTAAAATACATTGAATTCCATACACAAGAGAATCTTCTGTGAATTCAGCGCTCTATCCATCCGAATCAGAACTGCGAAATGCCTATGAAATAATGAAAGGCATAGCCGTTCCCTCTCTGCCCAAAGTGGTACTCACCATTGAGCAGGAGATGCAGGACAAGGATGTCAACATAGCTGAAATTGCCGACCTAATCAGTCAGGATGCAGCAATTTCCGGGCTGGTATTGAAGACCATCAACTCCCCCGCGTTTGGCATGCGCCGAAAATTTGAATCAATTCAACATGCTTCGGTTCTGCTGGGCCTGGAAAACATCAAGAACCTGGTGATCGCTTCTGCGCTGAAGCATGTATTCGAAACTAACCAGCCCGCAGTGCAAATGATCTGGGAAGATGTCAATGCAGTTGCCCAGTGCGCTGTCTGGATCTCCAGTTCAATCACTTCAATTGCCAATGATGAAGCCTATCTCGCCGGTCTCTTTCATAAATCCGGCGCTCTCCTTATGGCTAAACGCTTCAGCGACTACGATGAAGTTCTCAGGGTAGCGAAGTCAGACCCCGGGAAGTGGATAGAAGAGGAAGAGCGAAGGTACGGGACCAACCACGCCATAATCGGATTTATCCTGGCCGAGAGTTGGAAACTACCCGAGATCATCTGCCTGACTATTCTTCACCACCCTCGAGAATCGTGCAGTGAAATTGAAGATGAAAAACTCAGGTCACTGATTGCGACCATTAAGGTGGCCAACTACATTCTTGACACAATCCTGTTAAGGGAATCCACAACCGCAAGTGACACTCTCGATTTCTTTGCAACGGCGATAAAAGAGCTGGCGCTGAGCAGTGATGAAATTGAGGCTTTGAAAGACCAAATGACTGAGTTTATTTTTTCAAAATAGACATCAGGGCCAATTTGTACCAATAAAAGACCACAGGCAGCGTATGGGACAGTGCTGTACCGCCGGATAGTTTTTTATTGAGCGCTGTTGGGACTCCCTCTGCAAGCAAAATCGTTCTACAATTGAATTAGCGATTGTTCTGCCATATTGGAAAAGGCCTAATAGCTCCAGAAAGTGGTTTTCTATGTTTACCAGATACCAGATCAGCACCGGCACTCCCTATATTCAACGATGCCTGATCGTTGGTATTTTGGCTGGCTTGCTGAACGGCTGTTCCTCCAATGTGCCCGAACTAATCAAAACAGCTCCACCAGGAAATATTCAAATTTCCGAGGTCCACCAGGCAGCAGGGCGTTTCAATCACTCCCGGATTCGCTGGGGCGGCACCATTATCAGGGTGGATAATCTCAAAGAGAGCACCCTCATCGAAGTATTGGCACGCTCGCTGGCCTCGGAGGGAAAACCGGATTCTGGCAGTGATGGGCAGGGGCGCTTCATGGTCAAAGTGAAGGGGTTTCTCGATCCGGAGGAGTACCCGAAAGACCGATTACTCACCGTAACCGGATCTGTCACCCAGGCGATCGAGCGCAGTGTCGGCGACTATAACTACACCTATCCAGTGGTCGAGGCGGAAGTCTACTTTCTCTGGCCGGAAGAGAAGGATTATCCTTATCGCTACTATCGTGATCCATTTTATGACCCCTGGTATCCTTTTGGGTACAGGTATCCTTACTATTGGTAGGGTATATCCATGACAAAGTTTTTCAAGCGCATTTTCTTCGTCACCCTGTGCCTGTTTTTGGCTGCTTGTGCCTCCCCGCAAGCCCGGGTGCCTGCAGGAGATCGTTCAGTCACGCCAAAACAGATAGCTGAAAAAAAACGGGGTATCGGGGCATCCCCAGTGGAATGGGGTGGTGTAATCATGGAATTGCGCAATCTGAAGAGCAGCAGTGAACTCGAAGTAATCGCTTACCCTTTACAAGAGAACGGCAAACCGGATCTCGATGCCTCTCCAACCGGACGCTTTATCGCGGTCACACCTGGATACCTTGAGAGTGTCGACTATAACAAGGGGCGCCAGGTCACCATTAGCGGCCCTGTCAGTGAAATCAGAGCGGGCAAGGTTGGCGAAGCGGATTATCAATTCCCGGTCATCAAAACAGCCGACGCCTATCTTTGGCCGAAAGCAGTAGCGCAACGCGATACAAAACCCAGAATACACTTCGGCATAGGCGTCGGTAGCGGCGGTTACTCCCGCGGCGGCGTCGGGATCGGAGTCGGTTTTTGAGCGTCACACAACTTAACAGCCACCTGCGTGCTGCAATCTGTAGAAAGGCATAATCATGGAATGGCTGTCAAATACATTCCCTATGTTCAGCCACTATATGCCGGCACTTATCACTGCCGCAGTCATTGTCGTGATCGTCTGGACATCCAACAGATCCCTCATCACCCGGCGCACCAACCTGGGCGCAGAGGCAAAGCTGCCCCGCCAGTTACTCATTCTAGGCCTGACATTGGTCGGAATACTGATCCTGCTCTTTCAAATCCCGATGTCGGAGGTCGCGCGAGGACAGATACTCGGTCTGCTTGGCATCGTACTTACCGGTGTCATCGGCCTCTCATCCACTACCTTTGTCACCAATATCATGGCGGGGATGATGCTGCGGGTGGTGCGCAGCTTTCGATCCGGGGATTTCATCCGTATCGGCGATCAATTTGGGAAAGTCACTGACCGGGGGCTGTTTCACACCGAGATCCAAACCGAAGACCGGGATCTGACAATCTTTCCAAATCTGTTTCTGATCACGACGCCTGTCACCGTCGTCCGCAGATCAGGCACGATTATCTCAACAACTCTCTCTCTTGGTTATGAAATGCCCCGCGCCCGTATCGAGGCGTTATTAATCGAAGCGGCAGAGGAGGTAAAATTATCCGAGTGTTTCGTTCAAGTCACCGAGATTGGCGATTACGCGGTAACCTATCGAATCGCAGGATTTCTGCCGGAAGTGAAACATCTATTGACTGCCCGCTCGAATCTGCGAAAGATGGTACTGGATGTACTTCACCAAAACGGCATCGAAATCGTTTCTCCGTCCTTTATGAACCAGCGCCAATATGGATTGGAAAGTCGATTTATTCCGACGGACACAAGCGCCAAGCAGGATGATTTGGTTGCCAGTGACGATTCACCGGAAACCATCATGTTCGACAAGGCAGATGAGGCAGAAGAGCTCGATCAACTCCGTGATGAGCTTGAGCGCCATAAATCGCGTAATCAGGAACTCAGCGAATTGTTAAAAACCAACAGCGAATACGATACGGCGGCGATCAAAGCAGAAGTCGAATCCAACGAACAGCGAATCCTTCAACTTTCAGAAATTATTGAAACGAAAACATCTGATTCGAAGCCTGAAAAATAATAAAGTTAGATGAAAATCCAAGTCAGTGAACTAATTATAAAATACATGGAGCGTTTGGGTATCGAGGCTATTTTTGGCATGCCCGGCGCTCACATATTACCTGTTTATGACGCATTGTATGATTCAGATATTCAAAGCATATTAGCCAAACATGAACAGGGCGCAGCTTTCATGGCTGGCGGATACGCCAGAGCCTCCAATACAATATCTGCCTGTATAGCAACTGCCGGACCTGGTGCCACGAATCTGATAACGGGGGTTGCCAATGCTTATGCGGACAGGTTACCAATCCTTGTCATTACAGGTGAAACATCAACCCATATTTTTGGTAAAGGTGGTCTCCAGGAAAGCTCTGGAGAAGGCGGCAGCATCGATCAGGCAGTCCTGTTCAAAAGCATCACAAAATATAGTAAAACCGTAGAAAGAACCGACTATCTTGCCCAGGTTTTGAATCAGGTTTCCACAATACTGCTCTCCCCAAACCCTGGACCGGTACTCCTCAGCTTTCCATTTAATGTTCAGAAAGAGATGGTTGACGACGCGATCCTGGATAACATAAAGACAAAACTGCGTGTTCATAGAGTCCAAGAGGATTTTCCCGCCGTAGAATCACTATCCAGGCAGATAATCGATGCCAACAACCCTGTCATAGTAGCCGGGTATGGTTGTATAAAATCAGGCGCCCAGGAGATCGTCTCCCGGTTGAGCGAATCGATGAATATTCCTGTTGCAACCAGCCTCAAGGGAAAGGGCATTATTGGGGAGCATGCGACACTATCCCTTGGAAGCCTGGGGGTCACCTCAAATGGCAACGCCTACAGATACATTGTAGAAAAAGCGGATCTGTTAATTTTTCTTGGCGCAGGCTTTAACGAAAGAACAAGTTACTTATGGGATGAAAAACTGCTGAGAAATAAAAAAGTCGTGCAGATCGACAACGATAATGACCAGCTGGAAAAGGTCTTCGAAGCAGAGGTTGCAGTTCATGGAGACATCAGAGAAATCCTGTCTGGTGTACTGAAAAATATCGACAAGAGCGGGTGCGCCAAAAAAAGCATCAAGGAGATCGGAAAGAATATAGAAAAACTGGCAAAGTATTCAAATACTGGAGAATCCTCGGTTTCCCAGCCGGAATTTTCGCTGGCAGAAGGTTTTTTCACAAACTTGGAAAAATATTTCCCAGAGGAGATTCTTCTCTTTGACGATAATATCATTTTTGCACAAAACTTCTTTAGCGTATCCCGAGGCAACCACTACTTCCCAAACTCTGGAATCTCCTCATTGGGACATGCTGTTCCAGCAGCAATTGGCGCAAGGTTCTCCATGCATATGCCGACATTTGCCATTCTTGGTGATGGTGGGTTTCAGATGTGCTGCATGGAGATAATGACGGCGGTCAACTACAGCATACCGCTAAATATTGTTGTTTTTAACAACTCCACAATGGGCCTCATCCGCAAGAACCAATTCCAGCAGTACAACAAACGATTCATCAATTGCGACTTCATCAATCCTGACTATAAACACCTCGCCAGGTCTTTTGGGATAAACCACAAAACAATCAAAACTGAGTCAGACATTACCGATTTATTTATAAACAGTGACCTTGAAGATTCAATAAATCTTATAGAGATAATCATTGATAAAAATGCCTTTCCAACCTACATGTCAAAAAGATAAACCACGGCTTCATGCATTATGGTTTCGGCCTCTTACAAAATTCTCACCCGCTTTCTTGAGACACACACCAATAATCCAGCATTAAACCTTCTTAACAAATCACTCAAGAAGAAACTATCTCTATCTTCTGCTCAGAAACAGATCGATGAGATTCTTCCCGTCTATCAAACATCCATTCAAAATATTGAAAAAGATTTCCTGACATCAAATTACGATGACGTACTCATCGAATGGTATCACCTGCTTTTTCAGGAGATGGAGAGCCATATTGCCTTAACGGGGCGCGATTCCAGGCATAAATTCGTCATCATTATTCCTGTCGCCGACAGGCCTCAACATCTGCGAAACTGTCTGACCAGCCTGCTCAATCTCTGTCAATTGTTTCAATATGGTGGATTCCAGGATCACAAATTCAACAAAGTATCCGTGATTATTGCCGATGACTCAAAACACTCAAATAGTATTCTGGATAACAGGGAAATCTCTCATTATTTCAATGATCACGGGCTTGAAACCCTCTACTTTGGTCAAGAAGAGCAACTGGAACAGATCGACCAACTGACAAATGAAAAGAGAAAATCATTGGCAGGTGTATTGGGAAGCTTTGACAGATCTGCCTTCTACCACAAAGGCCCGTCCTTGATGCGTAATATTGTCTATCTCAAGCTGAATGAGATGAACAAGCAGGAGGAGAATCTTCTATTCTATTTTGTTGACAGCGATCAGGAATTTAGAGCCAGGGTTCAATCAGATAATGGCGATAAGGATATCTACGCCATCAACTACTTTTACGAATTGGACAGGGCATTTTCATCTAATGAAATCAGCGTACTGACGGGAAAGGTGGTCGGCGACCCCCCCGTTTCTCCTTCCGTTATGACCGGAACATTTCTTGATGACGTCATTGCCTTTTTGCTTCAAATGGTAGAATCAGATGCCGGACACTCCTGTCAGTTCCACCAGGCAGCCCGCCGCAATGCCAACGAGGCCGCTTATCACGACATGGCCAATCTGTTTGGCTTCACACCAACATCAAACACCTATAGATACAACTGCACACTGGATGGCAAGCATGATAACTGTCACTGCCTTGTAGATTTCTCCAGCAAGTTAAACCAGTTCTTTTATGGAGAGCATCCCACCAGAAAAAGTTACTTCAGCCATGAAGTCGATATTCACAACACCACTCCCGCAAGAACCGTCTATACCGGAAATTATATTTTCAACAAAAATGGATTGAACCATTTCATCCCGTTCGCAAGCCTCAAACTAAGGATGGCAGGACCTGTCCTTGGAAGACTGATCAGATCCGAGTTAGAAGATCAATTTATCTCGGCAAACCTGCCGATGCTCCACAATCGAACGGTAGAAAAGACCGGCCAATCAGAATTCAGACCCGGCATAGAGAAACGGGCCGACAACATCGACCTGTCAGGAGAGTTCGAACGGCAGTTTTTTGGTGATGTAATGCTGTTTACCATCGAAAAACTGGCTGAGGCAGGTTATCCAATGCAGATGCCAGCCAAGGCATTCATCGTTCAGACATTGGGCACAACAGAAGAAAACATCCTTCGGCAATACAGTGAAAAGCGCACAGAGATAGTGGGCAAGTTGGAACAGTTAAAGATAATCTTTTCCAACAAAGACAGCTGGTGGAATCAATCGAAGACAATAGAGCCTGCAGCCGAAAACTTCAACCTGTTTATAAATAATATAGATAATAATTTTGGAAAAAATTCCCGGTGTTTTGCACTTATAAATTCAACGGCTCACAGAAAAAAGCGCAAAGATGAGATTCTCAATGCAATCATGCGATATAGAAAAGAGAGGAAATCCTGGAAAAGTGCCTTAGCTGAGAGATCGTAGACCTGATCAAGCGTAGCGGATCGGGATTGCCGGTTCCGCTGCGCTTGAACCGGCCTATCTGTTAGGGTCTGTTAACACTAAACGCGCCACGTAACCCAACAGCTGTTGGCCGGGTTATGTTGAATTGTGCTGAATAGTTACCCGGCTTTTTTATTGGCAACACGATCCCTGAGATAGATCGGCAAGGCCAGTTCAGGTGCCACACTATTCCCCGCCTCAAAACCCGCCACACCCAGCAGGGCCACATCCTCCGCACTGCAATAGAGATCAGGCATCTGTTCTTCCAAACCTGCACCCATACGTTCTGCCAACAGCCCACCATACACAGCCCAGCCTGTCCCGACACCGTACCAGCCATCACCATCCGGAAGGTTAACATCTTCGGCTTTCGCGACTGTTTCCCTACCCTCTAATTCAACCAGTCCAGCTGCACCAAGATGATAAGCCGCCCAGTAGACCTCACCCATGCGCGCATCAAACGCCGGCAACAGCCGCTTAAAGCCGCTCTCCCGGCAGGCACGCTGGGCCAAAGCAGCAAGCGTGGAGACCGGCACTACCGGTAGGTCAGCTGCAAATGCCACCCCCTGAACCACACCGGTGGCAATCCGCACTCCAGTGAATGATCCCGGACCCCGGCCGAATGCAATGGCATCCAGTTGCGGCGGCACCAAACCCGCCTCATTCAACAGTTCATCCATCATGGCAAGTACCAGTTCACTATGACCTCTTGGGCGTACTTCGTAGCGCAAGTGAATCTCACCATCGATTGAGAGGGCAACGGAGCAGGCTTCGGCAGCAGTTTCGAGGGCAAGCAATTTCATTGAGGGGGTCTCAACTCACAAAACAGGACACCGATTTTATCAGTTCGTTGCCCGCAGCGCTTTTCTGCGTTCACGACGTTCCTGCAAGCCCTGCAACAGATCCCACAAAACGGGCACGATAAACAGGGTCAGGGCGGTTGCCGTCGCCAGTCCGGCAACAAAGGTCGAAGCCATGGTGCCCCAGATGAGCGAATAGCTTGGAAAACCTACTGCCATCGGCAGCAGGCCCAGAGTAGTGGTGAGCGTCGTCAAGACAATAGGGCGCAATCGAACCTGGACTCCGTCAACGATTGCTTCCCGGCGTGACATACCGCGTCGATAGCGTTTATTGATAAAATCCACCAGTACCAGCGCATCGTTTACCACTACACCCGCAACGCCGATGACAGCAATAAAACTGTTGACTGTGAAGAGTGTCTGACTCACCAGCTTACCGAACACCACGCCAATCAACGCAAAGACGATTGCAGACAGAATGATCAACGGTTGTAGATAGGACTGAAACTGCGTTGCCAGGATCACATACATGACCAACACTGCAATGATGAAAGCGTAGGCCAACGACTCGAATGACCGCTGCGTATCTTCATGCTCGCCACCAAAAGTGACCGTTGCGCCGGGATACAAATCACGGACAGATTCATAATAGCGCTTTACCCCGTTCACGATGGCAGGCGTCGAGGTCGGTGCACCCGGCTTGATGTTTGCCTTCAGGCTGATGGCTCTTTGTCCCCGATATCGTTTTATCTCACCGGCTTCACTGTAAGTATGGATTCTGACAAGATCGGCCAGGTGGAGAGGACGTTCAGCATCCTCCACAACCGGAATATAGAGCGCATTCTCCGGCTCTTTCAGCCTCTCCGGATCGATATAGAGTTTGAGATCAACCTCTTCATCAATGTGCCGGTATTTACCCAGATAGCGGCCATCCAATACACTGGCGGCCAACTGCGTCACATGCGCGCTGTCGAGTCCATACTCAGCTACTCGATCCTGCAGCACTTCAAATTGAATCGCCCGTTTCGGCAGCCCCCGGTCATCCGCCAGATCAAGCAAGTGAGTTCCAATATCCGGATCTCCGCGCATATGATCAAGCAGATCCGTCGCCAAGGCCGACACCGATTCGATATTTGAACCCACCACACGCACGTTGATGTCCTTGCCACTTGGAGGGCCATCGTTCTGCGGGTGAATGTGCAGTTCAAACCCATCTGTCTCAAAGATCGGTTTGAGTTTTTCCCGCATCCGATCCAAATGCAGCAGGGGATCATCAAACGTCTGTTCATTCGCTGATGGCATGGTCACCATCACCGAACCGTGATTGTTACCATAGACCGGCTCATAATCCTCATTGAAATAGAAACCGGCATAACCGGCCGCTGCCTTGGCCATCCCCGGCCCATCTGCCATCACTGCCTCAGAGATCTTCCGCACGCGTTTGTCCACCACCTCGATCGGTATGCTGCCTGGCCCCACCACATCGACATAGTAGAGTTTGTAGTCATCGGGAAAGAATTGAATACGGATCAACGGCACCTTGCCGCTGGCCGACAGACCCAACACGACCACAGCAGCACCGAACAGCAGCATCACCAAAACCACGCTGGTCAGGCGAAAACGCATTGTCAATTTCAGCAGGCTGCTGGTAAAACGCCGCAACACCCGCATCAGGGCATTGTCCCGCTTCACTGCGGTATTTTTCTTATCGGCTCTGGGCCCAAAGTCGAGGTAGTGAATGGGCAGGATCAGCAGACATTCGACCAGCGAGGCCACTATGGCAAAGGTGACCGCCTTCGGCACCAAGGCAAAAAACTGTCCGGTCGTTCCGCTCATGATCAGCATCGGCAGAAAAGCTGCCACCGTTGTCATTGTTGCTGCGATCACCGGCAGGGCCACTTCGGAAGTTCCCTTGACGATCGCCTCCCGCAGTGGGCGCCCTTCCTGCACATGACGATAGATATTTTCCGTCACCACAATGGCATCATCCACCACAATCCCAGTCACCAGAACAAAGGAGAAGAGCGTGATTTCGTTAAGGCTGTTTCCGGTGAGGTACATGATCAGCATGGTGATCATGAAAGAGAAGGGTATGCCGATGGTAACCAGACCGGCATTACGTATACCCATGAAATACCAGATAATCAGGGAGACCAGAGTGATACCCACCAGCATATTCATACCGAGGGTGTTCAGGCCGTCCTTGATATAGACGGTGGAGTCCTGGGTCAGGACCAGCCCTACATCCTGTGCCTGCAGCAGGGGGCGATACTCATCGACCACTGCCGCGACAGCATCACGGATATCCATGGCATTGCCGGCATCCGACTTGGTCACCTTCAGCGCCAGTGAAGGTTTGCCGTTTACCGACGAGATCACGGTTGGATCCCGATAGCCCATCCCGGCCCGGCTTATTACATCTTCAACCCGTACCAGGCTGCCATCAGCATCAACCCGGATCACTGTCCCCAGAACCTGTTTCAGAGAGTCGAAGCGTTCGTCAACCTTGACCAGGAATTGACCTGCACCGTTACTGAAATTACCGGCGGGCAGTGACACATTGGCCCTGTTTAATGCATTGGCGACAGCATTGAAACTGACCCCAAGAGATTTAAGCCTCTCCGGGTCGAGCTTGACGTGAAACTCCTGGACATACTCTCCCGAGAGTTCAACCTCCTGTACTCCACCGATCTTCTGCAGCCGGGTTTTCATCTCCCCAGCCATCAGGGCCAGCGCCCGGTTTTCATGATCTCCAGTGAAATTCACCACGATCACCGGCAGCCAGTCCTGCACTTTGGCATTGATCAGGTTGGGCGGATCAACGCTTTCCGGCAGTTCGCTGATAACATTGAGCACCTCAAACCGAACTTCGTTATAGAGCGTGTCATAATCGGCGTCATCGACAAACTTTAAGCGAATGTGGGATCGTCCACTGAATGATGTGGCACTGATCCACTCCACATCATCTACCGATTCGAGTGCCTCCTCAATCTTGCGGGTTACCAGACTCTCCACATCGACCGGAGAGGCCCCCGGATAGACCGTGGAGATGATTACCTCTCCGAAACCAAAATTGGGGTAGCGTTCCGCCGGCAAGGAAAAAAGAGAGATAAATCCCACTACGATCAGAACGACGAACATCAGGTTGTAGAAAACCTTCTGTTTTAGCGAGAATTTGACCACCGATTCCATACCGGATTACTCCCCACCCATGACGAATTCATCGCCTGGCTTGACCTCGGGAGCCGTCACCCTGACCCACTCCCCTGCCCTGCCCTTCGCACGACCCAGGAATACAACCCTGATATCACTGCCGTCTGCACGCTTCAGCCAGTGCTCTTCATAGCGTTCCGACACTGCCCCTGCAGGCAATACCACTGCCCCGGAACGGGCGGGAAGATCGAGTGTCAACTCAGCACGCAGTCCACCCCTTGCACTCCTGGCATCTACCACTATCTCCAATTCAACATAGATCTTGTGGGAGGCTTCATCAAAGGAGGGTGAGACCCGCTCGATCTTCGCCACCATCTTCTGGCCCAGTCCGGGCAGAAAGAGCACCAACTTCTCACCCAGCCCCTGCAGGGTCTGAAATTCCGGCAACGATAGTGCGAATGGGACCAGCAGTCGGCTGTAATCTCCAACCCTGACCACCGGCTCGCCGCTATTGATCCACTGCCCCTGCTCCACATGGCGCTCGACCAGATGCCAACCATCAGGCGCGTTTATGCAGTGGCGCTTCTTTTTCTCACGCAGTTTCTCTTTCTGCACCTTGAGGGAAGCAATCTGACTGCGGGCGCTGTCAAGATTGCGTTGCGCATCGTCAAGCTGGCTCTCGGAGGAGCTCTTCTGTTTCAGCAACTGACTGAAACGTTTCACCTGCTTTCGATAGTGGCGGACATCGACTTCAAGACGTTGTGTCTCAGCGCTATTGGCACGCAGGTCCAGTTTGATAAAGGTGTCATCAAGACAAACCAGCTGACGGTCGGCGTCGATTCGGTCACCCACATCAGCATTTACCTCCTCCACCCTGCCTGAGGCTTCTGCGGAGAGTGTCAGCAATGTGCGTGCCCTGGTAAACCCCGAGAGCACCTCCCGTTGCGTTGCGGCTTGTGCCGTCACCAGCTCCTTTGCATGGATATCAGCAGCGATCAGGCCACTGATCAGTAGCAGCACTCCCAAAACCTTCTGCATCACTTCCACTCCCTATGTCACTATTTGCGCTATTTCAGTGTAGGCCGGTTCAAGCATAGCGGAACTGGCAAGCACTATGCGTTGTACCTAATCCATTGCCTGATCCGCTACGCTTGATCAGGCTTACGAACTCATGGAGGACAAAGCATGATATCGACATGCGTACACCAATGTTGGCAGTGTATACATGGATGTATGCAATGTCAACATCGACTGATATACTCCCTCTGAGGAGATTGTTAATGAACAAGAAATCTGGCGAAACATATCACCACGGTAATCTGCATGACACGCTGATCGCCGCGGCAATCGAACTGATCCGCGACAAAGGCCCAAATGCATTCAGTCTTCGTGAACTGGCTAAAAAGGCAGGTGTCAGCCACACTGCGCCCTATCGTCACTTCAAAGATAAAAATGCGCTGCTTTCGGCGATTGCCGAAACAGGTTTCAAAACACTGACAGAGCGAACACGAAACGCCGCCATGCAGTTTGATGGTGACCCGAAGCGGCAACTGATCGAAACCGGTGTCGCTTATGTAGAGCTTGCATTGGACAACCCCGAGATCACGCAGTTGATGTTCGGCGGCTTCATCGATACGGAAAAATGTCCAAAAGAGAACTTGGATTCTGAAGCGGATAACGCCTTTCAGGGTTTGGTAAGCTTGATAGAAAGCGGCAAGCAGTCCGGAATTTTTCGCAATGAAGAGACTGAATTGCTTGCGCTGGCAACCTGGTCCATGGTGCATGGATTGGCCATGCTGATCACGGGGGGCCAGCTATGCGGAATTGCGGATGAGCGAGATCAGGTGCGCAACCTGAGTGCAAAGGTGGAAAGTCTGTTGATGGAGGGCATACTGGTCAGGTAACTCACCATTTTTGGTCAAGACCAGTCTCGCAGTAGGAGCGCCGGTTACCCGGCACCCCCTGCACAGTCCCGGACGTGCGGTTTTCCCGCATCCGGTTCCTCGGTCGTACTCGCTTTCGCGCAAGACAAGACCATCATGTGAACACCCTCCAGGGTGACCCCACCATTCGCTGCGCGCGATGGAGAGCGAAGCGAAGGCGCGTAGTCACCGGTTGCTGTCAGCAGGGCTGTCGCAATCATGGACCCAACCCCGGGAATCGTCTGCGTACGCTCATCTGCTTGTGCAATCTGCTTGATCTTCTTGTCGTAGTGGGCGATACGTTCGTCTAGATGCCTAAGTTCCCTGTAAAGTCTGAACAGTTCCTCTCGGAACAACTCCGTCAGGTCCTTCCCCATGTTCATGACTTTCCCATGCGCTGAGTACTATGCCTGATAAGAGTCCCTGGTGGCATACGGCAGTCACCTGCCTGCCCAAATCCAGGCTTCCACAATGTGCGTTTAGACGACTGCATAGTCCTGTGTCCGAGTTTCCTCTTCTGTACCTCAGATCAGTATGTCTTGCGTTCATGCTTCTTCCTGCTGGGAGCCAGCCATGGCTTCCCGAGTTCTACATCTCATCTCTTCCTGCATGCCACGGCCTGTCGACTCCGACTGATCTCCACAGCCTCGCCTTTCCGGGTGCTTCTGTGTTGCCTTCGGTGGGCCATTAAAGCCTCGGCATCCGCGGAAGCTAAATCTCGAAGCTGTACCAGCTCTTCAGGGTGCACGACCACCCTTGCGGCCTACAGGATTCTCTGTCTACGCTTCGCCCGCCTTGTTCACCGTTCCTTCGGCTCTGCCACGGACACAAGACTCAATACGGGTGGGTGGCTAGCCCTTACCCGGCGGGGACTTTCACCCCGCAAGATGCGACGAGCTTTGCTCGGCGCGAAATGGCACTTACTTAAGCTTCTTGGGATGTCCATTTATCCTGATTTAATCCCTTGCTGCATGACTGGATTTAATGAGCAGAGGAAAGAATTTCGCTCGTCTCTTGAGTGCCCCTAGGTTCAATGCATCCGGGTCGCTTCCCAACTTGCTGTTGTGCAATCATGATGAACAAACGGCCAAGTTTTTCGTCACCGTAATTTCCAGGATCACCCCACCTCCAGGAAAGCCACGACTGCAAGGTATGCTTGAAACTAAGCTGGCTGGGTAACAGGTCGGCCAACAGATAGATCCAGATCTCCTTTTTCGCCATAGTCGGAGTGCGACAACTCAATATCTCCATGCCCATGGTGGTCTTGATGTTACGCAGATCCAATTCGATCTGCCTGCGATCCTGATAGAGTGTTTTCAGGGCTGTTTTGCTTGTTTGCTTCGAGCAAAGTAGCGCCATCACTAAAGTTTTTCCCCGATATGCAGCTCCCGCACGTTCAGTGTATCTGGTGCCTGATCGTATCCCGGATTCTATGTAAATCTCCTGCCCCCATAGTGTTACCCGTCCCGAGGACCGCCCACGAATTTTCTGACGAGTCCAATTATATTGGAAGCTCCCTAATCGGTTTCCCAGTAGCGGAAAGAACTGCATTAGCAAGAGCTGGAGCTAAAGGTGGCACCCCAGGCTCGCCGATACCGCCTGGTTCTTCCTCATTATTGACGATAATCACTTCAATCTCGGGGGTTTCGTGGATGCCCAGTATAGGATAGTTGTGGTAGTTGCTTTGATCCACCCGGCCATTGTTGATGGTGATTTTCGACTTGGTGGCTGCACTCAGGCCAAAAATGATCGAACCCTCCATCTGCTGTTTGACAATGTCAGGGTTGATCACAATGCCGCAGTCAATCACACAAGTCACCTTCTTAACCTGGAAATACTTATTGTCGGTTTCTGCGAGCTCTACGATCTGCGCAACATTGCTACCCCATTCGGAGAGCACTGCAGCACCATAAGAGATTGCCCCGTTGGGACGCGCTTCCCATTTGGCTTTGTCTGCTGCAATTTCCAGGACCTTACTCAACCGGGGATGATCTCTCAGCAATTTGAGGCGCAGTTCCAACGGGTCGTTATTGCCGGCTCGGGCTAGTTCATCAAAGAAATGTTCTACCGCAAAGATATTGTAGTGGGGTGCGACAGATCGCCATGGCCCCCAAGGAACAATCGCTCCAATATCCTGAACCAGAACCCGTGTGTTCGGTATGTCATAGAGGAGGGTAGCTGCACCACTGGCATTGACTTTCAGTCCGTGAATGATGTGCTCCCAGGCGATGGGCATACCATTCTCATCTATCGCCCCCCTCATTTTGTGCAAGGTCAAAGGGTGATAGTGGTCATGTTGCACATCCTCCTCTCGGGTCCAGACCAACTGAACGGGTTGTTCGTATCTTTGAGCGACCTGTACGACCTCCGACACATAGTCCTGCTTGAGCCTCCTTCCGAAACCTCCACCGAGCAGAGTAGTATGCACATTGATGCTATCATCATGGATGCCGAGCAGCTTCTTTTGCACCTTCTTCAGACCACGCTCTATTTTGCTCTGAACGATGGCTTTTGCGGTATCATAAGCAGAACTGGGGGACTGTGTCGGCGCCCAGACCTCCAGTCTGCCATCACTCTTGAAATGTGCTGTGCAGTTCATCGGTTCCAGGGGTACGTGGGCCTGGAAGGGTTGGATATATTCAGCAGTGACTGCTGCGTTGCTGCCTGACAAGACGGTTTCGACGTCACCTTCCTCCAAAGCAGTTTGAGCTTCCTCAATAGGCCGTGCTTTCAGCTGATTGATGATCGACTCTGAAGAAATCCTGGTTTTGTTCCCACACTCCCAGTCGATGCTTAGGACTTCCTTCGCCTTGAACGCGGTCCAGGTGTCTGAAGCCACAACCACGACCCCCTCATCTATCGGGAAGACGTCTTTGACACCCTTGATGGATTTGGCTTCCGAGGCATCGATGCTTTTTGGCTTTCCACCAAATACAGGGCAGTGAGTGATGGTGGCATAAAGCATCCCAGGTAATTTTGTGTCAATACCAAAGCGGGCCTTGCCGTTGATCTTTTCCGGAACATCAAGACGCGGTACAGGCTGCCCAATGATGGTGAATTCGTTCGGCTCTTTTAGCTGGGCAGTTCCTGGGATTGGCAGCTTGGCAGCGATATCAGTGAGTTCATTGTATGCGACTTCCCTGCCTGACGGGATGTGAACCACCTTACCAAGCCTTGCGGTGCACTCTGTCACCGGAACAGAAAGCGCAAGCGCACCCGCGCCCAGCAGCAACGCCTTGGCCACTGCACCCGCTTCACGAAGTGTGGACCAGCCCTTACGTATACTGCCGCTGCCTCCCGTCATCTGATAGCCGTATACGGGATCCAGTGAAGCGTGTTCGACCTTGATCCGGTCCCACTCCACTTCCAGCTCTTCAGCGACCATCATGGGCATCAAGGTATAAGGCCCCTGACCCATTTCAGATTCTGCGACGATAACGGTGATCGAGCCGTCGGGATCAAGCCGCAACCAGGCATTTGGGCTGAAGTTATCAGATTGATTATCCGTGTTTGACGGCTTGTCTTGTGTGCAACTCCAACTGACGCCCAGAATAAGGCTGGAACCCGCAGCCGCCATACTCAATTTCAAAAATTTTCTTCTGTCCGGGCTAAAGGATCTCATTGATTGGTCCTCTGTTCGGATATTTTCCTTGCAGCAAGTTTGATGGCCTCGCGAATCCTGGGATAAGTGCCGCAGCGGCACAGAATTCCCGACATCATCTCATCAATATCTTCATCGGTTGGCTCATCCGTTTCACTCAGCAACGCCACAGCGCTGATGATCTGGCCGGATTGACAGTAGCCGCACTGAGGCACCTGCAACTCCTCCCAAGCCTGTTGAACAGGGTGATTACTCTCTGGAGAGATACCTTCGATGGTGGTGATCTTTTTATTCTCCACCTCACCCAGCAGGGTAAGACAGGCGCGAACCGGTTCATCTTCCAACAGGACAGTACAGGAGCCACAAGCCCCAATACCACAGCCATATTTTGTCCCTGTGAGACCCAAATGGTCCCTCAACACCCATAGAAGCGGAGTCTCTTCTCCGGCATCCACATTGTGTATTTTTCCATTGACTGATATCTGCATAGTGCTACCAAAATAGGGATTAATTCGACACTAACGTTCAACTAGACGATGATTTATCCAAATTGAACTAACCGGCTGAACCCGTCTGCGGACCGTTACGTGAATCCTTATGCTTTGAACTGAGTTTGGATTTAACCCGGGCAACCAGTTTGGGTTCAGTGACGACTTCAAAGAAGTGGCGCCCAAGCGGCTCGGGACCTACCGTAACATCACCTTGCCAGAGCAACACCGGCGCTTCACGCACCACCAGCCAGTGTGTCGTGCCGTGGCGATCCAGATAGCGACCAACATGATAGTAGTGTGAATCTCCTTCACGGTCCCGTAACCGCACTTTGTGCAGCGCCAGCTCCGATTTAAGCTTGAAAAATGCTGGAGAATCAAGCTCGATACCATTGACATTATAGCGTAACAGTCTGCCCGCTTCGCTATCCTGCCCAGGTTCTGTCATCACTTCCACCCGGTGTCCTTTATGTCTCGCCCACTGCAGATTGCGCTTCAACTCAGCCGAGCAGGAAGAGAGCCGGTCAGCCTGGTTAATCGCCGGGGAAATCATAATCTTGCGACGCTCATCGTAAAGGTAGGCAGGCGCATCATCACTGAAGGCGATGCCCAATCCCAGTTCGAGTTCCGGCAAATTATGCATGCGATTCTGTGTGTTCTGCGTATCCATCACGGAGAGGATCTTACGGGCCATACCGCAGGAATTTGCCACACTCATCCACTGGGGAGATGCACCTTCATATTCGAGAATGGTCAGGATCAGTGCATCCCCCTCAACAAATACCTTTTGTGCGCCGAAATCACTCAACAGCTTGGTAATCGGCCCGAAAAAATTCATGCTGAAATGAGTGGCGGGGTTGAGTCGCTTGGTCAACAACTGTTTGGTAATCTCAGTGGAGCCGCGTAGGTCCGCCTTCATAACCACATGCGCCTGGATCTTCTGTTCATCCGGCTCAATCTCGGTACGCAACGGGTAGTCGTAGAGACTTCCGTTATCTTTCGAAAGCTTAATATCTTCTGGAGAGGAGAGCAGTTTCAGCCGTGCCATTGCCCGGTTCACGAAATAGGCCAGCTTGAGGTCGCGTCGAAAACCAAGGAAATCCCGAATATAGCGAACCACATACTCCTGCTGTTTGGCCGTGGACATGCGCCGAATATGGTTGGATACCATGTCCAGTGCCCTGACCATATCATTGCTGCTCTCACTCTGTGGCAGTGCACTGAGCCGGCGCACCAGTTTTCGTTTTGGTATGACACCAGCCAGATACTGGTAGACCTCCTTGACAGGTATGCGCCCTTCCAACTGCCTATAGAGACGTGGCGCCCGGTAGGAGGCAACGGCCCGGCGCGTAATATCAGCCCTGAGACACCGCCGAAACAATTCGCTCGCAAGACGTTGCTGGAATTCCGGCCAGTTTTTGTCATGCCATGGCGCATTGGGCTGAGGCGATTTATTCATAGGCCCGAAAAGCCAGTGTCCGCCTACAGGTTGAATGAGGCGTTCGATATTGTCTGGGACATCCAACCAGGAAGTCCGCGGCACCATGAATTCTTCATCCTGCAGCGACTGTTCAAGCAGGCGTTGGCCTTCAAGAAAGCCGGAGATCCCCTCTCCGGTATCCCGCTCCTTAATCCGAAGCCCCTGGGGAATATTCCGCTCGGATAGCTCATCAGCCGCAACAGCCCACTCAGGAAGATAATCCTCAAACAGATCACAGACAATCTGATTGGTAAGAGCAAAAAAGTTCTGTTCACCATTATCCATGCAGAGCAATGGATAGTGGTTCATGAAATACTCTTCGGAGGTCAGGCTTGGCAGGTGCAATAAAGGGTTGAAAAGTGCCAGCTTGGGAACCATCCAGGAAGCACCGAGTACCGACTTGCGCATCTTGCGCAAACTGGTCGATTCCTGTCGCTGAACCACCTTGAATAGACGCCGCAGGGTCCGATAGGTGACCCCCGGCTCAAGCTTTGCGAGCGCCACGGCCCGCTCATGCAACTCCAGTGATCGCCCTGCCAGCTGAGGTGAGAAATTGCTGGAATCCTGTTGCAGTTGATGCCGCAGACGTTTAATCTCCTGGCCAGGCAACTCCAGCAGGAGTTTCAATAACGACATATGCAACAGTTGAATGACTTCAGTCGCCGCTGCACGGTCATGCACACGCTCTACGACCACTTCCATCAAACCGCTGTAGGTATCTCTGAAAGCATCAAAATCTTTGCTGGAGGCTTCCGGTCCCACCTCGCCCCAATTGTTCCGGGCAAGATCCTCATTGACTATACGCCTGACCAGTTCACTGGCCGTGGTGCTGATCTTCGGGCTCAGGAAGATGTCGATGTGGGTATTATCTATGCCGATCTGAAATCTTTCCAGCGGCAAAACCGGGCGCGTAAGCTTCCTTAAAGGCGACAGGAACTCCGCACGCCCAGGCTGCCAATGAAACAGCTTTTTCAGTCGTTTACCCATGCCCACCAAGCTGTTTTTGATACTACGCGGATGTTACACCAATTCCATATAAATGTTACGCAAATGTTGAATAGCTCTGAATATTGTGCCCTGACAGGCAGACAACTCCAGGTACTGATCTGCTATTTTCGCCCCATCCTAGTTGGCAACAAGTAGGGAATCCCCGCAGAAATACGACCTGAATTCCTGATTACTAGGTGGAAGTTCTCATTTTTTTGGGGGGGGTGGAAGCTCAGCGCGCCAACATGGTTGCAACCAGTCGGTCTTCAAGCTCGACACGAATCGCCAGCTCTTCTCCCAGAGAAGAGAGATCTTTTGACAGCTTGTCGAGTTTCAATTCATGGTCTGAAAGGTCATATTTATCGTTGAAGTTCACTGCCGCCTCTGTGGCCTCGACAAAACCGGGATAGATCTCTTCAGCTACCTTGATTACACGACCACGTCTCTCAGAACCGTCACTGATATGACCGAAGACTTCGAAATGACCAAAGGCGGTATAATCCACCAGGACCTGGCAAAAAGTCTGCAGCAGCTTTTCCAATGACTCCGTCCGTGAATAGGGTTCGAGCCCGGCCACCTGACAAAAAAGCACCAGCATCTCCTGACGCTCATCGAGCAGTTTATCGATCATTCCCTGGGTGCCGGTTCTACGCTCTCCATCAGATCGTTGTTGCGTGTTCATTGAATCTACTCTCTCCCCTCGCCCGAGCAAATTAGAGTCTCGGTATTTATTGTCGTCTTATTTTCAACCATTCAGGCATATCATCTGCCGATAACCCTGCTACCATTTGCGGTATTGGGATCACAGAAAGCAGTTCCGCAGTCAATTGACTGCTCTACGCATAGCTAACCACCATTAGCCTTTCCTGACAAGAGCGGAGCGGCCACTCCCCCCCGGTCCAAGAATGAGATAACCTGATGTTAAACCACAGACTAAAGATGTTTCGATTCAACAAACAGTTATTATTACTCATCCTCTGCTCCCCGTTCGTGATGGCGGGTGGGAGCGGCACATCAAACACCATGGCGCGAGCAATGCTGTCGATGATGGATGCGATGGGAAAGATTGCCAATCAGTCTCAGGGCAGCAACCCGAATGACGGGGTAAACTGGTCCTCCGGCAACAACTTTCAGCCATTCAACAGCTGGCAGAATATGACTCCCGCACCTTGGTCTCTCTACACTATGCCGGGGAGTGCGATCCCAGGTCAGCAGATGATGCCGGGCATGGCTACCCCAGCTATGCCATCTGTTACGCAACAGCCGATGCAGGGCATGATGTCGCAGGCCCCCGCTCTGGCCAAATCCGGGCAGGAACAGATACAGAACCTGGGGAGCCAGATCACTGGAGGTGCTGCACCTGCCGCGTCCAACGTTCAGCCTTACCAGCAAACCACACCCACTGCCCCCACTCAGCTGCTCAATATGCCCCAGTCTCCATTGGATGGCGTCTGGAAAGGACAGGGTGGAAAGGTTCTGATTCTTGCCTACGGCCATTTCCGAATCTATGCCAACCGCAATCACTACCAGGACGGACTGTACAGACTCGGACAGAATCAGCTCCTGATTCACGACCCCAAGTCGAACAAGACCCTGGCCTATGAGTTCGCCCACAACCAGGGGCGACTGGCGCTGAAAGGCAATCAGGATCAGCTCCTGCTCTTTCGCAAAATGCCGATTCAGCTGCCCAGTCCCTCCGCTATACAATCGAGGCAGTCGCTACCCCAGCAGTAACCGTATACCCATCAACAGTAAAAAAATCGCAAACACCCGTTTCAAAATCACTGCCGGCAATCGATGCGCCAATGCCGCACCAAATGGTGCTGTCAACACACTGGTCATTACGATGATCAGGCCAACCGGCCAATAGAGATAACCGGTACTCCCTGCCGGCAGCCCTTCCACAGCCCAGCCCGTTATCGCAAAACTGGCGGCGCCGGCGAGAGCAATCGGCAGACCGCAGGCGCTTGATGTTGCCACAGCCTTGCGCATCTCCACCCCACCGGCATGCAGCAACGGCACGGTCATTGTGCCGCCACCAATGCCGACGATCGCCGACACCAAGCCGATAGCACTGCCTGCCAGAGTCATCAGCCACGCCTGTGTCAGGCGGTATGCCGAACTGCTGTTGCCGAGAAAAAACATCCGCAGCGCCACCAGGACGGCAAAGGTACCAAAGACCCGCTGCAACATAATCGCATCCATAGCGCCGGCGGCAATCCCTCCAAGCCAACTGCCCACCAGGATGCCCGGGGTCAATCGCAAGACATAATCCCAGAGCACAGCACCACGTTTCTGGTGGGCGCGAATGGCCGCAAGTGAGGTAAAAACAATCGTTGTGAGTGAAGTTCCCACGGCGATATGCACCACCAGACTCGCCTCGACCCCCACCAGGGGCAATCCCCAAATCAGTGCAGGCACCACCACCAAGCCACCTCCCACACCAAAAAGACCGGCAACGATACCCACAACGCCACCTAGAAGAAGGAAGAGCAGTATCGGGAAGAGTCCAAATGTCAGGGTTAGATTCTCCATCAGCGCCTTGGCTTCACTCTGCTAAACAGGATAGTTGAACCACTATCGATTCGGGTCCATTATTCACCAACTACAAGTATAAAAATGCTGGAGAGAAAGTGATGATGGTTGTTCGTGTCTGTATCCTCGGTGGAAGCGGATTTGTTGGACAACATCTGGTGGGACGGCTAAGCAAAGAGGGTACCGCCTGCAGGATAGTTACCCGCCATCCCGAACGCTTCTCTCATCTCAAGATCCACCCTGGTTGCGAACTCGCCAGTGCCGACATCTTTGACCGGGCAGCACTGGCAGGGCAGTTTATGGGTTGCGATGCGGTGATCAATCTCATCGGCATACTCAATGAAGGCCGTCACACGGGCAGCTTCCGAAAAATTCATGTTGAACTGGTGGATACTCTTGTCGATGCCTGCCGTGACGCAGGGGTTCCCAGACTGTTGCACATGAGCGCATTAAACGCCAGCGAGGCAAACGGTACCAGCCAATACCTCCGCACCAAAGGCGAGGGGGAAAACCGCGCCCACACGCACGGCAGCGCCTCTATGCAAGTCACCAGTTTTCGCCCCTCGGTCATCTTTGGCCCTGGAGACAGCTTCTTCAATCGCTTTGCTCAGCTACTGCGCTTCACACCCGGCTTGTTCCCCCTCGCCTGCCCTGAAACCCGCTTCGCACCCGTTTATGTTGGCGACGTGGCTGAAGCATTCCATCGGGCTTTGAAAAATCGTCACACCTTTGGCAAGCATATCAATCTCTGCGGACCACGCAGTTTCACTCTGCGGGAGTTGGTCCTCTATACAGCACAGATGCTTAATCTGAAGCGGCAAGTCGTCGGTCTGGGAGATCGCACCTCCCAACTGCAAGCCCGCCTTTTGGAACACCTCCCAGGTAAACCTTTCTCTCAGGACAACTATCTCTCCCTGCAAACGGATAGTACCTGCGGTGAGAATGGTTTTCCCGACCTGGACATCAAACCCAAGGATATCGATGAAATCGTGCCGCTCTATCTGGGTGGAAAAAATTATCGTGGCCGTTTTCAGCGCTATCGCTCAACATCAGCCCGTTGAGGAAAGCCGGTAACATACTGGCTGCCGCCAAAAACAGCATACTTCCCAATACACCACACCTGAAGTGGCCTGTCGTACAACTCCCCCCGTTTCACTCATCTCCAACCGATTCAGGTTGAAGAGAAAGATGCCGGTGATATGAACCCTGTTCACAATTAGAGGGGAAAAACCTGAGAAATAGTTGATATATTAAAAACTCATGATATTCTTATTATGTAAGTCATGGATTTGATAACTAGGATGATCATGCAGTTGCGATTACTTTTAGCCTTTCTGTTTCTTTTTGTCTTTTCCGCCTCCAACGCAACAGAACTCAAGAGCACCACTGACTGGGAGGCCGTATCCGAGCAGGCCGCTTTGGCCGATAGTCCGATTTTGGTGGTATTCACTGCCGATGGTTGTGGCTACTGCGAGTTACTCAAAGAGCAGGTTTTGAAACCGATGCTTGCAAATCCAGAAGCCGTTAATAAGGCCACAATTCTGGAATACAACACCGGCAGTGGCGGCAAAATCACCGATTTTGACGGCAGCCGAATCCGCAGCCGCCAGTTCACCGGCCGCTACAAGATCTTTGCCACCCCCACGGTGGTAATTCTCGATCCCAATGGTAACCCTCTGACAGCCCCTATCGTGGGCTTCAACGGCAAGGAAGACTACGAAGACCTACTCGACAGCGCACTCAGAGACTCCCGGACAGCCATGCAGAAGATCGAGCTGCCGGCAGATGCCATCGCCCGAAACCGCTAAACCGGTCGAGTTGGCGCCTTTTCCATACTAAGAGTATGGTTTAGTCATTTCGTCACTGACAGATAATCTCCACAAGCGCATCCTACGGGACGATTTGAGCAGATTTCTTTATACTGTGTTCGACCCACTGACAGCTTGGAGATATCGTGCGAAACCTGACAATCGGCTGCCTTGTCGGCTTCTTTCTGCTGCTCTCTTACCCGGCATTCTCCACCGAGGGAATCCGTATCCCCATCACCACAGATCTACAAAAGGATGGCAGGCTCTCCATCCAGCGTAAACTCCCTATTCTCCTGATGGTTTCTCAGGATCACTGCCCATTCTGCGACCTGATGAAACAGGAAATACTGCATCCGATGTTGTTGAGCGGGGAATATGAAGAGAAGGTCATCATGCGCGAA